>NZ_JACXIZ010000055.1 GCF_014705605.1 Paenibacillus sabuli
GCCGGCGCCGCGGCCGGACGGGGGCGGAGGCGAGCAGCCTGCACCGGAGCCCGGCGACAAGCCGATGCCCGCGCCCAAGCCGGAGCCCGCGCCGGAGCCGGAGGCCAATCCGGAGGTCGGCCCGCCGGTGGATCCGGGTCCCGCGCCGGAGCCGGAGCCGACCGCACTGACGCTGCAGCTCGAGGAGCGCGACGCCTGGCTGGAGGACAATCACCCCGGCAACGGCAATCCGCTCAAGACCGAGGGCGGCAACGGCGGCACGGTCGTCGCCAACACGTTCGACGGCGCCTGGCTGCACTTCGGCGATATCGACCTGGGCGAGGCCGGCATGAGCGGCATCGACGTCACCTACGACGCCCCGACCTCCCGCGCGCCTGCCGATGTGCGGCTGGAGCTGCGGCTGGGTTCGCCGGACGGCGAGCTGGCGGGCACGCTCGCGCTGCCGCAGACCGGCGACGGCTGGGGCACGTACGAGACGGTGCGCGGCTACCTCGATGCGAGCGTGAGCGGCGTGCAGGACCTGTATATCGTGCTGCGCGGCACGACGGACGGGGGACATCCGTACCTGGGCAACTTCGACCGTGTGGAGCTGTGGCCGCAGACGTTGCGCAGCGATTACGCGGCGCTGGAGCTGGAGCGCTATGACGAATGGTCGACCGACGTCAATCCGGCCAACAACGGTCCGCTCAAGACCGAAGGCGGTCAGAGCGGCGATCAGGTGGCCAACACGTTCGACGGCGCCTGGCTGGCTTACAAGGGCATGCAGTTCGGCGCAGCGGGCGTCAATGAGGTGGAGATCCTCTACGCGGGCAATGCCGGTAACACCGCTGCCGATGCGGCCGTGCAGATTCGGCTCGGCGCGCCGACCGGCGAACTGGTCGGCACCGTGCAGACGCCGCCAACGGGCGGAGGCTGGGGCACCTATGCCACCGCTACGGCGGAGCTGACGCGCACCGTGACCGGCACGCAGGACCTGTACCTGTTCCTGACCGGCACGACGGACGGGACGTACCGCTACATCGGCAACTTCGACCGCGCCGCCTTCGCGCTGACCGACACGGGCGGCTGAGAAGGGCCGACGGACTCACCTGTCGATCCGTCCGTCGACCCACCTGTCGAGCCGACGGCGGTGACGATCGAGCTGGAGGACCGCAGCGCCTGGTCGGGCGGCATGAATGCCTTCAACGGCAATCCGCTCAAGACCGAGAGCAATCACGGCGGCACGGTCGTCGCCAACACCTACGACGGCATGTGGCTGCGCTTCGACGACGTCGACCTGGGACCGGAGTCGTTGACCGAGGTGACGGTTGAGTACGATGCACCGTCGCAGAAGGCGCCGAACGATGTCCTGTTGGAGATCCGGCGCGGTGACGAGGAGGGCGAGCTGCTCGGCAGCGTCGCCCTGCCGCAGACCGGCACTGGCTGGGGCACATATCTCACGGCCAGAGCGGCACTGGATGTGCCGCTCAGCGGCACCGAGACGCTGTGCCTCGTCTTCACCGGCTCCACCATCTCCGGCCAGATGTACCTGGGCAACCTGGACCGGGTGATTTTTGCGGCCGGGGAGTGAATGACAGGCAGGGCGATGTGAAGGGCGGGCCTGGCTGCTAAGTGATGCGGGCGATGGAGCTGGTCACGACGGTGAGCGAGGCAGGCATGACGATGGGTTACACGGCCGATGAGCGAGGCAGGTGCGCTCGTTTGGTCGGGAAAGCGGTGAAATGGTTGTGTATCGGCACGAGCCATCATGCACCCGTGCCTATCACCGAATGCTGTGTGCCGGTTGAGTATCGCCGACCCGGGCGCATCGCCGCCTGCCACTGTGTGCCACCGCGAGTCGTTGCACCAGTCTGGCCAACGGACAAAGATGTTCTATGCTTGACCCACTATGCTCCCAAAATTTCACATCAGGAATTGGTACGTGTCAAAGACGCTGCGATACATTTGGAGGCCACGCCAGATCACTTTCACGCCGGGTTCGCCGTCGCTCTTCCGACCTAAAAACCCGCCGAGCTTGGCTATGGCCCTGACCACCTCGCGCAAGGTAGGGGCTGGGCCGGGAGTTGTTTGGTTTGATGCACGATGCGATAGAGGACGTGCCACTCCTCTTCGCTCATCGCTTGCGTGCACGGCGCATCCGGGTCTAGACGAGCGAGGTAGGTCAAGCGTTGCAGGTCCACGGCGATGATCGAATACATCAGGATGAGCTTGCGCAAGGCGTTCGCATCGCGCTGCTGCAGCTTCTCCACCCCGCACCGACTTTTTAAGATGTAATGGAACCGTTCGATCTGCCACCGTCTGACGTACCAGCCCACTTTCTCACAGGCCGCTGCTCCGTCCGCCAACGGCAGATTCGTCACCAGAAACCATTCAATCGGCTCCTGGTCCGGTAGCGGCGTGACCTCGACCACATGAATAAGGCTACACGTTAAGGGCATGTAACCGGCCTTCTTGCGTTTCAAGTGACCGGGCACTTGGGCCGTATCGGACACATAGCGAATGGCCAGCGTCGTCTCGCGGGCTGGCTTTTCGCGGTGGGTATCCCGTGGGAGGGAGACGACGATGCGCGCGGATTCTTCTTGCGCACGCACGTGATCCCACATCCGCTCGCCGTCCGTTTCCGTGATGCGATTTTGCACGCTGCGCACCACGTAGGATTGCCCGTCTTCTTCCAGCGTATGGAGGAATTCGAAGAAGTCGGCTTCCCGGTCGCCGATCTGGATCAGACGGGTCGACGCAGGCAGATCGTGCATGCTGGCTTTCGCCGACTCCGTCCATTTGTAGCTCTCTTTTTCTTCATACGGACGGCTCACCTGGCGCTCGCCTTTCAAGGCGGGATCGCGCGCCCAGATCTTCTGATGCAGCACGCCTAGCGGGAGGCCCGATGGCGTTAGCACCAAGGCCGAATGCGCCAGCAGCCCCTTTGATTTGGAGGAGCGGAACTCGCCGAGCCCCGTCGTCTTGGCGCGAGCGCCGTAGTCGATCTCGGTCGTGTCTTGCACACACAGAAAGACAGACTCGCCGGTGGCTTTCATTTGGCGCAACGTCTCCTGCCGGTACGTCTGCAGCACGACTTCCTCGGTCAGTTGGGAATTTTTAAGCAGCCGATAGATGGCTTTGGCTTCCGCCGCATCTTGACTGGCCGCAGAAATGAGCATCCCCGGTTGACGAGCCAGGGTGTTCATCGTTCGGATAAACCGCTTGACCAAATGTCCCGAGGCGAGCGGGATGCGTTGGAAAAAGGAATAATCTGGTGTTGCCATAGAAGGATGTGAGGTATACATGTGGTCCGATCCCTGCCTTATCTCATAGTCCTTCCATCATAGGGGTTTCATCTGGAGTTGGGTACCCCTATTTCAATCATTCATTTACTGGAATCGTTCTGGGTCAAGCATAGACAAAGATGTCCATTACACAAGGATACTGCAAAGAGGCTTATCGTGACGAAAGAAAGGGCGACTGGTGCGAACCCCAGGTGCACATGAAATCCCTGGGAGGTTCGCACCCCGCGCCGGGACTGGCTTTTTTGCGAATGGACTCGTTTTTTTAGCCCCAAAAATGTATACTAAAAACAGGTTCGCACTTTTGACCCCGGAATCCCTTGCCCCATATGGGCTCGCGGGCGCCGCTGTCGCATCCCTCGCGGATGCGTGGATTGAAACCCGTTGTACTCGTCCTGCATGTCCCATATATCCCATGTCGCATCCCTCGCGGATGCGTGGATTGAAACTGGCGATCGATGTTCAGCCCGTTGCGCCGGCAGGTCGCATCCCTCGCGGATGCGTGGATTGAAACGCGACTACTCCACCTGTTGGGGGCACGACGAATAGTCGCATCCCTCGCGGATGCGTGGATTGAAACTTCCGTCCCCCGATTGCCGCGCCCGCAATGGCGCGTCGCATCCCTCGCGGATGCGTGGATTGAAACAGAGCGGCGACGACGGCATTAAGCAGCGTTGCGAGTCGCATCCCTCGCGGATGCGTGGATTGAAACTGGTGGCGCATTACGAGACGTCCGAAACCATCTCGTCGCATCCCTCGCGGATGCGTGGATTAAAACCATTTGGTGCAAAGCACCTTCCGTTCCTGCAAATGTCGCATCCCTCACGGATGCGTGGATTGAAACCTGCATAAAGTCGTCTGGACGAATGGACACGCCGGTCGCATCCCTCGCGGATGCGTGGATTGAAACGATTTTTTGGCGCATGTTATGCGCGCTTGTGCAGGTCGCATCCCTCGCGGATGCGTGGATTGAAACATCCACTCGTTCACGGTTTTCGTCAGACGCTCGGTGTCGCATCCCTCGCGGATGCGTGGATTGAAACTGGCCGGAACCTCGAAGTATAACGCGCCGGCCGTGTCGCATCCCTCGCGGATGCGTGGATTGAAACATATATTGATCCCATGTATAATTGGAATCTTCTTGTCGCATCCCTCGCGGATGCGTGGATTGAAACTTAATGGTGTAAGCTGGAATAAAAATCTTTACAAGTCGCATCCCTCGCGGATGCGTGGATTGAAACTCCATGATGCTCCGGAATTCGTCACCCTGCAGTCGTCGCATCCCTCGCGGATGCGTGGATTGAAACTACAAATTTATTCTGCGACAACTTGATGACGTAGGTCGCATCCCTCGCGGATGCGTGGATTGAAACAGATATGACCGATCGCTTGTTTGCCTCCGTTTGGTCGCATCCCTCGCGGATGCGTGGATTGAAACATGAATAAATATACAGTATTTTTGAATATGTAAGTCGCATCCCTCGCGGATGCGTGGATTGAAACTAGTAAACGAATCGACCAGCTGCAGCCGCACTTAGTCGCATCCCTCGCGGATGCGTGGATTGAAACACTCGTGATAATCCGTGACATCGTACCGGACTAGTCGCATCCCTCGCGGATGCGTGGATTGAAACTTGAAGTAGTTTTAATGTATGCTCCACAAACTGGTCGCATCCCTCGCGGATGCGTGGATTGAAACATTAAAAGTTCTTCAAAAATAGCGCGACTATTAGTCGCATCCCTCGCGGATGCGTGGATTGAAACAGGACGGGTCTGCGAAGACGGCCGACGCGCTCGCCGTCGCATCCCTCGCGGATGCGTGGATTGAAACACGTCGCTCACGTGGGCGACGTTGGGAAATAGGTTGTCGCATCCCTCGCGGATGCGTGGATTGAAACATCCGGGCGACGTCCTCGGCCGCCCGGAGCGCCAGGTCGCATCCCTCGCGGATGCGTGGATTGAAACCTGGAGATCCAGACAATCACAGCGGCGGCATTGGTCGCATCCCTCGCGGATGCGTGGATTGAAACACCTTCGTTTCATGTCGCCGGATCTTGTGGATCAGTCGCATCCCTCGCGGATGCGTGGATTGAAACGGCGCACATGGCCATCGGCCACTCGTCACGATCCGTCGCATCCCTCGCGGATGCGCGGATTGAAGCGGGAACAGCGCTGAGCGCATAGTAATTAGGTAGCCTTATCTTTATCTTGATTTTATTATTTCCTTAATATAGTAATTTACTATTACATACGTTAATCTGAAGCGATGTCTGACTAAAGGGGAGAAGTTTGGGGTGAGAAGATTTAAGACTGTTCTCTTTTTCAATTTATTTCTGATTGTTGCCGTTGTGATGTCGGTTATGCCTATGAACGTCGCTGCCGCTGTGCCTGACGGCACACAAAATTTGGGCGGCTCCTGGTTGAGTGACAATTCCAATGGATTTGTTGTAACTGACATTACACACGGATCTATGAGTCAATACCCGAATGGCATTTATATGAACAGCGGTAGCATAGGCCCTCAGAGCTTCAAAATTATGACGGGCGAGGATTTTGTCGGAGGGACGTTTAATCTTACGAGTTTGAACTTTAACACATTTACATCGATTCAAATCTTTGATATTACCTTATATGGACTGGATGAAACCGGGGCTAGAGAGCCAGGGAAATCCGTTTCGTATACGACCTTGAATGATGGCAATGCCGATGCCGAAATTAACACAACCACAGCACCGCAGCTATCGACGATGACTGGTATTTATGGTTTTGAGATTGAAGTAGCTAATAATGGCTTCGTCGCTGGTCAAGCCATTTGGGATGTCACGTTTTATAGCTTTACTTTGGCTAATGCCAGTTCCAGCCCGCCCACTGACCTTGTCTTGAGCCAAACAAGCGTGAATCAGAGTGCAACCGATCATGCGGCGGTAGGGACGCTGACAACGACGGATGCGGACACAGGAGACACCTTTACATATACGTTGGTAAGTGGGACGGGCGATACGGACAACGATCTCTTTGAGTTATCGGGTACTACGTTGGAGGCCAAGTCGCCGTCGTCGATGAGCGCAGGAACATACAGCGTTAGAATCCGTACGACAGACAGCACGGGCAATACGTATGAAAAAGCGTTCGAGATCACGGTAGTGGATGATGTGGCGCCGGTCTTCAACACCAGTACGCCGAGCGTTGACGATGTGACTACCAGCAGCTTGACGCTGCACGTAGAGTTAAGCGAGCCGGGAATCGTTTATTATGTGTTGCTGGCAGACGGAGCAGCAGCTCCGAGCGCGGCGCAAGTGAGGGCGGGACATAATGCGTCGGATGCGGCGGCGGTAGGTAGCGGAAGCCTGTCGGTTATCAGTGCGGGTACCGACACCACGATACCCATTAGCGCCCTGTCGGAACACACAAGCTACGATGTATATGTCGTCGCGGAAGATGGCGCGCTTAATTTGCAATCTACACCAACGAAGCTGGATGTGCAGACCCATGCGGCTCCCGTTGCCCTGGACGACGGCCCCTACAGCACGAACGAAGATACGGTGCTGACGGTGAATGCGGGCAGCGGCGTGCTTGCGAACGACACGGATGCGGACGGGGACCCCTTGACGGCGACGAAGGTCAGCGATCCGTCGCACGGCACGTTGACGCTGAACAGCGACGGTTCGTTCACGTATACGCCGGAGGCGGGCTACCATGGAAGCGACAGCTTCACGTACAAGGCGAGCGACGGTCAGTCGGACTCCAATACGGCGACAGTGTCTATTCATGTTCTCGATAACGTCGCACCGAATGCGCCGATCATTAAGCTGGACCCGAGCGATTGGACGAATACAGCCGTGACGGTCAGTGTATATGGCGAAGCAGGCAGCGCGATGGAGTACCGTGTCGGCGCTTCCGGAGGCTGGCTGGCGTATACAGCACCTGTGGTCTCGGTAACCGAAGGCCAGTATCTTTTTGAAGCCAGACAGACGGATGCAGCCCACAATCTGAGTGCCATTGCACAAGCCACCATCAAGATCGATCTGACCGCGCCGGTGATCGCATTGAACGGAAGTCCAGAGATGTCGGTTTATATGAATGAGACATTCACGGATCCGGGGGCGACGGTAACGGATAATGAATCAACGGGATTGCATGCGACGGTAACCGGAGCTGTGGACACTGCGAAGCCAGGCACCTACACCTTGTATTATCAGGCGACGGATTGGGCGGGCAATGCAGCAGTAGAGAAGATGCGAACAGTGCATGTGATTGCCAAGCCGGTGGGATTAAGCTTTGATGCTGCGGAGTATACCTTGAAGGTGAATCAATCGCTTCCGTTATCGGTCAACTTGACGTATTCGGACGGCAGCTCGGCGGATGTCACCGGCGGGAGCGCGTATACGTTTGATCCGACCGGCATTGCCAGGGTCCTTTCGACAGGCATGCTGCACGGCGACCAGGCGGGATCGACCGTATTGACGGCGATATACGGCGGACAGAGCCATTCAGTGGAGGTGAACGTAGAGCCGCTGAGCAGTGATGCCGACCTCAGTCATTTGACTCTTTCGTCAGGAACGCTGAGTCCGCTCTTCGACTCAGGTACGACGTCCTACCATGCAACGGTGGCTTCATCGGTATCCGAACTTACGGTAACGGCGACAGCCGCCGATACGAATGCGAATGTAAGTGTTCATGGCGGAGGAGGAGTCGCAGGCTCGCAGTCGGCCTTGATTTCATTGCATCGCGGCAGCAACCCGGTTGACATTGTCGTCACGGCAGAAGACGGGACGACGACGTCGTATCATGTGGATATATGGCGCAGATCAGCAGGTTCCACGTTCGACGGCTCATATGTGCCTTCAAATGATTCGTTCCCGGTGGTAGTCAACGGAGTGGAGCAGGATGACATCGGCAGGCACAATGAAGATCTCGCGCCGAATGGTCAAAGCCGGTTGACGATTTCCTTGGATGCCGAGAAGCTGAACGCCGAGCTCGACAAGGAAGGCGAGCACACGATGATTACCCTTCCAATCAGCCAGGCTTTCGGCCAGATTATTGCGCTTGTGGATGGTGATGTCGTCAGCAAGATGAACGCGCTTGACGCAGTATTGAATATTCAGACCGACAATGTAACCTACACGCTCCCGATTCGGCAATTAGACTTGGAGGGGGCCATGCGCAAGCTGAGTCTTGACGATCTGAGTCATTTGAACCTGCGGGTGAATGTGGATAGTTGGACGGAGGAGCAAAGCCAGAAGGGAGCCGATCAGGCGGCCAAAGCGCATCTTACCACGTTGGTTCCACCGGTAACGTTCACCATAACGGCGAGCGACGCCGGGAAGAATACTGCGGAAATCTCGCGATTTGACACTTACATCACCCGTACCTTTACCATGCCGGAGGGAATAGATGCGAGTAAAATCACGACCGGCGTCGTATGGATGTCGGACGGGACGTTCCGCCATGTACCTACGAAGGTGACGGAGAAGGATGGCCGGTATTACGCCGCGATCCAAAGTCTGACGAATAGCACGTATACGGTTGTGTATCATACCGCATCCTTTGCGGACGAGGCACAGCATTGGTCGAAGTCCATTGTAGATGACATGGCATCGCGTCTGATCGTCAGCGGCAAAGACGCTGCGACGTTCGATCCGGACGGCCGCGTAACGCGTGCGGAGTTCGTCTCTATGTTGAATCGGGGGCTCGGATTGAACGGGCATCCCGACATTCCGGCATTTACGGATGTGTACAGTACGGCGTGGTATTATGATGAGGTCCAGATTGGGCGGGAATACGGTCTGATCCAAGGCTTCGCGGACCACACGTTCAAACCGAATGCAGCAGTACCACGTGAAGAAGCGATGGTCATGATAGCCAACGCGATGAAGCTCGCTGGCATGGAGACGACCGTATCTGACGGTCAAGCCAACCAGATTCTTGCGGCATTTCAGGATGGAACGGATGTTAGCAACTGGGCGAAACTGGCTGCAGCGGCTTGTGTTCAAGCCGAAGTCGTTGTGGGCAGCCATGGCCAGTTGCATGCGAAATCCAATTTGACCCGTGCAGAAGCAGCGACGATAATCATGAGGATGCTGGAAGCAGCGAGACTGATTTGATCATGGACCACTTGAGCAGGTGGGGCGGCCAGCCCCACCTGCGCGGGTGCCTGACGTGAAGCGCCTCGCGCGGAGCGAACCGTTAGGTCCCGCCCGTTATGTCGCGCGGCCAGCGCAACAGGACAACGGTCCCGTCCCCCGTGGTCGATTGATTACGAATGCTCATAGTAAACTTCCTGCCGTAAGTGAGCTTGTATCGGCGATGGACATTCATCATGCCCGTGTGTCGGCGAAAAAAGGGGTCGGCTGCGACATCTTCGCCTGCTGTCATTTTGTTGAGTCGGCTGAGAGTCTCGGGGGGCATCCCGAGTCCGTTGTCTTCAATGACAAATACGACATCATGCTCCTCGATTCTCCCGGCAATGCGAAGCCGAAACGTCTTGTTCCTCTCATTCGGGCTCCAGCCATGCTTTAACGCATTCTCCACAAACGGTTGAAGGCTAAGCTTCATCATATTGAGGCGCAGCAGCTCGTCGGAAATGTCGATATCCACCTCCACCCGTTCCCCGTACCGGTAATCGTGAATGCGTAAAAAATCGCGAATGTATACCAGCTCGTCTGTCAGCGGCGCATATCCGTCGTCTTGCCGGACATTGTATCGCATCAGTCTCGAGAGGGTCTGCAGCATGTCGCTAACCGCGTTGCCGTCATTATGAAGTGAATACGAGTCGATGGTTTCCAAGGTGTTGAACAAAAAATGAGGATTGATTTGGGCTTGCAATTGGAGCAGCTCTTTTTCTCTTTCTCTTAGCTGGGACTGAAGCACCTCCTGCTTCAATTGCTCCAAATTGTCCAACATCGCATTATAGGTGCGAATCAGGAACCCGAATTCATCCCGGGTCGTATGCGCAATCGGGATCGAGCGGCCTTTCCCGAGCATTTGCATGCCGTGCTTGAGCCGGTATAGCGGGCTAAGGACAATACGCATGATCGGATAAGCGATCAGCATGGCGATCAGAAGGCTCACTGCCGCCACGAAGATGGTCCAGCTCCTCGTCTGCTTAATCGCTCGGTTCACTTCGTTCATATTGGATACGCCAACGAGCGACCAGTCCCCGATGGCAATCGGATGATGCATGACCTGATACCGTGCTCCATTCTGGTGAAGGACAAATGGCTCAACCGTCCATGTATTCAAATTCGGCCTTGCGTTCAAATGGGCATAGATTTGATCGTTAAGCGGATCGAACGAGCCTGAAGGGAAGCTGGCTCCCGAGCTTCGGTCGATCAAGAACATTCGCCCCCCTTCCCCCAACTGGGTGTGCTGCAACAGTCGTTCTAGCCATGACGCGTCAATCTCGACCAACAGCCATCCTCCGATGGCCTGCTTGGATAGGTCGATGACAGGTTTCACAAATGTGATGACTTGCCGCTCGGAGGCCGGGTAGAGCGCGTAGCGCATCGGATGCGGCCCAAGCAAGGCTTCTTTTTTTGACGCAAACACTTGCTGGAAAAGCGGATCTTCTCGAAACGGATATTCATATTGAATGTGCAGCTTTTGCGATTCTGAATAAACCTTGCCCAAGGGGTCCAGGTAAAGCACGCTGAGGATCTCCGATTTCGATTGAATCAGCAACTGAAGAAGCGGCCGGAAGCTGAGCGAGTATTTTGAGATCAACGGAACATTGTCGGCCGGTACGGATAAAAATTTCTGAAACTCGGAATTGATATAGACCGGTAAAAGCGTCTCGTTGATCCCGCTTAAATAATTGTCGATTTCCCCGGTTACGTACTCGACTAGTTGAGAGGAGAGCGTGGCTGAGTAACGGGTGCTCGAGTGCACGAATAAATATTGAGACATCGCGCTGACGGCGATTGCAGGTACGAGCGAAAGTACGATCAGTAGCACAAACAGCTTGCTTCGAAGGGAAAAATAGCGCATATCCAGCAGCACCGTCCTCGACAGAAATTTCCAGTAGCAAGGAATTGCCTTTACTTTGGTTGTAAATGTGGTTAACTAAGGATAGCGTTCATCTCGCAAAAATGAAAGCGATTTCTTATTTGAGCTGTCTGGCCGCCGTCATGCCGCCGGTCCCCGCGGGCTGGGAGCTGCGCGCGGAAAGAATTGGCGGCCGCAACCAGACATCCTCGCCGTTTCGCCTTTATAAAGTCCAGCACGAGGAGCGATTGCCATGAAAATCTGCGTCATTGATGACGAACGAGCGGTTCGTACGGGGGTTATCTTTAAGCTGAACAGCTTGGGGAAATCGATGGACGTGTTTGATGCGGGTTATGGTCAGGTGGCATTGGAGCAAGTTCGCGTCGTTCGTCCGGAGCTCATTATTGCCGATATTATGATGCCGGGGCTCGATGGGCTGGAATTGCTGCGCCATGTCAAATCGGAGTTGCCGAACGCAAGCGTTTATTTACTGACCGGCTATTCCGAATTCGAATATGCTCGCAAAGCCATTCAGCTCGGAGCGGACGGCTACTTGCTAAAGCCGGCGGCTAAAGAAGAGCTGAGCAAGCTGGTGGAGACGGTCAACCGCAAGTGGCAAGAGAGAGTGGCCGGCGACCTGCGGCGATTGAATGCGGAACTTCAGCATCAATATTACTTGGATGCGCTGACGATCGACAGGCCGACTGAATGGTTCGACGCGGGAATCCCCAAGCACATTCGGCTAGGAGCGGATGCCGCGGCGATCAGGGGGGGCGAGGAGGATACGGTTGCCATCCTACAAATCAAGCCCGGTCTCTATGGCGTGGTGAAGCGCTGCAATTGGAGCGAGACGGGATCTTATACGCATGCCGAGCAGTTCGCCGCTGTCCTGGCGAAGCAAGTGGCGCATTGGGAGAGCGAAAGCTTTTTTCGGGACACTAGCGCATGTCGACACAAAAATGGGGACGATCCGAGTCAAGCCGCGGCTTTGCGTCATCGTATCTTGCTGGAGATGAAAGCGCTGAATATTGAACGATTGACACTTGAGCTGCATGCTTTCCTGGACCTGGTTGGCGGATTCGAACTGAGCCGCCTTCGCAAGGCCTGTGCGTTTTTGATGGCGGCGCTGGATGAGCATTTGACGATTGGACATGATGTGACGATTGTTGAGGAAGACCGGCTTGCCTATTGGACGGCTTGGACGATGGGCCACACCAGTTGGGCAGTGCTGCGCCGCAGTATCGATCGATTCGTTGTGGGCGGCGCAAGCGCGCTGGCTGACTTGGACGCGAATCCTTCTCCCAATGAGCTCGTCGATCGCGCGAAGCGGGCGCTGCAGCAGGCCAAGGGCTCCGAAATCAGCCTCGAAGCAGTTGCGGCTTCGCTGAGCGTACATCCGGTGACGCTTAGTCGAATGTTCAAGCAAGAGACCGGGGAGAACTTCGTACGTTATGTCGTGCGCTACAAGATGAATCTGGCGGCGCGCTTGTTGAAGGAGGGAGATAGGAAGGCCGGCCAAATTGCGGAGGAAGTCGGCTATGCCGATTATCGGTATTTCAGCCAGTTGTTCAAAACGATGCACGGCACGAGTCCCGCGGCGTATCGCAAGACGCACCTGCACCGGGAGAAAGGTTAAAAAGTTCGCACCTGGCACTAAATTATTCACCTGTTTGCAAAAATCGGCCTTGCGTATACTGGAGGTGTCGCGACCGATTACGAAGATAAGGGGAGTGTGAACAGGATGAAAAAAACAGGATGGCTGGGAATGGTAGTGGCGTTTGGCACGCTTTTGTCCGCTTGCAGTGGCGAGAACGAAGCGCCGCAGCGCGGAGCCGACAATGTCGGAGATCCGTCAAGCGGGCAAGAGGAGGTCACGTTGACGTTCTGGAGTCGCTGGCCCGAATCGCAGCCTGTTTTCGAGCAAGCCATTCAAGAGTTCGAGGACTTGCACCCGAATATTCACATTTCTTTTCCAAGCATCGCCTCCAGTCAATATTCGGCTCAGCTTCAGGCGGCGGTAGCCAGCAACGATCTGCCGGACATTTTCTCCAATCACGCCTCCATTCCGACGGACCAGCTCGTTCAACTTGGCTTGATTCGCGATCTGAATGATCTCTTTCCTCCGGAAAAGAAAGCGGCCTTCTACGAAGGCACGTGGACAGAGGGCTTTACGACAATGGATGGGAACGTATACGCCTTGCCGCATTTTACGCCACGGCGCTTCGCGAATGTCATGTTTTATAATTTGGACGTGCTGGAGCAGGCTGGCTTGACAGAAGCGGATGTCCCCGCCTCCTGGTCTGAGCTGGAGGAGGTCGGAGGCAAGATCAGACGTGCGACGGAGGGAGTCTATCCGCTCATCCTCGGCATCAAGACGGACTGGTTAATGAACGGTCTGATCGGTCAGATGGGCTCGGCGATCAATCCCGATGTATTGCCAAATGACACCGCTTACTCCGGATTCAATTATCAAACCGGCACCTACGAGCAGGATTCGGCAGGGATTGTGCAGACGATGGAGTTCATCAAGCAACTGCAGGAAGAAAAACTGCTGCATCCCAACAGTCTCGTCATCGACTACAGGGAAGCTTCCGCATTGTTCGCGGGCGGCCAGGCGGCTTTTGTCATCGACGGCACCTTCCTAACCTCGGAGCTGCAAAAAAACAACCAGTTCGATCGCTTTGGCGTTGCGCCCTTGCCGACGAAGGACGGCAAGCCGCAATACTACGCCTTCCAAGGCGAGACCAAGGCCGCGGTGCATGTCAGCAAACAGACAAAGCATTATGAAGAAGTCAAGCTGTTCCTCTCCTTCTATATGGATCGCATCTATGCCTTGCAAATGGAGGAGGGCATCGAAGGCTCGCCGATCATTGCGCAGAACGAGGCGCTGCCTTCGGACAATGCCCAGTTCAAGCAAGCACAGACCATTCAAGACGAGACCTTCATTCTCAGTCCGCATCAGTATAGCCGCAACCTGGCGACCATTCAGGTACACACGGAGCTGAACGGCAAAAAGCCGAAGGAGAATTACGGAAAGATTCTCGAGGGTTACCTGGCCGGTCAAATTCCGAATGTGGAAACTGCGCTGGGCCAGCTCGCAGCGGACTACAACGCAGCGCTTGAAGCGTCCATCGCCAAGGTGGCGGCCGGCGGGACAAGTGTCAGCCTGGACGATTATACGTTCCCGAACTGGGTGCCGTTCGAACCGTACACGCAAGACCAATACGATGAGCTCGACGACTAAAGGAGCTGGATAAGATGCGCGCAGCTACAACCGCAGCCAGGCGGCGAGACGGCGCCGCCCAATCGTTGTCCGGCCGTCGCAATCGGATCCGTTTTGCGTGGGCGTATGCGTTTATTTTTCCGCAGCTATTGTTTTTTCTGGTGTTTACCATATACCCGATTATCATGAGCTACGTGTATGCGTTCTTTGATTGGAGCGGGTTCGGCCCGCTTTCCAACTTTGTCGGATTGGAGAATTTGGCGCGGCTGATGCAGGACGATCAGTTTTGGAACGCCTTTCGCAACAGCCTTGTCTTCATTTTTTCCAAGACGGTCATCTTGATGCCGACGACGCTCTTGATGGCGCTTATTTTAAATCAGGCCTTTTTTAGAGGCAAGGTTGTGTACCGCACGCTTTATTTTTTACCGGTCGTCACAACGACCTCTATCGTCGGCATTATTATGAAATTCATTTTCGGCAACGAAAACGCGTTGTTTAACGAAACGTTGCTCTCGCTCGGGATCTTGAAGGAGCCGGTGCCATGGCTGGGCCAGGCCGGGACGGCGATGCTGGTGCTCATCCTGGTTGGTTCGTGGAAATTTTTCGGCATGATGATGGTCTACTGGCTGGCCGGCCTGCAGTCTTTGCCCGGCGACATATATGAGGCAGCGACTGTGGACGGGGCGGGTTACTGGCAGACGCTGCGTAGCATTACACTACCGTTGCTGCTGCCTGTCGGCACCGTGATTTTGCTGCTGACGGTCGTCAACAGCATGCATGTTTTTGATCTCGTCAAGACGCTGACGAACGGAGGGCCGTACTTCGCGACGGAGACCGTCGATTTGTATATTTACAACTACGCCTTCAGCGCGAGCGGGTTTCCCCAGATTGGCTATGCGTCGGCGGCGGGCATCGTGTTCGGCTTGACGATCTTCTTGCTCACAGCAGCGCTCGGCGGCTTGGTGAAGCTGTCCAGGGACGGTCAGAGCGCCCGCGAAGCCGCGAGTGCCAAGGGAGGAATATAAGCATGCCGACGAAGAGAAGGCGGTGGCTCGGCGGCGCGATGCACACGCTGCTCATTGGACTGGCGATCATCTGGATTTATCCGTTCGTGTGGATGATTTTCTCCTCGCTCAAGACCAATACCGAATATATGAATGCAGGCTTCAAGCTGCTGCCGGAAGTTCCGAGATGGGAGAATTACGGACGCGCTTGGAATGTCGGCCAATTCTCGGTCTATTTCAGCAATTCCATAATTATTACATGCACGACCGTCGTCATCGTCATCGCGATGTGCGCCTTAACCGGCTACGCGCTCGGCAGGGTGCGGTTCCCGGGGCGCAATTGGTTTGTCGCGGCGATTACGGCCACGATGTTTATTCCGAAGGGCTACACGATCATTCCGATTTATCAAATTATCAAAAGCCTCGGCCTGTTAAATACGCTGCCGGGCATTATTTTGGCCGAATCGTCCGGGGCGCATGTTCTTTTCATTTTGCTGTTCATGACCTATTTTTTTAACTTGCCAAAGGAACTGGAGGAAGCGTCGGAAATCGACGGATGCGGATTTTTTCGAACCTTTGTCCAGGTCATGCTGCCGCTGGCCAAGCCAATTGTAGCCACTACGGCCATCATGCAATTCATTTGGACCTGGAATTCGTTTTTTGTGCCGTTGATTTTCAGTATCAACAAGCCAGAAATCCGCACGCTCGCGGTAGGGATGTACGCTTTTGTGGGCGAGCATACGGTCGATTGGTCCGGCATGGCCGCAGGCGCTGCGATCTCCTTGCTGCCGGTCATCGTGGTGTTCATTGTTTTTCAACGCTTCTTCATTGAAGGCATATCAGGCTCCGTTAAAGGATGAATCAAGCTGGGGAGGGAATCGGGATGGTCAAGCAACCGCATATTGTCATATTCAATCCGGATCAATGGCGCAGCGATGTGATGGGGCATCTGGGCAATCCGGCCGCAATCACGCCGAATTTGGACCGCATGGCGGCGACCGACGGGGTTTCGTTTCGCAACGCGTTTTGTCAGAATACAGTATGCACGCCGAGCCGCTGTTCGTTCATGAGCGGCTGGTATCCGCACGTTAGGGGACACCGCACGATGTATCATATGATGCAGCCGGACGAGCCGGTCCTGCTCAAGACGCTGAAGGCGCGCGGTTACTTCGTCTGGTGGGGCGGCAAAAACGATCTTGTGCCCGCCGAGAATGGGTACTCGGCCTACTGCGATGTCAAGTACGAGCCCGAGCGAACGCCGCGTCCGGAGACGAATCTGCACGCCCGCGACGCCTGGCGCGGCGATCCGGAAGGAGATAACTACTATTCGTTCTATGCCGGCCAATTGGAGAAGGCAGAAACGGAGGATGCTTATTACGACGGAGACTGGGCCAATGTGCTCGGCGCAATTGAACAAATTCGCAACGCGCCGGCCGACCAACCGCTCTGCATTTATTTGCCGCTCTTGTATCCGCATCCGCCCTATGGCGTGGAGGAGCCGTACTTCAGCATGATCGATCGCGCCAAGCTGCCGCCGCGCATCCCGGCGCCGACCGACTGGAGCGGCAAGCCGAGTCTGCTCAAAGGCATCCATGACAAGCAGCGGCTCCAAGGCTGGGACCAGACGCGCTGGAACGAGCTTCGTGCGACCTATTACGGCATGTGCGCCCGTGTCGATCAGCAATTCGGGATGGTGATGGACGCCCTGCGCGAGGTCGGGATGTACGACGAGACGGCGGTTTTTTTCTTTTCCGACCACGGCGATTTTACAGGGGATTACGGGCTCGTGGAAAAGACGCAAAACACGTTCGAGGATTGCCTCTCCCGCGTGCCTTTCGTCGTCAAGCCGCCGAAAGCGGAGCCTGTGCAGCCGCGCGTGTCCGACGCGCTGGTGGAGTTGATCGATTTCTCCGCGACGGTGGAAGCGCTGCTCGGGATTGAGCCGGCGCATAGTCACTATGGCCGCTCGCTGCTGCCGCTGATAGCGGGCGAGACGGACAGCCATCGCGACGCCGTATTCTGCGAGGGAGGGCGGCGCCACGGCGAGCAGCAGTGCATGGAGCGGGAGAGCGCCTCGGCGGGCAATTCGGGCTTGTATTCGCCGCGTATCCAGTGGCAGCTACAGGAGGGGCCGGAGCATACCAAGGCGGTGATGTGTCGCACCCACACGCACAAATACGTGCGTCGCCTGTATGAGCAGGACGAATTGTATGAGCTGGGCTCGGATCCCGGAGAGACGGTGAACCGCATTCAAGACCCTGCATTATCCACGGTATTGGCGGAGCTCAAGGAACGCATGCTGACCTTCTATCAGGAGACGTGCGACGCGGTGCCGCACCGCGCGAATCGACGGATGTAGGGTTTGGAATGCGGCTGAGCTTGATTGGTGACGATTTGAGTTGCATGTAAGTTCCTGAGACAGCAAGCTATAGCTGGCGCGGATAGCTCCGTTGTTCGTGGCCGATCATCCAGCCGATGATAGATCGAGCAGGCCGCGCTGTTTATTCGCTACAGTGTTCTCGAGTATGAGTCGGGGGGCTCACTAGCGAAAGTCTGCTCGAACGGACAATAATGTTTGTTACTCATGCATGGCTGCGGTGAGGGATGCTCATCATGACGACAGGAAGGACGACCGGTGCGAACCCCAGGTGCACATGAAATCCCTGGGAGGTTCGCACCCCGCGTCAACACTGGCTTTTTTGAAAACAGACTCGTTTTTTTATCCTGAAAAATGTATACTAAAAATAGGTTCGCACTTTTGAGCCCGGGAGCCCTTGCCCTGTAAGGGCTCCCGGGCGCCGCTGTCGCATCCCGCTGGGATGCGTGGATTGAAACCCCGGCCCGATGTGGGCCACGCAAGCCGGGCGCAGTCGCATCCCGCTGGGATGCGTGGATTGAAACTTTTATTTTTGCGCATTGTGATTGACGGGTGCGCGGGTCGCATCCCGCTGGGATGCGTGGATTGAAACAAGAGGAGAAAAAGCGGTTGTCGCTCCCAACTCTCGTCGCATCCCGCTGGGATGCGTGGATTGAAACAAACATACTTCGGGTGTGTGTTGCTGCTGGACGAGTCGCATCCCGCTGGGATGCGTGGATTGAAACTTTTCTTATGATCTTAGTAGTTTCAGCAGCTTCAGTCGCATCCCGCTGGGATGCGTGGATTGAAACTTGTGTCCACGGTAGTCAGGCTTGACGTCGAACAGTCGCATCCCGCTGGGATGCGTGGATTGAAACCAATCGCTCTAACGCCCTTGCGGAGCCGTATCCCGTCGCATCCCGCTGGGATGCGTGGATTGAAACACTCCCACTCCCTACCATATACATTGCGTATCATGTCGCATCCCGCTGGGATGCGTGGATTGAAACATCGTCCAACAAAAGGGAAGATTAAAACGTGTACGTCGCATCCCGCTGGGATGCGTGGATTGAAACTGAGCCGGTCCCAAAGCTGAATTCAGCCCGAGGCGTCGCATCCCGCTGGGATGCGTGGATTGAAACTGCGATCTGCTCACCGAAACGACGTTTCCGGCCGTCGCATCCCGCTGGGATGCGTGGATTGAAACGCTGATAGTCTCGGTGTGCTGTAGCACGCCGTAGGTCGCATCCCGCTGGGATGCGTGGATTGAAACCGGCTATCGGCGGACTATCCCGCGCAATCGTTCGCGTCGCATCCCGCTGGGATGCGTGGATTGAAACTAATTGATTGGGCCGAATCGATGAATGCTTGTATGTCGCATCCCGCTGGGATGCGTGGATTGAAACGATAATTGCATCTGCTGTAGTATTTGCGGTCCTGTCGCATCCCGCTGGGATGCGTGGATTGAAACTGCCTGCGGCAGTCTGCCATAGTCGTGCAATAAGTCGCATCCCGCTGGGATGCGTGGATTGAAACAAGCAGCACTTGCGGGCAATCCGAACCGATCGGGTCGCATCCCGCTGGGATGCGTGGATTGAAACAGTTTGCATGTATGTCTCCCCCTTACGTCATCTGCGTCGCATCCCGCTGGGATGCGTGGATTGAAACTGATTTACCAAAATCAATCGCATCTCCATGAATAGTCGCATCCCGCTGGGATGCGTGGATTGAAACCGGCCGCCCACAAAGTCGCGCTCACGTCCGGCAAGTCGCATCCCGCTGGGATGCGTGGATTGAAACCAGGGCGCTACCGTCTTAATCTGGACGCTCGAAAGTCGCATCCCGCTGGGATGCGTGGATTGAAACGATATCATCGCGAAGACTGATCGGCCGGGCAGCGGTCGCATCCCGCTGGGATGCGTGGATTGAAACATCGAGGCTGAAAAGACAGAGGACACGTTTCAGAGTCGCATCCCGCTGGGATGCGTGGATTGAAACTGGCTGCTGGTTCCGGCGCCGATCGCCGTCCGTGGTCGCATCCCGCTGGGATGCGTGGATTGAAACTCGACATCATGTGAGCGGTCGCCGCGGATCTCTCCGTCGCATCCCACTGGCCGGAATGCCGGTTGGGGCGTCTCTCTCTCTCAATCCATACGGAAATGAAAAAAACGTGTTATAATACGGCTATATTTTAAAAGCAGGGCTGTCGGGTTCCCGCAAATGTGCGGATTAACCTCTACTACATCTTCACACGACAAGGAAAGTGAAGGCTTAATGAACATTACAATTGAAGACATCAAAGAGATGTGCGGCTCAACCTCTTATTCGCGCGGCAGGCAGTACCAGCAGGCCGGGCGGGTCAAGCTTCTGCCGTTTAATGCGAGAGAGCAGGCCTTCAAAGCGGCGGTAAGAGGCAGTCGGACCTATACCGTCGCGGTCTGGGTAGAGGATAACGAAGTGCGCGAGGTGGAGTGTAATTGTCCAGCATTCAGCAACCACTATTATTGCTGCAAGCATGTGGCGGCTGTTCTGCTGGAGATGCGACAAGCGACTCGGCAAGGGCCTGCTAACGTCGTGAATTCTCCGTCGGGGCGCACCTTCGGGCAGGCACTGAGTGATTGGGAGTCCAGAGTAAGTAATCGGACAATTCTGCCGGATGCAGCTTCGCTTGCCGCACGATTCGAGGAGCAGCTGGCGCAGCGCATGCTCGACTTGTTCGAGGACAGTTACTCTCCGGGTACGGACAGGGCCATTTCGCTTGAGAAGGAGGTGGCGCGCGCCGAATTCACGATACACATTGGAGCGGTTCCGGATTTGCTTCAGGTGGAATTGAAGATCGGCGCTGGCCGTCTCTATGTGGTGCACAAGATTCGCGAATTTCTGGAGCAAATGGATCATGGGCAACCGATTGTTTTTACCAAGAATTACACATACGATCCACGGCATCAGACGTTCAGCGAAGCGGATACGAATGCGCTGAATGCGCTGGTCGCTGCCATGAGGGATGAAAAGTATTACTACGCTCAGCTGCAGCAATCGGCCGGGTATTGGGGCAGTCATAGCGGCTCGGGCAAGCCCAAGGACGGCAAGACGATGCTGCTCCCGAGCCGGAGCTGGGATGCGCTGCTGCCGCTGCTGCGTAACCACTCGATCACCTATAAAATCGTCGTGCGCGGCGTCGATCAAGGCGCTGTCCCGGTCACAGAGCAGCCTCCGGCGCTCTCCTTCGAGCTGAAGCGGGGGAAGGACAAGACCGCCTATAACGTGCATCTGAAAGAGCTGCTGACGTATGAATTGCTGCCTTCCTACGGCCTCGCAACCGGGCTGGATGAGCCGCTTCACGCGATGGACAAGGCGTCCGTGCGCAAGCTGGCAGAGCTCAAAACGCTCGCCCTCCAAGGCGAGCGGGGCGTGCTGATCGTCCCTTCCACGAAGACGGAGGCCTTCATGCACAAGGTCGCGCCTTCGCTCCGGCATCTGGGTCAGCTAAAGCTGGATCGCCAGTTGACCGTACAGGTGATTGATGAACCGCTGCGTGCTCGTGTTCACCTTGACCGTACAGGTCAGCGGCTGGAGGCGCGTGTTCAATTTCATTATGGCGCGATCGCCTACACGCCGCAGGGGCGGCTGGTCGAAGGGACGTCGGCGGAGGCTTCCCGAGGATCGGGGAGTGAGACTGCGCCGGCTGCAGATGCCGGACACACGGTCATACGCGACCCCGTCAGGGAGGAGCAGGTCAAGACGCTGCTGCTGCAATCCGGCTTCCAGGAGAACGGCGAGCGCTACATGCTCGAGGGGGATGAGGCGGAGTATCACTTCCTCTACAACTGTCTGGCGCATCTGGAGCAGGTAGCGGAGGTCTATGCGACCTCCAGCGTAGAGGCGACGCGCGTGCAGCGTACACCGGCGCCGCGTGTGAAGCTGGAACTGGACAACAAGCGCAATTGGCTGGATGTCAGCTTCCAGATGGATGGCATCGATACGCGGGAGCTGACGCGGTTGTTGCGCTCGCTGATGGAGAAGAAGAAGTACTATCGGCTCTCCAGCGGCGCATTGATCTCGCTCGAGGGCGAGGACTTCGACGAAGTGGGACGGTTGTTCGAGGAATTGGGCTTGGAACGCAAGGAAGTCAAGGGCGGCGGGGTCAAGCTCCCGGCTGTGCGCGGGCTCTCGCTCCAGGCGCAGGACGAGCAGAGCAAGGGGGCGGTGCGGGTCGGCAAGACGCTGCGTCGTCTGCTGGATGATCTGCGGCATCCCGACAATCTGGACTTCGAGCTGCCGTCGACGCTGACGCCGGTGCTTCGGGATTACCAGACGCAGGGCTTCCAATGGTTCAAGATGCTCAGTCATTATGGCCTTGGCGGTATCCTCGCGGACGATATGGGGCTGGGCAAGACACTACAATCGATCGCCTATCTGCTCTCCGAACGGGAACGCTCTGACTGGAGCGGCACGCCGATGCTGATCGTATGCCCGGCCTCGCTTGTCTACAATTGGCGCAATGAATTGCAGCGCTTCGCGCCGGAGCTTGCCGTTGCTGTGGCGGCGGGCGGCAAGGCGGAGCGCGACGCGGTGCTAGAGCAGGCGATGGACCGCGACGTGATCATCACATCATACCCGCTGGCAAGGCGCGATCAGGAGTGGTACGCGGCACGGACGTTCCATGCGCTCATCCTGGACGAGGCCCAGGCGATCAAGAACGACGCGACCCAGACGGCACAGGCGGTCAAGTCCATCGATGCGGTGCATCGCTTCGCGCTGACCGGCACCCCAATCGAGAATCGGTTGGAAGAGCTGTGGTCGATCTATGACGCGGTATTTCCGGGTCTGTTCCCCAGTCGGACTGCCTTCGGCCAATTGAAGCCGGAGCAGGTGGCGCGCAAGATCCGTCCGTTCCTGCTGCGCCGGCTCAAGCGGGATGTGCTGACGGAGCTGCCGGACAAGATCGAAGCGTTGCAAGTATCGGAGCTACACGAAGAGCAGAAGAAGCTGTACATGGCCTACCTCATGCAGCTCAAGTCGGAGACGGCTGATCAGTTAGCGGCCGAAGGCTTTCAGAAGAGCCGGATGAAGATTCTCGCGGGACTGACGCGCTTGCGCCAGATCTGCTGCCACCCGTCCTTGTTCCTGGAGGATTATGCCGGCGGTTCGGCCAAGCTGGAGCAGTTGCTCGAGGTGCTGGAGGAGTGCTTGGCCAGTGGCCGGCGCGTGCTGATCTTCTCACAGTTCACCTCCATGCTGGCGCTGATCCGGGAGACCTTCGCTCAGCGGGGGTGGCCGTGCCTGTACCTGGACGGCAGCACCAAGCCGGCGGAGCGGGTGGAGCTGTGCGAGCGTTTCAATGCGGGCGGCGAGGGCGACCTGTTCCTTATCTCGCTCAAGGCGGGCGGCACGGGGCTGAATCTGACCGGGGCGGATACGGTCATCCTCTACGATCTGTGGTGGAACCCGGCTGTCGAGCAGCAGGCGGCCGACCGTGCCCATCGGATCGGGCAGCAGCAGGTGGTGCAGGTGTTCCGCTTCGTGACAGAGGGCACGATCGAGGAGAAGATGTACGAGCTGCAGCAGCGCAAGAAGGATCTGGTCGACACGGTCGTCACGGCCGGGGAGCAGGGCACGTCGAGCTTGTCGGAAGCAGATATTCGTGAGCTGTTGAGTCTGTAAGCTGACGATTGCGGGCACCTGCGTCGAGCGTTGCAGGTGTTGTGCTGCGGCAGCGAGCCGCCCGGGGCTGGTGGTCGGTGTGGTGCGAACCCCAGGTGCACATGAAATCCCCGGGAGGTTCGCACCCCGCGCCAGCACTGGATTTTTTGGGGAAGGGGTCGTTTTTTTATCCTAAAAAATGTATACTGAAATCAGGTTCGCACTTTCGGGCCCGGGAGCCCTTACGGGGCAAGGGCTCCCGGGCGCCGCTGTCGCATCCCGCTGGGATGCGTGGATTGAAACTTGATCTCCTTTTTGCTCTCCGTCACCTTCAAGATGGTCGCATCCCGCTGGGATGCGTGGATTGAAACCTCCGGGCAGCCGGGATCATTTGCAGCGCCCGGGTCGCATCCCGCTGGGATGCGTGGATTGAAACTACAACAGTCCAGTGCATTTTCCAACACTCCCTCAGTCGCATCCCGCTGGGATGCGTGGATTGAAACTTTCATGGATTGAAAAGTGCTTGTCGAAATGGTCGTCGCATCCCGCTGGGATGCGTGGATTGAAACTGTCGACATCGGGGCGATCACGTTGTATGCAAGCGTCGCATCCCGCTGGGATGCGTGGATTGAAACATTGATAAATCAATCATCATGACAAGGTTTGTTGGTCGCATCCCGCTGGGATGCGTGGATTGAAACCAACCGTCCGAATACGACCGGATATAACCTTTTGTCGCATCCCGCTGGGATGCGTGGATTGAAACTTCTGCGCGGGAGTCATTTCCACGTACACAGGCTGTCGCATCCCGCTGGGATGCGTGGATTGAAACCGCTTAATCTCCCGGCAGCAGGCGGACATCAAGCGTCGCATCCCGCTGGGATGCGTGGATTGAAACAGCAAGGGCTTGCGCGATCTCGTAGCGAGTGGTGTCGCATCCCGCTGGGATGCGTGGATTGAAACGTCGTTGATGGGCACAAGCGTACCGTAGTCGCACGTCGCATCCCGCTGGGATGCGTGGATTGAAACTTCGATCACTGGGCCGAACATGTCCGCAATCTCCAGTCGCATCCCGCTGGGATGCGTGGATTGAAACCATTTTGTAAATGTAGATAGAAAGAACGTGAATAAGTCGCATCCCGCTGGGATGCGTGGATTGAAACCTTCGCGGCTACGGTCCAGCTGCTTCGCAGCCTGTCGCATCCCGCTGGGATGCGTGGATTGAAACGTAATTTCGTAATCGACCGCAAACGAATCGATAGTCGCATCCCGCTGGGATGCGTGGATTGAAACGTTCCTCCTTTGGTATAAGAAAGGAGCAGCCCGAGTCGCATCCCGCTGGGATGCGTGGATTGAAACATCCCTCGCCGGTGAATTTCTCGCCCGCAAACAGGTCGCATCCCGCTGGGATGCGTGGATTGAAACCGGATTCCGGGCCGGCCAGCGTAGTCCGTAATGAGTCGCATCCCGCTGGGATGCGTGGATTGAAACTTCGAGGAGGAGGGGGGCGAGGTGGGCGCAGGTCGTCGCATCCCGCTGGGATGCGTGGATTGAAACGGACCTCGGCACAGGAAATAAGTCGCAAAGTTCCGTCGCATCCCGCTGGGATGCGTGGATTGAAACCTCGCAGAATACCGGTCTAGGGCGGCGGGCCAAGTCGCATCCCGCTGGGATGCGTGGATTGAAACTTCGCGGCGGTTAATTTTTATTCGCTTCAAGCCTCGTCGCATCCCGCTGGGATGCGTGGATTGAAACCGCAACATCCTCCGTTTCTTCGACAGTTACCGTGTCGCATCCCGCTGGGATGCGTGGATTGAAACAGAGAAGCCGAGCTTAAAGATGCCATGGACGATCGTCGCATCCCGCTGGGATGCGTGGATTGAAACTTGCTGCGCTGTCGGAGAACGACCTGACAGGCCCGTCGCATCCCGCTGGGATGCGTGGATTGAAACTTCTTCTGCTGCTATATGAACGGCAGCTTTAGAAGGTCGCATCCCGCTGGGATGCGTGGATTGAAACCGCGGTGTCCTTGAGGTAGTCTTGCTCCAAGCGCGTCGCATCCCGCTGGGATGCGTGGATTGAAACTTCATATACGGTTTCTCCGATATCGTCCAGCACGTCGCATCCCGCTGGGATGCGTGGATTGAAACAATGCGAATTGCAGCATGTCTAGTCAATATGTAGTCGCATCCCGCTGGGATGCGTGGATTGAAACGTAAATTCGCCGACGGACATATCCGCCATGACCTGTCGCATCCCGCTGGGATGCGTGGATTGAAACGCGTTAAAATCGAGTCGGTGACGCCGTTTGACGGTCGCATCCCGCTGGGATGCGTGGATTGAAACGTCCAGGTTCGGCACCGGCTCGCCTGCTGATAGGGTCGCATCCCGCTGGGATGCGTGGATTGAAACGAGATCACGATCAAGGTGAGCGGCGCGCCCGTCCGTCGCATCCCGCTGGGATGCGTGGATTGAAACACTTCTACGGGCACGGTATGGACATGCGGCCCGGTCGCATCCCGCTGGGATGCGTGGATTGAAACACGATAAGTATCCCCATTACAGATGAAAACAGATGTCGCATCCCGCTGGGATGCGTGGATTGAAACCGCTTCAATCTCCGACAATTTGTTCTGAATTGATGTCGCATCCCGCTGGGATGCGTGGATTGAAACCGCTGAATCATCAGCTGCTTGAGTGGCATTATTTGTCGCATCCCGCTGGGATGCGTGGATTGAAACTAAGTGTCCGAGGGCAGCGGCAAACGCGAAGAAAAGTCGCATCCCGCTGGGATGCGTGGATTGCAGTCAGTAGTTTTGCTACAATGGAAACGTGGATTAAAACACACATCCAAATTCCAAAAAATGGGTCGTAGTCGCATCCCTCGCGGATGCGTGCGCTAGGCCCCCTGCATAGGGAGGGGTCGAATTGATCACAGGAAGCAAGAAGTGGCTAAACCTAAGTCCATCTGATCGATTTATAGTAGAGGAATTTGTGCATAGAGTGAGTGGGGAACCTTTAGTAAGGCGTATCATCTTGTTCGGGTCCAAAGCCAGGGGAGAATCTACAAGAGATAGCGATTTTGATTTTGTCGTGCTAGGTGACTTCACCGATCCCTCGTGGCCCAATCGAATGTCTGATTTGAAGGCGCGATTAGGAAATTTGAGAACTGTAGGGATAGACTTACTGCCGCTCACGGAGTGGGAGTTAGACAACAAGTTCTTCTTTAGAGACGCTGTTTATCAGGAGGGAATTGTTGTTTATGAAAAATAACGACTGTCTGGAATGGTTTAATAAAAGTAAGGGCGACTGGAGATCAGCTGAGGTGTTAAAAGCATCTGGTGAATTTGATACCTCTTGTTATCATTACCATCAATCAGCATTTACGCATGATTTGGAGCTTGGAATTGTCTTCGCTTGGAGTTGAATCAGATCCAGATGTAATCGAGCCTGCTATGCAGCCTACCAACTTTTCTACAATGTCCAGATACCTAGGATACGATTGTACACTGGAGGATGTTAATCATTGCTATCAGAACAGTAAGACACTTGTTACTTTCGTTCAGAGGTGGTTTAATAATCACTCCGCTGATTTTGAAGATTTAAAGTTTTTTTAACGAAAATGGACAATATTCGGCGTTTGCTCGTTACTAGAGTTGGTGCCAATTCATAATGATGATTGAGGAACGCCTGCTTAATCGACGTTCTTTTTTCTCGCGGCTCGGGCTTCGACATCAAGCTACTGCTCATATAAGTAAGTGAGGCAGCCGGTGCGAACCCCAGTTGAACATGAAAATTCCTGGGAGGTTCGCACCTCGCGCCAGCACTGACTTTTTTATAAATAGGCTCGTTTTTTGTTCCAAAAAATGTAGGATAAAAATAGGTTCACACTTTTGAGCCTGGTATCCCATACGTCAAAAGGGCTCAGAGGCGCCGCTGTCGCATCCCTCGCGGATGCGTGGATTGAAACAGACTAACCAGCCAACATAGCGCGGAGTGAGGGACCATTATGAAATCGGAATTGGGACGGCAGGATGGTGGCCTTGTGAATCGATTTACAGAACTGGAGAAGCTTATTAAGCTTACAGGTGATCGAGCCAAGCTGGATGCAAAAGCCAACGATACCTATATTGTCTATAAGACTTCTGAGGGGCAAATCGTGAGAGAATATACGAACGGCGATATTATTCCAATTGCGAAGACCAAGGGCGCCAATGACTGAGCAATCGCCGGTTATGTATGTGTTCGCGGGCAACAACGGAAGCGGTAAAAGTACCATCCGAAATTTGATTGTGGATCGACTGGGAATCGGTGTAAACATTGATCCTGATGTCTTGGCGAGAAGAATCGATCCCTTTTATCCCGAGACATTTTTATGAATGCAGGCTGTTAATGTGGCGTTTTCAGAGGCCCAATATGTATCGTTTAATCATGTAGTTCAGCCTTGGTCCATTCCTAGCGGAGGTCAAGGCTTTTTTTGTTGTTTTCCCCGTCACCCCCGTGTCATTTCCCACCAACCTCTCTAAATTTGAAAAAATTTATATGGATATGCAGGAAAATGTTATGGTATGTCGAAATAACTAGATAAACGCGTCTATACGCCTATTCCATAACATGATAGTGAGTCTTTAAGACTTATTTTTCGATGGAGAGGAGGGTAATTGTGGGATACATTGCCCATATTCGGGAGCGCGACCATGCCATTCAGTCTGTCCGGCAGCATTTGCTGGAAGTGAAGACGCTGGCCGAGCACTACGGGGCAAAGCTGGGCGTGGCGCATATTGCCGGACTGGCGGGCCTGATGCACGACATGGGCAAGAGCACGCCGCTATTTCGCGACTATATCCGCAGGGCCGTCTTCGAGCCAGAGCAGGGCGCGAAGCGTGGCGAGGTGGATCACTCCACGGCGGGCGGGCGGTTGATGTATGAGCGACTGCACATTGGAGCGCCCAAGGCTAATCGGCTGCGCTACTTGCTGTCGGAAGTGGTCGGCAACTGCATCGTGTCGCATCACGGGTACCTGCACGATTACCTGAGCCCGGAGCTGGAGTCGGATTATCTGCGGCGCGTGCGTGACAAGGACCCGATCAAGCTGGACTACGAGACGGCGCGCGACGATTTCTTCGTAACCGTCATGCCCGAGGCACAGTGGCAAGCGTATGTGGACGAGGCAGTCCGCGAGCTGGAGGCCTTCTGCGTACAGCCCTCCACCGAGCCGCTGGAGAGCCGCATCATGCTGCTGACGAAGTTCGTATTCAGCGCGCTGATCGATGCCGACCGCACGAATACGCGACTGTTCGAAGAGGGAGCGTCATCCGCCGCACCGGAGCCGGAGGCCGCCGAGGCTCGCCGGATGCGGTTCCAGTCCTACTACGACAAGCTGATGCAGCACATGGCGAGCTATCTGGAGCGTGAGGACGCGGATAGCCGGATCAACCGGCTGCGCCGGGAGATGTCGGCGCAGTGCGAGCAGTTCGCCGAGCGCGCGTCCGGCATCTATTCGCTGTCGATTCCGACCGGCGGCGGCAAGACGCTGGCCAGCTTCCGCTATGCGCTGCGGCATGCCATGCGGACGGACAAGCACCATATTGTCTATGTGATCCCTTACACGACGATCATCGAGCAGAATGCGGACGAGATTCGAAGAATAATCGAGGACGACGCACATCTGCTGGAGCACCACTCGAACGTGGTGCAGGACGAGCGGGAGGACGACGAGTACCTGGACGGCTTGCCCGGGACGAGTCAGAATCTCAAGCTGGCGAAGGATAATTGGGACGCGCCGGTTGTCTTTACGACGATGGTGCAGTTTCTGAATGTGTTTTACGCCCGCGGGACGCGTAATGTTCGTCGGTTGCACAATTTGAGCAAGGCCGTCATCGTCTTTGACGAGGTGCAGAAGGTGCCGATTCCGTGCGTGTCGTTATTCAATCGCGCGCTCAACTTCCTGAAGCAGCATGCCGATACGAGTATGCTGCTATGTACGGCGACACAGCCTGCGCTGGAATACGTCGAGCACAAGCTGGACAAGGACCTGGACGGCGAAATCGTGCAGGCGCTGGACGAGGTGACGAATGACTTCAAGCGCGTGGACGTGCACGATCGCACGGCGGACCAGCCTTACGATACCGAACGTCTGGCGGCAAGCGTGCTGGCCCCACTGGACGAGACGCCCAGCACGCTCGTCATACTGAACACCAAGTCGGTCGTGCAGCGGCTCTATGTCCGGCTGAAGGGCTGCGGCGTGCCGGTCTATCATCTGAGCACGGCGATGTGCGCGGACCATCGCAAGTCGGAACTGGCCAAGATCAGGGAGCATCTGGACCGGGAGGAGCCGGTCGTATGCGTGAGTACGCCGCTCATTGAAGCTGGCGTAGACGTCAGCTTCCACCGCGTCATTCGTTCGCTGGCCGGGCTCGATTCGATCGCGCAGGCGGCCGGGCGGTGCAATCGGCACGGGGAGAAGGGGACGGGACAGGTCGACGTGATCCGGCACGCGGAGGAGGATCTGCGCCATCTGCCGGAGATCCGCGCGGGGCAGAGCAGCACCGAGCCGATCCTGATCGATCTGCGCGGCAATCCCGAGCTGCACGGCGGGCATATGCTGTCCACCGGGGCGATGCGTCTGTATTTTCAACGGTATTATCGGAAGCTGGAGAATGAGCTGAATTATCCGATTCCGCGACTCGGTCAGACGATGACCAGCCTGCTGATCGAATCGCGCACATCCCAGGACTCCTACTATGATGCGTACAAGGCGCACCGCCAAAAAGGGCCGCTGAATCTATTCATGACCAATGCCCCTCGTACGGCGGCCGATCACTTCGAGGTTATCGCTACGCATGGCGTGTCCGCTATCGCGCCATATGGCGACGGCAAGCGGCTGATCGCGGCATTGAATAGTGGACTGTCGATCCAGGAGCTGGGCCGGGAGCTGCGGGCTGCCCAGCAGTTCACCGTCAATCTGATGCCGCATGAGCAGCGCCGACTGAGCGAGAACGGCGGGCTGGAGGCGCTGCTGGACGGCAAGGTGCTGGTGCTGAAGGAAGGCGCGTACAGCAAGGAGTATGGGCTGAATGTGAATAATGACGGTAGGTTCGAGGCGGCGATCTGCTAGACGCGAAAGGAGGTGAACCAACATCAAAACGACGCAAGACACAAAGAAGATTCGCAATGCCATTGAATTTGAACTCTGCGGCACGTATGCCCTTTTTACTGACCCGCTCACCAAGATCGGCGGCGAGAAGCTGTCCTATCATGTACCTACATACCAAGCGTTGAAGGGGATCGTGGAATCAATATATTGGAAGCCGACTCTGATCATGTACATCGATGCGGTGCGCATCATGAAGCCGATCCGGATGGAGTCCAAGGGCATCCGCCCGCTGGAGTACGGGGGCGGCAATACGCTCGCGAACTATACGTATCTGCGGGATGTGCGCTATCAGGTGCGGGCCTACTTCGAATTCAACGAGCACCGCCCCGAGCTGGCGGATGACCGCAACGAGCACAAGCACCACAACATCCTCAAGCGCTCGCTGCGAGCCGGCGGGCGAAGAGATATCTTCCTCGGCGCGCGCGAGTGCCAGGGCTATGTGGAGCCATGCGTGTTCGGCGAGGGGGAGGGAGCCTATGACGAAGCCGGCGAGCAGCATCTCGGGACGATGGTGCACGGCTTCAACTATCCGGACGAGACAGGCCGGGATGCGCTGGAGATTCGCCTATGGCGGCCGGTCATGGACAACGGCGTTATTGCCTTCATTCGTCCGGAGGCGTGCGAGCTCGTGCGAACGATCGGGCCGATGAAGGCCAAGGTATTCGGACTGAACGAGATGGAGCGCGTGGATACGCTGCATGCGCAGCTGGAAGAGGAGGTGAAAGGCGGATGAGCTGGCTGCTCAACCTGTATCAGACATACGAGGCCAACACGGGCCGGATTGGCAAGATTGAGAAAAGACGCAAGGACCAGGAGTTCACGCTGCTGCCGATCGCCCACACGACGCAAAATGCGCATATTGAAGTGCTGGTCACCGAGGACGGCGGCTTCCACTCGGCCAGGGTGCTGAGCAAAGCGGAGCTGGAGACGCTCATTCCGACGACGGAGGATTCGTCGAGCCGTGCGGGCAGCTCGGTCTTCCCGTTCCCGCTTCATGACAAGCTGAGCTATGTGGCCGGAGACTTCGCGACCTATGGACGCAATTCGAAGAAATTCCCCCATTACCCGAAATACATCGAAGAACTCGCGAAGTGGGCGAATTCGGAGCATGCGAATGCCAAGGTGCGGAGCATCTATCGCTACCTGCAGCAAGGGACGCTCATTCACGACCTCGTCCATCAGCCCAATCCGATCCTGCATCTGGAGCCGGGCGACGGCAAGCTGATCGAGAAGTGGGACAAGACCCACGAGTCGCTCGCGCCGGTCAAGCCGGACATCTTCGGCGTGGTGGCCGGGCCCCAGGAGGATGCGTTCGTCCGCTTCAATGTGTATACGACCGGCCTGTACACCGATGTGTGGAAGGACCCGGAGATGTACGATTCATTCATCTCCTATTATAAAGAAGTGCTCGGCGACGAGGATGTCTGCTACGTCACCGGCGAGCGCCAGCCGGCGACCGAGCGTCATGCCAAGCGCATCCGGCACGCCGGAGATAATGCCAAGCTCATCTCCTCCAACGATACGTCGGGCTTCACCTTCCGCGGGCGGTTCCTGACCGGCAGCGAGGCGGCGAGCATCAGCTACGACGTCTCGCAGAAGGCGCACAATGCGCTCAAGTGGCTCATCAACCGCCAGGGCAAGCAACACGATCAGCGCGTCTTCCTGGTATGGGGCAACACGGCGCCGGATACGGCCGATCCGACGGAGGATGCGTTCGAGCTGGACCCGGGCGCGGTGGCGACGCCGGAGCGCATCCATTACACGTGGCGGGAATTCGCGGTCGAATTCGCCAAGGGGCTGAGCGGCTACCGCAACAAGGTCGGGGAACCGGGCTTCGACGAGCAGGACAACGTCAATCTGCTGATCCTCGATTCGGCGACGACCGGGCGTATGGCCGTGCTGTACTACCGGAATCTTCATAAGGATACCTATATCGACCGTCTGGTGGAGTGGCATTCCACCTGTGTATGGCTGCACCGCTACCGCAAGGATGCCGAGGGCAAGTATATCGAATTCTACGGCGCGCCTGCAACGAAGGATATCGCCTTCGCGGCGTACGGTCCGCGCGCCGATGACAAGATCGTCAAGGGCCTGATGGAGCGCATGCTGCCCTGTATCCTGGACGGGCGCAGGGTGCCGGTGGATATCGTCCGTAGCGCCGTGCAGCGCGCTTCCAATCCGGTGGCGATGGATACGTGGGAATGGGAGAAGACGCTGAGCATCGCCTGCGCTTTAGTCAATCAAGAGGAGGAGACGCATGTGGCACTAGACTTGGAGAACGACAACCGCAATTATCTGTTCGGGCGTATGCTCGCCGTCGCGGACGTGCTGGAGCGCCGCGCGCTCGGCGACGAGAAGCGCGCCACCAACGCGATCCGGTACATGAACGAATTCGCCAAGCATCCGGCGCGCACCTGGAGCACGATTCAGCAATGCTTGCAGCCGTACCAGGCAAGGCTCGGTGTGACCGCGACCTACTGGACCAAGATCATCGATGAAATCGGGTTCCAGTTCAAGATCAAGGAGTTCAATAATCAGCCGCTATCGGAATTGTACCTGCTCGGCTTCTACAGCCAGCGTCATGAGCTGTATCAGAAGAAGGACAAGGAGCCGAAGCCCGAGCTGGCAGCGGATACAGATACCAGCTCGTCTTAATGCCAATCTAAAGGAGCGATTAACTTGACTATATTGGACCATAAAATCGACTTCGCCGTCGTCCTGTCGGTGAAAAAAGCGAACCCGAACGGCGACCCGCTCAACGGCAACCGCCCACGTCAAAACTACGACGGCTACGGGGAAATCTCCGACGTCGCGCTGAAGCGCAAAATCCGCAATCGGCTGCAGGACATGGGCGAGGCCGTCTTCGTCCAGTCGAACGACCGCAAGAACGACAGCTACAACAGCCTGCGCGAGCGGGCCGAGGGCAACCCGGACCTGGAGAAGATCATGAAGTCGAAAAACGGCTCAGCCGACGAATTCGCCCAGCTCGCCTGCCAGACCTGGATCGATGTGCGCAGCTTCGGCCAGGTGTTCGCCTTCAAGGGCGACAAGAGCGGCACCGGCGTCTCAGTCCCTGTACGCGGTCCGGTCTCGATCCATACTGCGACGAGTCTGCATCCGATCGACATCACGAGCACGCAGATCACCAAGAGCGTCAACTCGGAGCCGGGCACGTCCCGGGGCTCGGATACGATGGGGATGAAGCACCGCGTCGACTCAGGCGTGTACGTCTTCTATGGCAGCATCAACACCCAACTGGCGGAGAAGACCGGCTTCACGATCGAGGATGCCGAGAAGCTCAAGCAGACGCTGCGGACGCTGTTCGAGAACGACCTGTCATCGGCGCGGCCGGAGGGCAGCATGGAGGTGCGCACGGTGTACTGGTGGGAGCATGGCTCCAAGCTGGGGCAGTATTCCTCGGCCAAGGTCCACCGTTCGCTGCTCGCCGAGCGCATCTCCGACGAGCCGCGGGGCTATGAGGACTATACCTTCTCGGTAGCTCCGCTGGACGGACTCGAAGTCCAGATCCTCGATGGGCTATAACGACGAAGACGACTTCTTGATGATCTCGGAGATTCAGCACTTCCAATTCTGCAAAAGACAGTGGGCACTCATCCATATCGAGCAGCAATGGGAAGAGAATGTCCGAACGGTGGAGGGGCAGCATCTGCATCAGAAGGCCGACCAGCCCTTCGTGCGCGAGAAGCGCGGCGACAAGCTGGTCGTGCGGGCGATGGCGGTGCAGTCGCGGGAGCTGGGGCTAAGCGGGCGCTGCGACGTCGTCGAATTCCTGCGGGACGAGGAGCGGGGCGTGCCGATCCACGGCGCCGACGGGCGCCATCTCCCCGTGCCGGTGGAGTACAAGCGCGGCAAGCCCAAGCGCGGTGCCGAGGATGTGCTGCAGCTGGCGGCGCAGGCGGTCTGCCTGGAGGAGATGCTGCTATGCGAGGTCGGGCGGGGCGAGCTGTATTATCACGAGATTCGACAGCGCGTCCCGGTGCCGCTCACGGCCGTGCTCAAGGCGCAGGTCAAGGAGACGGTGCTGGAGATGCAGGAGCACCGCCGGCGCAATCATACGCCCAAGGTGAAGACCGGGCCGCATTGCCGGAGCTGCTCGCTCCAGCATCGCTGTCTGCCGGGGATGCTGGGCAAGCGCTCGGTCGGCAGCTACATCGCAGCGAAGCTCGGGGAAGAAGGGAAGGCCGGGGAAGAAGGGGAGGTCGGCGAATGAAAAAGCTGCTCAATACGCTGTTCGTCACGCAGCCGTCCACGTATCTGTCGCTGGAGGGCGACAACGTCGTTCTCCAGCGGGAGCAGCAGAAGGTGGCGCAGCTGCCGCTGCACAACTTCGAATCGATCGTCGCCTTCGGCTATGCCGGTGCCAGTCCCGCCCTGATGGGCTATTGCGCTGAGCGCAATATCGCCATCGTCTTCCTCACCATGAACGGGCGCTTCCTGGCCCGGGTGATCGGCGAGAGCAAGGGCAACGTCGTGCTGCGCAAGCGGCAATACCTGCTGTCCGAGGACGAGCCGTCCTCGGCGGTCATCGCGCGTAATTTCATCCTCGGCAAGCTGTACAATCACAAGTGGATGCTCGAGCGGACGGCCCGGGATTATGCGCTGCGTATCGATGCGGAGGCGTTCAAGGAAGGCTCGCGTCAGCTATCGCTGGTCATGGCGGAGGTCCGCGCGTGCACGGACCTGGATCGGCTGCGCGGGCTGGAGGGGCAGGCCGCCGTGGTCTACAATCGGCTGTTCGACGAGATGATCCTGCAGCAAAAGGATGTCTTCGCGTTCAAGCAGCGCACGCGTCGTCCGCCGCTCGATCCGGTCAATGCGATGCTGTCGTTCGCGTATACGCTGCTGGCCCATGATATGCGCGCCGCGCTGGAGGGCGTCGGACTGGATGCCTATGTCGGCTTCATGCACCGCGACCGTCCCGGGCGCGAATCGCTGGCGCTTGATGTGATGGAGGAGCTGCGCGGCGTCGTGGCGGACCGCTTCGTGCTGTCGATGATCAATCGCAAGCAGGTGGCGAAGGACGACTTTCTGACCAAGGAGAACGGGGCGGTCGTCATGAAGGACGAGCCGCGTCGGGCCTTCCTGTCGGCCTGGCAGGAGCGCAAGCAGGAGGAGCTCACCCATCCGTATCTGGGCGAGAAGATCACCTGGGGTCTGGTGCCGCATGTGCAGGCGCTGCTGCTCGCCCGCTACCTGCGCGGCGATCTCGATGAATACCCGCCATTCCTGTGGAAGTAGGTGAGGAACGATGCTGGTGCTGATCACCTATGATGTCAGCACGACGACGCCGGCCGGCCAGCGCCGCCTGCGCCAGGTGGCCAAGACCTGCCAAGCGTACGGACAGCGCGTACAGAATTCGGTCTTCGAATGCATCGTCGATGCTGCGCAGTTCGCCTCGTTGAAGATCCGATTGCTTGAGCTGATTGACGAAGAGAGCGACAGCCTTCGCTTCTATAGGCTGGGCAATAACTACAAGAGCAAGGTCGAGCATGTCGGGGCCAAGGCATCGATCGATGTAGAGGGGCCGGTTATCTTTTGAACGGAGAGTGACTGGTAAGTGACTAACGAGTAACTGGCGAGCCGGCGGTGCGAACCCCAGGTGCACATGATTTCCCCGGGAGGTTCGCACCCCGCGCCAGCACTGGCTTTTTTGGGGAAGGGCTCGTCTTTTGCGGCCGAAAAACGTATACTAAAAATAGGTTCGCACTTTTGGGCCCGGGAGCCCTTGCCCCGTAAGGGCTCCCGGGCGCCGCTGTCGCATCCCACTGGGATGCGTGGATTGAAACAAGCCCTCCCGATCGCCTTGTGATCGATCTTGCGTCGCATCCCACTGGGATGCGTGGATTGAAACCGTCAACAGCAGCTCCGCATCGGGGCGGTGCGGGTCGCATCCCACTGGGATGCGTGGATTGAAACGCCATCGCCCGGTATCACCGTCAATCCTGACGGCGCGTCGCATCCCACTGGGATGCGTGGATTGAAACGCGGCGCTTGGTACGGCGGCTAATGCCTCTTTGAGTCGCATCCCACTGGGATGCGTGGATTGAAACCACATGTTGGGTAAAAAATAATGACGGAATTATCAGTCGCATCCCACTGGGATGCGTGGATTGAAACCTGATATTACAATTAGAGATTTTACAATTGACACGTCGCATCCCACTGGGATGCGTGGATTGAAACGGAGATGGATTTTTCTTGGAACGCGAACAAAGTGTCGCATCCCACTGGGATGCGTGGATTGAAACATGCGCAGCCGGGCCGATACATGATGAAGCTCGGCAGTCGCATCCCACTGGGATGCGTGGATTGAAACTTCGCGTCGCTTGTCGAGTCGCTCGAGCAGTTTGGTCGCATCCCACTGGGATGCGTGGATTGAAACATAATTCTAATTGTAAGCTCTTCCATTAGCAAATGTCGCATCCCACTGGGATGCGTGGATTGAAACACATATAGCGCCGTTCCATTAGCGATATAATCAAGTCGCATCCCACTGGGATGCGTGGATTGAAACACAACACCTAAGTCATAATCCGATATAAATTCCGCGTCGCATCCCACTGGGATGCGTGGATTGAAACCAACTGATCATTGATTGTATTTTCCATTTTTTAAGTCGCATCCCACTGGGATGCGTGGATTGAAACATCGTCTCCTCAGTTGGGTTAAGAATTTGTCTTAAGTCGCATCCCACTGGGATGCGTGGATTGAAACCGCATTGTCCAGCCCACAAACCCGCTCGTAAGTGGTCGCATCCCACTGGGATGCGTGGATTGAAACATCTCAACTAAGTTAAGGTCTGAGAACACTTTTTAGTCGCATCCCGCTGGGATGCGTGGATTGAAACCCGATTCAAAATTCATCAAATATGGACAAAAGGCTCGTTTTTCTAACTCAAAAAAATGTATACTGGTATCAGGTTTGCACTTTTGGCTCCGGGCACCCTTACGCTGTCAGGGAGTCTGGGTGCGGCTATCGCATCCCACTGGAATGCATGGATTAAAACTACGAACAACAAGTGCGTCTGCACGTGCGCGGACCATACTAAGCACAACAAGTGCGTCCGCCTTTCGCGGACTTTACTTGCCATGAGGAGGGCTAACATCATGAAAAAAAAGGTCGTCGTAACCGGAGGCAGCGGTCGGCTAGGTGTGTGGGTCGTGAAGGAGTTGCTGGCGAGCGGATACGAGGTGGTCAATGCCGATCAGCGCCGCTCCGAGGAGCCGGGTGTTCGTACTGTCGTGACGGATCTCGAGAACCTCGGCGAAGTGTACGGTGTGCTGCAAGGCGCCGACGCCCTCGTGCATCTCGCGGCGATCCCGCAGGCTTACACCCATGCCAACGAGCGCACATTTCGCAACAATGTGATGACGACGTACAATGTGCTGGAAGCGGCGGCGGGACTGGGCATACGCAAAGCCGTGATCGCCTCCTCCGAGTCGTCGTACGGGCTCGTCTTCCCGCTGAAACGACTGGAGCCCTTGTACGTGCCGATCGACGAGGCGCATCCGCAGCTCCCGGAGGACAGCTACGGGCTGTCCAAGATCGTCAACGAACAGACCGCCGATATGTTCCACCGCCGCACCGGCATGCAGGTCGTCTCGTTCCGACTGGGAAACGTAATCGCGCCGGACATGTATGCGAATTTTCCGGGCTTCATTCATCAGCCGGCCAAGCGCGAAGTCATCCTGTGGAGCTACATCGACGCGCGCGATGCGGGCACGGCCTGCCGACTGGCCCTCGAAGCCGAGGGGCTGGGCTCGGTCGCGCTCAATCTCGCGAACGACGAGACGAGCATGGATATTCCGACGCGCGACTTGCTCGCCGCCCGGTACCCTGACGTCGCCGACATTCGCGCGCCGCTCGAGGGCTACGAGACGCTGCTCGACAGCTCCAAGGCGAAGCGGCTGCTGGGCTGGCAACCGCAGCATCGCTGGCGGGATTACGTGGAGGTGCAGTAGACCAGCGGCTCAAAGCGGCTCAAGCAAAGACTGTGGTGAAGGTTGCTGAGTCTGTGCTAACGGACAAAAATGTCCGCTAGCGGGCTTTTTGGCAATATTCCGTTTCCTAACGGACATTTTTGACCATTAGCGTGAGAAAACGATGATTTCGCCAATGAGCGGGCCTTCTAACGGACAAAAATGTCTGTTAGAAGGCCCGCTTCCGTGGAAAAGAATGGCTAACGGACAAAAATGTCCGTTACTATCCGCTACACAACAATGTGGATCAATTCTGCGAAGCGGGATGCCCAATCGTGACGCGATGGCGCGTCATACGATGCTCCGCCGCTATGCCAGCTGCCGCATATGGCTTTGTACAGCGAGCCCGGCTGGTCGCGGATGAAATTTTTTCGCTTCCGCGCTCGCCGCCTGCATGCTCCCGCACGCCCGTTACGCCTCAATAGTGTCTCGTAGCCCTCGATAGGCCTCAATAGGACTCAACAGGGTCTCATAGGCCAATAGGGTCTCATAGCCCTCGATAGGCCGCTCTTGCACGGTCAAATTCTACACATTTCACCGGCAATGCCAGCCTTGTCACGGACCATTTACGCCGGTTCCTGTTTATTCAAAAAGCCTGCTGCGCCTGGCGCTGCGGGCTTTTTGGCGTGACAATGCACAGACGACATATTTACGATGACTGCGCGGCCTCTTTACAATTTGACCATAAGCCGGAGCAAGCCGGCGATGAATACGCTCACAGAAAGGAGGCGTTCGATTGTGAAAGCCAGCGTGCCAGCGCAAGCAAGCCCGGAGTCTGCGACGACCCGGTCGCATCCAAAGCGCAATTCCCCGCAGCCGGGACGCAAGCGCAACCAGTGGCGCAGACGCATCATGCACAATTGGGAGCTGTACCTGTTTATCGCGCCGTGTCTGCTGTATTTTTTCGTGTTCCATTACTTGCCGATGTACGGCATCCAGATCGCCTTCAAGAACTTCCTGCCGACCAAGGGCATCACCGGGAGCGAGTGGATCGGATTCGATCACTTCGAGCGGTTCTTCAATTCCTATTACTTCTGGGACCTGCTCTGGAATACGTTCAGCATCAGTCTCTACGAGCTGGCCGTCGGATTCCCGCTGCCGATCATCCTGGCGCTGGCGTTCAACGAGGTCAAGGACGGCCTGTTCAAGCGCGGCGTGCAAACGGTTACGTATGCGCCGCACTTCATCTCGCTCGTCGTCATGGCGGGGATGATCATCACCTTCCTCAGTCCGTCGTCGGGCATCCTGATCCGCATGCTGGAGGGGATCGGCATCGACACGCCGGCCTTCCTCGAGGACCCGCGCTGGTTCAAGACGGTGTACGTCGTCTCCGGGGTGTGGCAGAGCACCGGCTGGGGCACGATCATCTACCTGGCAGCTCTGGCCGGAGTCGATCCGCAGCTGCATGAGGCGGCGATCGTCGACGGGGCGAGCCGGCTGCGACGGGTGCTGCACATCAATCTGCCGACGATCGTCCCGACGATCTCGATCCTGCTGATCCTCAATGTCGGCAACATGCTGAGCGTCGGCTACGAGAAGATCCTGCTGCTGCAGAATTCGCTCAACATGGAGTCCTCGGACGTCATCGCCACCTTCGTCTACCGGACCGGTCTGGTGAATAATCAGCTCAGCTTCTCTACGGCGGTCGGCTTGTTCAACTCGGTCATCAACGCCATCCTGCTCGTCACGCTCAACCGCATCGCCAAGAGGACGGGCAACAGTCTGTGGTAAAGGAGGTCCCGATATGGTATCGGCAATCAAGGAATCCAGGGGAGACAAGGTCTTCCTCGTCCTGGTGTATCTGTTCCTGAGCGCGGCGCTGCTGGTCGTGCTCTATCCGCTGCTCTACATGATCAGCGCCTCGATCAGCACGCCGAAGTTCGTCAATTCCGGCGAGATGTGGCTGTGGCCCAAGGGGCTCACTCTGGACGGCTACCGACTCGTCTTCGACAATGCCAAGATCTGGACCGGCTACGGCAATACGATCCTGTATACCGCGATCGGGACGCTGATCAATCTGGCGATCACGCTGCCGGCGGCATATGCGCTCAGTCGCAGCGACTTCTACGGGCGCAATCTGTTCATGATCCTGATCCTGATCACGATGTTCTTCAACGGCGGCCTGGTGCCGCTCTACCTGGTGGTCAAGGATCTGGGGCTGATCAATTCGATGTGGGCGCTGATCCTGCCGGTGTCCGTCACCGTGTGGAACCTGATCGTGGCGCGGACGTTCTTCCAGTCTACGATCCCGCGCGAGCTGCAGGAGGCGGCGCACATCGACGGCTGCACCAATCTGCGCCTGTTCGTGCGGATCGTGCTGCCGCTGTCGGCGCCGATCATCGCGGTGATGGCGCTATTCTACGGCGTCATGCATTGGAACAGCTACTTCACCGCGCTGATCTACCTCAACGACGAGTCCAAGTATCCGCTGCAGATGGTGCTGCGCCAGATCCTGGTGCTGCAGCAGATGGGCTCGGAGACCAACGAGGCGCTCAGCTCGGACATGGCGGCGGCTGCGGCGAGCAAGGCCGAGGTCGCTTCGCTGGTGAAGTACGCGGTCATCATCGTCTCGACGCTGCCGGTCATCGCCGTCTATCCGTTCCTGCAGCGCTACTTCGTGCAGGGCGTGATGATCGGCTCGGTCAAGGGCTGAGCGGGGCGAGCGATCGTGCTGCGTGGAGGGTTGTACGCCGAGAGCCGCCACCATGCGATGAATCTACGCTCGTAACCGGAGTGCTGCGGGAGGACGGGAAGCGCGGGGCGGGGATCGCCGAGGCGAGGCTGCCTGGTCGCGCTTGCCAGCATACCGCCAGCTCCGTTTATGATACAATCAAGGGTTCTAAGACCCAAGGGAGGGGCACCACCATGACAAAAACAAAACAAGGTCTGCAGCTGCTGCTGGCCGGCGCCATGCTAGGGGGCGTGCTGGCGGGATGCAGCTCGGCGGACAATGACAACGGCGGCGCGACAGGCGGCGCGGAGAATGAGGCTGCGAGCACGGTTAGCAAGGAGGGCTTCCCGATTGTCAGCGAGCCGCTGACGCTCACGATGATGGCGCCGGACGTCGGCATCCAGAGCTGGGACAAGATGCCCGTGTTCGAGGAGATGGAGGAGCTCACGGGGATTCACATGGAATTCCAGAATGCGCCCAAGGACGGCTTCGAGACGAAGAAAAACCTCGTGTTCGCGAGCGGCACGTACCCGGATGTCTTCTACGCGGCCGGGCTGACGCCTGCGGAGCAGATGAATTACGGCGGACAAGGCATCCTGCTGCCGCTGGAGGATCTGATCGAGAATTACGCGCCCAACGTCAAGGCGATCCTCGACGAGAATCCGGACATCAAAAAATCGATCACGGCCCCGGACGGCCACATCTACGCGCTGCCGGTCATCGAATTCAACCAGCCGTGGTATCGCAATCCGCTCTGGTACAACGGTGAATTCCTGGAGGCGCTCGGCGTCGAGCAGCTGCCGCAGACGACCGAGGAGCTGTACGATTATCTCAAGCGGGTCAAGGAGGAGGATCCGAACGGCAACGGTCAGGCCGACGAGATCCCGCTCTCCTCGGCCTCGCCCGGCAACAGCCTGCGCGATATCCGCACGTGGCTGCTCGGCGCATTCGGCATCTACGAGGAGGAGATCTACGTCGATGACGACGGCCAGGTGCATTACACCCCGATGGAAGAAGGGTACAAGGACTACCTGACCTATCTGAACCGGCTGTGGGAGGACGAGCTGCTCGATCAGGAGAGCTTCTCCCAGACGGCGGAGCAGCGCGAGGCCAAGGCGCGCAACAATCAGCTCGGCCTGTACTCGGCCTGGACGGCGTTCCAGATGATGGGCGAGGAGCCCAATACCGACGATCCGATGTTCCTGCCGGTGACGGGCGAGGGCGTGGACGAGCCGGCGATCGCCAAGAACAAGGGCATCAATACCGGCGCCTACGCCATCTCCAGCACCAATCCGTCGCCGGAAGCGTCGATGCGGTGGGTGGACTACATCTACTCGATCGAAGGCGCGACGATGTTCAACAAGGGGCCCGAGGGCGTGCTGTGGCAGTATACGGACGAGGACACGTATGAGAAGGAATATCTGCCTGTACCGGACGGCGGCGATCGCGAGGAGTATCGCTCCAAGATCACGCCGAACTACGGCATCCCGGCGCCGACGATCAACCTGGCGGAGATCGACAACGGTCTGCTGGGCGAGGTCGACGACTGGATCAAAAACGAGACCAAGACGAAGCTGCTCGACCGCGGCGCGCGCATCCCGTTCCCGGTGCTCTTCCTGACGCCGGAGGAGCAGGCCGAGGTGACGCAGATGACCTCCGATCTCAATACGTACGTGCGGCAGATGGAGGCCAAGTTCGTCACCGGCGCGGAGCCGCTCTCGAACTGGGACAGCTACCTGAATACCATCAAGAAGATGGGCGGCGAGCGCATGGCCGAAATCTATCAGGCGGCCTACGATCGCTGGCTGGCCAGCTAACCGAATCATAATGGCAAAAGGCCGATGCGCTTGCGCATCGGCCTTTTGCCGGGCGAGGAGACGGGCGCGGGGACGCCGAATAGCCGCCAAAATGGCGGCTGCAGGAGGGGAAGCGGCGCGGGGAGGTTGAATAGCCGCCAAAATGGCGGCTGCAGGAGGGGAAGCGGCGCGCGGACACCGAATAGCCGCCAAAATGGCGGCTGCAGGAGGGGAAGCGGAGCGGGGACGCCGAATAGCCGCCAAAATGGCGGCTGCAGGAGGGGGAGCGGCACGGGGACGCCGAATAGCCGCCAAAATGGCGGCTGCGGGAGGGGAAGCGGCGCGGGGACGCCGAATAGCCGCCAAAATGGCGGCTGCAGGAGGGGAAGCGGCGCGGGGACGCCGAATAGCCGCCAAAAT
>NZ_JACXIZ010000056.1 GCF_014705605.1 Paenibacillus sabuli
CGTGCCGCGCAGCCTGGCCGCGCGGCACACCCGGGCGAGCTGCGCTCCGGTTCGGCGTCGGCGAGCCGTCAGTCGGGAGGCACTCGTCGCCCCGGCGCCAAGGGCGGCGCGGACGACCGGGCGCCTGCCAAGTCCCGCCCGTCGAAGGCGGAGCGGGAGCGCGACCGCAAAAACAAAGGCGCGCCGAAGTGGCTGAAAAAAAAGCGCGAGGAAGGGTAACCCCAAAAATCGGGAGGTCGCTATGATTCGCTTATTCGAAACCAATGAAATTCGCGCAAGCAAAGCCTTGGACGGCCTGTGGGATTTTGCGATCATGCCGCGCAAAGGAACGTTGCCTGCACGCTACACCCATCGTCTGCCGGTCCCGGGCTGCTGGGAGAATCATCCCGCGTTCCACACCTACCAGGGAGCGGGCGCGTATCGCACGCGCGTGAAGGTCGGCGCGGGCGAGCCGAATTTGCGCTTCACGTTCAAGGGCGTAGGCCACACGGCTCGAGTGTTTTTCGATGGCCGGGAGATTGCGACGCATTACAACGCCTACACCGCTTTTTCGGCCCTCGTCAAGAAGGTGTCTGCCGGCGAGCACGAGCTCGTCGTCGAGGCGGACAATTCGTTTCACGAGGACTCGTCCTTGCACTTGCCCAACGACTACTATTCTTACGGCGGCATCACGCGGCCGGTCGTCCTGGAGGAAGTGCCGGAGCTTTTTATCGAACGGCTGCAATTTACGCCGACGTACAGCGACGGCGCATGGGGCGCCGATATTCAGGCGGTTGTCGCCAATATCGGGCCCCGAGCGGACGATGTGCGGATTCGCTGCGAGCTGGCCGGTACGACATTCGAGCTGGACCAGGCGCGGGTGGAGCCAGGCCAAAGTCAGGTGCTGCGCGGCTATGCATCCATCCCCGGCGCGGCGGCGTGGTCGTCCGCTTCGCCGGTCCTGTATGCCCTGAAGGCGCAGCTCTATGTCGGAGCCGAGGCGTCGCCGAGCGACGACCTGATCGAGCGTGTCGGCTTCCGCATCGTCTCGACCGATGGCGGCAAGCTTCGACTCAACGGCGAGGAAGTGGTGCTGAAGGGGTTCAATCGTCACGAGGATCATCCCCTCGTCGGCTCCGCCTTCCCGCTCGCGCTGATGGTGCAGGATCTTGATCTGATGGAGGAAATGGGCGCCAACGCCGTGCGCACCTCGCACTATCCCAATGACGAGCGGTTTCTCGATCTGTGCGACGAGCGCGGCATTTTCGTATGGGAGGAGAATCATGCGCGGGGCTTGTCCATTGCCGATATGCGACATCCCCGGTTCATCGAACAATGCGCGGACGTCAATCGGGAGATGGTCGAGCAGCATGTCAACCACCCGTCTATTGTCATTTGGGGCATTCTCAACGAGTGCGCCAGCGATTGCGAGGAGGGCAGGGCGCATTACGCCCGTCAATTCGAGCAGATCCGCAGCATGGACCACAGCCGGCCGCTGACGTTTGCCTCGCATCACCGGGACCGTGAACTCTGCTTCGATCTGGCCGATATCGTGTCGTTCAACCTGTATCCCGGCTGGTACGGCGACGAAGACCCCGGCGAGCTGGTCGACGAGGCGCGCAAGTGGGCCCAGGTCGGCGGGACCGGCAAGCCGATCATCATGAGCGAATTCGGCGCCGACGGCTATTACGGATACCGGGACCCGACGCGCGTGCGCGGCACGGAGGAGCGCCAAGCGGAGATTATCGGCGCTAACCTCGCTGCCTATACGGCACGCGACTACCTGTCGGGGATGTTCATTTGGCAATTCTGCGATTGCCGCGTCACCGAAGCGACAGGGTGGCTCCTCACCAGAGCCGGCACGCAGAACAGCAAGGGCATCGTCGACCGCTATCGCCGTCCGAAGCTGGCTTACGAGACGGTCAAGCGATTTTTCCAACCGTAACCTTCAAGGGCAGGAGCGTCTAAGCTTCCCCAATGGGGATGTCCGGGGATAACGCCGGCCCGAGCCGACTGTGGAGGTCCAAGGATGACGCTTCCGACCCGAACCGATTGTGTGGATGACGCTTTCGACCCGAGCCGACTGTAATGGACATGGGAGCCGCTTAGCGCCTTTTTTTGGCTTTCTTTCACGTGTAACGGTCATGAGCGACGCTTAGCGGGAATTATGGGCCGTGGAGCTGGCGGAAATGACTGCTAAGCGTCGCTGGTGTCCGTTAGAGCCGCGCGCGCGTTCGAATGGTGCGCTAAGCGTCGCTGGTGTTCGCAGGTGTCCATTAGAGCTGCTAATCGCCTAAATCCGATCAAGCTTGGGCCGGTACGTACGTCAGCCTGATCACCTGCTCGCCGATGCGATCGCTCGCCACGAGGCGAAGCGGCGGCCGCGGACCGGCGAAGAACGGGGTGCCGTGACCGAGCACGACCGGATGGAGATAGATTCGGTACTCGTCGATGAGCCCGAGCTCCGAGAGGCTGTGCGCCAACGCCGGCCCTGCGACTTCGATCTCTCCTTCATGCTGCTGCTTCAGCTCGAGCACGGCCGCTGCGAGATCGCCTTCGAGCAGGGCGGCATTCGGTCCGAGCGCCTTCAGCGTCCTCGATACGACCCACTTCGGGTTGCGCTGCCACGCCGCTGCGTATTCCCGCTCATCCGCGTCCCATTCCGCCTGATCTGTGTCCCAATATTGCATGATCTCGTACATGCGGCGCCCATAGAGGCTGCCCGCTATGCCGCGCGTATCGTCGATGAAATGACGGAACAGGACGGGATCGGGCCGAAACGCCATATGGTCCACGAAGCCGTCCAGCGACTGATTCAATCCAAACACGAGCTTGGCCATGTGTCTGCCACACCTCCATATTGATCTCGCCCGGCGTCCGCTCAAGAACCGACGCCAAAGGCGGTTCGTTTTCAGACACGGTTCGACTTAGCCGAGCGACTCCGTATAGCTCTTGAAGTTGTCCATAATCGCCTGCCAGCCTGCCTGCTGCATGTCGACGGAATGGGTGCTTTCCGCGTCGAACGTCTCGACTACTTTCGTTTCATTTCCCTGCGGCGTGAAGGTGATGTCCACCTTTCTTCCGTCCCCGATCGTGTAGGAAATCTGCTCATGCAACTTCACGACGTCATACACACCATAGAAATCAAAGCCCATGCTGCCGTCCTTCGCTTCCATCCGGGTTAAAAACTTGCCGCCGACCCGCAGATCGTTCTCCGCCCTGGGCGCATGCCAGTCGTCCGAGGCCTGGTTCCATTTCGTAATGTGCTGCGGCTCGGTCCAACTTTTCCACACTTGCTCGACAGGAGCCTGAATGTCGGCTTGCACGGTTACTTTCGTCGGTTGATTCGTTTCCACTTGGCAAACATCCTCTCTGGTTTGGACTTCACAACTATAGACGAAACCAATCCGCGAAATTCATCGGTGAATGCGTTCCGGTAGGCCAAAACGGGAAAATAATTTTTGGTGAATGAAATTTTGAACGTGGAGGATCTTGTTATCCCTCACTTCCAGCATGTGAATCCCCCATGGCACCAAGCCGTCCGCTTCCTTGTCCGGCATATATTGCGCCAACGCAGGATAACCGCCATTCGCCGAAATGGGCAGAAACCGCGATCCCTCGCAATGCCCGCGCGTGAGCGTAAAGAACTGGAACAAATCTTCTTTGCCGCGCACCCACATCGGAAAAGGCGGCATTGACATCTGACCTTCCTCGTGAAACAAGGCGACCAGGGCGTTGATATCAAATTGTTCGAAGGCTTCTACGTAACGCGCGAGCAATTCCTGATCGGGCGCCTCTTCATTCACGCTGAATGCATCGGAGCTTTGTTGTTCCCGTTCCAATGTTGCTCTGGCTCTCTGCAAGGCGCTGTTCACCGCTGCAGGCGACATGCCCAGCGTCTCGGCAATTTCTTTGGCAGACCATTCGAATACATCCTTCAATAGGATCGCCGCGCGTTGACGGGGAGGCAAGAGCTGCAGGAGGGTAACGAAACAGATATGCAGCGTATCTCTACGGAAGAAAACTTGCTCGGGTTGATTGGAGAAATCAGGCGCCGGCCAAATCCATGACTCGTCAGGCAGCACCTCGCGAGGTTCTACAATCGTTTGCGCAGGGCCGGATAGGTCAATGGGGCGAACGCGGCGTTTCGCTTGTCGCAGCTTGTCCAGGCATAGATTGGATGCGATCCGATAGACCCATGTCTTAAAGGAAGACTCCTGCCGGAAGGCATCCCAGCCTTGCCATACGCGAATGAACGTTTCTTGTACGGCATCGTCTGCATCATCGATAGAGCCCAGCATCCGATAACAATACGAGGTTAATTCGGGCTTCAAATCGTCGAATAACCGGAGTGGTTGCGCGGTTTCGTTCACTGCGGCATCTCCTTTGGCTTCTCAAGTATCTTCTAATTTTATCATACCTATTGAAGTATTCGTTTGTACACAAAAAAGTGGAGCTATAAATGGCGAGGGTTCACCGGAAAATGCGGGAAAATTTGGGCGTGTGGCGATAGCTCATGTATAATGAAGGGTGAGGTGATCGGAGCAATATGGATACGGTGCTTGAAGTCAAGCAATTAACAGGCGGATACAGTCCGCGCAGGCCGGTGCTGCACGAGCTGAGCTTCGACGTGCGTCCGGGCGAGATGGTCGGCCTGCTCGGCCTCAACGGAGCGGGCAAAAGTACGATCATCAAGCATGTGCTCGGTCTGATGAAGCCGCATCGCGGCGAGGTCATGATTCGCGGCGTCTCGCTGGAGCAGGATCCGCAGACCTATCGGTCCTCCTACGGTTACGTGCCGGAGACGCCGGTACTGTACGACGAGCTCACGGTCAGCGAGCACCTGCGACTCGGGGGGATGGCCTATGACGTGGCCGAGCCAGACTATCGCGCGCGCAGCGAACGGCTGCTGCGCGAGTTCAATATGACGCCGAAGCGCGAGGCGTTCTCCGGCCATCTATCCAAGGGGATGAAGCAGAAAGTCATGATCATGAACGCGCTGCTGCCCGAGCCGCCGCTGTACATGATCGACGAGCCGTTCCTCGGGCTTGACCCGCTCGGCATTCGCTCGCTGCTGGAGCGGCTCGTGCAGGTCAAGGAGGCCGGCGCGGCGGTGCTGATGAGCTCCCATATCCTGGCGACGCTGGAGACGTACTGCGACCGCTTCCTGGTGCTGCATCACGGGCGGCTGGTGGCGCAGGGGACGCTGGACGACGTACGGCGCGCGGCGGCAGGTGAGCCGGATACGCTGGAGGAGGCCTTCTACCGGCTGGTCAGCGAGGAGGGCGGAGATGGACCGCTCGCTTAGCGCGCTGTGGGCGCAGCGGTCGGCGGCCTTCCGCAAGGAGGTCGCGCCCTATTTGCAATATATGGCGCAGAGCGGCTTTCCCGGCTTCGTCGTGCTGCTGCTGATCGTGCTCATGATCGGCTACGCCGGCCTGCTGCGGGACATGCCGCCGCAGCTGCCGCTCGTGCCGATCGGCGTCGCCGTGCTGACGCCGATCGTCGCCTGGAGCCCGCTGCGCACTTGGCTGCTGCCGCCGGACCTGGTCTTCCTGGCACCGCGCGAGCCCGGCATGCCCGTCTATTTGCGGCGTTCGCGGCGACGCGGTCTCGTGCCGGGTATGCTGGCCTTGTGCGCGGCGTTGGCCTTGTATTGGCCGCTCTGCCGCGCGGCCGGACTCGACGTGCCGTGGGGGCCGGCTGCGGCGGGGCTGCTCGCCCTGCTCAAGGCGCTGCAGACAGCGGGCGCCTGGCGCGAGCGGCAGCTGGCTTGGCCGGGAGCCAGACGCCTGCTGCGTCTCTTGCGCTGGGTCCTGACGGCAGCCGCGCTGACGGCGCTACTGACGCAGCCGCTCTGGCTGACGGCCGGCTTTGCCGCGCTGCTGGCGGCGCTCTATGCCGCGGCCGCGCAGCTGCCGCAGCGCCACGGCATGCCCTGGGAGCGGCTGGTGGCGGAGGAGGCGCGGACGCGGCGCGGCTGGTACCGCTTCTTCGGCGCATTCATCGACGTGCCCGTGCTGCCCGCCCGCGTCTCGCGCCGCCCTTACCTGGCCTGGCTAGGCGCGCGCGTGGCGTATCGGCATGCGGCGGCATACCGCTACCTGCTGACGCTCACGCTGACCCGGACCGAGCTGGGCGGCATCCTCCTGCGGCTGACGGCGCTCGGTGCGCTGACCGGCTATCTGACCGGCGCTGCGCCGCTGCTCGGCGGCTGGGGAGCAGGCGCGGTCTACCTGCTGTTCGTGCTGATCGTCGCCGTCCAGGTCGGGGCGCTGCGACAGGCGCACCGGCACTCGATCTGGCGTCATCTGTACCCCTTGCCCGAGCGCGGTCGCGAGCAGGCGCTGCTGCTGCTTGCCAGGCTCGCGACGGGCGCGGGCGCCCTGCTGATGTGGTTGCCGATGGGAGCGGCGTTGACGCTGCGGCACGGCTTGGCCGCGCCAGCCGGCGCGGCGCTGCTGCTCGCGGCCGCTTACGTGCTGCTGCTCCATCCCCGGCGCCTGCGCGCGGCGATTCGCCGCGACGAGGAGGAAGGGTGAGCTAGATTTCTCGGAACGAAACTTGTGTCGCCGTTAAAAGACGGCGCACTCGTTTCGCCTTGAAATCATAGAAAGTATATGGCTTGCTCTATACTTGTCTAGATTTCTCGGAACGAAACGAACTCGGCCACAAAAAGACAGCCTCGCCGTTTCGCCTTGAAATCATAGAAAGTATAGGACTTGCTCTATACTTGTCTAGATTTCTCGGAACGAAACTTGTGTCGCCGTTAAAAGACGGCGCACTCGTTTCGCCTTGACCGATTCGTGTGAGCTGTCAATCGACCGAGCCTGTGATCGATAACGGACAGAAATGACCGTTACAACGCCGATTGTCGGTTATGCGAATTGTAACGGACACATTTGACCGTTAGCGGGCTCGAGCGTCCGCGTTCATGCCAAATTCTCGGTGTAACGGACAAAAATGTCCGTAAGAATGGCGATCCCAACTGAAAACAAGCGCTAACGGACAAAAATGTCCGCTAGGTATAGAATCCCGCACCGCGGCTGGTCTCACTTCTCAATACTTGTCTAGATTTCTCGGAACGAAACTTGCGTCGCCGTTAAAAGACGGCGACACTCGTTTCGCCTTGCTCGGGCACAAAAAAGCCGGCGGATCCGATCCGCCGGCCTGCCCCTTTCGAGCAATAGCGCTACTTTTTCACGCTAATGCCGACTCGCTGAGCCGCCTCCTGAGCAATAACGCCACTTTTTCAAGCTAATGCCGCCTCGTTGAGCCGCCTCCTGAGCAATAACGCCACTTTTTCATGCTACTGCCACCGTCCTGCGCTCCGTCCCGCGCAATAGCGCCACATTCTCGCTCTAATGCCGCCGTGGCGAGCTCCGGCCCGTTTTGCTCCGCGGGCGGAATGCGTCTCTCGAGGTGGGTGCGGCTTATTCGGCTTGCTCCGTGTCCGAGTGGCCGCCCGACACGTCGAGCACGGCCTGGTAGATCAGATCGAACAACTGCTCCAGATGCAGCTCCTCGATGCAGGAGAAGGCGACCCGCAGGTCGTGCTCGCCGAGCGCGATCGTCCCGACCTCGTAGGCGTCGAGCAGACGCTGGCGCACCGCCTCGGCGCTGACCTGCTTCAGCCGCAGGCACATGAAGTAGCCGGAATTGAACGGGTAGTATTCCCACACGTCGCCGTAGCGGCTGCTGTCGAGCAGCGATTTGACGCGGTTGGCGCGGCGCTTCATGACCTCGAATTTCTCCCGCTTCTGCGCCTCGAAGTCCGGCGACTGCAGCAGCTTGAGGATGAAGGTTTGCGACGGGTGCGGTCCGCTGGAGATCGTGGCGCGGATGATGCCGAGCGTTTTTTGCTCCAGCGCGTGCATGACCGGCTCCGAGGCCGAGGCATAGGTGATGAAGCCGACGCGAAAGCCCCATACATACTCTTCCTTGGTCGCACCGTCGATCTTGATCGCCAAGACGCGCGGATGCAGATTCGCCAGACGGCCGAACAGCGACTCGTGCAGCGAGTCTTCGAAAAACAGGCCGAAATAGGCATCGTCGGTGACTGCGACCACATTGATCCCTGCTTCGGCGGCTTCACCGATGGCGGTCACGATGGCATCCGCCTCGGCGGCGCCAGGCGAGTAGCCGGTCGGATTATTGGGAAAGTTGAGCAGGACGATCGCCTTGCCGTGCTCCTTCTGCGCGAGCAGCGCCTCGCGCAGACCGTCGCTGTTGAAGCGGTTGTCCGCATCGTAGAGCGGGTATTCGACCGTGTGCGCGCCGCGGCGCAGGGCGAAGGTCAGCTCATAGTTCTCCCAATTTTTGTCCGGCATGACGATCGGATCGCCCGCGTCTGCGAACAGGTCGGCGACGATGCTGAGCCCGTGCGTCAGCGCGTTGGTGGCGATCGGGTTGCCGAAGCTTTTGTCCGCGAGCGACGGGTTGTCCGTCAGCATCTTGGCGCGCCATGCCGCGCGCAGCTCCGGCTTGCCCGCAGGTGGCGCATATGGATAAAGGTCCTTGGGCGCATAAGCCGAGAGCGTGTCTTGCAGCGCAGGCAGATGCATCGGCTGTCCGCCCTCTGTGGCGATGCCGATCGTGGCGTTGAATTTGCTCGCCTTGGCCTTGGCCTCCGCCGACTGGCTCAGTATGCCTTCCTTAGGAAAATAAATGGCTTTGCCAATGTCGGACAGCATGTCGTAGACATGCGGATTCTCGCTTTGAATCGTTTCGTTCAGCTGCTTGGCAAGTGGGTTCATAGGAATAAGCTCCATCCTTCCGAAAAGGTCGATTGTATCCGGGGTTATTATACCATTATTGAAAGCCTGCGGCCAATTTTTGCGCACGTTTTTTCACAGGGCGTATTGTCGAAATGCCTCGACCGACTTGCCCTCAAAGGAGCCGTTCGCTTTAGTTTGGCCATCAATTATGGTAATCTGATTTATTGAGAACCACTGTAGCAATGCGACAAAATTCGATGCGGCAAAAAAGGGGTTACAAGGTCGCACAAAGGAGAGTCGAAATGTTCCGGAAACGGCAATGCTTTCTGGTATTAACAGGTCTGCTGCTCTCCACGCTCGCACTCGCTGCCTGCGGCAACAACGGCGGCACTGGCGCGAGCGATGAAGACGGAGCCGAAGCCTCGCAGCAAGGCGAGGCTGCGCGCAGCGAGCTGCTGATCGGGGTCATCCCGGCCCAGGGCAGCAATCAGATGGAAGAAGGAGCGGACAAGCTGGCCGGCATTCTCCAGGAGGCGCTCGGCTACGAGGTCCGGGCCGAGGTGTATCCGGACTACAACGGCGTCGTCGAGGCGATGGGCGCGGACAAGGTGCAGATGGCCTATCTCGGTCCGCTGACGTATGTCGAAGCGCACGAGCGCTATGGGGTCGAAGCGATCGTCACGCAGCTCATCGAGGGCAAGCCCTACTACTACTCGTATCTGATCACCCAGGCGGACAGCCCGTATGAGACCTTTGAGGATGTCGAGGCGCATGCGGCGGACATCCGGTTCGCCTTCGGCGATATCAGCTCGACCTCGGGCAGCCTGATTCCGGGCATCGCGCTCAAGGACGCCGGTCTGTTCGAGTCGCAGCAAGCCCACAGCTTCGCATCGGTCGTCTATACTGGCGACCATACCGCGACTGCGCTCGCCGTGCAGAACGGGCAGCAGGATATCGGCGCGATCGACAGCGCCTATTTCAATAACCTTGTCAAGCAGGGCACGATCGATGGGGACAAGCTCAAGATCGTCTGGGAATCCGAGCCGCTCTTCCAATACCCGTGGGCCGTGACCGGCGGTGTCGGGGAGCAGGATCGCGCGATCATTCGCGATGCGATGCTGGCCATCGACGACCCGGTCATTCTGTCCGCGTTCGGCGGTGCGAGCGGGTTCACGGAGGCGGCCAATGCCGACTATGCGGCGATCCGCGATGCGGCGATCGCCGACGGGCGCTTGCAGACGGCCGACTAAGCGGCGATGCGGACGTGGACTGCGCTCGGCATCCTGGTCTTGCTGCTGCTCTGGTCCTCGATTGGGACCGGGCTGGCGCAGGCGCCGCTGTACGATCTCGGCAATACCGCACGCTTCATCGCGGAGCACTGGTTCCCGCCCGACTTCGGGCATTGGCGCATCGCGCTGGCGGCGATGGTCGACACGCTGCAGATCGCGCTGTGCAGCACGCTGGTCGCGCTCGCAATCGCGTTGCCGGCGAGCTTCGTCGCCGCCCGCAATACGGGCCTGCCGCGCTGGCTGTACGACGGGACCCGGCTGGTATTCAACTTGTTCCGCGCGGTGCCGGAGCTGGTGCTGGCGCTCGTCTTCATCCCGACGCTCGGACTCGGTCCGCTGCCGGCGGTGCTGGCCTTGATCATTCACAATATCGGCGTATTCGGCAAGATGATCGCCGAGCTGATCGAGGCGGCCGACGACGGACCGCAGGAGGCGGTCAAAGCGCTGGGCGGCACGCGGCTGCTGGTCGCAGCTTACGGCATCCTGCCGCAGATCCTGCCGCTCGTGCTGTCGCAGTACTTCTACCGGCTGGAGACGGCAATCCGGACGACGCTGATTCTCGGCGTCGTCGGCGCAGGCGGTCTCGGTCAGCTATTGTACAATGACTTCAAGCAATTCATGTATCAGAAGGTAACCTTCGAGGTGCTGCTCATCATGGTGCTGGTCACCGCCGTGGACTACGCAGGCGCGGCCGTGCGAAAGCGGGTGAAATGACGCATGCTTGAACTGATTGGATTGAACAAGCGCTACAAGGGCGAGGCGGAGGCTGCGCTGGACGGTGTCCATCTGCGTGTGCAGACTGGGGAATTCGTGGCGGTGCTCGGACGAAGCGGCGCGGGCAAGTCGACCCTGATCCGCTGCGTGAATCGGCTCGTCGAGCCGGACGCGGGCCGGGTGCTGTGGCAAGGCCGTGATCTGACCGCAATGTCCGCCGCAGAGCTGCGGCGCGCACGGATGCGGATTGGCATGGTCTTTCAGCATTATCATCTGCTGCCGCGGCTGTCGGTGCTGACCAACGCGTTGGCCGGGCGCTTCGGCGCCATGCCGCGCTGGCGCAGTCTGCCGGGCTGGTACACCGCCAGTGAACGGGCACTCGCCGCTGCGGCGCTGCGGGAGGTCGGGTTGGAGGCGCTCGGCCGGCGTCGCGTCGAGGAGCTGAGCGGCGGGCAGAAGCAGCGGGTCGCCATCGCGCGCGTACTGGTACAGCAGCCGGAGCTGCTGCTCGGCGACGAGCCGATCTCGAGTCTGGACAGCGTCACCGCTGCCCGGATCATGCGCCATATCGCGTCGCTGCATCGCGAGCGCGGCATGACGGTGCTGCTCAATCTGCACGATGTGGCCGTCGCGCGCGCCCATGCGTCGCGTATCATCGGATTGGCCGGAGGCCGCATCGTCTATGACGGGTCGCCGGAAGCGCTGGACGAAACGGCGCTGGCTCGCATCTATGCGGATGAAGCGGCGCCGGATCTACCTATACATAGGAGGGATAGAGGATGACGCAAGATCAACCGGTTAAACTGACAAGTCTGTCCAGCAAGGGAGGCTGCGGATGTAAAATTGGCCCGGCGGCGCTCAGCGAGGTGCTGCGCGGGCTGCCCGCGGCCGAGCCGAATCCCGACCTGCTGGTCGGGCTGGATACGAGCGACGACGCAGGCGTCTACCGGCTCAGCGACGAGCTGGCGATTGTGCAGACGGTCGATTTTTTCACGCCGATTGTCGACGATCCGTATGCCTTCGGTCAGGTCGCAGCGGCCAACGCGCTGAGCGATATCTATGCGATGGGCGGCCAGCCGCTGACCGTGCTGAATATCGTCGCCTTCCCGATTCAGACGCTGGGCGGGCAGGTGCTCGCGGACATCTTGCGCGGGGCGGGTGACAAGGTCAGGGAAGCGGGCGCCACGCTCGTCGGCGGCCACTCCATCGACGACAAGGAACCCAAGTTCGGCCTGGCGGTGACCGGCACGATCCATCCGCAGCAGGTGAGGACCAATGCGGGCGCGCGTCCCGGCGACCGGCTCATCCTGACCAAGCCGATCGGCGTCGGCATCCTCACCACGTCGATCAAAAAAGGCGCGCTCTCCGAAGCGGAAATCGACGCCGTCACTGCAGTGATGACGACGCTGAATAAGGAGGCCGCCCGGGTCATGGACGGCTACGAGGTGCACGCTTGCACCGATGTGACGGGCTTCGGCCTGCTCGGCCATGCGATGGAGATGGCCCGGGCCAGCGGCGCGGAGCTGACAGTCGACGCCGGTCGGGTGCCGTTCCTGCCGCGCGTGCGTGAGCTGGCAGAGGCGGGCTTCGTGCCCGGCGGCACGAAGGCCAACTATGCCCACCTCGAAGGTGCGGTGGAGTATGCCGGGGAACTGGACGAGCTGGCCCGCTACATGCTGTGTGACGCTGTCACCTCCGGCGGCCTGCTGGCGGCCGTGGCGCCGGAGCAGGCCGACGCGCTGCTTGGCGAGCTGCGCGGGGCAGGCGTGGACGCTCATCTGATCGGCCGTGTGGAGCGCGCGGGGCAGGGGCGCATCCGGGTCGAGGCATGACCGGACACGACGCGGAAGACGAATCGCCGCCATACACAAAGGAGCGTAAAGCCATGATGAAGGATATCGGTCTGACAGAGCTGCTGGAGCTGCAGCGCAGGGGCGACGCGGTGCTGATCGACGTGCGCTCGCCCTCCGAATATCGCGACGCTACAATTCCGGGGAGCGTCAATATTCCGCTGTTCGACGACGCGGAGCGCGCCGAGGTCGGCACCCTGTACAAGCAGGTCGGCGTCGAGGCGGCCAAGGAGCGCGGCCTGGAGCTGGTGTCGGCCAAGCTGCCTGCCTTGGTGCGCGCAATTGCGGCCGAGGACGCTCCGCGCAAGGCGGTATTCTGCTGGCGCGGCGGGATGCGGAGTCGGACCGCCGGGACGCTGGCTGCGCTGATGGGCATGCCGATTCTGCGTCTGACCGGCGGCTTTCGCACGTATCGCAGGTGGGTGGTGGAGCGGCTGGAGTCGCTCGAGTCGCTGCCGCCCTGCTACGTGCTGAGCGGGTATACCGGCTCCGGCAAGACGGCCATCCTGGAGGAGCTGGAGCGAAGCGGCTACCCGGTCGTCAATCTGGAGCGGCTCGCCGCGCATCGCGGCTCGATCTTCGGCCATATCGGCCGTGAACCGCACAATCAGAAGACGTTCGAATCGCTGCTCCTGCAGCGGCTCGATGCGTGCCGGGATGCGCCGTATCTCGTGGTGGAGGCGGAGAGCAAGCGGGTCGGCAAGGTCGTGCTGCCGGAGGTGCTGGTCCAGGCCAAGGAGTCGGGCCGGCCGCTCGTGCTCGAGCTGCCGCTGCAGGAGCGTGTGGCCAACATCCTCGCCGATTACCGGCCCCAGCTGCACAAGGCGCAATGCATCGCTTCGTTCGAGCGCATCCGCAAGCGCATGCATACGCCGGTCGGAGCGGAGGTTGCGGCGGCGCTGCATACCGAGCGTTATGACGAGGCGGTGGCGCTGTTGCTGGAGCACTACTACGATCCGCGCTATCGGCACGCCGCGGAGCAGTACGAGCAGGAGCCCGTGATGATCGGCGCCGCCGATACGGACGACGCGCTCCGGCAGGTCGTCGCGCACTTGCCCGATCCGCGCGGCGCGGCCGGCGGAAGGGAGTGATCGCGCGATGCTGGAGCTCTCGCCGGACGCGCTGCGTCTGACGTCCTCCTTTGCCAAGATCGCTTGCGAGCCGGGCTGGCGCTGGCAAAAGCGGGAGCAGCCGCTGGCCAACTACGACCTGTTCTACGTATGGAGCGGGGAAGGCGAGGTGGTGCGAGGCGATCGCACCTATACGGTCGGTCCGGGCAGCTGCTTCCTCTTCCGTCCGGGCGACGATACGAGCGCGACCCACAATCCGCAAAGGCCGCTCGTGCTGACATACATCCACTTCGGCGTCGAAGCCCCCGTGCGGCTCGTCCCGGAGCCCTACCGCGTGCTGCGCGATACCATCGAATTCGAGTACTTGCTCTCGCGCTATGTCCGGCTTTTTCTCGTGGACCTCTACGCCGCCGAGGCCGAGGCCCGGCTCATCCTGAAGCAGCTGCTCCTCCACCTGCTGCGCCATGACCGCAGCGATCTGGAGCGGAGCCGGCCCGCGGGCAGCAATCAGCTGGCCGAGGCGATCCGCGAGGTCGCCAACTACATACGGCAGCATCCGGGTCTGCCGCACCGCGTCGAGGAGCTGGCCCAGCGGGCGCAGCTGTCGCCGCGCTACTTCTCGATCAAGTTCAAGGCGCTGATCGGCCAGTCGGTGCAGGCCTACATGATCCGCACCCGGATCGAGCGCGCCCAGCACCTGCTGATGCACGCCGGGATGAACGTGACCGAGGTGGCCGACGCGCTCGGCTACCGCGATATCTTCTTCTTCAGCCGCCAGTTCAAGCAGTATACCGGCAAGAGTCCGTCCGAGATCCGCTGAAGCCTGCGGCGGGACCGGGGGCTCCGCTGGCCGGCCCAGTCGATCGCAAGGAGCTGCCGTATGGACATTGCGCAAATTTATCGCACCTACTTCAAAAACAATCTGTTCCTCAAAATCATCCTGGTCTTCTCCGTCATCACCGTCCTGACGATCATCACGCTCTCCTATCTGATGTATTGGAACGCATCGCAGACAGCGATCCGGCGCGAGCTGGACAAGCAGCGGCAGGCGATGGGCAGCGTCGAGCAGGTGCTGGCGCAGAAGTATGCGTCGGTCCGGGAGATGATGAATGACGTGTACCGCAGCGACCGATTGGCGGCGCATCTGAGCTACTTCCTCAACCATTCTTATCAGGCCTACGTGGAATATCAGCTGGATCAGATCGCCGCCGAGCCGGAGGGCGAGTTCGGGAGCGTGTTCCAGTATTTCGCCGGCCGCATCGATGCGGACAGTGCGATCCGCAACATCGTGCTGTACAGCGCGGAGCAGCAGGCGCTCTACAACCTAGACGAGCACAAGCGGTTCAAGCTGATTCCGACCAATTCGGCGCGGTCCTACGTGCCGGACGTGATGGCAGCCGAGACCGGCAGCGTCGCCGCGCCGAACTACTGGGTGAGCCGCGCCATCGGACGCGAAGGCGCCCGTCTGTATGCGGTGCGCATCGCCGTCAACGACAAGCAGACGCTCAAAAATATCGGGCAGCTGGTCGTTTACTTCGACGCGCTGGCATTGGACAGGAGGGTGAGCGCATACGAGGGACTGCTTGGCGAGGTGTATGTGCGGGATGCGAACGGCTGGGTGCTGTACGATTCGACGGGAGAGCGCTATGGCCGGCGCGCCGAGACGACCGAGGGCGAACCGGCCGTGCTGGACGGGCAGCAGCTGGTGGACGGCACGTATCGGAACAAGCTGTCCTCCGCGGAGGGCGGCTACGCCATCATAGGGGAAGTGACGGCAGCCGAGCTGGAGGCCGTCTACCGCGGCACGCGCAATACGATCGTCTTGATCGCGCTGATCTGCATCGTCGTGGCCACGCTCATCCCTTCCTTGGTCATCATCAGCTTGGCCAAGCGCACCCATACGATCATCCGGTTCACGCGCAAGGTCAAAAACGGAGACCTGGCCGTCCGCATCGACGAGTCGCGCGAGGATGAGCTGGGGCAGATCGCGAAAAGCTTCAATGCGATGATGGAGGAGCTGAACACCTACATCGATCGGGTGTACAAGGCGGAAATTAATCAGAAGCGCGCTGAATTGGCCGCGCTCCAGGCCCGGGTCAATCCGCATTTTTTATACAATACGCTGGAGGTCATTCGCATGCGCGCCTTCTCCAAGGGAGACCGGGACGCAGCCGAGATGATCTACAGCCTATCGGCGCTGTTCAAAAATCTGGTTCATCCGAAGCGTCGGGATACGCTGCAAAACGAGCTGGAAGCCTGCCGGCTGTATCTGGAATTGTTTCGGATCCGGTACAAGGATAATTTTGTGTACCGGATCGAATGTCCGGAGCCGCTCGGGCGGGTGTCCGTCATGCGGCTGACGCTGCAGCCGATCGTGGAGAATTACATCGTGCACGGCATCGATGCGACCCGCGCCGATAACACGCTCGTCCTCGCGATTCGGCAGGACGGCGATGAGGACGGCGAACGAATCTGCGCGACGGTGCGCGACAACGGCAAGGGAATGTCCGAGGCGCGCTTGGCGCAAGTCAGAGAGCGACTGAGTCGGACAAAGGACGACGGCGAATCGTTTGGCTTGAAAAGCGTGAACGAACGGCTGCAATTGGAATACGGGAAGCGGTACGGCGTGGAGATCGAGAGTACGCCGGGCGAGGGCACGCGGGTAGACATCTGGCTTCCGAAGACAAGCGGGGAGGCGGAGGAGCTTGTATAAGGTGTTGTTGTGCGACGATGAGCCGTTCATCGTCGAAGGCTTGTACGATATGATCGACTGGCCGGCGCTCGGTCTGGAGATTGCAGGGAGCGCGGGCAACGGACGTCTCGCACTGGACGCGATGGCAGCCGCTCCGGTCGATATTTTGGTGACGGATATCGCCATGCCGAAGATGAACGGCCTGGAGTTGATCGCTGCAGCAAGAGCAGCTCGGCCCGGCTTGAAGGTGATCGTGCTGAGCGCCTACAGCGAATTCGATTATTTGCGCGAAGGAATGAAGCTGGGCATCGAAAATTATTTGCTCAAGCCGATCAATGTGCAGGAGCTGGAGGAGACGCTGCGCAGCACGGTCCTCAAGCTGCATACCGAGCAGGAGGAGATTCGGTTTTTGGCGTACGGCACACAGCTGATCAAGGACAATACCCTGCATCGCTGGCTGAACGGCAGGATGGCCCAGGACGAGTTCGAGGAGCGGGCGGACAGACTGGGACTGGTTTTTCGCCGCCCCTGGACGGCTGCGGCCGTCCTGCGATGCCGCGACCTCTCCCAGAACGAGGCCGATGCGCTAATCGACGCGCTGACTGCGCAATTCGACGAAGACGCGGTCGTTTTTCGCGACCTTGACGGCGATCTTGTGGTGCTCGCGGGATTCGATCAGCAGGACATCTCTCTGGCGGCTTGGCTGGAGCGAATCGCGCAGGCTCGGGACGAGACGGCGGGGAGCGATCGGCCCGGCACGTTGTCTGGCAGCGAAATGCATCGCACCGCCGAGATGGCGACTGGCTACGAGGAAGCCAAGCGCGCGCAGGCTTATTTTTTGGTCTACCCCGAGCGCCAGTGGATGCTTTATGGCGAGGCGGCTGCTTTTGCACGCGGCGGTGAAGCGAATTTTCCGGTAGATTGGGCAGAATATGAGAAGCTGCTGCTGGGGAAGGAGCCGGGGCGGTTGACGACTGTGCTGGATGCCGATTTTCAACGACTGCGCAGCCAAGCGGGCATGCATCCGGCTTACTTGAAGGAAATCGCGGTGGAATTGATCGTCCGCTTCAAGCTGCTCCTGCAGGAGGTCAAGCGGACTGAGGAAATCACGTTGTTCGCGGACGGTCTGGATCGCGTCCAGCGCGCCGCGGATCTGTCGGAGCTGACGGAAGCCGTGCGCGATGTCGCGCTCGCATGCATCGCGTCGTTGGGCGCCGGCGGTCGCAGCCCGGTAGTGGAGCAGGTGCTGCATATGATTCACGAGCATTACGCCGACGATTTGTCGCTCAAGACGCTCGGCGCCCAGTTCAACGTGCACCCGGTCTACCTGGGTCAGCTGTTCATCAAGGAGATGAGCGAGCCGTTCACCGAATACATGAACCGCTATCGCATCGACAGGGCCAAGGAACTGCTCAAAACGACCCATTACAAGGTACAGGAAATCTCGCGGCTGGTCGGCTACTGGGAGAGCGGCTATTTCTACAAGCAGTTCAAAAAACATGTCGGCATTTCGCCGACGGATTTTAAAAATGTGGTGAAAAAGTGACCGCTGCGGTTGTGCGGCGTTTCACTATTTTCGCTGCATGCGCGCAAGATCGGGGGAGACTGCAGGCCGGGGCAGTCTCTTTTCTTTAGTTTGAACCGGATTTATTAAGTTTGTGTTCTATTTGAAACGGTTTTCATCGATTACAGTTAAATTGTTAACGATTCTTGAACCAAAGGGGAGACGAAAACCATGAACAAAGGCAAAGGCCGCTTGGCGCTCATCGCCGCCATGCTGGCGATCGTGCTCGTCGTCGGCGCGTGCGGCAACAACGGCGGCAACGAAAGCGCGGACGGGGCCGAAGAAACGGCGGAATTGATCTGGTATACGATCGGCACGCCGCAGAAGGACGTCACAGCCGTCATGGATCAAGTCAGTGCGTACACGAAGGAAAAAATCAACGCGACGGTCACGATGAAAATGATCGACTGGGGCGACTACCAGCAAAAAATGCAGGTCAACGTCGCATCCGGCGAGCCGATGGACATCATTTTCACTTCAGCAGGCGGTTTCGATTACGTGCAAAACGTGCGCAAGGGCGCATTTTTGCAAATCGACGAGCTGTTGACGGAATATGGCCAAGGCATCGTCGATACGATTGATCCGGGCTTCCTGGAAGGCTCGAAGGTCGACGGCCACAACTACGGCATCCCGGCCAACAAGGAACTGCCGCAGCAGGAGGTATGGCGCTTCAACCAGAACCTGCTGGACAAATACGATCTCGACATCGGCAAGGTCCGTTCGCTGGAGAGCCTGGAGCCGCTGATGGCGACGATCAAAGCGAACGAACCGAACGTGACCGTGTTCGGCATGGACAAGAACCATGTGCCCTATGTGCCGTACGACTACCTGATCACGAACCTGCCGATGGCGGTCAAGCTGGACACGGACGATTACAAGATCGTCAATATCCTGGAAACGGACGAAATGAAACAGGCGCTGGCAACCATGCGCAAGTATTATCAAGCGGGCTACATCTCGCCGGAGGCGGCCACGGTAGGCTCGACGAGCGATCTGACGCTGAGCGGCAACTGGTTCGTCGACCGCGCCCAGACGCAGCCGCTGGCGGACAACCAATGGTCGGCCACCTACGGCTACCCGGTCGTCTCGACGCCGGCCAGCGACGCCATTATTACGAACACCTCTGTCCAGGGCTCGATCATGGCCATCACCGCCAATTCCGAATATCCGGAGAAGGCGATGGAATTCCTCAACCTGCTGAATACCGACCCGGTGCTGCGCAATATGGTGGATTCGGGCATCGAGGGTACGCACTATGAGAAAATCGACGACAATCGGATGCGGAACCTGCCGGAAGCCAAAAACTACGACATGCCGTCGTATTCGCTCGGCAACAACATGCTGCTTAACTTGAATGAAAATGATCCGGACAACAAGTGGGACGTTTTCAAGGAATTTAACGCGGAAGGCGTAGCGTCGCCGATCCTTGGCTTCAACTTCGACAGCGCCAACGTCTCTACGCAGATGGCCGCGATTCAAAACGTCAAGGAGCAATACTGGTCGGCCCTGATGACCGGTACGGTCGATCCCGACGAGTACCTGCCGACCGCGCTGGAAGCCTTCAAGCAGGCCGGCATGGACGAGGTCATCACCGAAGCGCAGGCCCAGCTCGACGAATGGGTGGCCGAAGCCAAATAGTTGGACAGACCCTAACGGATCGGGCGATACAGGCATCGCCCGATTTTTTTCCAGATCTCGTTTTCACGAAGGGAGCAGGGACGCATGGCAGGCTTTCTAAAAAATGTGATGCGCAACCGCGTCATGCTGCTGATGGTGTTGCCGGGCGCAGCCTGGTTTTTCTTCTTTTCGTACATGCCGCTGGTCGGAACCATCGCCGCATTCAAGGAATACCGCTTCAGCCGGGACGGCTTTTGGCAAAGCTTGATCAATAGCGAAAATGTAGGCTGGCGAAATTTCGAGTTTTTGTTCAGCACCGATGCCGCGTATATCATCACCCGCAATACGCTGCTCTACAACATTGCGTTCATCCTGATCGGTCTCGTTTTTGCCGTAGCCATGGCAATTACGCTGTCCGAGATTGTCAACAAGCGGCTGGCCAAGGTGTATCAAACCGGGATGTTCCTGCCTTATTTTTTGTCGTGGGTCATCGTCGGGTATTTCGTCTTCAGCTTTTTGAGCATGGACAAGGGACTGCTCAACAGCATACTGAGCCAGTTCGGCGTGTCGTCGATTCAGTGGTACAACGAACCGCAGTATTGGCCCTATATCTTGATTCTCGTCAGCCTGTGGAAGATGGTCGGCTACAACAGCGTCGTGTACCTGGCCGCCATCATGGGTATCGACAGGTCGCTCTACGAGGCGGCGATGATCGACGGCGCGAGTAAATGGCAGCAAATCCGCAACATTACGATCCCGCTCCTGAAGCCGATCATGATCATCATGACGCTGCTTGCAGTCGGCAAAATTTTCTATGCGGATTTCGGATTGTTCTACAGCGTGCCGCGCGATTCAGGAACCTTGTATTCGGTGACCAACGTGATCGACACGTACGTTTACCGCGGCTTGAAAACAACCGGCGAAATTGGCATGAGCACGGCAGCGGGGCTTTATCAATCGGTCGTCGGCTTTGTCCTGGTCATGATTTCCAACTATGTCGTGCGCAGAATCGACAAGGACAGCGCGCTGTTCTAATGCGCGCAGAAGCGGAAAGGAGGCGCGATTGTGAATAAGAATCGAAAATCTCGAAATTTTATGCAATTATCGCCAGGCTGGAATGCCTTTTCAAATGCGACGGCTGCGCTATTTTCGTTGCTGTGCGTGTTCCCGTTTTTATTCGTCGTCCTCATTTCCTTCACGGACGAGAAGACGCTGGCCACAAACGGCTATCGGCTCATTCCCGAAAAGTGGAGCGTCGGCGCTTACAGCTATGTGTTTGAAACGGGCGACATGCTGCTCAAATCCTACGGCGTGACGATCCTGATTACCGTCGTCGGCACGCTGCTCAGCTTGTTTATGATTTCGCTGTATTCGTATGCCATTTCGCGTAAAAGCTTTAAATACCGCCGCTTTTTCTCGCTTTTTGCGGTGTTCACCATGCTGTTCAACGGCGGGATGATTCCGACCTATATCATCGTGACGCAGGTGCTCGGACTCAAGGATAGCTTGTGGGCGCTGATCTGGCCGCTCGCGATGAACGCCTTCTACATCATGATCCTGCGGACCTTCTATATGACGAGCGTCCCCGATGCGATTGTCGAGTCGGGCAAAATCGACGGCGCCGGCGAATTTAAAATCTTTTACCGCCTGGTGCTGCCGCTGTCGCTGCCCGGACTGGCGACAATCGGGCTGTTCAGCACGCTCGGATACTGGAACGACTGGTTCAATGCGCTCTTGTACATCGACGATCCGAACAAGGTGCCGCTGCAGTCGATGCTGATGCGGATCGAGAACAGCATGTCGTTCATCCAGCAAAACTCGGCCAACAGCTCGATCAGCCTGGAAGTGATGCAAAGTCTGCCGCAGGACACCGCCAGGATGGCGATGGTCGTATTGGCCACCTTGCCGATCATTTTTGCGTACCCGTTCTTCCAGCGCTACTTTGTCTCGGGGCTGACGATCGGATCGGTCAAGGAATAAGAGCCCGATCATGCTGCGCAGGCGATCGCGCTTGCGGCAGGCGGCTGCGAGCTTGTCACCGTCGGCTTGCGCCCGCAGCATTCGGTCGCCGAGCAGGCATAAAAAAAGAACCTCGGTTTCCACGCGGGACGTGGAGTCCGGGGTTCTTTTCAACGGCGATGCAGCCGACCCAGCGACTCGCCCATGCGGACGCGCTTGCCGGGCATCAGATCGCCGCGCAGATCGAACGTGCCGGATGCGGTGAGCAGCACGACGGTCGAGCCGAATTCGAAGTAGGCCAGTTCTCCGCCCTTGACCGTCTCCCGCTGCTCCGGGTCGACGTATTGAATGCTGCTGACGTTCATCGCCCCGACCTTGACGACGGCCAGCTCGCCGCCTTGGTGACGAATATAGGTCACGAGCCGTTCATTGCGGCTCAGGACACGCGGCATATGGCGCAGCCCGAAGTCGTTGACCGGATACACCTTGCCGGGAATGTGCTCCTTCTCCACGATCTGGCCCGTGATGGGGGCATGGATGCGGTGGTAGTCCGTCGGACTCAGATACAGCACGAGACAAAAGCCGTGACGGTAATTGTCCATGCGGGGCGACCGGTTCAGCAGCTCTTCCACGGTGTAATTCTGGCCCTTGACATTAAGGACCGTACCCGCCTGGACGGGGCCGGCGCCGGTGATGAGCGCGTCGACGGGACTGACGAGCGTATCGGCCGCGCCATCGATCTCGCGGGCGCCTTCCCGTAGCCGCCGGGTGAAAAATTCGTTCAGCGTGGCATAGTCGGAGAGGGGCTTCTCCGCTTCCTCCGCGCGAATGCCGTACAGCTTGACGAAGCGCGGGATGAAGCGTCGGCTCAGCCCGGATTGCGCCAGACGGCCGGTACACACTGAGATCCATTTGCGCGAGCTGAGCTCGGTCATTGATTTGAGCAGCCAACGGCTCATGACGGGATAAGTCACGTCCTTTCCGGCATAACCTGATGGGACTAGTGTGCCATATTGGGGGGCACAAAGCAATAGCGCCGCGCGGCACGGGCGCGAGGGGAAGGAGGGACGTGAACAAGGATGGAAGGCGTAAGCGGGGCAAGCGAGGAAGGATGACAGGCGTATGCGGAACAAGCAGCATGGACGAGAGGCGAATGGGGGGGCAGCGATGCAAGTCCCGCCGTTGCGCCGGCATGCCTCCGGTATGCGCAGCGCATTGCTGGAGCATGCTGCTAATGGAGGTGTGACAGGTGGAGATGATACCGATTATTGGCTTGCTCGGCGCGATGGCCGGATTGTGGTACGGGCGCCGCAGGTGGTCCGGATTCCAATGGACGACGGATGCCCTGGCGCTGCTGGCCGTCGCTGCGGTGACGACGATCGCCGCCTCGAGCGTGCTGCGGGCGCTGGTCGATCGCGCGGTGTTCCTGACGCAGGTACACGAGGTGCTGCTGCATCCCGGATTCCTGGCGGGAGGCGGGTATCTCGGGGCTTATGCCATGACGATCCTGCTTGAGCGGCTGCAGGCTGTGGAGACGCGAAGCACGAGGTCCTGAACGTAAAGGCAAGCGAATCCCGATCGCAGTACGATCGGGGTTTCTAAAAAGAAGCGCTTCAACTGCGCGACGTTTCCATTATGTTTACACCGTCAATCGAGGCTGCCGATATGGAAAGCATGTGCTCTCCGTGTTCGTAAAGATCCATGTCCAGCAGATAACCCGAGTATTCTTCTTGATTTGGATTCTTCTGTACAGTTATATTTTGTATCATCCCCATCATTTTATTTGGATAACATCAGTAAATATTTTCTCATCTCCCGTGTCGCCGCTACGAATCGTAACCCGATCCACGTTGGACAGCTCTCCCGGGTAACATTCCGCATATAGCATCGGTGGCCAGTTTGTCACGTTCGGGATTGGGTCTAGACATAGACACAGCATATTGGCCACCTGCATACCGGCGGCCTACTTCATCAAGGCTCATTTCCTACTCCTTGGCCAGTCAACTCTTTTGCAGCGTCTGGAAGGAACAGGGTGTGCCTCGCCGCCGCCGGGGATATGTAGTAACACGGAATAAAAAAGGGTCGCCTTCATGGGCGAACCTTAGCAGCAGATTTATCCTTTTTCAGCTTCGCAAGCGCGTCACTGACCCTTTTATCGCGCTCCGGATTGGGGCCGGGTAGAGATTGCTGCACATAATGACCGTCAGCATACTGATGGACAACATCATCAAGGTCAACAGCAAAATATTTTTTCACCACGATCATCACCACCTCTTTAAGATAAGTATAGCATAATGAGCCGTTTGGCGACAGCTTCGTTAATGACGATCAGCCCGCCGCCGAAATGTGATGCACCCACGACATTTGTGTAATACTGTAACAAGGTTGGCCTTATCTTCGACTGCAAGGCGACAGCGCCTTCAAAGCCAAACTCACTACTCCGTTTGCAAGCAAAGGCAAGTAAATGTAATCCAATCCAGCTAAACTCTTTGCGCTGGATAGGGATGCTTTCGATGAGCTGCACCCAAACATGATCTTCGCGACGCTCAAGAGCTATAGCCCCTTGTATAACAGGATTGCCGCGTATAACCATCTTATACACTTCAACAGAGCGATCCCCAAAATAGATCGACCAATCCAAAGCCTCATTCCAATCTTGCATTTGATTCAAGTCATACGGTTGCAGTTGCAGGAAAGAAACAGGGTAATGCTCACCGCTGCGAATATGTAATAGCATAATTCCACCTCCCACCCTATATAGATTACGGCAACGAGGGAGAGCCAGGCAACAAATTATCACAACCACGAACAAACATTGGCTGCTAGCGCGAATATCGTTTAAGAGATGATTGCCCAAGCCGACACATTCTCGTGTCACACACCGTATGCTGACTGTAGAAGTAGGACTGGAGAGAGGCAGGTGGCTTCCACTATGATTGAGCGGGGACGTGCGGCTGTGTTGAAGATTGCTTCCGGCGCGAGTGGCGACGTCTCGCCGAAGCACGCGCCACCGACAATCGCGTTCGTCACGCCAGGCTCATTCGCCGTCCCGTCGCCGTCCAGCAGCTCGGTCGAGCGCGTCGTCGAGCAGGTCGCGCCGCGGCTGGCGCCGCATGTGCGCCCGTTCATCTACGGCAAGACGGCGCGCGGACTCGGTCGCAGCGGCCGGCTCGGCGCTGCGCGCTGTCTCCGCTTCCCGGCCGCTTCGCGCATGAGGTATCTAAGGGCGGTCGCGAGCTCGCTGCGCCGCCGACGGGCGGCGGTCGCAGTGGTGGAGAATCGTCCAGCCCATGCGCTGGCGCTGCGGGCCCGCTCCCGGAGCACGCGTCTGTGGCTCAGCCTGCACTCGACGACGTTCGTGGAGGGGGCGGCCATCAGCCGCGCCCGGCTGCGGCGCAGCCTGCGGGTCGTGGAGCGGATCGTCGTCAACAGCGCCTATCTCGGCGAGCGGATCGCGGAGCTAGCGCCGGAGTCGGCGGCCAAGCTGCGCGTCGTACACCTGGGCGTAGACCCGGATCGGTTCGCCACGCCGTTCACACCCGAAGGAGCGGCGCGCCGGGAGGCGCTGCGGGCTGAGCGGAGCTGGCAGGGACGCGAGGTGGCGCTGTTCGTGGGACGGCTGATCCCGATCAAGGGCGTGCACCACTTGCTGGAGGCGATGCCGCAGCTGGTGGCCGAGCACCCGGCCTTGCTGCTGGTCATCGTCGGCAGCCCGTATTACGGCTCGCACCGGCAGACAGCCTACGCGCAGCGGCTGCAGCGGCTCGGCCGGGATTGGCCGGGGCATGTGCGTTTTGTGCCATACGTGCCGTATCACGAGGTGCCCGACTGGTATTTGGCAGCGGACGTCGCGCTCGTCCCTTCGGCCGCCCGCGAGGCGTTTGGCCTCGTCAATGTCGAGGCGATGGCCTGCGGCCTGCCGGTCGTGGCGACGCGGGCCGGGGGCATCGTCGAGATCGTCGAGGACGGCCAGACGGGCTGGCTGCTCGACCCCGATGCGCTCGGCGCGCAGCTGCCGGAGCGTCTGCTGCCGCTGCTGCGTGATCCCGCGCTGCGCGAGCACATGGGGCGGCTCGGCCGCGAGCGGGTGGAGCAGCGCTTCACATGGGCGCATGTGGCCGAGCGCTGGCGCATGCTTCTCGAGGAGGCCGGGGTGGTGGCGGAGGTTGACGCTTGACAAGGTTACGCCAGGCGTATTATAGTCAGTACCAAGAATCCACTAGGGGCGCCCTTAACGGGCTGAGATAAGGTGAAGTCGCTTGGTTGGCCACTGGCCGGCACATCCGCTTCACCTTGGTCCCTTCGAACCTGATCTGGGTTATGCCAGCGTAGGAAAGTGGGATATGCCTTGGCGATCAACGCGAGGCGCAGGCTTGATCGGCCGTGCTCGCAGCGCGCGCCGGATCACGCGGATACCGAAGGCGACTCCGAGAAGCAGCTCCGCGCTGCCCGGGCCCCGTGCTTTCGATGCTGCGGCGCCGCGCCCCATGCCAACGGACTATTCAGCCGCTCCTATGCCGGAGCGGCTTTTTTGATGCGCGGCCGCAGCTGTCCGTCCTTCGGGGCGAGGCTGCTACCGCCGCGCAGCGCCGCTCCGGCATCGGATCGGCTCCCGCGCGCCTCCTAGGGATTCTAATCCTTTCCTCAGGAGGTATTTTTTTATGGCGATCGAAACAAGTGCGCTGCCCGGCAGCCGCAAGGTGTATGTAGAGGGGACGCGGCCGGATGTGCGCGTACCGATGCGCGAGATTGCGCTCAGCGCGCCCAGAGGGGCCGACGCGCAGCCGGAGCCGCCGCTGCGCGTGTACGACACGAGCGGTCCGTATACCGACAGCGCCTGCGAGACGGATGTGCGGCGCGGGCTGCCTGCGCTGCGCAGCGGCTGGATCGCCGAGCGGGGCGACGTCGAAGCGTATGACGGCCGCGTCGTGCGGCCGGAGGACAACGGCTTCGTGAGCGCCGAACGTGCGAGCGAGAAGGGCGAGGCGCAGTTCCCCGGTCTGGCGCGCCGGCCGCTGCGCGCCAGCAAAGGGCGTAATGTCACGCAGCTGCACTATGCGCGGCGCGGCCTCGTCACGCCGGAGATGGAATACATCGCCATCCGCGAGGGCATGGAGCCCGAATTCGTACGCCGCGAGGTGGCGGAGGGCCGGGCGATCATTCCCGCCAATGTGAATCACCCCGAGAGCGAGCCGATGATCATCGGCCGTAACTTCCACGTCAAGATCAACGCCAACATCGGCAATTCCGCCGTCGCCTCGTCGATCGAGGAAGAGGTGGAGAAGATGACCTGGGCGACCCGCTGGGGCGCCGATACGATCATGGATCTGTCCACGGGCAAGAACATCCATACGACGCGTGAGTGGATCGTCCGCAACGCGCCGGTGCCCGTCGGCACGGTCCCGCTCTATCAGGCGCTGGAGAAGGTCGGCGGCGAAGCCGAGAAGCTGAGCTGGGAGGTGTACCGCGACACGCTGATCGAGCAGGCAGAGCAGGGCGTCGACTACTTCACGATCCACGCTGGGGTGCTGCTGCGCTACGTGCCGCTGACGGCGAAGCGCGTGACGGGGATCGTCTCGCGGGGCGGCTCGATCATGGCGGCGTGGTGCCTGGCGCATCATGAGGAGAATTTCCTCTACACCCACTTCGAAGAGATCTGTGAAATCATGAAGGCCTACGACGTCGCCTTCTCGCTCGGCGACGGCCTGCGGCCGGGCTCGATCGCCGATGCCAACGACGAGGCGCAGTTCGGCGAGCTGCGCACGCTCGGGGAGCTGACCAAGCTGGCCTGGAAGCATGACGTCCAGGTCATGATCGAGGGGCCGGGCCATGTGCCGATGCATCTGATCAAGGAGAACATGGACTTGCAGCTGGAGATGTGCGACGAGGCGCCGTTCTATACGCTCGGGCCGCTGACGACGGATATCGCGCCGGGCTACGATCATATCACCTCGGCGATCGGGGCGGCGATGATCGGCTGGTACGGCACGGCGATGCTGTGCTACGTCACGCCGAAGGAGCATCTGGGTCTGCCGAACAAGGACGACGTGAAGGAAGGCGTCATTACTTACAAAATTGCCGCCCACGCCGCCGATCTGGCCAAGGGCCACCCGCGCGCGCGGCTGCGCGACGACGCGCTCTCCCGGGCGCGCTTTGACTTCCGCTGGCAGGACCAGTTCCACCTGGCGCTTGATCCGGAGCGGGCGATTGCCTACCATGACGAGACGCTGCCGGCCGATGCGGCCAAGTCGGCGCATTTCTGCTCGATGTGCGGACCCAAATTCTGCAGCATGCGCATCACCCAGGATATTCGCAACTATGCCAAGGAGAATGGGCTGGAGACCGAGGCGGCCATCGAGGCCGGGATGCGGGAGAAGGCCGAGGCCTTCAAGGCGTCGGGCGGCTCGATCTATGGCTGAGCCGGGGAGCGGCTGTGCTACGGGACCCGGTGCCATGGGGCCCGATACCATGAGGCCTGGCGCCACGTGGCCCGGCGCACTGACAAGGGATGGCGACAAGTGCATTAAAGAAGCCAGGCGCCCCGGACCCGAGGCGCGGCCAATTGCGAGCGATCCGGCAATGGACGCGGAGGCGCGCTACTCCCGGCAGCTGCGCTTCGCGCCGATCGGCCGGGAAGGGCAGCGCCGGCTCGGGGCGGCCGTCGTGCTGATCGTCGGCGTCGGCGCGCTCGGCGCCTCGCTGGCCCAGCATCTCGTACGGGCGGGAGTCGGCTCCGTCCGGCTCGCGGACCGCGATTATGTGGAGCTGAGCAATCTGCAGCGCCAGACGCTGTTCGACGAGGACGACGCCCGCGCCTCGCTGCCCAAGGCCGTCGCAGCGGCGCGCAGGCTGCAAGCGATCAACAGCGCGGTGCGCGTCGAGCCGCATGTGCTGGACGTCCATGCGGGCTCGCTTGATCCGCTGCTGGCGGGCGTCCAGCTCGTGCTCGACGGCACGGATAATGCGCAGACGCGCTTGCTGCTCAGCGAGGCCTGCTACCGGCGCGGATTGCCGCTGGTCTACGGCGGCGTAGCCGGCAGCGGGGGCATGAGCGCGCTGCTGGAGCCGGGGCGAACGGCTTGTCTGCGCTGTCTGATCGGCGCGGATGCGCCGGAATCGCCGGACGGCCTGACCTGCGAGTCGCTCGGCGTGATCGGGCCGGCGGTGGAGTTCACCGCCGCGCTGCAGGCTGCGGAGGCGCTGAAGTGGCTCGCGGGGGATGCCGCGGCGCTGCGTCGCACGCTGGTCGCCTTCGAGCTGTGGCCGTTCGGTCTGCGCGAGCTGGCCCTCCCGGAGCCGGCGGACGATTGTCCGGTCTGCGGCGGGGGCGGCTGCTCCGCGGTCGCAGCTCCAGTCGAGCGGCGCTACACGGGTATGGCGGAGGCTGGCGGGCCGGCAGCCCGCACAGCGGAGCAGCGTGCACCGACCGCTCGCCTGGCCGGGCATCCGGTGGGACACGGGGAGCGTGCCGAGTCCGAGGAGCGCGTGGCGAAACGCCGGGACGCGCGGTCTGCGCCGCGGGGCGAGACAACCGTGCGATCCGATGGGCAGCCGGGGCAGACGCAGGCGACGGTACTGTGCGGTCGCGATACGGTGCAGGTGACGCTCGGGGTGCCGCTGGCGCTGCGGGAGTGGGGGGAGCGGCTGGTCGCAAGAGGGCTGGAGGTCGCGGCCAACCCCTATCTCGTACGGGCGGAGCTGAAGGACGGACGAAGACTCGTGCTATTCGGCGACGGGCGGGTGCTCGTGCAGGGGACCGCCGATGCCCAAGAGGCGCTGGCGCTCTGCGGCAAGTTCGTCGATCCGGAGACTGCAGGCGCCGCTGCGCAAGGCGGCGGGAGGAGGACAACGATATGAGCACAAGGCCGGAATATCTGCAGGATATGGCGCTGTATGCCATTACGGCGGAGGGCTGTCATCCGGGCAGCGATCTGATCGAAGTGATGGAGGCGGCGCTGCGCGGCGGCGCGGACATGCTGCAGTACCGCGACAAGCATTCGGAGCCGCAGCAGCGACTGGAAAAGGCGCAGGCGCTAAGGCGGCTGACGCGCCGCTACGGCGTGCCGCTGATCGTCAACGACGATGTCGAGCTGGCACTGGCGGCGGAGGCGGACGGCGTCCATCTCGGACAAGGCGACCTGCCGCTCGCGGCGGCGCGCCGAAGGCTCGGTCGAGACCGCCTCATCGGCATCTCGACCCATGCGCTGGCCGAGGCGCGTGAAGCTGAAGCAGGCGGCGCCGACTACATCGGCGCCGGTCCGGTCTACCCGACCGGGACCAAGCCAGATGCTGCGCCGGTGACGCCGGCTTATGTACAGGCGGTAGCGGCGGAGATTCGCATCCCGCATGTGGCGATCGGGGGCATCACGACGGCCAATGTGGCGGAGGTGCTCGAAGCCGGGGCGCGCTGTATCAGCGCGGTCTCTGCAATTGTCGGCAGCCCGGATGCCGAGCGCGTGAGCCGGACGCTCGCCGAGCGGGTGCGCGCGCATCGGGGTGAGGCGGACGCGGCCAGACGCATTATGCTCAACGGCCGCGAGGAGCAAGTGCAGGCCCGCACGCTCGGCGAATTGCTGCGGCGTCGCGGTCTGCACGGACGACGGCTCGTCATCGAGCTCGACGGGCGCATTGTACCGCAGCCGCAGTGGGCGCAGGAGAGGCTGTCGGCGGGCGCGCGCGTGGAGCTGGTTCATTTTGTGGGAGGAGGTTGAGGGTATGATCGAGCATGACCATGCAGAGGTGGATCCGCTGCGGATCGGCGGGGCGAGTCTGAGCGCGCGCTTCTTCCTGGGGACGGGGCGCTTCCCGTCGCCTGCGATCATGCAGCAGGCGCTGGCCGCCAGCGGCGCGGAGGTCATCACGTTCGCGGTGCGCCGCGTCAATCTGGATCACGTGGAGGACGATTCGGTGCTGCAGCATCTGGAAGGTCGCGCGCTGCGCTATCTGCCGAATACTTCCGGGGCGAGCAACGCCGACGAAGCGGTGCGGATCGCCGAGCTGGCGCGGGCGGCCGGGCTCGGCAACTGGATCAAGGTGGAGATCAGCGCCGATCCGCGCACGCTCTTGCCCGATCCGCTGGAGACGCTGCGGGCGACCGAGCGTCTCGCGGCGCTGGGCTACGTCACGCTGCCCTACACGTCCGACGATCCCGTGCTGTGCCGGCGTCTGGCGGAGGCGGGGGCGGCAGCCGTCATGCCGGGGGGCGCGCCGATCGGCACCGGACTGGGCATTCTCAATCCTTATAATCTAGGATTGATCTGCAGCGAGCTCGCCGTGCCGGTCATCGTCGATGCCGGACTCGGCTCGGCGCAGGACGCGCTCCAGGCCATGGAGCTGGGAGCAGCGGCGGTGCTGGCTAATACGCCCGTCGCGCGCGCCCGCGATCCGGTAGGAATGGCGCAGGCCTATGCGCTGGCGATTCGGGCCGGACGCCTCTCGTACCTGTCTGGCCGTATTCCGAAGCGGCCCTTCGCCAGCGCGAGCAGCACGCCGGAGGGGATGCTCGGCGGCGTATTGGGGTTCACGAGCGGGAGCGACGCAGCAGAGCGCGCGATAGCGGCATCCGAGCGGGATGCAGGAGCAGACGCGCCGACAGACACGGCGGTGCGCGCGCCCGCTTCCGACAGCGGCGCAGCGGGTCTGGCTGCCATGGGGGCGCAGCGGGGCATACCCGGGACATCCGGGACGCCTGGCAATGGTTCGGTTACGGCGACGGCTGCGGGCAGTGTATGCGGGCCCGGCTCGACGTCCGAGCGGAGGGAGCGGCCATGAAGCCGCGCCTGCTCGTGCTCGGCGGCGGCATCATCGGTCTCGCCTGCGCCTACGCGGCGCAGCGTCGCGGCTGGAGCGTGACGCTGGTGGAGCCCGGCGAGCTGGGCGGTCAGGCGTCCGGCGCGGCTGCGGGCATGCTTGCCCCGTTTACGGAGAATCCCGATCAGCCGGATGATTTTTTTCGACTGTGTCAGGACAGTCTGCAGCGCTACCCGGCGTGGCTCGAGGAGCTGGAGCGGGCGACCGGCATCGAGGTCCAGTACAGGCGGACCGGCAGTCTGAGCCTGGCGCTGCATGAGGCGGATCTGCTGCATCTGCGGGCAAGATGGCGCTGGCAGACGGCGTGGGGGGCCCGCGCGGAGCTGCTGGACGGCGCCCAGCTGCGCCGGCTCGAGCCGCAGCTCGGAGCGGCGGCGATCGCTGCGCTGTACAGCCCGGCGGAGAGCCACGTCTACGCTCCGCTGCTCGTACAAGCGCTGGAGCTGGCCTGCCGGGGGGCGGGGGTGCGCCTGATTGCGCAAGCAGGCGCCATCTCCGGCCCGGAGCCGGGCTACGGGCACGAGCGGATCGGACTGTCCGGCGGCGAGACGCTGACCGCGGACAAGGTGCTCGTCTGCGCGGGGGCCTGGACGACGGACTACGCGGCGGCGCTCGGACTGCGCCTGCCAGTGCATCCGATCCGGGGGCAGATCTGCGCCTATCGAATGACACCCGGGACGATCCGGCATATGCTCTTCTCGAGTCAAGCGTACTGGGTGGAGAAGGCGAACGGTACGCTCGTCTGCGGCGCCTCCGAGGATGTCGCCGGCTACGATACGCGCGTCACGGCCCGCGGCATCGACCGGCTCGTGCGCGTCACGCCGCGGCTGCTGCCGCAGCTCGAAGGGGCCGAGCCCGCGCACCGCTGGGCCGGTCTGCGGCCGGCGACAGTCGACGGCCGGCCGCTGCTCGGCCCGGTGCCGGGTCGGCCGCGCGTGCTGGTCGCAGCGGGGCATTACCGCAACGGCATCCTGCTCGCGCCGGCGACGGCCGAGGCGATCGCCGAGCTGCTGGAGGAGCGGGAGCCCGCGCTGCCGCTTGCGGATTTTGCTCCGGGTCGCTTCGCGCGCGGTGCATCATCCTTCACGCACGGCGCATCATCCGCCCAGGCGCCATCCGGCGGCGCGCCATCCGGGGAAGTCTCATCCGCCCACGCATCATCCGGTGACGCCTCGTCCGGGAGGCATGGCGTATGAGCGGCATCGCGCGACCCGAGACGGCCGCTACGCGGCCCGGCGGCGGCATTGTCGCTCCGGTGGCCCGCGTCCTGACGGTCGCGGGCTCGGATTCGGGCGGCGGCGCGGGCATTCAGGCGGATCTCAAGACGATGCAGGCGCTCGGTGTGCACGGCATGAGCGCGGTGACAGCGGTGACCGTACAGGACAGCCTGGGGGTCAAGGAGGTCCACCAGCTCCCGCCTGCGCTGGTCCGCGCTCAGATGGAGGCGGTGCTCGCGGATATCGGCGCCGATGCGGTCAAGACGGGCATGCTGCATTCGGCCGACACGATTCGCGCGGTGGCGGAAGTACTGCGCGACTGCCCGGAGCTGCCGCTCGTCCTCGACCCCGTCGTGGCCGCGACCAGCGGAGCGGCGCTGCTGGAGCCGGCGGCGCTGGCCGAGCTAAGGCGGAGCCTGCTGCCCCGCGTGTATGTCCTGACGCCGAATCTGCCGGAGGCGTGCCTGCTGCTGGGCCGCGCGCCGGGCGCGATCGACAGCGTGGATGCCATGTTGGACTGCGCCCATGCGCTGCTGCAGCTCGGCCCGCGCTATGTGCTGCTCAAGGGCGGCCACCTGGCGGGCGCTGCAGCGCGCGGCCAGGCGGTCGACGTGCTCGTCGGAGGAGAGGAGGCGTCGGGCGGACATCCTGCGGCGGTCGAGAGCGCACCTGCCGGAAGCGTCAAAATTCTGGCCGGTGACTGGTGGGATACACCCCATACCCATGGCACAGGCTGCGCCTTGGCGGCAGCTCTGGCGTCCTATCTCGCGCTTGGCCGGACGGTCGATGACGCTGCGCGCGCCGCCAAATCCTACGTGGCAGCGGCGATCGCGGCGTCGTATCCGCTCGGCAGCGGGCGCGGAACGCTGGCGCATCTGCCGCCGATCCGGCCGTATCGGCGGCCGGCCCGGGCATCGCGCGCGCTACCTTCGCGCGGACCGGACGGAGCCCGGTAGCGTGCAAAAGTAACGCTACTGGTGCGGCGGGGGCTGGACTCGTAATAGGTATGCGATTAATTATAGTGAAGCATTAAAGGAGCATTAGTGGAGCATTAGTGGAGCATTAGTGGAGGCCGCATTGCGGCCTTTTTATTATTCGGTCGGCGACTTCTCGGCCATTGACAAGAATCGGCAGCGTCAGCGTATGCGCAGCTCCATCACGTCTGACAACGATACGGATCCGAAAGCAATGCTCAGCAACAGGAGCAACCTGCAGCTACCCGCGAGAACACCGGTCGGTCGGCAGAGTGACCGGCCCAATTGGCGGTGCATATGCTGAGCGTAACGACTGCAAGAGAAGGAGAGGACTATGGCCAAGAAAAGGAGAGGAAAGACGAGCAGAGCGCGCAAGCCGCTATTCTATGTCGATAATCCGAAAACCTCTGAGCTCCAGTGGCTGGATGAGCTGAAACGCGACGGATCGGGAAAAGGCAGGAACGACGCAAAGTCCGTGACCATCAATACGACGGCGTCGGCCAATCTGGAGGACGCGTCTGCGAAAGCGCAGGAAATTCCACAGGGGTATCCGGACCGGCTGAGGCCGTCGGCACAACCGCAAGCCCGGCGCCAATCGGGGGACACGCATCAGGATGAGATCGAGTACGACGAGCAGGGAGCGAGCGCCGGCGACGGCACAGAGACCGAGCAGATCTCGGCAGCGGTCAGAGCGCGATCAGGCTCCGACGTACCAGCTTCCGATTCCGAAGCATCACCCGCACCAACGTCATCGGCTGCGCAATCGGCGGATGAAGCAGCCGTCAAGCCGCTGGACCGGCAGGCACGAATCGAACGCATCGCCGAAAAGCGACAGCCGGCCAGCCCTGCTCCGATCATCTACACCGACGATCTTGCGAACGGGGCCGTCACCTCGAGCAAGCTCGCGGCCGGTTCGGTCGGACCGGAGCAGCTGCGCAAGGGCGGCGTGGTAACGCATGTGCTGGGCGATTTTGCGGTAGAGAGCGTCAAGCTGGCGGACGGAGCGGTCACCTCCCCCAAGCTGGGGACGGAAGCCGTGCTGGCCGAGCATCTCGCACCCGGCGCGATTACCGGCACCCATATTCGAGATCGCGGCATCGACGGGTCGAAGCTGAAAGACGGCAGCATCACGTCCGATAAGCTGGCCGATCGCACGATCAGTGCCGACAAGCTGGCGGAGCAATCGATCACTGCCCGTCATCTCAGTCTCGGGAGTATCGGCGGGGACCTGATCGAGCCGAGCTCGATCTCGTCGGAGGCGATTGCCGGCGGCGCGGTGCGGACGCCCCATCTGGGCAACGAAGCTGTCGACACATCCAAGCTGGCGGATGGCGCAGTCAGCAGCTCCAAGCTGAGGGACGGCGCGGTCACCTCATCCAAGCTTGGCGAGGCGTCGATCGATTCGACCCATCTGAAGCCGAATATCTTGCTGGCAGACCATCTGAAGGAGGGCACGGTGCGGGGAAAGCACATCGCTCCGTCCGCCGTGCACAGCGACCATCTGAGCGAGGGAGCCGTCGGAAGACGGGAATTGCGTCAAGCCAGCGTCGACAGCATTCATCTCGCGCCGCGGTCCGTCGGAACGGAGCAACTGAAGCCGGGCGCCGTAAAAAGCGGACACGTCTCAGTCGATGAAATTGCGAGCGTGCATCTCCGCGGCGGCGCCGTAACGACCGGCAAGCTGTCGGACCAGGCGGTCACGACGATCAAAATCGGCGATCATGCGATCACGGCCTCCAAGCTCGCGGACGCAAGCATCATCTCCGCCAAGCTGGCGGAGGATGCCGTGCACACCAAGCATCTTGGTCGAGAGAGCGTCACGGCTGCCAAGCTGGCGCCAGGCAGCGTCGAGTCGGCTCATCTGGCCCGGGAGTCGGTCGGCGAGACCGCGCTGCAGGATCAGGCAATCGCGTCCCGTCACATGCAGCCGGACAGTGTCGAGGCGGAGGCGCTGGCCCCGCTGGCGGTGCGGGAGGAGCATATCGGCATCGGCGTGGTCGGGCGCTTGCAGCTGGCGGAGGAGGCGGTGGATGCGACCAAGCTGGCGCCGGGCAGCGTTACATCGGCGAGTCTGTCTGACGGGGCGGTCGGCGAGCTGCAGTTGGCCGAGGAAGCCGTGACAGCCACCAAGCTGGCCGCGGGCGCTGTGCGGGCTTACCACCTCGCAGAGGGTGCGATCCCGGAAGCCGCGCTGGCAGCGGAGGCGATCGGCCCGACCAGACTGCGCGATCGCGCGATCGAGACGCGGCATCTGGCGCCCTGGAGCGTCTCGACCGAAGCGCTCCAAGATGACGCGGTGTCCGGTGCCCAGCTCGGGCCGGCGAGCATCGCCGAACGGCACTTGCAGGATGGCGCGGTCCAGACTCATCATATCGCCGATCATGCGATCAATGATCTCAAGCTCTCGCCGGAGAGCGTCTCGACCGACAAGCTGACAGCCTGCGCCGTGACCGGCGACAAGCTCGCGGACGGCAGCGTCGATAGCGACAAGCTGGCTTATGGCAGTGTGTCCGCCCGCCATTTGGCGGAGGCCTCGGTGCACGATCTCCATATCCAGCCCGGCGCTGTTCAAGGCAGGCAGCTGGCGGACGGCACGGTCGACAGCAGCAAGCTGGCGATTGCGGCAGTCGCTGCCGCCCATCTGCAGGCGGAGGCAGTCGATGCCCGGGCGTTGGCGGCGGGCAGCGTCGGACGGCAGGCGCTGGCGGATGAAGCGGTGTCCAGCCGGCATCTGGCCGAGCAAGCTGTACTTGGCAGTCACCTCGCGGAAGGGGTGGTAGCGGAGCGCCATCTGGCAGACGGCGCGGTGAGCGGGGTCAAGCTGAGCGCAGGCAGCATCGCAACCGGCCACTTGTCGGCCGCCTCCGTCGGCGAGCAGGCGCTGATCGATGGGGCAGTGACGACGAGCAAGCTGGCGTCGGCGTCGGTCGGCTCCGAACAGCTGGGCGAGCGGAGCGTGCAGGCCGGACATCTCGCGGAGCAGGCCGTGCAAGCCACGCACTTGGCCGCTGGTGCAGTCCACGCCGCAGCGCTCCAGCCGAGCAGCGTCACCGCCGACAAGCTGGCGCCGGACGCGGTGACGGGCCGGAAGGTCGCGCTGGAGACGCTCTCCGGCAAGCATCTCAAGTCGGAGACGCTTCAAGGCCATCATCTGAAGCCGGGCGTTATATCGGAGCAGCACCTCGTGCGCGGGCTGCTGGCACCGGAGCGTCTGCTCGCTGCCGGGTTGCATGGTGAATTGCTGCTGGACAGCAGCGTAGACGGCGCCAAGCTGGCGGACGGCAGTGTGGATGCGAGCAAGCTGGCAAGCGGAGCGGTGCAGGCACAACTGGGAGCCGGTAGTCTGAGCGGCGAGGTCCTGCTCGAGGGCAGCGTAGACGGCGCCAAGCTGGCGGATGGCAGCGTGGATGCGAGCAAGCTGGCGAGCGGAGCAGTGCAGGCGCAGCTGGGAACCGGTAGTCTGAGCGGCGAGGTCCTGCTCGAGGGCAGCGTAGACGGCGCCAAGCTGGCGGATGGCAGCGTGGATGCGAGCAAGCTGGCAAGCGGAGCAGTGCAGGCGCAGCTGGGAGCCGGTAGTCTGAGCGGCGAGGTCCTGCTCGAGGGCAGCGTAGACGGCGCCAAGCTGGCGGATGGCAGCGTGGATGCGAGCAAGCTGGCGAGCGGAGCGGTGCAGGCGCAGCTGGGAGCCGGTAGTCTGAGCGGCGAGGTCTTGCTCGAGGGCAGCGTAGACGGCACCAAGCTGGCGGACGGCAGTGTGGATGCGAGCAAGCTGGCGAGCGGAGCAGTGCAGGCGCAGCTGGGAGCCGGTAGTCTGAGCGGCGAGGTCTTGCTCAAGGGCAGTGTAGACGGCGCCAAGCTGGCGGAAGGCAGTGTGGATGCGAGCAAGCTGGCAAGCGGAGCGGTGCAGGCACAACTGGGAGCCGGTAGTCTGAGCGGCGAGGTCTTGCTCGAGGGCAGCGTGGACGGCACCAAGCTGGCGGACGGCAGTGTAGATGCGAGCAAGCTGGCAGCGGGCGCGGTAGATGCGAGCAAGCTGGCAAGCGGAGCAGTACAGGCGCAGCTGGGAGCCGGTAGTCTGAGCGGCGAGGTCTTGCTCGAGGGCAGCGTGGTCGGCACCAAGCTGGCGGACGGCAGTGTAGATGCGAGCAAGCTGGCAGCGGGCGCGGTAGATGCGAGCAAGCTGGCAAGCGGAGCAGTGCAGGCGCAGCTGGGAGCCGGTAGTCTGAGCGGCGAAGTCCTGCTCGAGGGCAGCGTGGACGGCACCAAGCTGGCGGATGGCAGCGTGGATGCGAGCAAGCTGGCGAGCGGAGCAGTGCAGGCGCAGCTGGGAGCCGGTAGTCTGAGCGGCGAGGTCCTGCTCGAGGGCAGCGTAGACGGCACCAAGCTGGCGGACGGCAGTGTGAATTCGAGCAAGCTGGCAAGCGGAGCGGTGCAGGCACAGCTGGGAGCCGGTAGTCTGAGCGGCGAGGTCCTGCTCGAGGGCAGCGTAGACGGCGCCAAGCTGGCGGACGGCAGCGTGGATGCGAGCAAGCTGGCGGACGGCAGTGTGAATGCGAGCAA
>NZ_JACXIZ010000057.1 GCF_014705605.1 Paenibacillus sabuli
AGTCCTGCTCGAGGGCAGCGTAGACGGCGCCAAGCTGGCGGACGGCAGCGTGGATGCGAGCAAGCTGGCGGACGGCAGTGTGAATGCGAGCAAGCTGGCGGACGGCAGTGTGAATGCGAGCAAGCTGGCAAGCGGAGCAGTGCAGGCGCAGCTGGGAGCCGGTAGTCTGAGCGGCGAGGTCCTGCTCGAGGGCAGCGTAGACGGCGCCAAGCTGGCGGATGGCAGCGTGGATGCGAGCAAGCTGGCGGCGGGCGCGGTAGATGCGAGCAAGCTGGCGGACGGCAGTGTGGATGCAAGTAAGCTGGTAGCGGGCGCGGTAGATGCAAGTAAGCTGGCGAGCGGAGCAGTGCAGGCGCAGCTGGGAGCCGGTAGTCTGAGCGGCGAAGTCCTGCTCGAGGGCAGCGTAGACGGCGCCAAGCTGGCGGATGGCAGCGTGGATGCGAGCAAGCTGGCAGCGGGCGCGGTAGATGCAAGTAAGCTGGCGCCGGAGGTGCGGGCTGCACTGCAGACGCGTCACGAGTTGATCGGCGGCGACCAGTTGGCAGCCGAGGCGGTGTCGGCGATGCATTTGGCCGAAGGCTGCATCAGCTCCGACAAGCTCGCGGCAGGCGCGGTCGCTTCGGCTCATCTGGCCGAGGACGTCGTCGGGCGCGAGCAGCTCTGTACAGGAGCCGTGACGAATCGGCACGTGACACCGGGCAGCATTACGAGGGACCGTCTCGCCTTTGAGCCTGTCATCGATACGTCCGGTCGCAAGGCGGGACAGTGCTTTGGCCTGGCGCAGTACGCGTTTGCGGGACAGGATGAACGCGTCGAGGTCGTCATTCAATTGGCACAACCCTTCGCGGACACGGCGTATGCATTGACGGCCACAACGGATCACCCGTCCTGCTACGCAATCGTGCAGGCCAAGGAGAAGGATCGCGCCGTAATCGCGATCATTCGTACCCGCTTCAGCCCGCAACCGTCGGGCATGCTCAACTGGATTGCGATGGGCACGGTATGAGCGGGCGCTTGCCGGTAACAGGAACACGGTACCAATCGGCAGCGATGCGATAGCAATTGTCGGCAGCCCGGGTCGAATTGACAGTAGCACCCGGAGCGGCTGTGCATATGCTGGTTAGGAATGCGTAGAGACGGGAATGGAGGTGAGCGGGCATGCAGCAACCGATTACGGATATCGTCGAGCACTTGTCGGCCTCTCACCGGGAGATGGCGCGCGTGCTGGAAGCCAAGCGGCACGTCGCCGTCCGTCTCGCGGAGGGGGTACACGCGCTCCCGGACGAGAATCCGGCCTTTGAAGGCATGCCGGTGCTGATCGAAAACGCGAAGCTGGTCACCAAATCAATCGTAGGCTATCTCAATAGTCTGGCTGATCTGGAGGAGACGATCGCGGATCATCTGTCGCATGTGTTCAAAGAAATTGACGGCCAAGAGGAATAAGCCGGCCAAGGAGTGAGGCACAATGAGCCGCGAGCAATCGTATCTGCGGATGCTGGAGACCTCGGCCAAGCTGCAGTTGAATATGGCCCTCATGCTGGAGGCCAAGGCGCTCGAAGCCGAGAAGGTCCGCAACTGGGTCGGCCACCATGTGAATCCGGACGCCTTTGGGTCGCAGCAAGAGCTGCTGCAGGAAAGCATGGATATTCATGATCAGCTCATCGAGGTCATCGACGGGCTATCCAAGCTCGGTCAAGGGATGTCGAGCGTCATGAAGGTCGTGCTGCGTCATGATCAGGAAGAGTCGGGCGACATGATGGGCGGCATGGAAGGGTTGTTCGGAGGAGACTTCGGCATGGGCGGGGACAAATAAGCATCCGCTCCAGGCGGGTGCGCTCGCACGCTGCTCGCACATGACGATCAACAGCGGACGAGGTGGTACCGATGCACAGCAAGGTCAGGGAGCGCGAAGTCAGGCTGGAGCTCGTGTCCGCCTTGGCCCGCAGTCAGCGAGCCGTCGCGAGCATGCTGGAGAGTGTGGCAGACATCTGTGCCTCCTCGCCGGCCTTTCGGACCAGACTCCAGCGCAATCAACAGGTGCTGGAGGCGGTGCAGCACGCCCTCACCCGCCAGATCGAAACGGCTGCCAGGCCGCCTCGCGCCCCGCGCCGCGCCGGCCGCGCACAGCCATGGCTAAGCAGTGGAGACGGCGTATACGGCGGGCAGGCACAGCCACGGCTAAGCAGCGGAGACGGCGTATACGGCGGGCGGGCAGCCTCCAGGCGGCTATAGCGATGTGAGCAAAAGTCCGTCAAGTACGCCGGCATACCTGTCATAGCTGGTGACGCTCAAGAAATCAAGTCACGGATGCAGCACGGGGGGCGGGCAGAGGTCGAGACTGTTCTTTGGTAATCCGTGCTGGCCAAACCATGTGAGCTCGTTCATGCGAGCTGATCCATACGAGCTGATCCATGCGTGTTGATCCATAAGAGCTCATATATGCGTATTGATCCATGCGTGCTCATCCATAAGAGCTGATCGATACGAGCTAATCTCAATAAGCTGAACCATGCGTGCTGAACCATGCGAGCTAATCTATGCAAGCTGAACCATGCGTGCTGATCCATGGTGATCTGTGCTGACTTGCGCCTGTTGGCGTCACGATGTCGGCGAAATTAAGCTGTAACGGACACAGGAGACGCTTAGCACCGTTATTTGGCTTCTTTCCACGTCTAACGGTCATGAGCGACGCTTAGCGGGCATGAAGTGCCGTGTAGGTGGCTGAAATGACCGCTAAGCGTCGCTGGTGTCCGTTAGGGCCGCGCGCGCGGCCGATTGAGGCGCTAAGCGTCGCTGGTGTCCGTTAGAGCTGGCCATGGCGCCTGGGGGCTCCGCACCCGCGCGGTCGCCCCGGCGCCTGGCGGCTCGCACCCGTGCGGTCGCCCCGGTGCCTGGGGGCTCCGC
>NZ_JACXIZ010000058.1 GCF_014705605.1 Paenibacillus sabuli
CCCTTCAGCGCCGATGGTACTTGGACCGCAGGGTCCTGGGAGAGTAGGACGTCGCCGAGCAACCATGCACAGCCCCTTGAGATTTCGGTCTCTAGGGGCTGTGCTTTTGCTTGTTTTGGCCACATATTTGAAGCACATCCTTGCCTATGGCATAATGACTGTATTCAGAATGAAGGGGGAGCGCAAGTGGAAATTCGGAATGCCCGGGCTGAGGAATGGGAGCTATTTTTGGCACTTGGTCAATATGCGTTTCAATACGAGCTCTCTGAGGCGGATCAAGAGGATTGGAAGAGGCGCTTTGAGTCGCTTCATGTATGGGGAGCCTTTGAAGGGGAAAGCTTGCAGGCCATGCTTATCGTTATTCCGCTCCACATGTACTTGCAAGGCCAGTCCGTGGAGATGGGCGGAGTTGCGTCCGTGGCAACATGGCCGGAGCAGCGGCGTAATGGGGCTGTCAAGCGTTTGATCCAGCAAGCGTTGCAGCACATGAGAAGCGAGGGACAAGCCTGGTCGATGCTGGCTCCGTTCAGCTATGGCTTCTATCGCAAATATGGATGGGAGATGCTGACGGAGCATCGAACATACACCCTTGCCAAAACACAGCTTCCGCAGCCTCAGGACGTAGGAGGGCGTGTCGAACGAAGACCGGTTTTGAATGGCGCGCTTGCCAAGGAGCTATCCCCGCTGTATGAGGCCTATGCCAGCCGTTATAACGGTACGCTTCAGCGAACCTTGGAGTGGTGGGAGACGTCCGTGTTTAAGCGCAAGTCCGGTCAAGCCGCCATTTATTATAATGAAGCGAACGAGCCGCGTGGGTATGTGGTGTATGCATGCAAGAATCGGAACTTGCACGTCCACGAACTGGTCGCGCTTGACGAGCAGGCCCGGCGAGGCATTTGGCGATTTTTAAGCAATCACGATTCAATGATCAATCACCTGTATTGGAGCGCGCCGATGGACGATCGCCTTCCTGCGCAGCTCCCCGATCCGAGAATTGGGCAAAGCATTGAGCCCTACTTTATGGTCCGTATTGTCGACGTGATGGGGGCATTGTCGGACTATCCGTTTGAGACTGTCTCAGGCGCATCTTCCGTTCGTTGCATACGATTGACGATTGAAGATGCGACATGCGCCTGGAATCAGGGCGTATTTGAACTGACTCCCGAGGCGGCAGGCTCGGTGCGGGTCTCTCGTGCTTCGGCGGATGAAACGGACGGTTTGAATGGCGTATCGCTGGCGTGCGATATACAGACCTTGTCCGTCATGATGAGCGGGTATTTACGCCCTTTCGAGCTGTATCGCATGCTTCGTTTGCAGGGCGACGAGGAAGCGGTGCGCATGCTTGAGCAGCTGATCCCGGCACGGCCGACGGGCATGCTCGATTTTTTTTGACCCCGACGGGTTCCGTTTCGCCAGGCCTTCTTCGATGTGTAATACCGATTGAACGTCCCCTTCTCGCACTCGCCGCATAACCGTCCGAAAGTTGCTTACCCTAGTGTGTAGCATTCTGCAGCGGATTGCGGCAAAAGCACTTGACCGGATTTCCATTATGCGTGTATAATAAAGTCAAAGAAAGTCAAAGTCAAGTGCATGGTTGACTGGAGACGTTTACGGGGAGGTTGGTGATATGCGAAACATTTCGGATACGTTGGAGCATTTCTTGAAGCAAATGCTGCATGCCAGCCCGGAAGGCGCGATCGAAATTCGGCGCAACGATTTGGCCGATCGGTTTTCCTGTGTGCCGTCGCAAATCAATTATGTCATCAGCACGCGATTTACGTTGGAAAAAGGTTACCTGGTGGAAAGCAAACGAGGGGGCGGCGGCTACATTCGTATTCAACGCGTGGAGCTGCCGATGCTCAAGGCGATTCACGGCCATATCCAGCAAACCATCGGCACGCGCGTCGATCAGGAGGCCGCTGAGGGATTAATTTACCAGCTTAAGGAGGCCTCGATGATTTCGACACGGGAAGCCAACCTGCTGCGGGCAGCCGTTCACCGCGAGGCCATCGCCCTGAAGCTCCCGTTGCGCGATGAGATTCGTGCCAACATCCTGAAGGCGATGCTCATTTCGCTGCTGGCGAAGTGAGGGAGGAAAGGAGGCGTTGACGATGCTATGCCAGGAATGCGGAAACAAGCCGGCGACCTTGCATTTCACAAAAATTGTGAATGGCGAAAAAACGGAGTTTCACATTTGCGAATCCTGTGCACGGGAAAAAGGCGAAATGCTGCCGGGAACGTCGGGCGGATTTTCCATTCACAGTTTGTTGTCGGGATTAATGGATTTCGAAAAAAGCGGCCCATCGTCGAGCATCGGCCCCAAGCCGCAAACGCTGCGCTGCGAGGACTGCGGCCTGACCTATACGCAGTTTAGCAAGATTGGCCGGTTTGGCTGCAGCTCTTGCTATCGGTATTTTGCGGGACGCCTCGACCCGCTCTTCAAGCGGGTGCACGGCAACACCGTGCATGTCGGCAAAATCCCGAAGCGCTCCGGCGGCGAAATTCAGGACCGACGCGAGCTGGACCGGCTCAAGCAAGAGCTGCACCAGCGCATCGAGATGGAGGAATTCGAAGATGCCGCAAGTCTCCGCGATCGCATACGCGAGCTGGAGCGCAAGCTGACGGATGCCTAGCAAGAAGTGCCGGGGCGTTGTCAATCGAGTGCAACAGGAGGGGTGGATGTGGAAAAAAGACGTTTTGCCCAGGACGCGCTCAGCGAATGGATGAGAAACGAAGGTCCCGATTCCGAGATTGTCATCAGCAGCAGGATTCGCGTGGCGCGCAATTTGAAGCATCAGCCATTTCCGATGCTGGCGACCAACCAGCAGTCGCGCGAGGTGATGGAGCAGTTAACGGCTGTCGCTAAGCATGACAAGCTGCAGGATCTGGGCAGCTTTGAATCGTTTGATTTGTCCGAGCTCAACGAGCTGGAAAAAAAAGTGCTGGTGGAAAAGCATCTGATCAGTCCGAATCTGGCCAATGATTCGCGCGGCGGCGCCGTCGTCCTCAGCGCTACGGAATCGATCAGCATTATGATTAACGAAGAGGACCATCTTCGCATTCAATGTCTATACCCCGGCTTTCAGATTCGCGAGGCGTGGGCGACCGCCGGCCGGATCGACGATCTGTTCGAACAAGAGGTCGATTACGCCTTCGATGAGCGCAAAGGGTACTTGACCAGCTGTCCGACCAATGTAGGCACCGGTATTCGGGCCTCGGTCATGATGCATCTGCCTGCGCTTGTGCTGACGCAGCAGATTAATCGCATCCTCTCGGCGATTACCCAGGTCGGGCTGGCGGTGCGCGGCTTGTACGGGGAGGGCAGCGAGGCGGTCGGCAACTTGTTTCAGATCTCCAATCAGATTACCCTCGGGCAGTCCGAGGAGGAGATCATCGATAATCTGCACAGCGTGGCGCGGCAGATAATCGAGCATGAGAAGGCGGCGCGCGAGCGCCTGCTGGCCGAATCCCGCGTACGAGTCGAAGACCGTGTCCGCCGTTCTTACGGAATCTTGTCTCACGCTTCGATCATGGATTCCAAGGAAGCGGCGCAGCGCTTGTCCGATGTGCGGCTCGGAATTGATCTGGAGCTGATTCAAAATTTGTCTCCACAGGTAATGAATGAATTAATGGTACTTACGCAGCCGGGCTTCCTGCAACAGGTATTCGACGAACGATTGAATGCGGAGCAGCGGGATATCCGGCGAGCGGAGCTGATTCGCCGTTACTTGTCACCAAAAACATAAGCACGGAGGTGTTTTAGATGATGTTTGGAAGATTTACGGAACGGGCTCAGAAAGTGCTGGCACTGGCGCAAGAAGAGGCGGTTCGCCTCGGACACAACAACATCGGAACCGAACACATCCTGCTCGGCTTGATTCGCGAAGGCGAAGGGATCGCTGCCAAAGCGTTGACCGGCCTCGGCCTCGGGCTCGAAAAAATCCAGGATGAGGTAGAATCGCTCATCGGCCGCGGGCAGGAACAGCCGACAAATATCGCGTATACGCCGCGGGCCAAAAAAGTCATTGAATTGTCCATGGACGAAGCGCGTAAGCTCGGCCACACGTACGTCGGCACCGAACATATCCTGCTCGGTCTGATTCGCGAGGGCGAGGGCGTGGCGGCACGGGTGCTCAACAACCTGGGCATCAGCCTGAACAAGGCGCGCCAACAGGTGCTGCAGCTGCTAGGCAGCAGCGAATCGGTGTCCAGCAGCAGCGGCTCGTCCGCCAATGTGAATACTCCGACGCTGGACGGTCTGGCGCGCGATCTGACGGCCTCGGCGAAGGAGAGCAATCTCGACCCCGTCATCGGCCGCAGCAAGGAGATTGAGCGCGTCATCCAGGTGCTCAGCCGTCGTACCAAAAACAACCCGGTGCTGATCGGCGAGCCCGGCGTCGGCAAGACGGCGATCGCCGAAGGGCTGGCGCAAAAGATCATCGCCAACGAAATTCCCGAAACGCTGCGCGACAAGCGCGTCATGACGCTCGATATGGGCTCGGTCGTGGCGGGCACTAAGTACCGCGGCGAGTTCGAGGATCGGCTCAAAAAAATCATGGACGAAATTCGTCAGGCCGGCAACATCGTGCTCTTCATCGACGAGCTGCATACGCTGATCGGAGCCGGCGGCGCCGAAGGCGCAATCGACGCATCGAATATTCTCAAGCCTGCGCTGGCTAGAGGCGAGCTGCAGTGCATCGGCGCGACGACCCTGGACGAGTATCGCAAGTACATCGAGAAGGATGCCGCGCTGGAGCGCCGCTTCCAGCCGATTACCGTGGACCAGCCGTCGCCGGAAGAAGCCATTCAGATCCTGAACGGGCTCCGCGACCGCTACGAGGCGCATCATCGCGTGAAAATTACCGACGAGGCGATCGAGCAAGCAGTGAAGCTGTCCGACCGCTACATCACCGACCGCTTCCTGCCGGACAAAGCGATCGACCTGATCGACGAGGCGGGCTCCAAAGTGAGACTGCGCTCGTACACGGTACCGCCGAATCTCAAGGACCTGGAAAATCGTCTGGAGGATATCCGCAAGGAGAAGGACGCTGCGGTGCAAAGTCAGGAGTTCGAAAAAGCGGCGGCGCTGCGCGATACCGAGCAGAAGATCCGCGAAGAGCTGGACGTGACGAAAAACAGCTGGAAGGAAAAGCAAGGCCGCACCGATTCCGAGGTAACGCCCGAGGATATCGCACAGGTCGTGGCGAGCTGGACCGGAATACCTGTCAGCAAGCTGGCAGAGGAGGAGACGGAGCGTCTGCTCAAAATGGAGGATATCCTGCATGACCGGGTAATCGGCCAAGGAGACGCCGTCAAGGCCGTCTCGCGGGCGATCCGTCGCGCCAGAGCAGGGCTGAAGGATCCGAAGCGTCCGATGGGCTCCTTCATCTTCCTCGGTCCGACAGGGGTCGGCAAAACCGAGCTGGCGCGCGCGCTCGCCGAGGCGATGTTCGGCGACGAGAATGCGGTGATCCGCATTGATATGTCCGAGTACATGGAGAAGCATTCGACCTCGCGTCTGGTCGGCGCGCCTCCGGGATATGTCGGGTACGAGGAAGGCGGCCAGCTCACCGAGAAAGTGCGCCGCAAGCCGTATTCGGTCGTCCTGCTCGACGAGATCGAAAAGGCGCATCCGGAGGTCTTCAACATTTTGCTGCAAGTACTGGAGGACGGCCGTCTGACCGATTCCAAGGGGCGGGTCGTAGACTTCCGCAATACGCTGATCATCATGACGTCGAACGTCGGCGCCGATCAGATCAAGCGCAATTCGACGCTCGGCTTCACGGCGGTACAGGATTCGGGGCATGAGTTCGAGAAAATGAAGGAAAAAGTGCTGGCGGAGCTGAAGAAAAGCTTCCGTCCGGAATTCCTCAACCGGATCGACGAATCGATCGTCTTCCATTCGCTGGAGGAGGAGCACATAGCCCAGATCGTCACCTTGATGTCCGAGGAGCTGCGCAAGCGGCTGCGCGAGCAAGAGGTCGATTTCGTCCTGACCGAAGCGGCTAAGAAATTTTTGGCCAAGGAAGGATTTGATCCGCAATACGGAGCGCGTCCGCTGCGCAGAGCGATTCAAAAGCATATCGAGGATCGGTTGTCGGAAGAGCTGCTTAAAGGCAATATCACCAAGGGCGATTCGCTGACCATTGATGAGAAGGACGGCGCGTTGACGGTGCAGACCGACAAAACGCAATCAAGCACCCAGAGCGAACCGGCGAGCAAATAACCGGTACGCGGAACGGGCTAAGCGAACGGGCGACGCCGTGCTCGGCGGCGCAGCCCGTTCCGTTCCGAGAATGTCCAAGGCGAAGACCCTGCTGGAGCAAAAGCTCTCGCAGGGTCTTTTAAAATGGCGGTTGGGTTGCTGCTTTCTGGCTCGAGTCTGCTATTTGACCACGTGAATCGGCACCTTGGCATGTTGGATCACATGATGGCTGACGCTGCCCAGGAAAAATTCCTTGATCCCGCCAAGTCCGCGGCTGCCGATAATAATCAGGTCGCTTCCCAATTCTTCGGCTTGCTCGAGAATGGTCTTGCCAGGATTGCCCTGGAGGACCTGCACCTCTGCGTTCACGTCCGGAACTGCGGCAATCAAGGAGCGTGCTTCGGCTGCCAGATTGTCCGCTTCCTCGACGACCGCTACTGAGCTTTCCACAGGAGGCTGAACCATCGCTTCGCCGACAATCATGACGGGAATTTCGTATACATGCAGGACATCCAACCGGGCCTTCCATGTCGCCGCCATGTCAATGCCGGTTTTCAAGGCGCGGATCGATTGCTCTGAACCGTCATAGGCCACCAACAGTTTTTGGTATGGCATTTGAATTCCTCCCTCTTGCATAGATCTCGCTTTATCTATTACCCGATTGAAGAGCGCTTGAATCTCCAGCAAGCCTCATTCATTTTCTACATTTTATCCAGTTTTGAAAAATAAAAAAACGCCAATTTTCGACTGTTCGAAAACCCGCGTTTTTAGCGAAAGTTATGTATGGTGCTGATGAAGGGATTCGAACCCCCGACCTACGCATTACGAATGCGTTGCTCTACCAGCTGAGCTACATCAGCATGAAGCATTTGTTGCAAGACCTCTATTAGGATACGAATTTTCGCGTCAAAAGTCAAGCTTTTTCGGCAAAAAAATTTTACTTGTCCGGGCACGTCAATCCTGGCGGATGAGGAGGTACACGATCAGTCCCACGACAGGAAAAATCAAGGTCGCAATCAGCACCAGCATGGCGTATTCACGGCTGCGGCCCCTCGAGAGCGCATCCCGGTAAGACGATAAAAATAAGAGATACGTCCATCACCCAGAATCACTCCTTTTGTCATGCAGCTTGTTTGCAAGCCTATCCCGTAGTTGGCAGCTTGGATCGCACCGGTACGAGCCCGCAGCAATAGAATGCCATAAGAGGTGATAAAAATGCCGCAAATTCCAAATTTTCCGGCAGACTTACTGGCAGAGCACCGTCAGTGGCATCGCGCGCGTCATGCCTTGGCTATGGATGCCTTGCCACCAGGCTATGGCGAAGATTTTTTGCGCTTCCATCGTCAATATATACGGCGGGTCCTGGACTGGTATGCCCGTCAAGACTACGATCCGGCGCTGGTGGAGGCTTGGTCTGCAGTACCGGAGGCGATCCGCCAGGCGCCATGCTATGACCGGGAGGCGGAGCGCCGCATCGTCATGTATCCGCAATCGTTTGCGACGCTGGACGAACTGGGACGTTATATCGAATCCAGCGGCCTGCACGGCTGTATCCACCAAGAGGCTGCAAGCCTTTACAACGAGCCGGCCATTAACGATTTTGACGTGGCTCCGGGCAGTACGATCTTCTACAACATTCACCGCATGATCGACCGCTGGTATGCGAATTGGGAGGCGGCCGCGGGCGCCTCCCGCCGCCGGGACGGCCGGGAAGCAGGGCTCCGCTCCGCTAGTACGGCTGCCCGAGCGCCTCGGCCAAGCGTCGCAGCGTCTGGGAGTAATAGCCGTGTCGGCGGGGGACGAAGGCGTCCGCACGCACCAGCCGGCGCTCGGACAGCAGCCGGCCGTCGCCCGCTGCGGCATAGCCTGCGGCGCGGATCTCCGCGACTTCGTCTTCGAAGAGGGCGATCAGCGCAGGCAGCTCCGCTTCGTAGATCCCGGCCACTTCTTCGGGCTGCGGCCGCAGCGCCTCGAGCGGTAGATCGGCCAGCCAGCCATAGACGGCGCTGAACTCGCGGTCGACCACGCGCCGGCCATGCGCCAGGAAGCTCCGTTCTTCGCGCACTTCTCCCAGCGGGATCAGCGCTTCGAACGGGGCCGCGACCCCCAGCTCTTCCTCAATCTCGCGCGTCGCCTCCCGCACCGTCTCGCCGGCGGCAAGATGGCCGGCGGCGGTGACGTCGAAGCAGCCGGGATACGTGTCCTTGGCTGCATGGCGGCGCTGGAAGCGCACGAATAGCGCGCCTGAGCCGCGCCGCGCCAGCCAACAGTGCAAGGTGCGGTGCCAATAGCCCTGCCGGTGCGCCTCCGCTCGCGTAGCCGTGCCGAGCGGACGTCCGCTCGCATCATAGATATCGAGCCGCTCCTCGGTCAACGGATCGTCGTTTCCGTCAGGTGGGAGGTGCAGTGGCTGCAGCGGGTCGCTTTAATGGGCACCTTGGACAGGCAGTACGGACACTCCTTCTCCGTCGGTTCGGCCGGCGCCTCTTCCTTCTGCTCTTCCTTGCGGCGCAGCCGGTTCATCAGCTTGATGACCGAGAAAATGCTGACCGCGACAATGATGAAGTTGAGCACCACATTAATAAAGTTGCCATACGCGATTACCGCGACTCCGGCCGCATTGGCCTGCTCAAGTGAGACGATCGGATTGCCTTCGGCGGTTGTTTTGTAGGGCTCCAGATTAATGAACAGGTCCGCAAAATTGACGTCTCCCAGCAGCTTGCCTATAGGAGGCATCACGATGTCATTGACAAGCGATGTGACAATCCGCCCGAATGCGCCGCCGATAATGACGCCCACAGCGAGGTCGATGACATTTCCTTTTACTGCAAATTCGCGCAATTCTTTCAGAAATCCGGACATTCTTTACCTCCTCTCTGTACTTGATAGTATACCCGATTATCGGCCCTGCGATCAAAAGATTGCTAGAATGATAAAAAAGGATTTGGTTCGAAATTGTCGAATTTTAACATTCAAAGACGGAAATTTATATGTTGACTACGACATGGATGAGGGGACAAATGAGCGAACAGTTCGACACGACCAAGCTGCTTTTTGTTCTGCTGGCCTTGCTGATCAGCATCTTGTCTTCCTATACGATGTTTCAGCTGATCGGCAACCTGCGGGCCTGGCGCGGCCCGCGCCGCAGAGTCTGGCTGTTCGGGGCGGCCGCCGTATTCGGACTCGGCGTGACCGTCGGCCATTTCCTGATCATGATTGCGGCCGAAGCGATGATCACGATCGACGGCTCGATCTGTCTGCTGCTGCTGATCGCCACTTTGCTGGCCTACGCCTCCTTCCGCGTGCTCGCGGGAGGTCTTCACCCGGCGCTGCGTCTGGCTGCGGCCAGCCTGCTGCTGGCTGCGGCTTTGTGCGGGCTCTTTTACACGAGCATACTCAGCGGACCGATTCGGCAGTTCGAGCTGCATCACGAGTATATGGGGATCACGATGCTGGTCACTTGGGCGGGCGTTTTTGCCTCCTATGCGGCATTCAACATCGCGCGGGGCTACTCGATTCTGGCGGGGACGATCATGCTGGGCGTGACGACGATTGCGATGCAATTGCTCGGCATCGACGCCGTCCAAGTGGAATACGCGGCGATCATGACGGCGGATCGGCTCCGCGAGACGCTGACGCAGCTCATGCTGCTGCTGGGCATCGGGACGCTGCTGGTGACGGGCTTTTGCCTGGTGACCTGGCTGACGAACAAGCGATTGGAGCAGGTAGGCGAGCAATATCGGCTGCTGGTGGAGAATTCCATCGACATGATCGCGATTATCTGCGAAGGGCAGTGGCGCTACGTCAACCGCTCCGGCCTGCGGCTATTCGAAGCCGATGCGCCGGAAGACCTGATCGGCAAGTCGATCTACGGCTACCTGCATCCTAAGCACCATCGGGCGGCGCGCGCCAGATTAAAGTCGCTGGAGCCGGAGGCGGCGCATGCGCCGAGCGAGCAGGAATGGTACACGGTCAAGGGCAAGCCGCTCTATACCGAGGTGGTCGAGACGCTGACGACGCTGGCGGGCAAGCCGGCGGTGCAGGTCATCATTCGGGACATTTCCGAACGCAAAAAAAACGAGGAATTGCTGATCAATTCCGAAAAGCTGTATGTAGCGGGTCAGTTGGCCGCCGGCATCGCCCACGAGATCCGCAATCCGCTCACCTCGCTCAAGGGCTTCCTGCAGCTGATCGTCTCGGGCCGCAGCGCCAACAAAAATTACTACGACATCATGAAGTCCGAGCTGGTGCGGATCGAATCGATCGTCAGCGAGCTGCTGATGCTGTCCAAGCCGCAGGTCTACGAGCTGGCCTACAAGGATGTGCGTCAGATCATGGGCGATACGATCACGCTGCTCGAGGCCCAGGCGACGCTGCACGATATCGAGCTGTCGGCATCCTACGATCCGGAGCCGCTCTGGATCTACGGCGTGGAGAATCAGGTGAAGCAGGTCTTCATCAACGTGCTGAAAAATGCAATCGAAGTCATGAGCGAAGGCGGCCGCATCACCATCGCGTGTATACGGAAGGAAGAGGAGGTTGTGGTACGCATCTCCGATCAGGGGCCGGGCATCGCGGAGGAGCAATTGGCCAAGATGGGGCAGCCCTTCTATACGACCAAGGACAAAGGGACCGGGCTCGGCCTCATGGTCAGCTACAAAATCGTGGACAATCATCACGGCCGCATTCGGGCGCACAGCGAGCTCGGCACGGGGACGACGATGGAGATCGCGCTGCCGTATGCCCGTCGGCAGACGTCCGGCGAAGCCGCGGACAACGTCACGTCCATTCACCGGTTCCGCCCGGAGGGCGGCGGCACGCCGCAATAGGCGCGCCTGCTCAAGTCTGAAAACGCAGCTCCAGTTTTTTGCCGAAGAACCACATGCCGAGCAGCACGGCGGCGGCCACCAGGAGGCGCCACGGCTCGGTGACGATGTCGGTAATGTCGAAGCTGATCAGCGAGATGCTGGTGATCATTACCGCCTTGCCGAGCAGGATCGCAATCGTAAACGTGCGCGGCGGCACGCCGCTCAGGCCGGCCGCAAGATTGATCAGCGACGACGGCGTAAAGGGGAAGCAGGCGAGCAGAAAAATCGGCGTGAAGCCCTTCTCCTCGATCCAGCGGAAGAAGCGGTCGCTCCCCGGAAAGCGACGGCGCAGCCACGACCCGAAGCGGCCGCCGAGCGTACGCGCAACCCAGAAGACGAGTAGACAGCCGACCGAGACGCCGATCCAGGAATAGAGAATGCCCAGCCCCAGCCCATAAATATTCGCATTGGCCGCGACGATCAGCAGGAGCGGCAAAAACGGCAGCATCGCCTCGACGATCGGCGCCGCAATGCCTGGCAGCGGGCCCCATGCCGCGTAGCTCTCAAGCGTATGCTGCAGCTGCTCCGGCTCCATATGGCGCAGCTCGCGAATCCATTCGTACAATTGACTCATCACAGCCCATCCATCCTTTGCCCGAAAACGAAATAAAACAAACCGATCAAACCAAATAAAATGGCGCTGACGACGACCACCGGCGTCTCGCCGTGCAGGGAGGCGAGCACGCCGCCCAGCACCGGACCGACCATGACGCCGATGCCCTCGATTGTAGACATCAGGCCCCAGCCGAGGCCTTGCTGCTGCGGCGGGATATAGGCGGCCAGCAGCGCGTTCCAGGCGGGCAATACGGCGGCGTAGGAGCAGCCCAGGACGGCGGCCAGCGCGAGGCATGCCCAGACGGGCGGCTGCGCGGTCAACGCATACAACGTCAGCGCGAACAGGCCGAAGCCGGCCACCAGGAACCATTTTTTGCCCCCCACCCGATCCGAGAGGCGACCCATCGGCATCAGCCCCGCCACCGTGCATAGCCCCCCCGCCATCAACAAGAAGGAATACTGCGAGCTGCCGATGCCGAGTTGCTTCTCGGCAAAGCTGGGCAGGATCGGGACGAGCATCGCGGCGCCGGTCGTCTGCAGGATCATGCCCGGCAGGAGCGGACGCAGCTGCCGCAGCTTGTCTCCGAGGATCGCCAGCTGACTGCGCAGCGGCACGGTGCGCACCGTCTGGACCGTGCGATTGGTGATCAGCAGCGACAGCGCCCACGCAGCCAGCGAGAGCGCGACCAGCAAGAAGTAAGTGAAGCGCGCGCTCGTGTCCAGCAGCCAATTGCAGACGATCGGCCCGGCGCCCAGGCCGACGAACCAGATCGTGTAGAGGAAGCCCATCTTGGTGGCGCGCCGCTCGTCCGTGACCTTCATCAGGCAGACGATCCAGATCGGCGAGACGCCGATGCCGTACAAGGCGGAAGCGGTAATGACGAGCCATGGCGCTATGGCGCTGCCGAGCAGGACGACGCCGCACAAGGAGATCAGCAGCCCGGTATGCACGACGAAGCGTACCGAAAAGCGATCCAGCAAATAGCCGATGGCCAGCTTGAGCGCGGTGTCGGTCAAATAATGCGCGGTGATCGCGATGCCGATGACGTCGAGCGAGAGGCCGAGCACTTTTTCGCCGTAAATGGGCAGGAAGCTGATCAGCAGCGCGCCGCGTACGAAATCGACCAAGAGCAAAATCAGTGCGAGCAGCAGCATTTCGGGACCGAACAGACCGCGTGGCAATCCTTTCAACTCGTCTCACGCTCCTTCCATTATAGAATTACTATCCATTATGGACAACGTCGGCGGTCGCCATGCCGTATACCTGGGATTACCCGCCAGACGGCGCTGCGAAAGCATGGGAGATCAACGGGCGCCAGAACGCTCTGGCAGGCCGGACTAGCCCCGCGGTCGCCGATTGCATTATACTACAGGTGTGTCCGTGCGGCCAGCAGGCGACGGCGTCCGCGGGCCGCACGCAAAATTTGAACCGGTAAGGAGCGTGAAGCAAGCATGCAATACACGGCGTTGGGCCGGTCCGGTCTCAAGGTGAGCCGGCTGTGCCTGGGTACGATGAATTTTGGCGTAGAGACGGAGCAGCAGGAAGCGTTTCGCATTATGGATGCGGCGCTGGACGCGGGCATCAATTTTTTTGATACGGCTAATGTATACGGCAGGGAGAATCGGGGCCTCACTGAGGAGATCCTCGGGCGCTGGTTCGCCCAGGGCGGCGGTCGGCGCGAGCGCACGGTGCTGGCGACGAAGTTCCACGGCGACATGTCGGATGCGGCGGACGGCCCCAACGGGTCGCGCGGCTTGTCCGCATACAAGCTGAAGCGCCACCTGGAAGGCTCGCTGCGACGGCTCCAGACCGATCATATCGAGCTCTATCAGATGCATCATATCGACCGCAGCGTCAGCTGGACCGAGCTGTGGGGCGCCTACGAGACTGCGATCGCCCAGGGCAAAGTCGGCTACGCCGGCTCGAGCAATTTCGCCGGATGGGATCTGGCCGTGGCGCAGGGCGAGGCCAAGGCGCGCGGCTTCCTCGGGCTCGTCTCCGAGCAGCACAAGTACAACCTGCTGTGCCGGCTGCCGGAGCTGGAGGTGCTGCCGGCTGCACAGGCGCACGGCATCGGCATCATCCCGTGGAGCCCGCTGGACGGCGGCTTGCTCGCCGGCAACGCGCTGCGCGGCGGGGCCGGCAAGCGCAGCGGCAACATGGAGCGGGTAGAGAAGCATCGCCGCCAGCTGGAGCAATTCCGCGCGCTCAGCGACGAGCTTGGCTCGCGCGAGGACGTGGTCGCGCTGGCCTGGCTGCTCGCCAACCCCGCCGTGACGGCGCCGATTATCGGCGTGCGCACGATGGAGCAGTTCGAACGCTCGCTCGAAGCGGTTGAACTGCAGCTGGACGATACCGTCCTGGCCCGGCTGGACGAGATCTTCCCGGGACCGGGCGGAACGGCGCCGGTCGCTTATGCCTGGTAACGGCAGGCTCCCGGGCAGCGCGTCCTCAGCTAGATCAGCAAATTAAACAGCAGCGGATCCTTGTTAAGCTCGATGAACCGGAACCCCTTGCTGCGCATGCGCGCGATCAGCAGCTCGTAATCGTCGCGCTGCCTCAGCTCGATGCCGACGAGAGCGGGCCCGTTGTCCTTGTTGTGCTGCTTGGTATACTCGAAGCGGGTGATGTCGTCGCCCGGCCCGAGCACATCGTCCAGGAATTCCCGCAGCGCCCCGGCGCGCTGCGGGAAATTGACCATGAAATAGTGCTTGATCCCCTCGTACATGAGCGAGCGCTCCTTGATCTCCTGCATGCGGTCGATGTCATTGTTGCCGCCGCTGACGACGCAGACGACAGTCTTGCCGGCGATCGCCTCCCGGTACTGGTCCAGCGCCGCGATCGGCAGGGCGCCCGCGGGCTCGGCGACGATGGCGCTCTCGTTGTACAGATCGAGCAGCGTCGTGCACACCTTGCCCTCCGCGACGACGGCGGTCTCGTCGAGCAGCTCGCGGCACAGGGCGAAGGTCAGCTCGCCCACCTTCTTGACGGCAGCCCCGTCGACGAACTTGTCGATCTCCTCCAGCGGCGTCACCGCGCCGGCCTCCAGCGAGGCCCGCATCGACGGCGCGCCCTCCGGCTCGACCCCGACCAGGCGTACGCCCGGCGCGGCTTGCTTCAGGTAAGCGCCGACCCCGGCCGCCAGACCGCCCCCGCCCACAGTGACGAATACATAGTCGAGCTGCTGCTGCAGCTCGTCGACGATTTCCATGCCGATCGTGCCGTTGCCGGCGATAATTTTGGCGTCGTCGAACGGATGGATAAACGCCATATCCTCCCGCTGACTGGCTGCTATCGCTTCCGCATAGGCATCGTCGAACGTATCGCCGGTGAGCACGATTTCGACCGCGTCGCCTCCAAAGAACGCAACCTGCCGGACCTTCTGGCGCGGGGTGGTGCTGGGCATGTAGATCTTGCCGGGCACGCCGAGCGACTGGCAGGAGTAGGCGACGCCTTGCGCATGATTGCCGGCGCTGGCGCAGATGACGCCGCGCTCCAGTTGCTCGCGCGGCAGCGACCGCATCAAGTAATACGCCCCTCGGATCTTGAAGGAGCGCACCACCTGCAGATCCTCCCGTTTGAGCAGGACGCGGCAGCCGTATCGCTCCGACAACACGCGGCTGTACTGCAGCGGGGTACGGACGATGACCTCCTTCAACTGATGCTGTGCAAACACGATCTCCTCCAGAGCAACGCCCCTCCGCGCGACGCCATACCTCTCGTTCGTATCCATGACTAGACTCCTCCTGTCCAAGCTGCAAATGAATTTAAAAAAAAGCCCCGCCCCAATAGGGACGAGACTATTGCTCGCGATACCACCCTGATTCCGCCGGAGTCTCCGGGCACAAGCCCTGCGAGACCGCCCGAAGGCACTCTGTTCACGTACAAGCATACGTGTTCCCGGTAACGGGGGACGATCGTCCGCGCCTACCGCGTCCCGCATTGGATCGGAACGCTTCGACGCAAATTCTCGGGGAGGATATTCGAGCGCGCGGCGGCCGCCGGCTCGCAGCGAGTTGCCGGCTCTCTGGAGACCGCACGATCGGCTCTACTTGTTCCCGTCATCGAATGCATATGATTACTCCCGTTATACGCCTGTTGGCCGCAAATGTCAACACCAGCTGCGGCGGCCGCCCGCGCGTGCCGGCCAAAGGGAAAATTCAAGCAGGCAATAGCGGCATGAGGATGCATTTTCCGTTAAAAAAAGCGCTTTATCTGGAATGATACTATAGTCTTGGTAACGCTTTGTAAAATAGGCCTAAAGTTGTTGACTTGAAGGAGGGATTCTGGTTTACTGAGGGTATTAATGAACGTAAATGGAAAATGGAGACTTTAGACTTATGCGACTATAGCTGCACAAGGAGGGCGTAACATGGCGGTGTCTCGCAAGCGAATCGGAGATTTGCTGGTAGAGTCGGGCGCGATCACCGAAGCGCAGCTTCAGCAGGCGCTGCAGCAGCAGCGCGACCTGAAAATGCGGCTCGGCGACGTGCTCATTACCCAGGGCTTCCTGACGCAGCAGCAATTCATCGAGGCGCTCGAATTCCAGCTCGGCATCCCGCACGTGCAGCTCTATCGGCACAAGATCGAGTCCAAGGTAATCGGCCTGATCCCGCAGCGGCTGGCGGAGCAGCACGGCGTGCTGCCGGTACGCGTGGAGGGCAACCGCCTCGTCGTGGCCATGGCGGACCCGCTCGATTACTTCGCCATCGACGAGCTGCGGATGGCTACGGGACTGCGCGTCGAGCCGGTCATCGCCTCGCGCGACGAGCTGCAGCGGGCGATCAAGCGCTACTACGGGCTCCAGGAGTCGATCGAGCAGATCAGTCAGGACCTGCGCGAGGAGCAGACGGCGCCGCCGGAAGAGGCGGAGGACGATTCGCCGGTCGTCAAGACGGTCAATCAGATTATCCTGCAGGCGGTGCAGGCGGGGGCGAGCGACATTCACTTCGACCCGCAGGAGGACAGCCTGCGCATCCGCTTCCGCGTGGACGGCATCCTGCGCACCGAGCGCACGCTGCCGCTGGCGATGCAGCCGGTCATCGCGGCCCGCATCAAGATCATGGCCGCGCTCAACGTCGCCGAGCGCCGCGTGCCGCAGGACGGTCGCGTGGAGCAGGAGATCGAATACCGCAAGATCGATATCCGGGTGGCCACATTGCCGACGATCCACGGCGAAAAAGTGGTGATGCGCGTGCTCGACCTCGGCCTGGCGCTGCTCGACGTCGACCGCCTGGCCTTCACGACGGCCAACCGCGACGCCTTCGTCCGGCAGATCGCACAGCCGCACGGCGTCGTGCTGATCACCGGCCCGACCGGCAGCGGCAAGACGACGACGCTCTATGCCGCGCTCTCGCGGCTCAATGCGGACAGCGTCAACATCATGACCGTCGAGGACCCGGTCGAGTACCAGCTCCAGGGCGTCAATCAGATGCAGATCAACAACGTCACCGGGCTCAGCTTCGCGCGCGGGCTGCGGGCGATGCTGCGACAGGATCCGGACATCGTCATGGTGGGCGAGATTCGCGACGCCGAGACCGCCGAGATCGCAGTGCGCGCGGCGATGACCGGTCATCTCGTGCTCAGCACGCTGCATACGAACAGCGCCGTGAACGCGATCAGCCGGCTGCTCGACATGGGGATCGAGCCGTTCCTCATCTCCTCGGCGATCACCTGCATCGTCGCACAGCGGCTCGTACGCGAGAATTGCCCGGCCTGCTCGTCCGCTTACGAGCCGCTGCCGGAGGAGCGCGCGCTGCTGGAGCGGCACGGCATCGCGCCGGGCCAGCTGCGCCGCGGCGCGGGCTGTGCCGAGTGCGGCCGCACCGGCTACAAGGGGCGGTTCGCCATTCACGAGGTGCTGACCGTGGACAATGCGCTGCGCGCGATGATCCTCGGCAAGCGCACCGACGGCGAGTACCTCCAGCATGCGATTCAGCGCGGCCTGATCGTGCCGATGCTGCGCGACGGTCTCGCCAAGGCGGCCGAGGGCCGCACCACGATCGCCGAGGTGCATCGCGTCACGAGCTACGACGAGTCATGAGCGCTACGGGACCTGTGAAGGAGGCACCACGATGATGGAGCTGGAGCACATACTGGCGGCCGCGAGCGCCGGCCGGGCATCGGATATCCATATTACCGCGGGCGCGCCGGTGATGCTGCGCGTCCACGGCAGACTCGTCCCGCACGGCGAGCGGCCGCTGACGGAGCAGGACACCGCCCGGCTGGCGGAGGCGCTGCTGTCGGAGCAGGGTCGGCAGGCGTTCGCCGCGAGCGGAGACCTGGATCTGGCCTATCGCTCCCCGGCCGGACAGCGTTGCCGGGTCAATGTATTCCGCCAGCGCGGCGGCACCGGCCTGACGGTCCGGCTCGTCCCGGAGGCGCTGCCGGAGCTCGGACAGCTCGGTCTGCCGGCGGCTGCGGCTCGCCTGGCGGAGCGCTCGCAGGGCCTGGTGCTGGTGACCGGCCCGACCGGCAGCGGCAAGACGACGACGCTCGCCGCGCTCGTCCATGCGATCAACGAGCGGCGCAGCTGTCATATCGTCACGCTGGAGGACCCGATCGAATTCGAGCATCGGCACAAGCGCAGCATCGTCAATCAGCGCGAGATCGGCCGCGACACCGCCTCGTTCGCAGCCGGCCTGCGCGCGGCGCTGCGCCAGGACCCGGATGTGCTGCTGATCGGCGAGCTGCGCGATCTGGAGACGATCGCGACGGCGGTCACGGCGGCGGAGACCGGGCATCTCGTCTTCGCCACGCTCCACACCGCCGATGCGGCGCAGACGATCGACCGCATCATCGACGTCTTCCCGCCGCAGGGCCAGCAGCAGATACGCGTGCAACTGGCCGCGGTGCTGGCCGGCGTGATCGCGCAGCGTCTGCTGCCGACGGTCGGCGGGGGCGGCCGTGTCGCAGCCTGCGAGATCATGGTCAATACGCCGGCGATCGCCAACCTGATCCGCACGGACAAGGTGCATCAGATCCGCTCGATCATCCAGACGGGGCGGCATAGCGGGATGCAGACGATGGAGCAAGCCCTGCGGGAGCTCGTGCGGCAGGGCCTGGTGACGGAGGAGCAGGCGCGGCAGGCCGTCGGCGAGACGGCCGATCTGAGCGGCTGAGCGTAACGAAGCAGCGGAAGGCAGGGGGAAGCAGGATGCCGATCTATCATTATCGGGCGGTCGACGCCGCCGGCAAGCGGGCCGCGGGCACCGTGGAGAGCGCCACGCTCCAGCAGGCCGCCGAGCAGCTGCGCGGCCGCGGGCTGTGGGCGAGCAAGCTGGTCGACCGCAGTCAGAGCGCGCTGCATCGGGAGATCGAGATCGGCGGGCCGCGGGTCGGGACCGCGCATTTCACGGTATTCTGCCGCCAGCTGGCGACGATGTACAAGTCGGGGGTCGCGCTGGTCGAGGCGATCCGGCTGCTGGCCGAGCAATCGCCAGCGAAGCCGCTGCGCAGGGTGCTCGCCGACATCGCCGAACGCATGAAGGCGGGCGCGCAGTTCTCCGTGGCGGCGGCCGCGCATCCGACGGTGTTCACGCCGGTCTTCGTGAGCATGGTCAAGGCCGGCGAGGTATCGGGCAGTCTCGACGAGATGCTGGAGCGGCTGGCGGTCTTCTACGAGAAGGAGCATAATACGCGCGAGAAGGTCAAGTCGGCCATGATCTATCCGGCGATTATGCTCGTCGTCATGGTGCTGGTCGTCGTCTTCATGATGCTGTTCGTAATCCCGGGCTATGTCGACACCTTCGCGCAGATGAATATCGAGCTGCCGCTGCCGACCCGCATCGTCATGGGGGCGAGCGCCTTCGTGCAGCAGTACTGGTACGTCGTGCTCGCCGCGCTGCCGCTGCCTGGGCTGGCGCTGCGCCTCATGCGCCGCAGCGCCAGCTGGAGTCGTAGGCTCGACCACGCCAAGCTGAAGCTGCCGGTCTTCGGCCGGCTATGGCACAAGCAGGCGCTGGCGCGCTTCAGCCGCACCTTCGCCTCACTGTATACCGCGGCCACGCCGATGCTGCCCGCGCTCGCGATCGTCGCCGAGGTGGTCGGCAACCGGGCGATCGGGGCGGTGATCGAGGAGCTGCGCCAGCAGGTGCGGCGCGGCCAGCCGATGGCCGGTCCGATGGGACAGTCACGGCTGTTCCCGCCAATGGTGACGCAGATGGTCGCCAGCGGCGAGCGCGCCGGCTCGCTGGATACGATGCTGGCCAAGGTGGCGGACTTTTACGAGGCGGACGTGGACGCGATGGCCGAGCGGCTCAAGACGCTGCTGGAGCCGCTCATGATCCTCCTGCTGACCGCCGTCGTCGGACTGATCGTGCTGGCGGTGCTCATGCCTTCCTTCCGCATGATGGAGAGCATGTAGTCCGCCGTTCGATATAGATGCAGCACCAACCTAGGGAGAGGGAGAGATGCAGATGCGCACCATTCTGAAGAACGAGAAGGGACTCACGCTGGTCGAGCTGCTGGCGGTCATCGTCATCGTCGGCATCATCGCCGCGATCGCGGTGCCGGCGATCGGCGCGACGATCAAAAATGCGGAGGAGAAGTCGGACACGGCGACGGATAAAATGATTGAAGAGGCGGCGCTGCGATATGCGATCGACGAGGAAGTCAGCACGGCCACGGCGGTGACGCTGTCAAATGCAGCGACAGGCGCTGACTTGGTCCGCGAAGGCTACTTGAATGCCATTCCGACCTGGAACGATACCGCAAAGGCCAAAAACGGAGTCACGATTACCCCGCAAGCCAACGGCACCTATACGGTGACGTTGACGTCAGGCTGATTCTACGTATACGAACAAGCGATTCGACATTGGCCCGGCTCGGCTGGACCACAGAAGTGGGAAGGCCCATACGTTTATCCAAGGCAGCCCGACTCGGGTTGCCTTTCGGACCATCAGGAGCGAGGTGAGCGCGTGGACGGAATGATCGGACTGCTCGCGGGACTGGGCGGCCTGGCACTCGGCGGAGCGCTCAACGCGGCGGCCATCCGCTGGGACGAGCGGCTGCCGGCGCGGTATCCGCCGACCTACTGCATCCACGGCGGTCATCCGCTGCGGCGGCTGCGCGGGCTGCCGGCGCTCGGCTATGCGCTGACGCGCGGCCGCTGTCCGGCCTGCGGGCGCAAGGTCGCACTGGTTTATCCATTCGGCGAGGCTGCGCTGGCCCTGAGCTGGGCGCTCGCGGGGCTGCAGCTCGGGCCGAGCCGCGAGCTCGCGGCAGCCCTGCTGCTGATCGCTCTGCTGTACGTGATCGTGCAGACCGATCTGTCCGCGCTCGTCATCCCCGATGCCGTCGTCGCTGCAGGGATCGCCGGCGCGCTGCTCATGCGGCTCTGGTCGCATCCGCTGCCGCTCTGGAATTACGGCGCGGCGGCACTGGCAGGCAGCGGCCTGCTGCTGGCCATCGGCGTCTTGTGCAGCCTGCTGCTGCGCAAGGAGGCGCTCGGCGGCGGCGACGTCAAGCTGTACGTCCCGCTCGGCCTGCTGCTCGGCCTCGAGCTCACGCTGCTGAGCCTGCTGCTGGCGAGCGTGGCCGGATTGGCCGGCGCGCTGATCCTGCGGCTAAGCGGCCGCGACGCGCGGCAATTGCCGTTTGGCCCTGCCATCGCGGCGGGCGCGCTGTGCGCGTATTGGTGGGGGGCGCAGTGGGTGGACGCCTACCTGAGGCTGCTGCAGCCCGTGTAGCGGAGCGTGCAGAGCGTACGCGGGGAGCGACGACCCAGGAGGACCTGAGACGAAGGCGTACTCGGGCGACAACATGACGATCTGCTGTGGCTAGCCAGCGTCGATGTGTACGGGCGCGCGCAGACACGGCCCGAGCATCAGCGCAGCGTATACGCGACAGTGCGGAACGTCTCCGTGCGCGAGCCTTCGTACCGCATCGTCAGGGCGATCGACACCCGGCCTTCGGCGACGCTCACCTCGACCGACTCGGTGTGATGCGAGAGCGTCGCGCCGAGTGCGACGGCGGTATCGGCGCCCTCGGGAATGCGCGACGATTCGAAGGTCAGGCGGCCGTCGGCGAGCCGCCGGTAGCGAATGTATTCGCCCGTCTCGGCATTGTCCAGGCTGAGCGCGTAGTCCGCTCCCGCGGTCGCGGCGAAGCCGGTGCGAATCGCGCTCACCATATGGCGCAGGCTGTCCTCGGCCTCCTGCTGCACCGTCTCCCGCAGGGCGATGCGCACCGCGCTGGAGTGGCTCTGGCCGAGCAGCACGATGAGCGTGCCGATGACGAGCAGCGCGATGGCGAGCGCGCCCATTAATTCGATTGCGGTCAAGCCTTTGGCGTTGCGGAGCATGGCTGTCCTCGCTTTCCTTGAATCGCCTGAAGCGTCGGGTGCGTCATTGATACGCCGCATAGCCCTCCAGCGTGTAGCGGCTGTCCTGGCTGCGGCTTGCGACCGTGATGCGGATGTAGCGGAAGTAGTGGTCGATCTCGTACGTCTCGCCGTCCAGCGTGAGCTCGGCGTGCGCAGGGGCGAGCGATTGCACCGTGATGTCGAATTGCGGCGCCTCTGCGTCGGGCGCATGCAGCGCTGCGCCGAGCGTGTAGGGGGGAGCTGTGGACTGGAGCGCGGCGAGGTCCACCTGCTGCCCGTACAGGTCGATCGTCCCGCCGCTGCGCAGATGATGCTTCAGCTCCTCCATCACCGTCCGGGCGATGGTCACGGATTCGCCGGCGCGGGCGTTGGCGCCGCTGAACAGCGCGGTCTGGCCGAGGAGATAGACGGCAGCTGTCACGGCGATGGCCAGAAGGACGACAGCGCCCAGCACCTCGATGAGGGTGAAGCCCGCCTGCTTGTGCCGCTCCATCACAATCCACACCTTTCGACATGCGTCTTTGTACCTCTACTATAAAAGATTTTGGCGAAAGAAGGAAGGAAAATGTCGAAGCGAACGGAACGGGGGAGTGTGCTGCTCCCGGTGCTGGGCTGTATCCTTATCCTCGGGCTGTTGGCCGCGCCGCTGCTGATGCAGGTCAATGTCGGGCTGCTGCAGGCCAAGACGAGCGGGGAAGCGGAGCGCGCCTACACCTATGCGGAGTCGGCCTCGGCCGTGTACGTGCGGCTGATCGAGGCGGCTGCGGCAGAGGGCGTGACCGGCGAGGAGCTGCGCCAGCTCGCGGCTGCGCTGCAGACGCAGTTGCAGGCGGAGCTGACGGCCAAGGGCATGGAGGGCGGCATCGTCATTGCCGTCCGACCGGCGAGCGGCGATCCGACCGGCGTCGATTTTGCGGTCACGAGCGGGTCGGGCGCGCGGGCGCGCGAGCGGGTCGTCCATCTGGCGCTGTATCCCCCGGCTCCGGGCGGCGGCAGCGGGGGCGGCGGACCGGGCGCGGGCAGCGACGGGACGGAGTTCTATTATCGCTATGCGGTCGTGATGCCGGACAGTGCGCGCAATCCGGTATTCAACGCCTGCGGCAGCGGCAATAAACTGGCAGATGACGCCTACTCCAATACTTATATCACGGCGCAATATGAGCAGGAGTTCGAGTCGTATTTCGCCTATTACCGCGAGCGCCATCTTGCGCTGGCGCCTGTCCCGCCCGATTTGGCTGGCGCCGCCGGCGACAAGACCGAGTCCGCTGCGCTCACCGTGTCCGGCACTCGCCCCGGCGTCTCCTACGCGGGCGATATCGAGCTCGATTCGGGCGCGGCGATTGCCGTATCGGCGCTGCCGGACGGGGCGGCGATCCGAGCCGCCGGCAATCTGAAGAGCACGACGGACGCGCACTCCGGCATCGTATTGGAGGGAGACGTGTACGTGGGCGGGGATTTCACCTTCCAGGGCGGCAAGCTGCGAATTGCAGGCGATCTGGTCGTGCGGGGCGATCTGAGAATCGCCAGCGCAACCGACGAACTGATTGTGGAAGGGGACCTGTTGGTGGGCGGCAGTGTGCTCACCTACAATTCCGTCCGTCAATTGACCGTGTACGGCGACATTGCGGTGGGGCAGAACGTGCATTTCGGCAATACCGCGGTCATCGCCGCGCAGGGGGATGTCCGGATCGGCGGCAGCCTCATCTTCGAGAATACAATCGATCAGTCGTCGATCGGCGGCAATCTGTTGGTCGGCGGCGCCGTGCAATTCAACAATACGCTCGAGCGCCTGGAGATCGGGGGCAGCTTCCGGATCGGCCAGAGCCTCGCGACCAAGACGGTGAATCGGCTGGTCGTCGGGTCGGACATACTGATCGGCGGGGCCTCCAATTGGGGGAACACGGTCCAGCTCCTGGAGGTGGGAGGCGCACTGGTCGGCGGCGGCGACATGCGGTTCCGCGTAAGTGTGAACGCGCTGCGCATAGGCGCGGATTTTTGGACAATGGGCAGCCTGACGTTCGACAATTCGGTCAGCGGGCTGGAGACGGGCGGATATCTCGCGGCGTATCGCGATATCCGCTTCGCCAACAACGTATATTCGACCGCGAATGGGCTAAGCGGCTTCTACGCCGGCGGGACGGTGACCTTCCCGAGCTGGTACGAGTGGGCGAGCGGCACGATCTGCATCGATCACGGCCCGCCGCCCTCCGGCGGCGACGGGGGAGGCGGGGGCTACACGATCGGCGACCGCACGTCGAATTGAACGGAATGCGGCGCCGGAGACAGGCGCGAACGAGAGGAGGAGCAGGCATGCTGGATAAGATACGGGACAGCCTCGGCCTGAGCCGGACGACGCTCGGGCTGGAGCTCACCGATCATCATGTGAAGCTGTGCGAGATGCAGCTCGGCGGCTCACGCCCGCGTGTGAAGGGCTATGCGATGCGCGCGCTGCCCGAGGGCACGATGCACGACGGCAAGCTGCTCGCACCGGAGCGGCTGCGCACGGCGCTGACGGAGCTGCTGGCCAGCCGCAAGTGGCGGAGCCGGCAAGTGAATTTCGCCATTCCGAGCCAAAATGTGATCGTGCGCACGGTCCAAATGCCCGACGTCAAGCGGTCCGAACTGCGCAAACTGCTGCAGCACGAGCTCAGGCATGGGATCATGCTGCCCTTTGAAGAGCCGCACTTCGACTTCGTCAAGCTGCCGCACAGTCGGGAGCCTGGGGAAGCCGGTGCGTCCGACGGCCCAAAAGCGCTCGGCGGCGCCGGAGGACCTGGTGTGCCGGGAGGACTTGGCGTGCTTGGCGGAACCGGCGCGGAAGGAACCGCAGCGCTTGGCTCGCCGGGCGCGGCCTCCATGCCCGGCGCTGCGTCCGAGGAGGCGAGCCGCGAGGATGGGGAGACGGACAAGGCGCTCTGCCCGGTGCTCTTGGTGGCGGCGCCGATGGAGCTGGTGCTGGACTATGCGGAGCTGTTGCGCTCCGTGAAGCTGAAGCTGTGCAGCATCGAGCTCAAGGTGTTCGCGCTGCAGCGCCTCCAGCAGACCGAGCGTCCGGAGCTGTCGCCCCAGACGTGGATGGCGGTCGATGTCAATCGGACCACCTGCGACGTGTCGATCGTGCAGCGCGACGCGGTGCAGATCACCCGCAGCATGGAGGTGGACCTGCGGGACGGCCATGCGGGGGCAGCCGCAGGCAGCGGCGTCGCGCAGGCAGCGGCGCCCGCGGGGTGGCTGGAGAGCGCCGCCGGGGCTGCGGCGGCGGTACCGGCCTGGCCGCCGCCTGCCCGGGCTCGCGAGGAAGCGGCGAACCCTCAGAGCGGCGGTCGTGAAGCGTCTGCGGCAGCCGGCGCGCAGGGCGGCTGGCAGCCCTCGCCCTCGTTCGACGCCGCCTGCGAGGAGCTGGCGGCGGAGCTGGAGCGGCTGCTGGACTTCTATCGTTACACGCTCGGGAATCGCGACACGCCGGTCGGCTCGCTTCAGTTGACCGGGGACATCCCGGGCATGCTGCCTCTGGCACAGCGACTGCAAGCGCGCATGCCGCAGCAGATTGTGAAGACGCACGGGACCTCGCTGACAGTCGCCGGCAATACGTCGGGCTGGGATGCCGCGGCGTATGCCGTGCCGCTGGGACTGGCACTAAGAGGGAGGCGACCATGATGGCCTCGATCAATCTCGCCCCGCGTACGCCGTGGCTGGTGCGCTACCGAATCTGGCTCTGTCTGATGCTCGGCATCGCCGGAGTCGCGGCGTTCGGACTCCAGTGGAGCCATGCCCACGAGGCCCGTCAAGCGGCCGCGCAAGCCAGGGCCGAGGCCGCGGCGCTGCAGACGCGGCTGACGGAGCTGGAGGGAGAGGCGGAGCAGCGGACGCAGCGCGAGTCGGGCCGGATCGCCGCGCTCGAGCTGGAGCGGGTGCGCGCCGATCGGACCGTCTGGAGCTCTGGCATCGCGGCCGTTCTGGCCGACTTGCCGCAGGAGAAGACCGGTGGCGCTTCCTCCCGTCCGCAATACGGCGTGTCCGCTTTGGCGGTTTCGGAGAGCGGCGAGCTGACGGCGACTTTGTACTTGAATAGCTACTATAATACGCAGGCCTATATCGGTGCGCTGGAGCAGCAGCCGCTGGCAGCGGACACCGCGGTGGACGAGCTGGCGCTGACGCGACTGGAGCCCGGCGGTGCGCTGCAGCTCGACGGGTACACGGCGGCCTCGCGCCTGTACCGGCTCACGACGCGCGTGCAGCTGGATCTGGCGCAGCTCGCGGAGGGCAAGCCATGAGTGCGCTGGGCAGATCTAGCCGGCAGCGCCGGCAAGCGATGCTGCTCGTGCTCGTCGTCCTGCTGGCGGCCGTGCTGGCCGTGGCGGCGGGGGCTTGGCTGCAGGAGGCGGCCAAGGGAGAATGGGAGCGGGAGCAGTCGCTGGTTGCCGAGGTGGACGGACGGGTCGCAGCGCTGGAAGCGTCCGCGACCCGAGAGGATGGCGCGGATCCGGCGGTCCAGCCTGTGCCCGAGGCGCCGGACAAGGGAGGCGTATTGGGCGAGCTGGCAGCGAGCATGGAGGAGGCCGGCGTGCTGTTCGTCGATCTGACCGAGCTGGACGAGTTGGATGAACTGCCTGGCGCCGCCGAGGCCGCGTCGTCGACTTCGGTCCTGCGTTCGCATCGCTTCGAGCTGACGGTCGACGGCCCGCTGACGCATGTGGTGACGCTGCTGGATGCCTTGCAGGCCGCGCCGCGGCTGCTGCGCACGGACCGGTTTGCGCTGGAGGCTATCCGTCCGAGCGGCATCGAGGCTTACCCGGCATCCGCGCTGGCGCGTTATGCCATTTCGCCGGACGAGCAGCTATACCGCATGACGCTTAGGTTGAGCGCATTTTCACAGCGCTAGAATCGCGCGAGGTTTGCGACGGCATCCAGGCGGCGCATCTGTATGGCGGACTCTTCTTTAAGGGAAGGTCGGCTTTTGCACAGGGGGCGGCTTGCGGTATAATGGGAAGGATCAGCCGGTGCTGTGAGATCGGATTGAGGGTTAGGAGTGGTGCAGGTCGTGCAGGAATGGATCGATCAAGCGATCGAACGCCTCGTCGCGAGCGCCGGGCTGGACGGGTATATGCTGCTGCTGCTGACGACTCCGTTGTCCATTGTCCAAGGGATTGTTACGTTTTTTCCATTTGCCACGCTCATGCTGCTCCACGTCGCCACATTCGGGGTAGTGGAGGGATTGCTCGTGAGCTGGCTGCTCGGCACGCTCGCCTCGATCGTCTGCTTTTGGCTGAGTCGTTCGCTGCTGCAGCCGTGGTTCATGCACCGCTTTGGCGAGCGGCTCGCCAAGTACGACAAGTGGCAGCGCCACATGGATCATTATGGCGTGTGGGTGGTGATCCTGCTGCGCTCGATTCCGATTGTGCCGAGTAATATCATATCGATCATGGCGGCCATCTCGCCGCTGCATTGGCGCGCCTACCTGTGGTCCACGACGATCGGGACTTTTTCCCAGGTGTGGTTGTTTGCCTTGCTTGGCTCGTCGCTGCTGGACCCCGACAGCGATACGTTCATGATCTGGGCGGCCTACGCGGGCTTCTGCTTCTTGCTGCTGGTGCTGTTCCTGGTGCGGCGCGCGCGGAGTCAGGTCAAGGGCCAGGGGTGAATGACTGAATACGAAAGAAGGAACGTCAGCATGAAAAAAATCAAAGTATTGAACCAGCTTGTCGAAGAGGGCGTCGTCGCGGTCCTGCGCGGGGACACGCCCGAGGAAGTGGTCGAGATGGCGGAGCAGGCCATCGCAGGCGGCATCAAGTCCATCGAGGTAACGATGACTGTGCCTCGCGCGCTCCAGGCCATTGAGACACTGGCCAAAAAATACAACTCCGGCGCCGCCGATCCGGATCGCTATGCCATCATCGGAGTCGGCACCGTGCTCGATCCGGAGACGGCGCGCGCGGCGCTGCTCAGCGGCGCCGAATTCGTTGTCGGGCCTTCGCTCAACCCGGCCACGGTCACGCTCTGCAACCGCTACTGCGTCCCGGTGCTGCCGGGCGTCATGACCGTCAAGGAGATTCAGGAAGCGCTGGAGCTGGGCGTCGATATCGTCAAGCTGTTCCCGGGCAACTTGTACTCGCCGGCGATGATCAAGGCGATCAAGGGGCCGCTCCCGCAAGCGAATCTGATGCCGACCGGCGGCGTATCGCTGGACAACCTGGGTGAGTGGATCAAGGCCGGGGCCGTCGCGGTCGGCATCGGGTCCGATCTGACGCAGGCGGCGGTGGCTCAGGGCGACTATTCGCTCGTCGCCAAGCGCGCCTCCCAATACGTCGAGGCCTACCGCGCCGCCAAGGGCTGATGGCATTGAAGTGATGGCGACGTGCAACGACGCACGAACGACAGTCGAGCATCATCGGCGTCATCGGCGTTCATTGGATTCCGTGTTGCAAAGCTCGTTTTGGAGCAGTTTTTAGCGGACAAAAATGTCCGCTAGAGGCTGCTTTTTGTTGTTTTTCTATGTCTTACGGTCAAAAATGAGCAGAGGAAGGCGGAGAGGTGAACTGATGATTAAGGCATAAATTGGCGGCGGCCAAGTGGAGGGATGGTACGAGTATCCAGTTAAAGAAACGTACCGCAATGGGGGGTGAAAAAGAGCAAAAAGAACTTCGCAGTTTATGAAGTCCTTTTTGCACTTCCTAACATAGCAGGTGCCCGCGCTCCCACCCACTCACCACTGCCAATGGCGCCAGTTTTGGCCGCTGCGCGAAGCGCGCGAGCTGCCGCCCCCGCAAGTAGCGCCGGTGTTGGTCATTGCGCCAGCGCCCGGGCTCCGAGCGTCGCCGCGATCCGCTGCCTTCCACCTACTTCCATTAAGCCGCAGCCATCAACCCGCAGCCGTGAGAGGGTTACCGGCCGGGTCCCGCGTTGCGCACGGCCGCCGGGCGGCCGTGGTGCTCGCGGATCAGGTCGGCGGTGAGCTGGCCGGACAGCGTCACCATCGGGACGCCGCCGCCCGGATGCGTGGAGCCGCCCACGAAATACAGGTTGCTCGCCAGGTCGCTGCGGCTCGGCACCTTGAAGCCGCCGTTGCGCTTGCGATCGGTCGCGACGCCGTAGATCGAGCCGCCGTTGGCGCCGTAGAGCCGCTGCAGATCGTCGGGGATGAAGCTCGACTCGTATTCGATATGCCCGCGCAGGCCGCTCAGGCCCATGCGCTCCAGCTTGTTCAGCACGAGCTCGCGATACTGCGCATGGTAGTCGGTCCAGCTCTCGCCCTGCTTGAGCGGCGGCACGTGGGTCAGCACGAACAGGTTCTCCTTGCCCGGCGGCGCCTGCGTCGGATCGGACTTGGCGGAGACGCCGATGTAGACAGTCGGGTCCGGACTTGGCACGTTGCGCTCGAACAGGTCGTTGAATTCGCGTGCGGGGTCCTGGGCGAACAGAAAATTGTGATGCTGCAGCTGCGGGTAGCTGCGATTCACGCCGAGCAGCAGCACCAGGCCCGAGACGGTCGGCGCGTACTTGCGCAGGCGCGCCTCGGCGGCAGGCCGTCCCGGCGCATCCTGGAGCAAGGTCTGGTGCGCGGGGATGGCTTCAAGATTGGAGACGACGATATCCGCCTCGTGGAGCGTCCCGTCCTCCAGCAGCACGCCCGCCGCCCGGCTGCCGCGCAGCACGATCTGGCGCACGGGCGCATTCGTCTGCACGTCGACGCCGAGCTCCTCGGCGAGGCGCAGCATGCCCCGCGCGATATTGTACATCCCGCCCTCCACATAATAGATGCCGAGCCCGAGCTGGACATAGACGAGCTGGGACAGTACGGCGGGGGCGGCATACGGCGAGGAGCCGACGTACATGATGAGGAAGTCGAACAGCTGCCGCAGCCGCGCATCCTGCAGATGGCGCGCCGTATGCTGGTGCATCGTGCGCAGCGGAGCCATCGCCAGCAGCTCCTTGACCGTGTGCAGACTGCGCAACTCGCCGAGGCCGCTGAGGCTGCGGCTATAGAAGCTCTTCATGCTGATGTCGTACATCGCCTTGCATTCCTGCACATACGCCAGGAACCGGTCGGCATCGGCAGGCGAGAGGGCTTCGATCTCACGCAGCATCGCCGGCAGATCGCCGCTCACGTCCAGACGTGTGCCGTCCTCGAAGAAGGTGCGCCACTGCGGCTCCACGCGTTGCAAGGTCATATAATCCTCGAGCCGACGTCCGCAGGCGGCGAACAACTGCTCCAGCACCCACGGCATGGTGAGAATGGAGGGGCCGGTGTCAAAGCTGTAGCCGGCGCCGCTGCGAATGTTCAGCTTGCCGCCGGCCCGTTCGTTTTTCTCCAGCACGGTGACCGCATACCCGTCCGCTGCCATACGGACCGCACAGGACAGTCCGCCCAGCCCCGCGCCGACTATGACCGCTTTTTTCTTCATAATCTCGAACTCCTCTCATCGCCACGAGACGCGCCGCACCGCTAGGACTGCTCGCTCGCTGTGTTTTGTTGTAGTTTGTTGTAGATGGTTTGGCTAACCTTTGGTTTAGGTTTGTGCAAGGTGGGTATAACGTTTGTATAGACTTGTGTTTGCCCTTAGGAATCTTTTCTGTTTTCCTGTGACGCCACCTTGTGATGAAGACTAAAATCGGCCTGTACCCCATATGCATGTGGAAAGTGGAAAAAGCTGTGTGATCTTCCTTTATCCTATCCGCAGTTGCCGATTTTCAAACGTCATGCGTGTAAAGAGGGAGGACAGTCACATGGATTCACTTGCATTCGCGCTGGGCTGTTCGGCTGTCGGACTGCTCGGCGGGTGGCTGATGCTGCGCCGCATGCGCAGGCTGGAGCTGGCGCAGCATCCTGCCCAACCAGAACCGGACCAACCAGAATCGAGCCTGCTGGAACCGAATCAACGGGACCAGCCAGATCTACCGGAAAAGGCGGAGGCGCGGCCGGGCGCGTTCGACGAAACGGAGGTCCGCCCGATCGCGGCGGCCGGCGACGAGCGACAAGGGCATCGAGCTGGCGCGCAGCCCGGTAGGAGCAGCCCGAAGCCTGTAGCGCTCACGGTGGTGATTCCCGCGCGCAACGAAGCGCACAATCTGGGCGCGCTGCTCGGCTCGCTCCAGGCGCAGCGCGTCCCCGCGGCAGAGGTGCTCGTCGTCGACGACGGCTCGGAGGACGGGACGGCGGAGGTCGCCAAGCGGCTCGGGGCGCGCGTCGTCGTGCCGGGTCCGCTGCCTGCAGGCTGGCTCGGCAAGAGCTGGGCGTGCTGGCAGGGAGCCGCCGCCGCCGCACAGCCGCAACTGCTCTTCCTGGATGCGGACATCGTGCTCGAGCCGCAGGCGCTGGAGCGGCTGTCGACGGCAGCGAGCGGTGCGGAGCTGCTCTCCGTGCAGCCGTACCATAGCATGCAGCATCACTACGAGCGGCTGTCGGCCGTCTTCAATATCGTCGTGCTCGCATCGGTCGCGCTGGGCGGCGGCGCGTTCGGTCCGTGTGTGATGTGCCGCAAGCAGGACTATCTGGCGGCGGGCGGTCATGCCGCAGTGAAGGGACGCGTGCTGGACAATCATGCGCTGAGCGGCGCCTTCCGCGCTCGGGGAATGCGCGTACATAGCCGCAGCGGGCGAGGCGTGATGCGCTTTCGGATGTACCCGCAAGGGCTGCGGCAGCTCCTCGGCGGCTGGAGCAAGAGCTTCGCCAGCGGCGCTGCCGCCACGCCGCCGCCGGCCTTGGCGGTGATCGTGCTGTGGCTGGCGGGCGCTGCCTCCGCAGCAGGCCTCGCAGCGCGCGCGCTGGACGAGCCGAGCGCCGCAGCGGCGTTCGCGGCGGGTCTTGCCTACGCGGCGCATGCGGCGCTGTTCGCGGCGCTGCTGCGCCGCGCCGGTCGCTTCGGCCGCTGGCCGGCGCTGCTGTATCCGCTGCCGCTGGTGCTGTTCTTCGCCGTATTCGCGCGTTCGGCGGCGCAGACCTTCGTGCGGCGGCGGGTGAGCTGGAAGGGCCGGTCGATCGCGACTGGCAGCGGCGGGGGCCCGGACGATGCGTCTGCTTGAGCTGGCGCCGGGATGGACGATTCTGCTCAATATCCTCGGCTGGCTGACGGTCCAGCTCGGCGCGGCCTGGCTCTGCCAGCAGCTGCCGGCGCATTGGTTCGCCTGCGGGGCGGCAGGCCGAGCCGACCCGCAGGCCGCACGCAATCGCTCCGCCTCGCCCCGGCGTGAGGACGACAGCCCGGCTGCGCCAGACGGGTTCGCCTCGCGGGAGGAACGCTTCTACGCCCGCTTCCTGCGCATTCGCGCCTGGAAGCACCGCCTGCCCGACGGGGCGCGGTTGCTGCGCGGCGGCTTCGCCAAGCGCGAGCTCTGCATGCGGGACGTCGCCTACTATCGCCGCTTCGTCGCAGAGACGCGGCGCGCCGAGCTGACGCATTGGCTGGCCATGGCGCCTGCGCCGCTCTTCTTCCTATGGAACGCGCCGGCCGCCGGTTGCATCATGCTGGTCTACGCGCTGGCTGTCAATCTGCCCTGCATCGCAGCGCAGCGCTACAATCGGATTCGCCTGCATCGCCTGATTCGCACTCGCCGCAGAAAGAAGTGATTACGTGTATACCATCCGTCAAGTATCCGACATGCTGGACATCCCGGCCGTCACGCTGCGCGCCTGGGAGGTGCGTCATCATGCAGTCGAGCCCGCCAGGACGTCCGGCGGCTATCGCGCCTACTCCGAGCAGGACATTGCCGATCTGCAATGGCTGAAGCGGCAGACGGAGCGCGACGGTCTGACGATCAGCCAAGCCGTGGCCGAGCTGCGCCGGCAGCGCAGCCGACAGCCGGGCTCCGCCGCGCCGCAGCACGGCGCGCATCTGGCCGACTGCGAGCAGCTGAGAGAGCGGCTTTACGATGCGCTGGCCGCCTTTCGTTCCGACGAGGCCAAGACGCTGGCCGACCTGGGGTTCTCCATGTATGGGCACGATACGATGATCTCCCGTGTCTTCGCGCCGTTGCTCGTCCAGGTCGGCGACCGGTGGGAGAGCGGCGAGGCCTCCGTCTTGCAGGAGCACTATATGACCCAATTCGTCACGCAGCGCTGCTTCGCTATCTACCAGGTGTTCCCGGTCGATCCGCAGCAGCCGCGCGCGCTGGCGATCTGCCCCTCGGGGGAGCGGCATCAGACCGGTCTGCTGCTATTCGCGCTGTTCCTGCGGCAGAAGGGGATGGAGGTGCTCTATCTGGGCGCGGATACGCCTTCCGACGGATTGGAAGCGCTGATCGCCGAGCAGCGCATCGGCGTCGTCTGTCTCTCGCTCACGCTGGCCGAGCTGCAGCAAGGCGCGCTGGCGCTGGTCGAGCGGCTGCGCGAGGCGCAGCCGCATCTGCAGTTCGTGCTGGGCGGGCGCGGCTTCGCCGGCGTGCCGGCGCCCTATGAGGCGTGGACGCTGGAGGGACAGACGGAGGCGAGCGCGGCGCAGTGGGAGCGCTGGTACGCTGCATTGCGCGAGCACGGCCGGCCCGATCAGGCCGGTATGCATGGAGGAGAGCGGCATGGATAATGGAACAGTGGCCGTCGTCGGCGCGGGGCCGGGCGGATTGGCGGCGGCGATGCTGCTCGCGGGTGGCGGGTACCGTGTCACGGTGTACGAGAAGCAGCCGCAGGCCGGCGGGCGGACCTCGCGTCTGGAGCTGGGCCCCTTCCGCTTCGACAAGGGGCCGACCTTCCTGATGATGCCGCATCTGCTCGAGGAGCTCTTCGCGGCGGTCGATCGCTCGCTGCATGACTATGTGGAGCTGATTGAGCTGGACCCGCTCTATCGCCTGCAGTTCGGCGAGCTGCACTTCGAGCCCTCGCGCGACCCGGCCCGCACGCGCGAGCTGATCGAACGTCATTTCCCCGGCAACGGAGCCGGCTACCTGCGCTTCATGCGCGACGAGGAAGCGAAATTTCGCCGCGTGTCTCCGCTCTTGCAGCGGCCGTTCGCCAGCCCCAGGGATTATATCGCACGCGACGTATTCGCCGCGCTGCCGCGCCTGCATGCGACCGATACGGTCTACGGCCGGCTGTCGCGCTACTTCACGGACGAGCGGCTCAAGTATGCCTTCACCTTCCAGGCGAAGTACCTCGGCATGTCGCCGTGGGAATGTCCGGGCACCTTCACCATGCTGAGCTACCTGGAGCATCGCTACGGCCTGTTCCACCCGATCGGCGGAGTCAACCGGGTCTGCGAGGCGATGGCGCAGGTGGTGGGCGAGTATGGCGGCGAAGTCCGAACGGCGACGCCCGTGCGGCGCGTCCTCGTGCGCGACGGCCGCGCCTGCGGCGTGGAGCTGGAGGGCGGCGAGCGCGTCGCGGCCGATCATGTCGTCCTCAACGCCGACTTTGCCACCGCGATGAACGAGTTGTTCGAACCGGGCCAGCTGCGCAAGTACACGCCGGAGCGGCTCGCGGCCAAAAAGTATTCCTGCTCGACCTGCATGCTCTACCTGGGACTCGATATGGAGGTCGACATGCCGCATCATACGATCCTGTTCGCCGAGGACTACCGCCGCAATGTGGAGGAGATGATGCGCGGACGCCGGCTCTCCGACGATCCGTCGATCTATGTGCACAATCCCGGCCGCACCGATCCGACGCTGGCTCCGCCCGGTCAGACGGCGCTCTACGCGCTCATGCCGGTGCCCAATCTGGAGGCGGAGATCGACTGGCGGGAGGAGGGCGAGCGGGTGCGCGCCCGTATGCTCGCGCGTCTGGAGCGGGAGCCGGGGCTGCGCGGTCTCGCCTCGCGCATCGTGCGCGAGGCGATGATCACGCCGCTCGGCTGGCGCGACGATCACGGGGTGTACCGCGGCGCGACCTTCAACCTGGCGCATTCGCTCGACCAGATGATGATGCTGCGTCCGCACAATCGTTTCCAGGAAGCGGCCAACTGCTGGCTCGTCGGCGGCGGCACGCATCCGGGCAGCGGATTGCCGACGATCTTCGAATCGGCGCGCATCAGCGTGCGGCTGCTGATGGAGCAGGATCGGCGCGCTGCGCGGCGTGCCGGCGCAGCGCGCCGAAGTGCCGCATCCGGTCCGCATGGGAAGGGGGCGGTGTAGCATGCATATCGCCATCGTCGGCGGCGGCGTCGGCGGCATGACCGCGGCGCTGCTGCTGCGCCGCCGCGGCATGCGCGTGACGCTGTACGAGCGTCAGCCGCGCTTGGGCGGCCGCCTCGCCTACGAGACGGGCGGCGGCTATCGCATCGACCAGGGCCCGACCATCGTGCTGCTGCCCGAGATGCTGCTCGGCATCCTCGAGGAGGCGGGCATCCCCCGCAGCCGCGTGCCGCTCGTGCCCTGCGACCCGATGTACCGCATTCATTACGCCGACGGTACGGTGCTGCACAAGTGGCGCGATCCGGATCGTCAGGCGGCCGAGCTCGAGCGGCTCTCCCCGGGCGAGGGGGCGGGCTTCCTCCGCTATATACGGGACATGGAGCGCGGCTATCGCGAGGGCAAGGCGGCGTTCCTCGACCGGCCGTTCCTGCGCCGCCGCGACTTCTACACCGCGGGCAATCTGGCGCTGCTGACACGGCTCAAGGCGTACAAAAGCGTGCGCGGACTGGCGGCGGATTACTTCCGCGACGAGCGGCTGCGCGACGCCTATTCGCTGCAGACGCTGTATATCGGCGGCGCGCCGTTCCAATCGCCGGGCCTGTACACGCTGCTGCCGTACGCCGAGCATGCGTACGGCGTGTGGTACCTCAAGGGCGGCTACGCCGCGCTCGTGCCGATCCTGGAGCGGGAGCTGCGGGAGCAAGGGGTGGAGGTGCGCCTGGACGCCCCGGTCGAGCAGCTCTGGATCGAGGAGGAGCGGGCGGCGGGCGTCTACTGCGGCGGGGAGCGCGTCCGCTATGACGGCGTCGTGTACAACGGGGATTACCCCGGCATCGGGGCGCTGCTCGGCGACGCGGGCGGCGCCGGGCAGCGCCGCCGCTACACGCCGTCCTCGGGCTGCGTGCTGATCTATCTCGGGCTCGACCGGCAGTGGCCGAAGGCGGCGGCGCATCAATTTTTTCTGCCGCGCTCGCTGACTGCCGGCTTGCGCCGGATTTTCGGCGAGGGACAGCTGCCGGACGACCCATCCTTCTATGCCTTCTACCCCGGCGCCCTCGATTCGGACGCCGCGCCGCCGGGCGGCAGCGTGCTGTATCTGCTCGTCCCGGCGCCGCCGGCCGGCCGGCTCGACTGGTCCGCGGTGACGCCGCCGCTCGTGCGGCATGTGCTGGCCGAGGCCGAGCGGCGCGGCTTCCCGGGGCTGCGGCAGGCGATTCGCTGGCAATCGGTCCGCACGCCCGCGGACGCCGCGGCGGAGGGCCTGTACCAGGGCGGCAGCTTCGGCATCGCGCCGACGCTGACGCAATCGGCCGTCTTTCGCCCGCAGATTGCGTCCAGCGCGGTGAAGGGGCTGTATGCGGTCGGGGCTTCGGTTCATCCCGGCGGCGGCGTTCCGATCGTCATGCAAGGCGCACGGCTTCTCGCCGATCATTTGACCAAGGGGATGAACATATGGAATTGGCCTCCGCACTCGCAAGCTGCGAATCGATGATCAAGCAAGGCTCCACCACGTTTTACAAAGCATTCGGCTATTTGCCCAGTCCGCGCAGGGAGGCGGTATTTGTCATCTACGCGTTTTGCCGGATGATCGACGACGCCGTCGACGAGCCGGAGCGCGCGCCGTATCCGCTGGACGAGCTGGAGCGCAGCTTTTTGGAGCTGGAGCGGGCGGAGGGCCATTTCATTTGGTCTTCTCTGCGCTGGCTGTTTGCGACCTTCCCCGCCCTCGGCCAGGAGCCTTTTCTGCGCCAGATGGAGGGGCAGCGCCGCGACTTGCGTTTCACGCACTATCGGACGATGGAGGAACTGGAGGGCTATTGCTACCTCGTGGCCGGGACCGTGGGCGAGATGCTGCTGCCGGTGCTGCATGATCGACCCGGCCTTGACGTGGTCGAATCCGGCATCTACCTCGGCAAGGCGATGCAGATCGTCAACATCGTGCGCGATGTGGGCGAGGACCGCGACCGCGGCCGTCGCTATGTGCCGCTCGAGCTCATGGCGCGGCACGGCTATTCCGAGCGGGAGTTCGAGGCGGGTGAGGTAAACGAGGGGCTGCGCCAGGTCATCCGCGAGCTCGACGCGACGGCGCGCGAATGGTTCAGGCGCGGCTTGCGCGATCTGGACACGTACCCGCCCGCGAGCGCCTTCTCGGTCGAGCTGGCGGCCCGCTTTTACGAAGCGATTCTCGACGAGGTCGAGGGCGGCGGCTACCAGGTGTACACGCGCCGGGCGCATGTCGGCCAGCTGCGCAAGCTCAAGCTGCTGGCGAAGATCGGCGAGAAGTACGCGCCGCGCTATTTGGCTACGCCATGATGCGCCGCGTTTTCTATTTTTGGTATGCGGTGGGCCTGATCCTGATGCTCACCGTCGGCGTGCCGAGCTGGCTCGGCTTTGCCAACGGCCTCTTCCTGCTCTTCTTCGCGCTCTATACGCTGAATGTGGAGGGGCGGCTCGGCGAGCCGCGCCACGCGCGCTGGCCGCGCGCGGCGCTGATCGGCCTGGCCACCTTCCTGGTGGAATGGCTCGGCGTGCGGACGGGCTGGCCGTTCGGCGAATATGCGTATACGCCGCTGCTCGGCTGGGGCGTCGGCGGCGTGCCGCTGACGATCGCTTGCGCCTGGGTCGGCGTCGTCCTGCTCGCGGCGCTCGTCTCCGAGTCGGGCTCGCGCTGGCTGCGGGCGCTGCTGACCGGGGTGTGGACGGTCGTCTTCGATCTCGTGCTGGATCCGGTGGCGTTCGCGCGCGAATTCTGGATCTGGGGCGACGGCCACGGCGGCGGCTACTTCGGCGTGCCGATCGTCAATTTCGTCAGCTGGTTCGTCCTGTCGGCGAGCCTGTCGCTGCTGCTGCCGGTGCGCATGATGACCCTGGCGGTCAGACGGGAGGCCGTGCGGCTGCTCCAGCTGATGCTGCTTATGTTCGGCTTGCTCGGGGCCAAGGAAGGGCTGTACATACCGCTGGCAGTCGCCCTGATCGGCATGCTGGCTGCGGAAGGAGTGCTGCGGTATGTCCCGCCTCGTCAACCCAAGCCCGCTGTTTAGTCGCGTTTTTGCGCGGTACAACGAGCGCTGCCTGCTGCGCCGCCATTTCCATACGGTGGGGCTGCGCGGCACGCTCGATCCGGCGCCGCAGGGCCAGCCGGTGCTCTACGTGATGAATCACAGCTCGTGGTGGGACGGCCTCGTGCTGTATCAGGCCTTCCGCCGGGCTTCGACCCGCCGCCACTATGTGCTGATGGACGAGGCGCAGCTGGCGCGCTACCGCTTCTTCGGCCGGCTCGGGGCGATCCCGATCGACCGGGCGAGCGCGCGCGCCAGCCTGCGCTCCCTCGATGCGGCGGCGGAACTGCTGCGCGAAGGCAGCGGGGTATGGCTGTTCCCGCAGGGCGAGATTCGCCATCTCGAGGAACGCCCGCTCGCCTTCCGCACGGGGGCGGGCTATCTGATGGAGCGCTGCCCGACGGTGCTCGTGCAGCCTGCGACCATCTATTATAGCCATGGCTTGCATCAGAAGGCGGACGTCTCGCTCTGGCTGGGCGAGCCGCTGTACGGCGACTGGCCGCAGCTCGGCCGCAAGCCTGCGGCGCAGCGCATTCAGGACATCCTGGAGGCGCAGCTTGACGCGCATCGGGCGCAGGTCGTCGCGGCGGCCGGCGGGCCGCCGGCGCATTTCAACCCGCTGCTGGCGCCGGGGCGTTCGACGAGCGAGGCGTTCGACGCGTTCAAAAAGGGGGTGGCGCGGTGGTCTTCGTTCTTTGGGCGATAGCGGCGGCGCTGCTCCTGCAGCTCGGCTTCGTGCTCTGGAACGTGCGCCAGCTGCCGCGGCTCGGGACGGGGCGGCGCGGCCGGGCGTGGCTGGACGGCAGGCCGCGTCCGGACCGGGAGGAGTCGGCCCGCGCCGATGGACGAGGTACGGCTGCGGTCGCCAGTGACAGGCGAGCGGAGGGGCGCCAAGTCGAGCGCCAAGTGACGTCTGGCGGCGGCGCCCTTGGCAGAGGCGGCGCCGTCGGCATGGGCGCGGCCACTGCCGCTGCCGGCAACGGTCATCCAGGCGGCGCAGCCTCCGCCTCGCCGGTCCGGCTCTCGGTGCTCGTCCCGGCGCGCAACGAGGCGGACAATATCGCCGCCTGCGTCCGCTCCGTGCTGGCGGAGTCCTCGCCTCATCTGGAGCTGCTCGTCCTGGACGACGGCTCGGACGACGGCACGGGCGAGCTGGCCCTTGCCGCAGGCGGCGGCGATCCGCGCCTGCGCGTGCTGCGCGGCGCCTCTCTGCCGCCGGGCTGGCTCGGCAAGTCGCACGCCTGCCATCAGCTGGCGGAGACCGCCCGCGGCAGCTGGTGGCTGTTCCTCGACGCCGACGCGCGGCTGGCGCCGGGCGCGCTCGCGGCGGCCCTGGACACGGCGCTGGCACAGGGCGAGGGCCTGGTGACCGGCTTTCCCCGGCAGGAGACGGGGAGCTGGCCGGAGCGGCTCGTCGTGCCGCTGATGACCTTCACGGTCGCCTGCCATCTGCCGATCCGGCTCGTGCGCGGCTCCGCCGATCCGCGCTTCGTCGCGGCGCACGGCGCCTTCCTGCTGATCGCGGCGGACAGCTACGCGGCGATCGGCGGGCACGCGGCCTTCCGCAGCCATCTCGTCGACGACATGGCGATGGCCCGCGCCGTCAAGCGCGCCGGCCTGCCGGTCACGCTCGCCGACGTGCGGCGCGAGGTGACGATGCGGATGTACCACGACGGCGCGGGCGTATGGCAAGGCTACAAAAAAAATCTGTACACCGGCCTCGGTCGCAGTCCGCTGCTGCTGGCGGGCGTCGTACTGGCCTATGCGATGCTGTATGTGCTGCCGCCGCTGGCCGCTCTGGCTGCACTAGCGGCGCTGGGCGCGCTCGCGGCGGGAGCGCCGGATGCCGCGGCGGCGTGGAGTGCCGCCGCTGGCGCAGGCGGCGCGGGCTGGCCGGGCGGCTGGCTGGCGCCGGCCGCGCTCGGCT
>NZ_JACXIZ010000059.1 GCF_014705605.1 Paenibacillus sabuli
CCGCCGCCGCCGGGGCGCAGCTCGCAGCGGAGCAGGCGCGCGAGCAGGCGCGCAGCGACGCGGCCTTCCAGCTGCGACCGCTGCTGGAGCTGGCGCCGAGCGTGCAGGAGCTGGGCCGGCGCCGCCGGGAGGAGGCGGGGCTCGCCGAGGCAGAGCGTGCGGGCGAGCGGCGGCTGCAGGAGGCGACGGCGCACTTGGAGACGCAGCGCAGCGCCAAGCAAGCGGCACAGCGGCATGTGGCGGAGCTGGAGGCGGCCAGCTCGGGCTGGACCGACAAGGAGGGCGAGCTGCAGCGTCTGCGGGCCCGCTACAAGCTGCTCAAGCAGCTGGCCGAGCTGGAGCGCGCCGCCGCCGAGCATGGCCGCTACGAGCGGGAGCTGGCCCTGGAGCTGGGCCGGGTGCGGGAGGAGCATGACCGCATGGAGGCGGCTTGGCTGGAGCGACAGGCCGGCGCGCTGGCGCTGCATCTGCATGACGGCCAGCCCTGCCCGGTCTGCGGCAGCACGGCCCATCCGCAGCCCGCGGCTGGCGGCGGCGACGCGCCCTCGCGCGAATCGCTGCAGCAGCTGCGAGAGCGGCTGCTGCAGGCCGAGGGCGAGCTGCATGCCGTCCGGGCTCAGGCGTCCGCGTCCGCCGCGACGATCGCCTCGCGCGCCGAGGAGATGGCCGAGCTCGGCGTCGAGCCGGCGCGCATGACGGAGCAGCTGCAGCGAGCGGAGCAGGACGGCCAGACGCTGCGCGCCGAGGCGGATCGGCTCAAGGCGCTCGCCGAGCAGCTCGCCGAAGGGCGCCGCCGGCTGCAGCAGCTGGACGAAGCGATCGACGGCGCGCTGCGCGAGCGGGAGCGGCTGGCCGCGGCGCATCAGCAGGCGCTGCTCGCCCGCAGCGCGCTGCGCTCGCAGCTCGAGTCGGAGCTGGAGCGCATCCCTGAGGAGCTGCGGGAGCCGGAGCAACTGGAGCGGCGCGTCGCGCAGCAGCGCACGCTGGAGGGCGAGCTCGCATCGGCCTGGCGCGCGGCCCAGGAGCGGCACAGCGCGGCGCAGACCCGGCTGGCGTCGGCCCGGACCGCGGCGGCGCAGCTCGAGCAGCAGGCCGCCGAGGCCGAGCAGGCGGCCCTGCAGTCGGGCGAGCGACTCGTCCTCGAGCTGGAGCGGGCCGGCTTCGCTTCGCGTACAGCTTATCTGCAGGCGAGGCTCGGGGAGCCGGAGCGCAGCGAGCTGGCGACGCGCCTGAGCCGCTACGAGACTGCGCTGGCTGCCGCCCTGCAGCGGCGCAGCGAGCTCGAGCAGGGGCTCGACGGACGCGAGCGCCCGGACGTGCCGGCGCTCCAGCAGCAGCTCGACGAGCGGCGTCTGGCGGCCGAGCGGACGGCCGCCGACTGCCGCGAGGCCGAGCGCCAGGCGGAGAGCGCGCAGCGGCTCGCAGCCGCGATCCGCACGGTGCAGCGCGAGGCTGCGCAGCTGGAGGCGGAGCTGGCGCAGGTGCTGGATCTGTACGAGGTGATGAAGGGCGATAACGCGCTCAAGCTGTCGTTCGAGCGGTACATTCTGATCGAATACCTGGAGCAAATCCTGCAGGCCGCCAACCTGCGCCTGGACAAGCTCTCCAGCGGACAGTTCCGCCTTCAGCGCAGCGGCCGGCTGGAGCAGCGCGGCCGTCAGAGCGGGCTCGGCCTTGATGTATACGACGGCTATACAGGCCAGCATCGGGACGTGAAGACATTATCCGGCGGAGAAAAATTCAATGCGTCGCTCAGCTTGGCGCTCGGCATGGCCGATATGATCCAGGCGCACCGCGGCGGTATTGCGATCGAGATGATGCTGATCGACGAGGGCTTCGGCTCATTGGACGAGGAGGCGCTGGGCAAAGCGGTCAACGCCTTGGTGGAGCTGCAGCGAGCCGGGCGGATGATCGGCGTCATCTCGCATGTGGAGGAGCTCAAGCAAGTCTTTCCGGCCGTCCTCGAGGTCTCGAAGACGCGGGAAGGACATAGCCGCACGCGAATCGTGCTACAATAAAAAACAGGCCGGCTTACATGCCGGCCTGAACTGTAAAGCTGAACAGCAGCAGTGCGCCAAAGCCTAAAAGCAGAAGCCCGTTAAGAATGACGCCGATGATCGCAAAGGCCTTGCGGCGGTGCTTCATGACCAGGCCGACAATGCCCAGCACGAGACCGACCAGGCTAAGCCCCAGGGTGGCAAGCATCAGGAGGCCCGCGACGATGACCGAGCCGCTCGCTGCAATGGACTGCGCCTCTTCCATATCGATCGGACCGGTCTGGTTCAAGAGGTCCTCCATGCCTGCCGCAGCGAGCAGCATGAGGCCGATGGAGGCCGCCAGGCACACGATCGCGATGACGAACGAAGCGATGCCGAGACCCGATTGCTTCTGTGGAGGCTCGGGGGGATAGGCGGATGGCTCGGCAGGATGAAAGCGGGGCGGTTCGTCCGGCTGCCGGTCATAAGGCGGTTGGTGTTGATCCATAGTTCAAGCGTCTCCTTTACAGGTCGTTTGGTTGCATTATACCCAAATTTAAAGCAGGTGAAAATATGAATCCTTTCAAACATGCCGCGATCGGCGGCTTGCATGCGTTGCTGGCGGTGCTGCTCGGCGCATTTGCCGCGCACGGACTGGAGGGCTGGCTGTCGGCGGATAGGCTGGATACATTCGAGACTGGTGTGCGCTATCATATGTACCACGGGCTCGGCATCGTGCTGATCGCGCTGGCTGCAGACCGGATTGGTCCGGTGCGCTCGCTGCTCTGGTCGATGCGGCTTTTGAATCTCGGGATCGCGCTCTTCTCCCTTAGTCTATACGTGCTGAGTGTGAGCGGGGTTACATGGCTGGGTGCCATTACGCCGCTTGGCGGCATAGCCTTTATTGCAGGATGGCTGCTTTTTGCGGCGACCTTATGGCGAAATCACGGATAAGCTAAAAATAATTTGTCGACATTTAGTTCTAATTACCTACATTCTCGAAAATTTGGCATGACTAAAGGTGTGTTCTGGTTTATAATTAAGACATCCTGCGCTCTTAACTCTATCTTCCAAGGAAGGATGTCGTGCGTGCCGGCAAACGAGAAATCGACGAATTCAAGCCCAAAGAAGCTCTGGCCGCCTTCCGATGCGCTCGCTGTGCCGGCCGGGTGCCTGCTGGCCGGCTTATGGGGCAGTCTGTTGGCGGCGATGCCACTTTCTGCAGCCGCCTCCGGACTGACGTTGACAGCGGCGGGTGCGCTCGCTGTGCTCTACCTGCGCAATCGGCGAAAAAAGAACGGGCCGGCAAACGAGGTGCTTTTGCATATTGCCCGCAGCATCGACCTTTATAACCCGTTTCCGATTGGCGTCATCGACCGGCAAGGAAAGATCATACATATTAATCAAGGTGCTTCCCAACTGCTCGGCTACAATAGGGAGGAGCTGCTCGGACGATCTTACATACCTCTGGTGGAGGCTTCGCTTCGTCGGCGTGCCGCCGACGGCTTTGGTCGCAGTCTGCAAGGTGCGACACAGCAACTGCAGCTGCGCGTTCTGGATAAGTCGGGTTATGCCACAGACGTGAGACTGACGACTTCCCCGCTGCTCGTTGAAAACCGCATCGACGGCGTATTGGTGACCGGTTACGACGTCAGCGAGCACAAGCGGGTCAACGAGCGCATTCGTTACATGGCCTATTATGACGACATGACCGGCTTGCCGAATCGCCGTTTGTTCATGGATCAGTTGAAGGACACGCTGGAGCGCACCGTGCCGCTATCGCAGCTGCTTGGGGTATTGTACCTGGATATCGACCGTTTCAAGCTGATCAACGACTCGTTCGGTCGCGAATTCGGGGATATGCTGCTGCTGCAATTTGCCGAGCGGCTGATTCGAGCCGTGTCTGAGCAGGATATGGTGGCGCGCATGGAGGGCGACGAGTTTGCTATTTTGCTCGGGCAAATCGATTCGCCGGCCAAAGTCATGGCCCGGGCCGAGCGGCTGCAGGAAGCGATCGAAGAGCCGTTCGAGCTGCGCGGCATTCCGTTCCACGTTACCATCAGCCTGGGGGCGGCGGTCAGTCAACGTCAGGAGCGCGATGCCGGTTGGCTCATTCACAAGGCCGATCTGGCGATGGGCAAGGCCAAGGAGCAAGGGCGCAACAATTGCCTGCTGTATTCCGAGAAGTGGGAGGACGGCGCACTGGAGCGGTTGACGCTCCAACACGAGCTGCGGCAAGCGCTGCTGCGGGGAGATTTTGTGCTGCATTATCAACCGCAATATCGGCTTTCCAGCGGCGCGCTCGTCGGGTTGGAGGCGCTCATACGCTGGCGGCATCCGGAGCGGGGATTGCTGCCGCCGGGTCTGTTCATCCCGCTTGCCGAAGAGAGCGGTCTGATCGTGCAATTGGGCGATTGGGTCATGCAGGAGGCCTGCCGTCAGACCCAGGCCTGGCAGCAGGCCGACTTGCCCACCGTGCCGATTTCCGTCAATTTGTCGATGGGTCAGTTTCAACGGCAAAACTTGATCGAGCGGGTGGAGGAGATTCTGAACAAGACTGGCCTGGACCCGGCTTATCTTGAATTGGAAATTACGGAATCGATGACGATGGACGTCGTTCACGCAACCGCGTATTTGCAGCGGCTCAAGGCCATCGGCGTAGCGATCATTATCGACGATTTCGGCACCGGATACAGCTCGTTCAACTATCTCAAAAACCTGCCGATTTCAAAGCTGAAAATTGATCGCTCATTCGTCCGCGATCTCTCGCAGGATCCCAATGACGCAGCGATTGTGGCCGCCATTATTGCGATGGCGCACAATTTGAATCTGGAGGTTATCGCCGAAGGCGTGGAAACCTCTGCCCAGCTGGACTTTCTGAGCCTGCACCGCTGCGACGAGATCCAAGGCTTCCTATACAACCCGCCGTTGCCCGCCGAACGCATCCCCGAACTGCTCGAGACCGGCAGACCGAGCTGAGGCGGCTCGGCCTGCCGACGGCCGCATGCCCTTCGGGCAACTGCTGTACCGACCCGCTATCCGCATCACGTCAAAGAAGCGCGGCTGTGCCTGAGCCGCGCTTCTTTTTTTTAAATCATAGCATTTTAAAATCATAGCGATTATATGATTTCGCATATACCTGTCTAATCTGACGCCTATTCGATAAAATCATCGATTTCATTGATGGAGAACGCATAGACCTGCTTCTCGTCGACATGATAGACGGTGACGACCATCTGCACTTCGTCGAAATTGATAATACGGCAAGGAATGCTGAGCTTGACGCCGCGTCCTTTGTTGACAGTGAGCCGAATTAACCGATTGGCCTTGATGCAACTGTGAATGCGTTCGCTGATGTAGGGCTGGTGGTCGTCCCCGCGTTCCGCGGCAGCCGCAGCGCGCGGCTCGTCGTCAGGCGGATGGATAATCGTTTGCGCAATTCGTCTGGCCGGTCCTGCGTACAGGCTTGCTCCGTCAGCCTTGCTTAGCTGCGCACCCATCTGCTGCTGCTCCAATTTTTCAATGACTCGACCCAATTCAATACCTTCGTTGATGCGAAAATCGGATAAACCCGAATGGTTGAGCACATGCAGCAGTTGTTCAAGCGCTTGCGCATTGCTCTCGCCCTCGATCAGCACGTCAAGTGAAAAAAGATAGGAGTTAAGTCCTTTTTTGTCCACTACTCTCATGATTCCCCCGCCTCTTATCTTGCTGATACTACTATACCATTTTTGGGCCTCGAAAAGTAGATAAGAACAAAAAATTATGAGCCTTATGACCTGATTCATGCGTTTGGGCTGCCATCCACACCGTGCTTCAATCCTTGCATATGCTGAAGAACAGCGGCTTAGCGGTACTGCTTGCAGCGGTGAAGGGGGTGAGAGCATGATTCGTATGGTCCCGTATCAGATCGACGGGATGACTGCGCTGGGGGTGGAGGTCAAGCTGCCCAAAACGACGCTGCTGTCGATCTCGACGGAAGTCGGATACATCATGTGCGGCGCGCTGGATGTCGGCTTGCTGAATGCCAAGCTTGCCGACAGAGCGATCGTAGCCGGTCGGGCGGTAGGCGTGCGGACGCTGGAGCAACTGCTCGAGGCGCCGCTCGAAGCGGTGACAACCGAGGCGGAGCGCAGAGGGATACATGTCGGCATGCGCGGCGCCGACGCGCTGCGTCTGATGCGCTGATTGCATACGTGAGCTTTGTGGGGCAAAAAGGACTGGTCGGCGGCAATAAAGCCGGGACAGTCCTTTTTTTGTAAAAATAATAGAAAGGATATGATTTCGCCTAACAGCCGTGTCGGCTAGAAATTACAAGCCGGCAAACAAAGCTGCGAGCGCTTCAGGATAAGGCGGACGTATGATGCCGCGCTCGGTGATAATCGCCGTCACATACTCGGCGGGCGTAATGTCGAACGCCGGGTTGTACACCTTGATGCCGAGCGGAGCGGTCCGCTTACCGAAGCCGTTGGTAATCTCCTCGGGCGCCCGCTCCTCAATCGGAATGTCGGCGCCGGTGGCAGTGTGGAGGTCGATCGTCGACATCGGACAAGCGACGTAGAACGGAATATTGTGCGCCTTGGCCAGCACAGCTACGCCATAAGTACCGATCTTGTTGGCGACATCGCCATTGGCGGCGACGCGGTCGGTACCAACGATCACCGCCTGGACCCAGCCCTTGGCCATGACCATCGCGGCCATATTGTCGCAGATGAGGGTCACGTCGATGCCCGCCTGCTGGAGCTCGAAAGCAGTGAGCCGCGCGCCCTGCAGCACGGGGCGTGTCTCGTCGGCGAATACGCGCAGGTTCATGCCCTGATCCTGAGCCAGGTACAGCGGCGCCAGCGCGGTCCCGTAACGGGCGGTGGCCAGGCCGCCGGCGTTGCAGTGGGTCAATACGCCCGTATTCGGCTGCAACAGGCCGAGCGCATGCTCCCCGATCATGCGGCAGGTCTGCTCGTCCTCGCTCTGAATGGCGATCGCTTCGTCCAGCAGCGCGCGCTTGGCGCTCTCCAGCGTCCCGCCCAAGGCGGACAACGCATCGGCCCGGGCCTTCATCCGGTCCAGCGCCCAGAACAGGTTGACAGCCGTCGGCCGCGAGGTGGCGAGCGCAGCCGCAGCCTCGTGTACCAGCTCTCGCCACTGCGTCAGGTCCTCCGAGGCGTGACGGCTCCCCAGCACGACGCCATACGCTGCGCTAATGCCGATGGCAGGCGCGCCGCGCACCTTGAGATGACGGATGGCCTCCCATACGTCCTGAGCGGTATTGAGCTTCAAGTAGACGACTTGCTCGGGCAGCAGGCGCTGATCGAGCAGGCTGACGTGGTCCTCGGTCCAGATCACCGGCTGCAGGGCGCCCGATGCTTGCTCTTGCTTGGTCATAGCGGTCGTTACACTCCTTCTTGTACGGCTTGGAGGACTTGTCCGATCGTACCGACTTGCCGGCCGTTCTTGATCAGATCCGTGCCGATGCGCAGTGCCATCCGCTGGGCGCGTTCGCGCGCGGTAGCGTCGGGAATGGCGTCAATGTCTGCGACATGGGCCAGTCCGACGATGCGTCGCACCATCTTGCAGCCGGCGTATCCGGCGGTGTCCCGGAGCAGGTCTTGCATGTACGCGTCCTGATAGCCGCGCGTCTGGCGGAATAGCCGATCGACGCAGTGTGCGTCCCACAGCGCCCGGAATTTGCTTTCGAACAGCGTCCAGACACTGGTGACGGTGTCCAGCAAGTACGCGCGATGCGCGGCACGCTCGCGCTCGTCTGCGCTCCAGTGCTCGTGCCCGGCATAATTGAGCAGCAGGTTGGCGATGACCGCTCCGATATCATAGCCCATCGGGCCGAAATAAGCGAATTCGGGATCGATGGCCTTGGTGGAGCCCGGCGTTACGAAGACGCTCCCGGTGTGCAGGTCGCCGTGCAGCAGCGCCTGGCCTTGGGTCAGGAACTTGGCGCGCAGCCGCGCTACTTCCAGATGCAGGGCGTTGTCCTCGCGCAGCGCGGCCGCGCAATCGGCGATCGACGCCTCATAATTGTTGTTGCTCGACTCCGTATATGGATCGTCAAAAATCAAGTCCTCTGTAATTTTGCAAAGATCGGGATTGATGAAGCGTCCGGAAAGCCGTTTCTTCTCCTGCTGATTCAATCCCAGATCAGAGGTATAGAACAGCGTGTTGGCCAAAAAAGTGGAGATATGCGCCGCAAATTCGGGATAGCGGGAACCGTCCATCAGGCCCCTGCGCATAATGACGTGATCGCTCAAGTCTTCCATGATCGTTAGTGCGAGATCGCCGTCGTAGTGGTATACTTTGGGGACAAGCCCCGGTGCGAGTTCCTCCTGCTTGCGCAGCGCCTCGCTTTCGATACGCGCCCGGTCGAGCGAGAGCGGCCAGGATTCGCCGACGACCTTGGCATAGGGCAGCGCCTGCTTCATGATCAGGCTTGTTCCGCTCTCGGGATCGGTTATATGAAAGACGAGGTTCAGATTGCCGTCTCCGATCTCGCGGCAGGCGAGCTCGGCATGCGCGTCAAAAAAGCCGGGCAACGACTTGGCGATCGCGATCGCTTCTTGTTCATTAAGCGGATGGTAGAGAGACATTTGTTTGGTTCACCCTTCTCGTATAGACTGTTGTTCCAGTATACAGAATTTTTAGTCTGGTTGGAATCCCTATAAGCCCGATCGGACCAATTGAAAAAGGAGCGTGTACATCCATGAGCGAGCAGGTCCCGGCCAATGCCGCCCCGGTCGCATTAAAAGAATGGGCGGCCGTCATTGACGCCCTGCTGCAGGGACGCCAGATCATGCTGCTGCGCAAGGGCGGTATTATAGAAGAAACACGCGAATTCCAGCTTGTGAGCCCGTCTTTTTATTTGCTGCCGGGCTACGAGCATCAGCGTGAAGAGTTATTGAAGGAAGAGGCGCGGGGCCTCGTGGCCCAGACGCTGAAAACTTGGCAGCCCGGGCAGACGTATGTTACACTACGGGCCTATGGTCGAGTGACGGACGACATCGAGATTCGCGATCAGGAGACGCTCGATTTGCTGCGTGATCAGCACGTCTGGACCGACCGATTCGCCGAGGAGAGGCTGAGATGGAAAAAGCGCAATCCGCTCCATCTGCTCTTGGTGCGTGTGTACCGGCTGGCTGACGAGGCGAAGGTGCCGCTGTTGCCGGCGTACACCGGTTGCAAGTCGTGGGTGAGGCTGGCGAGCAATCCCGGTCTCGACGGCGCGACTCCGGTGCTTGGGGACGACGCATACGAAGCTGCCGTGGGAGACGTCAAACGGCGGCTAGGTTTATTGCATTAGAACAAGAACTATTATAGAATGATTATTGAGTGAGAATCAGTGAGAATCACTTTGTGATGATTTGAACATACCACTATATATACATTTGAAAGGGGTATTTGAATAATGAGCACGAAATTTGTTGTGAACGGCTTGAAGGCTGAGATCGAAGGCAAGGAGATTCTGAAGGGCATCGACCTTAACATTAAAGGCGGCGAAATTCACGCGATCATGGGCCCGAACGGGACCGGCAAGAGCACGCTCGCCTCTGCGCTCATGGGACACCCGAAATATGAGGTGACGAGCGGAACGGCGACCCTCAACGATGAAGATCTGCTGGAGATGGAGGTCGACGCGCGCGCGCGCGCGGGCCTGTTCCTCGCCATGCAATACCCGAGCGAGATTACGGGCGTGACCAATTCCGACTTTTTGCGCAGCGCAATCAATGCGCGTCGCGGCGAAGGCAACGAGATTTCACTGATCAAGTTCATCCGCCAGATGGAAGGCAAAATGAAGGAGCTCGACATGAACCCGGAATTTGCCCACCGTTATTTGAACGAGGGCTTCTCCGGCGGCGAAAAGAAGCGCAATGAAATTTTACAAATGCTGCTGCTCGAGCCGAAAATCACGATTTTGGACGAAATCGATTCCGGTCTGGACATCGACGCCCTCAAGATCGTCGCGGCTGGCGTCAACGCGATGCGCTCGGAGGAACGCGGATTTTTGATCATTACGCACTATCAGCGCTTGCTGAATTATATTACGCCGGACTATGTGCACGTCATGATGCAAGGCCGCATCGTCAAATCCGGCGGACCGGAGCTCGCCCAGCGTCTGGAAGATGAAGGCTACGACTGGGTGAAGGAAGAGCTGGGCATTGTCGACGAGACCGTAGGCAAGGCCTAGGCAGAAGGGAGCAGTGAAAGCGATGGGAACGCAACTATCATTCGACCGCGGTTCGGCCGAGGCGCTCTCGGTCAGCAAGCAAGAGCCAACATGGCTGACGGTCCGCCGCGCCGAGGCGGCGGAAAAGGCGCAGACGCTGGATTGGCCGCAGCCGGAAAAAATGCGGATTGCGCGTTGGAATTTAGAAGCATTTGGTAACTACAAAGCCGCCGAGCCGGCAGCCGGCACCGCAGAGCTTCCAGCCGCGTTGCAGGAGCTGCTGTCCAAGGAAGAGGATGCCTCGGGGCTGCTTGTACAGCGCAATTCAAGCCGTGTGCTGAATCGAATGAACGAAAAGCTGGCCGCCAAGGGCGTCATTTTCACCGACCTGGAGACGGCCGCGCGCGAGCATGTCGAGCTGGTGCAAAAGCATTTGTTCTCGGTCGTGGATCCGTACACGGACAAGCTGACGGCCAGGCATGCGGCATTGTGGACAGGCGGGGTGTTCGTCTACGTCCCCAAAAACGTCGAGGTGGAGCTTCCGCTTCAGGCGCTGTTGTACAGCGACGACGCAGAGGCGACCTTCGCGCCTCATATTCTGCTGATTGCCGACACGAATAGCCGGGTAACCTATGTAGATAACGTCGTTTCCGCATTTGCGGGAGAGGTTGCCCCGTCGGTGCATCAGAGCGTCACGGAGGTGATCGTAAAAGCCGGCGCCCGGGTGCAGTTCGCAACCGTGCATCATTTGGCGGAGTCGGTCACAGATCTGAGCGTGCGCAGAGCCAAGGTGGAACAGGACGGCCGGATTGAATGGATCGTCGGCGATCTGCATGACGGCAACATCCTCTCCGATACGGTGTCTGTACTCGAAGGCAGCGGCGCGACCTCCGATGCCAAGGTGATCACCATCGGCGCGCGCGCGCAGAAGATGTCGGTCACGACACAGGCCGTGCACGTGGGCCGCAGCACCGACAGCAACATGGTGACCCGCGCGGTCATGAAGGAGCAGGCGACGGCGATTATCAACGGGATCACCAAGATCGAGAAGGGCGCGACAAAGGCGAACGGCGTGCAGACGGAGAAGGTGCTGATGCTCAGTCCGAAGGCGCGTGGCGACGCCAATCCGATCCTGCTCATCGACGAGGACGACGTGACGGCCGGCCATGCCGCCAGCGTCGGGCAGGTCAATCCGGAGCAGATTCATTACCTGATGTCCAGAGGGATCGCCAAGGAAGACGCGGAGCGCTTGATCATCTACGGCTTCCTGGCGCCAGTCGTCTCCGAGGTGCCGATCCCGTCGGTGCGGGAACAACTGCAGCGTCTGCTCGAGAGGAAGCTCGAGTCATGAACGCCGCCGAGATCCGCGAGCAGTTCCCGATCCTGAGCGAGACAATCAACGGCCATCCGCTCGTCTATCTCGACAGCGCCGCGACCTCGCAAAAGCCGCGTCAGGTCATCGACGCCGTGGCGCGCTATTACGAGCACGACAATGCCAATGTGCATCGCGGCGTGCACACGCTGGGCTCTCGCGCGACGGACGCTTATGAGGGCGCGCGCGTCAAGGTCGCCAGATTCCTCAATGCGCCGAGCGAGCAGCAGATCATATTTACCCGCGGCACGACGACGGCGCTCAATCTCGTCGCGACCGGCTACGCCCGCACCGTCTGCGGCGAAGGCGACGAGATCGTCATCACGCCGATGGAGCATCACAGCAATCTGATCCCCTGGCAGCAGGCGGCCAAGGCGACCGGCGCAACGCTCAAATACATGCCGCTGCAGCCGGACGGCACCATCGACCTGGAGGACGTGCGCGCGACCGTCACGTCGCGGACGAAGGTCGTCGCGATCACCTACGCCTCCAATGTACTTGGGGTCATCAACCCGGTGCAGGCGATCGGAGAGATTGCGCACGAGGTGGGCGCGGTATTGGTCGTGGATGGCGCGCAGAGCACGCCGCACATGAAGATCGACGTGCAGGCGCTCGGCTGCGACTTCTACGCCTTCTCCGGCCACAAGATGTGCGGGCCGACCGGCATCGGCGTGCTTTATGGCAAGCGCGAGTTGCTGGAGGCGATGGAGCCGATCGAATACGGCGGCGAAATGATTGATTTCGTCGATCTGCACGAGTCGACGTGGAAGGAGCTGCCGTGGAAATTCGAAGGCGGCACGCCGATTATCGCGGGCGCGGTCGGTCTGGCGGCGGCGATCGATTTCCTGGAGGAGATCGGGCTGGATGCGATCGACCGGCACGAGTCCCAGCTCGTGGCGTACGCCTACGACCGGCTGAGCGCGATGGAAGGCATCTCGATCTACGGTCCGCGCGAGGGACGGGTCGGGCTCGTGACCTTCAATCTGGCGGACGTGCATCCGCATGATGTGGCGACGGTGCTGGATACGTACGGCATCGCGGTGCGAGCGGGCCATCATTGCTGCCAGCCGCTCATGCGCTGGCTCGAGGTGAGCGCGACCGCCCGGGCGAGCTTCTATCTGTACAATACCGAATCCGACGTGGACGCGCTGGTGGACGCGCTACGACACACAAAGGAGTTCTTCGGCCATGCAGCTGGATGATTTGTATCGCAGGGTAATTATGGACCACTACAAAAATCCGCGAAACCGCGGGACATTGGATCAAGAATCGGTTACAATTAACTTGAACAATCCCACGTGCGGGGATCGCATTTCGCTGCAGCTGCAGCTTGAAGCAGGCAAGGTGGCGAAGGCGAAGTTCACCGGCGAAGGCTGCTCGATCAGCTTGTCGTCGGCCTCCATGATGACGGAGGCGGTCAAAGGAAAACCGCTCGACCAGGCGCTGGAGATGGCGGATCGCTTCTCCGAGCTCATGAAGGGGCAGCCGGTCGAGTTTGACGAATACGAGGACCTCGAAGCGCTGTCCGGCGTCAACAAATTCCCGGCCCGCATCAAATGCGCGACGCTGGCGTGGAATGCGCTGCGCAAGGGCATTGCAGACGGCGCCTCGAACTAAACCAACAGGAGGTTGAAGCGCAATGGCCAAAAAAATGCCGGAAATGGAAGAGTACAAATACGGCTTCCGCGACGAGCACAAGGCAGTGTTCCAGTCGGGCAAGGGCTTGACGCCGGAAGTGGTGGAGACCATCTCGAAAATGAAAAACGAGCCGCAGTGGATGCTCGATTTTCGCCTGAAGTCGCTCGAGCAATTCAATAAAATGCCGATGCCGCGCTGGGGCGGCAACATGGATGAACTGGACTTCAACGATATTCAATACTATGTGCGTCCTTCCGACAAGCAAGGGAAAACCTGGGAGGAAGTGCCGACGGAAATCAAGGAAACGTTCGACAAGCTCGGCATTCCCGAAGCGGAGCAAAAGTTCCTGGCCGGCGTATCGGCGCAGTACGAATCCGAGGTCGTCTATCACAGCATGCAGGAGGACCTGGAGAAGCAAGGGGTCATCTTCACCGACACCGACACGGCGCTGCGCGAGCATCCGGAAATCTTTCGCGAATACTTCGGCACGGTCGTCCCGCCAAGCGACAACAAATTCGCGGCGCTCAACAGCGCGGTCTGGTCGGGCGGCAGCTTCATCTATGTGCCGAAGGGCGTGAAATGCGAAATTCCGTTGCAGGCGTACTTCCGCATCAACTCCGAAAATATGGGGCAGTTCGAGCGCACGCTGATCATCGCCGACGAGGACAGCTTCGTGCACTATGTCGAGGGCTGCACGGCGCCGGTCTACAGCACCAACTCGCTGCATAGCGCAGTCGTCGAGATCCTGTGCAAGAAGAATGCGCGGGCCCGCTATACGACGATCCAGAACTGGGCGCCGAACATCTACAATCTCGTCACCAAGCGCGCGGTCGCCGAGGAGAACGCCACGATGGAGTGGGTGGACGGCAATATCGGCTCCAAGCTGACGATGAAATATCCGGCCGTCGTCCTCAAGGGACGCGGCGCCAAAGGCATGGTGCTCTCGATCGCAGTCGCCGGCAAAGGCCAGCACCAGGATGCGGGCGCGAAAATGACCCATCTGGCGCCGGACACAACGTCGACGATCGTCTCCAAGTCGATCAGCAAGCACGGCGGCAAGGTGACGTATCGCGGTCTGGCCTCGTTCGGTCGCAACTCCGAGGGCTCCAAGGCGAACGTCAAATGCGACACGCTCATCCTCGACAACGAATCGACGTCCGACACGATTCCGTACAATGAGATCTTGAACGACAACATTACGCTCGAGCACGAGGCGACCGTCTCGAAGGTATCGGAGGATCAGCTCTTCTACCTGATGAGCCGCGGGCTGACCGAAGCCGAAGCGACACAGATGATCGTCATGGGCTTCATCGAGCCGTTCACCAAGGAACTGCCAATGGAATATGCGGTCGAAATGAACCGTCTGATCAAGTTCGAAATGGAAGGCAGTATCGGATAAAGAGGCTTAGAAAACCGGGTCTCGCAGTTTCGCCTTGAACATGTCCGTTGTACCTTTTGGTACGCGGACATGTTTTTTTGTCGCGGTCTGCACCCACATCGCTGCACAATTGGCCGGCGCCCATTCTCCCCCATAGCACTGCGCCCTCGCCGGGTCGGGGGTGGGGCTTGGCGTTCGCGATCCGCATGCATATTTTTCCGTAACTCGTTCGATGCTATAGGTCAGGCGCAAGCCGTGACTCCAAGGCGAAAGGAAGAACGAATATGCGAAAGTTAGGCGCTTGTCTGGCGCTCGTCGCCTTGACGACGGGACTGCTGGCCGGCTGCTCGTGGAGCAGCGCGGAAAACGGTGACGGCACGGAGCGCCATGGGCCAAGCGCGCTGCAAGTGGGACAATCCACCGTGCCCGTGATTGAACTGGACGGAAGCGCGTATGTCGACATTGGCAAAATGGCGGGACTGATCGGCTTTCAAACGGCTTGGTCAGCCGACAATAGCACGTACCGCATCGGCGATCACGATGTGATCTGGTCCTTCCAGGTCGATTCCGCCACGGCGGTCAAGGAGGAGCAGCAGGTACAGATGGACGGGCCTGCGCGCAAGCATGAAGCCAGTCTGGCGATTCCGAGCTCGGCGGTAAAGCGTCTGTTCGGCGATGAGGCGGTGTTCACGGTGGACGAAACGCAGGTCGCCATTTTTCCGGCCCCGGATTATGCTGATCCCGCGCAGGCGGGAGGAGAGGACTTTGGCGACGATCCGCTCGATCCGGCTGTGCAGCCGGCGGAGGGGGCGCAGGAGGCTAACCGAGCGCAACAAGCAGGAAAGCAAGGAGCGGAAAAAACGCGGGAGCCGGGCGGGGGCACAGGGCCGACGGCAGGGCTGCAGGCCAGCCAGGCCGAGGACGGCCTGAAGATGCTCGCCGCCGAAGGGCAGGAGGTCGTCGCCTCGGCGAAAAAGTTTTTGGGCGTGCCCTATGAATTCGGGGCCGATCCGTATGCGCAGAGCAAGCGCTTCGATTGCTCCTCGTTTGTGCGGAATATTTTTCGCCGTTATGGCCTCGAGATGCCGCGCACCGCGCGCGCACAGGCGAAAAAGGGCGAGTATGTCTCCCGCAGCGAGCTACGCGTGGGCGATTTGCTCTACTTTTATGTCCCCGGGCGCTTCAAAAGCGATCAGAAGGTGGGGCATGTCGGCATCTATATGGGCAATCGGCGCATGATCCACGCCAGCCCCTTGCCGGAGGATGGCGTGCAGGTCACGGATATCGACAAGGCCTACTGGAAGAAGACCTTCCTCTATGCCAAACGCGTGCTCTAGAAATGCGGTGAAAAACGGACGCCGCTGTGCTCAATACGCGTTTCCGCATGCCTGCGGACCTGACGCTTATGCAAAAAATCGCCGGGCGGGGCGGCCATCGAGGCCGCCTCGCCCGGTGTGTTCAATGCTGCGTTGACGTCGGATCCCACGGGCCCTGCTGATGGCCCTTCCACTCCGAGCCGTCGGCCCAGATCTCCTTCTTCCAGATCGGCACGATCTGCTTGAGCCGCTCGATCGCGTAGCGGCTCGCTTCGTAGCAGGCGTCGCGGTGCGGCGCGGCGACCGCGATGACGACGCTCGTCTCGGCCAGCTCGACGACGCCGAGCCGATGCGAAATAGCGCTGCGCGTGCCTGGCCACCGGACGGCGACCTCATCGCCGATCTGCCGCAGCGTGCGCAGCGCCATCGGCGCATACGCCTCGTATTCGAGCCGCACGGTGCGCTGCGTACCGGTCCATTCACGCGTCGTGCCGACGAAGGTCAGCGTGGCGCCGCAGGAGGCGTCTATGACGCGCGCAGTCACCGCCTCGATGGACAGCGGAGCATGGGTGATCTCGTACCGGAGATCAGCCGCAGCCCCCGCCCGCGCTTCCTCTTCCTCAGCGGGCTGACCGCCCGATACCGGCGGCAGCAAGGCCAGCTCGTCCGCGCCGCCCACCGATTCTTCCTCCTCGGCGTAGGCCTGATTGCGCGCGACGAACGCACCGCGAATCTGCTCGGCCGCCTCGGGATAGCGGGCGATCAATTCCCGCTTCAGCTCACGCACGGTGAGACTGGGCGCGTCGAGCGCCAAGCGGATCACGGGCGTTCCGAATTGCTCGCCCAATCCGGCAAATAATTGAATGGTATAGGTCGTTTTCATGGCGTCTTCACGGTCCCTCCGATCCTCTTCATCGATCCGGCACAGCCCCGGACGGGCACGCAACAAGCATATCATATGGGCCGAAAAAATGTTATGCTAGAGAGAAGGATTGGGAAAGGGGTGCGCCAGTATGACCCAACTGATTGACCGGTACGGCCGACGTCACGACTACCTGCGCATTTCCGTCACTGACCGCTGCAACCTCCGCTGCGTGTATTGCATGCCGGAGGAAGGGGTCGAATTCCTGCCGCAGGAAGGGCTGCTGAGCTACGACGAGATCGTGGCATTCGTCGAGGCAGCCGCGGAAATGGGCATTGCCAAATTGCGGCTGACCGGCGGAGAGCCGCTCGTCAGACCGCGGCTGGACAGCCTGATCGCCAGATTGGCGGCGATCCCCGGCATCACGGATATCGCGCTTACGACCAACGGACTGCTGCTTGCGCCGCAGGCTCGCGCGCTCAAGGACGCCGGGCTGACGCGAATCAACATCAGTCTGGATACGCTGGAGCCTTCCCGCTTTCGGCTCATCGCCAGACGAGGCGAACTGAGACGGGTAATGGAGGGCATCGAAGCCGCAGCGCAAGTCGGGCTAGCGCCAATCAAATTGAACTGCGTGCTGCTCAAGGGCGTCAACGAGGATGAGATCGCCGCCTTCCTCAAGTTGGCGTACGACCATCCGCTGCACGTGCGGTTCATCGAATATATGCCGATCGGCCATGCCGACGAGAATTGGAAGCGACAGTATCTGTCGCTCTCGCGGGTCCTCGAAGTGGCGGAGGGGGCGGGCTACGCGCTGTCGCCGCGCGATAGCGTCAAGGGCAACGGCCCTTCCGAGGATTGGACGATGGCAGGGGGGAGCGGCTCGTTCGGACTCATTCATCCGGTGAGCGACCACTTCTGCAAGCAATGCAACCGGCTGCGCCTGACGGCGGACGGCTTCATCAAGCCGTGCCTGTACTGGATGGATGAGCTCGATGTGCGCCCGGCGCTCGGCAGCCGGGAGCGGCTGCGCGCGCTGCTGCAGCGCGCGATGGACATCAAGCCGGAGAACCACGAGATGGGCGCCAAGCTGGCGGATGAGGCGCAGTCGCATGTGCCGACCGGGCGCCGCATGTCCCAAATCGGAGGCTAGGGAGGAATCGGAATGAATCAGGCTTCACCACGAGAGGTCCGTGTGGAGCACGAGCGGACGGCCCCGCAGACGCTCACCGCTGCAGCGATTGCCGAAACCGCCGGCGCGTGGTTCGCGATTGGCGAGCGCGTGCCGGGGACTTCTGGACGCGCGGTAGATTTTCACCGCTGGTATGCCGCTTGGCGCGAGCGGGAGGGGCTGCGCGAAGAGCCGATTCCGCAGGCGCTCAAGCTCGAGGCGGCCGACGCCTTCGAGGCGATCGTTCCGTGGGAGCAGTTGCAGCATGCGGCGATCCTGGTCGCCACCGAGCAGGGCGAGCCGCTGGGCGATATCGGGCCCGTCCGGCTGTATGCGCCGCACGGCGTCAGCGAGTGTCTGAATGTCAAGCGCGTCGTCCGTCTGCAATTCATGGAGCGCGCGCCGTCGGATCTGGAGGCGACGTACGGCTTCAAAAAAGTGTTCGCACCTGGAGAGATGCGCAAAAAGTAGGCCGCCATTGCCGGCGTTCAAGGAGGAAGGCATGGAGAAAAAGCCGCAACATGCAAAGCATGTCGTCCTGCTGCATACCAACGATATTCACAGCCGGCTCGAACAAGCGGCCAAAATTTCGGCGCGTATCACCGAGGCCCGGCGCACGCACGGCAGCGATCGCCTGCTGGTGCTCGACTGCGGCGATCACATGGATCGCATGCGTCTGGAGACTGAGGGCAGCGGCGGACGTGTCAATATCGAGCTGCTCAACGAGGCCGGGTACGACGCGGTCACGTTCGGCAACAACGAAGGCTTGACCTACAGCAAGGACGAGCTGTTCGATGCCTATACCGCCCATGCGCGCTTCCCTGTCGTGTGCGCCAATATGGCCGAGAGCGAGAGCGGCGAGCTGCCCGAGTGGGTGCTGGCGCGGCTGATTATCGAGCGGGGCGGGCTGCGAATCGGACTGACTGGCGCGACAGCCCAATACAACGACTTTTATCGTCTGCTCGGATGGCAGGTTCGCGACCCGCTGCAGTCGATTGCCGCGCAGGTGGGGTGGCTGAGGCCGCGCGTCGATGTCGTCGTGGTCTTGTCCCACTTGGGCCTGCCCCAGGATGAGCGGATGGCGGCCGAGGTGGCGGGCATCGATCTGATCCTGGGGGGGCATACCCATCATCTGCTGCAGGAGCCGCTGCGTGCCGGGGGCACGGTCATTTGCGCTACCGGCAAATTCGGCGAATATCTCGGACGCGTGGAAATCGCGTTGCGCGAAAACGGCGAACCGCTCATCACGGCCGAATGCGTGCCGCTCGGTGCGGGCGAGATGGATCCGGAGGCGGCGGCCATCATCAGCCGCTTCCGGGAGTCCGGCGAACGACGGCTGAGCCGCGTCGTGACGCGGCTGCAGACGCCGCTGCCGGCGCGCACCGATCGCGAATCGCCGCTCCCGAATCTGCTGGCGGCAGGTCTGCGTCGCTGGACGGAGAGCGAGATCGGCATCGTCAATTCCGGCCAATTGCTGGGCGGTCTGGCGCGCGGCGAAGTGACCGCAGGCCAGCTGCATGCGCTCTGCCCGTCGCCGATTAATCCGTGCCGCCAACGGATGCGGGGCGCGCAGCTACTGGAGGCGCTCGAGCAGTCGCTGCTGCCGGAATTTGCGGACAAGCGACTGCAGGGCTTCGGCTTTCGCGGGCATGTGCTGGGCTCGCTCGCTGTAGATGGCATGACTGTCGTCTATGATCCGCAGCGCGCGCCAGGCAGCCGCATCGTCGAGGCCCGTATTGCGGACAAGCCGCTGGAGCCGGAGCGCGGGTACCTGGTCGGCACAATCGATATGTTTACCTTCGGCGCGGGCTATCCGAGCCTCAAGGAGGGGAGCGAGCGAGCGTACTTTTTGCCCGAATTCATTCGCGACGTGCTCTCCCGTCAGCTCGCCGATCAGGACGAAGTGGAGCGTTGCCTGCAGCCGCGCTGGCAGGCGCTGGCGCTCAACTGAAGACCGACACCGTTAATCATTCGGATTCGGCAAGCCGATATAGGGAATAGCGGAGCATCTGACTCGGCTGTATTTGATCCTAAGTCAAGAGGCGATACGACATGCGATTAGTTTCGATTACAAGCTGTCAGCCCGGCATGAAGCTGGCCAAGACAATCTATTCCGACGATGGACAGGTGTTGCTGGCCGCCCAGGTCGAGCTCACGGGGCCGTTGATACGCCGACTCGGCGATTATCGGATCGGCCATGTGTATATCGACGACCCTCGCACCAGCGATCTGGAAGCGCCCGAGCCGCTCAGCGAGGAGACGCGGCGCCGGGCGCTGTCCGGCATCAGGTCCGGCTTTCGCGACATGATGGAAGCGCCGCAGCGCAAAGGCGTCGTCACATACCCTTACATCGGCAAGTCATTCAAGGCGATCATGTCCATGATCCTCGACGATCTCTTGGCAAGCAAGGACGCCATGATCATGCTGATGAATATCGGCACGACCGATCATTATTTGTACCAGCACTCCCTTAATGTATGCGTGTATACGACGCTGCTCGGCATCGGCGCCGGCTATTCCCGGGATCAACTGACCGTGCTGGGGATGGGCGCGCTGCTGCACGATGTCGGCAAAACGCGAATTCCGAGCGAGGTGCTGTTCAAGCCGGGTCGCCTCAGCGACGAAGAATTTGCGGAGATGAAGCGGCATACCACGCTCGGCTACGAACTGCTCAAGGAGGAGCCGAACATTCCGCTGCTGACGGCGCACTGCGCCCTGCAGCATCACGAACGGCTCAACGGCAGCGGCTATCCGCGCGGATTAACCGGCTCGGCTATTCACGACTATGCGAAGTGGATCGGCATCGTCGATTCATACGACGCGATGACGGCCTCGCGGGTCTACAAAAGCGCCCTGCTGCCCCATCAAGCCGTCGAGGAGCTGTACGGCGGCTCGGGCGTGCTGTACGAGCAGGACATGCTGCAGACCTTCAAGGAGCGCGTCATCCTCTATCCGGTCGGCTTGACGGTCGAGCTGAACACCGGCGAGCGCGGGGTGGTCGTCGATTACAATTCCGACTCTCCGCATCGGCCGATCGTGCGCATCCTCGACAACGAAGCGGGGGAGCCGCTCCGCCCCCCGGTCGAACGCGATCTGTCGCGCGAGCTGTCCCTGATGATCACCGCGGTCAACAACGACGCGCTGCCCCATCCCGATCGAGCGCCGCGCTAGGCGCGCCATTGCGTTGACGCGGGCGCAGGCGTTACAATAGAGGGATGCCGTTCATTCTTACAAAGTCAGGTGCTGATAGCTATGTCTCATTCTACCTCCGTATCGCCTGCGGGTGCGCCCGGCGCGCTTGCGCCGGACAACGACCCGTGGGATCCCATCGACGCGCTGCGCCGGTACGGCCGGCATCGGCTAACCAGTGTGGAGATGACCGTTTCCAACCTTTGCAATATGCGCTGCGAGCACTGCGCGGTCGGCGATACGCTCGTCTGGCGGGAGCCGGGCAAGCTGCCCTTGGCGCACATGCTGCGGCGGCTGGACGAGGTCGAGCACTTGCAGACGATCTCGATTACCGGGGGCGAGCCTTCGTTTGCGGCGTCCACGATGAAGGACTATATCTTGCCGCTGCTGCGTTATGCGCGGGAGCGCGGCGTGCGCACACAGATCAATTCGAATCTGACGCTCGATTACGACCGGTACGAGCCGCTGCTCGCCGACCTCGACGTCATGCATATTTCGTTCAATTACCGCGATGCGGATGATTTTCATCACATCGGCTTCGCCCGTTCGCCGCACCCGCCGCCCCGGGAGGCCGCGGCCAGATTATACGAGCGCATGATTGCTAATGCGCGCCGGCTCAGCGACGGGGGGATGCTCGTCTCGGCCGAGTCGATGATCAATTACCGCACGCATCTTCATATCGATGCAATTCATCGGCTGATCGTGGAGATGGGCTGCAAGCGGCACGAGGTGCATCCGATGTACCCGAGCGCATTCGCCGCCGATCTGCCGATGCTGAGCCGCGAGGATATGGCGGCCGCGATCGAGCGGCTGCTGGCTTCACGCGATCGGAGCGTCTGGATGCTGTTCGGGACGCTGCCGTTCTATGCCTGCAGCGCGTCGCCCTCCGAGCGGGAGCTGCTCCGGAGGCTGCGCGAGACCGAGGGCGTCACGGTGCGCAACGACCCCGACGGACGCAACCGGCTCAACGTCAATTTGTTCACAGGAGATGTGTTCGTGACCGATTTCTCCGACGTGCCGGCCTTTGGCAATATCGGATCCGACCGGCTCGACGCGCTGTTCGAGCGCTGGCTCGGCAGCGAGCTGGCGCGCAGCGTCAGCTGTCATTGTCCGGCCGCCGATTGTTGCGGACCGAACCTGCTTGTCAAGGAGATGTATTACCGGGAGACCGATTTTAGCGTCCGCCAAGCGGTACTCTGATCGACGGGCTTCGCCGAATAAGGCGAAGCCCGTTTTTTGCGCTGCGCTCCGATCGGGCGATAGCGGCTTATTTTGAACGGACATGCACGAAGTCTGGGCATTCGCATAGGATAGGTAAAGGGAACCGAGTGCGAAAGGAGCGATGGCGAGCCGTGAACAACAATCAGTGCCGGGTATATTACCCGTTTGTCGGACCGTTCGATCCGTGTCCGCCGATTCGAGTCAAGACCTATGTCGTCCCGCCCAATCAGTTCATACCGTTCCAGCCGATGAACCTGCCGCAGTATCCGCTGCCGGAAGCGTTGCGCCGCGGTACGCTCTGGCCTGCGCTGTTCAGCCCGTATCCATGCCCGCCAGTCGGTAAAGGAGGCGGCGACTATTGAGCACACAGACGTTGGATGAGCAATATTATGCGCAATTGCTGCAGCTGCAGCAATACGATTTTGCGCTGGTCGAGCTGACGCTGTTTCTCGATACGCATCCGAACGACATGCAGGCGCTCCAGCAATTCAATCAACTGGCGCAGCAGCGGCGGCAATGCGCGCAGCAATTCGAGCAGCAATACGGCCCGCTGCTGCAATTCGGTCAGAGCTATTCGCGTTATCCTTGGCAATGGGCCCAGCAGCCCTGGCCATGGCAGGTGTAGTCCAGGCGCTACTCCCGGCCGATGAGGCGGCTGGCAGAGCGTGGCCGCTGCCGGTCCTGCAACGCCAAAAAGACGATCCGGCGGCTGCACACAAGCTGCATATGGAGGGTGAGGGCATGTGGATTTATGAGAAAAAGCTGCAATACCCGGTGCGGGTAAGCAAATGCGACCCGCGCATGGCGAAATTCCTGGCCGAGCAGTACGGCGGCGCGGACGGCGAGCTCGCTGCGGCGCTGCGTTACCTCAATCAGCGCTACACGATTCCGGATCAGGTCATTGGGTTGCTGACGGATATCGGCACCGAAGAGTTCGCGCATCTGGAGATGATTGCGACGATGATCTACAAGCTGACCAAGGACGCCACGCCGAAGCAGCTGGAAGAAGCCGGACTGGGCGCGCATTTTGCCAGCCACGACAGCGCGCTTTTCTACAACAACGCAGCGGGCGTGCCCTGGACGGCGGCTTACATTCAGGCCAAGGGCGATCCGCTCGCCGATCTGTACGAGGATATCGCAGCCGAGGAGAAGGCACGGGCTACATATCAGTGGCTAATCGACATGACCGACGATGTCGACTTGCAGGACAGTCTGAAATTTTTGCGCGAACGCGAGGTTGTGCACGCGATGCGCTTCAAGGAGGCGGTCCAACTGATCGTCGACGACCGGGAACAGAAGAAGGTGTACTGATCCCGGAGTGGCAACGCTGCCCTGCAGCAGGCATCTTCCTTGAGACGGAGGTGCCTGACCTGGCGGGTTTCGTTGTTGTGTCCAACGTCCCGATTGTGGACAAGCATGGCGAGGATTTGTACCCTTGGTCTGATTGTCGGCTCAATGGTTTAGTATTAAACTTTTAATGAAGAATGTGCAGCGGTCTATGTGCTGAAGAGAGAAAAGGAGATGGAACGATGAAAAAGAAAGTCCTCGTCGGTGTGATGAGCGCTTCGCTGCTGCTTAATGTCGGCATCGGCGCATTTGCAGCGACCAATTTGCAGGAGATCAAGGCGTATTTGAATCCAGACTTGAAGATCAAATACGACGGCGTGCCCGTACAGCTCAAGGATGGCAACGGCTCGGTTGTCGCGCCAATTACTTACAACAATACGACGTATTTGCCGCTTCGCTCGATTTCCGAGCTGGTCGGCATCGGCGTCAAGTTCGACAATACGACCAAAACCGTGCTGCTTGGGCAATCCGGCGAAGGCGTCTCCATCGCCGCCGAGGAGCACGACAGCTCGCATCTGACGCGTGATTCGGCACAGACGACGTACAAGGGAACAACCTATAACGAAGCGTATTATAACGAAAATGGCGGCACGATTATCTTGTATCCAGAAACCAAGTACACGCTGCTCAAGCTGCGGTTCGCCGCCATTGGCGAGGGCGAGCGCGAAATCATCATCAAGGATCTTGATCGCAACACGACGCTTAAAACGGAAACCGTCGGCATCGAGGACGGCATGATGACGATTGAAGCGAATATTTCCAATGTGGATACGATTTCCGTTTCCGTATCGGGCGGCGGCTACCTGATTCCGGTCTCGACCTCCACATACCACTAATACACTCTCTGTGACCAAAACGCAGAGCGCCCGATGCCGAGTCTGGCATTCGGGCGCTCTGCGTTTATTTGTCGGCCTTTGCGTCCTTTGCGTCCTTCTGGCGATACAGCCACAGCGCGTATTCAAGCGGCCGAATGAGCGCGTTGCGATACGTCGCCTGCTCGCCTGCGCGGGCGAACACTTCGCGGGCCGGCTTCGGATTAACCTCCAGCAGCCAGATATGGCCGTTGCGGTCAATCGCCAGATCAAGCGCGAGCTCGCAGAGCGCCTCGTAGGAGGCTTCCAGATGCTCTGCAATCTGCACGCCGAGCTCGGCGGCGCGCTCCTCGACCTGCGCCGTCGAGCCTTCTTTGTCCAACCAGCTCTTGAGCAGCGTCCGCATCTGCACGGCGCGTCCACCGCCGTGCAGGTTGGAGGTCACGCTCCCTTTGGCGCCGATGCGGGCGGCGCATCCGGTGAGCTGCCAGCGCCCTTCGCCGTTCTTTTGCACGAGCATGCGGTAGTCGTGCACACGGCCGCTGGGCAGCGTCAGCTCGATGCCCTGCTGGATGATGTATCGCTGTCCTTTCAGATCCCAGCGCGCCAGTCGGCTCAGCATACGCTCGGCGGAGACGCGCTCGGGTCGAATGATGCGTCTGGCGTGGTCGCGCCCCTGCAGCAGCCAGGTGCTGCCGCTGCGCTGCTCGAGCCGGGCGATGCCGCGGCCGCCGGTGCCGTTGATTGGCTTGAGATAGAGCAGATTGTACGTGCGAGCCGCCTCGGCGATGTCGGCGGTGCGCTCGACGATCCGGGTGTGCGGCAGATGCGGACGGAAGCGCTTCTCCTTGCTGAGCGTCTGGTACACTGTCCACTTGTTGCGCATCGGCCGATTCAAAAATTGCAAATGGCTGTACTTGGCGCGAAACCGCTTGAGCTGCTCGAACCGCTGGCTGCGCTGGATGCGGCAGCGGTCGTAGATCAGCATCGGAAATGGCCGCCAGCTGCGGCTCCAACGGCCGCTTCGGGGATCGTATTGCAAGGCGTGAATGCGGCCCGAAGCGTCATGGACGTCCTGTGGCGTGAACACGTACACGTCCAGTCCGAGCGCGCGGCCGGCCGTGATCATGCGCTGATAGACGGCCCGCTCCTCCAGCGTGCGCTTGCCATTAAGATAGAGCGTCAGAATGCCGAGTACAGGTTGCGTCATATCTCAACCTCCCTTCGGGCGGACGACCCGGCGCCGAACGTTACCGAGTCCAGGTTCTGCATCGCTCATGCACCTCCCGATTTTCCGACGCGCTGCTTGATTAGATACAAGCCGTAGTGATAAATGCGTTCCAGCGACTTTTTGCGTATATGCGGCTCGTCGAACTTCATCGGCTTGGCATTGGCCTCGAAAAACCAGATATGTCCGGTGGCGTCGACCCCCAGGTCCATGGACATTTCGCCGAGCTGGTGGCCGCTCGCGCGCTCGATCTGTCGGGCGATCAGCAGAGCCGTATTTTTTACCTTCACGAAAATGCGGTGCGCCTGCTCTTGGCCGAAGGCATGGCTGAGCATCCGCTCCGGATCCTCGATGCTGCCGCCCCGCGGCACATGCGTCGTAATGCTGGAGGAGCCGGCCAGGCGCGCCCCGATGCCGGTGATGTCCCATTGCCCGCGACCGTTCTTCTGGACAAGCGCCCGCAGGTCGAACTGCCGATCCTTGTAGGAGGCCAGCTCGATGCCTTGCTGCGCGATATACGGCTCCTTTCCGCTCTGTTTTTTGATGCGGGCCCACAGCTGCGCCAGGCTGGCGCAGCGGTAGGTCACGCTTTTGCGTTTTTCCTGAATTTTGAGGCGGTAGGGCATCGATTTTTCCGGCTGGATCAGGATCGTCATGATGCCCATGCCCGCTTTGCCGCTTACTGGCTTGAGGTACAAAAAAGCGTGCTTGCGCAGCATGCGCGACAGGCCGGCCCGGGAGACCAGTCGCCTCGTGGACGGCGTGAAGGGCCGGGTAGTGCGCGAGAGCTTGAGCCACTCGAACAACGTCCATTTATCGAAGAAGGCCGGATTGAACATGCGAATATCGCGCCGCTTCAGGACTGCTGCAAGCTTACGCTGCACCGCAGGCTGCACCTCATCCTCGCGCAGCGGGATACGGTTGTAGATGATATCGGGCAGCGGAAAGCTGCGGTGATACCAGGTCTGCGTCGACTCGGAGAAGACAAAGCCCTTGACGCGCTGCTTGCTCAGCTTCAGATTTTTGGTGGTCAGCACATAAGAGACAAAGCCGATTTCTTTGCCGGTTCGCAGCAGGTCGGCAAAATTGTTGCGATTGCCGCGAAAAAAATGCACATCGTCGTCAACTGTCAAAATGGCCAGGACGGGCTTGGTGCTAGCGACTTCGCCGATTTGGCGCTCGTGGTTCAGCCCAACGGCCATCACATATCCCTCCTCCGGAACCGGCTCAGGTACAGACAATGCTCAAGAATATATGCAAGTGAAGCGCGTCCCTGTTCCTTGAGCGCGGGATGCTTGAAGATCGAGCGTCCGGGCTTGGCATTGGCTTCGAACATGTAGACCTCGCCTTCCTTGTCGATGCCGATATCCAGTCCCAGCTCCCCGAGCATATGCGAGTAATTGCGCTCAATCGCTTCGGAAAGTTTGATCGCCACCTTCTTGGCGTAGAGCAGCACCTCGTCTGCCTTGTCGCCGAACGTGCGGCGCAGCGCGTGCTCGGGCGTCATCAGCGAGCCCCCGTTGCGGATATGCGTCGTGACGCTGCCGCGGCCTGCTTTTTTGGCGCCAATGCCGACCGGTACCCACTCGTTTTTGCCGTTCTTGTGCATATGGAAGCGGAAGTCGATCGGGCAACCGTCGATCTCGATGAGCCGGACCCCCTGCTGGACGACATAGCGCCGCAAGCCGCGTCCGTGCCTTGCATTGAGCATTCGCGATAGGCTGGCAAACGTATTGAAGCGCAGCAGCACGTTGCTGCCGGAGCGGCGATAACGGGCGAAATAGCCCCGCTTCGGATGATACGTCAGCCGGTAGATCCCGTTGCCGAGACTGCCCGCGGTCGGCTTGTAATACAGGAACTGGTGCTTTTCCAGCATCTCCTTCATCTTTTCCGAGTTCGGATTGGATACGGATTCGGGCATATGGCGGGCGGCTTCGACATCCCCGTCCAGCAGATGATACACGTCGGATTTGTTGAAGAAGCTCCAGTTGAAGAACGGTATTTTTTTGCGGATGAATCGCTCGCGCAGCGAGGTGATGGACGTCGTCGTCTCCGCCTTGCGGCTCGGCAGGCGATTGTACACGACATCCGGCAGCGGCACGCTTCTGCGATACCAGCTGCCATCGCCGTTGAGGAAGTACCCGTAGACCCTTTCCGCCTGCCAATCGATGTCGCGCGGCGTGAAGGCGAACATATAGGCTTTGTTGGCGCCAAGTCGCAGCAGTTGCTTGATGAAGCCGGTGCGCGAGCCGAAGGGCATGCCCGTCGAACGGAGGCCGGCATCGGTGAGTACGCCGATCAGCGGGCCGAGTTGCACCTCGTCCTCGCCGCTATTGGACACGTACACATGACCCGATTTCGGAATGCGGATGCTCTGGCGAAGCCCGCTCGGCAAGTACATATGATAGCCGGCGCGCTTGATCGGCCGCACTGCCGTCGTCACGACTTCTTTTCCCAGCTTGAGTTGCACGCTTTTTTTGCCTGTCAGCCGCAGCTGCTTGATCAGTGGACGGGAGAGGTAGACGGCCTTCTTGCCTTGCTGGGAAAAGTGAACGTTGCAGATCGTCAAACTCATGAATGAACCTCCTGAACGTTTTCGGCTTGAAAACGTGTTTCGATGAAAGACAAAGCAGGTTGTCGGCTGCATAAATAGTGTGCATAGGCAAGCGGCTGCAGCATCGCAGAAGCTTCAAAATCCGACTCCGCTCCGGCGCTGAACGCCTGGTGACCCGGCTTGGAATTGGCCTCAAGCAGCCAGAGTCGCCCCTCGGGCTCGAGACCGTAATCGAGGCCGAATTCGCAGCTGCGGCCGTAGGCCTGCTCGAGGCGACGGGCGATTGCCAGGCTCAGCTCTTCGATTCGAGCGCACGCATTGGACGCCGCGCGCGCACCGAGCAGCCGGGGCAGTGCGTCAAGGGCCGGTTCGGCCGAGCCGCCGCCGTGCAGATTCGCCGTCAACGAGCCCGGCTGGCCGAGGCGGACGACCTGACCGGTGAGCCGCCATTGTCCGCGTCCGTCTTTTTGCACGAGTGCGCGCACGTCGAACGGTCGTCCCCGGGCGTCGCTCAGCTCCAAATAGCGCTGCACGAGGTAGCGCCTCCTGCCCATGATGCGCTCCAATTCGGCCGTCAGCGCCTCGAATTGTTCGAATCGGAGCCGCAGCGGCGCATTGGCGCTGTTGCGGCCCCACAGCTCCCACCGCCCGCGATCGCGTTCGAGCCGCACGCGCAGCACGCCCCGGCCTTGCATCCCGCCGTTGGGCTTGAGCACGATCGCCCGGCTGCGCCCGAGCAGCTGCACTAGCTGATCCGAGCCGCGGTAGGGCACGGTCGGCGGCAGCAGCGGGTCGCCGGCCGGCCAGCGCCGCAGCGTGCGGTAGACCTCGAGCTTGCCGGGGAGCCTCGAGCCGAGCACTGGTATGCCTTGGCGCTCGGCCGCACCGCCGAGCAGACGGCTGAGCGCCAGCAGCTCTGATCCGGAGCGGGCAAAGTAGCGATCGTACACGACGTCGGGACGGACGACAGGACCAAATTGCCAGGCGCCGGCCTCGAGCGTGTAGCCTTGCATGCGCGGACTGCGCGGACCGCTGTTTTGCGGCGACAGCACAATCGCCCGCATGCCGTAGGCCGGAGCAGCCTCGCAGAGCGCCCGGCAGAGCCGATCCTCGGGCAAGCGCGCCGGCGCGTCGACCCGATGCTCCCGCTCTAGCCGAACGACAATTCCAAGCGTCCAAGGCTTTTTTTTCATGGGTGCCTCCCAGGTGTCAGAAGCCGGTTAAATAACGGGCATACTGAATCATCAGCTTGACGGACGGACGAATTTTTTGATCGGCGCTCAGCGGCGTGTTGTCGTTTTTGGATGGCTTGGAATTCACCTCGAGCAACCAGACGCGGCCGCTGGCGTCCAGCGCCAGATCGATGCCCAGCTCGCCGAAATGCGCCGGGATATGAGTGTCCACGCCGCGCGCGATGTCGAGGGCGGCCCGCTGCAAGCGGCCGGCCGCCTCTTTTTTGGCATGACCGGACAGATTTGATTTGGCGATGGCGTCGCTGACCGGGCTGAGCTTGCCGCCGCGCGCCAGATTCGAGACAAAGTGCTGGCTGCCGGCAATTCGCGCGACGATGGAGGTCAGCCCCCAAGCGCCGGTCGACGTCTTTTGCACCAGTGCGCGAAAATCGACCGGCCGCTTTTGCACCTCCATCAGTTGGAGGCCTTGCTGCATTTGATAGCGAACGGTCTTCAGCTTGCCCGAAAGACTTGCGAATAGTTTGGCGGCGCTGGCATACGTCTGCTTGCGCGTGCCGATCGGCGTCGTGTGCAAGGCGTGCAGCGTGCCGTCCTCGCCGCGCGTGATGCGAATGATGCCCTTGCCGAGGCTGCCGCGCACCGGCTTCAGGAAGACCGTGGCATATCTGGCGCACATCGCTTTGAGCATGGAGTAATTACGCAGCATATGCGATTCCGGCAGGTAACGGTGCACGCCGGAATCGCGTCGCAGCGCGTCGAAGACTTCCGTCTTGTCGAGAAACTTTTCGTTGAACAGTTGCGTTTGATACCGCGATTTGACTTCCTTCAAAAAGTGCTGCAGACTCGGTTTATTTTCCAACTTGCGCGAGGTCAGCCTGTTGTTGATCACGTCTGCGATCGGCACCTCCGTGCGTCGCCATCCACCACCGTACACCCAGGCCTGAAGCGAGCTGGTGCTGCTGCCGACGTGGCCGGGCGTAAAAAAATAGACATAGGCCCCTTGCTTGCGACAGGCATCGACGAGTTCTTTGCAAAATAACGTAATGGTGCCGAAGGGGCGTTCGCGCACACCCGGAAAATCGCGGCTGATCAGCACGCCGATCACAGGCCCGAGCGACAACGTCATCGTCTGCGGACGGAAATGCATGCGCAATGTGGCCGCGCCGTGCAGGCCCATTCGCCGGGCCAGGGTCGGGCCGATGCGCATGCCGTTAAGGCGGCGAACCGGCATGATTTTGACATGCTGCCGGAACGAGCCGAACTTGAAGATGACAGGCTGCCCCTGCGGGATTTTCCACTGCTTGAGGTAATTCTCGCCGAGCATCAGCGCATCCTCGGAGAGATTGTCGCTCCCGATGACTTGTACGGCGACTTTCGTTTTGATCATGACTGCGCTCCTTCCAACCAGCAAAAAATGGCGCCTGTGAAGGTCTGGGGCCCTCGCGAATACTCCATCATATGAGGACATCTATCCCTTGGTGATTGGCCACCTTTTTCATTAGGCATCGCGATTCGCGCAAGCAAACTTGGCTTAGGGCATAACTTGGTGGTATGATCGAAGAAACGCATTGCAGGCGGGAGCGCGGCAACGCGTGCAGGAGCTTGGAGGGGATCGGATGAATCTGTACGACAAGGCGTATGATCTGGCGAAAGCGCTGCGAGACAGCGAGGAGGTCACGGACCTGCGGACCGCAAGGGAAGCGGTCGAAGCCGATGGCGAGGCCAAAAAAATGATGGACGATTTTCGCGAGCGTCAGAACGGCCTGCAGCAGCTGATGATGAGCGGCGAGGAGCCGAGCGAGGACGACATGGAGACGATGAACAAGCTGTATGAAGTGCTCAGTCTTAATCCGTTGATCAACCGCCTGTTCGAAGCGGAGCGGAGATTCACCGTCATTTTTGACGATGTCAACAAAATCATTGGCGAAGCCCTCAAAAATGTATACGAATAACAGCATGGCACATAAAAGCGGGACAACGGGCATAGCTTAGTAGGGAAGGAAGGGGCGCTTCCCGCCGATGGACGGGCCCTGGAGAAAGGAGCTTCCCGCTATGCGAAGAGCCAAACGCCGGCATCTCATTCATCTGCTGCTGGCGATCGCGATGCTGGCCGTGGCCGTACCGCGTCTCGAATTCGACGCCGGCGCGCCGGCCGCTGTCTTCGGCCTGCTGTGGACGTCGTTCGCTCTGCTCGTCGTCGCTGCCAATCTGTATGCGCTGCTGGGTATGGACGAGGAAACCGCCCTGGCCCTTGCGCGTATCCGCAGGGCAAAGCGCGCGGCCTGGGAGCGACGCCTCGAGCAGGCGGTCGTAAGGCGCGGCGCGCGATCGTAAGCGGCGGATGGTCGTAAGCGATGCTGCGACGCCCCTCGGAACCCGGTTCCGAGGGGCGTTTTTGCGAGTCTCAAGACCCTCGTGGCGGGGTGGCCTCGTCGCTCGGCTGCCGGGTGTTATCCGTATCGGCGATGGGCGTGCAGCGGCAGCGTGACTGCGAATTGAATCCGGCCCCGTCCCCTCTCCCGCACCTCGACACGGCCGCCGTATCCGTCCGTCAGATCGCGCACGATCGCCAGTCCCAGGCCGGAATGAGGACCGCCCTTGGTCGTATAGCCGGGCGTGAACATCATCCTCCGGCGTTCGTCGGTCAGCCACTCACAATTGTTGGTCACCTCGAGCAGCAGATGGCCGTCCTCCGCCCGCAGACGCAGAGAGACACGGCGTTCATGCTCGGGCAGCTTGACCGTTTCATCGAAGGCGTTGTCGAGCAGATTGGCGATAATGCGGACAAGGTCGATATTGCGAATCGACTGCCAGGCAGGCGACAGCTCGATATCTTCGTATTGAAATTCGATGCGTCGCTCGGCTGCGGATGCCGCCTTGGCCTGGATCAGCGCCGAGACGGCGGAGGAAGGCCACAGGAGCTCTTTCGTTGTGCCTGATTGCAGATCATCTGCCACTTCATCGATGTAGCGCTTGAGCTGCTCGTGCTTGCCCATCGTGACCATAGCCGACATGACCTGCAGATGATTGGCGAAGTCGTGCCGCTGCCCGCGCAACGAGGTCAACACCTGCATGAGGTCGCCGACATAGCGATTCTGCGTGGCGCGGATCGCTTCGGAGCGGGTCTGGCTGATCAGACGAAGGGAGAGGTAGCTGATCGCGACCATCGTCGCGATGCCGAGTAGAAAAAGCACAGTGAACAAGGTGTCGAACTGCTGCGTAAGCTGGGTGGCTACATAGATAGCGGCCAATACGACCTGCACGAACACGGAAAGGAGAAAGACGTGCAGCAGACGATTGCGACTCTCCAGGATATAACGGCGGATGCGGATGCCCGGCGATCGCCCGCGCGTATGCATCCAATAGGCGAGTAGCCCGACTGCCGCAATAAAAGGCCACACGTACATCATATCCGAGGCCGGCCCGCTGCGGATCCGGTAAGGGTCGGCGAAGTGCGAGATCACCGACGCCGCAAGCAAATCAACGATGACGGTGAGGGTAAACATGGAAACGAGCACCATCAACCGGTCGCGCAGGCCGGCTCTTAGAAAAAAAACGTAGCTCAGCGCCAAAAAAGCCAGGGCGGAATTGAGAATGTGAAGAGGCGTCGGCAGCGCCAAAAAGGCCAGGTCCACATAGAGCGCGTAGACGACGGCAAAGGCGAGCAACCTCGGCAGCGCGCGCGGAATCGGAAAGCCCCAGAACACCAGGACGAACCAAAGGTGGATAAACGTTTGCGGAATTGATAGAAAAACCAAAACCGTCAATGACTGCATGATGTAGTCCATTCCGAGCGCTCCTTGCGGCCAACATGATTCTAACACCTACTTTACTTGTTTTCCAACCAAAATGGTAGGCTTTTTTTCGAGTAAAGCTTGTGCAATTCGCGTCAACTCGTGCTATTCTGTTACTCAATTGAATACGTTCTGCGCACGAAGCTGCGCAGCGAACCGGAAAGGAGCGTGAAGCGTTGGCGTCCAACCATTCGGAGCACGAAGCGGTGACAAAGCACGAAAAAATCATTCGTCACATCCAGGCGATGAAGATCGGCACCAAAATATCGGTGCGCCAAATTGCCAAGACGATGGAGGTCAGCGAGGGGACGGCTTACCGCGCTCTAAAGGAGGCGGAAAGCCGGGGCATTGTCAGTACGAAGGAGCGCATCGGCTCGGTGCGCATCGAAAAAAAACAGCGAGCTCAGCTTGACCGCCTGACATTCGCCGAGGTGACGGCGATCGTCGACGGGCAGGTGCTCGGCGGCGCGGGCGGGCTGGGCAAGACGCTGCACAGGGTCGTGATCGGGGCAATGGAGCTCGATGCGATGCTGTCCTACATTAATGCCGGCAGCCTGCTGATCGTCGGCAATCGGGAGAACGCTCACTACTGCGCGCTGGAGGAGGGGGCGGGAGTGCTGATCACCGGCGGCTTCGACACGAGCGAGCGCGTCAAGCAGCTCGCAGACAGCCGCGGCCTGCCGATCATCTCCTCCGGGCACGACACCTTCACCGTCGCCTCGATGATCAACCGGGCGATGTACGACCGGGTCATCAAGCGCAAAATTATGCTCATCGAAGACATCGTGGCGTTCGGTCGCGAGCTGGAGGCGCTGCGGATGAGCGATACGGTCGCGACCTTCGAGGCGCGCCAGCGCAGCTCGGGTCAGATGCGCTTCCCGGTGGTCGACGATTGGAATCGCGTGGTCGGCATACTGGCCGCCAAGGATGCGGCCGGGTCGCCGGCGGAGCAGACGGCGGACAAGCTGATGACGCGCAATCCCGTAACGGTGCGCCCGAATACGCCGATTACCTCGGCGGCGCATCTGATGGCGTCCGAAGGCATCGATCTGCTGCCCGTCGTCGACCGCCAGCGCAAGCTGCTCGCGGTCGTGCGCCGGCCCGAGGTGCTGGCCGCGATGAAATTCGCCAACGAGCAGCAGCAGTCCGGCGAGACGTACGACGAGCTGATGTGGAGCGGATTCGAGAAGGCGACCGGCGAAGGCGGCGAGACGAGCTACCGCGGGCATCTGGCGCCGCAGATGTCGGGCCCGCTGGGCACCGTGTCGGAGGGCGTGCTGCAGGCGCTGCTGCTGCAGGCGGCGCGGCTGCTCATTCGGAAGGCGGTCAGGCGCGATTACGTGCTGGAAGGGGTCACCACGTATTTCGTGCGGCCGATTCATATCGACAGCGAGGTGACCATTCTGCCGCGTCTGCTCGATATGAACCGCAAGTCGGCGAAGGCGGAGATCGAAATTGTGGACGAGGCCGGGCTGGCCGCCAAGGCGATGCTGACGGCACAGCTCATCGACCCGTATTAGAAAAGGCGCTTCATCGACTGGCATTGTAGAAGCTGTGGTTGCGCAGCCCGGCGAACAGGTTGAACAGGCCGAGCACGAGGAAGACCGCGCCGATGATCAGACGTACGGTGGAGCCACTGAAGACGAGCATCTGCACGAGCGCCATCAGGACGAGCATCGTGCCCATGCTGATATTCATGCGGGCGTTATTCAATCCGCGTCTGCGCGGATCGGCCTCGCGCCGATAGCGAATGCTGAACCACGCGGTCAGCACCAGCGCCGCGATAATTCCTGCGCCGAGCAGCCATTGGATGACAAGCATGCGGGTGGAACCTCCTTGGGCTTTCATTTCGTAATGCGTCTATTGTAGCATGGCCGTCACCCATTACGAAAGACGGGGCGGCGCCTAGTCCCGCTTGTGCACTCTGGCTTCGACCCACACGGTCAAGGTCGAGTCGACGACGAGCATCGTCCGCACGGTCACGATATAGTCGTCCTCCAGCACGCCGCCGGTACGACGGTCGACGGCGCCGCCGACATAGATCTTGCGGTCCAGCAGCATGCGCGCCAGCCGCGCATCGGAGCCGATATCGTAGACGCTCTTGCCGATGAAGACGCTGAGGTCCTCCTTGATGCGCCGCTTGAGCTCGGCCTCGGTGCGCGTGTCGATCGCGCTTCCGGCGGCCGAGCCCGTGCGAATCTCTTCGATATAGGGATGCACGGTCTTGATGACCGTGTGCTGGTGCTTGTACTCGTCGAGCAGCCGGATATCGTGATCGCGCTCCTCGATCATGCTGCTCAGTCCGTCGATCGTGCTGTGCAGGGCATTGAGCTGGTAATGATAGAGCGTGTTGAACAGGGCGGCGCCGGCGAGCATGCCGATCAAAAAAACGGCGCCGGCCAGCACGGTGCGGCGGTAGCGCTCAAACTGAGGCACGCGCATCGCTAGAGCGCCTCGGCGCCGATCAGCTTGATCAGCTCGGTGCCCATATGCGCGCCGAGGAAGGCGCTGAGGATGATGCAGATCTGCTGGACGACCGGGGAGAGATGGCCCTCGAGCATATTGGTCTCGATGACCCGCATCGGATCGATCGTCCCGCCCACGGCCGCGACGATCGCCCAGATCTTGAGCTTGTCAGCCGTATCAATCATCGCCGGTCCCGGCGCCTGGAAGACCAGCACGGAGCCGATCCCGGCCAGGAATGCGCCGCCGATCACCATTCCGAACGCAATGAAGAAATCAAGCATCGTCTTCGACAAAAAATAGTTCATGCCCTCCACGCTACCACCGCCTGTTCGGACGCCTGTCCGGATTGTATAGTTCATTTTATGGGCGGGTGCCCCCACATTATGATAAAATGATGGAAACAAGAACGGCAGGAAGGACAGGCTGCAATGAATCATTCCGAATCGTTCGTGCATCTGCACGTCCATAGCGAATACAGCCTGCTGGACGGCGCGGCGCGCACGCGCGCGCTGCCGGCGCGCGCCGCCGAGCTGGGCATGAAGGCGCTCGCCTTGACCGATCACGGCGTCATGTACGGCGCCGTGCCGTTCTACCAGGCTTGCGTCCAGCACGGCGTCAAGCCGATCATCGGCTGCGAGGTGTATCTGACCGCGGGCAGCCGTCACGAGCGTCCGGCGCGCAAGGACAGTCCGATTCATCATCTGATCCTGCTCGCCAAAGACCGCCGGGGCTATCGCAACCTGATGAAGCTGGTCTCGATCGGCCATCTCGAGGGCTTCCACTACAAGCCGCGCATCGACATGGAGGCGCTGGCGCGCCACCGCGAGGGCCTGATCTGCCTGAGCGCCTGTCTGAGCGGCGAGGTGCCGCATCATTTGCTCGCGGATCGCTACGAGGCTGCGCGCGCGGCTGCGCTGCGCTATCGCGAGCTGTTCGGCGACGATTATTATCTCGAGCTGCAGGATCACGGCCTGACCGAGCAAAAAAAGGCGGCCGCAGGTCTGATCCGGCTCGCGGAGGAGACCGGCATCGCGCTGGTCGTGACCAACGACGCCCACTATCTGAGGGCGGAGGACGCGGCCGTGCAGGATGTGCTGATTTGCATCGGGACGGGCAAGTCGGTGAGCGACGAGGATCGCTTCCGCATCGCCTCCGATCAGCTCTATCTCAAAAGCGGCGCGGAGATGGCGGCGCTGTATCGGCATGTGCCAGAAGCGCTGCGCAATACGCAGGCGATTGCCGACAAATGCAACCTTGAACTGGAGCTCGGTCAGGCGCGCTTGCCGATCTTCGATCCGCTGCCCGGGGGCATGGATTCCACAGCCTATCTGCGCCGGCTGTGCGAGCAAGGGCTGCGCGAGCGCTTCGCCGAGGATCCGCGGATGAAGGCGCAGGCGGGATTTGCGGAGGAGGCTGCCGAGCGCCTGGATTACGAGCTGAGGGTCATCCGCGAGATGGGCTACAGCGATTATTTCCTGATCGTCTGGGACTTCATCCGATACGCGCACGAGCGCGGCATCGGCACCGGACCGGGCCGCGGCTCCTCGGCCGGCAGTCTCGTCGCCTACGCGCTGCGCATCACCGACGTCGACCCGCTGCGCTACAAGCTGCTGTTCGAGCGCTTTCTCAATCCGGAGCGGATCTCGATGCCGGATATCGACATCGACTTCGACGACGAGCGCCGCGACGAGGTGATCGCCTATGTGACGGACAAGTACGGCGCGGCGCACGTCGCCCAGATCATCACCTTCGGGACGATGGCGGCGCGCGCCGCCGTACGCGATGTCGGCCGCGTCCTCGATCTGCCCTATGCCGACGTCGACCGCGCGGCCAAGCAGATTCCGCAGCAGCCGGGCATGACATTGGAGAAGGCGCTGGCGCGCAATCCGCAGCTGCAGCAGCTCGCAGACACCCACCCGGCCACGGCGCGCCTGCTGGAGATGGCCGCCAAGGTGGAGGGGATGCCTCGCCATGCCTCGACCCACGCGGCGGGCGTCGTCATCTCGCACGATCCGCTGACCGACCACGTGCCGCTGCAGCCGGGCGGCGAGCATGCCGCGCTGACGCAGTATGCGATGGAGCATCTGGAGGCGATCGGCCTGCTGAAGATGGACTTCCTCGGCCTGCGTACGCTCTCGATCCTGCGCCGCGCCGGCGGCTGGGTGCGGGAGCGGGAGCACGCCGAGGTCGACTTCGGCCTGATCGCGGACGACGATCCGCAGACCTATGCGATGCTCGGCCGCGGCGAGACGACCGGCGTATTCCAGATGGAGTCGGCGGGCATGCGCCGCGTGCTGCGGGAGCTGAGGCCGACAGGCTTCGAGGACATCGTCTCGGTGGTGGCGCTGTATCGTCCGGGTCCGATGGAGTTCATCCCGCAGTTCATCGCGTCCAAGCACGGACGATCCGAGGTGAGCTATCCGCATGCTTCGCTGGAGCCGATCCTCGCCGATACGTACGGCATCATCGTCTATCAGGAGCAGATCATGCAGATCGCGGCCGTGATGGCGGGCTTCTCGCTCGGCGAGGCGGACCTGCTGCGGCGCGCCGTATCCAAGAAGAAGCGCGAGGTGCTCGACGAGCAGCGGTCCCACTTCGTCAGCGGCAGCGAGCGTCAGGGCTATGCGGCCGAGGAGGCGAATCGCGTGTACGATATGATCGTGCGCTTCGCCGATTACGGCTTCCCCCGCGCGCATGCCGCGGCCTACGGCGTGCTGGCGTTCCGGACGGCGTGGTTCAAGGCGCATCATCCGGTGGCGTTTATGGCGGCGATGCTCGCCGCAGTCGCCGGCAACCAGCGCAAGACCGCCGAATATGTCGAGGAGTGCCGCCGCATGGGCATTCGCGTGCTGCCGCCGGACGTCGGGAGGAGCGGCGTCAATTTCGAGCCCGAGGACGGGGCGGTGCGCTTCGGGCTGGCGGCGATCAAGAACGTCGGCACCCATGCGATCGAGGAGCTGCTGCGGGCGCGGGCGGACGGTCCGTTCGCCTCGCTCGTCGATGTGTGCCGCCGCGTCGACCTGCGCGTCGTCAACAAGCGGGTGCTCGAGTCGCTGCTGCAGGCGGGAGCGGCCGACGGGCTGCCGGGTCACCGCGCGCAGCTGCTGGCAGCTCTGGACGAGACGGTGGAGGCGGCGCAGAAGTGGCGCCGTCAGCGCGAGGAGCTGCAGATCGAGATGTTCGGCTTCGAGGAGGTCCAGAATTGGGACGTGGAGCTGCCCGAGGTGCCGCCGCTGACGTCCGGGCAGCAGCTCGAATACGAGCGCGAACTGCTCGGCCTCTATCTCTCCGGCCATCCGCTCGATGAATACGCCGAGGAGCTGGAGGCGCTCGGCGCGGCGCGGATGATCGAGCTGGCCGACAAGCCCGAGGGCGCGCACGTCGTGGTCGCGGCGCGCATCGTCACGATGAAGCCGTTCACGACCAAGAAGGGCCAGGCGATGGCGTTCCTCGGCGTGGAGGACCGGATCATGCATGTGGAGGCCGTCGTCTTCCCCTCGGTCTGGAAGCGCTGCGCGGAGCAGCTCGCCAAGGGAGGCCTGGCGCTGCTGCATGCGGCCGTCCAGCACGAGGACGAGGAGGTCAAGCTGCTCGTCGAGGATGCGCAGGCGCGGCCGACGGACGACCTGACCGGCGCGGCGCGTCGGCTGCTCGGCCAGGCGCGCCGTGCGGGGCGGCCGCCCCGCGCGGCCGCTGCGGAACCGGGCGAATCCCGCAGCCGCC
>NZ_JACXIZ010000006.1 GCF_014705605.1 Paenibacillus sabuli
CGTCCTTCAACCAGGGGTTTCAGTTAACGTTTAGGGTTCATGACGTCCGACGAAGTCGGATGTGTCCGGCTGATTCTACTTCCTGGCTTCATACCTCCGGTCCGGACCAAGCGGCAAAGCCGCGCAGCATCGAACTCGTTGTTATCTGCTGTTTGCGCCTTCTTCGAGACTACTAAAAGTCCTTTATTTCAATTCTATTTCCTTCAGGATCAATAATGACTCCTATTTTCCCCCAATTAAATTTTCGCACTTCAATATTCACTTTTCGTTTCTCAAGCTCATTTATTGTTTCATCAAAGTTTTGTACTTCAATTCTTATAACAGTAGGATTTTGAGCCCTATTCTTTTCATTCAAATTCAAGACGCCATTATTTTCAATCATTAAGTAACTTCCACCAAAATCAAGTTTTGACATACCATCTTTTCTCTCTCTTACATTAAGTCCAAGTTTTTCCGTATAGAATGAGAGGTTTTCTTCGTAATTTTCTAAAAATAAAATGAATCCGGTCTCTTTTATATTCACCTGGTTTTATCTCCTTTGAAGTTAATAGATTATTTCGGTTTTAGTCTTGTGCGAATTGCAGATAACTCACATATTTGTGAACTTCGCAAATATGTATTGGACGCTTGTATGGGCGCCCCACTTTTACTCGTCGCGATCAGGCAAGGTCAATCGATCAAGCGGACTAACGATGCGCCGAATATCCCGGGTGCTCACGTGCGTGTAGATCTGGGTCGTGCGGGGGCTCTCGTGACCGAGAAGCTCCTGAATATAGCGCAGGTCCGTACCATTCTCCAGCAAATGCGTGGCAAACGAATGCCGCAGCACATGCACGCTCACCTGTTTCGCGATACCTGCGCGCTGACGCGCTTCTTCGAACACCTTTTGCACCGTGCGCTCGGTGAGATGCCTCCCCGCCCGCTGCCCCGGGAACAGCCAGCCACTATGTTGTCCGTCTGTCTTGAGATAGGTCAGCAGCGCCTGCGCAGCCTGCTTGGACAGCAACGTTTGCCGGTCCTTGCGCCCCTTGCCCTGCAGGATACGGACCGTCCCGCGTGCATGGTCCACGTCGCTGGGGCGCAGGCGGACAGCCTCTCCGACACGCAGCCCTGAAGCATAGATCAGCATGAGCAGCGCACGATGTTTTCGATTCGCCACTGCCCCGATCAGCCGCAGCACTTCCTCGGTCGACAGCACTTGGGGCAGCTTCTTCTGCCGCTTGGGCCGGACGTAGGCCACGCTCGGTTTCGGCCAGCCCAGCCCGTGCAAGGCGTAGAACTTGATGGCGCTGATTGCCTGATTGATGTAGGCGGAGGAGAATGGCTCGAGTCCCAGCGTATAACGCTTGACCGTATCTGGATGGAGCGGCAGGGCTTCTTGCTTGGCATAGCCGAGGAAGCGCCGCACTTGGCCGGCGTACGCACGCATCGTCCTGGCGCTGTACTTACGCAGGCGCATCGCCTCGTGAAATCGGCGCAGCGCAGCCGCTTCCGCAGCTTCCGCTTCCGTCATTCTTGGACGGGACTTGACCACGTCCATCGACCGGGCCTTGACCACGTCCATCGGACGGCTTTTCACCACGTCCATCGTCCCACCAAGAGCCATGCGTGGAACGTGAGCCGACAACGCTTCCTGGAGCCAAGGATAGGCCTCTGCGACCTGACCTTCCAGCACGAACGTCGCCTCAGGGAGACGCGCTTGGAGCGTCGGCAGCTGATGCCCCATACACGGAATACGCCATAGCCGGGTCTCCTCGCACCAGCTTCTGCCCGGAATGCCCTTGATTCGCTCTACATCCTCCATGTGAAAGTTCTCCAACCTCAAGGCAACCGCTCTTCCATCGAAATCGACAATGCGCACTCGCATAATTCCACATCCTCTCTACATTATACCTTGTTCGATAAAATCTGGAAAACAAAAAAGGCCCCAAAATCGCCGCTGCGATTTCAAGAGCCTCCGATGCTTTCGGGGGTGCTTCATGCCTTCATTATGCTGTATATCGTGAAATATTGTCAACCAGTCCTGCTCCTTCGATTCCCTACACGACCTCCACCCGCACCTCGTCCGGCCGATAGATGGCGATCAGCTCGCCCGCCGCGTCCGTAGCGAACAGCACCGAGCGCTCGGCCTCCAGCTCGAAGCGGTAGCCGCGCCCGCTGGCCGGGTCGCGCACCTCGACAGTGCAGGGCGCGCCGTATTCGGAGACGAACACGTACAGCACCCCTTCGCCAAATGCCACCTTGCGCCCGTACACGCCGGGGAGCTCGCCGCCCGCGCGCCACTCCAGCTCGGGCGCCACGCCCGCCGCCGCCAGCGCGTGCCGGTACACCTCCTCCAGCGGCTCATACGTCTCGCCCAGCTCCAGCGGCAGCGGGCACCAGATCAGCCGGCCCGCGCCGAGCGGCCGCTCATGCAGCGTCGCCGGTCCGTCCGCATACACGCCGTCCGCATCCGGCAGCAGCTCCTTGTTCAGCTTGGCGATACCCGCCCCGCCGAACGAGACCGGCAGCAGCCGACCGTCCAGCGCCAGCGCTTCCTCGCGCCGCACGTTGACGATCCGGCTCGGGCCCACCAGCTCCGCCGCACGACCGCCCGGGCGCCAGTAAGCGTCCAGCGAGAGCGGCCCGGTCAGCAGCAGCACGCCGCCGTGCTGCTCCACATGCGCGGTGAGCCGCGCCAGCGCCTCGTCGGAGAAGTTGTGCGCCGACGGCACAATGACGAGTCGCGGCGCCGCCTGTTCCGCCAGCGCCCCCAGCTGATACTCGCCCAGCGCGCGGAACGGCACGTTCATCCGATGCGCCAGTGTGCGCGTCAGCCGCAGCGTCGCCTCGTCGGCGAGGCGGCGGTTGGAGAAGTCGTTGCTGAACGGATACACGACCGCGACCTCCTCGAGCTGGCGCTCCGCGAACAAATGCGCAGCCTGCCCGATGAACGCGCCGAAGTCGTACGACACGTCGGCCTCCGGCTTTTGCGTCCCGTCTGCACGCACCGCGCCGATGTTGGACTCGTTGACATTGTCCATATAATAGTTGATATTCCACAGCCATTGTACCGCGCCCGCCCCGCCGGTGGAGAAGGCGTACGCATACTTGCGCTCAAGGATATTGCGAAGCTCGGCCTCGCTCCGCTTGGCACGTCCGTCCGGCGTCTCGACGTACATGATGCCTGTCTCCTGAATCAGGTTCGGCTTGTGCGGGGCCTTGGTGAAGATGCCGTCCCAGACGAGCCCGTCCATCTGCCACCACGAATGCACCGTCGTGTAGTCCACCGCTTCCTCATAGAAGAGCGGCGACGGCCGCAGCGAGCGCAGCCCCTCGTCCTGACCGACCGTGACGAGCTGCTCCGGCTGGATCTGCCGGATCGCCTCGCGCAGCTCGCGTGCCCAGCGATTGTGCATGTCCATCGAGAACAGCACGAAGTCCAGCCACTGGCCGCCTCGGCGCGGCGTCATCTCCGTCGTATTCATGCCCATCTCCTCGCGCAGCGGCGGCAGCGCGGCATCGAAGGACGGCAGCTGCTCCGGCGTCATGTTCCACCTCTCCTGCAGCGTCTCGATATCCCCGTGCCGCTCCCGCAGCCAGCTACGATAGGCCGCGATCTCATACGGATCGCGCACCGGATGCGGCGACCACAGGTTGTCCGGATCGAACATCGACGGCTCGTTGATCAGATCCCAATGCACATGCGTGCTCGCCCGGTGGCGCGCCACGACAGCCGCGATGAAGCGCTTCTGCGCTTCGACGCTGCGCGGATCGAGGTACGGATTGGCCCCCTCCCAGCGCTCCGGCGTGAAGGCGAAGAAGTTGAACGTCACCTCCAGCCCGTGCCGCTTCGCACAGAGGAAGAAAGCGTCGATCGCCCGCAGAATCTCCTCGCTCACATGCCCGTCGGCCAGGCTCATCGTCCGGATCGCCGTCCAGATGCCGGTACGCAGCAGATTGATGCCCGCGCCGGCCATCGTCGCCATGTCGCGCTCCCACAGCGCCGCATTCGGCAGATGGAGGAACTTGCGCGCCACGTCCGAGGTCATGTACGTCATGCCGACGATCGGCACGGGACGGCCGGCCCGGGTGAAATAATCGCGTCCGGCGCGCAGCGGCGCCCCCGCCTGCAGCAGCGCTTCGTCGCGGCCCCAGAAGCCCTGGCGCAGCACCCGCCGCTCGCCGCGCTCCGACGTCAGCTCCGCCTCCACGGTGTAAAAGCCCGGCTCCGCCGCAAGCGGCAGCGTCAACCGCTCGAAGCCAAGCCCCCGCCCCGCCGCGAAGCGCAGCGGCTCGGCGTGAATTTCCTCACGCGCCCGCCCGGCCGCAGACGCGGCTTCGCTATTGTCCGCCGCTTTGCCTTCCTCTTCGGCGGATGTGCTTCCGGCTGCGCCAGCAGCCGCAGGGCCGCCAGCAGCATCGCCATCTGCTGCGGCGCCATCCGTCGAGTCGCTGGGCAAGGCCGCCGCGCGCAGCGCCGCCTCCCGGTATACGCGCAGCCGGCCTTCCCAGCGCACCGCGTTGCCATCCGCAGCCGCAGCCGCAGCCGCAGCCGCGCCCGCACGGCCGAGACGCTCATGCTGCAGCGTCAGCGTCGGCCGCTCGCCCGGCTCGTAGCAGGCGTAGCCCGGCTTCAGCCACAGCTCGGTCACGCCCGCCGCGGCGAACGCCGCCAGCTCGCCGAGCAGCGCCGCGCCGCCGCCTGCCCAGAAGGCAGAGCTCAGCGTACGATTGATCATCACCCAGCGCCCGCCGGCGAACGCGCCCTTGGCATACTCCAGCAGCACGACCGGAGCGGCCGCCGCGCGCCCGGATGGCAGCACGCTCGTCAGCAGCGGATAGAGGCGCGCATCCATCGGACCCGCCGAGCCCAGCTCATGCGGCTGATCCGCGGCATGCGTCACATGCAGCACGAGCCCGTGCGTATCCGCCGCATCGCCCAGCAGCGCCTCGCGGCCCGCCAGCAGCGGGATCTCCGCCGAGGCCGCGACACGCGCCGCGGGCAGCTCCCCGATCGCCATAGCCTGGTGGATGCCCAGCGTCTGGTGGTAGGCGGTCTGCGCAGGCTCCTCCTGCCAGTCGTCCGCCCCCTGACGCACCGGGATGCGATACGGCGCGCCCCCGGCATGCACGAGGCCGCCGCCGCTGCGCAGATGCTCCAGGATCGCCGGCCACGCCGCCTTCGGGAAGTACGGGCCATGGAGGTGGATGAGCGGGGCCGCCCCGCCCCCTTGCTTCAGCGCCTCGGCGAGTGCGCTCGCGCCGCATATGCGGGCGTTCGGGATCGCCGCTAGCGCTTCGGCGGTGGGGCGCTCCCCCGCATACGGGAAGCCCGGATCGTAGAATACAAGGGCGGGCTGCTCGGTTTGAGGAATTGCCTTCATACGTTGCATCGTTCCTTTCCAGACCATATATTTGGATTTGTTAGGTTTGTTAGGCTAATGTTATGCTAACAGCACCGTGACTGTACGGATATTCCGGCTCGCTGTCAAGAGGAGGCACCCACGATGAGGACTGGAAAAGTAACGATGCAGCGCATCGCCGAGCGGCTCGGCGTGTCGAAATTCACCGTCTCGCAGGCGCTGCGGGGCAAGCCCGGCGTCGCCGAGGCGACGCGCCGACGCATCCTGGAGACGGCGCGGGCGATGGGGTATCCGCTGCCGGCGGCGCGCGGTCGCATCGACGCGGGAGCAGGCGGCGCTGCTGCTCACGACGGAGCAGCGGCCCGCGACAGCTCTGCAGATCGGGGTGGCTCTGCAGACGTCGCCGGCTCTATAGATCGCGACGACGCTGCGGTCCGCGGCGACTCCCCCTTCGTACTCGTGTGGATGCCGTACCGGGAGCGGCGGGAATCGCTATTCTGGCAGCGAGTCGTCGCCGGCATCGGTCGGGCCTGCGAGGCGCGCGGCTGGGATTACCTGCTGCTGTCGCCGGACGGGAGCGGAGCCGCCGCGCCGATCCCGCCTTATGTCGATACGAGCGGCTGTGTCGGGGGACTGGCGATCGGCGCGCTGCCGCTGCCCGTCGCCGCTGCGCTGGCGCAGTCCGGGCTGGCGATCGTGCACGTCGATCACGACGATCCGTTCGCCGGGGCGGATGCCGTGGTCAACAACAACATCGAAGCGGCGCGCCAACTGATCGCCCGAATGGCCGAATCCGGCGCGCCCGAGCTCGTTTTTATCGGTAACGACCGCTTTGCAGTCAGCTTCCGCGAGCGCTGGTGGGGCTGCCGGATGGCCGCCGCCGAGGCGCTCGCCCGCCAGGTGCGGGTGACGCTGCGCAAGTGGACGATCCCCTACCCGGAGCCCGGATGGGCCGAGCGGCTCGGGGACAAGCTCGCCCAGCTCGCGCCGGGCGACTGTCCGCACGGCTTCATCGGCGCCAACGACGACATCGCGCTGCAGACGATGGCTCGCCTGCAAGCGCTCGGCATCGACGTGCCGGAGCGCTGCGGGGTCGCCGGCTTCGACAACATCGCCACCGCAGCCTGGTCCGACCCGCCGCTGACGACGGTCGATCTGGGCAAGGAGGAGCTCGGCATCCGCGCCGTCGAGGCGCTGGAGCGCCGCATCCGCTACCCGTCGAGCCCGCGCGAGCGCATCGCGCTCTCCTGCACGCTCGTGCTGCGCGGCTCCTGCTGACGAACCTGGCCGTCATGCAACCGAATCGCGCCAGCCCGCATCTATAGGGTAGAGAGAGGGGGAAGCGAAGCTGGAACAGGAGTCCGAAGAGCTCGTACGCCGACTGCAACGCGGCGAGGAAGCCGCGCTCGCCGGCCTGATCGACCGCTACGGCGACCGGCTGCTGCGCACTGCGGCGCTGCTGCTGGGCGATCGGCAGGCCGCCGAGGAGGCGGTGCAGGATACGTTCGTGCAAGCCTACCGCAAGATCGGACAGCTCCAGCATCCCGCTCGCCTCGCCGGCTGGCTCGGCGCCATCGTCGTCAGCCGCTGCCGCATGCGGCGGCGCGCCTGGAGCTGGAACCGGCTGCTGCCGATGCCGCAGGTCGAGCCGGACTCTGGCGGCGCCGGTGCGCCTCCGGGCCCGGAGGCGTTGCTGTTACGGGCCGAGCGCAGCGCCGAGCTACTCGAAGCGATCGGTCGGCTCGGTTATCGTTATCGCGAGGTCGTCACGTTGTACTATTACCAGGAGCTCGGCGTCGAGGAGATCGCACATCAGCTGCGGACCCGCCCCGGCACGGTGAAGTCCCGGCTGGCGCGCGCACGGACGCAGCTGCGGCATGTATTGGAACGAGAGGAGGCGAGCGGCGATGCCCGGATCGAATAAGGAGCAGGAGCAAAAAGCGCGTGCAGGCGAGGAGCCGGCCGGACTGACAACTGCGGGTGAACCAGCCGCCCTGCGATCACGGACAAGTGGACAAGAAGCCGCGCCAACACGTGTGGACGAGCAAGCGGCCGGGCGTTCGCAAGCGAGCGAGCCAGCCGAGCGGACACGGGCGAGCGAGCCAGCCGCCGGGCGGACACGGGCGAGCGAGCAAGCGGCCGTGCGGGCGCGTCTGGAGGAGGCGCTGGGAGGGCTGCGCTTTGGCGGCAAGGCGGCGGTGCTGCGCCGCACCCATCCCGCCACCCGGCGCGAGCGGCTCGCGGCATGGTGGAATCGCGAGCTGGAGGTGCCCGTGCTGCCGGCTGGCGCTCTGCTGCTGGCTGGCGTGCTGATCCTCGCGCTCGCTTACGGGCCTTGGGACGACAGCATCGCGCCGACCGCTGTGCACGAGCCGAAGCGCACCCTCGTGGAGGCCGGCGGCAACCTATATTGGCAGGACGAATACGAAAGGGCGGTGGCGCTGCGTGATCCTGCGCATTAAAATCAAGCATCTGGCCGTCCTGATCGCGGCGCTCGGCCTGCTCGCCGTGCTGGCCGCAACGGTCGTGCTGCCCCGTCTGGAAGTCGCGCGCGTCGACCGGCTGTGGGCGTCGGGCAGCGCCGGCGAGGCCGAGCTGCTGGCGACGATCGACGAGGCCCCTTCACCGGAGCGCCGCTGGTCGCTGATTCGCGAGCATCTGCTCGGTGTCGTCGCGGCCCCGCTGGCGCATCGCTTCGACGTATATGCCGGACCGTCGATGACGATGGTCAGCGGCGAGCCCCGGCAGCCGCGCCCGGCCGTCTCGACGGCGGCGGCCGCGCCTTATCTGGCGCAGTACGTCGAGCAAGGCCCCATCGACCTCGACTATCGCGACGCCGCGCTGCGGCTCGCCGAATACGAGGCCGGCGAGGACCGGGCGGATGCGGCGCTGGCCATGCTCGAAGGGGCCGAGCAGCGGCTGGCCCAGGCGAAGAGCCGCACCTATGCCATCGCGCCGATCCGGGCCGCGCTCGCGCTGGAGCGGGCGCGGCTGCTCGGCGAGCTCGGCCGCACGGACGAGGCCGAGGCCATCATCCAGGCCGAGCTGGCACAGGCCGCGCCGGACGAGTGGGACATTCGCGCCCGGGCCGTCCGCGTGCGCACCCGGCTGCTCATGCAGCAAGGCAGCCCCATTGAAGCCCTCGATGATGTGCGGGAGCAGCGCGCGGCCTATGAAGCCTGGTGGAAGACGCGCAAGCCGGAGGCGTGGATGGCTTCCGGCACGGAGCCTTATGAGCTGGAGGAGCTGCAAAAGCTCGAGTCGCGCCTCGCCGCCGCGACCGCCGACGGCGCCTATGCCCCCGCCCGCGTCGGCGGCACGCTGACCTACAGCGACGGCACGCCCGTCGCCCATGCCGGCATATTTTTGCGGGCACGGCAGGACATTGCGCACAGCATCCTCGAGAGCGAGCCGTATCAGACGGTGACCGACGGGCAGGGACGGTTTGCCTTTCCCGCCGTCACACCGGGGGATTACCAGCTTCACCTGGGCTTGACCTTCGCCCAGATCGACGGCTGGACATACCCGTACCGGACCGACGAATGGATCAGCCTGACATCCGGCGAAGTCCTGACGCAGGAGGTCCAGCTGCGACCGCTGCTGGAGCTGCGCGCGCCGGTCGACGAGACCGTGCTGCGCGGCGACGAGGTCCGATTCGCCTGGGAGCCCGTCGACGGCGCCGCCTACTACACGGTCAACGTGAACCTGACCGGCTATGACAGCCCCAGCACGTTCGCAGTGCTCATCGACGACCACGTCGCAGAGACGGAGCTGACCGTACCGCTCGAGCGCCTGTACCACGCGCCGCAGGCCATTCTGTTCGGCGATGAGGAGGGAACGGTCGATCCCGTCTCGATCATCGGCATGGCCGATCCCGGTGCGCGCTACAGCTGGTATGTGGAAGCCTACGATGGCGAGCACCGGATGCTGACGCGCAGCAAGGGGTACCGGCTCGCGCCGGAGCACGTGGGCGCTCTGCCGTTCTTCTACTTGCGCGCTCGCGAGCTGACCGCGGCGGATCGGCTCATGCTGGACGGGCAGATGGAGGAGGCGCTGACGGCGTACCGCGAGGCTTATGCTCGCGATCCGCAGGATACGTACAGCCTTGGCCGGATCATTCGGATCCTGGAAGCGCGGAGCCGCATGCAGCAAGAAGACCGCGACGAGGCGCGCTATATGGAAGAAGCGATGCCCTACGTCCGCGATATCCTGCAGCTCATGCCGGAGAGCGAATATGCGTACAAGCTGCTGGATCATGCCTTCGAGATGCAGGACTGGGAGACGTACAACGAGGTGTATGCCCGTTATTACGAGCGCGCGGAGGACGACGGGGCCGCCGTCTCCAGCTACACGCTAGCCCGGCACGGCATCGCGCTGATGCGCCAGGGGCGGCTGGACGAGGCGGGAGAATCCCTGAATCGCGCCATGGAACGCGATCCGAGCCATCGCTTCATCGGCGACTACATCGCCGTACAGCTGCTGCGCGGCGGCTCGTTGGAGGAAGCGCTGGAGCTGGCGCGACGCTATCCCGATCGCAGCAATGGAGCGCCCGAGCGCGACTGGAGTCTGCTGCTCGGCGAGCTACAGCAGGCGCTGGCCGTCGAGACGGCTGGTCCCAACGCGTCCCGGTCGCCCGGCAGCTCCGCCCGAGCCGCTCAGCTCCAGGCGGAGCTGGAGGCCTACCAGGCGGACGAAGAGACGGCCAAAAAGCGCGTCGCCGCCATCGCGGACAACGCGCTGCGCGCCTTCATGGAGGCGCTGATTGATGCGGGCTAAAGCGAGGCTCCCCCGCTATTTCGCGGGGGGACATAGCTTCCGCATGCGACGCTCACGCTCCGGCCTCTCGTGCCGGGTGCCCGCCTGCGCGTCGGCGCGCTCGGCCTCGATCCACCATGGCGTCATCGGATAGGCCTCCGCGCCGGCCTCGACCGTCTCGCCGATGCGCGGCGTCGCCACCGCGAGCTCGTGCTCGGCGGCGGCGCGCAGCACCCGTTCGACCGGGTCGGTCCAGCTATGCAACGCCAGCGTGAAGGCGCCCCAGTGCACCGGGATCATCGCCTTGCCCCGCACGTCGAGCTGCGCCTGCACCGTCTGCTCGGGCAGCATGTGGATATCCGCCCAGCGCGGATCGTATTGGCCGCATTCCATCATCGTCAGGTCGAACGGGCCATAGCGCTCGCCGATCTCCCGGAAGTGCGCGCCGTAGCCGCTGTCCCCGCTAAAGAACAGCCGCTGCTCCGCACCGGCGATCACCCACGAGCACCACAGCGTGCGGCCGCGGTCCGTGAGCGAGCGCCCGGAGAAATGCTGCGCCGGCGTGCAGGCCAGTCGCAGCCCGTCCGCATCTGCCTCCTGCCACCAGTCCAGCTCCGTGATGCGCGCCTCCGCCACGCCCCAGCGCCGCAGATGCGCGCCCACGCCCAGCGGCACGTAATAATGCTTCACCTTGTGCCGCAGCTTGCGAATCGTGCCATAGTCGAGGTGGTCGTAATGGTCGTGCGACAAGATGACCGCGTCGATCGGCGGCAGCTGCTCGGGTTCGGCAGGCAGGCCCGCGCTGTAGCGGCGGCCGCCAACCCAGGGCACCGGCGACGGGGCGCGGCCGAGCATCGGATCGAGCAGCAGCGTCTTGCCGTCGAGCTCGACGAGCAGGGCCGAATGGCCGAACCACGTCACGCGGGCAGCCCCGGAGCGCGCTGTGCGTGCTGCGCCGGATGCGGCTGCGTCGGAATGTACGATGCCGGGTTGCGCATTGTCTTGCGATCCGGATTCGGCTTGCAATGGATCCGACTGTGCCGCGCTTTGCGGGACCGCCTCGGATACGGAGGAGCCGGCTCGTGTGCTACCATGCGAGGCTGCATCATGTGACGTCGCAGGCCCTGTCGCACCGACGGCGCGCACAGCGCTCGCAGCGTCCGCGGCGACTGTAGCAGTCGCTCGCCCGCTGCTTCCGGCCGAGCTTGCTTCCTCTTCGCCGAGGCGCGCTGCCTTCCCCAGCCGCATCGGTTCGACGCGCAGCGGCCGCGACGGTCGGCGCTGGGGCGCGCGCCGAAGCATCTCCCCCATCACGCCCAGCATCGTGCCCGCCTCCATCGACGCCGAGGCGCCCGACGGATTGGCGAACTTGTCGCCGGTATAATGCGGCGATTGCGCATAGTGCAGCCGACGGCGCGCCTCCTGACGCCCGCCCAGCGGCGGATACCAGGCCAAGACGGCGGCCGCGGCTGCGCCGAGTGCCGCCACACCTGCGAACAGACCGGTTATTTTCAACATCGTGACTCCCTCCCGCAATACGTACATTGGATTGGATGGTATCGTGGCATGCGGACATTGTGAGGTGCCGATGCCTGACTCTGCTTGATACCCTCCATTTTATCAAATGTGCGATACCGAAAGAAAGAGCACGCCTCCTCGCCGGTCGGTTGCGCATAGATCGGGCGCCGACGGGATACTGCGTTCGCGGGGCATGCTTGATCTGATGCAGGTATTCACCATTACAGGGTTTCTGCGAACGAGCGTATTCCAATGACATCAGTATTCAGGTAATCGGTCATCAGAGATTCATGTTGATCACCTTGCCGACTCATCTTCAAGAACAGGATAGCCCCTTATCGGCTGCAGCATGACACAGTAGCGAATGTATTTTTTCCACGCCGGCAATGGGAGCTGCCCCTGATCCGCCTTGCCATTGACAAAAGATATGCAACGCTCTATCCCGCGTATCATATGAACGATATCCTGCTTGCGGTGTTGAAGCCGCACCGCATCGGATCGGCTATGACCGCTGGCTTCGCTTACCGCATCAAGTACTTCGGCCAGTGCATCATATGCGGCAAGCAGCGGGGCGAACGTTCGGATCGCCTGCCGCAAGCACGCGGCACTCTCTTCTCGATTCACGTACTGCAGCTCTGCCGCTTGCTTGTAATGTGCGCTGGCCTGGCTTCCGACCCGTAACAGTTCTATCGCCGCCCGGATGTTAGCCACCGAGAGCTCCAGCGCCATATGGCAGAGCTCCTCTCTATAGCTCGCCGGCGTCCAGGCTGTTAATTGCTCCGTAATGGCCGGCAAAGCTCGCTCAAAGCTCGTGATCAGCCCGGGGCCGATATCAGGAGCAGCATCCAGCAAATCGAATAACTTCCCCCGATGATACAGCGCCTTGCGGGCTGTACCCGGATCAAGCACAGACCGCAGGTCTTGCAACGGCTTTTGAACGAGCGTCTGCAATGTTCGGGTGACCGCAGTGTACGGCGTATGGCGTCCGAACAACAGTAGCTCCACCTGCTCATCGATCGGTGCGCCGGGGACCCAGTCGCCGGACATGAACAGGCCTGCTCTAGCAATGGGAACCAGTTGCGCCCAGAAAGGATTCCCGTACTCATGACTCCATGTCGTAATTACGCCATTACGGATCTCTGTATCCACAGCATCCTGCAGAAAGGCTTCGATTTCGTCAAGCTCGACGTCCGGTTCCAGCTGGGACTTCAGATGACCGGATATCCGCTGGGCGTTGATAAACCCTTCCCAGCTATTCTCGCACGGACACGCATAGATTCGCTCAAAGCCCTTACTCTTCCACATCGAGAGACTTGCTGAACGATGTCCATAATAATTCCAATCATAAACTTCAACTTCTTTGGGGAAAAAATCGATCAACTGCGGATTCATCCAGATCATATCGCTCCATATGCCCGGTCTGACTCCTCTGTCCAGCAGCTTATGACACAAAGCGGCCAAGAAGCGGGCATACGCCCCCTGCTCCGCTTCTTCCAATTCGACCTCGTCGCCTCCAATATGCAGCACATCTGTTGCAAACATATCGATAAAATCGTCAACAATGGTCAAAGCAAAAGCCTCCGCCTCGCTACGTGCAAAGTCAAGCTGGTAAAGCTCTCCTTTGGCCAGGTGCGCAAATCTCTCCTGCACCATAAAATGCTCCATATGTCCAACGAGGTTGGTCATCGGTATACAGACCATCCCCCGTTTACAGCACGCTTCGACCAGCCATCGGACATTGTCACGAGTCAGCACCCCGGGCCTAATGCTTCCCGGGAACGCTTCGAAGTCTAGCGCCCCCTCGACATAGACGCACAATCCGTTATAGCCAAGTGCGGCAAGTATATCCAGTAATTCGTTCATTTCCTGTTCGTGATAGATGCGTTCCCGTGCAAAATCGAAATGAAAATATCGTCGATCAAAGTGAGTTTTCCGCGCGCCATTCATCAATTTGCTTTTGCGCCTCCTCAATCAGCCGTTCTGAACCCGCGGCTCTTAATTTATCTAGAAATTCCTCGTAATATTGATCTCCATTCCGGACGCCTCCGCTGCGCAACACTTCATGGTACTCCCCGATTACTGCCGCGATCTGGGCGATCTCCGTCCTGACCGGCTCCGGGTTCATCTGAAAACCGTAAAGGGGGGCGCGCACCGCTTTTTCATGAACCTCTTTGACATAATCCAGATACCCCTCCGGATCAACTTGCGTTTCAAAACCGTGAAGCGTATTGCCTACCGCCCACTTATCAAGGCCATAATTGGAATTGCTATCGGGCGCACCTTCATAATCCAGCGTTTGAATCTTATTTTCTCCTACTACCTCATAATGCTCTCCCTCAAGCCCCCAGACGAGCATGCGGTACAACTCCTTGCCCTTCTCCGTATTCATCAACTCCAATAACTGGATAGCTCGCTCCGGGTGCTCTGAAGTGCTGGGAATGACCATGTTGGTCCCAGACGCAGAAGAGCTGACCGTATAGGCGGTTGTTAAGGGCAATACAGCTATCGGGAATCCATTGCTTAAACTTTCCGACTCCGCAGAAAACGGCGTATAGTTGTGCATCCACATCACATCCCCGCCTTCTACTCCCTCGAATTTGCGAGCATCGTCGATCGTCAATATATCCTGACGAATAAATCCTTCTTCGTACCACTTCGATGCTGTATCATAGATCAAACGCATATTGTCCGTCTCATAGAGATTGACAACATGAAAATCCTGATCCGCTACGGCCAGATTCGCCACCGTGCTGTAACCAGTAGACTGAATCCATTCAAAGTTCCATGGATTAAAACCTTCCTGCAGCTTGCCCGCTTCCTTCAGATTCATCAGATAGGATTCCAGAATATGGATCTGCTCTTCCCGGAGAGGCTCCGTACGGTCGCCAAGCATCTCTGTCACATTTTCCACATCCATGTAGGGCAGTAGCGCTTCCGGCATTTTTAACCCGACCGGCGTGCTGGCCATCATTTGGAAGTTGGGAACGGAATAGATTTGTCCGTCGATTTTAGATTTTTCCCACACCCAGTCGGGAAATTCCTTCATCAGCTCCGGTGCATGGTCGGCAAGCAGATCATCAAGCGGCATATAGGAACCCCGGCGCACCTCATCAGCGTAGGGAATAACCCATCCGTGCCACGCCAGGTCCACCTTTTCCCGCGAAGCTGCCATCAACTGCCACCGCTCCTGATACTCAGCCGCCGGAATAACCTCAAATTCAACCTTGGTATTTGGTAAATACGCTTGCAACCGTTCATTAAAAGCCGCCCAGACCTTTTGCGAATCCTTCTGCTCCCCCGGCCCCATCAGCACCCATTTCAAGGTAACATTGGGTTCATTGTAGTCAACTGAACCTTCCGTGTCCATTTGATTTTCGACAGAATCCACCTGATTGTCGTTTGCACAAGCCGCCAACAGCAGCGCGAGCATCATCAAAACCGTCACCAGCAATGTTGCATTTTTTTTTCTGAACATGGATAATCGTTCCCCCTTGACATTCCAAATTCGTTTTACCTTCAACAGGATTAGCCTTTCACGGCTCCGATCGTCAGCCCTCGTGCAAAGTACTTTTGAAACCAGGGAAAAATAACCATGACTGGACCCGCCGCCACAATGGCCATGGCAAAACGTACGGTTTCTGTCGGCAAATCAAAAGATCCCAAATTAATGTTTTCCGGCATGTCCCGACTCATTTGCTTAATAAACTCCGACTCCTTCAGTATCCGTTGCAATAAATATTGGAGTGTGTAGAGCTTGTTATCACGCACGTACACCAATGCCGTAAACCAATCATTCCACTTATTCACAAGCGTCATGAAAGCAAGCGATGCGAGCACCGGCTTGGAGAGCGGAAGCATAATGGTAAAGTAAATGCGAAGTTCCCCGGCCCCGTCCATTTTGGCCGACTCCACCAGATCATGCGGGAGCCCCTGGAAAAATGTCCGAAAAATAATGATATAAAAGGCATTGGCCAAGCTAGGCAAAATATACACCCAAATCGTATTCCCCAAATGAAGGTACTGCGTAATCAAAATATAGGTCGGGATTAATCCGCCACCAAACAACATGGTAAAGAAAATAAAGAGGGTGATCGGCTTCCTCCATTTGAAGTTTTGCCGCGATAAGGCGTACGCACAAAGCGACATGATCAGAACGCTCAGGAGAGTGCCCAGCACCGCCTGAATCGTCGTCACGACGTAGGCGTTGAGAATTTGCTCCGGATTGGCAAATACAATTTGATAAGCAGTCCATTCAAAGTTCTCGGGAAAAAGTCGGTATCCATCCCTCACAATGTCCTGTTCATTGGAAAAAGAGATGGAAATGACAATAAGCATTGGAATGATAAACACGAGTGAAAACAAGATAAAGAACGCATGAATGATCCCGCGATGCACCGCTTCACCCCTCCTCTGTCAGAAAAGTGCATTTTCCGGTTTTAATTTGCGGATGATGCTGTTGACCGCAACGATCATGATCAAGCCAACCGCCGATTGAAACAATCCGGTAGCTGCCGTGATGCCGACATCGCCATTTCGCAAGCCCCTGAAAATGTATGTGTCGATCACGTCCGTAGTCGGGTACAGCACCCCTACATCTCTCGGAATCTGATAAAAAAGTCCGAAGTCTGCACGAAAGGCATTGCCGATTGCCAGAATGGTCAAAATGGTGGCCACTGGCACAATCGCCGGAATGGAGATATGGAGCGTTTGTTTCCAACGATTAGCTCCATCGATCCTGGCAGCTTCGTAGAGGGATGCATCCACTCCCATTAGAGAAGCGAAGTAAAGAATGCTGCCCATGCCGACTCCCTTCCAGACATCCATAATCGTCAAGATGAACGGCCAGTATTTCGGCTCCGAAAACCAGGAAACCGGCTCAAAGTGCAAGAAAACCAAGAACTGATTCAATAAGCCCAAGGTGGGATGTAGAAAGGAATACGTAATAAAGCTAATCAACACCCAGGACAAAAAAGTGGGAAAGATCATGGTGGTCTGATAGTATTTCATAGCGAACTTGTTCCTGATCTCATTCAACAAAAGAGCGACGACCATAGCGGTAAGGTTCCCTACTACAATAAACAGAAAACTGTAGCCAACCGTATTTCTCGTAATCCTCCATGCATCTGCCGAGCGAAAGAAAAAGTCGAAATTGGATAGTCCGACCCACTCACTGCCCAATATCCCCAAGTGGTACCGATAGTCTTTGAAGGCCAGCACGACGCCGACCATTGGCAAGTAGTGAAATACGAAAAAATAAACGATAGCGGGACCAGCCAGCAGCAACAACGCGTATTGATCCATACGAATGGATGGTCGGCGCAATTTCTTCATCGTTACCCTCCTCTCTCTCTTTATTTTAGGGGACGCATTGCCGCTTTACTACGCTAGATTTTTGTGTTTCGTTCGGTTTTTTGACTAGATAAAACCTGCAAAAAAACGAATGCAGAATTGATAGTTTACACTACTGCTAAAAGTAAAAAAACAAGTACTCTATTGAGGTACTTGCCCGTCGTGATCCTCTGCACGTTCGTCGGAAAGCAATGGAAGCGACAAAAGAAAGGTGGTGCCTGTCCCCCATTCGCTACGTACGCTCAAGCCATACGGTTCTCCGAACACCAGCCTCATTCTTACATGAACATTGTAGATCCCGATATGTTCTTCAGACAGTCCGGGCTCTCCTGCCAACGTCGCGTTGACCTTCGCCTGCGTCTGAGCAGACATGCCGACCCCTTCGTCTTCAATTTCAAAGCAAATTCGCCCGGACTCTTTCCATCCGCGAACGATGACTCTCCCTTTTCGCTTCAAAGGCTTAATCCCGTGATAGAACGCATTCTCCAACAATGGCTGTAGCGATAGCTTGACCATTTTATACCGGTAAATGGCAGGATCGATTTCCCACTGAATGTGCAACACATCGACAAAACGCTTTTCCATAACCTGCTGATAGTATCGTGCGTGCTCCAGTTCTTCCTCAATCGGAATGAGATATTGATCCGAATTCATACTTATCTTCATCAAGTGTGACAGCGCGGTAATGATGTCCGATACCGCATTTGGAGCACGTGTCAGGCCAATCGCCATCCACTTCACCATCTCCAACGTGTTGAATAAAAAATGGGGGGTGATCTGAGCCTGCAGCACAGCGGTTTGGGCTTTATTCAACACAGCCATTCGCTCCTCCAGCTCCTCTTCCATCAGACGCTTGGAATGCTCGGTCTGTTCGAAGGCGCGAATGATGTATCGCAGCTCGTTGTGATCCTGCTCGGATAGTGAGGGAGGTGCATCAATTCGACGCGCGACACTCATAATTTGATTTACCGGCGCATACGTCCGATAAGCGATAAGTAGCGATACAAAAAATAATACCGCCGATCCGATTACGACAAAGACGATCAGCAAGCGGACCAGGCTCCTCCTTTTCTCTTCATACAAGTTCAATGGCTGCGCGGACACATAGATCCAGTCGTGTGCCTTGGATGCAACCATTGACACCACACTCTGCTGCCCATTCCATTCCCGAATGGCTGATACACCTTCTTGCTCCAACTCCTCATATGACGGCCAGGCCTCTGCAAGTGCAAGATGGGTCAAAAACAAGTCGTGATCCTCATGATAGTAAACCTCGCCATCGGCGCTCACAATATACCATTCTTTGGAATCGCTCCGGGCGGATTGCTGAATCAACCTGCCCAGCCTCTGCATGTCCATATTAACAATAACCGCTCCGGCTTTTAGCGATTGAAACAAATAGACCGGTCGTACCAGTGACAGATAGAGCGGATACTTGCCGTTTTTTTTGCGCGCCACGACAAAAGAACGCTCCTCCTCGTTAGCAGCGTAATCCCCATACCAGGTCAGGTCTTCAAAGTTGCTCAGCGCACTGCTGTCACGATTGGATATGACCCAGTCGTTGACTTCGGAATAGACATAAATCGTATCCATGTGATTGTATATCATCGTAAACATGGATAACGTCTGGTCAATATTACGAATGCCTCCATCCAACAAGTGAACGGAGTGCGGAGAAACCAAAAAAACCTCTGTCTCCCTCTGCAAGGACAGCTTGGTTGCCAGTCGATCCGCTTCAACAAATACATTGTCAATTACCTCTCGCACCTGCCTGGCTCCGTTCAAATTGGTCATTGTGATTTCTTCTTCAAAAGCGGCGTTCATATACGAGTAGATGACAACGGACAGGCAAACAAACGGCAAAATAAAAACAAGCAGGATAAACACCAGCGTTCTGAAAAACAGACTCTGAAACTTAAAGTTAAACAAGGACTGGAAAAAACGCTTGTTGAGCCTCATTGATGTTCAACCTTACTCTTGAACTTCATCAATCGGTCATACTCTTTAGGCGTACACCCTATTTTTTGTCTAAAAATGGTGGAAAAGTATTTGCTGCTTGAAAACCCAACCTGCTCACTGACTTCGTAGATTTTGTAGTTGCCTTCCCTTATCAACGCCATCGCTTTGTCCAAACGGGTTTGCGTGAGGAACTCACTAAAATTAATACCCGTCACATTTTTGAACATTCTGCTGAAATAGGAGGGATTCAAGAAGACGTGATCCGCCACCTCATTCAATGAGAGATCTCGATTAAAATGCTGCAAAATATAGCTTTTCCCCATTTCAACTAGCTTTAAAATCGATTCCTCTACCTCATGTCCATCCAGTGGTGCAGGATTAAAGACAATCGAATTAGCGGCCATTTGATCAACGTTTGCATAGCATTCAGGCGTTAGCATGCGAAGCTCGATCCCAAACCGACCCTGTAGCTTCTCCAGCTTCTCTATCAACTCCGCCTCCAGCCATGACCGCATCTCCTGACTCGATCGCCATTCATGCGTAAATACCAGCAGACCAAGCCTGCGACCTCTCCCCGTAAATGGAAAAACATCGTAGGTCGAGTGCTCGACCCGCAACGTCGCCTTGATCGCTTCGTACGCATCTCGGCCAAGTGGACCAGTCCCGCTCCTGTGCACCAGTTCCATCCATGCACAGCAGCAAGTGCGCGAAGCCAGACTTGTCCTCAAGCCGGCTTGATCCATGCGCGAATGGCGTTCCCTCGTGTCCACCAATTCACCAGCAAGCAAATCGGAAAAAAAATGCTCCTGCAGGAGCGGAAGAATTTGTTGCAGCCGTCTTTCCTTTTCCTGTGCGGCCTTTTTCTCCGACCTTTCCTTGTCCAGTTCATTTCGCAGCCCGGTGAAGATGCGCATGATCTCCTCGTAAGCGATCGGCTTGAGCAAATAATGCTCCACATTCATGGCGATCGCTTGCTTCGCATATTCAAATTCCTTGTATCCGCTCAATAAGACGACCTTTGTCGGCAATGCTCGATTATATACATACTCTGCTACGGCAAGACCACTCACTTCTGTCATACAAATATCAGAAATTATTACATCAACAGGATGACGCTCCAGATATTCAGTTCCCTCGCTACCGTCCTGAAAAGAAGCAACAACCTCAAAGCCAAGCTCCGACCAGGGAACATAATCCATAATGCCTTGACGGATAAACAATTCATCATCCATGATAAGCAGTGAATACATACCCGATCGCCCCCCCTATCCGCTATCTTGTCTGCATGCCATAGTTCGCAAGAATACGTGTAGGTCCCGTACGCTCTGTCCCGAAGTCCCACCTCAATGTGCTGGCGCTGCGGAGAGAAATCCTCCAGCTCCAGCTCCTTGAGAAACTGCCCATTCTCATACAATTTGAGGCTCGTCCCGTTGTTGCCCCACCACATATTCATGGCCAATGTGAAATTACCGTCATTCAAGCCATGAGCCTATCCACTGTTATCGGACAGTTCTGGTTGTCCCGGTACCAAGCCACTATCCTCAGGTTCCGCATCGTCCAAGCCTTTGATTTGAATACTACCCTCATCACTGAATTCTTGCAAGACAACAAGTCCACAGTTTCAAGAAACGTTTGTCGGCCTGCCCACCGCTGCAGTTCAATCTGCTCCGGCTTATTGGTTGTTGCGGGCCCGGGACAGTTCAGTCCGATGGCTGGCCCGAATACCAGAGCCCTGCCAATTTCGAGACAGATCCAGCTTTGCCCGGAAGGCAGGTCGTTCATTCTCAAATAATCGACCTGTACCCCCGGGCTATTCCTCTGTGTGGGACAGATATTGAAGTCAAGCACACCATCCGGCAAGATCAACGTGCCGACACCGGCATCCCGGGCCTCCGCATCCTCAAGCAACGGATTGAGAGAAAGAAGCACGCTCTACTTATGAAGGATTGGAGTTCGCTTCAACCCCGTAGGCGACAAAATCATCAAAAAACATGTTGGAAATCCGATTATCCACCCAATAATCAATGCCTCCCATTCGAGTGAAGCCATTATGCGTTTGGTAATCTTCATATACCTGTTCCCCATCCAAATAAATCGTTCGCCTTTGTGTATCGCTCAAATCAAATAGGACCTGATGCCAGCCCACGCTTCTGTCGACCGAGGTCGCAATTTTTTCGGTACCCGGCATGTTGCGGATCCGGTAGTCAGACATCTGGTAGACTACGCCGATTCGAAATAGCTCCGTTGAGCCCGACATCAGATTGACCATCGCCTCTTTGGAAGATTGGCCGTCATCGTAGAACCAGGCCTCAGCCACTCCGGTTACACGATTAAAGATAAAATTTGTACTTTGCTGATCCAGTACCAACTTCGCGCTTCGATCTCCTGTTCGGCTTCGCTCGTTGCTGTATTGCTCCGTTTCAAAACGTTCCTCGGCCATTATTTCTGAATAGATGATCACGGTAAGCGTATTTTTAAGATCAGCTTGTCCGGCAACGGCCATCTCCACTTCAATATGAACAATCCCGGGAGAATGTCCGGTTACTTCACCTGCCGAGTTAATTGAAGCTAAAGACGGATTACTGCTTGTATACGAGGCATCCACTGTTCCAGTCAAAGGAACCTCCCCGTTGCTCCCGGTGCCTTGCAGTTGAATTTGTACCGTTTCGTCCACTGCCAGGCCAGTCTGTGTCGGAACCATATCCACAGATGTCAGGCTTAAGGGACTAATCGTCACTTCGCTTGTGCCAGACATCGCACTTTCACCTGCTGCATTATATGCAGTAAGTTTATAACTGTATTGCCCGGACAACACCACATCCGTATCCGTATACGCATAGGTCTCGAGCGAATCGGCCAGCAGGGAAAAGCTCGTCTCACCAGGCGCCTGTCGGTACAGACGATAGCCCTCGCCCCGTTCCGAAGCCTCCCAGCGAATCACAACACGCGGATCGGAGGTGCCTATCCCCAGGGCCTCCACAATATTCGGAACAACAGGCGGGTCCAATGTCTCGGTTGCAAAACTTGCGACACCCTCTGTATTCCATCGCGCGGTCATGCTCTTGCCGCCCGGCTGAGCTTCCACCCGCCAGAAATATTCAGTATCGGGCATCAGGCCTTCAGGAATCAACTGCGGTTCTTCAACCAACCATTCCTGCAAGCCTGTCTGCATAGCCGCATCTTCGGCAATCTGGACAAGGTAGCTTCGTGATCCGGATGCGGGCTCCCAGCTTAGTGTCGGAGTGAAGAGGCTGGATATGCCATCGGGCACGCTTGGAGCGTTCAGATGGAAACGTCCTACTGGAGGAAGCGCCTGTCGGTAGGTGTCGGTATACAGACCAATTTGATCGAAGGGTATGCTTGTAAAGGTCGGCAAGGCATCATACACAGCCGATGTGACCTGCAGGCCAAAATCATAATTGGACGGGTCCTTGAAACCCGGATCGACCCCCTCCGGCACATGAACATTATTTTCGACCGTTCCATATTCGCTAACGCGTTCAACCAGCTCCATGTCTCCTGTATTCACCATCACATTGCCGGTGATCGTATTCCGACGCGGCTCCGAAGGCTCGTCGCTCAGGATTTGCGATAGACTCGGGTATCTCGACAACCACGGCTCGCTCTGGTAGGGCATAGCATTTAATTTATTAAGCAGGTCCTGCTGGGCAGCGCCTGCATTCCATGTCAAGCCTCGCTCGTCATACGTCATAGCCCGCCCCACGTTTATAAATATATTGTTCGTAAAGACATTATCTCGTCCTCCTCCACCCAGAACGCCTCTTCCTTCTATGTTATAGAATACATTGTCAGCAGCCTGAATACCGGAGAGCTGATCATCATGATAGATGCCGACTACTCCATGACTGGTGACATCCTTCTCCCCGAGATGATGAAGAAAATTGCGAACGATCTGGTTACCCTGGAATGTCCAATTCCTCCCCCCATAGATAGCCCCCGCGTCCTCAGTATCCTTCACCAGATCAAACAACTCATTGCCTTCGATCAAGTGATCGTTTCCCGAATAGTTGATTCCCATATGCGGGCCTTCACGAATCAGGTTCCGAACCGCCTTGTTCCCAACGCCTCCTAGCGAAATGGCAGGTGTATAGGTCGATTGAATACGTGAAAAATTATAAAAATAGTTGTTTTCAGCAACATGTTCACCGGGCGTCAATGTCACACGATCGCCGCCTTCCATTCGAACGGCCCCTGCTCCGATATCATAAAAATCATTACTGAGCAATTCATTTCGCACACCGCCGCTAACAATGACCGCCTGTTGACCAATTTTCCGAAAAGTGCTGCCTGCAATGCGATTGTCGGAACTGTTTGTCATACGAATAGCCGTTTCACGCATCGTTTCAATATTCAGATTTTCAAAATAAATGTGCGATGCCCCAGTCATCACAATCATCGTGTCATCCAGCAGGGACAGTTCCACATTTGCCTCTTGAATATCATCAGGTGGATAGACGTACAAGATGCCGGTCGTCCGATCCAGATACCATTCACCCGGAAGATCGATCTCCTCCAACAAATTAAACACGTAGTAGCGCTGATTGCTCCTCACGCCGTACGCGCTCGGTTGCTTGGATGTTATCTGCTTGGTAATCCGATCGACGGACTCAACCTGCAACGACTGGTCCGACCAGTCATAGTACCAATACCCATACATCCAGATGTCCTCCGCCTCTGTCCAACGGGACGGTCGATCCCCGTCATAACCAATCACAAATCCTTGGTACGGATCTTCCGTTAGCGCCGGGTTGTCATAATAGTCGCGCGGAATCGATCCCTGGTAGACGACGCTTGCGACCGTCTCAAATTCTTCATTCGGCCACCGCGACAACGTTAAGACCTCATCATTGAAAAACAGCTCCGAAGCGGGAGGTCCGGTCTGCAGTTCCGGGTAGACCTCGGAAACATAATACATGCTGTGGCCATAAAAAGGGAGCTCTCCATACGCTGTAATCCCATCACCAAGCAAGTCATACTCCCATACCTGTCCCTGAGCTTCTGCAGGAAGCCTGTCCAGGATATCCGGGTCGTTCACCAGTGAAAATAGATTTGGATCCAGCCGATACCCTCCTTTTAACGAAGCCCGTTCGCCGGGATACGACCGATATACAATCGGCGCGCCCGCCTCTCCCGAATCGGCTTGTCCAATCTGCCAAGTCTCCGTAAAATGATAATCGCCTTCCCTCAGGTATACCGTGATTCCGCCTGCCGGAAGGCCTTCGTTCATCTTGATGTCACGGATCGCTTGCTGTGCCCTCTGAAGCGTCGCAAACGGTGCAGCCATGGTTCCCACGTTCCCGTCGTCTCCATCCACAGACACAAAGAGCGCGCTTTCATTTTGAGCGGCGGCATGATCCCTGTATCCAGTATCTGTCAAATAAAAAAACGGGAGACTCATCATAATCGCAAATACGATCGAAATGCTTCGCTTTCCCATTCCATCAGCTCCTCTTAAGTAAAATACAACCTCAGTTTAAAAGAAAAAGAATGACGTTCCTACCTCAAATTTTTTACTAAGGTTCAGTTTTTTTGGACCTGTACACAGCCTACACTGAGAACGGAGATCGCCCTGGCCCTTCTTAATATTATCGTTACCTTCATAACAGACAACAGACGCAGGCCAAAGCGCTTTCGAAGACAACTCCGGACAGCGAAGCGCCGGCAGTGGCCCCGGGGCGACACGAACAGACGAGTACTAAACGAGCGGCAGCATCTCTCCCCAATACGTTGCCAGCAGGTCAAACCGACGACGGAAGCCAAACGAAACATTCGTCGGCAAAGGGCTCGCGTGCACGCGGCGAATTCTGGTAGAATAGATACAGACCAGCATAACAGAACGGGGGCAACACAACGATGCAATATATTGTCATGGACATTGAATTCAACGGCCGCAAGTTCGCGAGCGAGCTGCCGATGGAGGTGATTGAGATCGGTGCGGTGCGCCTCGATGAGCAGTTGCGGCTCACGGGGGAATTCTCCTCGCTCATCAAGCCGCGCTACTTCGCCAAGCTCAACAGTTTTATCAGGAAAAAAACCGGCATCCCCCAGGAAGGGATCGACGCCGCGGATAACTTCCCCAAGGTGATCGGCGCCTTCCGGCGCTGGCTCGGCGATGCGGCTGACGGCAAAGACACCGTGCTCGTCACCTGGGGCGGCGAGGATCTCAAGCGGATCGTCTTCGATACCCGCATGCACAAGCTCGACGACAGCCAGTGGCTGAGCACGCCTTACTTTGACCTGCTCAAGGGCTATCTGCGCTGCAAGGGCCTCACCAACGACGTCAGCCCGGAGAAGGCGATGGAGGAGCTCGGCATCGAAGCGAGCGGCAATGCGCACCGTGCGCTCGACGACGCCAAGATGACCGCCGAAATCTTCCGCGCCGTCTTCGATCAGCTCGATCTGTCGCAGCAGCAGCACTACAAGGACGTCTTCACCAACGCCAAAGAGCGCCGCTTCGTCAAGCAGGCCATCCGTACGATCCGCGCACAGAAGGCCGAGCCGAAGTGGGAGACGGTGACCGAGCAATTCCTCAGGGGCAAGGTGCCGCTCGACGATGCGCGTAAAATGGCCGAGTTGCGCGAAGTCTTCGATGCAGAGAGGGCCAGGCCGGCCCGCCCGGCCAAATCGCAGGCGCAGGCGCAGACCGAGACGCAATCCAAGCCCCAACCACCAGCTCAAGCCCACGCCCAAGCTCAAGGTAAATCTGAGGCTCAGGCTCAGGCCCTATCGCAGTCCCAGGATCAGACGCAGTCCCAGTCCCAGGCTCAATCACAGAATCAGACCAAGTCGCAATCTCTATTCCAGTCTCAGGCTCCGTCCCAGTCCGATACTCAGTCTCGTCCTCCGTCCCAGTCGCAGCCACCAACCAGTTCCCAATCGCAGTCCTCCAGTTGAGCAGTTCGGCGGGCTTTAGCGGCAATGACGACAAAGAGAGGCCGGAAGCTGCCCGTGCGGCAGCCGGCCTCTCTTTTTTGATGTGTCGCCGCCAGAGATGGCGTCATCCATTTCGCCTTGCCTGCTCGCGTCTTCCCGCGCGCATGGCTTGGTCGATTGGCGGGGACAGTCGCCCGCTCGACGGCTTACGCCTCTGCGCCGCGCGTCGGCAGCAGCAGATCGAGCAGGTCGCTGCGCTCAATTGCGCCGAAGTAGCGCGCCAGCTCGACCTGCGCCAGCACCGCGTCCAGCGCAGCCTCGTCATAGCGCACGCCGACCAGCAGCGTCTCCAGCTCCGCGACGTCGTGGGCGCCGAAGTAATCGCCGAACAGCCGCACCTGCTCGATCCGTCCGTCCTTGACGAGCAGCCGCATGTCGATGATACCGGACGGGAACTTGAGCGTATGCTCGATGTTGCTCTCCGGCGAGCGGCCATAGTTCCAATCCCAGCTCCGGTAGCGCGCATCGGCGATCCGGCGCACCTCCTCCCATTCGTGCTCGGTCATCGGATAGACCGGGACCTCCTCCGGCGCGCAGCCGAACAGCTCGCGCAGCAGCATTCGCCGAAATTCCTCGATCCGCATCCGCTCCGGCAGGAACTCCGAGATATTCGCCACGCGGCCGCGCACCGACTTGGTGCTTTTGGAGGCGATCTTGATCGGCTTCACCTTGAGCGCATTCGCCACCTCCGTCAGCTCCGAATCGAACAGCAGCGTGCCGTGTGTGAAGATTCGTCCCTTGGAGAAGAATTGCGCATTTCCGGAAATTTTGCGCTCCTCCACCTGGATGTCGTTGCGCCCGGTGAGCGCGGCGGGCACGCCCATCTTGTTGAGCGCGTCGGTGACCGGCTTGGTGAAGCGGGCGAAGTTGTGGAACGACTGGCCGTCGTCCTTCGTCAGAATGCTGTAGTTGAGGTTGCCCAGATCGTGGTACACCGCACCGCCGCCGGAGAGCCGGCGCACGACCTGGATGCCGCGGCTCGCGACATAGTCGCTGTTGACCTCCTCGATCGTATTCTGATTGCGGCCAACGATGATCGACGGCGCGTTGATATAGAATAGCAGACAAGGCTCGTCCAGTGGCAGATTGTACAGCGCGTACTCCTCCAGCGCCAGATTGAGCGCCGCATCCGTGATGCCGCGATTGTCGATGAACAGCATGGCAGGCACACCCTTTCTTGGACCCGGGTTGGTTGCGCCCTGCCGCGAAATGCATTGACCGACAACTCGGCCATCCACGCGCGAGGGCGCACCGGTATGTACCAGTATAGCGGATTTGCACGAGGGATGCATGCCGGGCTCCGGGGCGCATGGGGCCACCCAGGGACGCATGATCCACTGGCTTCGATCGTACATGGGCGCTTGTCCGAACGCGTGAGGATACCTGCTGGGAATCAAGCAGAACTTGACGCTGCTTCCCTGTGCGGTTACTGGTTACTCTAGCCGTGCTTCGTACGCAATGATGCCAATTGTACTCATCGCCTAACATCGCCTATCTCCTGAACTGTAAAAGTGCAGTACATTCAGCGAGATATGTCCATTTGAACGTGGTGAACTGTAAAAATGCAGTTAAATCGGCTTATTATCGCCAAAGTCGGCCGGAAAGCGATTTTTAAACTGCACATATGCAGTTCAGCCGCTAAAATAAGCAATCCGGCACCAATTGAAATGTATTTTTGCAGTTCGCCAACCGGCGTCTTGGTGCATCGACCACAACGCGATCTACGGCGCGGTCAGCGGGGAAGCGCATATCCGCGGCATCGCGGGCGAGCCCTTCGCGGTACCAGCATGGTGCGATCGAGTTCGTTGGGCGGTTCCAAAAAAACACCCGTCGTGCGGAAGGCCGCACGGCGGGTGGATATGGGATTACGGGCCAAGCCCTGCCTGCATGTGCATCGCAGCATGATGGGCGATGTAGCGACTACGGGGCAATGATGGGCGACCTAGCGACTATGGGGCAATGATGGGCAACGTAGCAACTGCGTGCCACGCCGGGTCTGCAGTCCGCTGCGGTCTCAGGCTATCTATCGCGCCCAGAGCAGCAGGCTGCCCAGCACCGCCGCGTACAGGGCGTGCCCATAGTCGCCTGGGTGATTGATATTGTTGCGCAGCAGGCTCTGATGCGACTTGCCTGCCGCGAGCTCCTCCAGCCAGGCCGGCTGGACGTCGGCCACCGGCACGCCGGCGCGGCGGCCGACCGCGCGAATTGCCTCCGCATAGTCCTCCACGTTCGCACTGGCGTGCTGCCACTGCGGATTGGGCACACATGGCGTGAGCAGCACAATCTCGGCCTCTGAGGCACGGCGAACGCGAGCGATCAGCTCCTCCAGATTGGCAGCGAATTCCGCCGAAGGCACACTGTTGCCGACGCCGTCCAGACGCGCATTCTGATCGTTCATGCCGTAGCCGATCGTGACCAGCTCGGGTGCGACCTCTCGCACCAACGCCTCGTCGATGCGCGCCAGCGCGCCCCGCGTGTTCTCCCCGCCGACAGCGCCATTGACGACGCGGATCGCCGTCCCGGGATGCGCCGCGCGCAGCGCTGCCGCGGTCCGCTCCGGATAGCCCAGCGCCGGCTCGCTCGCCTCCGCTCCCGTGCTGATGCTGTCGCCGAGCACCAGATAGGTCAGCCGGCCGCCCGCCTCCAGTCGCGCCTGCAGCCGCATGATAACGGCGTTGGCAGCACCGGCCTGCGTCCCACCGGCTTGCGTCCCCGATCCGGGCCGGCTCGCATCAGCCGGCTCGTCCATCTCTGCCGGCAGTCCCGCACTCGGCACATCGGCCCCGATCGGCGACGCCTCATCGCCACTTGCTCCGACCGGCTCTCCTGCGGACAATGACGCCGCCGAAAGGCGCGACTCCGCGTCAGCTCTACTGCCTCGAGCCGTAGCTGCCTCATTCAGCACCTCCGCCTCCCGGCCTGGCGCACGGACATAGTCGGCGTAGCAGGTGTATCGCGTGTTGGACCCGTCCGCATACTGCATATGGTCGAAGCGCTTGACGCCATAGTGCGGATGCACCCGCCAATCCGGGATGCGACTGTCCGCCGTGCGCGTGATCGTGGCCGCTCCGTAATCGACGAGATAATCCTGCCCCTCTTCGTATGTCTCCTCCACTCCCGCAGGCGAATGAAGAACGACCGGCTCACCTTGCGCCGGCCGATGGCGCAGGGGCTGCGGCTCTGTCCCGACAAATACAAACGGCTCCCCCTGTTGCTTCATTATACTCTCTCCCTTATGTAGATGTGATGGCGCAAGAACCGGCCCAACGATTGTCAATAGACTGGTGCGACCTTGTATGTCTGATCGGCATCGTTGCACGCCCGTTTGCACGTCTGATCGGCATTGCCGCATGCTCGCCTGCATGTCTGACTGGCATTGCCGCACGCCCGTCAGTCTTCCTCCGCGCGCGCTAGCAGACTGGCGACATAAGCGTCGAGCCGCCCGCGCACGAGCTGCGGCGTCAGATCGGTCACGCCGAGCGCGGCCCAGCCGCCGTAGACGCCCGGTGCATCCTCCAACACGTCGATGGCCGACAACAAGTCCCAGTACAGCTCGTACCGGAAGTCTGGACCCGCATGCCGAACATACGCCTCCAAAAAAAGATCCGCCGCCGCCACACCATGCAGCTGCGCCAGGTCGACCCGGCAATGGCCGACATCCACGCCGACCGGACCGATGCAGGCGTTGACCCAATCGACGACCGCGCAGATGCGCCCGCCATGCCAGAGCACGTTCGCCGCGTGATAATCGCAGTGGATGAAGCGCAGCTGCGGCTCCGGCCGAGGGCCCCGCACGCGCGCCAGCGCCGCCTGCCAGCGCGCCGGCGCAGCGGACCAGCTCAGGTCCGGCTGCCGCGTCAGATCCACATAGGTGAAATAGCGCCAGCGAAACGACCTCGCGTCCGCATCCCCCGCGCCCACCCGAGACGGCCGCACGTCCGAGATGCCCGCATCCGGCCGCTCCGACTCCGCATCGTCCGGTTGACAATCGGCCCGGGCGCCGCCGTCCGCGTCGATGCGGTCCGCATCCGACCGGTGAATCGCCGCCAGCGTGCGGGCCAGCTCGTCCAGCCAGGACGGCAGATCGACCGGCCGCAGCACATTCTCGCCTTCGACCTTGGTCATCAGCACCGCCGGCATGCCGCAGCCTGCCCCGCTCGTGTCGTACGCAACGGCCCGCGGTGCGCCGACGCCGCAGCGCTGCGCCAGCGCCAGACTGGCGGCCTCGTGCTCGGCCAGCTCCGGCTCCTCGCGCAGCCACCGGGCATTGTCGAAGCGCCGCAGCACCAGCTCGCACCGCGCCGCGCCGTTCTCCACCGCCAGCAGATGCACCAGCGAGGAGATCCCGCCCGCCAGTGGCCGGACGCTCGTGATCCGCGTCCCCTCGCCGAGCGCCGCGCACACCCAGCGCTGTGCCCGCTCCGGCAGCTCCTGTTGCATGCTCGTCATCGCATTCGCCCCTTCCGCATGCCGATCCCGTCACTCCGTGCCGACAGCCGGCCTGCGGCGCCGCGCGCGCCGGATCAGGATGACCAGCACGCCGCCGCCGAGCAGCAGCAGTCCGAGCGCCCCCGTCCCGAGCGGATACAGCAACGGGAAGACGATCGTCGGCCAGCCCATCAGCACATTCGACTTGTAACCCAGCGAGATCGGCGAAGCCCACGCCGCATTGATCGCATCGACCAGTTGCGGCGTCTCGTCGCGCGTCTCGTAGGCGATCAGCGTCTCGTCGACGCCGCCGTTGGGGTGCACGGTCAGCGCGCGCCAGGCCAGGTCTTCCTCCCGGCCGAACTCCGGCCCCGACACCCGCTGCATCAGGACGAGCCGCGCCTCCTCGCCGCGAGGCTGCACCCGCAGCATGCCCCAATAGCCGTGATAGCGATTCTCGTCGAGGAAGCCCGGCCGCACCGTGACGAGCGCGGGATCGGTCCAGTCCCGGCCATTGACGGCGGTGCCCAGCGGCGCCAGGGTCCTGGCCGCCTCGCCCCCTTCGGCCGACTGCTCGATCAGGTCCTCGACCCGGATCACGTTGCCTGCCCAGCGGTACTCACGCACGTACCGCACCTCGGGCGCGTCGCTCGCCTCGGCCAGCACGGCCGCATAATCCTCCCGCGACTCGAGCTCGCGCTCCTCGCCGCCGAACAAGAGCAGATTGCGCAGCGTCACACCGTCCGCCTGGACCCCTTGGCCGTCCGCCAGCACCTCCACCGTGCCCACGCCGCCCGCATTCGCTCGCAGCCGCTCGATCTCATAGCTCTGCTGCACCCGCTGCTGGGTCCAGAGCTCGCCGCCGATCGCGAGCATCACCGGCGCGGAGACCGCCAGCAGCAGGATTCCGAACAGGATCATCACATACCGCATGCCTCTCTCTCCTTCCGTTCGTGTGTGCACATCGCTTGTTCGTCGCGTCACTCGTCGCATGCAGCTGCAGCGTACAGCCCATGTATCTCGTATCTCGTATCTCGTATCTCGTATCTCGTATCTCGCATCATGCACCACGCATCGCGCATCGCGCATCACACTCACACATCTTCAGCCTACGGTCTCCCCATCGTCAAGGCGAAACGGCTGTCGCTGTCCTTTGGCAGCGCAGTGCGTTTCGTTCCGAGAAAGTTAGACAAGGATATGCGAAATCATATTCTTTCTATACTTTCAAGGCAATACGCCGACGATCTCCACAGGCAGCCCGTCCGGATCACGCAGCCGCGGCGCTGTGCCGCCGCGAGGCGGCAGCCAGATCGCGCGCTGCGGCTGCTCGTCCAGGAGCAGGCCCGCCACCGCCAGCACGGCCGCATCGTACAGGTCGTCCGGCTTGGCGCGCAGCCGGCCCGCGCCGAGTCCGGCGGATGCCGCTTCCAGCGCGGCCGCTGATTCGGGCAGCGCTTGCAAGAGCAGCCGGCGCCGCGCCGCCAGCCCCTCCGCGGCGTGCTTGGTCGGCAGCAGCTCGCCGCCGCCGAGCGCCATGAACATCAGCTCCGGATGCGCCTCGCGCACCTGGTCCGCGAGCCCGCAGCCGATCACGAAGCGACGCGCCTCGTCGATCCGAGGCAGCAGCGCGTAGCCCGGCGGCGTCAGATTGAGCCCGGTATCCTCGGCATTGCAGGCATTGACCTGGTCATAGATGACGCGCCGCCTGGCGCGTCCACGCGTATCAGACTCATCCGTATCCGCCCCAGGCGCCTCCTGCTCATGCAGCTGCCGCCAGCGCGCCAGCGCGCGCCAGCTCGGCGCGTGGAAGCAGCGTCGCCGGCCGACCGGGCCGAGCCGCTCCATCGCCTGCACGTCGCAGGCGCGGCGGCCGCGGCGCTGCAGGCCGAGCGGCATGTCCAGCAGCACGCGCCGCGCCCGGATCTCCCCGCCTGCCCACCACGTCGTCAGATCATCCGTCAGCTCCCAGCGCAGCCGGACGGGTACCGCGGCTGCGCCGAGGGCAGCGCCCGGCCGGATAGGTCCGCCGGACGGTGCCTCCAGCCGCGCCGCCACCCAGCCGCCGCGGCAGCCGTCGATCCCGATATACATCGCGCTTGCCCCCTTCTGGCCTCGCCTGCCTGCACTTGACGCTCTGCCTGCTTACCTCCGGCCTCCCGCATGCGCTGCTTGCGACAATTGACCGAGCCGCCTTGTGGCGTCCATGCTGGCCGAGCCGCCGTCTCCTGTCGACGCTTGCCCATCCGCCTTCGTGTCTCCGCGACGTCCGCGCTCACTCGCCGGTCAGCGTCAGCGGCTCCCATCATCCTGCTGCAGGGCGGGTCAGCGCGATTCGCCGGCCTGAGCCGCCGCCAGTCCGCCCTCGGACGCGGACGAGCGCGCGAGCGTGCGGCCGACGAGGAGCTGCACGAGGATCATCAGCACCATGATGCCGATCATGCACCAGACGGCCGGCACGAAGCTCCCGCTCCAATCATGCACCCAGCCGAGCAGCAGCGGCCCCAGCGAGCCGATCACATAGCCCGCCGACTGGGTCATCGCCGCCCACGAGGCCGCCGCCTCCGGCGTATCCGCCGCGTCGATCGGCAGCATCAGATTGAGCGGGAAGACCGTGCCTGCGCCGACGCCGATGAGCAGCGCCGCCAGCCACGGCTGGAAGCCGAGCAGCAGCAGCAGGAAGCCGCTCAGCTCGACGCCCGAGGCGGCGAGCAGCCACAGCATGCGGCTCGGCTTGCGCTGCAGCAGCGCGGGCAGCATGATCGCCGCCGGGATCTGAATCAAGACGAAGCCGGTCAGCGCATAGCCGGCGTAGGCCTTGGTATAGCCCATGCCCTCAATGATCGGCGGCAGCCAGGCCGTCACCGCATAGAATAGCATCGCCATCAGGCCGAACGAGATCGTCAACAGCCACGCCTTGCCGCTGCCCCATGGCATCCGCCCGTCCGGCAGGCCCTCCGCCCCGGCCGCCGGCGCGCGCGCCGGCATGCGCCGCAGCACGAACAGCCACCAGATGGGCACAGCCAGCACAGCCAGCAGCGACCAGCTGCCGAGCGCGATCCGCCAGCTGCCGCCCGCCGCCGCCTGCAGCGGCGCCGAGAGCGAGGAGGCCAGCGCGGCGCCGATCGTCAGCGCCGTCGTGTAGATTGCAATCATCCAGGAGATCCGGCCCGGGAAGTAGCGCTTGATGAAGCCCGAGAGCAGCGGACTGACCGAAGCGATCCCCAGTCCCGCGCCGAAGGCGGTCACGATCAGCACGAGCGGCGAATGCGCATAGAAGCGCAGAGCCGTGCCCGCGCCGATCAGCACGAGCGCCGTGCCGATGACGCGCTCGATCCCCCACCGCCTCGCCATGCCCGCCGCCACCGGGGAGAATAGCCCCATGCACAGCACCGGGATAGCCGTCAGCAGCCCGGCGAACGAGGCGCTGATCTGGAGCTCCTCGCGCAGCGTCTCCAGCAGCGGTGCAATCGAATTAATGGCCGGCCGCAGGTTGAGCGCGGCGATGAAGAGCGCCGCCACCAGCAAGCCGCCGGATTTTTTATTCAAGAGTCATCATTCCAACTTTCCGTCTTTTTTTAACCGTCTTCCTAACTATACCACTGCAGGCGCGAATTGTTCATCCCCTTCATGGTTAATGACGTTTAATACGCTAAATAAACGAGTTGAGGATGCCAGCGCAAAAACCCCCGGATCGCCTCATAAAGAGGTCAACACGGGGGCTGACGGAACCGCATTTCGGGCATGACGGCTCTACTTTTTCACCGCGCCTTCCGGAGCAGCAGCAATAGGGCGCGCGTCCCTATGCGAGGAAAGGACCCTTCGTCGCCTGCGCCGCCGTCTCACGTCGAATCGCAAGCGCGCACTTCATGACTGCGCGCTTGGCCAGCGCCTGCTGCACGCGCGGAGCGACGCCGCCTAGCGTCCGGTGGCGGGCCAGCTCCAGCAGCGCCGTCTTCGCCGCTTCCTCCGCCGCAGTCCCTTCGCCGAGCAGATAGACGGCCACGCGATAGGCGTACAGCTCCAGCTCGCGCAAGGCGGCGATCCGGTCCCGAGCGGCGCCGTCCCCGGCTATGGCGTTGGACGGGGCGGCGTGCTTATGGTCGTACATACAGGTTGAAGGAATAGAGCCCTGCCAGATGCCCCGCCGCCTCCTCGGCCGGACCGTCGTACTGCACCTCGCCCTTGTACAGCAGCTCGCCGCTCGTGCTGTCGACGACGATGACGTAGATGCCCTCCCGATCAAAGCTGCCGTCCGCACTCCGATACGGATCACCGCTCACCACTGCATAGAGACGATCTCCGTCCAGGCCCGGCGAGTAGAACATCGAATCGCCGAACTGCTCCGCCTGCAGCTCGGTGCGGCTGTGCTCCGTCTGGCCCGTCACATCGTAGCGATGAAGCACGATCCGTCCATCCGCCTGTTCGAGCCGGGTCAGGACACCATCACGGTAATAGAGACCCTGCCAGGTTCGTTCAGCCTCCGATCGAACCAGCTCGTCCGGCTCGATCGTGATCGGCACGAGCTCGCCGGTCTCGTAGCGGTAACTATAATACTGGCTCGCCGTCGGGGCCGCCTCCACCGCAATCCGGTTGCCGGACACGGTGACGCTGGGCGACTCCGGCTCCTCCTCCCGTATCCTGACGTTCAGCAGCGCGTAGTCGTCCGGATGGCTCACCTGATTGTCGCCGACCGCGCTGATCGAGCTGTTGGCATTCATCCCCGTCGCCTCGTAGACCGGCACAGTGCGCAGCAGCCCCCCGTCCTCGGTCGAGACCACGTAGTCGAGCACGCCCAAGTGCTGCTCGTCGCTTGCATTGGACCCGCTGTATTGGACCAGCACGTGCAGCTCTTGATCGCGCCGCTGCAGCCCGATTACATTGGCGTAGCCGCGCAGTCCCTGCATAGCTTCGATGCGGTAGCGCCCGCCCGCAGACTTACCGGTGTCGACCTTGAGCCAATTCAGCTCGAAGTAGGCATCCAGTTGCTCTTTGGCCACGCGCTCGTAGTCGATGACTGCGTGCAGCACCCATTCTTCATCGGTGTAATAGTCGCCGATCAGCTTGCCGCGCATGAAGCCGCGGTGCGCCTCGACCAGCGCTTCGACCTCGGGATATCGATAATTGTAACGGAACAGATCGTCGAACACGGATTGATTCGTGCTATAGTGACTGCCCGCCTCGTCAATGCGTAAAAACTCGCTCTCCGCCCTGCTGCCGTACACCAGATTCAGCGCAATGGGCTCCGCCAGCTCTGCATCTCCCTCGAGCGTCACGAGCCGAAAGGGGGGCAGCTCCTCTGCGGCGCGCGCGCCGTAGTACCCCCCGATGCCGCCGAGCGCCACGACGAGCAGCACGATTGTCAACCAGAAGCGTCTCACTCCGAATTCCCCCTTCCTCATACGGATATGCTGCGCCGCAGCAGCCGCAGTCCGAGCCAGATCGCGCTCGCCAGTACGAGCAGCGCCGCCGTCAATGCGATGGTCACAACTTCGATCGGATAGAGCCCCATAGCATTGTGATTGGTGCCCAACAGCGGCAGCGGCACGACGACAAGCAGCGTGCACGCCAACACATACAGGATCGCATAGAGCACGCCCCAGCCGCGGTAGCTACGCTCAATGATAATCGCGGTGAAGACGACCAGCACGCCGAGGACGCCGAGTGCATAATAGAGCGCGAAGTCGAGCGGATTGGCCGGCAGCAGCACCTGTAAAACCTTGTTCTGTCCAATGATGTCGGACAGATAGGAAGGCGCCTGCCACGCCTGCGGCACCATCGCTCTGAATATCCACCACTGCAGCGGCAACGATGCGGCCTGCAAGCCGAGCAAGGCGAACACGAATAGCAGCAGCGCCGTCAGCTTGGACCAATACAGGGTCGCCCGCCGCATCGGCAGCGCGAGCAAACGGTAGATGAAGCTGCTCCTGCCCAGCCAATCGCGGTACCAGATACCCGGCACGTACAGCACCAGCACCAGGATGCTGAGCAGGATCGGCAGCGCGTACATGAACTGTGTGTTATACAAGATGAAGGTAAAACTCAGCTTGGAGTGCGAGAATTGTGCGCCAGAATCTACAAAATTGGACTCGCGCAGCTCGCTCAGCCTCTGATTCGTCGTCAGCCACACCGCGAGCAGCTGCAACACCAGCGTCAGGCCCGCCAGCCCGGCGAGCACGTAGCGGAAGCGATGCACCTCCATGCGCACCAGCTTGAGATAATGCATCACGCCCGGTACACCTCCCTCATCACATCGACGACCGACTTGCCCTCGTCCTCGCGCATCCGCTCGCAGTCAAAGTCGCGCACGACGCGGCCCTGATCCAGGAACACAGCCTGATCGATCAGTCGCTCCATCTCGGCGATCTCGTGCGTCGTGAGCAGCACGCCCCGCCGCTCCACCAGCTCGCTGGTGAACACATCGGCGATCTGCTCGCGGCTCAGCATGTCGATGCCCGAGAACGGTTCGTCCATCAGCACATAGTCCGTGTCGCGGCTGAGTCCGAGCACCAGATTCAGCTTCGCCTCGGTGCCGCGCGAGAGCTGCGCGATGCGCGCCGCCGGGTCGAGCCGGAAGAAGGCGAGCAGCTCCTCGGCCCGCGCCGGATTCCACCGGGCATAATGCTCCTGCATCCACGCCAGCGCCTCCCGCACGCGCATGCCGCCCGGCATCATGAGCCGGTCGGGGATGAAGGCGATCTTCTCCATGACCGCGGGGCTCGGCGGCTCTCCGCCGATGCGGATCGTGCCGCTCCGATACGGCACCAGCCCCATGATCGCCTTGAGCACCGTGGACTTGCCCGCCCCGTTCATGCCGATCAGGCAGGTGATGCGCCCCTTGTCCGCGGTGAACGACACGCCGTCCAGCACGTCGCGGCGGCGGTACCGCTTGCGCAGCTCCTGGACTTCAATCATGCGCGCCGCCTCCTTGCCGCTCGTCGTACTTGCGCCGCACCAGCTCGATCAGCTCATCGGCCGGCATGCCGATGCGCCGCACGGCGGCGATGAATTCGTCGGCCGCTTCCTCGACCAGCGCCGCGCGGATGCCGCGCAGCACGCCGGCGTCCTCGGTGACGCGGCTCGGCGCGTTGCCCTCGGTGACGATGAGCCGCCGCTCCTCCATCTCCTTATAAGCCTTCTGCGCCGTATTCGGATTAATCTTCAGCAATGACGCCAGCTCCCTTCGCGACGGAATGACCTGCCCTGCCGCCAGCCGGCCGGTGACGAGCTTCTCCATAAAAAGCCGCACCACCTGCAGGTAAACCGGATCGCGGCTGTTGAAGGCGACATCCTTCCACCCTTCTTCATTGGTCATCTTATTCGCCTCGCATTCGTTGCAAGTGTGTGTACTATGTAGTTCATACACTATACAGTGTATTATGCACGCCATACACCAGGCTGTCAAGAGCAGGTTCTCTTACGAACGCTATTGGCGCTTCGGCGCGAAAAAATCGTTGACAGCTCGCGTCACGTACCATAAGATGATAATTCTACCAATTATCTGCGCAGAATGCCTTCATCCGCTAACCGAAAGGAGCGAATCGCCCTTGCCCCGCTCATCTGAGGCTGCTGCCCCGCCATCGCCAACTGCACCGGACGCGCCTGTCCGTCTTTGGCCCGTCTACCGCTGGTCGCTGTCCTACCTGAGGCCCTACCTCGGCTTGCTGCTGCTCGTCGTCGGCACGTCCGTCCTGCTCTCCGCCGCCGAGCTGGCGGTGCCCAAGAGCATCGAATTTTTTGTCGACATCGTACTGCCCGCTGATGACCGCCGCCTGTTCTGGCTGCTGGGCGCGCTGCTGACGATCGTGCTGCTTGTGGTCGTGGCGGCCAGCATGGCGCAGAATTTGCTGCGCCGCCATCTGCAGGAGAAGCCGACCCGCGATATCCAGCAAGCCATTTTCCGCCATCTGCGCCGCCTTGGCTTCGCCTACTACGAGCGTCATCCCGCCGGTGAGACGCTCTCCTTTCTGAATACGGAAGTCGCTGCGATGCAGAATTTTTACCGCCAGCAGCTGCCGTGGCTGATCGACGGCCTCGTATTCTCCACCATCTCGGTCGGCTTCATGATCGCGACCAGTCCCAGGCTCTCGCTGATCGTCGCGCCTTGCTTCCTGCTGTATTACCTGTTCGGCCCGATGCTGGAGCGCCGGGCTTCGATCAGCGGCAAGCAGATGGCCCGGGATCGCGTGGATGAGAACCGCAAGATCTATGAGAGCGTATCCGCGATTCAGGAGCTGCGCGCTTCCGCAGCCGAAGCATGGGATTTGCGCCGTTATTTGCAGCTTGTCCGCACATTCAACGCCAGCATGATCCGCACGTACTGGTTCGCTTATCTGCGCGGCACGAACCGGCGCCTCACCTACAATCTGGGTGCCGTCGCAATTTTCATTTACGGCTTCGCGCTGCTCCGGGACGAAGCACTGAGCGCCGGGCAGTTCATTGCCTTCCTGCTGATCTACTTCACCGCGATGCATCGTCTGACGGCGGTCGTGACGAATATCACCGAGCAGCGTGTGCTGATGGCTCAGGTGACCCGCTTGCATCAGTTCATGAGTCTGCGCCCTGCGGTATCGGAGCCGGCGCACCCGATCCGGCCGACCCGGATCGCCGGCGCGGTACGCTTCGAGCGGGTCGGCTTCGCCTACGACCGCACGGCCGCTCCGATCCTGCGCGGATTCGATCTGTCGATCGCTGCGGGCGAACGCGTCGCACTCGTCGGGGTGAGCGGCGGCGGCAAATCGACGGCGCTCAAGCTGCTCGGCCGCTTCTACGATCCGGACGAAGGCGAGATTCGGCTCGACGGCATGCCCCTGCCCCGGCTCGGTCTGGGCGAGCTGCGCGGCGCGCTCGGCTATGTCTTCCAGGAAACGTACATATTCGGCTCTTCGGTACGCGACAACATCCGCTTCGGCAGACCGGAGGCTACGGACGAGGAGATCGAGCGTGCTGCCAGGGCCGCTTGTGCGCACGACTTTGTCGAGCAGCTGCCGGACGGATACGATACATTGCTCGGAGAGCGCGGCGTCAAGCTGTCCGGCGGTCAGAAGCAGCGCATCGCGATCGCTCGGATGCTCATCCGCGATCCGGCGATCGTGCTGCTCGACGAAGCCACGTCCGCACTGGACAATGACAGCGAGGCGCAGGTGCAGCAGGCGCTCGGGACACTGCTCCGGGGCCGCACGGTCATCGCCGTCGCCCATCGCCTCTCGACCGTCCGGCAATTCGACCGCATCGCCGTCATCGCGGAGGGGCGCGTCGCAGAGCTCGGCTCGCATGCCGAGCTGGCTGACGCGGGCGGCCTCTACAGCCGGCTGCTGCAGAACGAGGGCGACAAGCGGCAGGCCGCCGGCAGCGATCCGGCCGACGCGGGTCGGGCAGCGTCCTCAGACACGGCGGAGGCCGCATGCGCCGGGCGCGTCGCCAGCATAGCTGGCGCTGCCGGCACTGCCGGTACGACGGTCGCTGCGCGTGCTGCGCAAGCTGCAGGCATTGCCAGTACGGCAGGCGCTGCGCGTGCTGCGGATACCGCCGCAGCCGCGAGTGCCACGACGCCGGGGCGAGCGGCAAGAGGAGGCGCGGAATGAAGACACTCAAGTGGATCTGGCGCTATGCTCGTCAGGCAAAGGGACTGCTTGCGCTGGCCGTTGTTCTGATGGCGGTCGAGTCGCTGTCCGCGCTCGCCGCCGTCGCCTTGCAACAACGGATGATCGACGATGTGCTGCTCAGCGGCGCGCACGCGCGCTTCTGGCCGACGCTCGCGCTGATCGGCGCGGCGTACCTGGTGCATTCGTTGCTGTTCACCTTCGGTCCGCATGTCATTCATCTCACCGTGGCGCGTCTGCGCCTGGCTCTGGGCGAGACGCTCATGCAACGGCTGTTCCGTCTGCCGACCGCCACTATGCAGCAGTCGCGAACGGCAAGCTACGTCTATCATTTCACTCACGATCTGCAGACCTGCGCCCATCTTGGCGCCAGCGACCTGCCCCGGCTGGTCCAGCAAGTCGTCACCGCGCTGGCGGTCATCGGGATTATGGCGGCGGCGAGTCCCATGATGCTGCTGGCGATGCTCGGGTTTACCGCCCTGTACGCGCTGCTCGGCCGACGATTCGCGCCGCTGCGCAAGCAGGCTGCTGCCGCCGTGGCAGAGCGCCGCTCCGCCCTGCTCGTGCAGCTCGAGGAAGGCGTCGCCTCGACACGCGAAGTCGTGGCCTATCATCGCGAGGCGTGGGAGGCGGAGCGCTATGCCGGCAAGTTCGGCAGCTACTTCGGTCAGGTGGTGCGAGAAGGCAAGCTCATCAACAAGCAATTGCTGCTCAGCGATCCGCTGAAGTGGGGCTCGCTGCTGTTCGTCCTTATGTACGGCGGAATGCTCGTAATGGACAATCAGCTTAGTGTCGGGTTGTTCGTCGTGGCGGTGCAATTCACGACGCGCTTGATGGAATCGCTGAGCGGGGTATACCAGTATGCGATGGATCTGTCGGGCAAGCTGGCGGCAGCCGACCGCATTCGCGCGATAGTGGAGGGAGCACGCGACGGAGAAGGCGTTCAGCCGATCGATGGACCGATCCGCGACATCGCCTTTCGCGCGGTCGAATTTCGATACGATGAGCAGCCGGTGCTGCGCGGCCTGGAGCTCGTTGTGACAGCGGGACAGAAGATTGCGCTCGTCGGTCCCAGCGGCGGCGGCAAATCGACCGTGGCCAGTCTGCTGGCCCGGTTTTTCGAGCCGGACGCCGGTACGCTCGCAGTGAGCGGCGTCCCGCTGGAGCGTATCCGGCGCGAAGCGTGGAGCGAGCGGGTGACGATCGTCTTTCAGGAGCCGTATCTGTTCCCCGACTCGATCCGCATGAATCTGCTGCTCGGCCGGCAGCAGCCCCCGGAGCGGGTCGAAGAGGTATGCCGAGCGATGCAGATCCACGACGTCATCGCCGCGCTCCCGGAGGGTTACGACACCGTGATCGGCGAACGGGGCGTGACGCTCTCGGGCGGCCAGCGGCAGCGGCTCGCCCTGGTCCGCGCTGTGCTGCGCGATCCGGAGGTGCTTGTCCTGGACGAGGCGACGTCCGCGCTCGATCTGAAGACCGAGCGTCGGGTCCAGGACAGTCTCGACCGCCTCCGGGCAGGGCGAACGACGATCGTGATCGCGCATCGCCTGTCCACCGTCCGCAATGCCGACCGCATCTACGTCATCGACGGCGGGCAAGCGGTCGCCCACGGCACGCACGACGAGTTGCTCCGTTCGAGCGCGCTGTACCGCGGCTACGTGAGCAGGCAGGGAGCCTGAAACGTCCACGCCGCGTCATCGGACGTCTGTTGCCGCTTGCTGCCGAAGGGGCGCCATGGGACGCCGCCATCATCGCCATGCGGCCTGGTCGATCTTCACGCCGGGAGGCCCGCGCGGAAAGAATCGCCGTGGGGCGCCGCCATTATCGGTATGTCGCCTGACCTTTGCCGCGGCTTCGCCGCTTCCGGCTAACGCAGTCAGACCGGAGCGGGCTGTCGGGTGTGGAGTGCGCAGTCGGGTGCGCCGCGGGGCAACGCCACTCCGCGCGGCAGCTCTAACGGACACCAGCGGCGCTCAGCGCTTAGGAGGTCTGGGAATACATTGAGGATCTGAATATGCGGGCCGAGCGTGGAGAGAAAACCGCGAAGATTATGACAGCTAAAATTGCGTATATCCTGGCGCGCATTGAAGTGCAAGGCACGAGGGCAGGCTCCAAATTCAATCACCAAAGACGCAACCAAAACCGACAAACTGGAACTGGCCAAGGCGCAGCGTTTAAGATGGGACAGCATGATCGAAAATATGAGCCCTGCACGCTGACAACCGTTAGCAGTGAAGACGAGGTGATGCCGCCATTCTAAAATTCATAAATAAGTATGGCCTCTGGGCTTCGCTCACCTGCCTGCTGCTGACCCTGCTGTTCAGCTTTGGCCCGATCCAGCTTGGTTTTGCTCCTCTCCAAACAATGTGGATGTTATCCATTTTATCGTTTCTCATGACAATATTGATTAGTCTGGGGTTGACGCTTGCCCTTTCCTACGTCCTTCTGGTAGTCGAGATCGCGAGCTAGGACTGCTTTTTTTAAGAAAACCGGGCCGCCCGCATTTCAGCGGGCAGCCCGGTTTCGTTGCGTGCGGCCGCCGTTGCGGTCGCTGCGAAGCTTTATTCGTACTCCAGGCCCCACTGGCGGCGGAGCGTGTCGAGCGTCTGCATGACCGCCTGCGTCTCATCGAGCGGCATGATGGCGCTCTCCTTGCGGCCCTCGCGCAGGCAGCGCATCGCTTCCTCGGCCTCGAAGTTGTAGCCATTGGCCTCGCGCGGCTCGTCGAAGACGACCGGCTCTTCGCCATTGGCATGCAGCGTCGCGGACGGTCCGAACAGGAAGTTCGGCAGGTGGATGAAGCCTTCCGTCCCGTAGACGTAAGCATTGTTCGACAGACGCAGCCGCACGGCTCCGCTGAGCAGCGCCGTCTGGCCGCCGTCGTATTCGAACAGCGCCGAGAAGCGCTCGTCCACCCCGGTCTCGCCGAGATGCGCCGTGCTGCTGATCCGGTCCGGCTGACGGCCGAAGATCATCGAGGCGAAGGAGACCGGGTAGATGCCCGCGTCGAGCAAGGCGCCGCCGCCCAGCTTCTTGTCCAGCAAGCGCCCGCCCGGGTTCCAGCCGGCATTGAAGCCGAAGTTGGCATGCACCTGCACCACCTCGCCGATCTTGCCCGCCTCGATCCACTGGCGCGCTTGCACGAGCGGCGGCAGATAACGCGTCCACATCGCCTCCATCAGGAAGGTGTCGTGCTCGCGCGCGACGCGGACCGCCTCCGCCGCTTCCTCGGCGTTCATCGTGAACGGCTTCTCGCACAGCACGGCCTTGCCGGCGCGCAGGCACTGCAGGATGCCCTCCAGATGCATCGGATGCAGCGTGCCGATGTAGACGATGTCGACGTTGTCGTCCTTCAGGAATTCCTCATAGCTGCCGTAGGCGCGCGGAATGCTCAGCTCCGCCGCGAATTTTTCGGCCTTCTCCAGCGTCTGCGAAGCGACCGCCGTCAGTTCGGCGCCTTCGGCATACGCCAGGTCCTTTGCGAATTTGCGGGAGATATTGCCTGCCCCCATGATGCCCCATCGAATGGTCGATTTCGTCACGTGATTCCCCTGCCTCTCGTTAATCGATACGCTGGCCGGTCTCTCCGGTCTTCCCAGCCTTTCCCCACATTACCACGCTCGCGCCGGGCACGCAATGCTCTTGTCCATATTGAATTCCAGTATCTCCCATGGCACAGTCAATGGTATCGGATGGGGCGGGAGCCGCCCGAATAGCCGATGCATCGCAAGGAGGTCCGCATATGCGCAAAGAACCGCTCATCCTGACGCTCGTCCTGCTGCTCGTCGGAGCAGCGTGGCTCAGCAATATCCGCTATTATACGATCAACCGGCTGGAGGCGCCGATCCTCCTCCAGCATCACATCGATCGCACGATTGCCGCCGGCAGCTGGATCGAGTTGTACTATGTTGTCGGGCGCGGCGATCCTCGCCGGCTGCAGGCGCTGCGGGCCCCGGGCGTCGAGCAGCCGCTGTACGTGGAGCATACGATGGGCCGCGGCAGCTACGGCTTGTATGAGGTATATGAAGCAGTCGTCGTGATTCCGGAGGAGGAGTCCCTGCCTCCCGGCATTCAGTCGCCCATCACCGCGGTCGAGGCGCTCTTCGACGACGGCAGCGCGCTGCGCCGATCGCTAGGCCGGGTCGTGCTGCGCGAGAGGGAAGCGCCCGCGCCCCCCTTCCGCAGCATCAGCGGCTCCGCCAGCAGCGAAGGGCGGCGCAGCCGCAGCGTCGAAGCCACAGAGAAGATGACGCTCGAGCAGCCGATCCTGCCGCCCTCGGCTCAACCCTATTACGCGCAAGAGGTGCAGGTGCAGGCCGCCAGCTCCGGCGCATCGATGCCATCGGGCGGAGGGCCGCCTCCAGACCGCCGCGCCGCGCACTGGCCGGTGACGCTCGAGCCCGGCGATGAGCTGCAATTCAGCTACACCTTCGATCCGCCGCCGGACGCGCGCCGGCTGACCTTCTACTCGCTGGAGCTGCACATCCCCGTCGTCTCGGAGCCCGCGAGCGCGCCGCCGAGTCGGCGGCGTGGACCCATCTGCTGGAGGCGCGTCCCTTCATCGATGCGCAGTCGCTGCGCGACTATGTTCGTACCGTCGATCCGGAAGGAGGACTTCGCCCATGAAGCGTCCCACGTCACGCAGCGCCCTGCTCCGCATCTCGTGGGGCCTGCTGCTCGTGCTGCTCGACCTGCGCCTGTCCGGTGTTGACGTCTTGCCCGACGCGATCGGCTACGGGCTGATGGGCGCCGGGCTGTACGCGCTGCGCGCCGCGGCTCGCGGCTACGGCGCCGCCGCCTGGACGGCGCGCATATACAAGTGGGGCTGCACCATCGTCGCGGCCGCCCAACTGATCGGCCAATCGTTCGCGCTGCGCGTGGACGAAACCGAGCTGAGCTTTTTGCTCCCGCTGCTGATCGTGCAGGCACTCTTGACGGCGCTGATCTTTCTGCTGCTGCGCCGGAGCGCGCGGATGCTGCGCCCGTTCGAGATGTCCGCCTAGCAGGCGGACACAGCAGTTGATCGCCTGCGTCAAGTTCCCGGCTGTGGTGTAAAGCAAGCATATACACAATTACACAGCACACAGGGAGTGTGAGGGATAATGAGCAAGCAAGGACGCGTAGCAGACAAGGTCGCCGTCATCACCGGCGGCGGTTCGGGAATCGGCAAGGGTGCGGCCCTGCGGCTGGCGGAGCAAGGCGCGACGATCTGCATGCTCGACCGGACGGTCGACACCGCGCAGAAGGTGAAGGCGCAGATCGAACAGGCCGGCGGCAAGGCCCTCGTCATCGAGACCGACGTCTCCAGGCCGGAGATGGTCGAGCGGGCGATGAAGCAGGTCTACGAGACGTTCGGCAAGATCGACGTGCTCTTCGCCAACGCCGGCATCAACGGCACCTGGGCGCCGCTGGAGGAGCTGACGCCGGAGGATTGGGATCAGACGCTCACGATCAATCTCAAGGGCACCTTCCTCACCGTCAAGTACGCCGCCCCATATATGAAGGAAGGCGGCGGCGGCAGCATCGTCATCACCAGCTCGATCAACGGCAACCGCATCTTCTCCAATACCGGCGCGAGCGCCTACAGCGCCAGCAAGGCCGGCCAGGTCGCCTTCATGAAGATGGTGGCGCTGGAGCTGGCGCCCGATCATATTCGCGTCAACGCCGTCTGTCCGGGCGCGATCGATACGAATATCGACGACAATACGGACCGCTCCGACACGCTGGACGAGGTCAAGATTCCGGTCAAGTTCCCGGAGGGCAGCGAGCCGCTCGAAGGCCAGCCCGGCACGATCGAGCAATGCGGCGATCTGGTGCTCTTCCTGGCCTCGGACGAGTCCTCCCACATTACCGGCACCGACATCTACATCGACGGCGGCAGCTCGCTGCTGCGAGGCTGAGCCGAGTCGGCAGCTCGGCGTATCTGGTCATCTCGTTGTCTGGTCATCTGGTCATCCGGTTCCACATGTCGAACGTCAGCCGCACTAGCGTTGTCCGAGCCGATCGATCGCCCGAAGCGGGCGTGCGATCGGCTTATTTGTTATTCCATTAATCCAAATGGACGCGCCCAATCGGGAATCAGGAGCCCGATCCAGTGGGAGGAATCGCACATTGTATCCATGCCCCGGACGCCTTATAATGGGAACCATCAGATCATGCCGGGAGGTACTTTTTATGTCTGATTGGAAGCGCTTTATATTCAGGGTAAGCCCTGCGTCCTGGAGAACTGCAGCAGCGGGCCGGGTGCGCGAGCTGCCGCTGCCACCGGCATCGCGCACAGGGGGCTCCGATCCGGAGCCGAATCGCACGGCCTCGCCGACCCTGCAGCGACGCCGCAGCGCCTTCCTGACACTGCTGCTGTCGTTCCTCGCCATCTTCCTCGTGCCAGTGCTGATCGGCGGTCTGTTCTACGGCCGCATCGAGGGCGCCCTGATCGATCACGCCTCGCGCTCCAACAAGGCAATGCTGGAACAGGTGCGCGTCGCCGTCGACGGCCGCGTCAGCGAGATCGAGCAGCTCGCCGCGCAGATCGCGCTCAATCCCAAGCTGCAATGGCTGCTCGACAGCACCGACTATTCGGATTCGCAGGACTTGTACCGCTTCATCGAGTTCATGAAGGATCTGGCCCGGTACGGCACGGTCAGCAGCTACATCAACACGTTCTACGTCTACTTCGACAATACCGATACGATCCTGACGCCGAGCATGCGCACCGATCCCCACCTCTACTACCACAAGATCGCCGCCTACGACGACATGAGCTACGCCGTCTACCGCGAGCAGGTGCTGCAGACGTATCATCAGCGCTCCTTCCTGCCCTGGACCGCCTACGAGGGTCGCTCCGGGGTGATCACCTACGTGCAGTCGCTGCCGCTCGGCGAGCGCACCAATCCGCAGGGCACGCTCGTCATCCTGATCGACGAGACCCAGATCCGCGAGCTGCTCGATCAGATCGAATGGGTCAACAGCGGCGCGATCTACATCGTGAACGAACGCGGCGAAGTCATCATGGCGACGGGCACGGACGAGCCGGACGTCCTCTCTCCCGGGCTGCAGGCGGCGCTGGCCGCCGATTCGCCGGACGCGCCCTACGTGACCGCCGCCGGCGAGGAGATGGTCGTCACCTCCGCGATCTCCGCGCAGAACGGCTGGACCTACGTCTCCACGGTACCGCGCGCGATCGTGCTGGAGCGCGTCAACACGATCAAGACGGCGGCGCTGTGGCTCGTCGCGCTCTGCCTGGCGCTCGGCGCCGCCGGCTCTTACTATATGGCGTATCGGCATTACCGTCCGCTGCGCGAGCTCGTCCATACGCTCACGCGGGGCGGCCAGGGGACGCACGAACGCTATGCCAACGAATACGACTTCATCCGGCAGTCCTTCGCCGCCGCCATGGACGAGGAGCGCCGGCTGCGCCGCACGATCTCGCAGCAGACGCCGGTCGTGCAGACCGACTTCCTCTCGCGGCTCGTACGCGGCCACATCGACGCCTCGGCGGTGACCGAGGGCGAGCTGGCCGCGCTGGGGCTGACCTTCCCGCATGGCCGCTTTTGCGTCATCCTCGCAGATATCGACGACGGCCACGCCTTCATGCGCGAGGCCTCGGAGAAGGAATGGGCCTTGCTGCGCTTCGTCATCCGCAATCTCGGCGGCGAGCTGCTCGGCAGCCGCGCGCACGCGATCGAGCTGGAGCTGGGGCGGGTGCTGTTCCTCGTCAATCTGCCGCAGGACGGGGACGAGGGCGAGCTGCAGATGCGCGCCTTCGCGGGCGAGCTCAGCCAGATCCTGCAGCAGCGCTTCCGGACGCTCGTCACCCTGGCGATCAGCCGCGTCCACGCCGGGCTGAGCGCAGTCGCCGCCTGCTACGGCGAGGCGATCATGGCGATGGACTACAAGCTGATCCGCGGCCGCCACACGGTCATCTATTACGACGACCTGCGGGATCGCATCCGCCATTACTATCATTATCCAGCCGCGACCGAAGGCCAGCTGATGAACTATGTGCAGAGCGGCGACGCCGCCGGAGCCGAGACGACGCTGGACCAGATCTACGAGGTCAATTTCCATGCCCGCGGCCTGACGCCCGAGATGGGCAAGTGCCTGTTCTTCAATCTGACCAGCACCCTGCTCAAGGCGGCCAGCGCGGTCAACCTGGACGAACCGCCGCGACCAGCGGACAGTCCCGATCCGATCAAGCTGATCTCGGACAGCGCCACCGCCGAGGAGATGCTGGCGCATACCAAGACGCTGTTCCGCATGCTCTGCGAGCAGGTGCGCAGCCAGCGGCCGAGCCCCGGGGAGCGCTTGTACCGCAGCATGCTCGATTACATCGAGGCCGAGTACCCGAGCAGCAATCTGAGTCTGACTTCGATTGCCGATCATTTCGCGCTCAATGCCTCTTACGTGTCGGCCTTCTTCAAAAAGCACAGCGGCGAGAACCTGTCCGACTCCATCACACGGCGGCGCATCGAAGCGTGCAAGGCGCTGCTCGCCGACCCGTCGCTGACGATCTCCGACATTGCCGGACGGGTCGGCTACGCCAACAGCGTCGGCCTGATTCGCGTGTTCAAAAAAATCGAGGGCATCACGCCCGGCCAGTACCGCAGCAACCATTTCCAATGAACGGATTACCCGCCCAAAGAACGGATAATCCCCGATCCAAAGCGCGGATAACCGATCGCGAGGATGTGGGATAGCCGTCTGCGGGGGCGACGATTATGCTGAAGACAGATCGCAAGATCGCATTCATCACAATCGAAAAAGGGAGGCTACACACGATGATGAAGACGCTTACGAGCCGTTCGATGCTCCTGCTGGCCGCCGCCGCGCTGGTGCTGGCGCTGCTCGCCGGCTGCTCCGGGGGAGATAACGCGAGCGGCACCAACGATGGTGCCGCGTCTGGCGATTCCGATGGCAACACCGGCGCCGCCGGCAACGGGGAAGCAGCGGATGTCGAATATCCCGCGCAAATTACGTATTGGACGACCATCGTCGATCACATCAAAGGCAGCGTCACGAGCCTGAACGAGGTGTCGCTGTATCAGGAGCTGGAGCGCATCACCGGCACGAAGGTCGACTTCAAGCATCCGAGCGGCGAGGGCGAGCAGGTGACCGAGCAGCTCAACCTGATGATCGCCTCGCAGAATCTGCCCGACGTCGTCGAGACGAACTGGCTGACGATCCCGCGCGGACCGGAGAATGCCATCCAGGAGGGCACGATTCTGCGGCTCAACGAGCTAATCGAGCAGCACGCCCCCAACTTCCGCAAGTACCTCGACGAGCATCCCGAGGTGGAGAAGATGATCAAGACCGACGAGGGCAGCATCTACGGCTTCCCGTTCATCCGCGGCGACGAGCAGCTGATGGTGTTCAACGGACCGATCATCCGCAAGGACTGGCTCGAAGCCGTCGGCAAGGAGATGCCGACCACGATCGACGAATGGGAGGATGTCCTGACCGCCTTCCGCGACGACGATCCCAACGGCAACGGGCAGCAAGACGAGATCCCGTTCTTCGTCAAGTACGACGGCAACGTGAAGAGTCCCGGCCTGAATAATTTCATCGGCAGCTTCGGCATCGCCGCCCAGTTCTACCAGGTGGACGGCAAGGTCCAGTATGGCGAGATTCAGCCCGAATTCAAGGAATTCCTGACCGTGCTCAGCCGCTGGTACGAGGAGGGGCTGCTCGATCCGGACTTCGCCGCCACCGACGGCAGCCTCAAGGACGCCAAGGTAACCGGCAACCAGCTCGGGGCGTTCTACGGCTATGCCGGCAGCGGCATCGGCCGCTACACCGGTCTGATGGAGAAGGACTATCCGGAGGCGGAGCTGTATCCGACCCCTTATGCGAGTCTGGAAAAAGGAAAAGTCGCGCCTCTCGGCCAGCGCGACAGCGCCTACTCCGGCGGCTACACGGCCGCCATCACAGGCAAGGCCAAAAATCCCGAGCAGATCGTCAAGTGGCTCGATTTTGCCTACAGCGAGGAAGGCCATATGCTGTTCAACTTCGGCAAGGAAGGCGTCTCCTACGAGATGATCGACGGCTACCCGACCTATACCGAGACGATCATGAACAACCCCGACGGGCTCAACGTCTCGCAGGCGATGAGCATGCACTTCCGCTCCGCCTACGGCGGCCCGTTCATCCAGGATAAGCGCTACATCGAGCAATACATGCAGATGGATGCGCAGAAGGAAGCGGTGAAAATCTGGAGCGAGCCGGAAAACAAAATTCAGATGCCGCCGGTGACGATGACCGCTGAAGAGAATCAGCAATTCGCCTCCATCATGACCGATCTGAACACGTACTCCGACGAAATGGTGACCAAATTCATCATGGGCGTGGAGCCGCTGACCAGCTTCGACCAATACGTCGAGACGCTGAAGGGCATGGGCATCGAGCAGGCGATCCAGATCCAGCAAGCCGCTCTCGACCGCTATAATCAGCGGTAATCGGCGGTGACAAGGCGAAACGGCGCGGCCGTCTATTAACGGCCGAGTCAGTTTCGTTCCGCGAAATCGAGCGCCTGGTCCTGCAAGCGAAGCGCAGGGCACGCTCGATTTCAAGGCGAAACGGCGCGGCCGTCTATTAACGGCCGAGTCAGTTTCGTTCCGCGAAATCGAGCGCCTGGTCCTGCAAGCGAAGCGCAGGGCACGCTCGATTTCAAGGCGAAACGGCGCGGCCGTCTATTAACGGCCGATCAGTTTCGTTCCGCGAAATCAAGCTCCTGGTCCTGCAGGTGAAGCGCAGGGCACGCTCGATTTCAAGGCGAAACGGCGCAGCCGTCTATTAACGGCCGAGTCAGTTTCGTTCCGCGAAATCGAGCGCCTGGTCCTGCAGGTGAAGCGCAGGACTGCTCGATTTCAAGGCGAAACGGCGCGGCCGTCTATTAACGGCCGAGTCAGTTTCGTTCCGCGAAATCGAGCGCTAACGGACATAGGAGGCGCTAAGCGTCGCTGGTGTCCGTTAGATTGACGAGATCGGCTAGATCCGTTAGATCGGCTAGATCGATTAGATCGTGTAGTTCGTCTCGACCTCTTGGTCTCGCTTGAGCTTGCTCGGTCTAGCTCAGGATTTCTCAGCCTATCTCACTCTAGTTCAGTCTAGCTCGGGCTCACCCGGTCTTACTCAGACTCACGCGGGCCCACTCGAACTTGCCCGTCCCATGTTTCGAAGAAGGAGGCATCCATCATGGCTCAGCTCCAACGCCCCGGCGCGCCGAACCCGCAGCAGCAGAAGACGTTCGCGAGCGACCGCTTCGGCCGCCGCGTCATCCGCGACTTCAAAATAAATCGCACCATCTATCTCATGCTGCTGCCGGTGCTCGTCTACTACATCATCTTTCAGTACGGTCCGATGTACGGGCTGCAGATCGCCTTCAAAAATTACATCCCGTCCAAGGGCTTTACCGGCAGCCCGTGGGTCGGCTTCGACCATTTCGTCGCGTTTTTCAACAGCTTCTACTTCTGGCGGCTGCTCGGCAATACGCTGCTGCTCAGCTTCTACAGTCTGCTGTTCTTCTTCCCCGCCGGCATCGTGCTGGCGCTGCTGCTCAACGAGATCGGCAACCCGCGCTTCAAGCGGACGATCCAGACGATCACGTACATGCCGCACTTCATCTCGCTCGTCGTCATCGTCGGCATGATGGTCGATTTCCTGTCGACGAATGGGCTGATCAACAACCTGCTCGGCCAGATCGGCATCGGGCCGGTGCCGTTCATGCGCGATCCGGGCTGGTTCCGCACGCTGTTCATCGGCTCGGATCTATGGCAGAACATCGGCTGGAGCTCGATCATCTTCCTCGCTGCGATCAGCAATATCGATCCGGCGCTGTACGAGGCCTCGCGCATCGACGGCGCGAGCCGCTTCCGCCAGGCGATGCACATCACCTTCCCCGGCATCCTGCCGACGGTGACGATCCTGCTCATCCTGTTCATCGGCCGCTTCATGACCGTCGGCGCGGAGAAGATCCTGCTCATGTACAATCCCGTCACGTACGAGACCGCGGATGTCATTCAGACGTACGTGTACCGCAAGGGCATCCTGCAGGCGGACTTCAGCTACAGCGCCGCGATCGGGCTGTTCAATGCGATGATCAGCTTCACGCTGCTCGTGCTGGCCAACGCCATCGCGCGGCGGCTGGGCGAATCGAGACTATGGTAAGGAGGCGGTAATGATGCACAAAACAATCGGAGAACGCGCCTTTGACGGCTTCAATGCCGCGCTCATGGTCGCACTCGCGCTGGTGACGCTGTACCCGCTCGTCTTCGTGCTGTTCGCCTCGCTCAGCGATCCGAACGCCGTCGTGCAGAATCGGGGGCTGCTCCTGTACCCGAAGGGACTGACGCTGGAGGCGTACAAGCTCGTCTTCGCCAACCCAAACATCGCCACCGCTTACGTCAACACCCTGATCTACGTCGTCTGCGGCACCGCCGTCAACATCGTCATGACCTCGCTCGGCGCCTACGCGCTGTCGCGGCGCAACGTAATGTGGAAAAACACGATCATGTTCCTGATCGTGTTCACGATGTTCTTCGAGGGCGGACTGATCCCGCTCTACCTGCTCGTGGGCAATCTCGGCATGCTCGACTCGCGGCTGGCGCTGATCATCCCGACGGCGGTGAGCGCATTCAACCTGATCATCATGCGCACCGCCTTCCAGGGCGTGCCGGTCAGCCTCGAGGAGTCGGCGCGGCTGGACGGCGCCAGCGACTGGACGATCCTGGCCCGCGTCGTGCTGCCGCTGTCGCTGCCGGTCGTCGCGGTCATGGTGCTGTTCTACGGCGTATACCACTGGAACTCCTGGTTCCCGGCGATGATCTACCTGCAGACGCGCGAGCTGTTCCCACTGCAGCTCATTCTGCGCGAGATCCTGATCGCCAACGACACGGGCAGCATGATCGGTTCCGTCGCCAGCAGCGACTCGATGCCGATCGGCGAGACGATCAAGTACGCCACGATCATTGTCGCCACGCTGCCGATCCTGTTCCTGTATCCGTTCCTGCAGAAGTACTTCGTGAAGGGCGTCATGATCGGCGCGGTCAAGGAGTAGCGAGCTTCTCGCGGACCGCCAAGGGAGAGCAATGTTGGAGCAATGTGTATGCGGAGCCTCAGAGTGCGGCAATGTGCGGTCCCGCCTGACGGCGAAGCAGGCGGTGGCTTCACCGGCGTGTAGGCAGCAAGGCCGTCGCTTTTGCAAAGGTCATGGGCGAGTGCTCGCCGGGCGCCGATTTAAGCGCGCTTTGCGAGCCTGCGGCGCCGCAGGCTCGCCGCGCCGATTCAAGCGCGTATGGCGAGCTTGAATCGGCGCCGTCATGCTCAGATGAGCCCGGGCGCCCCTGGCGAGTCGTCGCCGTGCGAGCCGTCGTCGCCGTGCGGGTCGCGGTCGCCGGACGCATCGTCCGCCCCGGCGGCGCGCAGCGCTGTGCAGCGCAGCCGCTCGGCGAGCGCGTAGAGCAGCTCCAGCTGGCTCAGCTCCAGCCGCTGGCCGCGCGAGGTGTGCGCTGGCCGGGACGTCTCGCCGCCGTCCAGCGTCAGCACGTCGCCGCTGCCTCCGCTGCCGCCGAGCGCGCTGCGCCAGCGCTCGAGCAGCAGCCGCTTGGACGCCTCCGACAGCCGCGCGATCTCGTGCCGCGAGTGCAGCAGCACGTCGATGCATACGGTCATCTCGCGGCATTGACTGACTGCATCGCGCAGCCGCAGCATGTGCCGCAGCTCGGCCAGCGGTCGCCGCCGGATGCGATGATCGTCGACATAGTAGCCGATCAGCACGAGCGCCTGGGCGCACTGGCGCTTGATCGCAGCATGCCGATCCAATAGATGCGCTGTGGCAGCGGCCGACTTGGGCTCCAGCAGCGCATGGACAGTCAGGTCGGCGAGCTCGAGCGTATGCGTCGCAATCGGCGGCGCCGTCTCCAGGATCGGGCGGCGGTAATTCGGCGGAAAGACGAGCAGGTTGATGACCGAGGAGACGACGATTCCGGTCGTCGTCGTCCCGAGCCGAATGGCAAAGTCGTGCAAATAGTGCACGTCCGTATAAGTAATCATATTGACCGCTGTCAGCGTGGCGACGACAATCGAGTCATTCCAGCGCAACAGGTGGCAGACGTAGATCGTGGCCAGCGCGGACAGCGCATAGGTCAGCGGCTGAGGGCCGAGCGCGTAGTCGAACACCATCGCAAAGAAGGCCCCGATCGCGGCGGACGGCAGACGAATCGCGCCCTTGCGAAAGGAAGCCTTGATCGTCGGCTCGATCGTCACCATCGCCGAGATGACCGCGAAGATGGCCGGCAATCCGAGCCAGTCGCAAATTTGCGCCGTCACAAAAATCGCGGCGCCGGTTTTGATAATGCGTTTGCCAAAGCGGTGGCGTGTAAAGCGCATGCTGCAATCCCTCCGCTAGTAATGGTACCGCAAGGACAGCGAATCAGGCAAGCTCCAGCTTAGCTGCAAAGCGAATCAGTTGGCGCCATCCTTTGGCCGCGCAAGACAAAACGGCGAGGCTGTCTTTTACGGACGAATCCGCTGCGTTCCGAGAAACGCCAGCGTCCGCTCCAGCGCCTCTTCGAGCGCAGCGGTCGTCCCCGCGAACGGATGGACCGCGCCGAAGGTGTGGCCGGCCCCCTCAATGCCTGCATAGGTCTGAGCGGGCGCCGCCTCGCGCAAGCGCCGAAAACCGTCCAGCAGCCGCGCGCTGTCCGCATCGCCCTGCAGCAGCAGCACAGGCGTGCGCAGTCCGGCCAGCACGGTCGGCAGGTCATAGCGCTCCGCGTTGGCGTCCAAGTCCTCAAAAAAAGCTGCCGTGATCGGCATTTGCTGCTTCGTGCGCGCATTTTCCACATAGCCGATTCCATCCTGCAGCACCGTCTGCCGGAAGTCGCGACTGAACAAATCGACATCGCCGATTCCATTCCAGGTAACGACCGCGCCGATCCCCGCGTCCTCCGCCGCCCGGATCAGGCTGTTGCCGCCGCCGCGGCTATGGCCGAGCAGGGCGAGGCGACGCGTATCGCACCGCGCCGCACCTGGCAGCTCCTCCGCACGCAGCGCCCCGAGCAGCGCAGCCAGATCGGCTTGCTCGCGCGCGTACGTATTGGCGCCATACTTGTCCAGCTCGTCAAAATCCGTGCCCTCCCCAACGCCATTGCAGCTGAAATTGAAGGTCACCGTCATCATCCCGGCTCGGGCCAGCCGCTCGGCCGCGTACGGAAAGAAGCTCCAGTCCTTGAAGCCCTTGAAGCCGTGCACCAGGACAACCGTCGGCCAGGGGCCGCCGTCGCGGGGGGCCCGAATGTCGCCGCGAAGCGTCAGCTCGGCTCCGTCATTCGTGAGCGGCAAGCGGAACGGGGTCGTGTCAACTTCGTGCATGCTCTCTCACGCTCCTCTTCGAGGTGTTGCTTCTATTATACACGATTTCTGTACACGTCTTCTCCTATACACCACTCCTGCACACCACTCTTCCGCTCCTCCACACTACTCCTGCACCCTTCTACAAAGCAACATCCGCGCCTCCTGCCCCTTCGCCCCGTCACGCGGCGCCGCCGCTACCCGGTCAGCTTCAGTCCGATCGCCGCGCCGAGCACGACCGCCAGCAGACCGACGCGCTGCCAGCTCCGCGGCTCGCCGAACAGGAGCATGCCGAGCGTGACGCCGCCGGCTGCACCGATCCCGGTCCAGATCGCATACGCGGTCGCCATCGGGATCGTGCGCATCGCCAGCGACAGCAGCGTGAAGCTGCAGCCGAAGGCGAGCGCCAGCAGACCGACGTCCCGCCAGGTGCGCCGGCGGGCGATGCGGCCCAGCAGCAGCACGCCGGCCATCTCGCACAGCCCCGCCAGCATCAGCCATAGCCAGCTCATCGCGCCTCTCCCTCCTTCTGCGGCGAGCCGCTCAGCCACTTCAAGCCGACGACGCCGGCCGCCAGCAGCGCGATCAAGCCGAGCTTGACCGGATCGGCGTGCGCCCCCAGCCAGACGATCTCCGCGAGCGCCGTGCCGGCCGTGCCGCAGCCGGCAAACACTGCATATGCGGTCCCTGCCGGAATCGCCCGCACCGCCGCGATCATCAGACCAAAGCTCGCCGCAATCGCAGCCACCGTCGCCCCCCATGTCCACCAACTGTCCGCATGGCCGAGTCCGAGGACCCAGCCGACCTCGAATCCCGCCGCCAGCAGGACCGTTCCCCAAGCACGATTCATGATGTTCATCCTCCTCCGTGTTGCTCGTGCGCGCCGCGCGGATCCCTTTGTTTTCCATCCGAAAAAGCCCGGGAGCCACGCACCGCACGTGCGTATCTCCCGGGCTTTTGTCCCGCCGTGTCACAGCCAAGGCGAAACGGGCAAGCCGTCTTTTATGGAGCAGCAAGCTTCGTTCCGAGAATATAGAGACCGTTTATTAGCGTGAAACTAATAAATTCTATATATTCGAGTATAGACGCGATCTATACGCGCGAATCGCGCGAGGGCTGCGCGTCCTCTCTCGGACCAGGCCGCCGACATGGCGCGGAACCCTAGAGGACGTAATAGTCGCTATTATATACGAGGAGCTCGCCTCTGGCAAGCGTCATCGCGCGTCATGCCGATCCGCTGCCGCATGGGCCACCGACGCCTCAAGGATATCGCCCTGCGCCCAGTGGCCAGCCGGTACATCCGTGTACGGGTTGCCCGCTCCGGTCAGGGGCGCCCGCTCGAACAGACGATTCAGCACCGTGACCGCCTCGGCCCGCGTCAGGCCCTGATCGGGACGGAACTCCCCGCCGGCATAGCCCTGCATGAGGCCCGCTGCCACAATGCGGCCAATTGCCTCGTAGGCCCAGTGTCCCGTCGTATCTGGCACGGCCACCCCGGCCGCTGCATCGACCGGCAGCAGGCGGCTGGCGACGGTCGCCAGCTCCGCGCGGCTGATCGTCTGATCGGGACGGAAGCTGCCGTCCGGGTACCCTTGCATCAGACCGAGAGCCTGCATGTCGGCGATGTAGCCCGCCGCCCAATGCTCGCCGCTCAGGTCGCGGTAATCCACCTCCGGACGGAGCTCGACCTCGCCCAGCAGCCGCGAGAGCATCGCCGCCAGCTCGGCGCGGGTCACGATGCGCTCCGGACCGAAGCGGCCATCCGGATAGCCTGTGATATACGGCACGTGGCTCTCTTCCTCGCCAAGGCCGACGATGGTGAAGGTGCTGAATTTGCTTACTTCGATTTCGATGCCTGCAGGCGCGCCGGCGTCGTCGTAGACGATAACGCCGCGCTGCAGTTTTTTCTCGCCGTCGCTATGCTCGATATATACCGCCAGCGAATCGAGCAGACGCTGCAGCGCCACTGCCTGCGCAGGCAGCTCGATCTGTGGCAGCGGGAACACGAGCCGGGTGGCGAAGTCCGAATAGTTGGTCTCAATCGTCATCGGCGTGCCGAACACCTGCGCCATCCCGCCGCCGGCCGCGGCTTCCACCTGCTCCGAGGTGACCGTACGCTGCGCGATCGCTTGTCTGGCCTCCCCGCGAATCGGCACGAGCCGGAAGAACAGATCCGTCAAGCCCGCCTCCGCCATCGCCGCCAGGCTCTCCGCAGGCAGCTCGACTCGGGCCTCCTCGGAGCGAATCTCCAGCGCTATCTTGTGCTCCGCCAGAATGCCTACGGAGGACTGCGGCAGCGTCACGTTCACCTCGTCGGCCGGGTCGTCCGGCAGATCGTCGATCAGAATGATCGCTTTGGGCTGGCCTTGCGACTGAGCCTTGCCCGCCACGCTGGCCGCCTTGGCCGCGTCGAACACGACGGTATCGAGCTTTTGCCCGCTCGCATCAACCTTGCGCACGATCTCTACGCGCTCGACCGCACCGGACGCATCGCCAAGTGCGACATCCACGACCCGGACATTGCCGGTCGGCGGCGACGCGCCTCCGCCGGTAGCGGGCGCATCGTTCCGAGGTCGCGTGACCTGGACCGGGGCCGAAGCCGCACTCTCGACACCGTTCGCCGTCTGCGTCACGACGTAGCCGCGGCCTGCGGCAATTCGGTCAAAGGTATGCTTGCCTGCTGCATCGGCCTGCGCCGTCTCTCCGACAAGATCGCCGTCCGCGTCATACAGGGACAGGATCGCCCCAGGCAGCGCCTCCGCAACCCGCACGAGATTGTCGCCGCCTTCCGAAGTGACCGCGGGCGGGCGCACCTTCACGGTCCGCTGAAGAATCGGCGCGGCATTGCCGGCCTCGTCCGATACGTCGTACGTGAGCGTATAAATGCCCGGTGTCGAGGTATCGACCTCTCCGCTGACTTGGATGGCGTTCGTGAGATCGCCGTCACGCGCATCCTCTGCAGATGCGCCGGCATCGTCATAGGACGCGCCGAGCAACAGCTCGATCTCGGAGGCGCCCTTCAAGCTCAGCGTCGGCGGCAGCGTATCCACCGTGAAGCTCGACGTCGCCGGCGGCGAACTCGCGTTGCCCGCTTCGTCCTCGGCGACGACGCTCACCGTGTGCGCCCCTTCGCTCAGCTCGGCGCTCGGCGTGTAGCTCCAACTGTCGCCGTTCACCGTCGCGGCCTGCGGCGTGCCGCCATCGAGCGTCACCGTGACTGTGGTGCCGCTCTCAGTCGTGCCCGTGATCGTCGGCTGCTTCGTCGTCACCGTCGCCCCATCGGCTGGGACGGTGATGGTCGACGCGTCTGGCGCTTCGGTGTCGACCATGAAGATCACCGTCGCGGATGCGTCGCTGACGTTGCCTGCCGCATCCGTCGCCGTGGCGCTCACCGTATGCGAGCCCTGGTTGAGCACAGTCGCCGGCGTGTGCGACCAGTTGCCGCTGTCATCGGCCGTTTCGTCAACTGCGGTCCCGCCGTCAATGACCACCGCCACCGTGCTGTCCGGCTCCGCCGTACCGGTGATCGTCGGTGTCCCCGTCGTGTAATCGCCCTCGGCCGGGTCCGTGATGATCGGCGCGTCGGGCTTCTCCGTATCCACAGTGAACGTCACCGGGGCCGAAGCTGCGCTCGTGTTGCCGTGTGCATCTGACGCATCAGCCGTCACGACGTAGGTGTCGTCCGGCAACACGGTCGCAGGTGTATACGTCCACGTCGTGCCGGCATCCAGCGTCGCCTGCCCTTGCTCGTCGCCGCCGAAGTACACCGTCACGCTGTCCGCGCCGTCGGCCTCAATCGTAATTATCGGCTGCGCGTTCGACATCGCCGTGCCGTCCGCAGGCGCGGTAATGCTCGGCACGTTCGGCGGCAACGTATCCACCGTGAAGCTGGACGTCGCAGGCGGCGTACTCGCGTTGTCCGCTTCGTCCTCGGCGACGACGCTCACCGTGTGCGCCCCTTCGCTCAGCTCGGCGCTCGGCGTGTAGCTCCAGTCGCTGCCGTTCACCGTCGCGGCCTGCGGCGTGCCGCCGTCGAGCGCGACCGTGACCGTGGTGCCGTCCTCAGTCGTGCCCGTGATCGCGGGCTTCTTCGTCGTCACCGTCGCGCCGTCGGCCGGGGCGGTGATGGTCGGCTGTGCCGGAGACACCGTGTCCACCATGAAGCTCACCGTCGCCGACGCGTCGCTGACGTTGCCCGCCGCATCCGTCGCCGTCGCGCTCACCGTATGCGCGCCCTGGCCGAGCGCGGCCGCCGGCGTGTGCGACCAGTTGCCGCTGCCGCCGGCGGTCTCGTTCGCCGGCGTCCCTTCGTCAATGGTGATCGCCACCGTGCTGTCCGGCTCCGCCGTGCCGGTGATCGTCGGCGTCGCCGTCGTATAATCGCCCTCGGCCGGGTCTGTGATGATCGGCGCGTCGGGCTTAATATCATCCTCGACAGTGATACTGAATGACTTTTCATAAGTCGCGTTCGCACTGTCTGTCGTACGGATGCGAACCGATTTTGCTCCGGCTGACAAAGTGGAAGCATTTGAGGCTACAAGCTGATTGCCCGTAATGGAAAACGCACTGTTGTCCGTGTCCCCTGCTCCGGAGACCAGAGAATAGTCGTGCGTGTCACTGCCATCGAGGTCCGTCGTGGACAAACTGCCAACCAGGGCATTCTCCCCCGCACTCTGATTCACACTCGCATTGTCAAGACTAATGTCGGTAGGGGAGTGGTTGGTTGGTACAGATGCACCATACTCAACGATCAGCTTGGGAGAATTACTTGAAATACATGCGGAATCGCCCTCACAGGCCCCTTGAACATTGGGACTAGAAATAAAAAGGGTAGAGGCTTCATCTCTGCTTAATACAAACGTCAAAAAGTTAGGGTCGTCGTGGCTTCCGGTCAAAAGATCAGATACATCCCATAAATATTGAGGCATGCCAAAAGCAAGACTCGCCCCAATATTGGATAGCGTGTATTGTTGGGATGCACCTATTAGATCGCTTGTAAAAACATTGTTTGGATTTGACGCTGTCCAATTATCTCCCGATAGTTGAATGGAAAGCGCACCGGAATAGTCTACTTCTTCCTGACTCGTTAACATGATCGAAGCAGAAAGAATTTCACGAGAGCTGTCTACAGCAAACTTAAGCGCTGTTCCTATATCCGCAGCATCGACTTTCCCTACCGTTATTGCAAGCTCTGGACTGCTCACACTTAAATTGAACGATAGTTCCTCAGTTGTAAAAATCTCGGTCTCGCTCGCTGCCATGACGCGGGAATTAGGAAACGGCGCACAAACTGCGCCAAAAATTAAAAGCAATGCAATAAATAGCGACATCTTTTTCATTATGGTCCCTCACATTTCGAATTTGATAGCAAACGAAATAGACTACCCGCAAATCCATTGCGGGTAGCGACCTTTTTTAAATACGTTGTTAATAAGATTTCTGAGGATAAACACCTTCCAACGCAATGATGAACGAAAGTGCTACGAATGGCTGCATATTATTGTGCGGCTGAGATCCTCCTGCAACATTTAGTGCCAATGGGTTCATTGACGTGTTCGGCGTAGGAGCATAGGGTTTGACCTGGGAAAAATTCGTTTCGCTCCCCCAGATTGCATTCGTCGGATCGTCTACGCCGCCCGCCGTGGTCGTCGTCCCCTGCGGGGGATGCGTATGCGCCGGCATCTGCGATTCGATCAAGGTCACGGTCGATTCGCCCACCGGCTGCGCAATCGGTCTTGGCGTCAAGCCCGGCCCGTTGCCGGTCCCGATCGGCACACTGCCCGTCAGATTCGGCAGCTTGAACTTCGTTACGCCATCGCCCCCGTATTGATTGCCGATGACACTGTACAGCACCTGGTTCTCTTGAACGGACAGCTCCGAGCCGTTGCAGAAGGCCCAGCCACTGGGCGCATAAATGCCGGCAAACAAACGAATTTCGCCTACATATGGATCCATGATTACACCTCCTAAGGTTTCGGCGGGAAAATCCCAACGAGTGCAATACAAAAAGACAGGACGCTATACGGCTGCATATTATTATGCGGTTGACTGCCCCCAGCCGGTGCGAAGGCTCCGGCGGACATCGTCGTATTCGCATTCGCCTCGTAAATCGGGCGCGTCGCCGGTGTCGTCCCCCACGTATTACCGGTCGGGACGGGCAGCGTCGCGTTGTCGGTGCTGGCACTCACCTGATGGGTGTGCTGCGGCATTTCATGAACCGTCAGCGTATGGCTCGCCTCCCCCGCCGATGTCGCCACCGGTATGGAGCCGGAAAAATGCAATGGCGCCTTGCCCTGCAAGTTCGGGAGCGCAAAGGTCGTTTTGCCATCCCCGCCGTATCGATTGCTCAGCAGCACGAACAATGCCTGGTTTTGTGCAATTTGCAGAATCTGGCCGTTGCACGGCGCCCACCCTTTCGGAATCACGCCGAATGCAAAAGTTCGAATTTCGCCTACAAACGGTTCAGCCATCGAAAATCCTCCTTTGGTTATTATACTCGTAGTGCTTGAACTACCCTTGCGACGGGAACACGCCCTGCTTGGCAATGATGAAGCTGACCGCAAGCGAGGGCATCATATTATCATGCGCCTGATTCGCGCCCACCGTTGACACGGCGGCGGTGTTCATTTGTACGTTCGGCTCAGCCGCCTCCTGGTAATTCGTAACGTTTGTCGATTGGCCCCAGAAGGCATTTTCTGGCGAATTGGTCGTCTTCGCGGATTGGTTGGCATTGGCAGTATGGGTGTGCTTCGGCAGCTGCGTGGAGAGCAGCGTCACGGTTTCGCTGCCGGCTTTTTGCCCCATCGCATAGTCTTCTCCAATATGAATCGGCACCCGGCCGCGCAGATCCGGCAGCGCAAAGTTCGTCCGGCCGTCTCCTCCATACACCGTACCCAGCAAGGCATACAACACTTCATTCTCGTTGATGGACAGCAGGCTGCCATCGCAAAAAGCCCATCCCTGCGGCGCATAATTGCCGCTGAACATCCGAATTTCGCCTACGTATTGATCGCTCATCTCAATTCCCCTTTCATGTGGTCAATGTCTTGGCCGGGCAGCCACTGCATGAACAAATGCATCTCCGTGCCGCCCTTATGGGCAAACCCCATCCGCTCGTAAAGGCGAAGGGCGGGATTGTCCGGGCTGACACTCAGGCGCAAAGCCATGCCGCAAATCGCCGCGCGTTGTTGCAAAATTCGTAAGACCGAAGTGCCGATCCCTTGACCCCGACTTGTTTCCTGCAACGCCAGATCGACAAGGCGCCAATAAGTTGGCCTCGCAGCGAGGAGACAGCGGCCGACCGCTTTTCCGTCCTTGACGATAATCTGGTCCCGCGCATTCGGAAATTCCGCCGCATAAGAACGTTTGCGCGCGTGCCACTGCATGCGCAGAAACGGCTCTGCCTGCTTGGGCGTCCAGCCCCACATGTGCATTTCCGCTTGTCGGGAGGACGCATAAAGTTCGTAGAGCATCGGCTCGTCCGCCGCAGTCGCGGCCCGCAGACCAATTTGTTCGGACATGGCTTTCTCCCTTGTTCCCGGCTTGTTCCTCGTGTCAGCTGCTTCACTTCTTTGTTCAAGCACTCGCATTTCAGTCTGCTTAATGCCCAGATCTTCTACTGCTATGTATTGCTTCCTTCATTTCTCAGTTACATTTTACCAATTCATTCTGTGCAGTTTCTGAACAACAAGGCGAAACGACGAGAACTGCACCTATAGCTGCACCTGCAGCGGGACGTTCACCAGCTTGACGATGCGTGCTTCGCAAGCACCTAGAATCAAGCATAGGATGCTTCACGAAATAACCAAAGACAGCTAATCCGTCACGCAAGCAGACGGACGCTCCTAAGCTAAACGGTTGCCAGCGCGCTTATTTCGATCGATTTCAAGAAAATAAGACCTGTGGCAACCGTTTAGGTTGGGTTTCAATCGCACCAGGTTATTCTGTAATCGACACATAGACGAAGCCGCGAGGGCCGTCTTCCGGCGACGCAAGGCTCGTTTCGAGAAAAAGACCTCCAATACAGGTGCAATACCCATACGAAGGTCTTTTTTTCGACATGCTCCACTTCATTTCTGCGTGCTCCACTTTCATCGCTGCTGAGCCCGTTGGTTGAACTTGTGCAACAGTTCGCCGAACATGGTCCGCTCCTCATCCGTCCAACCCTCCAGCAGCTCCGCGATGCGCGCTTGCCTTGCGCGCCGAGTAGCCTGCAGCTCCGCCAGACCGTGATCGGTGATACCCAAGCCATAGGCCCTCCCATCGTCCGGATCGGGAATGCGCCGGACCAGTCCGCTCGCTTCGAGCGCCGCTGCCTGACGGCTCACCGTGGAGACGTCCAGCCCGAAGGCCTGGGCCAGGCGCTTCACTCCCTCCGGTCCATGCGCATCGATTCGGTGCAGCAGCAGGTACGCCGCCCGATCCAGCGTACCCAGTCGACGCGTCGTCATGGCCGTGACACGCCGCAGCAAAATTGCCAACTCCAACTCCACCTGTCTGATCGCCCCGTCATCCTCCATGTCCATCTCCCTCACCTCCTTTTCCGGCGCCCCAGTCAATCTATGCCACTGCACATGTGCTCTCCAGCTCACAACAATAAGCCAGCAGAGCACACCTTTGACACATCTGTCGCGCGCCGTTGGCGCGAATTTGGCACAACGTCTTTCGTGCGTCTTTGGTGCATCTTTGATATGTCTTTGGTGCGTCGCAGGCCCTTCCTTGGAAGGCCGCCAGGACGCCGGCAGGGCAGGCTATGCAATTGACAATACGCGATGTAGATGTATAATGCAACTATATAGTTGGCTCATGCAACTAATCGAAACATCTAACGTTGGCTCATACAACCAATCGGCACATATCACCGTTTTGGAGGGACTTTTTTATGTCATCCGCAGACTCCTTGCGCCCGACGGGTGCGTTTTGGACCATTATTTTTGCGATTTTTTTCGGCAATTTCATGGCTACGCTCAGTATCACGACAATTAATATTGCGCTGCCGGTATTCATGGATCGCTTCGAGGCGCCGCTCGGCACGGTGCAATGGATGATGTCCGGGTTCATGCTGACGACAGGCGCCATCGCCCCTGTTGTCGGCTTTTTGGGCGACCGCATCAGCTACAAGCGGCTCTACGTCCTGGCGTTGGCCGGCTTCACGGCGGCCTCCGTCCTGTGCATGTTCGCCTGGAACATCCATCTGTTGATTGCTGCGCGGATCCTGCAGGGGATGTTCAGCGGGGTCATCATGCCGACGACGATGACGATCATCTACCAGGTGCTGCCCAAGGAGAAGCAGGCGCTCGGGATCGGCCTGTGGAGCGTCTCGGCGATGCTCGCCCCGGCGTTCGGCCCGACGATCGGCGGCTGGCTCGAGGCCTCGTACGGCTGGCAGGCGCTGTTCGCCATGAACGCGCCGATCGGCATTGCCGCGATGCTCGCGGCGATGCGGTTCATCCCGTATTATCGACTGGGCGGCGGCGTCAAGCTCGATCTGCCCGCCTTCCTGGGGGTCGTCGTCGGCACCGGCTCGCTGCTGACCGCATTCAGCCGGAGCAGCGATTGGGGCTGGGCCTCCTGGCAGACGCTGCTCCTGCTCGGCGGCGGACTCGGCATCCTGGTCTGGTTCATCGTGCGTACCCTGCGCGCCCAGGCTCCGCTGCTGAATCTGCAGCTGCTCCGCATTCCGCGTTACACCTGCAGCCTGATTCTCAATTGTACGATCACGATCTCGCTGTACGCCGGCACCTTCCTGATCCCGATCTACATGCAGAATGTCCAGCACTCCACCACGCTGCATACGGGTCTGGTCATGCTGCCCGGCACGCTCGGCATGGCGCTCGTGTCCGTCTTCGTTGGCAAGTTGTACGGCAGGCTCGGCCCGTTCCCGCTGCTGCTGGGAGGGACGCTGCTCATGCTGCTCGCCACCTGGGAGCTGAGCCGGCTCGACCTCGTTACGGGCACCGCCTTCATCGCGACATGGATTGCCGTACGCTACATCGGCATTGCGATGAGCAATATGCCCGTCACCAATGCCGCCATGTCGGTCGTGCCCAGCGCCTATTCCGGTCAGGCCTCGGCGCTGCTGAACTGGGTTCGGCAAGGCTCGTCCGCCTTGTCGATCAGCATCTTCAGCACGATCCTGGCCTCCCGCACCGCCGCACACCTCCAGCCTGTGTCAGGGCCCGCCGGCGATATGACGGAGGGCGCTGCGCGCGAGCTCGGCGCGATCGCGCTCGGCATCCAGGATGTCTTTCTCATCGGCACCGTGCTCGTCGCGGCCGCGATTCCGCTCACGTTCCTGCTGCGCAAGCCGGCGGAGGCCGCGGCGGAGCTTCCAAGCTAGGCGGCCGGCATTTAGTTAACTTACAAAAGTGTAAGCCGGCGTAAGACACAGGCATAGCCAGCGACCGCCTCGGACAGGTATACTGATATTCGGACTGTTCTACATTTCAGACGAATTGCGAGGTACCTACACATGGAATGGCGAAATCTGTACCGGGGCGTGCTGATGGGCATCAGCGATCTGATCCCCGGCGTCAGCGGTGGCACCATTGCCGTCGTACTCGGCATCTACGACCGCCTGCTGCAGGCGATCAGCGGCTTTTTCAGCCGCCAATGGAAGCGGCATATCGGCTTCCTCCTGCCGCTGGCGGCAGGCATGGGCGCGGCGATCGTCTCGCTTAGCCGCGTGATCGAGTATGTGCTGGCGCATTATTTCGCGCCCACCCAGTTTTTCTTTATCGGACTCATCATCGGGGTGCTGCCGCTCATTACACGTCAGGCCGGCGGCGCGCGCGGCTCTCGCCCTGCCCACCTGCTCGTCCTGCTCGTAGCCGCTGTGCTGCTCGGCCTGATGGCGCTGGTGAACGGTGACGAGCACGGCGGCGAGCCGCTGACCGATCCGGACATCGCCACGATGGCGGGCCTGTTCTTCTCCGGCTGGCTGGCCAGCATGGCGATGCTGCTGCCCGGCATCAGCGGCTCGCTCGTGCTGCTGCTCCTCGGCGTGTATCCGACCGCGATCTACGCCTTGTCCAATCTCGATCTGATGCTGATGGCGCTGATCGGCTCCGGCGTCATCATTGGCTTCATCGTGAGCAGCAAGGCAATTCGCTACCTGCTGCAGCATTATGCGCGCATCACGCATGCCGCGATCATCGGCCTGCTCATCGGCTCGGTGGCTGTCATCTTCCCGGGAATACCTCGTGAGGCTGGCACCATCGCCGCATGTGTCGTCACCTTGCTGTGCGGTCTTGGCATCGCGTACGGGTTCGGCGCCGCCGACCGCAAGCGCGCCGCGAAAGGAGAATGGTCATGACGGATCTATGGACCTTATTCAAGTATGCGGTGCTCGGCCTGCTGCAGGGCTTCACGGAGCCGATCCCCGTCTCCTCCAGCGGCCATCTGGTCATCGTCCAGCGGCTGTTCGGTCTGGAGATCGAGGGCTTCAGCTTCGAGGTGCTGGTGAACTTCGCCTCGCTGCTGGCGGTGCTGCTGATCTATCGCGCGGATATCTGGAAGCTGTGCGTCGGCGGGTGGAATTATGTCGTGCATCGGGATCCTTCGGCGAAGGCGGAATTCCGCTTCATCGTGCTGCTGGTGGTGGCGACGATCCCGGCCGGCGTGCTGGGGGTGCTGCTGGACGACTGGCTCTCCGAGGTCTTCAAGGGGCTGATCACCGTAGGCGCGACGCTGCTCGTCACCGGCACGGCCCTGTGGCTCATCCGCAATCTGCGCGGCCGCAAAAATGATGCCGAGCTGAAGCTGAAGGACGCGATCGTGATCGGCTTCGCCCAGGCCCTCGCCCTCATGCCGGGCCTCAGCCGTTCCGGCATGACGATCGTCGCCGCGATGGGGCTCGGTCTGAAGCAGGAGACGGCGCTGCGCTTCTCCTTCCTCCTGTTCATCCCGATCAGTCTCGGCGGCATGGTGCTGTCAGGGATGGATCTGGTGCGGGATCCGCTGCTGAGCACATACGCCCTGCCTTATGCGCTGGCCTTCCTGTGCTCGCTGGTCGCGTCCTATTATTCGCTGCGCTGGTTCATGGGCATCATGGCGCGCGGCAATCTGAAGTACTTCTCCTGGTACTGCTTCGTCGCTGGGGCGCTGGTCATTCTGTACGCTCTTATATAGAAGGCACTGGCCGGCTGCTGTCGCAGCCGGCGCTCAGCATGCGGGGCAGGAGCGGAACCAGCCGCTCGCGCGTCAGAGCATCGTCGTAATTCCACTGCGCCTTGGCCAGATGGACGACGCCGCGGCGGCAGGCCCGGAGCTCGCGCCAGCTAGCGCTCGCCAGCAAGCGCTCCGCATGCGGCCAAGCATCCGCGCCGACCAGCAGGAACAGCCGGTCGCCATCATAATCGGTCAGCTCGTCCGCGCCGACCGGCGCGAAGCGCCGTCTCTGGGCAATCAGGCGCTGCGCCCCCCCGCTCGGCACGAAGCCCCGCGGATGATAGAGCGTCGCCGCCAACCCCTGGTTCCCCATCGCATACAGATGCTCGCCCACCTGCACCAGTACGCTCGCGGTCTCCCCGCTACCGATTCGACTGCGCACGCTCGTCCACATCGCTTGCGCCGCCGCTTCGTGCGCCGCGATCCAGCGCTCCGCCGCCTCGCGTCTATCGAGCAGCGTCCCTATGGTCTGCAGACGCAGTTCCGTATCCTCCGCACGGTCGAAGGCGACGACGCGCGTTGCCCTATCCCAGGCGATGCCTGCGCCCACAGCGCGGCCGTGCTCGGACTCCAGGAGCACCAGCTCGGGACGTCCGGGCTCGAGCGCTTCACCAGGACACATGTCCTCCAGCTCGTCGATGCCCGCCAGTCGGTCGCGGTAGACGACTTGCCTCCCCATCACCCGCAGCGCCGCACATTGCGGCTGGATGCCGAGCAGCAATACGTCGCCGAGCATGCTGCCGCTGACAGCCAGCCGAGCCGCCGGCGGCCAGGCTGCGGCAGTCGCTCGCCCGGGCCCGGAGGTTGCGCGGTGCATTCGGGCATACGCCTTGGGCGCGCAGCCAAAGCGCGCGCGGAAAAGACGGTTAAAGTACCCCTCGTCGCGGTAGCCGACCGCCCGTGCGATCTCGCGCAGCGGATCGTCGCCGAGCAGCAGCAATTCCTTGGCACGATTGAGCCGCAATCGGTTCAAGTAGCTTAGCGGCTTGTCTCCGGTCAACTGCCGGAACAACGCGCTGTACGAGGCGCGTCCGAGCCCTGCCATCCCGGCCAGTTGTTCGACGGTCAGCGGCTCTGTGAAGTGTCGCCGTGCATATGCGATTGTCGCTTCGACCGCTTGCGCGCCTTCCGGCGCCTGATGCGTACGCGCCTGATTGTCCATCAGCAGTGCGAGCAGCTCCAGCAGCGCGGCTTGGCGGCGCATCGCGGCCGTTTCCCCGCGAGGCTCCTCGCAGGCGGCCAGCTTGTCGATTGCCGCGGCCAGAGCGGCCAGCGGCCTGACTTTGACGACTCGCAGGGGCGGCAGCAATACTGCCTGAGCGGTGCCCGCCGCGCGCTCGTCTCCATACACGCGCACGGCGTAATGCAACACCCAGCCGATGCCCTGCATAGGCTCGACCCGGGCATTCGGGCCACACGGCAGTTGCATGGCGTCGCCCTCGACAAGCAAGAAGCGCTCATGCGCCGAGCGGATTGTGGCCCGACCTTTCAGCAGGATGACAATCGCATGGTCCGAGGACACAATCGGCACGTCCCCGGCGAGTCGGGTCAGCCCCTTCAGTTCAAGCTGCGGCGGCATGGCCGCCCTTCCCCACGCATCCATTCTGAACAACCTTCTTTACTGAGAATTATTATCAATAAGAGTATAACGAAAAACAGGACCTCCGACAACTGCATCGGCGAAAAGCCCTGTTTTTTCCTCTGCTTATTGTGAATCAGCCGAATCGGGCTGCTCCGATTGCTCCAGTTGCACAGTCGTCACTTGCCCATGAGCTCAGGCAGCTCGTCGAGCAGCCGTTCGCGCGTCACCGGATCGTCGAAATTCCACCGCGAGGGCAGCTTGTACACCTGACCGTCCTTGACCGCGGGAATCGTCTGCCAGAGATCGCTGCTCTCCAGGCCCTCGACGGCCTCCACCGTCTCGTCGGCGCTGTTGGACAGCAGGAAGATCCAGTCCCCCGCATACTCGGGCAGCACCTCGTGCGAGATGTCGATGAAGCGCTCCGATTGCTCGATCAGCTCCTGCACCTTCGGCGCGGGCTGGAATTTCAACACATCGAATACCGTCACGGCCAAGCCGCGGTTGCCCATGACATAGAGCTGCTTGCCGAGCTGCAGCAGCACCGTCGCCGTATCGTCGGGGCTGGCGCCGATACGCGCAATCACCGTCTCTGCTTTCGCTTCATATGCCGCGATCCAGCGCTCGGCCTCCTCCGTCCTGGCGACGACATCGGCGAGGAAGCGCAGCCGCTCGTACATCGGCGCAGCCGAATCGAATCCGACCGCCGGCGCGATTTTGCTTAGCGCCTCCGCCTTATCGTCGTACACGACGCCGTCGAACAAGATCAGATCGGGATTCAGCGCCGTGATCTTCTCCAGATCCTGCTCCGTCCCGCCGACATCTTCGATACCCTCCAGCAGCTCCGGATAGACCACCTGCGTGGCGATGACGCCCAGCGAGGCGCCGACCGGCTCGATCCCGAGCGTGATCAGATCGCCCGGGCTGCTGCCAATGTAGACGATCCGCTCCGGTACCGCGGGAATTTCGACCGTACGGTTGGTAGTATCGGTAATTTCACGAACGCCCATCTCGTCCGTCGCTTCCTCCGTTGACGCCTCGTCTGCTGACGCTGCACTGCCCGATCCGGTCTCGGCATTCGTGTTCGTGCCTGTCGCCTCTTCGGCTGCTGCGTTCTCCTCCGCCGCGTCCCCGTCTGTTGCATGGTTCGCAGAGTCGGAAGAGCAAGCTGCCAGCAGCACGAGCCCCAGCAGCAGTGCGATTGCCAGAGCGAAAGGCCGTGTGTGTCGTAGTTTCGCATTATGCTTCAAGATGTATCCCTTCCCTTTCCCAATCCGAAAATGATAATCATTATCGATCACGAAAGTAGTATAAAAGGTTTCGTCCTTCGAGACAAGGAACAAACCGCATTTTTTTTAAGGGACAAAACGAATAGGCCGCAAAACGAACACTCCGCAAAAGGAGGTCCTCCATATGGAGGACCTCCTTTTGCGGAGCTGTGCACCCGTACGATCAGAAGAAGCGTGCGTCGTAAAAGCGTGCGATCAGCACCGCTGCCTCGGCGCGCGTCATCTCGCTGCGCGGCGCGAAGCTGCCGTCCGGATAGCCGGTGAGCAGTCCTTCCGCAGCCAGCGCGGCGATGCCGTCTGCGGCCCAAGGTGCGATCTGCTCGTGATCCGTATAATGGGAGTCGCCCGCGGCTGCCCTCACGCTCAGCGCTGCGGGCGCGTACGCCGACAGCGCGCGCTCCACGAGCGTGGCAATCTCCTGGCGGGTGATGTTCGCCTCCGGCGCGAAGCGATCCGCGCTGACGCCGTTCACGAGCCCATACTGCGCGGCGGCCGCGATCTCCTCCGCATAGAAGCTGTCGCCGAGATCGGTGAACGCCATCTCCTCGGTTGCAGTACCTGCAGCCCGAGCGCGCGCACGATCCAGGCGGCGAATTCGCCGCGCGTGACCTGCGCGGACGGCTCGAACGACTGCTCGGCCTCCAGTACGCCCTTGCTACGCAGCATCGTGGCGGCTGCATAAGCCCAGTGGTCGGTCCGCATGTCCATGAACGGGATCGAGTCCATCCACACCCGGTAGATGCTGAAGTGGCCGCGCAGCGTCGTCAGCGTGCGTGTGACCGGGTCGTACACGCCGCCCGCATTTTCCCAGACCTCCGTCTCCTCGTTGCGTACGTGGAGCATGAGCTGCTGCTCCAGCTCTTCGGTACTGTACGCCTTCGGATCAATGCCCGAGACGTCGAACGATACCGGCATCGGCCGGTCGAAGCGCTCCACCGGCTCGCCTCCCACACTGGCGGTGAAGGACATAATCGGGATCGAGATTAGCCCCTCAAGGTGGAAAATCTGCCACGTCACGTCCTCGCCATCCAGCGGAGTAGCCTGCAGCTCCAGCGTCTGGCCCGCTCCCGCCTGGGCAATCAGTCCCGGCGGGAGTTACCCGGTAGGTGCCGGCCCGATCGATATAATAAGCGTTCTCCCACCAATGTTGATCCATTTCATTGCCCTTGGCATCCCGGACAGTGATTTCAATCGACTTGATTTGCGACACAAATGCCTCATCCTTGGACTGCTGCAATACAACCGGCTGATACAGTCCGATGTAGTCGAATAGATTGGCGTATTCGTCCAACAGCCCGACCCGAATAACGCCAGGCTCGTCCATGCGGATCACACCGTCCGCCCCAAGTTGGCGGACGTCCAGACGCTGCGGACTGCCGGCCAAAAGGCCCATCACTTGTCCCGGCTTCAGGTCTTCCTCGTCCACATACATCCGATAGCCATAATGCATATTGCCGCGCAACGCTTCGGCGAACAGCATCCGATCCGACGGGTAGACGCTCAGCCACGGCAAGTAATCCTCATCGTGTCCGAAGCGAAAATTCCCTTTTTTATCCGTGACGGCGCTGCTGGTGAACCAAGCATCGGTATAGATATGCGCCAGCTCCGGATCAAGCGGCCATTCGAGCTGCTGTCCTTCCTGCTCGACCGTGACCGGCCCCAGCCATAGCTCCTCGTCGCTCGCCTGCATCGCCCGTGCCGCATAGATACCTGCGGTCGCATAGAAGTAGCGGGCTGTACCATATTCATCAATGAGGGAAGGGGAATAGAGGTTGTAATCGGAAGAGGCAGACATATACAACGCGGTGGTCTCCTCCGGCACCTCGACCTTTTTCACACTCGGATCGTTCGCATCCAACACAAGCGTCTGCAACTGCCCCGGCCCACCCGTCGTGACGACTTCCCTCAAGTAATAGCCCGGCATCTCGTCTCCCCAGGCCCCGCGCACCAGATTAATTTGAATCTCGGTATCGGACGGGACAACGAACAGTGCCCCGGTATCCGACCACATTGTGCGCCGTTCCACAAATTTGCCGGAAATCAATAATTCTGCGGCCGCATCCACAAACGCGGCATCGCTGTCCCGGTGTGCGTCCCGAACTTGCGCTTCGTCGATCTGACTAAGGCGCGGACAATATAAAAAACGGCTTGCTGTAGATCACAGCAATGGTCAACAGCACCACAAGCGTGGCAATCAGCATGAGGCTTACCTTCCTAGAATTCTCCGCCCGCTTGATCTCCTCGTAGCCTACGGGTGTAATCCCGGAAATGGAGAATGTCACAATACCTGCCAGAAGAATAGAGGTAATGTTCACCAGCAGCAGCAGCGCGGCCCCGAAGACATAGCTCCAGGACACCATCGTGATGGAGATCCCCAGCACGAGGGTCGGAGGCAGCAAGGCCACCGCCACCATCACCCCTACCAAAGAACTGGGCACCCTTCTCAAATAGGAAAGCGCCCCGGCAGCTCCGGATGCAAGCGCAAGCACAATATCCCACACATCGACCCTCGTGCGTGCATAAAACTTGTCATTGGCAATCGGGGTATGCAGGAACATTCCGAACAAGACCGCAATGGCAAGCGTTAACACGATGCCCTTGATCACAGTCAGAATCGATTGCTTCACTAGCGGAAAATCACCCAGAATGGAGGAGAACGCCAGCGCAATCACCGGACCCAGCAGCGGCGCAATGACCATGCCGCCGATAATAATGTAAGAACTGTCCCGGATCAGGCCCGCCATAACGACCACAGACGACAGAATGATGAACAGCAGGTAGGTGAGATCGGATTTGCTGTTCCCTTCAATCTGCAGGTACAGCTCATGGCGGCTCGCCCGTTGCAGCTTCAATTGTTTCTCTTCTTCTTTCTCCTCCTGGACAGTGAAAAGTTCTCTTCAAAAAATCGTCACATAGTAAAATAACCCAATCAAGCAAATCCATGATATCCTAAGGTTCCTACACCGGAAAGGAGATCAGATCGCAAGAAAGGGTTACGTTGTAAGTTTACCCGATTTCATCACGATCGAACAAGCCCATGTTGAAATTTATAGATGAAGCCCTGTCTACATTCCGTCCCTGCTTTTCCCGAAAGGCCGCTTACGAGTGGTTTGTTGTGATCGTCGTCGGCCTCATGGTTCGAACGGATCATTGGGGACTCACGGCCATCGTTCGTGGATTGGCCTTGGCCCCGCGCCACTATGAATCCATGGTTCATTTCTTTCGCTCTACCGCTTGGTCGCTCGAAGCCCTTCGGCTCGCCTGGTTCAAAGTCGTAGGCCGCATGGCTCCACTGCTCTACGTGCGAGGGCGCGTCGTCCTTGTCGGCGACGGGATGAAGCAAGCCAAGGAAGGACGGCGAATGCCGGGTGTGAAGAAGCTGCATCAGGAATCCGAAAACTCGTCCAAAGGCGAGTATATCTTTGGCCATCTGTTCGGCGCGATTGGCATTCTGGCCGGCACGCCCATCAAATGGTTCTGCTTGCCGTTGTTCATGAACCTGCAAGACGGAGTCAAAACCATCTTCGGCTGGGACGCTTCGTCCGAAGAACGTCAAGATTCCCATGTCGTGCAAATGATCGATCAAGCGTTTGCCGCCGCCCATTCGTTGGGGCCAGCGCTGCTGTTGCTTGATCGCTATTTCCTGTCTATTCCTGCTCTCCAGCGTTTGAACGAAGGCAACGATACAGGCGAGAGCAATATGCATATGGTAACCAAGGCTAAAATGAATGTCGTCGCCTACGAGCAACCGGTCCGTAAATCCGGTCGGGGACGTCCGCCCAAGAAGGGAAAGGTGCTCAAGCTCGCCGAGTTGTTTCACACGCGGGCAGCCGAGTTCCAGTCGGTTAAGGTGACGATCTACGGCAAGGAAGAAACCGTGTCCTGTCTCTGCCTGGACTTGCTGTGGGGGCAAGGTCTTTACCAAGAGCTTCGCTTTGTACTGGTTAAACAAGGCGACCGCCATTCGATTCTCGTCAGTACCGATCGGTCCCTGGAGGCGGTGGAAATCATCACGCTGTATGGGTATCGATTCAAGATCGAATGCACCTTTCGCGAAATGAAACAGGTGATCGGTGCTTTCGGCTATCGCTTCTGGAGCCCATCCATGCCGAAGCTGAAACGCTATTTACGCAAAGGCGAGTCGCATCCGTTGGAGCAGGTGACGAGTGAACCGGATCGAAAGCGAATTCGGCAAACCCTGCAAGCGATTGAAGGTTTTGTCATGTGTAGTGTCATCGCGACAGGACTTATTCAACTGATTGCCCTTCGTTTTTCCGGCCTGACTCCCGCGCTGTTCGTTCGGTATCTTCGCACGCCTTCCAAAGCGATTGTCTCGGAAGCGACTGTGACGGCTCATCTGCAGCAGTCCATTTTTCGGTTGTTTGCCCGAAACAAGCAACTTTCGCTAACCCAAATTATTCGTTCCAAGCAAGATTTGCCCTCTACTAACGCAGATTTACGGGCTTCTTAAGGCTGAAAACTTTTCACTGTCCAGTCTCCTCATTTTCCTGATCTTCTTTCGACTCCACATTTTTGCGATTAATGAACGAATGCACCGGCAGCAGCATGACTTCGAGCCCGTCGATCAGCTTCGCCGCTTGCTCCAGGTAGTTCAGAATCTCTTCGGCATCCTTTGTTTTGACGAGCATGCGCACGAACGTCGAGGCCTCCGACTGTTCCGTGCACCAGTACGATTCCAGCTCGAACGTTTGCAGCTTTTCATCCATTTTGGGGAAGTGCTTTTTGGGAATGTATGCTTCGATCAATTGGAGCGACAAGGCTTTCCACCTTTCCTTCTGCCTGACCTGAATGCAACCATTATAACAGCATTCCCCAAAAAATTCAGAACAGCCCAACCCGCGCATATTGCCAATCCGGAGCCTGGTAGCGCGCCATCAGCTCGCGCAGCTTGGCCTCGTACCGGCGGTGCAGCTCCGTGTCCGCGAGCGGCGCCGACTGCTCCGGGTCCCGCTGCAGATCATGCAGCAGATGCCCCGGCGTCGCACCGTGATGCTGATGCGACGACCTGGCCATGCGGTACACGGGCATGTCCGTCTGCGGCAGGAAGCGACCGACCTCGCAGTCCGCATACGCCGCCCCGCGGCTCCCCGAGCGATCCGGGATCGCCGTATGATGATAGGCCGTGCTGCCGGGCAGCGGCTTGCGGCAGTACGTATAGCGACCGTCGGTGAGACTGATATCCTTGCCGAAGTAGCCGTACAGCACCGCATCGTGATGCGCGCCGTCGCGCGCAAACAGCGGCGCCAGCGAGCGGCCGTGCACATGCTCGGACGGCGCGGCTCCGTGCAGCTCCAGCAGGGTCGGCATGATGTCCATCGTTGCCGTCAACGCGCCGATCCGGCCGCCGTTCATCGCCGCGCCGGGGACATAGGCAATCATCGGAATATGCACGAGCCGCTGGTAGTCGAACATATAGTTCTTGGCCCAGTACCCGTGCTCGCCGAGCAGATGGCCGTGGTCCGTCGTCAGGATGACCGCTGTGTCCCGCCACAGGTCGAGCTCGTCCATCGTATCCAGCAGGCGGCCGAGCCAGGCATCCGCCATCGTCAGCGTCCCGGCATAGCACTTGCGCATATGCGCAATCGCGGCCTCGTCGTCCTTGTCCGCATCCAGCGGCGCGTACGGCGGCCAGTCGAAGTGATACCCGCCCTCCCATGCATCGTTATACAGCTCGCGATATTTGGACGGACACATGAACGGCTCATGCGGGTCGAACACCTCGAGCTGCAGATGCCAGTTGTCCTGCTCGTGATTGCGACGCAAAAACTCGATGCCGCGCGCAAAGCACTGCGGCGTCGGGTAATCCTCGTCCCGCTCGGCATCCATGCGACTGCGGTTCACCCAGTCCTGGCGCTTGCTCTTGCCGCGGAAGGCCGGCATATCCGGCTCCGCCACGGCCGGATGCCACGGGTCCCCCTCCTGCCCGCGCAGGAATTCCCAGGTGTCGAACGGCGTATGGTAGCCCCAGCCCTTCTGCTCGAAGTAATGGTAGTGATCGGTAATCAGATGGCTGTAGACGCCGGATTGACGGCGGAGCTCTTCCGGGTACGCCTCGTCGTACGGCTGCAGCGGGCACCACTGCGACTCCATGAAGTTGAGCCGACCTGTCATCAGCTCGCGGCGCGCCGGCATGCACGGCAGCGAGCCGCTATAATGGCGGTCGAATACGATGCCGCGGGCCGCCAGGCGATCGAGATTGGGCGTCTGCACCCAGCCTTGGCCGTAGCAATCGAGGTAATGGCGATTCAGCGAGTCCATCAGGATGAAGATTGTTTTCATCGTATTCCTCCCCCTTGTCCGATCCAGTCCTGTGTTTCGATCCAGTCGTCTATGCTGTAACGGTCACCAGCGACGCTTAGCGCCTTGATTGGCAAGTCAAGCCCAGCCGCTCATACTGCTCGGCTGGCGCATCATGCTGCCGCATCAACCCGATGATCGCTTCCCGCAGCCTCGCTTCCACTGCCGGATCGCGCAGCGGCTGCAACTGCTCCGGATCGCGCGACACATCGAACAACATCGTCTCGCAGTCCTGTACATCCCGGCTCGGGGCCGACACCGGCACGCGCAGCAGCGGCACGCCCTTGGTGAACGCGAACGGGCGGCTCAGCTCGGCGCCCCGCAGCTCCTCCACCGCGAAGCGGCTCCGCATATGCGTCGGCATCAGCGTGTAGTTGCTGAGCGGCCCTCGGTCCGCGCGCACTGGAGCGAGCATGTACACATACGTGCCGTCGGTGCAATTGACGTGGCCGCCGTGAATGCCGAACAGCGCCGCCTCGCGCACCGGCGCATCCGCAGCGATCGTCTCCCGCAGCGCGTATCCGGTCATGTCCGGCGGCACCTCCGCGCCGAAGTACTCGAGCAGCGTCGGCGCCAGATCGATCGTCTGCACGAGGCTGTCCCGTCGCACGCCGCGCGCGCCGCTGCGCGGGTCCCAGATGAACAGCGGGATATGGGCCACCTCCTGGTAGAACGGCTGCACGCACTTGGCCCACCAGTCGTGCTCGCCGAGCAGGAAGCCGTGATCCGTATTGACGATCAGCATCGTATCCTCCCACAGCCCGTGCCGGTCCATCAGGTCGAGCACCCTCCCCAGATAAGCGTCGCACATGCTGAGCAGCGCCGCGTACTCGCAGCGCAGATGCTCGATCTCGCCGCGCGTCTGCGACGTGCGCGTGTAGGTCGGCCAGTCGAACGGCTGCCCGTCGTAGATATGCGGGTACAATTGCCGGTAGCGCTCCGGCGCATGGAACGGCTCATGCGGATCGAAGGTCTCCAGCTGCAGGAACCAGTCGTCGCGCGCGCGGTTCGTCTCAATGAACGAGAGGCCCGCCTCGAAGGTGCGCGCCTGCGGGAAGTCCGCCTCCTCGCGAATCGCCTGCCGGTTGATCCAGTCCTGACGGTACATCCGGTCTCCCTCGCCGCCGCGCATCACCTGCTGCGGCAGCTCGATCTCCCCGGCGATGCCCCGCCAGGGATCGCCCTCCTGACCTCGAATCAGCTCGAATGAGTCGTAGCGCGTATGGTAGGTCGCGCCGCCGTCCTCCCAGTAATGCTGGTGGTCGGTCGCGAGATGCGTATAGACACCCTGGCGCCGCAGCAGCTCGGGCAGCGAATCGTCGAACGGCTCCAGCGGCCCCCAGCTGCGATGCAGGAAATTGTAGCGGCCCGTATGCAGCTCCCGGCGCGCCGGCATGCACGGCATGCTGCCGACATAGCAGCGGTCGAACACCGCCGTACGCGACGCCAAGCGGCTGAAGTTCGGCAGCTGTGTCCAATCGCAGCCATAGGGCGGCAGCATCCGTCGGTTCAAGGTATCAAACATGATCATAATCGCTTTCATAATCGCCAGCCTCCCAGACGAGCGGATCGAGGCGAGTCGATGCTCGTGGATATGCGATGCTCATTCATTGACCATCCTCTCCACCATACTGCAGCCACAGTGTTCCTACTAGCGGCAAAGCAATGCTAAAATAGGAAAAAACGAGGATGATGCGCAAATGCGCAAGAAGGAGCGTCTGAAATGCGCGTAACTGGAAGCAACCCGCAGCTGCTCGACCCCGCGCTGCTCGAGCTGCGCTTCGCCATGGAATGGGAGCGCGCTCATGACTGGAACGCCCCCGGCTTCAGCAATCCCTATCCGACGATATGGTACATGCTGGAGGGCGAGCGAACGCTGTGCTATCAGGCGCGCGCCTTGCGCCTGCGTCCTGGAGATCTGGTCGTGATTCCGCCGGATACACGCTTCACGACGCAGCAATCAGATGGCAAGAAGGAGCCGGTGCATTACTTGTCGATCTGCTTGTCCGCCCATCTGCACGGGCTCGACTGGACCGCCTTGTACGGGGTGCCTGCGCAGTGCCGGCTCGCCGACGCCCCCGGTGCCCCGGCGTTCGTGGTCCGCTGGCGTGCACTGGCACGCTTGTGGAGCGAAGCCGGCGCAATGGCTGCCAGGCCGCCCGAACCGGGTCAGGCGACCGCCTCGCCCACGCTGGACGAGCCGCGTCGGGCTCCTCTCGCAACCACACTGGACGAGCCATGGCACGGGCCGGACAACGACGGTCAGGTGAATGGCACGGGCCGCTCGGATGCGCTCGCCGCCGCTCCGGCCGCGCTGGCGCTGCGGCTCGGCGGCGAGAGCCGGCTCTGGCTGGCCGACGCCCTCGCGCTGCTCGAGCCGCACATGGCCAGCCCTCGGCCGGCCGTCGATATACGGGTCCTGCTGGCATGCGCCTACATCCGCCGGCATTACGCCCGCCCGCTGCCCGTGCCGGAGCTGGCCCGGCAGGTGCATGTCACGCCCGGCCACCTGCGCACCTTGTTCCGGCAGACGCTCGGCTTGTCACCGCAGACTTATGTGCAGCAGACCCGCATGCAAAAAGCCAAGGAACTGCTGCTCGGCTCCGAGCATTCCCTGGCTGAGATTGCCGTTCGCGTCGGTTACCGCGAATACGGTCACTTCCTCAAGTTGTTTCGTCAAAGTGCCGGCTGCGCCCCTTCACACTATCGCAAGCACACGATGACCGAGCGCTAAGACGCGCTGACCCGTGGTGTCCGTAACAGTTGCCACAAGCGCCTGTTGTCCCGCTCCAGCTGCCGCACGAGCTTGTCTGCCTGCTTGTCTACTCGTGCTTGTCTGCACACGCGCGCTTGCCCGCGGCATCAGCCCGGCTCCAGCAAGCCGCCCTTGAGACAGGCGGCCAGCGAGAGCGCCTTCTCCCCGTCGCCGAAGGCGATGCGTACGCGCTCCCCGGTGAGCCGCACGATCGTGCCGGCGCCGAAGACGCGGTGCCGGACGCGCGCGCCCTCGACAAGCTGCCCCGGCTCTCGGTAAGCATGCGGCGAGCGCGGCGAGCGTCCTTGCTCCTGTACCGAGCTCGCCGGCAGAGGCCGCGCCAGCCGCGTGGACCCGGACGCCGGGCGCTGCGGCACGGACGGGGCCGCAGCGCCGCTCTCCTCGTCACGCCTCGCTCCCGTGCCCGATCTCCCCTCCGTCTTGCCCCGCCCCCGCTTCCTCCGGCCAGACTTGGCCGTGCGCGCAGCGGGCTGTCGCCCGGATGATCCCTCATCGCCGCGCGGCTGCAGGATGTCCCGCACCGCGGCGACGAACGGCGATTCCGCAGCCCGCTCGCCGCCGCGCATGCGGTAGCTGAGCAGCTCGAGCCGCCGCTGGGCCCGCGTCATGCCGACGTAGAAGAGCCGCGCCGCCTCCTCCAGCGGCTCCGGTCCGCCGGGCTGCGGCTTGCGGTCTTCGGCCGACGGCAGGATGCCATCGGCCAGGTCGATCATATAGACTCGCTCGAACTCCAGCCCCTTGGCGCTGTGCAGGGTCGACAGCGTCACGCCCCGCCGCCTCCGGCCGTGTGCCGTAGCCGAGGACCGCGACACTTCCTCCAGGTGCCCCAGCCGCAGGGCGAAGTCGGTCATCGTCTCGAGCGGCCGGGCAATCTCCTCGAGGATCTCCAGGATGCCGAGCAACTGCTCCTTGCGGAAGCCAAGACGCTCGCTTATCCGCTCCAGCGTCTTGTCGTAGCCGAGCCGCTGGCGGATGACTGCGATGGCAGGCTCCGGCGGCATCCCTCGCATCTCTCGCAGCACGTCGCGGATCTGCGCGATTCGCTCCGCCTGATAGTCCTGCAGCCCGCCGCTCGCCAGCAGTCTGTCGAACACCGAGCCCTCCCCGTCCCGAGCCAGCACCGCCTCCACCTGTTGCTTGCTCAGATACGCGCCGAGCTTGGCATACAGCTTCTCCAGCAGCGCCGGGCGGCGATCGGTGAAGGTCATCCGCATGAAGTTCAGCACATCCTCCACGACCCAGTGCCTGAAGAAGCGGTGATCCGCATCGCGCATCGTGAGCGGAATCTTCGCCAGATCGAGCGCGTTGAGGAGCGCGATCGACGAAGCGTTGTTGCGATACAGCACCGCCGCCCGCTCCGGTCGCTCCATACGCTGCAGCTCGCGCACGACATAGGCGGTCTGATCGCTGTAATCGGCGAAGCGGCGCAGCACGATCGGCTCGCCGGGCGGATTCGCAGTATGCATGTTTTTCGGATAGCGATTGCGGTTGCGCCGGATGAAGACGTTGGCCGGGCTGACGATATCCGGGCTGGAGCGGTAGTTCTGCTCCATATACAGCACCTTCGCCTCCGGGTAGTGCCGCCGGAAGTCCAGCAGATATGCCGGATCGGCGCCGCGCCAGCTGTAGATCGACTGGTCGTCGTCGGCGACGACGCACAGATTGCGGTGCCGCGCCGCCAGCATGGCGATCAGCGTGTGCTGCACGAGCGACGTGTCCTGGCTCTCGTCGGCCAGGATATAATCGTACTTGCGCTGGTACGCTTCCAGCAGCTCCTCGTCCTCGGCCAGCAGCTCTTGGGCCAGCGTCAGCATGTCGTCATAGTCGAGCAGCCGCTGCGGCTGGCCGGAGCGCTTGAATGCCTCGTAAGCTTCCAGCAGGGGCGCCGCCTGCCGGACCTCGCACGGCACCTCCGGCCACTCGGCCTGAGGAAGCATGCGGTTTTTGACATAGCTGATGTAGGTCGTCAACGCTTCGTACTGCTCGTCCGTCAGCGTCTCGCGCCGAAGCTGCTGGTACAGCTGACGCAGAATCGTCTTCTTGTGCAGGCGTTCTGCGGATGCGTCGGCGGCCCCGCCTGCCCCCTCCATGCGTCCCTCGATGATCGTATACGGCGTGCCCCGATAGCGCAGCCGATTGCGCACGACCTCGTAGGCGAAGCTGTGGATCGTGGAGAAGTCGACCGGCGGCAGATCCGGGCAGAGCTCGCCGTAGCGTCGCTTCATATCGGCCGCTGCGGCGCGGCTGAACGTGACAGCCTTGATGCGCGCCGGCTCGATGCCGCGCTCGCGGATCAGCGCACCGATCCGCAGGATCATCGTCGTCGTCTTGCCCGAGCCCGGCGAGGCCAGCACGAGCAGCGGGCCTTCCGCATGCGCGATGACCTGGCGCTGCACCGCGTTGAGCGCGAGCGCCCGGCCGGTTGTCGGGGTGCCTTCGCCCCTGGCGGCTCCGTCCGCCTCAGCCGTCGCGGCTGCCTCGTATGCGGCGTTCGATTTCGATTCGGCGGCCGATCCCGCTATTGGCTTGTCCGATTCCATCACGACCGCCTCCCCGGTACTGGGTATTGCCGATTGGAGTTGCCCTCACAGCTCCTCACAGCGTCCCGAATTCTTATGCTTCCATTAGATACGCTTGGATTTGCTCTGCAAATTGCCGGCAATCCTCCAGATGATGCGCAACGATTTTTTTAACGATCTCCATATTCACAGCCTGGTAGTCGTGAACTGCAATATTCCGGAAGCCGACCATTGCTTTCATCCGCTTGCTCTGTTCCTCATCCAGCGCGCGATGGGTCTGCAGCAGGTCGAATGCATCCCGACTGCTTTGCGGGACCCCGAAATTTCTTTTCGCTACGGCATGCATCGCCAAATCGATGCACGCCTCGCAGACGCGTTGAATATTCAAAATGATCGAGTCCTGCTTCGTCATATTGTGGAGATTGCGATCATCTCCAGCATATTCTTCTTCAATTCTGGCGATACAACGGTCAATAATGGCCATCTTGTTGATCAGCACATCCATTTGCAGCGCCCTCCTTTATAAATCCTCTACGCACCAGAATTTCGTGCCGTTCCTCGTTGAGCATGGCATAAGCCTTGAGCGCTTGCATGAATAAATAGGACCGCCGTGTCGGATCTTCGTCCAGCAGTAATTCCCCGCTGCCGACGACTTGCGCCTGAAACACCGTGCTTGCCTGAAGGAATTCCACCAAATCCACATCGCGCTTCAAACAATCGGCAACCTGGGCCGCCACTTCAAACACCCGATACGGCGTATGCGCGCCTTCCGAAATAAAAGCAAGGTCCACGTCGCTGTCCGCACGCATGCGCCCCTTAGCTGCAGAACCGAACAGGATGACGCAACATGCACCGAGCTCACGGGCGACAATGGCCGCCGCATTCCGTTTGTCTTGCTCCGTCAGTTGCCGTGCGAGCACGACCCACACCGCCTCTCTCGTGCCGCTGCCCGGACAACGTAAGTCGGCCGGAGCAAGGGCAACCGTGTATTGTTTCCAGTATAACACGAGACAGACTTGACGAAACCTCACTTTGCTTCTCTTAGCGACGCCGCATGCGCCAGCGATCTAACCGTTGCGGCACATGCTTCGCAATGCATGGCATACGTTGAACCCAGCCCAATCAGCACTGTTCGCTAACCTTGGACCCGTCCAGGTCTGCGCTTTTGCTAACGCATTCCCACGCACACGAATAGCCATCCCATATACGGATGGCTTGGAGGCCCCTTGGCCGACAGGGGCATGTCTGCTGTACGCTTGCGAGCTCGACCATGATCCGCCCGGGGTCAGGCACGCGCCAGCTCGACCGTGATCCGCCGCGGGCGGCCGTCCAGCTGCAGGCGCAGGAACAGCAGCTCGCCGCCGATCATATGCGCCTCCGTGTCCTTCGGACAAGCGGACACCGCATAGCCGGTCAGCTCGTCCCAGTAGGCCAGGCCGTACGGTCCCGGCCGCGCGTGCCCGAGCTCGTACGTCAGCCGGATAAGCGAGTCGGTCTTCTCGTAGTCGTGGACGAAGACCGGAATGGGCGGCTCGCTGTAATCGTCGCTCGCGCCGGTCTTGCCGACGTAGCTGCGATACAGGCGCGGCGTGCATTCGCCCTTGACGAAGGCCAGCTGGCAGTCGCGGTCGTAGTAGAGGAACGCATCCGGCCACGGACCGGCTCCCGCGCCGCCCATCGTCATCGTGTACTCCGCTACCTGCGGACGCACCTCGGTGTCCCGCGTCAGCATGTAGACCGGAGCGGTCGCCGCGTTGCGCGCATGATAGCGCTCGACCGCATCCGGCAGCGTCGTCAGCGTGATCGGATACGACGTGATATGGGCGAAGAACAGATCCAGCATGCCCGCGCACGCCTCCACGTGATCGGCCGGGAATACCGCGAAGCGCTCGGTGTGCTCCATCTCGTGCGCTTCTTGCTGCTGCAGGAAGAAGACCTGATCGTTGTGCGCCGTGTTGGCCAGATAGTCGCGGAACAGATTGCGCCAGTATTCGATATCCGTCCCGCTGCAGAGGCCGGCGCGCAGCACATCGTTGGGGTCGGTCGAGTAGATGCACGGATTGCCGGTATGATAGGTCTGATTCAGATCCCGCGCCGTCCACTCGCACGCGACGCTCTGCCCCCTGTCCGGGTGCGGCGCCTTGTAGCGGGCGCTATCGACGTACCAGGAGCCCCAGGGGAGAAACAGCCGCGGCCGTCAGACGGCCGCGGACAGAATGCCTTGCAATCGATGCGGCGCTTACTTCTCCGCCAGGAAGGCGTCAACCTGCGCCTGAATTTCGGCGCGCACCTTCTCGATGCCCGCCAATTCAAACTTGCGGTTGCGCTCGTCCAGCAGCTCGGACGGGTTAGCGATGCCGCCGGTGCTGATCGCCTTGTATTCCGTCGCGATCGCTGTCAGCTGCGTCACTTCGTTCTTCACGTTGGTGTCGTCGAAGACGAAGCCCAGCAGCGGCGAGCGGGTGGCGTCCTTGTTGTACTGAATCCAGTTCGTGTACAGATCGTCCGGCTGGCCGGGCTTGAGATAGTTCAGCATCTGATTGCCCACGACCCAGAATAGCGCCGTCTTCCCATAGCCGGAGTCGGCAATCTGCTCAATGCGGTTGTCGCCGACCTTTTTGTAATGCACGTCCTCGATGCCGTGGACCAGCAGGTTGACGACATAGGGGTCGGTATGCAAGTAGTTGAGCACCATCATCGCGCGATCCGGGTCCTTCGACGTATGGGAGATCGAGAACATCGAGCCCGTCGCCAGATCGGTCGTGACGATCGGCTCGTCGATCACCTGCGAGACATATTCGTACTCGTTGTTGGTCGAGTTGGACATTTCAATGTCCGTGCCCGGCTTCCACACCGTGCGCTGCAGCCACATTTTGCCCTGGCGCTGCACATCCGACACAGCCGTCTCGGACGTCGCCGCATCGCCGTTGGTGTAGCCCTTCTCGTAGAAGTCGCGGTACAGCTCGAATTCAGTCTCGTTGAGCTTCACGATCTCCGGATCAAGAGCGGACTTGATCTCTATGCTGTCCGTCTGCGTGTAATCGAAGAAAAATGCGGCGATCTTCGCCGGTGTCGGACCGATCGGGCGATAGTTGGACCGCGACTCGTACATGATGCCGTCGCCGCCGCCGCCGGTCACGAAGTTCGGAATGATGTCCGGCTCGTTCTCCTTGATGACCTGCATCCACGGCATCAGGTCGTCGTTGACCTTGATTTCCTCGATCGGGATGTCGTACTTCTCCACGATGTCCTTGCGATACGTGAACGCCTTGCTCTGCGTGATCTCCTTGTTGGTCGGCACGGCGTACAGCTTGCCCTCGAAGCGCGGCGCTTCCAGATAGAGCGGGCTGATCGTCTCCTGGATGCCCTGGCCGTGCTCCGCCAGCAGGTCATCCAGCTCGAGGAAGGCGCCCTTGGTCACATTGGAGAAGAAGTCCAGCCACGAGGCAGTGAACACCAGGTCCATCTTCTCGCCGCTGTTCATCATCAGCTCGGTGCGCTGCTTGTACTCGCTGCCGGTGATCGGGACCAACTTGACTGTGGCGTTGATCTTTTCCTGAAAATATTCGCTGAGCTTCTCTTCCACCAGCGGCACGTCGCGCTCCGGCGTGCCGTAATAGATGATCGACACCTCGTACGGCTCCAGCTCCGCCGCATCCGCTCCGGTCGTATTCCCCTCGTCCCCGTTGTTGCCGCCTGCATTGTTGCCGCCGTTATTGCCCTCTGCGTTGTTGGCCGGGACGTTGCCCGTGTTGTTCGCAGGCGCATTGCCTCCTCCCGCGCAGGCCTGCAGCAGCAGCGCCAGCATGGCCATGACCAGCAAGAATGTCAACGTTCTCTTTCTGTGTTGCATGTGAACCCTCCTCAATATCGATGGATGATGGAATGCTATAGTACGGCCGGATCGGCCGGGACTACCGATGATTGCCGCAGACGAGCGGCCTGGCCTGCAACTCGCGCTACCCCTTGATGGCGCCGACCGTCAGGCCCTTGACGAAGTACTTCTGGAAGAACGGGTACACGATCAGGATCGGCCCCATGCCGACGACCGCCATCGCCATCTGCAGCGATTCATTGGGCAGATCGCGCAGCAGCTCCGGATTCTGTGCCGCCAGCTCGACGTTGCTGCGCAGATATTGCACGTCGTTCAGGACGCGCATCATTAAGTATTGCAGCGGGTACTTGTGCTCGCTGGTGATGAACAAGAGCGCGTTGAACCAGTCGTTCCAATAGTTAATGGTGCTAAAGAGCGCCATCGTCGCCATCACCGGCAGCGACAGCGGCAGCACGATGCGGAAGAAGATGCGCAGCTCGCCCGCTCCGTCGATCCGCGCCGACTCGATCAGCGCGGGGTGAATCGTCGTCTGGAAGAAGGTGCGCATGATGATGACGTTGAACGGCACGATCAGCAGCGGCAGGATCAGCGCCATGTACTGGTCCTTCAGGCCGAGCAGCTGCGTGTAGACGAGATAACGGCTGACGACGCCGCCGTTGAACAGCATCGTGAAGAACAGGAAAAACGTGAAGGCGTGCCGATACGGATAATCTCCTCGCGAGATCGGGTAGGCGAACAGCGCCATCAGGACGACGCTGAGCGCCGTGCCGGCGATCGTCACGCCGATGCTGACGGCATACCCCCCGGCGACCGTGCCGTAATCCTTGAAGATCGACGTGTAGGCGATCAGCGAGAATTGCTCGGGCCAGAAGCTGTAGCCGTTTTTCAAAATTGCGTCGCCGTGCGTGAACGACACCAGGATGACGAGCACTACCGGCATCAGGCAGGCGAGCGACACGATGAGAAAGGCTGCGTTGAGAAGCGCGCCGGAGAGCGGCGACAGCGTATTTTCTCTACGGCTCGCGCGGGTCCTCGGCCTCGCGCGGTTGTTCAAGCTTGTGCTCATGTTAACGGACTCCCTTCTGGGCGGGCTGCGAAGGCGTGTATGCTTACAGGCCCTAGAACAGCGCCTGCTCCGGATTGATTCTGCGCACCGTCCAGTTGGTCAGGATGACCATGATGAAGCCGACCACCGATTGGACGAGCGCCGCCGCCGAGGACATGCCGATATCGTTCATCTTCATCAGTGAACGGTAGACGTACGTGTCGACGACGTCGGTCACCGGATAAAGCGCCCCCGAATCCTGCGGCACCTGGTAGAAGAGCCCGAAGTCGGCGTTGAAAATGCTGCCCATCGAAAGGATCGTCATGATGATGATGATCGCCTGGATGGACGGCAGTGTGATGTGGATCGTCTGCTTCCACTTGGACGCCCCGTCGATGACCGCCGCCTCGTAGTATTCGGGGTCGATGCCCGCGATCGCCGCAATATAGATGACCGCCCCGATGCCGACGCCCTTCCAGGCGTTGACGAGCACGAGGATGTACGGCCAGTAGCCCTTCTCCGTGTACCAGTAGATCGCGTCCTCGCCCAGCCAGCGCAGCACCGTCGCGTTGACGAAGCCGTGCTCGGGGTGCAGGAAGGCGTACACCAGGTAGCTCACGACGACCATCGACAGGAAGTGGGGCAGGATGATCAGGCTCTGATAGCCCCTCGCCAGCCAGCGCTTGCGCAGCTCGTTGACTCCGACTGCGAATGCAACCGAGGCCACGAGATTGACGACCATGAAGACGAGGCTGTACAGGATCGTGTTGCGGGTGATCCGCACGAGCGACCCCGACGAGAACAAGAAGTCGAAGTTGTCCAGTCCGACCCATGGACTTCGCCAGATGCCGTCGATGTAATTAATGTTTTTGAATGCGATGAACACGCCGAACATCGGCAGGTAGCTGTGCAGGATGATGACGATCGTCGTCGGCAACAGCATCAGGGTCAGGTAGCGGTATTTCCACAACCGATGCATCGCTTGGCTCATGAAGCTCACTTCCTCTCTCTGCTGCTTCCAGTATAGAGCGGATGCGCTTCCAATTCGATGATCTATTGCGGGAAGAGGGTGATGTAAAATGGGGCAGGGGCGCGCCGGCCCTTCCGGTCCGCAGCACGGATCGGCCATGCGATGCAGCGGCGCAATGCAATGGTCGCCTGCGGCCTTGGTTGTGGTCCATCCGGCACCCGCTGCGATGCTTGCAGTGATCGGGCAGCGTTGGCACTGCGGTTTGGTCCGCGATCCGGCGGGCAGACAGCCTGCGACCCGCATGCCAGGCCATTCGCCAACTGCAAAAGTGCAGTTCAAATCCCCGCTTTTCTTCAATTGGCGGAACCAAATGTAAAAGTGCAGTTCATTTGCACCAAATCGTCCCATTCTCGCGATTTTGGCCAAAACAACTGCACTTTTGCATTTCAAATTGAATTTCCGCCGGAATTATGCCAAAACAACTGCACATTTACATTTCACGCGATACTCCAAATTTCACGCCACACGCCCACGCTTCTTCGTCGGCCGGGTACCAATGGTTCAACGGTTCAGCGCTTCGTCGACCGGATACCAACGGTCCAACGGTTCAGCGCTCCGTCGAACGCTACCAATGCCGTGCAACGGTTCAGCGCCCCCGGCTGTTGAGTAGTTTCCGCCAATCTGACATTTGCTGACCCGGGGCATCTGCCCCGGGGGTGTGCCGCAATTCGCCGGGTGGCCGGGCCCGACCACGCCGCGCCGCTTGTGAGGGCTCCGCCGCATGGCCTGGCGGAGCCTTGGCCAGACTCCTCACGCAGAAGCCGCAAGCAATCCCGGCTCCCTCACGACTCGCGGCGCAGCGGCAGCCGCAGCACGGCGCGCAGGCCGCCGCCCTCGCGCGGCTCGTAGTGCAGCCCGTAACCGTCCCCGAAGTGCAGCTGCACGCGCTGATGGACATTGCGGATGCCGTAGCCCCGCCCCTCCTCCTCGCCGCTGACGATCCGCGCCAGCCGCTCCAGGTCGACCGGGAGGAAGCCGTTGTCCTCGACGATCAGCCGCAGCTCGCCGTCCTGCTCATGCGCTCGCACCTCGATCAGGCCTTCGCCGTCCATGCCGCTGACCGCGTGGAAGATCGCGTTCTCGACGAGCGGCTGCAGGATCACCTTCGGCGTCAGCTGATCGAGCACCCGCTCGTCGATTGTCCAGCGCGCCTCGAAGGCGTCCGGGTACCGCTTCATCTGCAGCCGCGTGTACGCCTGCGCATGCTCGAGCTCCTCGCCGACGGTGATGACCGCCTTGCCCTTGCTGAGGCCGATGCGCAGCAGCCGCGAGAGGTCCTTGACCATATCGCCGACGTCGGTGTTGCCGCTGTCCAGCGCATACCAGTAGATCGAGTCGAGCGTGTTGTACAGCAGATGCGGCGTGATCTGCGAATGCAGCATCGCCAGCTCGTATTCCTTCTGCTTGATCTGCATGCCGTAGTTCTCCTCGATCGTATGATCGAGCCGGTTCGTCATCTTGAGGAAGGCGCCGTACAACAAGCCGAATTCGTCCGGGCGCAGGTGGCGCTGCTCGATGTCCAGCCGCTTGCCCGGCGCGTAGATCTTGGTGATCGCCACCAGATGCAGCAGCGGCTTCACGATGATGCGCACCAGATAGAGCGCGAAGATCAGCACGAGCGCCAGATAGATCGCCGACGCGACGAGCAGCGTCACCTGGAGGGCTGCCAGATTGCCCGTGATCGACGCCTCCGGAATCCGGTAGATGAGCCGCGTGCCGAAGGCCGAGACGCCTGAGTAGGCATACAGCCAGCGGCCGTCCTCCCCGCCCGTGAAGGCATAGCCCGAGACCTGCCGCGCGGCTTGCTCCGGCAGTCCCGCCCAGCTCAGCTCGGCCGATCCGAGCTGCATCAGCACTTCGTCGTCTCCATTCACCAAAAAGACCCCGGTGCCCGCCGGCAGTTGCACGCCGACCAGGTCCCGGGTAAGCAGCACCTCCAGCCTGGACACGACGAGCAGGCCGATCGTCTCGTCGTACGCCTTCGGATTAAGAATGCTGCGCATAAAGCTCACCGTCGGCGCGCCGCCGGCGTCGATCAGCCGCACGCTGGCGCCGCCGCCCTGCTCCAGCGTGCGCGCGGCCCACTCGGGGAGCGGCGCGTCGGCGCCGTAATATTTGAAGCCTCTTGGCTTGGATGACAGGTCGAAGGGCGTGCTGCGCGACTCGCGATTCTGCATATAGAGGGTGTAGGCCGTGCCGTCCGACGACCAGCGCTCCAGGATATTGTCCGCCGCCGTGATCTGGCTGAGCGTCTCAATGCCGGTCCAGAAGCGGAACTGCGCGGCATCGCTGAAGAAATGCGTGTCGAGCAGCGTAATTGTCTTGTCATTAACGGCGGATAGCGTCTTCACCAGGGTGGCGTGATTCTGGCCCACGAGCTGCAGCATCGTCTTGCCGACCTCGTCCTTCATCGAATCGGACGCGCGAGTGGCGGCGATCCAGCCGACAATCAGGAAGGGAGCGACGATCAGCAGCAGAAAGGCCAGCGCGACCTTGTACTTGAGCCTCAGGCCGATCCCCCCCGTTCCTTGCGATAATCGGCCGGACTGACGCCGACATAGCGCTTGAACATCCGACTGAAGTGCTCCGGCGATTCATAGCCGACTGCGTAGGCGATCTCGTAGCGCTTCTGGTCCGTCGTCCGCAGCAGATGCTTGGCCTCCTCGATGCGGAGCTCCGTGACGTAGTCCCACAGATTATGCCCGGTCTCGCGCTTGAACAGATAGCCCAGATGGGCGGTGCTGAAGTGCACCTCGCCGGCGATGTCCTGGATCTTGAGCGCCGGATTGCGATAGTGGCCGCGGATATAGCCGGTGATGCGGGCCAGGATCGACTCGTCCCGCGCCTGTCCGAGCGAGCGCAGCAGCTCCGCCGCTTCGCTGATGTATTCGTGCAAGCGCTTCACCCGCTCAGCCGGCGAGAGCCCGCGGAAGTAGGCATCCGGGTCGAAGCGATGCAGCTCCGCGCCGCTGTCCTGGGCGCTCCCGAGCAGCTGCGCATAGATGCGATAGACGAGCATGCCGAAGCAGCTGCTGAGCAGCTCGTCGGTCTGCCCCAGCTCGGCCAGCGGGCGGGCGATCCGCTCCGGCTGCGGGTCCTCCGGATGCAGCTTGAGGTGCTCCACATACGCGTCCACCCGCGTCATCCATTCGGCGATGCCCCGATGCTCGCGCGCCGCCACATCCGAATAGTAGAAGACCTGCTGCCCCGGATGCAGCTCGCGCCACTGCGCCGCCGCGCCCGCCTGCTCCATGAGCCGGGGCAGCATGAGCACATCCGCATGCAGCGTGCTCATCCCGACCGTCGCCTCGACATTGAGGTATTGCTTGACGTTCGTGCAGATCGTCTGTCCGATCAGATGGAGCCTCGACTGGATCTCGGCACGCTCGCCGGCGGCCTCTTGCGGACTGAGTCGGATGATGCCGACGAGCTCGTTGCCGAAGCCGTGGAAGGTCAGGCCGTTCCAGGCCTTCAGACTCTCTTCCATAATATTGACCGTGGCGTACTTGAGCAGCTTGCGGTCCTGGAGCCGCACCTCGCGGCTGCTGAAGCCGCCGCTGCTCAGATCGAGCCGCACCGAGAGCACGCCGAAGCAGTCCCCGGCCTGCCGATCGCCGAGCTCCTCGATCAGGTCGGCGTAATCCTGCCGGTCCAGATTTTCTTCGGTGACCAGCTCCAGCAGCAGCGCGCCGCGCCGGTCTGCCCCCGTCTCCTCGTCCTGCTGCCGCCTCGTTCGCTCTAGCGAGCGCTTGCCGATCGCTTCCTTCTCCTCCAGCACCGCGCGCACGACGCGCAGCAGCTCCTGCTGCTCGACCGGCTTCACCAGGTAGTCGCGGGCGCCCATCCGCAGCGATTGCTTGGCGAATTCGAATTTCTCGTGCGCGGAGATGACGATGACGGGCAGGTTCGGCTGCTCGAGCGCGATCGTCTCCATCAGCTCCAGTCCGCTCATGCGGCTCATCTGAATATCGGTGAGCACGAGATCGTACGTCTCCATGCGCAGATAGTCAATGGCTTCGAAGCCGTTCAGCGCCGTTTCCACGCACGCCAGCTCCAGGTCTGATGCCAGCAGTACATTGCGCATGCCCATCGTCACCCGCGGCTCGTCGTCCACGATCAACAGTTTGTACATCGGCCCCTCCTTGCCGGCGCGCCGGCGCCGCTTCATCCGTCCGGTAGCTATACGCCACCAGTGTAATGCAATTTCCTGCCGCTGACAATGATCGATTGCGGGGCAATCGTGATCGATCCGCGGGAATGTCTCCAGCGCCCGGACTCACGACACCGCGTGCAAGTCGCGTGCCACGCGTCCCCATGCATATCGTACGATTTGACATGGAAGGCGGTGCTGACGCCATGTTCTCGGACCGGTGCTTTCAACTACAATGTAAGCGTATTCGATTCTGCATCGAACATCGAACGGGAGGAATCAGCGATGAAATTCGGATGGTGTGCAACGTTGGAGCGGGCCGGGCAATTGGCCGCGCACGGGCTCGACTATATCGAGTGTCCGCTCTCCGGGCTGCAGCTGGAGACGGCGGAAGGGCTTGAGGCGCGCATCGCGCAAGCGGCGGCATCCCCGCTGCCGGTGCGGGCGGCCAATCTGTTCGCGCCGGCCGGGATGCTGCTCGTCGGCGAACAGCAGGATCTGGCGCGGATTCGCGCCTATGCCGAGCGGGTCGGGGAGGCGGCGCAGCGGATCGGCCTGCAGGTCGTCGTGCTCGGCAGCGGCGGCGCGCGCCGGGTGCCGGACGGCTGGGACAAGCAGCGCGCCGAGGCGCAGATGGTCGACGTGCTGGCCGAGATCGACCGGGCCTGGCGCGGCAGCGGACTGACGCTGGCGCTGGAGCCGCTGCGGCGCAAGGAGGCCAATCTGATCAACAGCGTCGCCGAAGGCGTCGCGCTGGTACGGCAGGTCGACAGTCCGATCATCCGCGTACTCGCCGACTTTTTCCATATGGACGAGGACGACGAGCCGCTCGAGACGCTGCGCGCGCACAAGGACTGGATCGCCCACATCCATATCGCCGACACCGGCCGGCGCGCCCCGGGCACGGGCAGCTATCCGTACGAACGCTTCGCGGCGCTGCTGCGCGAGATCGGCTACACCGGCATGGTGTCCGCCGAATGCGCGTGGCCGGAGACGGACGAGGAGCTGGCGGCGAGCGTCGCCTTCATGCGGCGGATGGCGGAGCCGGCAGGCGTGTAATGACTTGCAGCACCCGAAAAATGCCGCCTGTTCTTGTAGATACAGGCGGCATGTTCGATTATAGCGCTTTAAGAAAATCGATGCATTATTTAGACCAGGCTGTAATCGCGCTTTTGAATCGGAGATTCGCATTTACAATAATGAGCGCGTTCATTCATCAATCGGCTACTCGGCTACGCTACTCCCAGCCAATTTGAACGACAGTACGACTTTAACACTGTGCATTGATAAAATTTGTGTCTACTCTTTTGACAGAGGTCCACTTTTATCGAACTGATTTGATCCATGCCTTGCCCCCTTCTTTCGCCAAAACCCTCTTCGTTCTATTCTATCACCAGGCTGCGTTTTTTTAAAATGTACGTAATTCCCCCATTACCCTGAAATAAATCACCACCGCCCACCGATAGATCATGGAAGAAATGCCGGACAATCCCTATACTCATCATTGTAAGCGTATTCAAATATGAGAATGGAGGGATTCTTCATGTCACTGCAATTTCCCAACTCCCGGAGGCGCGGACAGGCCTCCAGATGGCTGCTGCTCGGCCTCAGCCTCGCGCTCGTCCTGCAGGCCTGGGCGCTGGCTCCGGGCAAGGCGGGGGCCGCGGTCGATCCGCTGCCGGGACCGGACCATCCGCTCGTGTACGACGACTTCTCAGGAGGCGGCGTCTTCACGCAGGACTGGATGAACTGGTGGAACCAGGACGGCGGCGTCGGCCTCTTCTCCCGCACGACCGACGGCAGCCGCGAGGTCGGCGTATTCGCGCAGGAGCCCGATTCCAATAAGTCCTGGTCCAAGTTCCAGCCGTGGAACGAGACCGTCGATCTGTCGGGCTACCGCTACCTGAACTTCACCATGAAAAACACGCTCAACCCCGACACGCTCATCCGCATCGTCATCAACGATACCAATCGCAACTACACGTTGACCGGCGGCTGGGTCCCGGTCGCCGATACGTGGACGCTCAGCCAATTCGACCTCGACGCGCTGACGCCCGCGATCAGCAAGAAAAAGGTCAAATTCGAAATCTGGCTGCGCCAGACCGACGGCGAGCCCGGCGAGGTGCGCATCGACGACATCATCGCCACCACCGACGATAGCGGCAGCGCGCCGACGCTGACGCAGACCGGCGTCACCGCCAATGCGACGGGCAGCTACAACCAGAACACGCAATTCACCTTCCGCGCGACCTACACCGATGCGGACAACGAAGCGCCCTTCGCGATGCAAGTCGTGATCGACGATACCGCCTATCCGATGCAGCCGACCGATCACGGCGATCACACCTACACAGACGGCAAGGATTATCTCTACACGACGAAGCTCGCGCCCGGCAGCCACGACTACTACTTCCGCACGACCGATACGACCTCGAGCATGGTCAGCACGACGGTGCAGACCGGCCTCGTCGTGACGGAGGCCTCGCAGCTGATCGACGTCGTCGTCAGCCAGGCCGGCTACAGCGCCGGCGATTACAAGAGCGCCAAGGTGACCGCCACCGAGCCGCTGGGCGACCTTGCCTTCGAGGTCCATGACGGCAGCGGCACTGTGCTGACCGACACGCTCGTCAGCGAGGGCGTCGTCTGGGACAAGCACGTCTACACCGCCGACTTCTCCGCCGTCCAGGCGACCGGCGAGACGTTCACCGTACGCACCAACGGCATCTCCTCGTTCCCGTTCCCGATCGCCGCGAACGTCTGGGACCGGTACAAGGACGAGATGACCGCCTTCTACCGCATCCAGCGGGCCAGCGTCGCCACGAGCGATGCCTATCCCGATGGCTACAGCACGGTCGCGCCGTCGGACAAGGTCTACCATCCGGCCGGCCATCTCGACGATGCCCTCTCCGCGGACGGCACGCAGCAGCTGGATCTCACCGGCGGCTGGTACGATGCCGGCGACTACGGCAAGTACGGCGGCAACCAATGGGTCGGCGCGCAGATCGCGCTGGCGTATGTGCGGCATGCCGATGCGGACAGCGTCAAGTACGACAATGACGACAACGGCATCCCCGACCTGATCGACGAGGCCATCTTCGGCAGCGACTACGTCGTCAAATTCGCCGACCAGCTCGGCGGCGCCATGTACAATGTGCCAAAAAGAGGCTCGTTCGTCCATCCGCACAAGACGACCGACAACATTCCCGGCACGAGCGACGACCGTCAGCTCAACGGCTACGGCATCGGCGGCTCCGCCAAGGCGGCCGGCACGCTGGCGGCCACGGCGCGCGCAATCCACACGGCCATTGCCGAAGGCGATATCGACGCCTCCGAGGTCGCGGCCCTGACAGCCGCTGCGGCCGACTACGAGGACGCGGCCGAGGTATTCTACAATTATGTGCTCGGGCATCTGAGCGATCCGATCGGCTCGTACAGCACGCGCGGCGGCATCGACAATTCCATGCTGCTCGCGGACGTGGAGCTGTACCTGCTGACCGGCGATCCGGCCTACAAGACGGCCGCCACGGACAAGATCAATGCGCTGGTCTTCGAGGACCTGGCCTCCACCAACTACTGGGATATGCGGCCGATGTCGATGGCCGAATTCTACCCGGCGGCGGACAGCGCCACCCAGGCCCACATCCAGGATCTGCTCAAGCAGCAGCTCGATTACTTCATGTCGCTGGCCGACGATACGCCGTACGGGGTCTTGAATCAGTTCAAAAACTTCGGCGTCAACGAGCCGCATGCCTCCTATCTCGGCGATGCGATGCGGTATTACGAGCTGTTCGGCGACCCGGCCGCGCTGCGCGCCGTGCAGCAGGGCACCTATTGGATCTTCGGCGAGAACCCGTGGAACATCAGCTGGGTATCGGGCATCGGCGCCGATCATGTCGATTACCTGCATACGCGCCTTGACGAGCAAGCCAACTCGGCCTCCGCCACCGGCATCATCATCCCCGGCGCGATGGTGAGCGGACCGAATATGAAGAATCCGAAGGACCGCAAGAGCGTCAGCCCGTGGTACGAGGATCGCTCGGTGTACAGCGACGATACGAACCAGTGGCGCTACAATGAATATAGCGTGAGCATTCAGGCCGGGCTGCTGTACACGGTCGTCGCGCTCGGCGCAACCGATACATCCGGCTCTCCGGCCGGGAGCATGCCGCAGGAGCTGCCTGTGCTGTCGCCGATCATCGGCGACTACGTGCGCGGCGAGGTGACCGTGTTCGCCGGTCCGGCCAATGGCTTGGACAGCGTGACGTACAAGTCCGGCAGCAGCTACGTGCCGATGACCGTGTCCGGCAGCGTCTACGCGGCCACGATTGACGAGAGCGGCAGCGCGCCGTATGCCAACAAGCGGATTGACGTGCGCGGGCTCGACGCGCAGGGCAATGCGACTTACAGCTCCACGCACTACACCATTGCCGCGCCGCTGCCCGATCCGTCCACTCCGCTGCTCTACGACGACTTCGACGGCGGCGGCCTGTGGGGCGCGACCGGCGGCAACAATCAGTGGGTGAACTGGTATTCGCAGAATGGCGGCACGGCGACCTTCGCCCGCGTCACCGAGGACGGACGCGAGGCCGGCCTGTTCACGCAGACGCCTTCGTCGGCGAGCTCCAGAGCGCGCTTCCAGCCGTGGCACGACTTCGTCGACCTGTCGGGCTACCGCTATCTGAATCTGACGATGAAGAATCCCGGCTACGACGACCTGCGGATGCGCGTCGAGCTGTCCGACGGCTCGCGCACGTACAACGCGACGGGCGGCTATGTGAGCGTCCCGGATACGTGGCAGGATCTGCAGATCGATCTGGACAGCTTCGCCAATCTGACGGATAAATCGACGATGCGCATCTACATCTGGCTGAGCCAGAGCACCGCGCAATACGGCGAGCTGTTCATTGACGAGATCTTCGCTTCCAACGAAGCAAGCGGCAGCGCGCCGACATTGACGGGCGGCGGCGTGAACGAGTCCACAGGCGACACGGAGACGGACTTCACCTTCAACGTGACGTATACCGATGCGGACGATGAAGCGCCGTTCGCGGTCGAGCTGCTGCTGGACGGCGTCGTCCATCCGATGCAGCCCGTCGATCCCGGCGACACGACCTATAGCGACGGCAAGGACTACACGTATACGACGAAGCTGCCGGCCGGTATCCACTCGTACTACTTCCATACGTCGGATACGACCTCCGACGCGGTCAGCACCGCAGTCCAGTCCGGACCGGCCGTCGGTCCGATCGCGCCGCCTCCCGTACTGCCGCTGCTGACGGAGGACTTCGAGGACGGCACAGCCGACGGCTGGACGGCAGGCAGCGGCACCTGGACGGTGACAGACGGCGTCTACGCCGGCCAGGCCGGGTCCGGCCAGAGCCTCGCCGTCGCCGGCGATGCCGGCTGGACGGACTACGAGCTGGAGGCCAAGGTCAACGTGACGAACAACACCAACGGCAACAAAGACGCCGGGCTCGTCTTCCGCTACGCGGACGCGGACAACTTCTATGTGCTGTTCCTCAAAAACGACGACCGCTCCGGCCGCAAAATGGAGCTCGTCAAGTACGTGGACGGCGTGAAAACGACGCTGGATTACGCCAATCCGAGCGTGGCCGCCGAGACCTATTACACGTACCGCATAGTCGCCGACGGCGACAGCCTTGAAGTGTATCAGGACGACGTGCTACAGCTCAGCGCCACGGACAGCGCGCATGCCGCGGGCAAGATCGGCGCCCGCGTCTATGCGAGCACGCTCGCCCTGTTCGACGACTTCGTCGTGACGCCGCTGTAGCGGCAACTGGGGGACGCCGGGCATCGCGAGACGCTCTACTGCTCCATCTCCTGCTCGTCCGGCACATTCGCAGGACATGACAAGGCGGTGACGGCCATGGCCGTCACCGCCTCTTTGCGATTCATGCTCCAACTTCCCTGCAACTCTTTTCTGGCGTCTTCCGCGCTTCACCGACGCAGCTTCGATCGGCGCGACGCATCTCGGACGCCCCCGGCGTGACGCCGTCATTGCCCGCCGCCCAGCTACAGCATGATCGATCCGCCCTCCCGCAGCGTGCGGCGCAGCTCGGACGGGTCGACCGTGTCCAGCGGACGATCCTGATGCAGCGCCAGATAGGCCGCCACCCCCGCCGCCTCGCCGGTCTGGTTCATGTTCACCATGACGCGCACGCCGCCGAACGCCTCGTCGTCGACGTCGATCATCCGCCCCGCCATGATCAGATTCGGATACGGCCCCTGCGGCAGCAGGCTGCGATACGGGATCTGGTAGTAGGTCGGCGAGTCGCCGGTATCCGGACGCCAGCGCCCGACCGCATGCGGATAGCCCGGCCGCACATACACCTCGGTGCCGTCGAGGTACTTGAAGGTCAGCCCCGGCTTGTCCTGGTGGTGAATGTCCACGCGGTAGCTGCCGCTCGCGATCGCATCGTCGAATGCCGTGCCCAGCAGCACCTCGCTGCCCTTCAGCCGGTGCCGGGCCTCCACATGGCGCGTCTCGCGCGTCCCGATGTACGACGGCAGCGCCACGAGCGCGATCCGGTTATCCGGTCCGTGATCGCGGATCAGGTCCATGACCGCCCGCACCTGCCGGCGCCCCTCGATCTCCGCATGGGTGAGCTGCTCGCCGTCGGCGCTGTCGGCATGGTACACCCGCGTGCCCGCGTACATGTAGATGCCCTTCGTCCCCGGCACATATCTGCCCCAGCCGAAGCCCTCCGGCAGGTCGTAGGCCTCGCGATGCTTCAGCCGGGCTTCATTCAGATTAAGTCCCTTCAGTCCGCCTTCGCGCGGGTCGTCCTCCGGCATGCCGCCGCCCTCGCCCCAGCCGCTGATCTTGGCGCACGCTGTGGAGGGCTGGAACTGCGGCGAGACGCGATGCGCCAGCTCCAATCGCGCGCACAGATCGCCGTCTCCGGTCGCGTCGACGAATTGACGGGCGAGGATCGCCCCTCGGCCCGACTTGTTCTCCACGATGACCCCCTTCAGCTCCCCGTCCTGCACGTACGGCGCGGCGAAGGCCGTATGCAGGTACGGCTTGACCCCGCTCTCCAGCACGAGCCGGTCCAGCTCGATCTTGAGCTCCTCCGTATTGAGTGCGTAACCGGCCGAGTGGCTCTTCTCCTCTGCTCTCACCGCATCTACGCGCGCGAGACGCTCGATTGTCTCCCACGTCAGACCGGCGATGATCTGCTTGGTGAATGTCGTATCGTACAGCGAATGCCAGATGTTGACCAGGCCGGACGTGGCGACGCCGCCGAAGGCGTTTTGCTTCTCCACCAGCACGACCCGCGCGCCGAGCCGCGCCGCCCGCACCGCCGCGAACACCCCGGTGCAGCTGCCGCCCAGCACGCAGATGTCCGCTTCGTCGTAGACCGGGATGCGCTTCGCCGGTTCTTCAATGTGCATCTCTATCACCCTCCATACCTTTTCTTACAGTATAAGAGGGTTACACTTCCTTGTTCCATGCACTATACTGAATTCAGCCATGGATTTTATTTCACCTCGAGAGGAGAGGACGAGGATGGAGCAGTCGAGCGGGGCGCCGACCTGGCCGGAAACAATTACGGTCATCCGGCATCATTACTATTCGCGCAAGCCCGTGTTCGAGCAGGCGTCGGATACGTATGGGGAATGGGCGGCTTTCGCCGTCGTGGAGGGACGGTTCGCCTATCGCATCGGCGCGCGCGTCGGCGAGGCTGCGGCCGGTCAGCTCGTCGTATGTCCGCCCGGCACCGCCTTCGGACGCGAGACGGCCGGGCCGATTTCCTTTCATTACTTCCTGTTCTCAAGCTCGCAAGGCGCAGGAGGAAGAGACGGGAAGGCGCGCCAACTAGCAAGCGGCCGGCTCGCCTTCCGCGACAGCGCCCGCTTCTACAGCGGACTCGCCAGCCTGCAGGAGCCGGGCCAGCGCCGGCATCCGTCCGCCCGGCGCTGGCAGAGCCACGTCCTGCTGGACCTGCTGCGGCTACATGCGATGGAGGCCGAGCTGCCGCCACCCGCCGGCGGTCTGGCGGGCGGCGACGATCCGCTGCTCGAGGAGGCGCGGCGGCAGCTCGACAGGGCTGCCGAGCTGCCGATCTCGATTGCGGCGGTCGCAGAGGCGGTCGGCCTGAGCGCCGTCCAGCTCTCGCGCCGCTTCCGGCGCGCCTACGGCCTGCGGCCGTCCGCGTATGTCGAGCAGCAGCGGCTCGACAAGGCCTGCCGCCTGCTGACGCACACGACGATGACGATCGAGCAGATCGCGCTCGCCTGCGGATACAGTAGCGGCTTCTACCTCAGCCGCTGCTTCGCGCGGCGGATGGGGCTCCCGCCGTCGGCGTACCGGCTGCAGCATCGGGTGTGAGCGCGCCGTCTCACTCGAGCACCAGCATGTAGCGGCATCCGGGCTCGACGTGGAATGCGATCGCGCCGTCTGCAAGGCGCGTATACGGAATGGCTATTAGCACGCACTCGCCCCTGTCTGCTCCCTCTAGCCGCCATTTTGGCGGCTACACCCCTGGTCGCTCCCTCTAGCCGTCATTTTGGCGGTTACAGCACACGCTCGACCCTGGTCGCTCCCTCTAGCCGCCATTTTGGCGGCTACAGCACACGCTCGACCCTGTCTGCTCCCTCTAGCCGCCATTTTGGCGGTTACAGCACACGCTCGACCCTGTCTGCTCTCTCCAGCCGCCATTTTGGCGGTTACAGCACACGCTCGACCCTGGTCGCTCCCTCTAGCCGCCATTTTGGCGGCTACAGCACACGCTCGACCCTGGTCGCTCCCTCCAACCGCCATTTTGGCGGCTACAGCACACGCTCGACCCTGTCTGCTCCCTCTAGCCGCCATTTTGGTGGCTACAGCACACGCTCGACCCTGGTCACTCCCTCTAGCCGCCATTTTGGCGGTTACAGCACACGCTCGACCCTGTCCGCTCCCTCTAGCCGCCA
>NZ_JACXIZ010000060.1 GCF_014705605.1 Paenibacillus sabuli
AGGCCGCGCGCGGCGAGCTCGGCGAAGCCGCGGTCGACGCCCGCGCACAGCCCGCCGCCGCCGGCCGGCGCGAATACCGCATCCGGCGCGCGGCCTCCGAGCTGCTCGTACAGCTCGAAGGCGATCGTCTTGACGCCCTCCATCGCCAGCGCATTGTAGCGGAAGGCGGTGATCATCACTTCCCAATTGGCGCGCTGCGCAGCCGCTTCGATATAGCGGAAGACGCGCTCGCCTACCTCCGTGCTCGTGCCGAAGCCCGCGATCTTGCGGATGCGAGCTCCGTGCAGCAGCGCCTGGCCGATCTTGGCCTCGGCGACATGCTCCAGCACGAGCAGATGATAGGGCAGGCCCGCCCGCGCGGCATAGGCCGCGACGGAGGCGCCGGCATTGCCCGAGGAGGTGCCGATCAGCGCGGCGCGGCCCCTGGCCAGCGCCGCCGATACGCCGACCGCGGAGATGCGGTCCTTGTACGAGCCGGTCGGATTGGCGCTCTCGAGCTTGAAGTACAAGCGGTGCAGCCCGAGCTCGCGCGCGATCGCGCGGCTGCGCACGAGCGGCGTATTCCCCTCGCCCAGCGTCAGCCGATGCGCCGCATCGAGCTGCGGGAGCAGGGCGGCATAGCGCCAGACGCCGCTCTCTCCCGGAGCGGCCAGGCGCGCCGCTTCGCCGACCCCGCTCATGCGCCGCTCCCGCCCGCCAGACCTGCCGGATCGGCGCCGACCGCCACGGGCGCGCCCGCGTCCAGCGCGGCCATCGCCGCTCCCGCCGCCGCCACCGATTGCAGCGCCGCCGAGCCGTCGAACAGCGCCGCCAGTGGCGCCGGCGTCTGCCCGCTGCGCGCCGCCTCCGCGAAGATCTCCATCTCCCGCTTCATCAATACACGCAGGAATTCCGGCGGCCGCAGCGACGGATTGCCGTGGATCACGCCGCCGTCGAGCCGCTCGTACAGCGCCGCGCGGTCCCGATCCTGATCCTCGTCGAGGCTGCAGCCGAACGTCTCCTCGCCCGCCGGACCCGCGAGGCGGATGCGCGAGCGCTGGAAGTCGATCTGCGCATACCCTTCCGTGCCGTTGACGACGAGCTTGTGCTCGCCCGCGCGGAAGCCCGAGCCGTACTGCATCGTCCCCACGCCGCCGCCTGCGAATTCGAGCGTCAGCAGCAGCACGTCGTCCTGCAGCCCCTCCGGGTGCGCCAGTCGGCCGCCCGCAGTGTAGACGCGCGAGACGGGCCCCATGATCGCGATCAGCAGGTCCAGCTCGTGAATGTGATGGAACAGATGCCCGCCCGACTTGGCGGTATCCTTCTTCCATTCCTGCGGCGAGGCCGGGCGCTCCCAGCCGGTGCGCTCGGCGTGGCCGACGATCGGCCGGCCGATCGCCCCGGCCTCGATCCGCTCGCGCAGCCGGGCGATGCCCGGCATGACCCGCAGGATGTGCCCCGCCATGAAGACGACGCCCGCCTCTCGGCACGCCGCCAGCATCTCCGCGCACGCCGCTGCCGTCAGCGCGATCGGCTTCTCGCAGAATACATGCTTGCCCGCCGCCGCGGCCAGCAGCACCGGCTCGCGGTGCAGATGGTTCGGACTCGCGACGACAATCGCTTCTACCTCGGGCATCGCGACGAGCGCCTCCACGCTGGCTGCCAGTTGGCAGCCGCCCTCGCGCGCCGTCTCGGCGGCATTGCGTCCGCCGTATACCGCCGCCAGCCGCATGCCCGCCGATTCCCCGATCTGACGTGCGAATTCCCGTCCGAAAAATCCGCAGCCGACGATGCCGATTCCGATCTCACGCTTACTCATGCGTCACCCTCCTGTCTGCATACCCGTTCCTCTTTGCCGTCTCGTCCGTGCCAGCTCATCCTTACCAGCTCGTCCAGCCGCCGTCGACCGGCACATTCTGACCGGTGACGTAGCGCGAGGCATCGGAAGCGAAGAAGACGACCGGGCCTTTGATATCGTCGTCCTCCGCCATTCGGCCGAGCGGCGTGAGCCGCTTGTAATTTTCCAGGAAGACGGCCTTGTCCGGATCGCTCGCGAGCCCCGGATTGTAGCCGCCGGGACTGATCGCATTGGCGCGGATGCCGCAGCCGCCATAGTAGTTGGCGACCCACTTCGTGAAGCCGACCATGCCCCACTTCGCATACGTGTACTCCACCCCGCTCGACATCCCCGTATCCCCGTACACCGGGAAATTCGGGCCCACCGCGCCCTGAATCGAGGCGATATTGACGATCGACCCGCCGCCCTGCTCGCGCATCGGCGCCACTGCCGCCTGCGTCATCAGCATCAATCCGGCGCCGTTGATCGCCTGGGCCGTCTCCCAGCCGCGCTTGTCCGTCTGCTCCAGATCGGCCAGCCCGGTCCGCGACACGGCGTTGTTGACCAGCACGTCGAGCCGGCCATAGCGGCGCAGCACCGCGGCGACCAGCTCGCCGATGCTGCGCTCGTCCTCGAGATCGAGCGCCAGCCCGATCGCCGCCATCCCCTCCTCGCGCAGCTCGGCCGCCGCCTGCTCGCAGCGCGCCTCGTCGCGCGAGGCGATCACGACCGAGGCGCCCGCCTCGGCCAGCGCCCGCGCGATCAGCCGACCGTAGAGACCCGCGCCGCCGGTGACGATCGCCGTCCGTCCGTCCAGCCGGAAGAGCTGATCGACCCTCATGACGCCCCCTCCTCGGCCGGAGCGACATCGTAGCGCAGCGGATCGAGGCAGGAGATCTCCTTGAAGCGCCAGTAGACAGCCGGATCGTCCCCTTGCGGGAAGCCGAAGGCGTACAGCTGCGCCTTGACCGCGCGCATCCGGACGCGGATGATCTGCCGCCGCAGCAGCTCCGGATCAGGCTGACCGCGCCACTGCACCGGCTGGATGCCGTCGCCGCGCAGCGGGATGTGGTCGGCGTACGAATAGCCCGGCAGCGCCTCTCCGTTCGTATCGCACAGCTCCACCGCCACCAGCGCGTCCTCGTCCGCCGCGACGGCCGCATTCACATACAGCTCGCCGTCCTCGACCGCGAACGGCCGCGTCATCAGCTCGGCGGGCGCCGGGCCCGCCTCGAGCAGGACGAAGCCGTCCGGCCGCAGCTCGGCCGCGCCGATGCACTCCAGTGGCTGCTCGTCATACGGCAGCGAGCCGTAGCCCGAGTGGTCGACCGGCCAGCCGGTGTAATAGATGACCATCCGGTCCGGCCGATAGATGACGGTGGAGGAGGGCGTCAGGCACAGGCTGTCCCACTCGCCCGGCGCGCCGAGCCCGACCAGCCGCTCGCCCTGCATGCAGCGATGCCAGCCGAAGCCGTCGCGGCTGTAGGCGAGCTGGATGTCCATCGTGCCGGCCATCTTGTTGTATCGCGGATCGGTCTTGTAATCATAGGTGTAATACATCGAGAGCAGCCCGATCGTATAGGCGCCGTACGGCGTCATCTGCATGCCGTAGAACTGGACGTCGCAATCGTCGAGCTGATCGGGCTCGATCGCCAGCACCGGCCGGCTCCAGTGCGCCAGATCGGCGCTCTCCGCGATCCATACGCGCCGGTCCGGTATGCGCGTGCGGAAGCTGATCCGATACAGCCCGGTGTCCGGATCGCGATAAAAGCCGATATGGCAGTCGCTGTGCACCTTGATGACCGGCCCGTCGAACAGCTGCCGCCAGGCGAAGCCGTCCGGCGAGGCGTACATATAGATGCTGCAATCGCCGCCGTACGGCGCCATCGCCAGCTTGTAGCGCCGCGACGGATCGGGATCGGCGTCATCCTTGATCACCGACGGTCCGTGCGTGCGGTCCTCCTCGCCCAGCACGATGTTCGTACCCGGCACCTTGTCCAGCTCAGGGCGTACGAAGCGCACGCCGTCGGGGGAGTAGGCGTAATTCAGATATGAAGCGGCCCGCTTGTCCGCTTCGCTCATTGCTTTCTCGTAAAAATGCGAGGAATACCACGTTTTATACACGCCTTCGTCCTCGTCGTACAGTGCCGAACCGTAATAGTGGAGCCGCTTGTACTCATGCGGCAGCTCCGGCTTCATCAGCGGATTGGCCTCGTGCTTGCGGGCCTCGCCGAGCTTGCGCGTGAAGCCGTCGATATAATCATAGAGCCGGTTGTCAAAAAACGTGAATTTCACATGTCGAACGCTCCGGTCGCTGGTAGCCATGATAGGGTCTCCTCTCAAAACGGGATCGTGCCGTCTTGCTGCTGCTTGGCGTAGGCGGTCTTGGCCGCTGCGTCGTCGATCTGCATCGGATTGCCAAAGCTCGCCTGAGGCTTGACGATGTCCGGTCGCGCGGCCAGCGTGATCGCGTGCAAGATGGCCCCATTGAGCTCGATCGCGATCCGCACCTGCTCCCCGACCAGTTCCTCGAGCCGGCGCTCCTTCCACTGCGGCACCGCCGCGCAGTCGTCGCCCTCGAACGGCACGCAATCGTCGAATGCAAAGCCGTCGAAATAACTGCCGTCCTTGCGCATCATGCCGAAGCGCGCGTAGCCGGCCCCGGCCCGCACATTCACCGTCAGCTCCGCCGCTGTGAACTGCAGCGGCTTGGTGATGATCGTCGAGCCCTCCGCCAGGCCTTCAATGCCACAGTAGCCGTCCTTGCGTATCCGGTAAAACACCGTCGCCGAACTGTCGCCATTGAGCCGATCGTTCAAGCGCCGGTTATTCTCGGGCGTGCCGTGCATGAATTTGGCGCCGAAGCCGTGCAGGATGTATGCGTCGCCGGCGCTCGTCTCATACATGCCCATCAGACTGAGCTGCGCGCAGCCGTACTGCGGCGGCAGCGGGCGGTCGACCACCAGATTGCCGGACGTCTGCATCCAGTGCAGGCCGTCATAGCTGTAGATGAGCTCGGTCTCCATATAGCCGAACAGCTTGGTGAAGTCCATGTCCGTCATACTTGTGTTGTAGCGCCACAGCAGCCCGAGGAAGACGCCGTCCATCCAGCCGGCCCACATGCTGTAGAATTGGACCTCCTGGGCGTCGCTGTTGTAGGCGGGCGACGGATGCAGGATGATCTGCGGCTCGGACCATTCCTGCATGTCCTTGCTGCGCCGCAGCGCGATGCGCCGGTCTACGTAGCCGCCGCGCATCAGCAGCCCGTAGTCCTGCTGGATCGGATTGTAATACAGCGTATTGAGCGCGTCGCTCGTATATGGATGCGCGACCAGATCCGGGCGCGCCGTCCAGTGTACGCCGTCCGGCGAGAAGGCGAGGATGACCGGACAGGATTCGCCGTTGCCGTGCGCGCCCATATTGATCATCGTCGCGCACTTGTAGCGCCGGGACGGATCGGGATCATGCGGGTCGCGGATGACCGAGGAGCCATGCAGTCCGCTGCCGCCGTCGAAGACGACGCGCCGCATCCGCCGCTCCGGGTGATCGTTGACGTCCACGGGCGCGAAGTTCACGCCGTCCTCGCTCTCCGCCAGACAGAGATAACGTACCGCATCGTTGGCCAGATCCGGCGACGCTTCGTACCAGAGCCGGTACTTGCCGACCTCCGGGCACCAGGCCGCCGAGCAATAGACCGTCGCCATGAAGTCCGGATCGCGGAAGGAAGCCGCCGCCTCCGGCTGGAACCAGCGCCGGGTCGTGCCCTTGCGGAAGTCGATCCAGTAGTCGTCGAAAAAGCAAAGCTTGGCCGGCAGCTCGCGCTCGCCCGCAGACGCGGCCTGCGCCCGACCTTCGGTATTTGCATTCATTGAACGTCCTCCTCGGTTTCGACCAGATGACATGCCGTATAATGATCCTCCGTCCCTGCTACGAGCCGCAGCTCGGGCGGGACGGTCTTGCAGATGTCGATGCATTTCGGACAGCGCGTATGGAATCGGCAGCCTTGGGGCGGATTGGCCGGGCTCGGCACGTCGCCGCGCAGCACGATGCGCTCCCGGCTGTCGTCCGGATCGGGGATCGGAATCGCCGACAGCAGCGCCTCGGTATAAGGGTGGCGCGGCTCGCTGTACATGCTGCCCGCGGGCGCCAGCTCCACGATCTGGCCGAGATACATGACCGCGATGCGGTCGCTCATATACTCCACCACGCTCAGATCGTGGGCAATGAAGATATACGTCAGTCCGAAACGCTGCTGCAGGTCCTTCATCAGATTGAGCACCTGCGCCTGAATCGAGACGTCCAGCGCCGATACCGGCTCGTCGCAGACGATCAGCTCCGGATTGATGCACAGCGCCCGTGCGATGCAGATGCGCTGGCGCTGACCGCCCGAGAATTCATGCGGATAGCGGTACATATAGTCCGGCCGCAGGTTGACCGACTCGAGCAGTTGCCCGATGATCGCCTTGCGTTCCGCCTTGTTGCCCATCTTGTGCTTGCGCAGCGGCTCGTCGAACGCCTCATAGATCGTCTTGACCGGATTGAGCGAGGAATACGGGTCCTGGAAGACAATCTGCACATGCTTGCGCACGTCGAAGCTCTCCTGCTTGCTCAGCGTCAGCAGATCGCGCGTCTGTCCGTCCGGCAAGCGATAGCGCATCTCGCCGCCGGTCGGGCGCTGCAGCCGCACCAGGCATTTACCGAGCGACGACTTGCCGCAGCCGCTCTCGCCGACCAGGCCGAGCGTCTCGCCGCGCTTGACGTACAGGTTGACGTCGTCGACCGCCTTGACATGGCCTGTCACTTTTTTGAAGACGCCGCTGTAGATCGGGTAGTACATTTTGAGGCCTTTGACTTCCAATATGACTTCCTGCTCCATCGCTTACGCCCCCTCTCCCGTATGCCAGCATCTGGCGCGGTGATGCCCGCCCAGCTCGACCTCCGGCGGCTCCTCGCGGCAGACGTCGCTGGCCAGGCCGCAGCGCGGCGCGAACGGACAGCCCGGCGGCATCTCCGACGGGTCCGGCGTGCTGCCGGGAATCGTCGCCAGCCGCTCGCTTTTGTTCAGACCCGGCAGCGGCACCGACTTGAGCAGCGCGCGCGTGTACGGATGGCGCGGCGTCTTGAGCACCTCCCGGACGGTGCCGTACTCCACGACCTTGCCCATGTACATGACCGCGATATCGTCGGCCATGTCCGAGACGATCCCCATGTTGTGCGTGATCAGGATGATCGACGTGCCGAAGTCCTGCTGCACCTTTTTCATCAGCTCGAGGATCTGGGCCTGGATCGTCACGTCGAGCGCGGTCGTCGGCTCGTCGGCGATCAACAGCTGCGGGTTGCAGATCATCGCCATCGCGATCATCGCCCGCTGCTTCATGCCGCCGCTGAACTGATGCGGGTAGTCGTCGAGCCGCGAGGCCGCCAGCGGGATGCCGAGCTGGGTGAGCATGTCCGCGGCGCGCGCGCGCGCCGCCTTGCGGCCGATCGCCTCGTGCTGCAGCACATTCTCGCAGATCTGATTGCCGATCGTATAGACCGGATTGAGCGAGGCCATCGGGTCCTGGAAGATCATGCTGATCTCCTTGCCCCGGATCGCGCGCAGCTGACTGCTGTTGCGCGGCAGCGCGCTCAAGGCGATGTCCTTGCCGTCCTTGTAATACGTCACGCTGCCGCCGGCAATGCCCCCGTGCTTGGGCAGCAGCTGCAAGATGGAATGCGCGGTCGCGCTCTTGCCGCAGCCGCTCTCGCCGACGATGCCGAGCGTTCGCCCGCGCCTGACCTCGAACGAGACGCCGTTGACCGCTTGCACGCGGCGCTTGCCGACCGTGAATTCGGTGTGCAGCTCGTCCACCTTGAGCAGCAGTTCGTCCGTTTTCGCCACCATCATCCCCTCCTTACGCGTGCAGATGCATGTCTATTGATTCGGGTCGAGCACGTCCCGCAGGCCGTCGCCAAAGAAATTGGTCCCGAGCACAAACAGCGAGATCGTCACGCCCGGTGGTATCCAAAGCCAGGGGTTGTTCTGAATGACATCGATCGCCTTGGCGGCGTTGATGATATTGCCCCAAGTCGGGATGCCCGAGGGGACGCCGAGTCCGAGGAAGCTCAGGCCCGACTCCGCCAGTATGAAACCGGCCGTCATCAGCGTAATCGAGACGATGACCGGGCTGAGCGTATTGGGCAAAATGTGCTTGAACATAATCGAGGCTTCGCCGATGCCGAACGCGCGGCAGGCCTCGACGTAGCTCTCCTGACGCAGCGAGAAGAAGCGCGCCCGCACGAGCCGGTACGTGCCCGACCAGCCGGTAATGGCGAAGATGAAGATCAGATTGAACACGCCTTGTCCGAAAAAAACGACCAGGATCAAAATCAGAATGATCTGCGGAAATGTCATGAACAGCTCCGACACGCGCAGCATCACCTTGTCGAACCACCCGCCGAAATAACCGCTGAAGCAGCCGAGCACCGTGCCGATCAGCGCGCCGCCGAGCGCGCTGCACAGGCCGATCACGATCGACAATCGAGCGCCGTAGAGCAGCCGGGCCAGCACGTCGCGCCCGAGCTTGTCCGTGCCGAGCAGGTGCGCCCAGGACGGCGGCTGCACGCGCTTGGCCAGATTGACCGCGCCCGGATCATAGGGCGTCAAGAGCGGCGCCAGGATGGCAGCCAGCGACATCAGCGCGATGATGACGAAGCCCGTCACCGCCAGCCGATTGCGCCGCAGCTTCTCCCAATTGCGCATAGCGAGACTGGATTTCTCCGCAGCCTGCATATCCGGTTCCCTCCCTTATTCAAGTAAGCAACGTCCTCATTCGAACCGGACCCGCGGATCGAGCAGCGCCGTCAGCAGATCGACCAGGAAGCTCGCCAGCAGCACCATGAACGCGACCAGCATCGTGCAGATCATCACGACGGGATAGTCCTTGGCCGACACCGCGTCGAGCAGCATACCGCCCATGCCGGGCCAGCCGAATACGCTCTCAATAATGACCGTGCCGCCGATCAGCAGCGGCAGGCGGAACACGAGCAGCAGCACGACCGGCATCAGCGCATTGCGGAAGGCGTGCTTCGTGATGACCTTCCACTCCGGCAGTCCCTTGCTGCGCGCCGTCTTGACGTAGTCCTTGCCCAGCACGTCGAGCATCGTGCCGCGCGTATAGCGCATGAGCGCGGCCGTCAGCGAGAAGCCGAGCACGAGCGCGGGCATGACGAGATAATCGATGCGGTCAAAGAAGGTGACGTCGCCGTAGCCGATGCGTCCGCTCACCGGCAGCCAGCCGAGCGTGATGGCGAACACCTGGATGGCGATGATGCCGACGAAAAATTCAGGTACGGAGATGCCGAGCACCCCGAGCGCGGTGTTGCCGTAATCGACCGCCGAATTTTGCCTGATCGACGAGACCAGACCGAGCAGGATGCCCAGCACCGAGGAGACGGCAAGTGCGGCAAAGGCCAGCTCCAGCGTCGCCGGCAGCCGGTTGGCCAGCATCTTGCTGATCGCGCTGCCGTCGACGAGACTGAAGCCGAGCTCGCCTTGGAGCAGATCGCCGAACCATTGAAAAAACTGGATGTATACCGGCGCGTCCAGCCCCATCGCCTTCTTGTACGCCTCGATGTCAAAATCGGCGGAGCCGAGCTGCTCGGGCGGAATCATGTAGGCGAGCGGGTCGCCCGGCGTCAACTGGAGACCGGCAAAAATAATCACGATGACCAGCAGTAACATCGGAATAATTGAAAGAAACCGAAAGGTAAAGTATTTGAACACATCACGCACCCCGCTTTCCGGGTATATCGGGCAAAAACGCTTCGGGCGGCATCCGCCTCAGGCCAATGCCGCCCTTACGCGCCTTTAGGACCGCTTTCGTTGTCGTCGCTCTACTTCATGCTCCATTCTTCCAGCTTGCGGTCGTAGTTCGTCCACTCGTTGCCGTAGATGCCAGCCGTCTCCAGATTGGACTTGTTGACGATCACGTATTGCTTCATCGAGAACAACGGCATCCGCGTCAGGAACTCCGCTTCCATCGCCTGCAGGCGGTTGATCACATCCATCCGGTCGTCCGGATCGCTCGTGCGCCGCAGCTCGTCCACCAGCGGGTCCCACTTGTCCGGGGAGGCGCCCACGACCTGCACCCCGATGCCGTCTGAGTGGAAGAAGCCATACGCTTCCTCGAACGCCATCGCCGACAATCCGGCATACAGGAAGTCATAGTCGCGCTTCGTATAGATCAGCTCCAGCAGATTGCCCTGCATCAGCGAGGCCTCGACCTTCACGCCGATTTCTTCCCAGAAAAACTTGATGGTGTCGATCAGATCGACCGTTTGCTGATCCGTGTAATAATATTGCAGACGAATCGTTTGGTTAAAGTCGAAGCCCGCCTCCTCCAGCAGTTGCTTGGCTTTTTCCGGGTTGTAGTCGTAGACGACGGCTTCCTCGTTGTATTCCGGCAGCGCCGTCGGCACGAGCGTCTGCAATACCTCCGCCTGATCCGGGTACAGCATGCCCGCCAGCGACTCCCGGTCGATCGCATGCAGCAGTGCCTGACGGATGCGCAGATCGGCGATCTTGTCGTTGCCGTCGGTCGTGGCGTTCTGCCCGACCAGATTCGGCATCAGGAAGCGAACATACAGCAGGTCGACCGGGTTGGCCTCATAATCGGGCGATTTGACGATTTCGGTCGCCTGATTGAGGTCCATGACCGGCATATAATCGAGCTCGCCGGCCTGCGCCTTGGTGACGAGCTGATCCTCGCTGATCGTCTGCAGCATGATTTTTTCGACCTTCGGCGCTGTGCCGTAGTAATCGGGGTACAGCTCCAGCATCGCGTAGTTGTTCGGGACGACCTCGGTCAGCATGTAGGGCCCGTTGCCGATCGGCTTCTCCCAGAAGGAGGCCAGATGCAGCGTCGCCGGATCCTCGCTCTCGAGCAGGTGCTTCGGATACGGCGGCCATTGCGCCATCGTCAGCAGGAACACCCCGACCGGTTCGGTCAGTTCAATCGTGAGGGTGTTGCCGTCGATCGTGACGCCGCTCAGTTCGTCCGCTTCGCCGGCCTTCAGCGCGTCCGCCCCGACGATTTTGCCAAAGGCGCCGGAGAAGACCGCATTGATTTGCGCCGATTGCACCGCCATCGCCAGGCTCCACTTCACATCCTCGGGCGTGAAGGGCTCGCCGTCATGCCACTTGACGTCGTCGCGCAAGGTGAAGGTGTAGGTCTTCTCGTCGTCCGACATCGTGTACGCCGTCGCGAGATCGTAATGGACCGGCTGCAGCTGCTCGTCCAGCATCAGCAGCCTGCGGAACACCTGGGTTTTGAACAGACCGCCGTAGTCGGCCCACGCGGCGCTGAATTTGTCCGCCGGTCCTTGACCGGTCCGCAGGATGCCGTCGGACGCTCCTTCGGACGGCTGTTCTTCGTTGCCCGTCGTTTCCGTTCCATTGTTGTTGACGCCTGCATTCGAATTCACATTGGACCCCGAATTGTCATTAGAACATGCGGCCAGCAGCCCGACCAAAAAGACGACGCACAGTACCCCAAGCCATGCTTTTTTCATCGAATTCATACTCTTCCCCCCGTATTCGTATTGGCGAAGGCGACACGACGGCAAAAATCGAAAGACATTGGTCACTTTCAAACAACTATCAATGTGTAATATAAGTTGACATTTAAATTGCGCAATCACCCCTTGTTTTCGATGTGCGAAACCATGGTTTTATTTATTTTATACACTAGCCTTCCGCTGATTTCAAGAATTATTTTTTACACCTGATAATGTAAGCGAAATCAAGGGTTTTAAATTCCATGTAAGCGTAACATAAGGGAATTAACGAGGAAAGAAATCGAATATAAGATTTGAAAATGATCCAAATCCAATCTCTACAAAGTTATAATAGTTAACATTAAACTAACACCATTTTCAAGAAGAATTCATTTCCACAAATGCGGACTGATCAAATAATCGGGCACATCGGCGAACAAGCGAGCCACGGTCGCAGCCGTCTCCTCGCGGAGCGGCGGTGTCTCGACAAGCCGAATATTGGCCTCGACCTGGCTCGTATTGTCCGCGCCGATGACCAGACTGTGCACGCCCGGCCGATCGCGCACATACCCGACCGCCAGCTCTGCCGGCGCGCACCCCTCCCGCTCGGCCAATCGGGCCAACTGCCGTAAATAGGGCGCCGCTTCCTCCAGATGCGGCGGCAGGCGATCCGGCTCCATCAGCAGCAGCCCCTGCAGGAACAGGCTGCGCACGAACACCGTCTTGCCCGCCTGCCGCAGCAGCTCCAGCGGCTCGCCCAGCAATCGCTGATCGAACAGATTGGCCGCAATCTGGACGGCCCCGTACACCTCATGCCGCAGCGTCGGCCACAGCTCGGCGAAGCCGAGGGCGTCGGTTGCGGGCAGCGAGACCCCGACTTGGTCGGCGTAGCCTGCCCGCACAGCCCGCTCGAACGCCGCGGTCACCAGCGAGCCGTGACGCAGCAGCACATGCGGCCAATGCAGCAGCATGATCGGGATGCGGCGCAGCCGCAAGCGTTCGAGCGAGCGCTCCAGCGCTGCCAATACCTTGCGCTCGACGGAGGCTGCGTTCTCCTCCTTCTCGAGCTCGAGTACAATCTTGGAGACCAGCACCGGCGGCTCGCGATGCGCGAAGCAGCGCCCCAGGATCAGCTCCGAATCCCCATACATCTGCGCCGTATCAAAGCAGTTGACGCCGCCGGCGAGCGCGGCCTCCAGCATCTCGGCGCTCTGCCGCTCGTCCGGCTTGCCGGTGCGATTGGCGACGCCGTAGGGGAGGCCGAGCTGCACCGTGCCCAGCGTCATTCTGGAAATTCGAAGACCGTTGCTCATGATCGTCTGCATCTCGATTCCCCTTCTCCTTTCGTTGCGCGGCTGGCGCTCACGGCGCCGGGGCCGCCTCGATCCCCGTCACGAACCGGCCGTCCAGCATGACGCGCCGCACGTCCAGCTCGGGCGTGACGAGCACGACGTTGGCGCGCTTGCCCGGCTCCAGACTGCCGAGCTCGCCGGACAGGCCGAGCACCCTGGCCGGGTTGAGGCTGCCCATCTTGAACAGCTCCGGCAGGGTCGCGCCCGTGTGACGTCCCATGTTGCGCAGCGCCCGATTCATCGTCAGCCGGCTGCCGGACAGGCCGACTCCCTCCACCACAATCACATCCGATTCCCGCTCGTCGCCGCTCGCCTCGCGGAGCGCATCCGTGATGACGACGACCCGGTCGACGCCCTTCGTCTTGAGGATGAGCCGGCACATCAGCGGCCGCACATGCACGCCCTCCTGATCCGGGATCACCTCGGCGTAGATCTCGTCGTGCACCAGCACGGCTTCGTCGACGCCGACCTCGCGGGTGCCGCCGTAGCGGCTCGGAGACGGCGTCGCGCCGCTGGCGTTGGTGCAGTGGCACCCGACGCGCAGGCCGAGCGGCACCAGATCGTAGATCGCTTCCGGCGTCGCCTCCGAATGCCCGACCGACAGCGTGATGCCATGCGCGGCGGCCGCCTCGGCGAAGGCGCGCTGCCCCTCCAGCTCCGGCGCCAGCGTCCACAGCTTGATGCGCGCGCCGGCAAGCGCGAGCAGCCGCTCGTATTCGGCCGGGTTGACCGGCCGGATCGGCGCGGTGACGGCGCCATACTTGGCATTGATGTACGGGCCTTCCATATGGATGCCGAGGATCGCCGCGCTGTACGGCTGCGTTCCGACGTTCAGTACCCTGCGCACCCCCTCCAGCAGCTCGGCCTCGCTCTGGTTGTAGACCATTGTCGGCAGGATACCGGTCGTGCCGCAGCGCAGATGCGCCAGCGCCATCCGGTACGGATCCTCCCACGCCCACACGCCGCCGCCGCCGTGGCAATGCATATCGATCAGGCCCGGTCCGACATACAGTCCCTGCGCATCCACTCGCCGCGCACTCGCCGGCAGGCTCACCTGCGCTGCCGGTCCGCAGGCGGCGACTAGGCCGCCCTCCACCAGCAGGACGCCGTCTTCCAGGACGCCGTCCGGCAGGACGACCCTGCCGCCTACAATGGCAATCGCTTCAGGCTGTTGTCCCACTCCTGCTCCTCCTCACGAAAGCTTGATCACCTGTCCGCCGTCGATTACCAGCCGATGCCCATTGACATAGTGCGCTTCGTCCGAAGCCAGGAATACTGCGGCCGCGGCGATATCCTCCGGCTGGCCGACACGGCCGGCCGGGATGGACTTGAGGTATTCCGCGATACGTGGCGGATCGTCGATCAGCGGCTTGGTCAGCCGCGTCTCGATGAAGCCGGGGCAGATCGAATTGACTCGAATGCCATGCGGCGCCAGCTCCAGCGCCATCGACATGGTGAGCAGATTCACCGCGCCTTTGGAGGCGTTGTAGTGCGCTTGATCGGCTTCGGCCTGAATACCATTGACGCTGGACATGTTGATAATCGAGCCTGCGCCCTGCTTCGCCATGAGCCGCGCCGCCTGCTGGCCGACGAGAAAGACGCCCTTGGCATTGACGCGCATGTGCAGGTCCCAGTCGGTCTCCTCCATGTCGAGGAAGGCCGCCGGACGGCATACGCCTGCATTGTTCACGAGCACGTCGAGCCCGCCCAGCGCCTTCTCCGTCTCGCTCACCATACGCCTGGCGTCCGCGGCGTCGCCTACATCCCCCTGCAGCGCAATGACGTGCGCGCCGTCCGCGGCCAGCGACTGAGCCGCCTGTTCCAGCAGCTCCGGCTCCCACCCGGCGATGGCCAGGCGCGCGCCCTCCTCGGCGAAGCGTCTGGCAATCGCCAGGCCGATGCCGCTTGACGCTCCGGTAATCAGTGCATGCTTGTCCTTGAGTCTCATCTTACCCCTCCTATAGTCGGCGCCAGTCTGGCGAGCGCTCTGTCCATTGCTTGCAGCGTCGCTTCGATATCCGCCTCTTCATGGGCGGCTGATACGTACCACAGTCCTGTCGGCCGCAACATGACGCCTTCCTCGAGCATCAGCTCGGCGAAACGCGCGTATCGTTCCGCATCCCGATTGCCGAAGGCGGCAAAGCTCTCAACGACCGATTCTGCCGTAAACATCATGTGGAAGACCGGTCCCAATTGATTGACCACCCCTTGCATGCCGCAGGCCGCCAGCCGCTCGCGAATGCCCCGCACCAAGCGCTCGGTAAGCCGCTCCATGCGGACAAAAGCCGCCCCCTCGCCCTCGGCCAGCTCGCGTATGGTCGCGATTCCCGCTGCAGTCGCCACGCCGTTGCCATTGAGCGTGCCGAGATGATTGACCGTACCATCGGCGATTAACTCCATAATGGCGTCCTTCCCGCCGACTGCACTGACGGCGAAGCCGCCGCCGAGCGCCTTGCCGACTGTCACCAGATCCGGCAGCAGCCCGAAGCGCCCGTGCGCGCCGCCCAGACCAAGACGGAATCCGGTAATGACCTCGTCGAGGATCATCACGACGCCCAGCTCTGCTGTCAACTCACGCATGCGCTGCAAATAACCTGGATGCGGCGCAATGCAGCCCGAATTGCACATCACCGGCTCGGAGATGACCGCTGCAATCTCGCCGTGATGACGACGAAGCGTCTCCTCCAGCGCGGCAACGTCGTTCCAGGGCAGCACGATGATATCCGCCAGCGCGGCAGCGCTTTGGCCGCTGGTACCCGGCTTGGCCGACGAGCCCGCGGCGGCGCTGCTCGCCCCGGCCGTGTTCCGCCCTTGCAGGCCGGAGGCCGACTGCTGCATATCCGGGCTGGGGAAGGAGGTGAAGATCGTATCCGCCCAGCCGTGATAGTGGCCCTCGAAGCGAATGATCTTGGTCTTGCCGGTATAGGCGCGTGCGAGCCGCAAGGCGAGCATGACCGCCTCTGTGCCCGAGCCGCTCAGCGCCACCTTGTCCGCGCACGGAAGCGCCTCGGTCAAGCGTTGCGCCAGCTCCATCTCGCCTTGGTGCTGCAGCCCGTAGGTTGCCCCCTTGGCGGCGGCCTCGCAGACCGCCGCCGTCAGCCCCGGATGGGCGTGGCCAAGGATCAACGGGCCGTAAGCGAGCAAATAATCGATGTAGCGATTGCCGTCCATATCCGTCACAGTCGCGCCGGAGCCGCCGGCGGCAAAAACCGGCATCGGCTTCATCGACAGCCGCAGCGTGCTGGATACTCCGCTGGCCAGGTATTGCTTGGATTTCTGAAAATGACGGGCGGATTGCTCATGCACCATCACAGTCCCTCCTCAAAATCGCCATTCGTATGCGATATCAATGAATTCGACGACGCAGTCGGCACGAATTCCGCATCAAGCGGATCAATCGGCCGAACAAGCCGCCGGTATGAAAAATGATTCAGATTGGCGGTGCAACAGCCCGGCGAGTCCACTTGAATCGACGCCGCGGCAAATGCGCCGAACGCTGTCCGCCATGCAATTGCGGACTTGGCCACAATGATGCGAAAATCCGCCGGCCACAATCCAAGGCTGCGCACATGCCCCAAATCCCAAGGGGCGGTGCGCAGCGAGGTCAGTACGACAGTAAGCCGACCGCACTGGACGATCGCGGTGCGCCCCATGTGCGCCCGCTGACCGGTCATGTACGGTCCGACATGCGTGTACGCGCCGTCGCTGAGCAGCCGTACCGTGCCCGTCAGCCGCACCGGATCGCCATGAAGCCGGTCGCTGCGGCCGCCGACCGCGCCGTCAAAGCGCCCTCCCACTCCTGCCGCAAAGGCCGCCGCGGCCGCTGCGGGATCGCAGATGACAGAGAGCGCCGGCGCCGGCACCTCGGTCAGACATGCCAGGACATGTGTCGCGTCGCCGGGCGCGCCGCCGCCGACATTGTCCGCGCCCTCGCATAGCACGACCGTCCCTTCGGCATGGGACAGCGCTTCGGCTATCGCTTGCTGCGGGGGCACGCAATCGATCGTGAACGCCGCTCGGCGCTCCCACGCGTACGCCGCCAGCTCCGCCGCGCAGCGCTGCGCCAGGGCACGATCCCCATCCGTCGTGACGACGAAGGACATGCCGGCGAACGCGACATCGCTGTACGGGAAGCCGCCGGCGACCGTGACATTCAGCACCCCCGGCCGATGCTCCGCCTCGAAGGCCTGCTGCATCAGGTCGCACATGGCGCCTTCGGCGGTAAGCATCGCCTGCGGGACGACCAGCATCCGGGCATGCGCGTACGCCGACTGCGGCGCGATCTCGCCGCGCAGCGTCCGGACGAGCAGCTCGGTCGCTTCGACTGCCCGCTCATACATGTCGACATGCGGGTAGGTGTCGTAGCCGACGATCGCGTCAGCGAGCCCCGCCATCTCGGACGAGATATTGGCGTGCAGATCGAGCGTCATGACGATCGGGAAGTCCGCTCCGAAGCGGGCGCGCAGCCGGCGCAGCGCCTCGCCCTCGGGATCCATGTACTGGCTGCTCACCATCGCGCCATGCATGATCAGCACCAAGCCCTGTGCTCGTTCGTCCACCGAGTCAACCAGCGCCTCGAGCAGACGCTCCGCCGCCTCCGCCTCGACCATCGCACTGGGCGTCGTACTCGTATACAGCCCGGGGAGAAGTCGGCATGCCTGCGTCTGCGCCGCATCCAGCACGCCGCCCATCGAAGTACGCGTATCCCGGTATCGCTCCGCGAAGTCCTCCTCCCCGCTCACCCATTCCCCGCGGAAATCCTCCAGCCGCGTCGTGCCGGGCGCGAAGGAATTCGTTTCGTGCACAATGCCGGCTACCGCGATGCGCAGCGACGCCGACGCGAGCCCGCTCATTCCGATCTGCGCGTGTCAGGCGCATACGCGATGACGTCAACTTCAATCTTGTAGCCGCCGATGCCGCAGACAATGGAGGTGCGGGACGGGAACGGTTGTGCGACCAGCCTCCGGTACACCTCGTTGTAGGCCGGCAGATCCGCGCCGTCGGACAGGAAGGCATTGACCTTGACCACATGGTCCAGCGTCAGCCCCTCCGTGGCCAATATGAGCGCGATATTCGCGAAGGTCTGCTCCGTCTGCTCCTCGATTCCGGGCCCTGCCAGCTCCAGCGTATCGGGATGGACGCCGACTTGACCGGAGACATAGACGAAATCTCCCGCACGCACGCCATGGGAGAACGGCAGCGGGAACTGCGGCGCTTCCGGCGTTTGAAATGCTTTGGACATGGTTGAAAAACCCCTCTCCTGAAAGTCTATCGTAGCAAAGAGCGAAGAACCGGCGGGGCATAAGACGCCCAGCCGTGCTCGTATTCGCGAGGCGCATCATACGCCTCGTCAGCGCACCCGGCCGCGGGCATCGACCTCGATGGTCGAGACGGGCCGACCGGCCTGCATCCCTGTCAAGCGATCATGCAAATTCACGACCGTGCAGCAATGATTAGGAATCAGGGCGACGATGTCGCCGATCTGCAAATACGCGCCAGGGGGCAACGTCACGATGCCGTGCTCTTCGCTGAGCGAGCTGATGACGGCATCCGGGATGGCCGGGATATAGCCGTAGCCCGCCCGGTGCTTGCACAGATCGCTGCTTAGCGTCTTGCTGCCGGCGTCGATGATCGCGGTGCCCGGCCGCGGCGTACTGACCACGGTCGCATAGACGCGCAGCGCGCACTCCTCCTCCTCGATCAGCCCGGCGAATAGCTGAGAGCAATCGCCGAATACGTAGGCGCCGGGGCGCATCTCCGTCACGCCGGGCGTCTCGCCCGCGAATTTGGAAGTCGGCGTGGAGCCGACGCTAATGCCCGGCGCCGGGGCGCCCTGACCCCGGATCAGCTCCGCCGTCTCCAGCAGCGCCAGCGCCTCCTCGCGGGCCACGCGTCTGGCGCCCTCGCGATCGGACTCGGCATAGGCGTGACCTGCATGTGTCATGAGCGCAGCTACCGAGACGCCCGGCAGCCCGGAAATCGCCTGCACCAGCTCAGCCGTCTCTGGGCCCGGTTCCATGCCGCATCGATTAAGTCCGGTATTGACATCGATATATAGCGGGATTCGGCGTCCCAGCCGTTCGCCCAGCTCGGAGAGAGCCGCCGCAACTTCATAGTTGTCCGTGCTGACCGCCACCCGGATACGACGAAGCAACCGCTCCAGACGCTTCAGCTTCGACTCGCCCACGATCGGATAGGCAATCACAATATCTGCAATGCCCGCCTCGGCCATGACCTCCGCCTCACCCAGCTTTGCAACCGTGATGCCAACCGCGCCCAGTTCCAATTGACGCCTGGAAATTTGCACACTTTTATGCGTTTTGGTATGCGGTCGCAGCCCAATGTTCGCCGCGCTTGCCAATGCGGCCGTTCGCTGCAGATTCGCTTCGAGCCGATCGAGGTCGACCGCCACGCACGGCGTGTCCAGCTCCCGTGTCACTTTCTCCGCCATTGTACGCCTCCCCACATGATTATAATAAAACTATGGTTTCATTTTCAGTATAGTCACGCATCGTTTATTTGTAAATGAAAAGTTGTGCTGCATCTCCTTTCGAGAAACGGTGTGAAACCATCCGACATGTTAACTTATCTTACTTTTAACCGAGATGAATGTATATCCGGTAATCGCAAGAACATTTAACCAGCCCCTCCCTCCCGCTACTGAATGGCGTGGACGAGAATGACAACAAAAAAGACGACATCCATCCCCGTATGCCAGGAATGGATGTCGTCTGTAATCAGCGCTTCGAAGCTCGCCACATCAAATAAATAAAGTACGGTGCGCCGATCGCGGAAATAATCAGCCCGGCCGGAAGCTCGAGCGGGGGCTTGATCATCCGTCCGAGAAAATCGGCGCCTACCACAAAAATCGCACCCAGCAGCGCGGCGACCGGAAGCTGGACATGGTGGCGCCGTCCAACGAGAGAAGCCGCCATATGCGGACAGATCAGGCCGACAAATCCAATCGTACCGGCCGCCGCAACCGACGAGCCCGCCAGGCCGATCACGCTGCAGAGCAGGAGAAACTGCAGCCGCGCAACCGCCATGCCCAGCCCCTTGGCAATCGGCTGGCCCAGTCCGAGCACATCAAGCCGCAGCGACAGGTACCACACGAGCGGCAGCAGCAGGGCGATCCAAGGCAATAGTGCGCCCCATTGTGCCCAGCTCCTCCCCCACAGACTCCCGGCCAACCAGACGAGCGCGGTCGCCAGATTGGCGTCGCCCTTGACCAGCAGCAGGTCGATGCCCGCCCCGCAGAATGCCCCGAGCGCTACGCCGACAAGAGTGAGCCTTACCGGATCGACCCCGCGCTTGTAGGCGATGCCGTAGATCGCCAGCGCAACGGCTGCTGCGCCGACGAATGCCGCCGGGGAGATCCAGGGCGCCAGCGCCGCCGGCAGAGCCAGGACGACGAGCACTGCGCCCATCCCCGCCCCCGCTGTAATGCCCAGCGTCCCCGGCGAAGCCAATCCGTTGCGCAGCAGCGTCTGCACAACTACGCCCGCAACCGCCAGTGCCGCGCCTACCAGGATGCCGATCAATACGCGCGGCAGCCGATAATCGAGCAAAATCACCCGGTAATCCGGATCGCCGCTGCCCAGGAGGGCCGCCAGAATGTCATCTGCACGGATGTATACCGCTCCCAGTCCCATGCTCAGCAGACCGCAGAGCGCCAGTGCAAGCGCGAGCGTGCCCAGCACAAGACTTGACCGACCGCTCATGACATCCGCCCCCCTTGGCGCCGAGCCAGATAGATGAAGTACGGGGTGCCGATCAAGGCGGTCACGATCCCGACCGGCGTCTCGCCGGGGTAGCTGATTGCGCGCGAGCACACATCCGCGCCGGTCAATAATAGCGCGCCGAGCAATCCGCTCAGCGGCAGTACAACGCGATAATGCACACCTGCCATATAGCGCACAATATGCGGCACCATCAGTCCAACGAACCCGATCGGACCTGCTACGGCAACGGAGGCCCCGGCCAACATGACCACCGCGCACACCGCCATCAGGCGCAGGCGCCTCACCTGCTGCCCGAGGCTGGCGGCGACCTCGTCGCCCAGGCTAAGCGCGGCCAGCGACCGGGACAGCCCCAGCGCCAAGGCGAGCCCGACCGCACACCAACAGGCCAGGATCGCGATTGCGGGCCATCTGACGCCGACGACCGAGCCTGCGAGCCAATACATCGCCTGCTCGGCCTTGCTCTCGTTCAGCAGCAATAGCGCCTGCGTACCGACCGCGAGGAACGTCTGCATCGTCACGCCGATCAGCGCCATCTTCACCTCAGGCTTGCCGAAGCGAATGATCTTGCTCAGCGCGAATACGAGCGTCACGCTCCCGATTGCGCCGATCAGAGCGCCGCACACGCGCCACAGGACAGGCACAGCCGGGAACAAGACGATCATCAGCACTACCGCAAATGCCGCACCGGCATTGACGCCGAACACGCTGGGCGAGGCGAGCGGATTGCGTGTGACGCCTTGCATCAGGGCGCCTGCGACGCCCAGACTCGCACCGATCAGCACGGTCGCGGCCAGACGCGGCAGGCGCACAGTCGACAGGATCAGACCCTCCCGACTCGAATGGTCAATGAACAGACCGGTGATGATCTCGGATAACGAATAATGTGTCGTGCCGTACCGCAGCGAGAGCAGCATCGCACCCGTCAGCAGCGCGGCCAGCGCAGCCGCCAGCCATCCGACCGACCAGCGACGCATGCCGCTTGAATCCTTCACCACTTATCCGCTCCTTTTCCACTGGCGCTCCATCCGCTTATTGAATGGACGGCGCCAGCTGCTGCAGTTCCTCCAGCACGACATCCGCGCCGGGAATGCTGCGGGCGAACGACCACTTGCTGTGCAGCACCGGATAGACTTGCTCCGTCTGTACGGCCTTCAATTGCGCGAACAGCGGATCGCCCTCCCATTGCTCCAACTGCTCCGGGTGCGTGACGAACATCACATCGGGATCAATCTCCAGCATCTGCTCAATGCTGGCCTTGATCGAGGTCTCGCCCTGATCGTCGATCAGCGCATAGTTCAGACCCGCGCCCTCCAGCATGCTCGGCTGGAAGAAGTTGTTCGTCCGGATATTGAACACCGCGTCGCCGAGCGCCACGATTGCATAGGACTTGTCGGCCGGCAGCAGCTTGACGGTCTCTTCCAGCAGTTGCTGGTGCGCCTGCAGCGCCGCCTCGGCCTCTTCGCGCTTGCCGAGCGCCTCGCCGATGATCAGATGATTATCCAATGCATCATCATACGTCGCCTTCGTGTCCGGCAGCAGGATCGTCGGCGCGATGTCCGACAATTGCTCGTACACTTCCGCGTGTCTGGCATAATCGCCGATGATCAGATCCGGCTTCAGCGTGCGAATGACCTCCAGATTCGGCTGTTGTCGCGTGCCGACCGGCGTATAATCGCCCATCTGCTCCAGGAAGCCCAGCTCCTCCAGCGTCGAGATTCGCTCATCGTCCGCGTAGCCGATCGGCTGCACGTCCAGCGCCAGCACCGAGCCGAGCAGGCCGTATTCCATGACGACGACACGCTCGGGCGTACCGCTGATCTGAGTCTCACCGGCCTGATGGGCGATGACGCGGGTTGTATGCTCATCGGTCGCGTCCTGTGCATCTGCCTCCTGCTCCTCCTGCTTGTCCGGCGAAGCTTCGGCGTCGCCCGCGGCTTGCGTGTTTGTCGTATCGACCTTGCTCCCTTCTGCCTTTTCCGAATTGCCGCATCCCGCCAAGACCCCCGCTATAAGAAGCAGCGTTGCCAATAATACGATCCAATTGTGTTTCATCGTGAAGTGTTCCTCCCTGAAAATGATAATCTTTATCAATTAAAAAGTTTATCATCACACTTCGCGGGCGTCCATGTCATTTTCTGTCGAAATTGCTTTGTATTATTTACACAAGCAAGCGCACCGCCTCCCGCAGTTGCCACTGCAACGATAAAGGCGCGTACACCATCCAGCGCTCCCAATCGGCAATCGCGAACCGACCGGTCGCGATAGCCGGATGCCCCCGCCACTGCGGCTGTGTCAAGCGCTGCCGGATCTCGCGCTGTGCTGCGCCGGCTGCGCCGACCAGCAGTATATAATCGGCCTCGATCTCCAGCAGCCGTTCCGCCGGATGCTCGATCCAGGTGAAGCCGCTGCCTTCGGCATGCTCGCGCAGCGGGGCCTCCAGTTGGCGCGGCGGTCGCAAGCCGAGCATACGGTAAAACACATGCCCGATATTGCGCATCCCGTACAGTCTCCAGCCGCGGGTATGCCGCACTACAATCGCCAGCGTCGCTCCCTGCACATGCGCTGGCAGCGCGTTTCGCGCCTGCTCGCCTTGCCGGCGAAAATGCGCAACCCACTCAGCTGCCCGCTCGCTCCTGCCAAGCAATCGGCCGAGTTGCCCGTGCAGCTCGTACACGTCCTGCTTGCTCCAAGGGAATGCCACGACCGGCGCCAGGTCTCCGATATGCGCGCGCGCATGCGCTTCGACGTTGTTCTTGCAGACAATCAGATCGGGTCGGCAGTCCAGGAATGCGGCGCGTCCCAGCTCCCATGGCTCCGACGCATGGTAGGGCAGCGGCAGCGGCGGCAGCTCGACCGGCAACTCCGCCGTGACTTGCGCGGCACGCGGTACGATTCCAAGCTGCAGCAGGTGCTCGGTGTAGGGAAAAGAGAGCGAGATGATCGAGAGCTCGTCCGTCGCCTCGAGCCGGTACTGCGAAGGGGAGTAACGATGCTGCTGCTTGAAGCGGCGACTGAAATAAAATTCGTCGCGAAATCCGCTGCGCTGGGCCACCTCTCGCAGATTGCGACACTTGCCTTGCAAGAGTAACTCCTTGGCCCTATTCATACGCAGGCTGGCGATGAACTCCGATGGCGTCTTGCCAAAATGCGCCTTAAAACGCTTCGCAAATACGGCCGGACGCAGCCCGGCTGATTCGGCAAGCTGCTCCGAACGCAGCTCTTCTCCGTAGTGCTCCGCAATCTGCGTGGCGACACGCTGCAGCGCAAGCTCCTCGGACTGCGCGGGAGATACTCCACGACGAGCCAACAGTAGCTCCAGCAGGCGCAGCAAGCGCTGCTTCGTATCGAAGCGAGCGGCAGCTTGTCGCCCATCCACGTCCAGACGATGCAGCCCTTCCATTATACTCAGGACAGCTCCGAAATGAACGTCGAGCCGTCCGCTGCACGGAAATTGTGTCGCCCTGCGGCAGATCAGTTCATCCTCCGTCTCGCCTGAGCACCCGGGCATCAGATACAACTCGAAGTCAAGCTGATACCAGCTCCCTTCCCCGCCGCTGCCTTGTTCCAGCTTGGCTCCTGGCAAGAGCAAATAGAGCGCCGGCGAGCTCAGCTCGACATGCGCTCCGTTCAGGACAAAGGAGCCGCTGCCCTGTTCAAGCAGCAGCAGCCTGAAATGCCGTAATGCTTCAATCCAGCCCCCGTCCGGGACAATCGCCGCCACGCGCGAAATTGCCACAAGCCGGGGCAGCCAGTCCGCTTCCGTCGCGACAGCCTGCCCGACTGACTGGACCTGACCCTGTAGCTCGCTGGTTACGTTGTTGTTCATCTCGTTGTTCATTTGATTATCCATCCCGCCGTTCCCCGCCTGTCGCAAGCGTTATGTCGATAGCACAAGCTTACAGGAAGGCGCGTCAACAGGCAAGTGGCCTTGGCGCACGTATTTCGCAACACACGTCGCATACGGCGCCGGCCGTGCTACCCGTCGACCAGCGTCAACAATTCGCCGACCGGCGTTCGCGGCTTAGCCCGGCGCACGGTCGCCGGATCGAAATAACCCATGTGCAAAGTGCCGACAACCTTCTGCCCAGGCTGCACGCCCACCCCTGCCCGGAACTGCGGGTCCCCATTGTACGAATTGGTTTTCCAGACGATGCCGATTCCGCGTTCCCAGGCCAGCAACTGCAAATTCTGAATGAGCGCGCTTGTCGCCGACAGCGCCTCCTCCCATTCCTTCCAGCGCGGCTCCTCCTCCATCAGCACGACCAGATGTGCCGGTACCTCTTGACAGTAAGCCTTGGCAACCTGCTCGCCGAGCTGCTTCCGCTTGTCCGCCGGGTAGGTGGCCAGCACGGCATCAGAGAAGCGTCGCCGACCGTCATCGAGGAACAGCAAAAATCGCCAAGGCTCCTTGCGGGAGTGAAACGGCGCCCAGACTGCCGCATCCAATAGTTCCTCAATGAGCGACAGCGGCACCGGCTCGCCGGTGAAGCGATTGACCGTACGTCGCTCGCGAATCGTCTTTTTAATTGCGTCCCAGCTCATATTCTCCGCCTCCTTTACTCCGGGGACAGAGCCGCCAGCACATCGTCCACTTTTTTGATGTACGCGACAGGTCCAAAGGTCATCCAATGATCCAGGCTAACGGCATGCACCTGGCCGTTCTGCACCGCCGGAAGACTCTTCCACAAGCCACCTGACATCACCTCTTCCGCCAACTCCTTACCGCCTTCATCATAGGTGATGAACAGATGATCGGCATCGATCTGCGGAATGACCTCTTGCGAGATGACGGCCATACTCGCTTCGCCCCAGGCCAGTTCTTTCACAATAGCCGGTGGGTTCAGCCCCAGATCGGTATACAACACATTGCCGACATAGCCGCCCGGACCGCCATAGAGCCGAATTTCCTTGTCGCTGCGCACACGCACCAGCGCAACCGTCTCATCGCCAAGCACCGTTGCCAGTTGCGCCTTGGCCGCTTCTACCTTGGCATCGTAGTCGGCGAGCACCCGCTCGGCCTCCGCTTCCTTGCCGAGCAGATCGCCGACCGTTCGCAGCGCATCCCGCCATTGATTGGGCGCCTCCTCGCCGAATACATAGGTCGGCGCGATCTTGGCGAAGCTCTCGTACTTGCCGTCCATTGCGTAATTCGGGAATGCGAGCAGGATGAGATCCGGCTGAGCCTCCAATGCCACTTCGAAATCAACCGCGCTCGAATCGAGCTTCGGCAGATCGCCAATCTCAGGCTGCAGATAGTTTAGAAAGAAAGAACCGATGACGGTCTGTGTGATCGGCTTGATCCCCAAGGCGACCAAATAATCCTCCATATAAAGCGCAATGACCCGCTGCGGCTCCTGCTCAAGCGTCGTTGTGCCAAAGTCATGCTCGAACGTGCGCGGCCAGTTGACCGCTTGCTCCCCTTCCTTCTGCTCCGCCGTCTCCTGTTCGGCACCCGATTCGTTGGCCCCGGCAGTCGCCTCTCCGTTCTGCGACGTCGTCTCGCTCCCCTTTTCTCGAGTGTCCGAACCGCAGGCGGCCACCAAGAGCGTCATCACCACGATCAAGCTCAGAACAAACCCTCGACGCGCGACCCATGATGTCATTTGCATACGTGCATCTCCTCATTTGATAAAGATTATCATTTTCATTAAGGATTCTAACACAAGCATGCCGAGGGCTTCCATACGGAAATGTCCGAATTCATTTATAGAATTGTCACAACAGCGCCTGCAGCACGTGCTCAATCTTGCATTCATGCGCAATCAAACCGAAGGTCATCCATACGTCGGTCGTCCCCCTGTATACGCGCTGCGCGCGCACGGCAGGCAGTCTATTCCATAGGTCGCTGCTCATCGTACGCTGCGCAAGCGCCTGCTGCGATGCATCGACAACAAGAAAGAGATGATCCGCATCCAGCTCTGCCAGCAACTCCGGAGCAATCGGCACAACCGGCTCTCGACCTGCCCGCTCCCACTCGTGCAGCAAGCGGGGCTTCGCCAAACCGAGGTCGTCATAGAGTACAGGCGATATATAATTGTCGTGCCCGCTATACAAGCATAGCCCGTCCCTAAAATGAAAACGTACCAGCGCCACTGTCTCCATGCCGACCTTACGGGCAAGCGCGGCACGAGCCTGCTTGACCTTACGCTCGTAGTGGTCGATCGCCCGCTGCGCCTGTGTCTCTCGGCCGATCAGTTCGCCCAGATTATACAACGTAGAACGCCAGTCGCCATCGGCGCGTTGGAACACGACAGTTGGTGCGATAGCCGCAAAACGTTCATACTGTCCGCCACTTGCGAAGGAGGGAAAGCCGAGCACGATCATATCCGGACTGGCGCTCCGTAGCAATTGATAATCGATTTGTCTCACATCGAGCTTAACCACATCTGTCAGATAAGGCGCCAGATACGTCTGTTCATAACCGCCCAGGGCATACTGAACCACCGGCTTGATGCCGAGCACAGTCAAATAATCTTCCAAAAACAGGCCGGCGATACGCAGCGGCTTCGGCTGCGCCGTGCAAGTCTCGCCATGCGGGCGCAGTCCGCGGCGCAAAATACTCGTCAGCGCAGCCGAACTCGCCAGCTGACGACTCCGGCTGCGCTGCGCATAGGCCGAGGGCGAGAGCCCGGTCACCTGCTTGAAACGACTGCTGAAATAAAACTCGCTGTTATACCCAACCGACTGCGCAATCAGACGAAGCGGGCGGTCCGTCTCGATCAGCAGCCGCTTGGCATGCGCGATGCGAATATCGGCGAGCCTGTCCATTGGGCTCTTGCCTGTTCGCTTGCGAAAGAGCGAAGAGTAGTAGCCGGGGCTCATCCCGGCGATTGCAGCCAATTGCTCCCGTGTCATCGGCCGACCATAGTCCTGCTCCATCGCTGCGATTGTCCGCTCGATCGCGCTTGCCGCTACCTCGCGAGCATCCGCATCCTCCGCTCCTTGCCGCTGCACGCTGGGCCAGATCTGTTCCAGCAGCTCGAGGAAGAGTCTTTGCTGCCGCAGTTGCAGGCATGCTTCCGATTCCTGCTCCAGCAGGAGTAGCGCATCCACCAGTTCATCTACTGCCGATGACGCCTCACAGCGAAAGATCACGCCGCCGCTTGCAAGCAGCTCGCATCCGGCAGCTCGGCCAGGCCTAACAGCCTCCACCGGCCAAATGACGCGGAACGCCGCTTCGAAGCCATGCAGACCGTCGCCGCGCCGGGTTCGCAACCGATAATCCGTCCCGGGTGCAAGCAGGATGCCGTCTCCCGCTTGCACGGTATGCCGGGCGCCATCTATATCGGCCGAACCGCTTCCTTCCCGTACGTAGAATAACGTATAATGCGCATCACGCCGCATGCTCTCCGCTACTGGGCCTATATTCCGAAGCTCCAGCAGCAAATACGTATGGCGCGCGCCAGCTTCCGCTCGCCTCCCTGCTTTCATGACAGCTTCCACTCCTCCGATTGCGAATCTACCTTTACGATAGCATGCCGCAGCGCAAACGGCCATATCTCTCGTCTAATCCGTCCGTTTCGGACTCCTATTCGAAGAAACGCAATAAAATGGTCCGAATCATCCGTTGTTGCCAAGTCAAATAGAAACTACTATGATAGTGATAATCATTCTTATTCAATGGAGGAAACCTATGATTCACGCTTTATATCACAGGCTTCGGCTTACCTTTGTGCTGCTGGCCCTGCTGTTGATTGCCGCCGGGTGCAGTCATGTCGACTCCGACGGACTCTCCCGCTCTACGATTGATACAGCGCCGGTCGAACCCGCAACCCGGGCAGGCAACAACGACGAGCCGGTGTCCCAATTGCGAATATTTACCGATTCCACGGGCAGGGAAGTCGAGGTGCCCGTAGATCCGCAACGCATTATCGCACTGGAATATACCGGTTACCTGCACGTGCTCGGCGTCAAGCCGATCGCCACAGCGCCGCGCTTTTTTAAGTCGCCGTTCCTGGAGTTGATGGACGGAGTCGAGAATATCGGCTATCCGGCCGATCTGGAAAAAATGCTGGCACTCGAGCCCGAACTGATCATCGCGGCGGACTATCTCACACCCGAGCAAGTGGAATCTTATTCCAAAATTGCCCCGGTCGTACTGCTGAAATGGGTGGAAACCGACAATCTGAATCGTCTCGAAGCTGTGGCCGAACTATTGGATCGGCACAAGCAGGCGGACGCCTGGCTCGCCTCTTACCAACAACTCGTGCAGGACACACGAGATTCCTTGGCCGACACGATCGCTCCCGGCGAAACGGCTTCGATATTCTACGCATGGGGCACATCCGTCAACCTCCTGGCACCACAGGTCATCTCCACTTTGTATGCCGATATCGGCTTTGAACCGTCCGAAAAAATGAAGGCGCGCATGGAGGCGAATCCCGAGTTCGCAGCGGAGACGATCTCCCGGGAAATCATCGGTGAATACGCCGCAGATCGCATGTTCATCATCGCCGAGGGCGCGCTCGGTGAAGAACTGATCGAGGAATTGAAGCACAGCGTGCTGCAGACGTTGCCTGCCTTTAAAGAAGACCGTGTCTATGCGCTCGATCCGAACTGGTACAGCTTCGAGCCGGTCCTGATGGAATGGCAGCTGCGCGATATCGTCAAGGTATTGAAGCCGTAACGGAGGGGAAGAAGGATGCAAGACGAACATCGACGCGACGAGCCTGCTGATTACCCGATCTACCGACTAAGGCGCACATCGCATAGGGTCATGCTCGGCAAGCGCTCAGACGTCATCGGGCCGATCACGTGTTATCGCTTGGTGGTATGGGAGGCCGGATGCGGACAATTGCAGTGGAATGCGCGAACATACCGCATCGGCGGCTGCGGCGGAAGCGGCGTCTTCCTCATTCCGCCGTCCGCCCTGCTCAAGCTCGAGGTTAAGGAGGGACAGGTGCTGCGCGTGGGCATCATTGGCTTCGATGCGCTCGGCATGGCCGAATCCGAATCGCTAGCCGCCCAATGCGAGGGCTGCAATGAGTCTCCGCCCGTAATCGAACCAATCTCGGAGCTGCTGGCGCTTCATCGCGATACGAACAGCACCTGTCCGGTATTGCGATTGGAGCGGCATGTCCGGTTCGAACAGCTGTTGCTTGCCATATTGCGGCACAACACTCCTTCGCCGCATCGGCCGCGCACCATTCGCAAGCTGGTCGAACAGACGCTCGATACGATCCATGGTTCCGATCGGCGCGAACACCTCTCGGTACAAGCACTCGCAGACGCCTGCAGCATCAGCGCGCGACACTACACGCGGATCTTCACCGCACTGGCTGGCGAGTCGCCGCTTGCTTACTGGACCGGTCTTCGGATCAGGCGCTCGATCCGGGAACTTGTGCGCTCTGGCGGACAATTGGCCGGGGCAGCGCAGCAGGCCGGATATGGGGATACAGATTCCTATAGCCGGCGCTTCAAGGACAGGCTCGGCATTTCGCCCGCGCGCTATTGGAAGCGCTGGAGCAGGTCGCCCCGTATTGTAGCGCTTCAATGCGCCGGCGACCTGCTGGCGCTTGGCATCGAGCCGGTCGCCATGATGACCAACGGCTTGTCGAGACTGGCGCGATACTGCACCACACACAACATTCCCATGCTGGACCGTCTCGCTCCTGCTGCATTGTTCGAACGAATTGCGACGCGATATCCGGATCTGATCGTTGCGGGCGATTATCTGAATCCTCGGTTGCGCGAGCTGCTCTCGACTATTGCGCCCACTCTTGATATGAAGTGGAGCGGCGCCAGTCCGCTGTACCATCTGGATCTGCTTGCGCAGCTTCTTGGCAGAGAGCTGCAGCTCGAGCAGTGGCGGCTTCGCTATGCCGCCAAACGGGAGCAAGCCGTCCAAAAACACACCGCACTTCTGCTCGAAGCACACGCACAATCCGCCGCCGTCTATTACCTGTGGATGGACCAGATCCGTGTCTATTTCCCTGCTCTATTTCCAACTTTTTATAAGGTCCTGGGTTATGCCGAGCCGACCTGGGTCCACCAATGGAAGCCGTCCGGGCACGCAACGGCCTCGACTACGGTCGATTCCGACAGCTTCCCCGCATTCACAGCCGACCGCATCTTCGCCATTATTCAGGACGACTGCGCGCGGGCGACCTTCCGTCGCTTGCAACGGCGCTACCAGCACATCATCCCGGCGCTGTCGCAGGGGAGGTGCCGCGTGCTTGATCCGGACTGGCACAGTGTCGACGCGACTTCACTCGCCTGGCAGCTGGATGTGCTGGATGCTTGGCCGTCGGAAGAGCGCTAACGCTCTGCGATCAGCCCCAACAAGGGGCAGCGCCTCGCTTTTTCAGCGTGGCGCTGCCCCTCTGCGAAGCCAGGCTGCACGGTTGAAGAACGCCTTTGCCCGCGCTGTCATGCTTCATTGCTTCATTGCAGCGTGCTCCATAGCTTACCGGCTCGGCGTCTTCGCCGCATACCGCTCGCGCAGTTGCCGCGTCGCCGTCACCATGTTGCGCAGCGCCTCGACCGTCTCCTCGCGCTTGCGCGTCTTGAGCCCGCAATCGGGATTGATCCAGAATTGTTCGGGCGCCAGCACGCGCAATGCACGCTCGATCATCCCCGTCATCTCGCTGACCGCCGGCACCCGCGGGCTGTGGATGTCATAGACGCCGAGTCCGATGCCCTTGTCATATGTCCCGTCCTCGAAGCTGCTGATCAGCTCGCCGTGGCTGCGCGATGTCTCGATCGAGATCACATCGGCATCCAGTGCGCTGATGGCGTCAATGATGTCCTGGAACTCGCTGTAGCACATATGCGTATGGATCTGCGTTTCGTTGCGCACCGTGCAGGTGGACAGGCGGAAGGCCTTGACCGCCCACTCCAGGTAGGCCGCCCACTTGTCCCGCTTGAGCGGCAGCCCTTCACGCAGCGCGGGCTCGTCGACCTGGATCATGCCGATGCCGGCGGCCTCCAGCGCCTCCACCTCCTGCCGCAGCGCCAGCGCGATCTGATAGGCGACTTGCTCGCGCGTCAGATCGTCCCGGACGAACGACCAGTTCAGGATCGTCACCGGCCCCGTCAGCATGCCTTTGACCGGCGCGTCCGTGAGCGACTGCGCATAGACCGTCTCCGCTACCGTCATCGGCGCGAGGAACTCGACGTCGCCGTAGATGATCGGCGGCTTGACGCAGCGCGAGCCGTACGACTGCACCCAGCCGCCCGCCGTGAATGCGAATCCGCCCAGCTTCTCTCCGAAAAACTCAACCATGTCGGTGCGTTCGAACTCGCCATGCACGTACACGTCCAGCCCCAGCTCGGCCTGGATGTCGATCCATTCGCGAATCTGCTCTTGTACGAACGCTTCGTACCGCGCGTCGTCCCACTCGCCCTTGCGCCACTTCAGACGGGCGCTGCGCACCTCCGGCGTCTGCGGGAAGCTGCCGATCGTCGTCGTCGGCAGCAGCGGCAGCTGCCAGCGCGCCTCCTGCGCCGCCCGCCGCGTCTGCACATCCCCGGCCCGGGAGGCCGGCTGCGCGACCAGCTCGGCGGTCATGCGCTGCACCGGCTCGCGGCGACGGGACGGCGATTGCTGCAGCGCCTCCCTGGCCCGCTCTGCCGCCGCCAGCTCGCCCGCGACCGCCGCCGCGCCCTCGCGGCCGATCCGTGCCAGCAGCGCGAGCTCCTCCAGCTTCTCTTCGGCAAAGGCCAGCGCCTCGCGCAGCGTAGCGTCCAGCCGCTGCTCGCCGGCCGCGCGCACCGGCACGTGCAGCAGGCTATTGGACGGCTGCACGAGGATGCGCTCCGGCGCGACCTGCTCGCCGAGCTCCGTCAGCAGCGCCGATTGTCGCGCCAGATCGGCGCGCCAGATGCCGCGACCGTCGATGACGCCTGCGCCGAGCACCTTGTCCGCCGGGAAGCCGTGCTTGCGCAGCGCAGCGCGATTCGCGCCGCCATCATGCACGAAGTCCAGGCCGATGCCGTGCACCGGCAGACCGACAACCGCCTCGTACGCGTCCACCGCTTCGAAGTAAGTCTGCACGAGCAGTTGAATGCCGGGCGCCTCCAGGGTCAGATACGCATAGATGCGATGGACCTGCGCCAGCTCCTCCTCGGACAGCGTCGTCGTCAGGATCGGCTCGTCCAGTTGCACCCACCTCACGCCCTCCGCCTGCAGTTCGCGCAGCACCTGGGCGTACAGCGGCAGTAGCCGATCGATCCAGCCTGTCAGTTGATCGGGCGCATAGCCCTTGGCCAGCTTCAGATACGTGAACAGCCCGACCAGGACCGGCCGCCCCTCGATGCCCAGCTCATCCTTCGCCTCGCGGTAGGCCTCGAGCGGACGATTGCGCGTCAGCCGCGGCTCCGCGGCCTCATTCAGCTCCGGCACGATGTAGTGGTAGTTCGTATTGAACCACTTCGTCATCTCGCTGGCAGCCGCCTCCTTGCTGCCCCGGGCCACTGCATAGTACACGTCCAGTCCCGGTTCGCCGCCCGTATGGCCGAATCTGTCCGGGATGAGGCCGAGCATCGCCGTCGTATCCAGCACGTGATCATAGTACGTGAAGTCTCCGACCGGGATGACGTCGATCCCTTTCTCCCGTTGGCGCTGCAGATTGCCGAGCCGGATCGCCTTCAGCTCCGCATGCAGCGCCGCCTCATCCAGTTTGCCGGCCCAATACGCCTCCAGTGCCTTCTTCCATTCCCGATTCCCGCCGATGCGGGGATAGCCCAGATTGCCGCTTTTCATGTGTGCACGCTCCTTCTCTTCCCTTGTGGTTCGCTAAGTAGAAGATAGCACAGCACGCCGCGGTGGACGTAACACCCATTTGCTATGGCCCATTATCAGGAATCGATATAACAAGAACCTTACCCATATAACGCCAGCCTCCGGGCTCAGCGTGACTAGCCCAGACTCTCGTGCAACGCTTCGATGTACGCCGCCGCGAGCGGTGTCAGTGCACTGTTGCGGTGGGCGATCCAGCCGACCTCGATCGTCTCGTCGCTCGCCAGCGGGACGGGAATGATTTCGTTGCCGTTCAGATCGGCGCTCAGCACGCCGGTGGAGATCGTATAGCCGTTCAGCCCGATTAGCAGATTGAACAGGGTCGCCCGGTCGTTGACACAGATGCTTTTGCTATGGGACAGCGTGCTCAGGATCTCTTCGGAAAAATGAAACGAATTGTATTCCCCTTGTTCGAAATACAGGTACGGAAACGCCTGCAGTTGCTCCAGCGTCACCTCGTCATACTGCGCCAGCGGATTTTTCGCGCTGATAAAAATATGCGCCTGTGCCGTGTACAGGCTCGTAAACTTGAGCTTGGCCTGATCCAGCAGCCGATTAATGACCTTCGCGTTGAATGCATTCAGATACAAGATGCCGATCTCGCTGCGCCGCGACTGTACGTCCTGAATGATCTCGTACGTCTTGGTCTCGCGGAGGGCAAATTCATACTCGTCCTGTCCGTACTGGCGCACCAATGCCACAAACGCATTGACGGCAAAGGCATAGTGCTGGGTGGAAACCGAAAAATGCTGCGGCGACGGCTTGGCATGCAAATATCGATTCTCTAGCAGTTCGACCTGCTCCATCACCTGGCGGGCATAGCCCAGGAATTCCGCTCCTTCCTTCGAGAGCGAAATCCCCTTGTTCGTACGCTCAAAAATGACCAGGCCCACTTCCGCCTCCAGCTCCTTGATCGCATTGGACAAGCTCGGTTGAGAAATATAGAGGCGCTTGGCCGCCTCGTTCATGGAGCCGCGCGCCGCCACCTCAATGACATATTCAAGCTGCTGCAGTTTCATCGCCTTGCCCTCCCCTTCTCTCCCTCCAGTGTACCAACCAATCGCTAGCCCGTACACCCCGGGGAAGCCGCAAACCAAGCGGCATAGAAACGATAGGGCGCGCAACCTGAGCCCGCTGAGCGAATCGAGTTGTTTGCCATTGTTCAATAACAATTCGCTTGATATAATGAACTGTAAATTCGAGACGCAGATCAAACAAGGAGGCTATAAAATGGACTTGAAAAGTAAAATCGAAGAGATTATCGAAAAAGTGAAAAGCGACAAAAACTTTGCTTCAAAATTCACCGCCGACCCCGTGTCTGCCGTGGAATCCGTCATTGGGATTGATCTGCCTAATGATCAGATCAATGCAATCATCGACGGGGTAAAAGCCAAGCTAACTGTAGATAAAGCCGGCGACGTGTTGGGCTCCCTGAAAAAATTATTTTAAAACATGACCCAAAGAGGCGCCTGGCAATTCAGGTCATCCGGCCTTGAATTGCCAGGCGTGAAAATGTCAGTTCTACTCCCCGCGCTTCCAGGTCGATTCTATTTAGCCCCCAAATGAACTTGAACAACACACCCCTTATTCCGATACATTGAAATCAGTCGGAGGGGAACGCAAATGAAGAGAAAACGGTACGATCTGAATTTCAAAAATGGTCGTAGCCAAGGGCAAAGAGGTCGGGAACATGACGGCCGTAGCAAGACAGCATGAGCTAGATGTACGCCGAGCAGGCGCTGGAGCGAGAATCGCTAAAGACGGCAAGCGGATTAGCGATGAACAAGTGAGCGAGTGGATCACAAGAAGAAAGGTTATCGGCTGTGCAAAGCTATGAACGTCCTGCGTCCTCAGCGACAGCTGAAAGCCAAGCATCCGAAACGGTTGGCCAATAATCGGCTTCTCACGGGCTCCAATCAGCTCTGGGAAACGGATATTAAGTATGGTACGCCCATCGAATATGCCCCAATTATGGTATTAAGTTTCTTTAGTATGTCAGGAATTCAAGTCACGTTTTTTTACAGACATGCCCTTCTTCTGCTGTGAGAAAAAGTCAGCCGAAGCGGCGAATTCCCGATAAATCGTGGACAACTTATACCCTACTGGACATGGAAGTAAATGTGCAGAAAAACCATGAATATGGTCGATTGTTCGAAGATCCGTCGTGAGCGAAAGGGCCTCGTCCGCTCATAAATCAGCAAATAAAAAAGGTTCATCAGTTGTAAAAACCTGATAAACCTTTGGTTTATAAGTGGTACCGGTGAGAGGACTCGAACCTCCACGGGTCTCCCCATTCGATTTTGAGTCGAACGCGTCTGCCATTCCGCCACACCGGCAAAGAAAGAAGTGCTGCAAACAAAAAAAATGGCGTGCCCTAAGAGATTCGAACTCCTGACCTTTTGATTCGTAGTCAAACGCTCTATCCAGCTGAGCTAAGGGCACACAGTGTAAAATTGTGGAGGCGCCACCCAGACTCGAACTGGGGGTAGAGCTTTTGCAGAGCTCTGCCTTACCACTTGGCTATGGCGCCAAAATCATGGAGCGGAAGACGGGAATCGAACCCGCGACCCTCGCCTTGGCAAGGCGATGCTCTACCGCTGAGCCACTTCCGCAAAATGGCTGGGGATATAGGATTCGAACCTATGCATGACGGAGTCAAAGTCCGTTGCCTTACCGCTTGGCTAATCCCCAATACTGCACCAATCTTCATTTTAAAAGTTATGGGGCGATCGATGGGACTTGAACCCACGAATGCCGGAGCCACAATCCGGTGCGTTAACCCCTTCGCCACGACCGCCATAATAAAAGCTATGAAGTTGTTTGGCAGGGGCAGCAGGAATTGAACCCACACTAACGGTTTTGGAGACCGCTGTTCTACCTTTAAACTATGCCCCTAAGGTAAACTGGTGGAGGATGATGGATTCGAACCACCGAACTCGTAAGAGAACAGATTTACAGTCTGCTGCGTTTGGCCACTTCGCTAATCCTCCATGTGGTGCCGTCGAGAGGAATTGAACCCCCAACCTACTGATTACAAGTCAGTTGCTCTACCAATTGAGCTACAACGGCGTATGCAATTCCGCTCACAAAATGGTGGCTCGGGACGGAATCGAACCGCCGACACGAGGATTTTCAGTCCTCTGCTCTACCGACTGAGCTACCGAGCCTTGCATATGGCGGAGCTGACGGGATTCGAACCCGCGGTCTCCTGCGTGACAGGCAGGCATGTTAGGCCTCTACACCACAGCTCCATGCATAGGGTATCGGATCACTCCGATGGAAAATTGGTTGCGGGGGCAGGATTTGAACCTGCGACCTTCGGGTTATGAGCCCGACGAGCTACCGGACTGCTCCACCCCGCGTCGATGTGTGCAATGTGCACGATATGGTGGACGCTGACGGGATCGAACCGCCGACCCTCTGCTTGTAAGGCAGATGCTCTCCCAGCTGAGCTAAGCGTCCAAGTTTTATTGAGCAACGAGTAATATTATACCCTGTTACGACCCAATAAATCAAGTGTTTTTTACCATGTTTCGTTAAAAAAAGTGGTGACCCGTAGGGGATTCGAACCCCTGTTACCTCCGTGAAAGGGAGGTGTCTTAACCCCTTGACCAACGGGCCTTGATATGGCGGAGAGAGAGGGATTCGAACCCTCGAGACGCTTTTGGCGCCTACACGATTTCCAATCGTGCTCCTTCGACCTGACTCGGACACCTCTCCAAATGGCTCCCCGAACAGGACTCGAACCTGTGACAACTCGGTTAACAGCCGAGTGCTCTACCAACTGAGCTATCAGGGAACGATGTAGCGCAGCTTGTGTTCGTTTCTTGCGAAACGAAGCTTGGTGCGCTTATACTGCCAAGCGCAGCTTGTGTTCGTTTCTTGCGAAACGAAGCTTACACGCCTGAAAACCGGATGCGAAATGAAGCAAGTTGCTTTAGCGAAGTGTTGCATTAGGATAAGCCCTCGACCGATTAGTATTCGTCAGCTGC
>NZ_JACXIZ010000061.1 GCF_014705605.1 Paenibacillus sabuli
GCCGTCGCCCGCTGCGACTACCGCGCCCGCGCGGTCCGCGCGCAGCCAGAGCAGCCCGATCAGCGCGCCACCCGCGGCTGCGCCGGCGGCAGAGCCTGCCATCGCGCCGGCGGCGAGCTGCGCGTCGGACCAGCCGGCGGCCGTGCCCGCCAGCACCAAGGCGAGCAGGAGGGCGACGCGCACGGTCTGCTCGGCGATCTGCGACAGCGCGCTCGGCAGCATCTGCTGCCGGCCCTGGAAGTAGCCGCGCAGCGCCGCCATCGGCGGAGCGAACAGCAGCGCGAGCGCCGCCATGCGGACGGCCCACGCCGCATCGGCGCCGCCGAGCAGCCGCGCAGCCGCGTCGGCGCCGATCCACAGCAGCGCGCAGCCGGCCACGCCGGCCACGCCGAGCAGCAGCATGCCGAGCGTGGCCGCCCGGCGCTGAGCCGCGATACCAAAAGCCGCCTGCTCGGCAACCAGGATCGAGACCGCCACAGGCAGTCCGGCCGTCGTCATGAACAGCACGAGCTGATAGAGCGGATAGACCGCATGATAGAGGCCGAAGACCCGGTCACCGGCGATATTTTGCAGCGGAATTTTTTGCAGCGTCCCGAGCAGCTTGCATACCATCGCCGCTGCCCCGAGCACGAGTGCGCCGCGCAGCCATGCCGATTTGTCCGTGGTGTTGTCCTCCTCTTCGACTTGTGCGCGCCGCGCAGACCGTCCGACGCTAGGGACAGATGTCGATTTTTTCTTCCTCACCGCTGCCTCTCCCTTGTCTCATTCCTGGTCCCCAGTATACCGAAATCTCCGCTGCCGCGCCATCGCTTGCCATCTCCTGCTCGCGCGGGACGGCAGTCGGACGGTCGCTGGACAAAAAGGGCCTTCGAACCGAACGAACGGTTCGAAAGCCCTGCTGCCTGCGACGGCTACTGCTCCATTTGCTTGGCCAAAAAGCCCGCCGCTGTCTCGGCCATCTTGCTCTCCATCGTCGACATGCTGACCGCCGCGTCCTTACTCACCAGCACGACCGTGCCGATCGGATCCCCTCCGGCGATGATCGGCGCGACGACGACACTGCCGAGCGTCTCGCTGACATCCTTGATGATTTCATAGCTGCCGCCGGATGCTTCCAGCACCGCCTTGCGGCTATCCATACAGGTTTCCAGGAGATCGCCGACTTGCTTGTCCAGGTACTCCTTTTTCGATGCCCCGGCAAGCGCAATGATTGTGTCGCGATCCGAAATCATGGTAATGTGATTCGTGCTCTCGAACAGCGATTCTGCATATTCCTTTGCAAAATCGCCGAGCTCGCCAATTGGCGAATATTTTTTCAGAATGACCTCGCCGTCGCGATCGACAAAAATTTCCAACGGGTCCCCTTCCCGGATACGCAGCGTGCGGCGAATTTCCTTGGGGATGACTACCCGGCCGAGGTCGTCGATTCGACGAACAATTCCAGTAGCTTTCATATTCTTGTTGCCCCACTTTCCCTGAAGAGTTTGAGTCGACTGGATCGAACGGTTAATACTTTTGGAAAAATACAGATGCCCGCTCTTTGTTCATGCTTTAGCGTCGTCGCCAGCGTGCATGCGGTCGCCAGCCAGCGTGGCCGCCCCGCCGTACCTTTAGCCTCTGCATCGATTGCTTCGTCGAATCTGACCATAGTATTCATCCGCTCCCAATTTCTTATACATCAAAAAGAGCCCGCTCAGCGCTTGCCGGCGGACTCCTTCCGTGCGGGATTGTCTAACGGATTCGGAATGAAACTTGGTGTGCCGCCTAAGCACGGCGACAGCCGTTTCGCCTAGACCGTCAGATACATGCGAATCGTCTCTTCGTCAAGGTCGTCCAGGCCGCCCTCCCAGGCGACGGCGCCCTTCTCCAGAATGTAAAAATAATCGCCGACGCTTTTGACGAATTCCAGACTCTGCTCCACGAGCAGAATCGCCGTCTGGCCCTCTGCCTTGATCGCGCGGATGACATCGCGAATATCGTCGACGATGGAGGGCTGTATCCCCTCGCACGGCTCGTCGAGCAGCAGCAGCTCCGGCTTCGACGCCAGCGCCCGCGCAAAGGCGAGCTGCTGCTGCTGACCGCCGCTGAGATCGCCGCCGCGCCGCTCGTACATCGTGGGCAGCACCGGAAACTTGGCGATCGCCTCCGGCGGGATGTCGCGCGTCTTCGTCTTTGCCGCCTCCAGACCGAGCAGCACGTTCTCGTAGACGGTCAGCTGCGGGAAGATCTCGCGCCCTTGCGGCACATAGCCGATTCCGCTTTTGGCACGTACGCCCGGCGCGGATTTGGTCAGGTTGCTGTTGTTGTAGACGACCGTGCCCTTGCGCGCCTTGAGCAGGCCCATGATGCTCTTGATCAGCGTCGTCTTGCCGACGCCGTTGCGGCCGAGCAGGCAGACGACCTGACCGGGCGCGACCTTGAGCGATACATTGCGCAGAATGATGCTCTCGCCATACCCCGCCTCAAGCTGTTGAACGGCTAACATCGGCATCCCGCCTTTTCCCGAGGTATACTTCCGCCACCCGGTCGTCGCCCTGGATTTCGTCCATCGAGCCCTCCTTGAGCAGCTTGCCTTCGTGCATCACCGTGACCTTGCTGGCAAAATTGCGCACGAACTCCATGTCGTGCTCGACGACGACGATCGAGCGCCGCCGCGCGATTTCGTGCAGCAGCTCGCCCGTCTTATCCGTCTCCTTGTCCGTCATGCCCGCCACCGGCTCGTCGAGCAGCAGCACCTCGGGCTCCTGCAGCAGCATCATGCCGATCTCGAGCCATTGCTTCTCGCCGTGCGACAGACCGCCGGCCCGCCACTGCGCCTTGTCCTGCAGGCCGATCATCTTCAGCTGTGCCTCGATGCGCTCCTGCTCCTCCGGCTTCAGCTTCGCCACGAGCGTCGCGAATACGCCGCGCCGCTGGCGCATTGCGATCTCCAGATTCTCAAAGACGGTCAGCGTCGGGAAAATGGACGGCGCCTGGAACTTCCGCCCGATTCCCATCTCGGCAATCTGATGCTCTTTGCGCCGCGTGATGTCGACCGCCCCCTGAAAGGTCACCTTGCCCGAGGACGGCTTGACCTTGCCGCAGATGACGTCGAGGATGGTCGTTTTACCGGCCCCGTTGGGTCCGATCAAAAAGCGCAGCTCCCCTTGCTGCAACGCCAGATCCATGCCTTGCACCGCCTTGAACCCGTCAAATTCCACCGTTACCGCCTCACACTGCAGAATGACCGATTGGTTCTTGCTCATGCTTGGATTGCCTCCTTTGCGGAATTTTGAGCTTGCCGAACAAGCCGACCGCCCCCTTGGGCAGGAAGACGACGACCACGACGAACAGCGCACCGAGGAAGAACAGCCAGGCATCGGGATACGAAGCGCTGAACTCGCTCTTGGCATAGTTGAGCAATATGGCGCCCAGGGCGGCGCCGATCAGGGTGCCGCGGCCGCCGATTGCGACCCACAGCACCATCTCGATCGACGGCACGATCGCCATCGTCGACGGGGAGATGATGCCGACATGGAAGACGAACAGCATGCCCGCCAGTCCGGCCAGCCCTGCGGAAATGCTGAACACGAGCATCTGGTAGATCGCCGGATTGTACCCGATGAAGCGGGCCCGGTTCTCCCCGTCACGGATCGCCCGCAGCACGCGGCCGAAGCGGCTTTTCACCAGGAATCGGCACAGCACGAAGGCCCCCAGCAGCGCGGCCGCCGTCACCCAGTACAGCATCCGCTTCGTATCGGCAGACCCGAGCGATTCGCCGAAGATCGTGCGGAATCCGGTCAAGCCGTTCGTGCCGCCGGTGAAGGCCTGCTGGCCGATGATCAGCGTCGTCGTGATGATGACCAGCGCCTGCGTCAGAATCGTGAAATACACGCCCTTGATCCGGTTGCGAAAGGTAAAGTAGCCGAGCCCGAGCGCCAGCAGCGCCGGCAGCAGAATGCCCGCGGCCGCCGCAAAGGCGAAGCTCTCGAACGGCTTCCAAAACCAGGGCAGCGCCTTGATCCCGCTCCAGCCCATAAAATCGGGCAGCGAGGTCCCGCTCGCCTCAAGCTTCAAATACATGCCCATCGCATACGCGCCCAGTCCGAAAAATACGCCGTGGCCGAGGCTCAGGATGCCGGTATAGCCCCAGATCAGATCGAGTCCGAGCGCCACGATGGCAAACGCGAGAAACTTGGCCAGCAGATTGAGCCGAAAGTCGCTTAAATACAGGGGGGCGCAAAAGAGCGCAGTCGCCGCTACGGCATAGCCAATCAAGATATACAAGCGCTGTGGCGTAAGTCTCTTGAGCTGCACAATCGATCACCTCTATTCGTGTATGTGCCTTAGTCCAGCGAGCGCGAGCGCATCGCCACGAGCCCTTTGGGCCGCCATTGCAGGAAGGCGACGATGCAGACGAACACCAGCACCTTGCCAAGCGAAGCCGACGTCCAAAATTCAAACAAGGTGTTGAACATGCCGATCCCCGTCGCCCCGATAATCGTCCCGACCAGCTTGCCGACGCCGCCGAGCACGACGACCATGAAGGCATCGACGATGTAATACGTGCCCAGCGCCGGGCCGATCGGCCCCATCAGCGTCAGCGCGCAGCCCGCGATGCCGGCAATGCCGGAGCCGATGGCAAACGTGAGCGCATCGACGCGCCGCGTCGAGATGCCGAGGCAAGAGGCCATCTCGCGATTTTGCATGACTGCGCGCATGCGCCGTCCGGCGTGGGAACGGTAGATATAGAGGAACATCGCCAGCAGCGTTACGATGACCAGCCCGATGATGAACAGGCGCTTGTAAGGCAGCACGACCCCCGTCATGAGCGTCATGCCGCCGTCCAGCCAGGTCGGACTCTTGACCGCTACGTTGGGCGCGCCGAAGATTGTGCGCGCCAGCTGCTGCAGCATGAGCGCCACCCCCCATGTCGCCAGCAAGCTGTCGAGCGGCCTGCCGTACAGGAAGCGGATCAGGCTCGCCTCCAGCACGAGGCCGAGCAGGAAGGCAATGAGGAAGCTGACCGGAATCGCCAGCACAAAGTACCAATTGAACAGCGAGGCCGGCAAGTAATCGTTGAACAAATTCTGCGTCACATAGGTGGCGTAAGCGCCCACCATAATCAATTCGCCGTGCGCCATATTGATGACATTCATCAGTCCAAACGTTATGGCCAGCCCCAGGGCGATCAAGAGCAGGATGGAGCTGATGCTCAGTCCATTGAAGATTTGCGACAAAATGACTTCCATTGGGCCATCACCTCTTTCCGTTGCCTTTGGGCAGCGGCAAAGGGAAGCATTCGGCATGCTCCGAATACTTCCCTCTCCCGTTGGTACGCATCGATTGCATCTACATGGTGCCCGCTGCTATTCAGTTCGCGGGCGTCCCGCGTGCATTAACCGCCCAGTCCTGCCGCCCAGTCGTAGCCATCCAGGTACGGATCCGGCTTGACCGGCTCCGGCGTCGCCCACACCTCGGCGAATTGACCGTCCGCCTGCACTTCGCCGATTCGCACCGTCTTGTAGATGTGCTGGTTGTCGCCGTCGATGGTTACCTTGCCGCCCGGCGCGTCGAATTCCAGTCCTTTGGCCGCTTCCTTGACCGCATCGACATCGGTCGTGCCGGCCGCTTCGACAGCTGCCGCCCACAGATACACGGCAATGTAACCCGCTTCGATCGGATCGGCCGTCACGCGATCGTCGCCGTAAGCCGCTTTGTAGCTGGCCACGAATTCCTCGTTCTCCGGCGTGTCCGTCGTCTGATAGTAGTTCCAGGCCGCATAGTGCCCCTCGAGCACGTCGACGCCAATGCCCCGGATCTCTTCCTCGGCCACCGATACCGACAGTACCGGGATGTCCGCCGCTGTGATGCCCGCATCCTTGAATTGCTTGAAGAACGCGACGTTGCTGTCTCCGTTCAGCGTGTTGAAGATGACGTCCGGCTTCGCCTGCTGAATCTTGGAGATGATGGTGCTGTAATCGGTGTGGCCCATAGGCGTGTATTCTTCGCCGACCACCTCGCCGCCCTCCGCTCCGAGCTGCGCCGTGATAATCTGATTCGCCGTGCGCGGGAACACATAGTCCGAGCCCAGTAGGAAGAACTTCGTACCCTTGTTCTCCAGCAGCCAGGTCACCGCCGGTACGATCTGCTGGTTCGTCGTGGCGCCGGTGTAGAAGATGTTCGGCGACGCTTCAAGTCCTTCGTATTGGACCGGATACCACAGCAGTCCGTTCAGTTCCTCGAACACCGGCAGCATCGCCTTGCGGCTCGAGGAGGTCCAGCCGCCGAATACCGTCGCCACCTGATCCTCGGACAGCAGCTTGCGCGCCTTCTCGGCGAAGGTCGGCTGGTCGGACGCGCCATCCTCCACGACGGGCTCCAACTGCTTGCCGAGCACGCCGCCGGCCGCATTGATTTCTTCGATCGCCATCAGTTCGGCCTCTTGAACGGATACTTCACTGATTGCCATCGTACCGCTCAGCGAGTGCAGCACGCCGACTTTGATCGTGTCGCCACTGTCCGCCTCCGCGCTGGTCTCCTCGGCCGGCTCGTTGCCGCTCGCCGCGCCGGACGTGTTGTTGCCAGTGTTGTTCTCCCCTGTATTGCCGTTATTTCCGCTGCCGCAGCCGGCCAGCACCACGCTTACGACCAGCAGCAGCAGCACAGCACTTACCCACGTTCTCCGATTCATTCTCCCACTCCCCAATAGATATATTCTCTATTTACGAACGATTATGTAAGTTTATATGTCATCGTTCGTGAATTTATTATAGTGCGCTTTGGTATCCACGTCAATATATGTAACGCAACTTTATTGGAAAAAAATTTTATATTCAATATTTTGATTTTATCAATCTTATATTTGATTTAATCGGTCTTTTTTGAGCGATTTCCCCTCTATACAAACCATGCAGCTGGAAAAATCTCAATTAAAACCTTACACAAAGTTTACCCGCGAGTGCAGATTTTATGGAAAAATGCCTGCACTCTGGTCAAGCCTCATACGACCTGTTTTTTCGGAAATCGGACAAACGTCCCATAGACGGGACCGGCAAGAAGTTCCCAGCGACGCGGCAACATGATGCAAGTTGTATGAATTAAAAAACCTATGAATTAAAAAACCCGGTCTTCGAGTTCGAAGACCGGGTTCGGTGTGAGCCTTGCTTTGTTTTTGAGAGTGTTTCTTTATTGGGAGCGTGGCTTTATTGCGAGCCGCGCTTATTCGGTTGTATTCGCCTCGGCATTGCCGTCCGCGTTGTCGGCCGCGCCGCCTTCCGTACCGTTTTCAGCGCTGTTGGCGCCATTCCCTGCCTCATCTTCTCCGGCTGCCGGCGCTTCTTCCTCCGGCAGATTCGTTTCGATGTTCAGGCTTTCCTGCTCGCCCTCCAGGAATTCGTTCATCTTCGTGTTCAATACGGTATTGGTCAGCTGCGTCTTGACCTCTTCGCTCAGCGAGTCGAAGCTGGCCTCCTCGCGCGCTTCGACCAACATGACGTGGTAACCGAATTCGGTCAGTACCGGATCGCCGATCACTCCGATTTCTTGCGTATTGGCCGCTTCCTTGAATTCCGCGACCCAGCCGCCGGCCTGCTGGCTTTCGTAGAGGCCGCCGTTCGCTTTAGAGCCCTCATCGTCGGAGTATTCCTCGGCCAGGGCCTGCCAGTCTCCGCCATCCTCAAGCTTTTGCTTGACTTCCTCGGCGCGCGCCAGCGCTTCCTCGTCGGTGCGCAGCTCCTCGCCAGTCTGCGGATCCGTCGTGCCGACCAGGATATGCCGGACGGTCACCGTGTTGTAGTCGGACGGATTTTCGTCGAAGATCGCCTTGCGCTCCTCGTCGGTAATCTGCGCTTCCAGCTCGGCGCTCTTCTCCTGCAGCACCATGCCGCCGGCGCTGACCAGTTCGACGACATCCTCGGCCTGATTGACCGTTAGCTTGCCGTCCAGCATTTCCTTGAGCTGATCGTCCTCGTCCATCGCATTTTGCATCTCTGTTTTGAAGGACGCCGCATTTTCCTTGGCGCTTTCCTTCTGCTCGTCGCTTGCGACGCCGGCATAATACTTATAGAGCACGTACATCTGCAATTCCTGTTCCTTGAATTGCGGGATCGACAGATACATCGCCTTTTGCGGATCGGTAATCTCAACCAGGCTGATGTAATGATTGAATTCCGTTTCGCCTACCTCGCCGCCGTCCTTGTACGTGGCGACGACTTGTCCCGGATCGTCCGAGGCCGCGTTGTCGTTGGAGCCGCATCCGGCCAGCAGCGTCATGGCCAGCACGGCGGAAGCCAGCATCATCATGCTGCTCCGGCCTCCCGTTCTTCTTTTATTGCGCAACATCTTGGAGTTCCCCTTTCGATTTGAGCGCTTCCTCACATTGTACCAGAAAACGCTCCACCAATTCCAATTTCTGTCCATCAGCCAGCCCTTGGCCCCGCAGTTGCACGACCAGTCCGCTTTCCTGAACGCCGATCGGCCGCTTGAAGCGGTTCTCGAAGCGCAGGCAGAGCAGATCGATTTTTTTGCGGTCCAGCATCGCGCTCCCGCGCGCGCTGAAGGTGAGCGTCAGCTCGTCGGCGCGCTGCCCGATCTGCGTCACGCCGAATTCGCGGCCGAGCACCTTCAGCCGTGCGACCGTGAGCAGATTTTCCACCGCGGCCGGCAGGTCGCCGAAGCGGTCGGTCAGTTCCTCGCGCAGATCCTCGCTCTCCTCGAGCGAACGAATGACGGATACTTTTTTGTAGATTTCGATTTTTTGAATGCTGTCGTAGATATAGTCCGACGGCAAGTAAGCATCGATGCTGATATCGATCTGCGTCGGAGCGTCGATCTCGACGACCGGCTCGTGGCCGTGCATTTGGGCCTTGCGCTTTTTGATCTCCTCCGCCAGCATCTGCGAATACAGGTCGAAGCCGACCGAGGCAATGAAGCCATGCTGTTCCGCGCCGAGCAGATTGCCCGCGCCCCGAATCGACAGATCGCGCATAGCGATCTTGAAGCCGGAGCCGAGCTCGGTGAATTCCTTGATCGACTGGAGCCGCTTCTCCGCCACCTCGGTGAGCACCTTGTCGCGTTGATAAGAGAAATACGCATAAGCGATGCGATTCGAACGCCCGACGCGTCCCCGCAGCTGGTAAAGCTGCGACAGCCCCATCTTGTCCGCATCATGTACGATCAGCGTGTTGACATTGGGAATGTCGACGCCGGTCTCGATAATGCTGGTGCTGACGAGTACGTCGTATTCCCCGTCGAGGAAGTCGAGGATCGTCTTCTCCAGCTCCTGCTCCGACATCTGGCCATGTCCGACCGCGACGCGCGCGTCCGGCACGAGCGCGGTGATCTGCTCGGCCATCTGGTAGATGCCCTGGACGCGGTTGAAGAGATAATAGACTTGTCCGCCGCGCGCCAGCTCCCGCTCGATCGCCTCCCGCACGAGCGAGGCGCTGTATTCGACCACATAGGTCTGCACCGGGAAGCGGTTCTCCGGCGGCGTCTCGATGACCGACAGGTCCCGCACGCCCAGCATCGACATATGCAGGGTCCGAGGGATCGGCGTCGCCGTCAAAGTCAGCACGTCGACCCCGGTTTTGAGCTTTTTGAGCTTTTCCTTGTGCGACACGCCGAAGCGCTGCTCCTCGTCTACGATGAGCAGTCCGAGATCCTTGAAGATCACGTCCTGCGACAGCAGGCGGTGCGTGCCGATGACGACGTCGACGGTGCCGGCCTTCAGCCCCTTCATCGTCGCCGTCTGCTCCTTGCGCGAGCGGAAGCGGCTCAGCACCTGGATCGTGAACGGGTAATCGGCGAAGCGCTCGCGGAACGTCTCATAGTGCTGCTGTGCCAGGATCGTCGTCGGCACGAGCACCGCGACCTGCTTGCCCTCGATCGCCGACTTGAAGGCGGCGCGAATCGCCACCTCCGTCTTGCCGTAGCCGACATCGCCGCACAGCAGCCGGTCCATTGGCCGCGCCCGCTCCATGTCCTGCTTGATCTCGTCGATCGCCCGCAGCTGATCGCGCGTCTCATCGTAGGGGAAGAGCCCCTCGAATTCCTGCTGATACGGCGTGTCCTTGCCGAAGCGGAAGCCCGGCGAGGACTCGCGCTCGGCATAGAGCTTAATCAGATCGTCCGCGATGTCCTGTACGGAGCTGCGGACCTTGTTTTTGACCCGGGTCCACTCGTTGCCGCCCAGCTTATACACCTTGGGCTCTTTTTCTTCGGAGCCGATATATTTTTGGATCAGATCAATTTGTTCAATCGGTACGGAGAGCTTATCGCCGCCCGCATACAAGATATGCAGATAGTCCTTGTGAATGCCGCCGATTTCGAGCGTGCCGATGCCCAGGTATTTGCCGATGCCGTGGTTCTGATGCACGACATAGTCGCCTACCTTCAGCTCCGTGTAGCTTTTGATGCGCTCGGCATTGTCGATCTTTTTCCCGGTACGGCGCACCTTGCGCTGCTTCTGGGAGAACATCTCACCCTCGGTGATGACGACCAGATGCGCGCTCGGCAGCTCGAAGCCGGTCTGCAGGTTGCCCTCCAGCATCGTCGGCGGCTCGATCTGGTAGTCTTGCAGCACGCGCCGCATCCGCTCCAGCCGTTCGCTGCCGCCGCCCAGCATGATAACGTTTGCACCGGATTTTTTCCAGCGCTCCATCTCCGTCTTGAGCACATTCATCTGCCCATGGAAATTTTGCATCGCACGGCACATGAAGTTCAGAATGTTTTGCGGCTGCGTATGCGGAATTTGTCGGAGAAAGAGCGATAAGAACAGCGTCTGGAACGGGCGATGAAACAAAATCTCGTCGGTGTCGCGCGAGAGCACCAGCCCAGGCAGCGACTTGCCGTTCTGCAGCAGATGCGTCGCCCACTCCGCCTCGTCCCGCTCCAGCTGACGGGCCATCTCGATCAGCCGTGTCGGCTCGTCGATGATCAGCAGCGTATCCTCCGGCACATAGTCCATGATCGTTTGACGCTCGGGATAGAGCAGCCCCATGTATTTGTACATCTCCGAGAAGTAGACCTGCTCCCGCAGTTGCTCAATCTCCGCTCCGAGCTCGGTCCGCAGCCGTTCTTTGGCCGTCTTGTCGCTCATCTTCTCCAGCTGCCGCTCCAGGAGTTCGAAGGTATGCTGCGCGGCCGCCTTGAGACGCCGCTCGTCCGCGAGGACTTCCTTGCAGAGCGGCACGGTATAGTGCTCCAGCTTGTCGACCGAGCGCTGATCCGATGGGTCGAAGGTGCGGATGGAGTCAACTTCGTCGTCGAACCACTCGACGCGATAAGCATGCGGCTCCGTCAGCGGGAAGAAGTCCACGATGCCGCCGCGGACGCTCATCTCGCCCTTGGCCTCGACCCGATCCGTGCGCTCGTAGCCGAGCGCCACCATCCGCCCGAGGAACGTCTCCAGCGGCAGCGTATCGCCGACGCGCAGCGGGAGTTGCGCCTGCGCCATCACTTCCTTGACAGGCAAATAGCGCCGTGCGCCGGCGAACGGCACGACGACCACGCCGCGAAAACCTTGCGAGAGCCGCACCAGCACATCGATCCGTTGCGCCATCGTCTCCGGCGAGGAGATCGCCGCTTCGGCTGCCACCAGCTCGTTGGCCGGGTACAGCAGCACATGATCCGGCGTCAGGATTTCCTGCAGATCCTCAGCAATTTTCTGTGCGGCAAACATATTATGGGTCAGAATGAGCAGCGGACGCCGGAGCTCCTCGTGCAGCGCCGCTGTCATGACTTGACGGGAAGAGCCCGCCAGGCCGGACACCATCTGCTCGCGCATTCCTTGTTGTATACCGGACATGACCGTCTGGAAGTCATGATCCGCCGTGAAGGCCTCCATTAACGCTTTCAACCTTGCGGCACCTCTTTTCTTCATACCCACTCTGCCAAAACAACAAAAAAGAAGCCTCGGCTTTTGCGCTAAGGCCAGGCACCCGCGAGTCGTGCGCGCGGGAATCCATCATCATCATTTCATTGAAGCGGGTTCGTAACCAACAGCAGCTCGGGATTCGCTTCAAGCGCTTCCCGGCAATAATCGCATACGATTTTGACTGTTACGTTTCCATCGGGGTTATACGCTATTATATCGCTGCGTTCCTCGGGGGTCAAGAAATGAAAGCCAAGGCGGGCCGTCTCCGCGGCTTGGCCGGACAACGAACCTATATTTGTCTTGCAATGTCGACATACGTAATGTACCGCCATCTTATGCCTCCTGCTTTGCCGTTATACCTTCAGTATGCCCGGCAAAGCTGAAATTTAACGGTTATATTTCCCCATGGTCGCTTCATAAGGATGCGTGATGGCAAATTCGAGCGCGTCGCAGGCCTGTTCAATCATGTGCTGCAGCGGTTCGCGTTCGGCGGAGGTGAATTTCGATAGGACATAATCCACAATGCGCTCGCCCGGGGCTGGCCGCGAGATGCCCATGCGGATCCGGTTAAATTGCTGGGTGCCGGTATGGGCGATAATGGACTTGATGCCGTTGTGGCCGCCGGCACTGCCTTGGTAGCGCAGCCGAATGCGGCCAATCTCGGTGTCGAGATCGTCATAAACGACGATTCCGTTTGCCAGGTCCGCTTTATAGTAATCCAAAAAAGCGCGTACCGCTTCGCCTGATAGATTCATATAAGTGGTCGGCTTCAACAGAAACACCTTCTCGCCCGCGATTCGGCCCTCTCCGGCCAGAGCTTTGCACTTATGCGGCTTCCAATCCAAGCCGTGACGTGCCGCGAGTGCGTCCACCACCATAAATCCGACATTGTGGCGCGTTTGGGCGTACGCGCTGCCCGGATTTCCAAGCCCGACAATCCATTTCATGACGTCTTTCCTCAGTTCTGTGCATAATTTTTTAAAATTCGGGACGAACATGCAACGATTTCATGCTGCAATTTGTCTTCTATATGAGGTGATAAACAATGGCGAACTTGCTCATCCGCGATACGGAGGCAGAGGAACGTGTTTATTTCAACGGCCAGGTTATCGTCAACGACTGTCATTTCGACGATCATGTAGAGGCTGACGTGCCGGTTCAGATTTACTTGTCCAACGTCCACCAGGACATTGGGTTCATTGAACAATATTGCTCGCAATATGTCAAGATCAACCACACGTTTTACGACCGCTCCCGGTTCACCTTTGTTTCCAGACCCGGCTATTAATCTTCTACTTCCCGAGCAGCGAACAAGGCAAAGCGGCTAGGCCGTCTTTATTACGGCCAAGTTGCTTTCGTTCCGAGAAAGGTTGACAAGGATAAGCGAGATTATATATTTTCTATACTTAAAAAAGAGCCTGCCCGTTGAACGGGCAGGCTCTTTTTGTTTTTTAGCTTTCGGACTTGTCGCCCGCCTCGGCATCCTCCGCCTTGTCCTCGGACTCCGACCCGTCGGCGCCGACCAATTCGGGCTCTTCGCCCTCTTCGCCGGCATCCTCTTCCTCTTCCTTCTGCGGCAAAAGCACAGTCGCGACGACGAGATGCGCCTCGCTGGCCGCTTCGACACCCTTCGGCAGCTTGAGATCCTGGACCTGGATGTTCTCCCCGATCTGCAGCGCCGAGACGTCTACTTCTACCGATTCCGGAATATCGCTCGGCAAGCAGGTTACTTCCAGCTCATGCAGCATGAGCTGCAGAATACCGCCTTCTTGCTCCCCGGCCGCTTCGCCCGTCGTCTCGACACGGACAGTGGTCGTGATTTTTTCGTTCATGTTGATCTGATGGAGATCGATATGCATCACCTGACGCGATAACGCATCGCGCTGAATATCGTGAATCATCACCGGTTGCTTGCCGGTTGCTTTCAGCTTGATGTCCAAAATGGCATTTGGCTGCGATTTAAGCAGCGCCGCCAATTGCTTTTCGTCGATCGACAGCGCCGTCGTTTCCTTGATTTTGCTGCCGTATACGACGCCAGGCACTTTGCCTTGGCTGCGTAACTGTCGCAGTTGTCCCTTCGTCACCGCTTCGCGTTCCTCTACTTGTAACGTGATGTTTGCCATCGGTATACAAGCCTCCTTGTCAATTGTGCCAATTGTTATATTGTTACCCATTGACCAAGTACTTTAACCACCGCATGCGTCTGTGTCACGATACATGGCTGCGATTGTTCAACCACCGCCTACCCAAGCAGCTCGCGATAACGGTGCTACGGACGACCTTGCTCCTTGCGCGCCTTGGCGCGATTGCGGATCTTGTCGGCGTAGCCGGGCTTGTTGACCTGGCGCTCCCGCGCGATCGCCAGATCGCCCTCGGGCACGTCCTGGGTAATGGTCGAGCCGGCCACCACGTACGCCCCTTTGCCGACGCGCACCGGCGCGATCAGATTGACATTGCTGCCGACGAAGGCGCCGTCCGCAATCTCGGTCAGGGACTTGTTGAAACCGTCGTAATTGACGGTAATCGCTCCGCAGCCGATATTCACATCCGCACCGACCTTGGCATCGCCGACGTAGCTCAGGTGCGACACCTTGCTGCCGTCGCCGAGCACGGCGTTCTTGAGCTCGACGAAATTGCCGAGCTTGCAGCCGCTGCCGAGTTTGGTGCCCGGCCGCAGATTCGCGTAAGGCCCCACTGTGCTGCCGGGCCCGATCTCCGCCCGCTCACTCACGGCGTGCCGGATACAGGCGCCGTCCTCCAGCACCGTGTCGATGAGCTCGGCCTGCGGACCGACGATGCAGTCCTCGCCGATGACCGTGAGGCCGCGCAGGACCGAGCCCGGATACACGACCGTATCCGCCCCGATGCGCACGTCCGCTTCAATATAGGTCGTCTCGGGATCGAGTAGGGTCACCCCGCCCAGCATATGCCCGTGATTGATGCGGCGGCGCATCGCCCGCTCCGCCGCCGCCAGCGCCACCCGATCATTGACGCCCAGCGCTTCGGCCTCGTCCGCGGTGCAATACGCCTCGATGACCTCGCCTTGACGCTGCAGGATGCCGATGACGTCCGTCAAGTAGTATTCGCCCTGGGTGTTGCGGTTGTCGACCTGCTCCAGCGCGGCGAATAGCTTGCGATTGTCGAAGCAATACGTGCCCGTATTGATCTCCTTGACCGCCGCTTGCTCGGGCGTGCAGTCCTTCTGCTCTACGATCCGCTCCACTTCGCCGCTCGTCGTGCGGATCAGACGTCCGTAGCCGGTCGGATCGGCCAGCTCGGCCGTCAGCACCGTCGCCGCCGCTCCGCGCTCCGCATGCAGCGCAGCCAGCGCCTCGACCGTCGCCGTCGTGACGAGCGGCGTATCGCCGCAAATGACAATCGTGGTGCCGTCGATCTCGCCGAGCAGCGGCTTCGCTTGAGCCACTGCATGACCGGTGCCGAGCTGCTCCGCCTGCAAGACGAATTCGGCCCGCTCGCCGAGCTTGGCCTGCACGGCTTCGGCGCCATGACCGACGATGACGATTTTGCGGCTGCATGCCGCTTCATCGACGACATCCAGCACGTGTGCAGCCATCGGCTTGCCGCATACCGGATGCAACACTTTATACAATTTTGATTTCATGCGCTTGCCCTTGCCCGCAGCAAGTACAATTGCCATGCGAGTTTTCACGATGCGCTTCCTCCCCTGTCTCGCCGGTTCTATATCCGCACCTACTATATCGTATTCGCCACCAAAAGAAAAGAGAGCCTGCTCGGCTCTCTTCCCGTTCCTGCCGCAACACCGCGTGCCGCGGCGTCATACGCCCCTTCACGATTCCAGTATGCGTCAAGCGCCTTCTACAATGGCAACTTCTTCTTCAGTAGCGGCCCGCTCGTATTCGGCGAGGACCGCGGCCTGAATCTTTTCCCGAGTTGTGGATGAGATCGGATGCGCAATGTCCCGGAACTCTCCATCCGGCGTACGTTTGCTGGGCATCGCGACGAACATGCCATTATTGCCATCGATGACACGAATGTCATGAACAACAAATTCGTTGTCAATGGTAATGGACGCGATCGCCTTCATCCTCCCTTCGGAATTCACACGGCGGAGTCTAACATCAGTAATCTGCACTTGTGTTCACCACCTTTGCCTATAAAAGACTTGGTGTATAATTCCACATCACAGTGCAAAATCCTTCTTATTTTTGGAAAAATAATGATGAATTCATAAAAAAAAGACTGGGATGCTCGGAATTCGATTTTATTCGACAAGAATCGATGCAATGACCTCGATTTCGACAAGCACATCCTTCGGCAGACGCGCCACTTCGACGGTTGAACGAGCCGGCTTGTGCGCGCCGAACGCTGCCGCATATTCCTCGTTAATCTCCCCGAATTGCGCCATGTCTTTTATAAATACAGTCGCCTTTACGACGTCCGACAAAGAAGCGCCGGCTGCGGCCAGCACAGCTTCCAGATTGCGAAAAACCTGCCTTGTCTGCTCTTGCACGCCGCCTTCGACCAGCTCACCCGCGGCGGTAAGCGGGATCTGTCCGGAGGTGAACAGCAAATTGCCCAAGCGCATTGCTTGGGAGTAAGGCCCAATTGCGGCAGGGGCTTGGTCGGTGGATACAATTTCCGGTTGGTTCGCCATCGGTTATCATTAGCCTCCTCTATCAACTGCGAAAATAATTGCCCGGCAGTACCGTCGTTTGCTTCGTTTTGAGATCAACGGCGGTCAGCTTGGCGAGCGAGACGTAATCCTCCAGCAGCCGCTCGTCCATTTCGACCTCGCCCGATTCGACGAAGACGCCTACGCCTGCAACAGTCGCCTCGAACTCGTACAGCAAATCCATCATGCCCTGAATGGTTCCGCCCGCCCGCATGAAATCATCGATGATCAGCACCCGCGCCCGCTCGCGCAACGCCCGGCGGGCCAGCGACATCGTCTGAATGCGCTTGTTGGAACCGGAGACGTAATTGATGCTTACCGCCGAGCCTTCGGTCACCTTATTGTCCCGACGAACGATGACGACCGGCAGGTTCAGATACGTGGCCGTTGCGTAGGCGAGCGGGATGCCCTTGGTCTCCACGGTCATGATGACATCGAGCTGCCGGTCTGCGAAGACGGTTGCAAACATGCGGCCGACATCGTTCATGAGCGAGGGCTGACCCAGCATGTCCGTCATGTAGAGGTACCCGCCAGGCAGCACGCGTTCGGGCTGCTCCAGTTCGCGGCAGATGCCCTTGATGATCCCGAGCGCCTCGGTTTTGTCCATCTTGGGCAGAAACTTGACCCCGCCCGCGGCGCCCGCAAGCGTATGCAGCTCGCCGAGCCCTTCCTCCTCAAACACTTCCTTGATAATGGCAAGATCCTCGCTGATCGACGATTTAGCAGATTGATAACGATCCGCGAACGCTGTCAGCGAAACTAACGTATGGGGGCGAGCCAGCAAATATTGGGTCATTTCTACCAACCTGGCGCTCCTCTTCAACTTCCTCACGACATCTCCCCCTGTAAAACCCGAATGTTATATAGTCAATATAACATTTTTATACGGTTTTTTTCAAGACGGAGAACAAAACTATGACGAATCTATGTAAGCATTCTTACCACGTACACTTCCTTGCAATATCCGCGCAGCCCGTTATAGATGCGCTCGGCCTTCGCTTGCTTGGCCACCAGCCCGAATACCGTCGGCCCGCTGCCGGACATCAGCACCCCGTCGGCGCCGAGCTGTCGCATGCTGCTGCGCAGCTGCCGCACCTCGGGATAAAGCGACAGCGTGACCGATTCCAATACATTGCCGAGCGCATCGCACATGGCGGTGAAGCTGCCGCCTTCGATGGCCGCCATCATGCGCGCGAGCGAGGGATGCGTATTGAGTTGATTGACGCGAAAGCGGCCGTAGACGTCGGCAGTCGAGACGTTGATCGGCGGCTTGGCTAGAATGACCCAGCATTGCGGCGGATTGCCGATCCGCTGCAACAGCTCGCCTCTACCCGTGGCCAAGGCGGTCCCGCCCGTCACGCAGAATGGCACGTCCGAGCCGAGCTCGCCGCCCAGGCGGCTCAGCTCGTCCAGTGGAATGCGCAGCCCCCAGAGTCGATTGAGGCCCCGCAGGGTTGCGGCTGCGTCGCTGCTTCCGCCTGCCAGACCGGCAGCCACAGGGATCTTCTTGTCCAGGTGTATGTAGACCCCTTTGGGCACCCGATAGCGCTCCTTGATGAGCCGTGCAGCCTGGAAGGCCAGATTTTTCTCATCGAGCGGAATATACCCGGCTTGACTGGAGATGACGATCGTATCCCGCTCCAGCTCCTCCATTTCGAGCCGGTCGAACAGATCGACCATGGTCATGACCATTTCGACCTCGTGAAAGCCGTCTTCGCGCTTGCGGAGCACGTCGAGCAGCAAGTTGATTTTGGCCGGCGCTTTTTCGTAAATTTTCATTCGCTGTCCACCCGATCGTTATGCATAAGAATGCTCATATTATACCAAATGAAAACAAGAAAAGCTAAGCTGCATCTCCTCCCCTACGCGGGCGGCGCGCTTAGCTCAAAAAAATATGCGGCGCAATGACGGCCAATCGCCCGCTGCGCGCTGTAAAAATAACGTCCGACCCCGCCCGTTTTGGGAGCTAGGGGCGCTGCTTCGCTGCGGATTGCTCGGCCAGCTGGATGGCACGCTTGACCATGTTTCCCGCATCCTTGGCCTTGATCCCGCCCCAACCCTCCTTTTGCACGGTATCGTAGAAGCCGAGGTCTTTCGCCAGCTCATTTTTCAGTCCTTCGCTCATCATGCCTCTGCGTTTTCTGCTCATCGGATATGGGCCCTCCTTTTGGTCGTGATGTAGCTAGTATGCTGCCTCTGGCCAATGTTATACCCGGGCTAATAATGGGGCGTCCTCCTCGCCTGCGTCCGCGCATACCGGCGTGCGCGCAATAAAAAAGCGCGGTCGCATGGCGCCGCGCCGACCCGGATGCCCGGGCAAAATGGTGGCTGTGTATTTTAATGCACGTAGGAAATTTTGACTTGACCGTCATCGTTGCACACGGTCACTTCCACCGATTCCGTCAAAATATCCGCATAGCTGTATGAAACGCGCTTAAAAGCATGTTGATCTTGGTCAAGCTTTACAATGAACACAGAGGGGTAGATTTCTTCCAGTACACCGGTACGTTCAATGGTCTTTCGACGGCCACCGTTAGCTCGAAGACTGATTTTGGATCCGACATGGGCTTCCAAACTTTGTTTGATCTCCAACAGCGCATTTTTTGCCATTGTTCACAACCACCTCTTTCCTTAAACATTATAGCCAAAAAGAGGGAGCTTGTCAAACATGGCAGAATATTATATCAGTCCTCCAAAGTCCTTGTCAACGGGGTTTTTACCTTTTTTTGAAATGGGTCAGCCTGGAAGCTGCGTCTGAAGCGCACGTTTGGGCAAGCCGACCCGATACCGGCCCAAAGTCTCGATGCCGCCTACACCGTCGATCCCGCTAATCGTGCCGTTGATGACCTCCGGCAGGTTCATCGCCTCGCGAATCGGCGTATAGCTGGCTTTGATGGCAATATACACCGGATCCAGCGCATGAATCAAGATGCGGCCGGGCGAGCTCGCAAAATTGGCTCCCGCATGCAGCAGCGCCTCGAAATGCGACTGACAAGCGCCCGCCACGACAATCAGCCCGTCGCGCGTTTTTTCATAATCGCGGGCTACCCGGACCGCATCGACGAAATGCTGCGAATTTTTGTAGCTGGCCAGACTCTTCAAATCCATCTGCGGCTGATGCTTCAATACGCCGTCGTGCCCGGTAATGACGACAATGTCCGGCCGCAGCTGCGGCAAGAGCCGATGCAGCACCTCCGGCATCTGGGACTCGTGGATGTGCACGCCGTGCGCAGGCACGCGCATTTGCCCGTACAGTTGCATGCTCTTGCGCATATAGATCCCGTCTCCGTCAAGATGCAGCACCTTGCCCGGCAGCTCAAAATAACCCTGGCTCTGCCCGGCTGCTTGCTCCGGTCGCTCTTCCTGCCGCTCCGCCTCACGTCGCTGCCGCTCCATGCGCAGCACGGAGGCCGATGCTTTGATCCGCACCTGCTGCGTAGCGCCGACCCTCTCCGGATCGGCCACCTGCGCCAGATCGTCGACCGGAGCGTCGGCGAGCAACCGGTAGTCGGTTCCCTTGAGCACAGCGGTCCGATGCGTAATGGCGGCGATGCGGAACAGCACGTCGCCGCCGTATGAATTGCGGACTACCAGGTCCCCTTGCTTCATGGACTTATCACCTCTTGCTCTTATCCTATGGGCGGACGAGAGCAATGGTGAGCAGTTGCCGGACTATTCCCATCCTTGCGCCAGGATCGCATCGGCCAGGCGCGCAAATTCCGCGAGCGATAACGTCTCTGCACGGCGCGAGGGCTCGATTGCAACAGCGTCCAGCAACTGTATCAGCGCCTCTCGTCGGTCTTTGCCCGCGAAGCTGAGCAAATTGTTGAGCAGTGTTTTGCGGCGCTGGGCGAACGACGCCTGAACGACTCGAAAAAAGAACCCTTCGTCGGTCACGGCCACCGGAGGCTCCGGTCGCACCGTAAGCTTGATGACCGCGGAATCGACATTGGGCTGCGGAATGAATACCGTATGCGGCACCGTGCATACGAGCCGGGCTTCGGTATAATATTGCACAGCTACGCTGAGGCTGCCATACGCCTTGCTGCCGGGCGAGGCGGTCATGCGCTGGGCGACTTCTTTCTGAATCATGACGACGATATGCTGGAGCGGCAGGCGCTCCTCCAGCAGCTTCATCAGGATCGGCGTCGTCACGTAATACGGCAGATTGGCCACCACGCTCAGTCCGCTAGTCCCCTCGAATTCACGGGCAATCAGCGCGCGCAGATCGAGCTTGAGCACATCGCCGTGCACGAGCGTCACATGCGGCTCCTCGGACATGACCTCCTCCAGGATCGGCAGCAGCCGCTGATCGATCTCCACAGCCGTTACCTTGCCGGCGGACTTGGCCAGCTCCTGGGTCAGCGCCCCGATGCCCGGTCCGATCTCCAGCGCGCCCTTGGCCTTGTCCAGCTCGGCGGCCGCCACGATCGTGCGCAGAATATTGCGGTCGATCAGGAAGTTTTGCCCGAGGCTTTTTTTGAAGGCGAAGCCGTGCCGGGCGATGATCGCTCGCGTCCGCGCCGGCGTCGCGACCTCCGCGCCTTCGCCTTTTGCTTCGCTAGGCATGTCCTTGTTCCTCCTTGTCTTGTCCATCCAGCGCACGCTCCATTGCCGCGCATGCGCGAGCCAGCTCCGCACGCGAGATCCGGAACATGGTGCAGCGCTTGTAGAATTGCTTGCCGTTGGCATAGCCGATGCCGAGCTGATTGCCGGCGAGCAGACGGCGCTCCTGCGCGTTGTCGTGTACAATCAGACCCGCGGCCATCAGGTCCTCCCAGGTAACCGGGTCTTCCAGCGTCTGCTCGGCATCCGCATACTCCGTGCGTACGCGGCGAAGCGCTTCGCGGATCGTCTCGGGGCTGGCATTCTCCACCCCGATGTCGTCCTTGCGGCGCGCTTGCTCCTGCGTCACGAAGGCGTGCTTGCAGCCCGGTACCGCACTTGAGACGATGCGGCGTATGCGTTCGCCGGCGTGATCCGGATCGGTCAAAATAATGACGCCTCGGCGCTTCTGAGCGAGCGCGATGCGGCGCAAGACGGCCTCCCCGATCGCGGAGCCGCCGGTCTCGATTGTTTCCGCTTCGACCGCCCGCTTGATAGCGACCGTGTCGTCCTTGCCCTCGACGACAATGATTTCTTTAATCATGGCTCTTGTCCCTTCAGAAAGTGGAAAAAGAAGAGGCCGGAGCCTCTTCCCATTTAGCATAGTTTTGCCCATACTGCGATATGATGAATGCAAGCAAATGTAGTTAGCTCGACTTCGGCTTGTTCGGACCAAGCACATAGACCGTGAAGCCTTTTTTGCGCCCGAACTTCAGGGCATACGATTTGCTCTCGTAAAAAACGTCGATTTTGTTGCCGTTGATCGCACTGCCGGTATCCTCGGCCCGACGATATCCGATGCCCTCGATATACACCCACCAGCCGAGCGGGATAACGTCGGGATCGACTGCAATGGTTCGTCCCTCTTGCACCGTCGTGCCGGAGGCGGTAATGCCGTATTGCGGATGGTCTTCCGTTTTGCCCGTGGACTCTATGCCTGCAGTATAAGCGGTCAACGTCACATTGTTCAGCACTTTTTTGGCGTTGAGCGTCTCACCGCTTACCGTGACCGCGTCCTCGCTTTTGGATGGCGCGGACAAGACGGCCACTTCACGCTCGGGCAGCTTGGTGCCGATGGCCACGATCTGCTCGACGGTCTGCTGCTCCACCGTTTTCGTCATCAGACGCTGCGAGACGAGCGCGCCATCCTCGTATATTTTCTCGAATTCCTTTACGATCAGACCCTCTTTGCCGGTTTGCATGATTTTCTCTTTGCCTTTTTCCAACAATGGGTCCTCTTTTTTGACGACCTTGTACGGCATTTCATGCTCCGTTCGCCGGATCTCCTTGTCAACCCGCGTGACGGACACCGTCATCGCGTTGGTCAATGGCTCCGACAGGGCAGGCTGTACCTTGTCTAGCCCGTCCAGTTCAATATTCAGCTGTGCCAGCGCCGCCTGGACGGTGCGCGCTGTCGTATGAATCGACTTTTGCACGCCGTCGGCTTCGACGGTCACTTCCTTGGCATGGTTAATGACAATGCGGTCCCCGTCCTTCACCGACGCATTGAGCGGCGTAGACAATTCGTCATGCTCGCCGATCGCAATCGACTGCTCATCCAGCAAGCGCTGCATGACCCACTGCTTCGTCGTGACGACGTTTTCCTCGCCGTCGACCACGAGCGAAATGCTTTTGTCCGCCGTGCCATACAACAATACGAGCAACATGACCGTCATCGCAATCGAGATGACGGCGCTTAGCAGCACCAAACGCAAATTTTCATGCTTCCAACGCTTTGCGAAAGTCATGCTGGATGATCGTTTCCCATGGGAATCCTGTGATTGGAACTTACCCACTTCCTCGGTCCTCCTTCATAGCCCCGCCGCCAATTGCAATGCATGATAAACATTTTGACGCGACTATAAGTGGTGTAGCGTATTCGCACGCTTTGCATCGCCCTTCATGCGCGATCGATCGTGCATGTACACTGGGGTATGCGCGAAGCGCCGCTTGTACCGATCCGATCGATGTCGCTGCAACCGCCGCCTTGCTGCGTTCGATGAATCCGGCCTCAGCCGATTCCGCTTCATGATTCCCGCCATCTCCACCTCCATGGTACACCCTATGTGAGGGGAGCGCCCATTATTCGATCACGGGCGGCAAGAATCGCTGTGTCTTATGATTCATTGAATTTGGAAATCCAATACATGCGAAAGCTCTGAGAAGAATCATACCTTCTTTCGCCGTCCATTGTAAAGATGCTATAAAAGTCGATTATCGTTAATTTTCGGGATAATCCCGGTGAAATAAAGCAAAATCAGCAATAAAGTATACCTTTATTGAATCGATACGCCTTATTTCATGAAATTACTCTGATTTTCAGCTCAATCGAAAACATCTTTCAGCATTTTGAAATGTGATTTTTGAAATTTCTTCCACACTTTTTCCTTTTATTTCCGCTGCTGTCTGGGCCACAAGGCTGACATAAGCCGGCTCATTTCGCTTCCCGCGATAGGGGTGAGGAGCCAAATAAGGAGCGTCGGTTTCAATGAGCATACGATCAATTGGAACCCTTTTCATGACCTCTTTCGGCACCCGTGCATTTTTAAAGGTGAGCGGCCCGCCGAAGGAAATAAAAAAATTTAAATCCAAGCACATTTTGGCAATCTCCCAGCTGCCCGAAAAACAATGCATCACGCCGCCGATCGTCTCGGCATGCTCCTCTTTCAAAATACGCACCACGTCTTCGTGCGCATCGCGATTATGAATCACGATCGGTTTATCCAGCGATCGAGCCAGGCGAATCTGCTCGCGAAAGGCTTGCTGCTGCACTTCTTTCGGAGAAGTATCCCAGTGGTAATCCAGACCGATTTCCCCGATGGCCACCACCTTCTCGTGCCGGCACAGCTCGGCAATCCAGGTCAGATCCTCCGGCTTCATCTCATGCGTATCTGTCGGATGCCACCCGATCGCCGCGTACATAAACGGGTAGGTATCGATCAATTCCATTGTGCTCGGAATGGTCTCGCGGTTAAAGCCGACATTGATGATGCGCTCGACGCCTGCTGCCCGCGCACGAGCGATGGCCTCCTCGCGGTCGGCGTCGAATTTATGCGAATCCAGGTGGGCGTGCGTGTCGAATAGCATCTGGCTTCCATCCCTTTCTTCTATAATATATAGGCGTTGCTCCGTCCTCCGCTATCCTTTACAATCCGAACAATTCTCTTATGTGCTTCGGCATATATTCGGCTTTGTGCCGCAATTCTTCCTCCGGATAATACAAGTGATACCTCCCTTGATGCAGTCCGGTGATGGACCGGATAATGTCGGACTTGTCCGAAATTTCGGCCAACTGGTCGAATGCATCCAGCAGAACGATCGGCGGCCGCTCCCGCCCTTCCTTCGCGTCGGGACGATACACATCATAGGGCAAGTCGAACGGAAAATCAATTTCCAGGTGATAGTCAGGGTGCAGACCGAGCTCGGCGAAGCATTTGCGGATCGAGGACCACAATGCTTCATCCGGCTCTTCCATGGTTATATATTTGTATAATCGGCGATTTAGGAAGCGCCGGCACAGACCGGCCAACAATTCGTCGCGTTCGGCCATCCACTGGGTAAATACGGTCTGCGCCAGCGCTTCGTCCAGCTTCAGATAATCGTCGACCGTCAGCGAACCGTCAAACAATCGGCCAAACGGAGCAATCATAAATTCGAATTGGTAGCCGGACTTGTACAATTCCTTGGCTCGTCTGAAGATTTGGCGCAGTATGATCTCCGAGCTTCGTGTCACCGGATGGAAATAAACCTGCCAATACATTTGGTAGCGCGACATCAAATAATCCTCTACCGCGTGCATGCCGCTCTCCTTCACCACAATCTTGCCTTGATGCGGACGCAGGAGGCGCAAAATGCGCTCCAAATCGAAGGTGCCATAATTCACGCCGGTGAAATAAGCGTCTCGCAGCAAATAATCCATGCGATCGGCATCCATTTGGGATGAAATGAGATTGACCACAATCGGCTTTTCATACGTTTTACAAATAATAGAAGCTACACGTTGCGGAAAATCCGCAGAGACCGCGCGCAAGATCTGGTTGACCTCTGTGTCTTCCAACAAAATCCGGCATGTCCAATCCTCGTGATGCGTATCGAAGATTTGCTCGATCGAGTGCGAAAACGGGCCATGGCCAAGATCGTGCAGCAACGCTGCGCAAAGGGACACTTGCCTTTCCTCAGCCGGCCAATCGGGATATGCGTTTCGTTCAAATTGCGAAATGATTTTCCGCGTGATTTCATAGACGCCCAGTGAATGCGAGAAGCGGCTGTGCTCGGCGCCGTGGAAGGTCAGATAGGTCGCACCAAGCTGACGAATGCGCCGCAAACGCTGAAATTCCTTGGTGTTGATTAAATTCCAAATGACCTCGTCCTGCACATAGACATATTTATGTACCGGGTCTTTAAACACCTTCTCTTCCGACAATGATTGTTGCATGCGGTCACCTCGTTTCAGAAAATGTCGAATCCATTCCATCATTCGACACGAGTCGCGCAGATAATGTCGAATGTTGTCGTTTATCATTTGATTCTTTAGCGCCTTTACCTTGATTTATATGACTTCCAATTTCCACTAGTAATGCGCCAAACCCGCGGTTTACCTAGAAAAATTTTAGGTTGACTTATATGGGAATGGTTGGTATTATAGAAAAAGAAAACGTGGAAATTTGTCGAATGTTGACGAACAATTTGAGAGGAGCAAATATAGCTTATGATGAAGTCTACTGGAATTGTCCGTAAAGTCGATGAACTGGGTCGGGTCGTTATTCCGATCGAATTGCGCCGCACGCTTGGCATTGGGGAAAAGGACGCGCTCGAAATCTATGTTGACGGCGAGCGCATCATGCTGAAAAAATACGAGCCTGCTTGTATCTTCTGCGGCAATGCCGAAAACGTCACGTATTTTAAAGGCAAAATTATTTGCAACGAATGCCTGACCGAGCTGCCATCCCCTGTGACAAAATAAAAAAAATACGGTATAATAAATGTGAATGAATTTGTTAATTCTAACCTTTTTATACTCCTTCTTACCTTCCTGCGCTAGAACCCGGCCAGGAAGGTCTTTTTTTTGCCCGCGTCGTTGCTCACAGCAGCGCATTGTATACTTCGCGGCGCGTCATGCCCCGATCGGCAGCCGCCCGCTTCATCGCCTGCTTGCGATCTCCAAGCAGTCCCTCATAATGCGTCACATGCTGCTCCAGCTCCAATGCGGACCACCAGGCGGCCTCGGCCGGGGCAGCCGCAGAAGCGACTGCGGCCTCGGCGCCTTCCACCGCCAGACAGTACTCCCCGAGCGGCGGTTGCTGCTCCAGCCAGTCCAGACAATCGCGAATCAGACCTCTTGCGAGCTCCTCATGACGCTTGGTCAGCTCGCGCGCCATTACCATCCGACGATCCCCCCATGCCTCGAGCATCGCTTCGAGCGTCCGTTTGACGCGATGGGGCGATTCGTACACCAGGAGAGTGCCTTCTTGGCGTTGTAATCCCTCGAGCCAAGCGGCGATCCCTTTTTTGTCACGCGGCGGAAAACCCGCAAAGTGGAAGCGTTGCGTCGACAATCCCGAGGCAATCAGCGCAGACAAAGCCGCATTGGCACCGGGAATCGGCACGACGGCGATGCCGCGCTGCACCGCCTCGCTCACCAGATCTGCGCCTGGATCGGAGATTGCCGGCAGCCCGGCATCGCTCACCAGGGCAAGGCTTGCCCCTTCCTCTACGAGGCGCAGCAGCTCGCCGCCGCTCGCCTGCTTGTTGTGCTCGTGATAGCTGACCAATCGGGTATGAATCTCATAATGCGTAAGCAGCTTGCGCGTCTGCCGCGTATCCTCGGCTGCAATCCAGTCTACCTCCCGCAGCGTGCGCACGGCGCGGTATGTGATATCCTCCAGATTGCCAATCGGCGTCCCGACGAGGTACAGCTTGCCCGCTCCCGCGACGTCCGCTGTGCCGCTGGATCCGGATGTGAAGCTTCGTTGTACTTGTATCAACGGACGTCCTCCTCCTCTATCTTTATCGGCTGCGCATCCCCATAATAGATCTTCATAATCTCGTCCCGATAGCGCCGCTGGTCATCGTAGACGATGAGCGGAGGCAGCAGCCGCACGTCCGGCTTGCCGTCGCGAATCGCCTCCACGAGCACCATATTCGCCTCGGCCTCGAGATGGGGATGGACGAAGCGGATGCGCTTGGGCTCCAGCCTCACGCTGCGCATGGCGTCGATCAGATCGGCCAGCCGGGACGGACGATGCACCATGGCGACGCGGCCCCCCGTCCGCACGACACGCGAGCAAGCCGCGGCCACCTCTTCCAGCTTGCAATGAATCTCGTGCCGTGCAATGGCGACATACGCATTGCTATTGCGATCTCCTGTCTCCGGCGGCATATAGGGAGGATTGACGACGACCGCATCATAGACGCCATAGCCGCTTGTCCGGTGATAGGTGCGCAGATCGCCTTCGATCATCGTGAGGCGCTCCTCCAGGCCATTGAGCGCGATGCTTCGCCGCCCCATATCCGCCAGCCGCGGCTGCAGCTCGACTGCGTCGATGCTGGCCCCGGTGCGAGTCGACAGCAACAGCGCCACGACGCCATTGCCGGAGCATAGATCGAGCACACGACCGCTCCTCGGGACCGTAGCGAATCGGGCCAGCAACACCGCGTCCATGGAGAAGCTGAACACTTCCCGGCTCTGAATAATACGCAGGTCGTGGGTGAGCAGATCATCCAGACGTTCGCTCGGCAGCAGCGCTTCTTGAACGGGTTGCATCGCTTATCCTCCTTTCGTCTCTTCCGCAGGGCTTAATTTGCAAAAAGACCCGCAAGGGGTCTTGGAAGTGGACATGCTATTTATTGAGAAACGAAAGGCAGAACAAACAGTCGCCCTCGGTCCGCAAATGCCCGTAATAGACATTGCAAATGTGAAATCCTTCATGGTACAGGCGAGCCAAATTATCGTAGCCCTCCCCGACAGCAGCGGCCTCCGGCGCCAGCGGCGCCGGCGTGCCGGCAGCAGCGGGCGAGGGCTTTTGCCGCTCGGCCGCTTCGCCGGTCTCGCGCTTCAACACCTTGCGCAGCTGCTGGTTCTCCATGGTGAGCCGCTGATTCTCTTCCAACAAGCCGATGATCTGCTGCTTTACCTCATTTAGATCCTGCATATATTTCGCAGCAGTCGCCTCCAATTGCTCCATGCGTGTGAATAAATTTTTGTTTTCCACGTCCCCACCCCAGCGTCGTTCGCAAGATTCAGGCCGGTTATTTCAACACCACGTCATCATACGGGAGCTCCTTGGGCCGCCCTCCGGTATCGAAGAGCTGGACATATACGGATCGCGACGAGGCGTTGATGCCGGTCACCTTGCCCTCGCCATGCGACGTCACGACGACCCTGCCAATCGCAGGCATCTCTTCCCGAATGCTCTCGTAATTGTCATGCTCATACTTCAAGCAGCACATGAGCCGGCCGCACAGACCCGAGATCTTGGTCGGATTGAGCGAGAGATTCTGATCCTTGGCCATCTTGATGGAGACCGGCTCAAAATCGCCGAGCCAGGAGGAGCAGCACAGGATGCGGCCGCAAGGTCCGATGCCGCCCAGCATCTTGGCCTCGTCCCGGACGCCGATCTGACGCAGCTCGATGCGCGTCCGGAACACGCTGGCCAGGTCCTTGACCAGCTCCCGAAAGTCGACTCGACCTTCGGCGGTAAAATAAAAGATGATTTTGTTGCGGTCAAACGTAAATTCGACGTCGACCAGCTTCATCTTAAGCTTGTGGTTGTGAATTTTATCGACGCAGGTGCCGAACGCTTTTTTGGCAGCCAGCTTGTTTTCTTCCACTGCCTTGGCGTCGGCGCTGCCGGCGATGCGAATCACTTTTTTCAACGGGAGTACAACATCCGATTCACCGACTTGTTTTTGGCCTACGACCACTTTGCCGTATTCTATGCCCCGCGCTGTCTCCACTATGACGTGCTGCTCGGTGTCGACAGGATGCTGGGCCGGATCGAAATAATAGATTTTGCCAGCTTTTTTGAAACGAACACCGATTACGTTATACAAGAATTCAACCCTCCTGTAGGTGAATCATCATTTGCTCGAAAGCAAGCTGCGGGGCCACGTGGGCGCGAATGCGCGTCTGCGCCTCCAGTGCCCGCTCCATGCACGATACCCAGCCGGCGGGCGTCCGCGCATAGGCATGCTGGCCCATCCATTCGAGCTGATCTATAAAAACGATGCTTTCTTGCCTTCCGGCTTGAAAATGAATCATGTCCTTGTACCATAACAAAAGCAAAGGCAACAGATGCGCGAAGCGCTGCTCTGCGTTCGCCTTGAAGACCTGCTGCTGAGAGGTAATCATCGCCGCGGTGAATCGGGTCAGACTCTCCTTGCCTAATTGTATCACTACATTTCTTGTTTCTGCAAACGTCTCTTCTTGGATAATCGCGGCACATGCCTCGTAACCGGAGGCCAAATGGATGGCGGCGCGCGCCAGCACAGGCGAATGGCCGTCCGCTACCAGCTGCTCCAACAGCTCGGCGGGCGCGGGCGGCGCAAACGGCACCCATTGCGTCCTCGAGCGAATCGTCGGCAGTACCGCTTGTCCATTGTCGGCAATCAAGATGGCGACAATCTGAGCTTGCGGCTCCTCCAAAAACTTCAGCAGGCTGTTGGCAGCCGGCAAGGTCATCGTCTCCGCCTGTTCCAAAATATAGACCTTGCGGCCCTCTCCAGCGCTGCGATAGCCAAGGTCGCGCTGCAGCTGCCGAATCTGCTCAATCTTGATGGTCGCTCCGTCCGGCGCCAGCTGGAGCAGGCTCGGCTGGTTGCCGTGCTCGAACTTGCGGCACGACAGACACGCGCCGCAGGCATCGTCTGCGGCGCGCTCACACAGCAGCGCTTTGGCAAAAGCAAGCGCCAGCTGTTTCCTCCCCGTCCCGGGAGGTCCGCTGAACAGATAGGCATGCGAGACGGTGTCGCGCTGCAGCGCATGCTGCAAAATTCGCTTGGCCTTGTCTTGTCCGGCGACGGTATGAAATGACATGGCTTGCCTTCCTTTCACAGGCTGTCAGAATAAAAAGTTAATCAGCAAGCCGCGAATTTCGCCGACGCGCTGCAAAAGATCGATTCGGCCTTCCTCGGTCTCCAGCAGCTCCTCGCCCATTCGCAGCAGCGCTTCATCGACTTCCTCCAGCAGCCTGTATCGTTTGGTGCGTCCGCGCCGATCCCAGCCTCGCGTTTCCTTGAGTCCGACGCCGCGCCGCACGGTATCCTCCAGGAACCGCTTGACCATCTGCCGGTACAGCTTAAGCTCCCGCACCGTCATCGACTTGGCCAGCCGCTCGCCCTGCAAGTGAATGTCCTGAAGCTTGCGTTGCAGCTGCTCCTTGGTCCGCTCCTGTTCTTGCTGCCCCATGATATCGGCAAAATTCGGGGTCTGGGCCTGGCGCGCCCCGCCATCGGTTCGCAGGCGGTCCTGCCCCAGCGGCCGGAAGCCCGGATTAATTTTCATCGCCGACCGCTCCCTGCTTGACTTCAGTAATGTTCAAAGCGTTCCACCGGTACGACAAAAACCGCGGCGCCGCCTACTTGTACCTCTACCGGGAAAGGAATGTACGAATCGGTCGTCCCGCCCATCGGTGTGACAGGAGTGACAAGCTGGTCCCGTACTTTACAATTCGAACGGATGACCTGCATCACTTCATGCACCCGCTCGTCCTCGATTCCGATCATGAACGTTGTATTCCCGGCCTTGAGGAAGCCGCCGGTACTGGCCAGCTTGGTTGCACGAAAACCTGCGCGTACGAGCGCATTGGACAAGCGGTTGCTGTCTTTGTCCTGCACGATGGCGATCACCAATTTCATAGCCTAACCCTCCCGTTTCTCTAAAAGTATAGAAAGTATATGATTTTGCCTATCCTTGTCTAACTTTCGCCTTGTTCGAATTGAAGCCATTCTACATCTTATATATTATTTGACATTCATGTCGAGAAATCCTGCCTGATGCCGCTCCAAAGTGGCAATGACTTGCGCAAGCACCGCTTCGGGCGGCTGCGCGGCATCCACGCGGACGATTCGCTGCGGCTCGCGCGCCTGCAGCGCGGCATACCCGGCACGCACCTGCCGGTGAAACGCGAGCCGCTCCTGATCAAGCCGATTCACCTCGCGGCCCGGGGTCGCCATAATTCGCTTCAGTCCCAGCGCCGGGTCGAGATCAAGCCAGAACGTCAGATCCGGCTGTCTGCCCTCGGTCGCAAAGGAATTGAGCTGAAGCACCTCGTCGATCCCCAGCCCGCGCGCATGTCCCTGATACGCAAGACTGCTGTCCACGAAGCGGTCACAGATGACATCGCATCCTTGTTCCAGCGCCGGCAGCACCTTCTCCACCAGATGCTGGCGCCGGGCAGCAGCGTAGAGCAATGCTTCCGTGCGCGCATCCATTTCGGTATAGGCCGGCTCCAGGATGACCGCGCGAATCGCCTCTGCAATCCGTATGCCGCCTGGCTCCCGTGTCGTGATGACGGTACGTCCGGACTCGCGCATTCGAGCTTGCAGCCGCTCGATCAACGTCGTTTTGCCGGCGCCTTCTCCGCCCTCGATTGTAATGAATTTTCCCTGCATGCCTTTATCCGCTCCTTGTCCGCTCGCCTGAAGCCTTGAGATAGCCCTATTTTATCAGACCTGTTCGCGGATCACCATTGCTTTTGCATGCGTTGTGAGCGCAGGAGGTTACCGGTACGCGCCATTCGCCGTCGATCTTTACGAGGCCATGCACCGTTCCTCCCAGCGCGAGCATCCGCTGCAGCACCGAAGCGATGGATGCGGTGAGGCGTTCGCCGGCGTACACGAGCGGCACGCCGGGCGGATACGGTACGAGCATGTGAGCGGCTCGGCGTCCTACGGCCGCGCCAATCGCGACCGATTCCGTCGTGTTAGCGGACACAGCCGCAATCGGGGCAAAGGACACGGGTTCGGCTATCTCCTCGCCATGACGACGCATCAGCCCTGCGGCGTCGATCTGGGCCTCCGCAGACTCACCCCCTGCCGGCTCGAGGAAGGCGATGCGACACAGCGACTCCAGTAGCGCATCGACATCGCCCGCTGTCGTGCCGATCCCGACCAGCAGGACGACGTGCCGCGCATCGGCCATTTCCGCCCAGCAGCCATGCTCGCGCAATTGGCGCAGCAAGGCATAACCGGAGCCCCTGCGCGGCGCAATCGTCAACCGCAGCGGATCCAGACGTTGACCCTCGAGCAGTCCGTCTTCCTCCACCAGCTCATACTGGGGCAGCGCATGACCAATATGATCACGGAGGCGACGTGCCAATTGGACAGCCGGCTCGAACAGCGCCGCGCCATGCTCGGCCAGCATGGCGCGCGCCACGTCCAGCGAAGCCAGGATCGGATAGGATGGGCTGGAGCTCTGCAGGAGCGCCAGCGCGCGCGCCAGCGCTTGACGCGGTACTCGCGTCCCCTGCACGTGCAGCCAGGCGCCCATAGTGAGCACAGGCAGCGTCTTGTGCGCAGATTGGACGACCGCATCGGCTCCGGCCGCCAGCGCCGATGCGGGAATAGCGGGATGAAAGCCGTAATGCGCGCCGTGCGCCTCGTCAACAAGCAGCGGCATGCCTGCCCGGTGTGCAGCGTCCGCATAAGGACGCAGGTCGCAACCAAGTCCGTAATAATTCGGTGAGCTCAGCAGGACCGCCTTGGCTTGCGGGTACTTGCACAGCGCCGCCTCCAGGCTCCGGATGCCCGGGCCGATGGCCAGGCCGCTCCGAGGGTCGAGCTCGGGATCCAAAAAGACCGCGGACGCCCCCGCCAACGTCAACCCGTTGAGAATCGACTTGTGTACATTGCGTTGCACAATCAGCAGCTCCCCAGGTTCGCAATGCGCCAAAATCAGCGCCAGGTTGCCTGCTGTACTGCCCCCTACCAGAAAGTAGGTGTGGTCGACGCCGAACAACTGCGCGGCTGCCGCCTGCGCTTCGGCGATAATCCCTTGCGGATGATGAAGATCATCCAGTCCCTCAAGCTCGGTTGCATCCATCGCCATCATGGATTCGAACTCGGCCGCGCCCAAGCCTTCCAGCCACTTCTTCTGCCACACCCGGCCATACTGATGACCGGGGACATGAAAGCTGCGGGGCATGCCTTGCGAATGCCGAACCAAGGCTTTATAAATAGGCATATGCCGGTGCATCGTCATCGGTGCATGCTTCCTTTCCTTCTATGAACCAAACTTCTTCTATTGTAACGAATCTCCAACAAAAAAGCTTCCTGCCCCGGCCATCGCAACTGATTGCTCGCGATAGAGGCCGTGATAGAAAGCCAGTGTCATTATGCGTTTTTTTGCAGCCAAATTTGTTTTAACCGATGAATGAAAAAAGGATATTTGGCGTCTTGCACGTCCGTATTCACCATTTCAGCCTCGCAGCTTTCACAGATGAATTCGGTTACAATTCGGATCCCATCCTGCTTTTCGTTCCCGCAAATGATACACGTATGATCATGATCTTCATGCATTTGCCATCCCACCTTCGTTGGGCATTCTTCTCTTCCTATTATGCCATGTTTTCTAGCAAGATATACTTGTTTCATAGCCCATTTCAAATATTTTTATATGGTATGCGCGACGAATTCGTCCGGTGCGTCAAATTCACTTTTTTAATCGGATTCACTTTTTTGACCGATCTGCCGATATTTATGAAAGGAGCGATACATTTGGAACGACGGAGGATCGAGCTGTGGAGCGTTTATCAACTTTATCCAAAGATGCAACCTACTATCAGTACCAGCTCGTACAGAAAGTCCCTGTGCGCCCTGAATTGATCGCCAGCTATGCAATCATGGCGCTAATGCTCGGTGGGATGTTGGCGGCAGTCTACAGTGTCACAGGCATATTCGCGTGGTTGATCGGCCTGCCTGCGACGATGCTGCTGCAGTGGCTCATTGTCCGTCTGACCATGCTTCGGGTCGACGAGCCGGAGGATCGACGCTGGGGGTGGCGCTGGCGATTGCCTTGGCTTGGCTATCTGCCGATTCGATATGCCGAGCACGCATTAATGCGCCGATTGAATCGGCATTTGCTGGGACTCGGGCTGTCAGCTATCGCTGTTGCCTATCCTTGGGCATCCGAAGCGCTGATGATCAGCCTCGTAGCTTGGCATTGCTGGCTGCTGGCCCCGCGCCTGCTGCTGCTCCGCAAGCTGCGCCGGGCAAGACGCGACGGCGTCCTGCAGTTGCATGAACAAGAGGTGACTTTCCACCATCGCTAACAGTTGGCGATCGTCCGGCCATCGGCACCACAACACAGATCAAAAAACACAGCCCCTTGAGACCGAAATCTCAAGGGGCTGTGCATGGTTGCTCGGCGACGTCCTACTCTCCCAGGACCCTGCGGTCCAAGTACCATCGGCGCTGAAGGG
>NZ_JACXIZ010000062.1 GCF_014705605.1 Paenibacillus sabuli
CCTCTAGCCGCCATTTTGGCGCTTACAGCCCGCTCCTCTCTCCCGCTGCTCCCTCTAGCCGCCATTTTGGCGCTTACAGCCCGCTCCTCTCTTCCGCTGCTCCCTCTAGCCGCCATTTTGGCGCTTACAGCCCGCTCCTCTCTCCCGCTGCTCCCTCTAGCCGCCATTTTGGCGCTTACAGCCCGCTCCTCTTTCCCGCTGCTCCCTCCAGCCGCCATTCTGGCGCTTACCACTCCAGAGTGTGCGAAAGAGCTGCGCCATCTTTAGACAGCGCAGCAGTGCCCTTATTGTTGCCTTTTTCATTCTGTGATTCCATTGTTCCATCGTTCCATCATTCCATCGTTCCATCATTCCATCGTTCCATCATTCCGTCATTCCATCGTTCCATCATTCCGTGATTCCATCATTCCGTCATTCCATCGTTCCATCGTTCCATCGTTCCGTCATTCCGTCATTCCATCGTTCCATCATTCCATCATTCCGTCATTCCATCGTTCCATCATTCCATCATTCCGTCATTCCGTCATTCCATCGTTCCATCATTCCATCGTTCCATCATTCCGTCATTCCGTCATTCCATCGTTCCGTCATTCCATCGTTCCGTCATTCCATCGTTCCGTCATTCCGTCATTCCATCGTTCCATCGTTCCATCGTTCCGTCATTCCGTCATTCCGTCATTCCATCATTCCATCATTCCATCATTCCATCGTTCCGTCATTCCGTCATTCCATCCTGCCATCATCCCTCGTGCCGACGTTTAGTTGGGCATTAGGCCGCCGAAGCTCCTGTCAGTTATTGCTGTCGTACAATTCCTGCGCTTCCTTCCTCAGTTGTTCGCCGCCCATCTGGTTCCATTGCTCGACGAAACGATCGAAGTAATCGACGGGCTCGTCGCCGCGCACGATTTTGGCATAAGTTTCGATCTTCAGCTTCTTCAGGTCGCCCCAATATTGTCCGGCCGACGGCAGAATGTCCGGCTTGCCGAAAATATCCGCGACCGGATTCGAAGCGTATTGCTCGCTGATTTTCAGAATATTTTCCCCGTAATATTTGTAGAATAGCTCGAAGTTCCCCTTGCCGCCAAAGTACGAGTTGGCCGACCCATAGATTCCTTCTTCTTGCAGTCTGGCAGAATCGTCATACGGCGGCAGCTGCTTGACGCCGTCCGACAAATCCGTTCCGTTGGCGAAATCCCAATGCGTGCCCTGTACGCCGTAAGATAAGCGGACATACACTTCTTCGTCGTTGATGTTCGCTTCAATGATCTCCAGCGCCTTCTGAAGCTTCTCCGGCTGATCCTCGAGCTGCGCGCCGAATACGATCATGTTGGCCGCAGTCCCCCACGACCAGCCGCCGCTGTCGCCGTTCGGCCCTTTCGGCAAGGTGCCGAATACAACCTCTCCCTCCGGATTAATCGCTTTCAATGCCGAGATTGTGGAGTTCGGATTCGACTCGTCGAGCGAATGGACACTTGCATTGTCGCCAAAGGCATAGACGCCGTCGAGATACTTCGGCCCAAGATCCTTCCCGGTGACGAATTCCGGATCAATGTAGCCCTTGCTGTACCAGTCCGCCAGCTTCGCCAGCGCCTCCTTCGCCTCCGGCTGCACCGCGCCGTTGACCACCTGACCGTCCTTGACCATCCATTGAATCGGCATGACGCCATAGGCGCCGAAGATTTTTTGGAACATCGCATAATCGGAATTGCCGTTGGTGCTGGTGCCATAGACGCCGATGTCCTTGAGTGCGGCGAAGGCCGTATCCATCTCTTCGATCGTCTCCGGTACCTCCGTGACGCCCGCCTGCTCCAGCAGGTCCATGCGCCACGATACCGGCGTCGTGAATTTGCCGCCGTAGAGCGTCGGTACACCATAATTTTGGCCATTATGCCCCGTGTAGTACCAGCCTTGCGGCGCATTATTGTCGAACTCTGCCTTCGTGCGCGGTGCGTACTGCTCGATCATCTCCATCGGCACCTCGGCGAGCAAGCCTTGATCGGCGTACTTCTTGAGTTCATTCGGGTCCATGACGATCATCACGTCCGGCACCTTGCCGGTCGTCATCATGATCTGTTGACGCTGCACGTAATCGGCATACGGGACCGCTGTAATCTCCAGATCGACGTTGAAGCGCTCCTCGAGAAATTGCTCCGTGCTCGAATCCTCCAGCACGACGCCGTTGACCATCCAGCTCAACTGGACCCTCTCCTCCGACGATCCCTCTGCAGCGCCGTCACTCGCGCCATTGCCGACACTATTGCTGCCTTCCCCCGTCGCGCCTTCATTGGACGGCGCATTGCCGCCCCCCGAGCAAGCGGCGAGCACCGCCATCAGCACGAGCAGTGCCATCGCAGATGTGATTGTACGTCCGAGCCCCTTTTTCCTTCTCATGTCGATCCCTCTTTTCGGATGAGTGTAGTTGCTTCTATTGTATAAAGTCTTGCGACTTGATACCAACGGGATGCGTTCGCGGTCAGCCTCGAACGGTTCGCTTGGTGCACAGTTCCCCTTACTTATCCTTTCACCGAGCCCAGCATGATGCCCTTGACGAAGAAGCGCTGGATGAACGGGTACGCGAACAGGATCGGCAGCGTCGCGACCATGACCGTCGCCGCCTTGAGCGTATCCTTGGAATAGGTGGTGGAATGCATTAATTCCGACTGCGAAGCGATTACGTCGACTTCCTCAATGACCGTGCGGCGTACGAACAACTGCAGCACCTGCTTGTCGATGTCCTGGATGTAGATCATCGCGTCGAACCAGGCGTTCCAGTGATGCACGCCCGCCCACAGGGCGACGACAGCGAGCACCGGCATGGAGAGCGGCAGTACGATCGAGCTGAAGGTGCGCAGCTCGCCGGCGCCGTCCATCTTGGCTGATTCGATCACCTCGGAGGGGATCGCCTGGAAGAAATTGCGCATCACGATCATATTGAAGGCGCTCACCGCAGTCGGCAGTACCAGCGCCCAGACGCTGTTGAGCATGCCGAGGTTGCGAATCAGCAGATACATCGGAATGATGCCACCGCTGAACAGCATGCTGAACACGTACAGCTTCATCAGGAACCCTCTGTGGGGAAAGCTCCTCCGCGACAGTGGATAAGCCGTCAGAGAGGTTAGAACCAGCACAATCGCGACGCCGAGTACCGTTCGGGTAATGGTATTCACAAAGGCCATGCCGATCCCCGACTGCTTAAACACCTGAGCGTACGAAGCGAAGGTCAGCTCCCTGGGATATAGATGCAGTCCCGGCAATTGCGCCGCCAGCGGCGTGCTAAGCGACATCGACAGCGTGTAAATGAACGGATAGAGCGTCATAAAGGCAAGGATCAACAGCAGCAGCATATTGACCCATTCGAATACATGCTCTGCGGGCGAGCGTTTGATCACGGATATCGTCTCCTTCCTACCAGATGCCTTGCTCTTTGTCGTACAGCTTGACGAGCCAGTTCGCCGCGAAGACCAGGATCAGGCCGAACACCGAACTGAACAATCCGGCAGCTGCGCCGAGCTCGTAATTCATCGTCAACAGTCTTCGCAGGACGTACGTATCGAGAATATCGGCGATGCTCGAAGTCGTCGGGGTCATCAGATTGTAGATCTGGTCGAAGCCGACAGATAAAAAATTGCCGATGGAGAGCAGCAGCATAATGGTAATGACCGGCGTAATCGACGGAAGCGTAATATGCCAGATACGCCGCCAGCGGCTGGCGCCATCGGCAATGGCCGCCTCGTACAACGTCGGGTCGATGCCGGACAGGGCAGCGAAATAAATAATCGATCCCCAGCCGATGCTCTGCCAGATATCGGTCGACACGATCACCGCGTAGAAGGAAGAAGGTTCAATGATCCAGCTCGTAGGCTCCAGACCGAAATAGCCGAGAATGCGGTTAAAGCCGCCGTCCCGCCCGAGGAACGTGAACAGAATGCCGCCGAGAATGACCCAGGAGAAAAAATGCGGCAAATACGTCACCGTCTGGATCGTCCGGCGGAACCACGTCAGCCGAATTTCATTGAGCATGATCGCCAGTATAATCGGCGCGGGAAAAACAAATACGTATTTGAGCAGGGCAATGATGACGGTATTGCGCAGCGCGTCGATGAAGCCCTGACCCGAGAAGAGATAGCGAAAATGCTCCAGGCCCACCCAAGGGCTGCCGAGAATGCCTTCTAAAATTTTGTAATCTTTAAAGGCGATGGTGATGCCATAGATCGGGACATAGGCAAAAAGCAGAAAAACGAGAAAACCGGGCAGAAACATCAAAATCAGCGTTTTGTGGCGGGCATAAATTTTAAGCTGTTGTCTCACGTTAACACCCCTATTGCATGTCAATGGCTTGCTGACTCCTACTGTAACTCACCGCTGTTTCCGCTTCCATTTACACTTCTTCGCTGGCGAAAAACGACCACGACCGCGCACAGGTCCCTTGCCGCCACGGCCTTGTCCAGGCCGTACGGCTCAGTCGGACGCTGTTGCCGAACAGCAAAAAAATGTTCGTCGTTAAAAAATGTTCGTCGTTTTTTTAAAAAAAGAGCGCCCGACCGTCAAGCGGTCGAGCGCTTAGTCTAAGCGGTGCTCCCGGTACTCGCCGGGCGTCTTGCCGTGCTTCTTCTTGAAGACGCGGAACAACTGCTGCACGCTGGTATAGCCGATCGCCTCGGCAATCTGGCTGAGATTCAGATCGGTCTGCTGCAGCAATTCCTCCGCCCGTTCCACGCGGAGCGCGGTCACATACTGCGAGAAGGAGGCACCCACTTCCTCCTTGAACAGCTGGCTAAGGTACGAAGGGCTGATGCCAGCGCGCTCCGCCGCCGATTGCAGCGACAGATCGGTCGCATAGCGCTCCCGAATCCACACGAGCGTGTCCCGAATCAACACCTCGGTGCGGCTGCGCTTGACCGAATTCATAAATTCGAGGATGCCATCTACAACCTCCGCCGACAGCCAGCGGTGAATCTGCGCCGTCGTCTGCATCGGCACGAACGTCTCGTAAGGATTGCGGCCGCCGAAGACGTGCGCCAGATCGTCGTCGAATTCTTGGACGAGCCGAATGAGCGCCACGAGCAGTTGCATGTAGAACGTCTTGGCCATATGAACCGAGGTCCGGCCGCTCTCCAGCTTGGCTGCGAACCGGGCCAAAGCGGCCTGCGCCGCCTCGCGGTTCCGGTCGCGCAGCGCCTCTAGCAGCGCCTGCTCGTCGGCCGACGGATACTGGGCCAGCTTCTCTGCGACCAGCGTGGTATTCGTGAACGGCAGCACCTCGTCAGCGGCATTTACCCAATTCATCCGCAGCGCCTGCTGCGCCTCCCGGTAGGTGTGTACAATGCCGGCGAGCGAATCGACGGGCGCCCCTACGCCAATCGTGACGCTTTGCTTGAGAATTTTTTTGACAACTGTGCGGAGCCGGTCGGCGTACTCCACGACCTGAGTCTCGGCGACCGATGCGCTGGCGTAATTGAACAGCACCACCGCGTAAGGCGGCGAGACTGCCGCCTCCGCGAGGTAAGCCTTGCTGTCCTCTGCGGCCAGTTCGCCGGCAATATTCGCAACGGCGAACAGGAACAGTCCCTGATCGTCGTGGAACGAGCCGCTTGGTCGCGCGTCCATCTGCACGGCCAGCACACAGTGCCGGTTGTAAGGAAGCATCCCCCATTCGGCCTGGCGTTCGGCCAGCCGGGTCACGTCGACCGCATTGCCCTGAAGGAGCGAGTGCAGGTAATGCGCCCGCAGCAGCGGCAGGTGCTTCTGCTGAATGCTGCGCTCGTCCTTGACCTCCTGCAGCAAGTTCCCGATATGCTCCTCAATTCGCAGAAACGCGTCCTCCCCCTGATCGTGAACCGGGTCCTGCGGACGGCTAATGGCGAGCTTTTCCATGATACGCCGAATGCCGCGCTGGAAGCGGCTGTGGCTGAAGTAGGCCGAGCATACGACCATTACGCACAGCAAGGCTGTGATCAGAATAATGATCTGACGGAAAAATTCAACCTGCTGACGCGGCACATCGGCCGGCACCAGCATGGCGTATTGCCAGCCGTTCACGCTCGATACGACCGTCGTCAGGAAGCTGCCTTCGTGGCGATGGGTATAAGCCGAACCCGTCGCATCTTTTGGAAACGATTTCAAAATCTGTGAGATCGCTTCACCGCTAATGCTGCCCGGCGCGGTCTCGCCGATCCTCTCGCCCTGTTCGTTGAATACGAGCAGTTTGCCGTCGGCGCCAAGCGGGAATCGGGCTATCGTGTCGGTTACGAAGCTCGGACGAAGGTTGATAATGAGCGCCGCTTTGGGATGCTGATAGAAGAAAGGGAGCACGGTAATCTGGGTGAGCGTCCGCGAGGCGGAGCCCCTGTCGGAGACCATCATGCGCGGAGCAACCCAGCTCCGCTGGACCCGCTGACCGACCATGGCCTCCAGTTCGTCCAGCCAGGACAAGTCGCGAAAGACCCGGTCCTCGTAGAGGGAAGTAATCGTATCGTCGGTTATGATGATCTGTTGTGCGGCATGATAAAAATAGATCGATTGAATGCCCTCGGTCGAATTTTTGATGGAGGAAAGATCGCTGCGCAGCGTATTGGACTGCATAAACGCGCCCAGCGCCGGTGATGTCTCAATATTTAGCAGACGAATCAGATCGGACTGCATCACAATCTGGTTGCTGAGCTGCTCGATATTGCCGAGCTTCGTCTCGACCTGATGACGAACCTGGGTCAGACTTTCCTGAGAAGCGCGGTGGACCTCCTGCTGCACGATCCAGGAACCGAGATAATAGATGATCGTCCCGAACAGAATAACCGGAATGATCGATACGAGCAGCGTATTCGTGATCCAGCGCAGCGTCTCCCGTCTTCCCCAGTTCCATCTTGTCATCCTACTCCGCCCCTCCCTGCCCATGCTCTCCGGCCTTGGTTGACTAGTCATGCAAAAACGGAAAACTCATCAATTTGGCCCTAAGACGTCGCTTGAGGCGGCATTTGATCTTCCGATCGCCGTTGAACCCTTAGCCGTTGAACCCTTAATTTCTTTATTTATTGGATAAGGTTGAAATTCAGGGTTCAAAGGCGAGCGCTAACGCTTCTCCAGATTCAAATGCCGCCTCCCGCTCTCGTTTAGCCAGTTGAAGAATTTCCGTATTCGCTCACTGAGGCCGCACCTGCCCTCATCATCGCGCAGGACGGCTTCCGCCGCAACTAACTTCTTATTGACGCTCGCATGCTGCCGTCTCTATGCACACCTTCCGGACTTGCGCCCGCGCTTGCCGGGACGGCGCAGCCACGGGACCGGCCTCAGGAGCCCGCGCCGCGGTAGCGCTTGACGCCATGGTTCCAGATGAGCAGCCCCGCCGCGGCGAAGGCGAGCCCGATCAGCGGCGTGAGCAGCGCCAGCGAGGCCGCGCCTTCCTCCGGCCGATCCAAGAAGTACGAAGCGGGATAGACGCCCACGAAGGCGAACGGGATAATCCAGGTCAACAGGAAGCGGATGGTGCGATTGTAGATGCCGACGGGGTAGCGTCCGTAATTCTGAATGTTGTACAGCAGCGGCAGGATGCCGGTCGGCGCATCGGTATAGAACGCGATCGCGGTCAGCGCGGTATACAGGCCGAAGTACACCAGCGTCGAGCCGAGCGTCAGCACCGCGAGCATCAGCAGATCGAGCGCCTGCACCGCCAGATCGAGCTGCAGCCAGGAGACGGCCATGATGACGAGACCGGCGGCCGAGCCGATCAGCGACGGCGGATTCATATTTTCCAGCAGCACCTGGAACAGATTATGCGCCGGTCGGGTGAGGATGCGGTCCATCTCGCCCTTGACAATGTAACGCTCGCTGAAGCCCCACAGGTCGAAGAAGCAGCCGTGAATGCCGTATGGAATCATAAAATAGCCGTATACAAATACGACCTCGGCTTGGGACCATCCGCCCAGTGAATCGGTATGCGCGAACACCACAAGGATGAAGATCAGGTTCAAGCCCTGGAACAGCAGATCCGACAGCACCTCGATCCAGAAGTCAGCGCGGTACGTCAGGCGCGTCTTGGCGTAATTTTTGAGATACTCCCAAAATAACGATCCGTAAAACATCGCTTCACCCCCCCTGCACGAACAGCCGCCGCCGCGCCATCCGCCATACGCCCATGATCGGGACGAGCAGCACGCCGAACCAGATCAGCTGAACGAGCAGCACGCCCCACGCCTCGGCGCCCTCCGTCCGGCCTGTGAACACCGAGCTCGGCAGGTAGGTGATCGCCTGGAACGGCAGCCACTGCATCACCTGCTCCAGCCACCCGGGGAAAAACGAGATCGGCACGACGACCCCCGAGAACAAATCGACCAGCACGCGCTTCATGCGGATCATGCCTTCGTTGTTCTCCACAAAGAAGGCAAACAGGCCCGTCAATATATTGATCTGCGTATTGATCAGAAAGCTGAAAAAGAGCAGCACCAGATAGAGCGCCCACACCCCCGGATCGCGCGGCAGCGTCACCGGAAAGACCAGGCAAACGATGACCATCCCCGGCACCATAAAAAGCAGCAGCCGGAAGAGGCCCTCGCCGAACCCCTGCATTAGCTTGACCATGAGATACGAGTAGGGCCGAATGAACTGAATGGCGACGCTGCCGTCGCGAATCTCGTTGGCAATCTCGCGGTCGAGATTGTTGTAGTAAAAGGCGCGCGCCATCCAGGAGACGGCGACGTAGGTGGTCATCTGTGCGACCGTGAAGCCGGCCAGGCTCGGTGTGTCGCCAAAGATGGCCTGCCACAAAAAATAATACGCGCCGATATTGATGGCGTAGATGACGATGCCGCTGTAGTAATTGACGCGGTAGGCCAGCATCATCAGGAAACGAATGCGAATCAGCTCCGGATACGCACTGTTCACGGCGCCACCTTCTCGGTCTTGTAGATCTCGCGCACGATCTCGTCGGTGTTCGTCTCCACGATCTTGATGTCGCGAATGTCGGCGGCGCCGACGACGCGCGCGAGCGCACCCGACACATTGATCTCGCTCGGCAGCCACATGACGGCGCTCAGCTCGTGATCCAGCCTCCACTGCACGCCGAGTCCGCTCGTCAGCTGCTCCAGCGCCGCGAGCGCTGTCGGCGCGCCGAAGTGAAAGTGAATCTCGCGTCCCTTGCTCCAGTTCGCCTTGAGCAGCTCCAGACTGCCGTCGTAGATGATCGTGCCGTCATCGAGCATGATAACGCGCGAGCAGAGCGCCTCGATATCCTGCAGATCGTGCGTCGTCAGCAGGATCGTCGTGCCGTGGTCGCGGTTCAATTGCTTCAGGAATTCGCGAATCTCGGTCTTGACGACAATATCCAGCCCGATCGTCGGCTCGTCCAGGAACAGAATGGACGGATTGTGCAGCAGCGAGGCGACGAGCTCGCAGCGCATCCGCTGTCCGAGGCTGAGCTTGCGCACCGGACGGCTGAGCAGCTCGCCGAGCTGCAGCCGCTCTACCAGCTCGTCCAGTCTGCGCTTGAAGTCCTGCGGCGGCACGCGGTACACCTTGCGCAGCAGGTTGAACGATTCGACGACGCCGATGTCCCACCAGAGCTGGCTGCGCTGTCCGAATACGACGCCGATCCCTTTTACGAACGCTTCTCGCTCCTTGAAGGGCACGTAGCCGTTGACGACGAGCCGTCCGGAGGTCGGGACGAGAATGCCGGTCAGCATTTTGATTGTCGTCGATTTACCGGCGCCGTTCTCGCCGATATAGCCGCAGATCTCGCCCTGCGGAATCTGGAATGTAATGTCCTTGACCGCCTTGACTTCCCTGTATTCCCGCTTGAACAAGTCCTTGAACGCGCCGGCCAAGCCCTCGCGATTTTTTTGGACGACGAACCTCTTTTGCAGAAGCTCCACATCGATTGCCAGCATCGCTTGTTTTCCTGCTCCTTCCACTTCGACATTTCCCGGGAAATTGTGATAAAATTCTAACATTGGCGAAAGCACTTGCTTAGAACGCACCCGGCAAATTATAATTTTATGATATGTAATCATACACGATCTGCGTCAAAAGCAAAAGAGCGCACCGAACGTACGAAGGGATGAATGCGAGTATATGGAAAGCAGACGCAAGCCAAAACAGAAACGAAAACCTTGGAAATGGGTGCTGTACTCCGGCATCAGCGTACTGGTGCTGGTCATCGGCTTTGCCGTGTATCAGGGTATCGGCATATACAATGCATTGGACAATTATCAGAAGCCGGAGGGCGAATCGCGCTTCGATCAATTCGACGATCAGGAAGAGGTCAAGGAGCCGCCGAAGTGGGAAGGCAAGGAACGCGTCAATATCGCCCTGCTCGGCGGCGACGGACGGGCGGAGAACGAGAACGGCGTGGCCCGCTCCGACTCGATCCTGATCGCCTCGATCGACCCGGTGACGAAGAAGGCGCACCTGTTCTCGATCCTGCGCGATACGTATGTGCCTGTGCCGGGCCACGGCAAGCAGCGCATCAACACGGCCATCGTGCTGGGCGGGCCCAACCTGGCCATGGAGACGATCAGCAACGTGACCGGGCTGGAGATTCAATATTATGTCTATGCGGAATTCGAGGGCTTCAAGGCGCTGATCGACGCCATCGGCGGCGTGGACTTCGAGGTCGAGAAGGACATGACCTGGGTCGACAACGCCGACGGCAACCGCTATGATATCCATCTGAAAAAAGGCATGCAGCATCTCGACGGCGACAAGGCGCTGCAGTATGTGCGCTTCCGTCACGATGCGATGTCCGACTTCACCCGCACGGAGCGCCAGCGCAACTTCATGAAGGCGGTCGCCGAAAAAATGCAGTCGACGTGGAACCTGGTCCGCATGAAGAACATCCTCGAAAGCGTGCAGCCGTACATCGAGACCAACCTGGACGTCCAGGATATGCTCAAGCTCGGACAGCTCGGACTGGGACTCGATATGGCCGGCTCCGCGCAGATCCCGCCGAACGAGCTGCTGATGGATGCGAATATCGGCGGCGCCGTGCTGGCAATCCGGGATGAGCAGAAGGTGCTGGAGTACGTGCAGGAGATGCTCGCGGTGGACGAATCCGCACCGGACGCGCCGGCGGTCGGCGAGGATGGAGCAGGTACGGGAAGCGGCGACGCGGAGCAGGCTTCATCCGGCGGATGAGCCCGCCGGCACGCCATAGACAGACCGAGCAGGCCGCCATCGCCAACAGCGCGAATGGCGGCCCTTATGCATCTCTTACTTTTCAAAAAAAAGGAGGCCATACGGATGCAGCAGCATTCTCACTCGCATCGGCCAAAATCTGAAAAACTGTACAATGAAGCGCTCGAACACATCGTCGGCGGCGTCAACAGTCCGTCGCGGTCGTTCAAGGCGGTAGGCGGAGGCGCGCCGGTCTTCATGGCCAGCGCGGAAGGGGCGCACTTCACCGACGTCGACGGCCATCGCTACATCGATTATCTGGCGGCCTACGGTCCAATTATTACCGGCCATGCGCACCCCCATATTACCGAGGCCATCATCCAGGCTGCCCGCGAGGGGGTCCTGTACGGCACGCCGACCGAGCGGGAGATCGCCCTGGCCAAGCGGCTCAAGGCCGCGATTCCATCGCTGGACAAGGTGCGATTCGTCAATTCCGGGACCGAAGCGGTCATGACCACCGTCCGGGTGGCCAGAGCCTGCACGGGACGGAGCAAGCTGATCAAGTTCGCCGGCTGCTACCACGGGCATTCCGATCTGGTGCTCGTCGCCGCCGGATCGGGCCCCTCGACGCTCGGTATCCCCGACAGCGCCGGCATCCCGCAGACGATCGCCTCGGAGGTCATCACCGTGCCGTTCAACGATGTAACGGCGCTCCGCGAGGCGCTGGAGCGCTGGGGGGACGAGGTCGCGGCTGTCATGGTCGAGCCGATCGTCGGCAACTTCGGCATGGTAATGCCCGAGCCCGGCTTCCTGGAGCAGCTATGCGCCTTGACCCGCGCTGCCGGAGCGCTGGTAATCTACGACGAAGTCATCAGTGCGTTCCGCTTCCACTACGGAGCTGCCCAGACCTATTCGGCACTGCCCGACCACGCCGCCATCGAGCCCGATCTGACCGCGCTGGGCAAAATCATCGGAGGCGGACTGCCGATCGGCGCATACGGCGGACGCGCCGCCGTCATGGAGCAGGTCGCGCCGCTCGGTCCGGCCTACCAGGCAGGCACGATGGCCGGCAATCCGGCCTCGGTGGCAGCGGGACTCGCCTGTCTCGAGGTGCTCGAGCAGCCCGGCGTGTACGAGACGATGGAACGATTGGCGACTCGGCTTGCGGACGGACTGTCGACGGCGGCGGGGCGGCATGGCATTCCGCTTACGATCAATCGCATTCGCGGGGCGTTTTCGACCCATTTTTGCGGGCATCCCGTCACCTGCTACGCCGAGGCCCAGGACACCGACGGCGAGCGCTTCGCCCGTTTTTTCCGGCTCCTGCTCGATCAAGGCATCTGCCTCGCGCCGTCGAAGTACGAAGCCTGGTTTCTGACGACGGCCCATACCGAGTCGGATATCGATCATACGCTCGCTGCGGCCGAGCACGCTTTTACAATCATGGCCGCCGAACAGTGAGTCTTGCGACCCCCGTCCGGCGGCCTCGGCCGCTCCCCTGCTAGCTGCGTTGACTAGCGAGTTGCAGCGGCCGATCGACATACATCATCGGCACCTCCTCGTATACGTCAAGGAATAACCTGACCATGCGCCGGTCGAACTGCGTGCCGCTGCCGCGGTGCAGCTCCTCCTTGGCTTCCTGGACCGTCAGAGCGCGCCGGTAAGGCCGATCGGAGATCATGCTGTCGAATGCGTCTACGACGGCGCACAGCCGCGAATAGAACGGAATCTCCTCTCCCTTCAATCCGCTCGGGTACCCCGTGCCGTCCCAGCGCTCGTGATGATGCCGCACCATCTCGACGACCTCCGGCTCCATACCCTTGCCGAGCTCGAGCAGATCGGCGCCCAGCAACGGATGAAGCTTCATGATTGTCCATTCCTTTGCGTTCAGCGGCGCCTTTTTGGTCAAAATTTCGCGCGGCAGCATGACTTTCCCGAGGTCGTGCACGAAGCAGCCTCGCATCAACCGGTCAATCGACCTTCTCGACATATGCAACGCTTGCCCCATCCGTTCGGAGAGCAAGGCGACGCGTACGCAATGATGATACGTTTCCGACGACTTGTGCAGCAGCACATCCAGCCAAGCGCTTATTCCCGGCTCGTAGTCGGCTTCAGGAGAGTGCTTCAGACCTTGCATCGCATTGAGCCTCCTTGTCATAATGGTCAGTAGCCTGGTGCAGCCAATGAAGGCAACGGGATCGGCGTCTCAAATTTAATCGCTTTCCCTTTATTTTTGCCCCTCATTTGCCGATAGAGGTTGGCGACGCATAATAATAGTTATGCGACATTTTTCAACAAAATTCATGACTCCCATTTGTATTATAGGCTGTAAATCCCATATTTTCAACAAAAATATTCCAATTCTCTAAGGCGGCAGCCTTATTTATTTGGGGTCTGAATGAACTCGAGCAGCGTTTCCTCGACAAAGTCCGTGGCAGTCTTCTTTAATTGATCGACGGTGTGCAAGTAACGCTGTGTCGTATTAATATGCGAATGGCCGAGCGACTCCTGCACCTGCTGCAAAGTAGCGCCGTTCAATAGAGCAAGTGTAGCGTTAGTATGCCTCAGCCAATGCGGGGATAATTTTTTGGCAATACCGCCTTGAGAGCCGGCGATTTGTATGATTCGCTCCACTTGTCTGGTTGAGATTGGAAACAACCGGCTGCCATTGTTTTTCTGTCGCTCGGCCAAGTACTCGAGATACATGTTTTTCAGTTGTGCCGGCACTTTGATTTCCCTAATTTTTCCGCCTTTTCCGGTGATGCTGACCCAGATAGAGGCGCCTGCGGCATCGCTATAAAAGTCATCCTTGCTCATTGTGGTCAATTCGGATACCCGCAGCCCGAGCAGAACCAAGGAGAGCCCAATCAAGTAATTTCGTTGTCCTTGCTTGTATAACGCTTGCAAAAGCTGCATGACTTCTTTTTTGGTCAAATAATGCTGTTTGCTATTGATTGTAATGGGCGGGAGTTTTAACCGAGTCGTCGGATTATGCTTGAATAAAGCGATATTCGGATCAGACCCCCACTTGTACAGGGAGCGAATCGGAATAACAAGCGCGGAAATGGTGGCCGGCGATAACGGACGCTCCGACTGCGCGACTCGCTGTGAAGCCAGAAAGAGCTTGTATGCCTCCAAATCACGCCAGTTTACCTCGTGCAGGGACTTGAAAGAAACAAAGGCGCGAAAGCGCTCGAGAGCTCGACGATAACTTTTAATGGTATGCCCCGAGCGGCAGCACACTGTAATGAACATGTCGATGATCTGAATATCCGTATGTAGATCGTCGGATTTATTTAAATCCGCTATTTGAGAGTTTGTTGTGATGTTTGACAACAAAGCCATAGATTCTTTCTCCTTTCGTCATATGTCGCATAACTATTATTATGCGTCGCCAACCTCTATCGGCAAATGAGGGGCAAAAATAAAGGGAAAGCGATTAAATTTGAGACGCCGATC
>NZ_JACXIZ010000063.1 GCF_014705605.1 Paenibacillus sabuli
ACGACGGACAGGCCGATATGACGAAAGGTAATTTTTCCCTTTTCATAAATGATTCAATTTTTTGCTTCAATGGGCCGTAAAAAGACCAAAAACAAGCGCAACGGAATTCCGCATTCCGTTTCACGCTTGTTTTTTCAATTAATGGGGAGCGAACCATTCCGATACCCACATTTTTTTAGTACGATTGTCTTATGTGTTAAGCACCATTGTTTCACGAACGTGCATTGGAAAACGTTTTGGTCGTGTAATAGCCGGCTGCACTAAGTACAAACAACGCGATTCCCGCAAATAGTGGCCGCACCCAAGAGGTGCTGGGCTCCCTGCTGATCTCGAGCGGCACGGCGCTTGCCATGACTGCCGTGGAGCGAGGTGCGGCCCCGTCGATCGTCTCCGGCGGCGCAGCCGTTCCTCCTCCGCTTGAACGTCGGCTGTCAATCCCTGCGGCGCCTCCATGCTTCGGCCCAACTCGTTGCGGCTGATCGGCCGCAGCGGCGCCAGTCGCCGCCATCGCTGCGGTCAAGACCAGCAGTAGGATCAGCATGCCGCACACCTTTGGTCTGTTCATCGGCCTTAACCTCCTCTAGTTGGTAACGGATCACTGCAACATAGAGGTCATTACACCTATACCCAGATCGTGAAACAGCCTAATAGTCGCGAGCCAAAGCGGCTGCTCCATCCTCGTATTTTGCGCTTATTTCCGACGCTGGCACCATTTCCGCCCTGCAGCCTCGTATTTTACGCTTATTTCCGATGCCGACGTCGATTCCATCGTGCAACCTCGTATTTTACGCTTATTTCCGATGCCGACGCCGATTCCGCCGTGCAACCTCGTATTTTGCGCTTATTCCCGACGCTGGCGCCATTTCCGCCCTGCAACCTCGTATTTTACGCTTATTTCCGACGCTGGCACCATTTCCGCCGTGCAACCTCGTATTTTGCGCTTATTCCCGACGCTGGCGCCATTTCCGCCCTGCAACCTCGTATTTTACGCTTATTTCCGACGCTGGCACCATTTCCGCCGTGCAGCCTCGTATTTTGCGCTTATTTCCGACGCTGGCGCCATTTCCGCCGTGCAACCTCGTATTTTACGCTTATTTCCGACGCTGGCACCATTTCCGCCGTGCAGCCTCGTATTTTGCGCTTATTTCGCCATCCGTCCTCGACGCCAGCGCTGCCTCTTCAGCTCCTGCAGCCCCCATCGATGCGTCAGGACGGATCGGCGTCGTTCGCTGCCGGCTTTCGAGGTTCTTCGCCTAGTCGTTCTGATCTGCGGTCATACCGGTCGTCGAGCTCTTCCGCCATTTCACGATAGCGCTTCGTCTCCTCCGCAACCGGCTCGAACGCCGAGGCGATCCGGTATTCGTACCGATGCGGCAGAGGTCGGGGCCGCAGCTTTGCCTTGTCGTCCTCGCTATTCATTCGCTCGGCTCCCGCCTCCGCCTCGCCCTCAAGCTGCCTGGTCAGCTCCCGCTCGATTCTGCGATACGCCAAATCGCGTCCGGATTCGTCCATGCGTGTACCTCCTTCTACTTGCCGCCGGCCGCTCCGGCCGCTTGGAGCGTGTGCAGCAGCTCCTCGTGCACCGCACCGTTGGTCGCGGCTATGTTGCGCACCCGCAGGTCGTAGGCGGCGCCGCTCGTATCCGACACGCGTCCGCCCGATTCCTGCACCATCAGCACCCCGGCGGCCACGTCCCAGCTGCTCAGCCCGATCTCCCAAAATCCGCTCAATCTGCCAGCGGCGACATACGCCAAATGCAGCGCGGCGGAGCCGGCCACCCGCACGTTGCGCACGCGCGGCGCCACTGCCTGAATGCCGCGTAAATTAACCGGCAGGGAGCCGAGGTGATCCGCCGGAAAGCCGGTGGCGATCAGACTCGCGCCCAGCTTGTCCGCTTCATCCACTTGCATGCGTTTGCCGTGCACATAAGCGCCCTTGCCCTTCTCCGCGACGAACATCTCGTCCCGCGAGGGATCATAGATCACCCCGACGATGACTTCGCCGCGGTAAGCAAGGGCGATGGACACGACATAGCCCGGGAAGCCATGCACAAAATTGGTCGTCCCGTCGATCGGATCGACAATCCACAGGTAATCCTCCGCTTGCAGGGCCGCTTCCAGCGCCTGACGCGAAGCTTCGGGCCCGGCGCCTGCGCCTTCCTCGCCCAAAAACGAGTGGTGCGGAAAATGAGTCAGAATCAAACTGCGTATCATTTTCTCCGAGCCTTTGTCCACCTCGGTTACCAGATCATGCGGCGAGGATTTGAGCGAAAGACTCGCATGGGCGCCCAGCTTGGACTTGATCCACTCGCCTGCCTTGGCCGCGCAATTGATCGCCACGGCCGTGAAGCTTTTGCTCCCGATAATCGACTCGCTGCCTTGTAGGTTCACCGTCATCCCTCTACTTTCCTGTTCATCTCGCCCCGGCGTGCTTGCCGCGCTTGTCCTCTACTACAGTTACTATACGTGGCAGCCGGTCTCAAGTTGCGCCTAAATTTAGCCTGCTACAACTCCGCCACGCCCGACCAGATGAGCCGGATCGCCATCACGACCAGCGTCGCACGCAGCAGCCAGAGCAGGCCGTTGCCGCTCATGCGGCCGGCTATATAGGCGCCCGCCTTGCCGCCGAGCCATGCGCCCGGCGCCAGCGCCAGCGCCAGCCGGTAATCGATCTCGCCGAGCCAGCCGTGCACGGCGCTGCCGGTAATCGAGGACAAGAAGATGACAAACATGGAGGTAGCCGCGGCTATATGAGGCGGAAAACGAAACAACAAGACCATCGCAGGTACGAACAACGATCCGCCGCCAATGCCAAAAAGTCCGGAAATCAGACCGACGCCGAAGCCGATCGCAAGCAGCGGCGCAAGCGCATAGCCGTATTGCCGCTGTGTGCCGTCGGCTTCCGTATGGCTGCGCATGATCGGCCATCGCCGCGCCGCCGGCTTGAGCCTGTCCCGCGCGATAAGCAGCCAGGCCATCAGCAAAATGAACACGCCGAACATCAATTGAAAGCCCGCGCCGCCCATCAGGCCGGTCATCGCCGCCCCGAGCATCGCCGCCGGGCCGCTCGCCACAAAAAGCAGCCAGCCGCTGCGAAAATCGACGCGCCCGGCCTTGGCATAGGTCGTCGTCGAAGCCAGCGCCGTAACGATCAGCACGGCGAGCGAAACGCCGACCGCGACCTCGTGCCCAAGCTCGGCCCCCGTCAGCTGCGGGCCCAGCCAAAGCAGGCCGGGCACCAGAATAATGCCCCCGCCCAGGCCGACAATGCTGCCGAAGGCGGCCCCGGCAAAGCCAAGTAGGATTAAAATCAGAATGTCGAGCATACTTCCGGTCTCCCGTCCTGCTAAAATAAGGCTACTTGACGCCTGCCTAAACGCCTACAATGTGATAGCCGTTGTCGACGTAGATCACTTCGCCCGTAATGCCCCGCGACAGCGGACTCATCAGGAACAGCGCCGTGTCGCCCACCTCTGCCGTCTCGGTCGTGCGCCGCAGCGGCGCCTTCTCCTCGACCTGTCGAAGAATGGAATTGAAATCCTTGATTCCCTTGGCTGCCAGCGTCCGGATCGGCCCCGCGGAGATGGCGTTGACCCGGACGCCATGCGGCCCGAGGTCATTCGCCAGATAGCGCACCGAAGCCTCCAGCGCGGCCTTGGCCACGCCCATGACATTGTAGTTGCGCAGCGCGCGTTCGGCGCCGAGGTAGGTCATCGTCATGATGCTGCCGCCCTCGGTCATGAGCGGGTACAGGCGCTGGGCGACGGCCGTCAGGGAGTAGGCGCTGATCTCGTGCGCCAGAGCGAAGCCTTCGCGCGACGTATCGACGTACATTCCCTCGAGCTCGTCCGTCTTGGCAAAAGCGATGCTGTGCACCAGTCCGTGCACCACGCCGAAATGCTCCTTCAGGTGACTTGAAAGCGCCTCCACTTCCGCGTCTTCGGTGACGTTGCAGGGCAGCAGCACCGACCCGGGAATCGTGTCGGCCAGCTTGCGCACCCGCTGCTCCACCCGCTCGCTTTCATAGGTAAACGCAAGGTTCGCCCCTTGCGCCGCGAGCGACTGGGCGATCGCCCACGCAATGCTTCGATCGTTGGCAACCCCCATGACGACAATATTTTTTCCTTCTACCAGTCCGTTCATTCGTCCGCAACCTCCTCCAAAAATCATAGAAACAGCCGAGGCCTGCCATGCAAGTCCCGCCTGTTTCAACGTACCCTATTTACCCGGCAATTTCAAGTTTTGACCTGCCCCCTGCGTTTACCCGCCGCGGCTTTGCTCGCCGAAAAACATTTCCTGCGCGAGCGCGGTCTGCACGCGCGCTTCCTCGTCCGTCAGACGGCGAACGAGCTCCATTTCGACCTGCGTGATTTCGTTGCCCTGAAAGTTGATTTCGGCGATCGACACCAAAATTTTGACGATCGCAATCGCTTCGTTCTCGGGCGTATAGGCAATGACCTTCTGCCCGGTCGGATAGACGCGAAAGCCGCTTTTCACCATCTTGCCTCGTCCATATTCAAGCAGCTCGTACAGCTCTTGCTTGGATTTGAACTTGCAAACCGAGTTGAATTCCGTTCCGAATCCCATGCTCTTCCCCCGTTCCTTGGTATACGATCGGTACGCGGCGCCAGGCGGCCGAAGGCCGCGCTAGCTTCCGAATTCCAGCCGCTGCTTCGCGGCATGGCGCGACTTGGCCAGCTCGATCAGCGTGTCGAGCAGCTCCTGGTACTGGACGCCCGATGCCTTCCACATCAGCGGATACATGCTGAACGGCGTGAAGCCGGGCATCGTGTTGACTTCGTTGATCAGCAGCTGACCGTCCGACTTGCGCAGGAAGAAGTCGACGCGAGAAAGCCCCGAGCCGTCGATCGCCAGGAAAGCGCGCACCGCCATGTCGCGCACCGCTTGGCTCGTCGCCTCCGGCAGCTCGGCGGGAATGTGCATGACCGACTTGCCGTCCACGTATTTGGCCTGATAATCGTAAAAGTCGCCCGAGCTGATGATCTCGCCCGGCAGCGATGCCCGCGGATCGTCGTTGCCCAGTACGCTGACCTCGATCTCCCGGGCCTCGACGAACTCCTCGACGATGACCTTGCGGTCGTAGCGCAGCGCCAGCTCGACCGCTGCAATCAGCTCCTCGCGATTGGACGCCTTGGAGATGCCGACGCTCGAGCCCAGATTGGCCGGCTTGATGAAGCACGGATAGCCGAGCGACACCTCGACTTCCATAATAAAAAACGGCGCGTCCTTCTCCCACTGGGTCCGGTTGAAATGGCGGTAGACGCATTGGGGCAGACCCTCGTGGGCGAATACGCGCTTCATCATCACCTTGTCCATCCCGACCGCGGAGGCCAGTACGCCGGCTCCGACGTAGGGCATGTTCGCCATCTCCAGCAGTCCCTGGACTGTTCCGTCTTCGCCGAACGTGCCGTGCAGCAAGGGGAACATCACGTCCACGGAAGCGTTCGCGCGGAATGCGGCGGGCGCCAGCTCCGCCAGCAGCGGCGCAAGCGCGCTGTCGTCGGCCGAGCCCGCTTCGTCAAGCATCAGCTGCTTGACGTCGCTCGGCGGCTGCTGCAGGACCAGACCGCTGTGCCAATGTCCCCGCTTCGTAATATAGAATGGTTGAATCTCGTATTTGGTGTAGTCAAATGCTTTCATGACCGCCAGCGCGGTCTGGAGCGACACCTCGTGCTCGCCCGACTTGCCTCCATAAATCAGTCCTACGCGTTGCCCCATGAATTGTCCTCCGATTACATATAATTTCGCTGCTGAGCGGCCGCTACAAGAGATCCGCAATATGAAAAAAACGGTATGAGGTGCGTTCCGTCCAAGCGTAGGAATCGCGGTAGTCCCAATAACGGTGACGGCTGGCCACCGTATTGGCATTGACCAGCGGCATACCGGAGGCATCGAAGGCCGTGACGATCGTGCTATGCTGAAAGCGATCGTCTCCGTTCCAGTCGTAGACGATAATATCGCCGAGCGCCAGCTGCGCCGGATTCTCGACGAGCTGAGCGCGCAATCCGCTCGTTCGCGGTGCGGCCAGCAACTGCTTCAGCGCATTGGAGACCGACCAGCTGTAGCTCCATGCCTCGCGCCCATTGTGCCTGCCGCGATACCACCAGCCCGCCTCTCTCCTACCAGTATAGTCCATCGGAGCATTGCCTGCAAAGAGGCACTGGGAGACGTAATTGGTGCAGTTGACATCAAAGGCTTCGTACTCGGGATTGGGCGCGTCCCACCATCTGTCCGCATACGAAACCGCCAGCTCGCGGCGATAGGAGCGAAACGAACGTCCCCCGGGCCGATAATGATCAAGCAGCGCGGGACTGAGATACGGGGCGTGCATCGGCGCTGGCGGCTCCTGCTGTGCGGTCGATGCGACCTCCGCCTTCCTCGACGCTTCAGTCTCCGCCCCGATCCCAAAGCGCGGTCTGCGCTCGGCTACGACCGGCTCGATCATGACGATGCGCCAGACGCGCTCGCGCTGCTGCAGTCTTATGCGCTCCAGCTCTCCGCGCTGCTCGTTGTAAGACGTGCCGCCGTGACGGCATTGCTTGGTGAAGTGCAGCCGAAGCAGCACCGAGGCCTCGCGAGCGGATTCATGCGCCCGTTCGATCGCGGCGCGCGCCTCGCTGCGCAGCGGCGCGATCGCGCGTTCGCGGTCACGCCTCGCGGTACGCAGCAATCGCTGCTCGAGGCGCCGCAGATGCTCCTCGTCGGCGACGGCGTCCACCAGCGGGGCGATACCGCCTTCCAGCTCCGCCCGATTCACTCGCTCCACATAGTCATGTATCGCAGCCCGCCAGCCTTCCAGCCGGCGCCGCGGCGCCGACGCGTTCGAACGCGGCATCCCAATCGCCCCCTTCCATACATGTTATGTGCCGCAATTGGCGAACATGATGAAAACCCTCTTTACGCTCTTCCCTGTTAGCGCTATACTATAGGAAGAGCATAATTATGAAATTGTGTTTCACAGCATGAAACTATTCACTTCAACTAAGCTTTAACCCTATTTCCACTGCGATAAGGAGGAACTACGCAAATGTCCAATCAAAATCCTTACTCCGTTCGCGCATCGCTTGAGGCCGGAGGCAAGTCGTATGCCTACTACCGGCTGCAGGATCTGGAGGAGCAGGGCCTCGGTTCGATCTCGAAGCTGCCCTTCTCCATCAAGGTGCTGCTCGAAGCAGCCGTGCGCCAATTCGACGGACGCGCGATTACAACTGAACATGTGAAGCAACTGGCCACCTGGGCGGACGGCCGCATTGAAAAAGAAATTCCGTTCATCCCCGCCCGGATCGTCCTGCAGGACTTCACCGGCGTACCGGTCGTCGTCGATCTCGCAGCCATGCGCGACACCGTAAAAAAAGCCGGCGGGGATCCGAAACGGATCAATCCGCTCGTCCCGGTCGATCTCGTCATCGACCACTCGGTCATGGTCGACGCCTTCGGCACGCCCGAAGCGCTCGAATACAACGAGAAGATCGAATTCGAGCGCAACGAGGAGCGTTACCGCTTCCTGCGCTGGGCGCAAACAGCGTTCGACAACTTCCGCGCCGTACCGCCGGCTACCGGCATTGTGCATCAGGTGAATCTGGAGTATCTGGCTTCGGTCGCCGCGACCAAAACGATCGGCGACGATACGTTCGTCTTCCCGGACTCGCTCGTCGGCACGGACTCGCATACAACGATGATCAACGGCCTGGGCGTCGCGGGCTGGGGCGTCGGCGGCATCGAGGCGGAAGCCGGCATGCTCGGCCAGCCGCTCTACTTCGTCATGCCTGAGGTCATCGGCCTCAAGCTGACCGGCAAGCTCGCCGAAGGCGCGACCGCGACCGATCTGGCGCTGACGGTCACCGAGATGCTGCGCAAAAAAGGCGTCGTCGGCAAATTCGTCGAATTCTTCGGCCCTGGCCTGTCCAACATCAGTCTGCCGGACCGCGCCACGGTCGCCAACATGGCGCCTGAATACGGCGCAACGGTCGGCTTCTTCCCGGTCGATACGATCACGCTCGACTTCCTGCGCCAGACCGGCCGCACCGAGGAGCAGATCGAACTGGTGGAAGCTTACTACAAAGCGCAAAACATGTTCCGTACGGACGATACGCCGGACCCGGTCTTCACCGACATCCTCGAGCTCGACCTGTCGACGATCGTACCGAGCCTCGCCGGCCCGAAGCGTCCGCAAGACCGCATCGAGCTGACATCGATGAAGGATGCGTTCAACCAGATCGTTCGCACGCCGGTCAGCAAAGGCGGCTACGGCCTGAGCGACGACAAGATCGAAGAGGTCGTGCAGGTGAAGCACAACAACGGCAAGGTGAGCGAAATGAAGGCTGGCGCGGTCGTCATTGCGGCGATCACCAGCTGCACCAATACGTCCAACCCGACGGTCATGCTCGGCGCCGGACTGGTCGCCAAAAAAGCGGTCGAGCGCGGACTCGTCAAGCCGGAGTACGTCAAAAGCTCGCTGACGCCGGGCTCGCTCGTCGTCACCGATTATCTGACCAAGGCCGGCCTGATCGAGCCGCTCGAAGCGCTCGGCTTCCACGTCGCGGGCTACGGCTGCGCGACCTGTATCGGCAACTCCGGCCCGCTGCCGGACGAAGTCAGCCAAGCGATCGCAGACAACGATATGACGGTTGCGGCCGTCCTCTCCGGCAACCGCAACTTCGAAGGCCGCGTGCATGCCCAGGTCAAGGCGAACTATCTGGCCTCGCCGCCGCTGGTCGTCGCGTACGCGCTTGCCGGCACGGTCAATATCGATCTGGCGAACGAGCCGATCGGCCACGACCAAGCGGGCGCGCCGGTCTATCTCAAGGACATCTGGCCGAGCTCGCAGGAGATTGCCGAAGCGGCAAGCGCCGCGATCACGCCGGAGATGTTCCGCAGCAAGTATGCCAACGTCTTCACGCAGAACGAACGCTGGAATGCTATTCCCGTCGCGGAAGGCGAACTGTACGAGTGGGACCCGAGCTCGACGTATATCGCCAACCCGCCGTTCTTCGAGAGCCTCGGCCCCGATGTCGGCGATGTCAACGACATCGAGGACGCACGTGTGCTGGCCCTGCTGAGCGACTCGGTCACGACCGACCATATCTCGCCGGCGGGCAACATCAAGGCCGACAGCCCGGCAGGCAAGTTCCTGCAATCGCACGGCGTAGAACGCAAGGACTTCAATTCCTACGGCTCGCGGCGCGGCAATCACGACGTCATGATGCGCGGCACCTTCGCCAATATTCGTATTCGCAATCAGGTGGCGCCGGGTACGGAGGGCGGCGTCACCAAGTATCTGCCTACGGATGAGGAGATGTCGATCTACGACGCTTCGATGAAGTATCAGAGCGACGATACGAATCTCGTCGTCATCGCCGGCAAGGAATACGGCACCGGCAGCTCGCGCGACTGGGCGGCCAAGGGTACGTATCTGCTCGGCGTGAAGGCGGTCATCGCCGAGAGCTTCGAGCGGATTCACCGCTCCAATCTGGTCGGCATGGGCGTCCTGCCACTGCAATTCCAGGAAGGCCAAGGCTGGTCGACGCTCGGCATCAACGGCACCGAGACGTTCGCGATTAGCGGCCTGTCCAACGATGTGAAGCCGGGCGACAAAGTGTCCGTCACCGCCACGCGCGAGGATGGCACGAGCTTCGACTTCAACGTCATCGTGCGTCTGGATTCGGCCGTCGACATCGACTACTATCGCAATGGCGGCATCCTGCAGACCGTACTGCGTCAAATGATCGCCGGCATGTAAGAGCTGCTGCTCTTGGCAGTGCTGCCATACAAAAGCACCTCCATTGTCCGCCAAGCGGGCAATGGAGGTGCTTTTTTGTCAGGCCTTGAACATCGTGCCCAACAGACGAGCCGAGTGCACGATCACCGCCGCATGCTCCTCCAGCTTGGCGGCGGTCAGCCGGCTGGCGGGCCCGGAGACGGAGAGAGCGGCGACCAGTCTTCCCGAACGGTCAAAAATCGGCGCTGCGACTGCTGCAGCTCCCGGCTCGCGCTCCTCGATGCTGGTCGCATAGCCGAGCGCGCGTATCTGCTCCAGTTGATTGAGGAGCTGCTCGCGATCCACCGACGCCAGCCAGCCTTTCATATCCGAGGTCGTAATGGCGCGCTCGTCGAAGGCCAGCAGCACCTTGCTCGAAGCGCCGACGTAGAGCGGAAGCCTCGCGCCGACCGGCGCCACCCGCCGGATCGCCTGATTGCTCTGCACCGCCTGAATCCGAATCCGCTCCATCCCGTCGCGCACATACAAGCTCACCGTCTCGCCCAGCGTATCGCGCAACCGTTCCATCTCGGGCAGGCATACCGTAGCCGGGTCGTCCGTATTCGCCAGGTGCGCGGACAGCTCCCAGATACTCATCCCGAGGCGATAGCGGTCGGAGGCGCTGTCGCGCGCGACGAACCCCTTCTCTTCCAGCGTAGCCAGCATGCGATGCACGGTGCTCTTGTGCAGTCCGGTTCGCTCGGCGATCTGCGTCATGGCCAGATCCGAGCCTGCCGTGAAGCACAGCAAAATCTCAAGGGCGCGCTCCACTGCTCGCACAGTCGATTTCTGCTCTTCCATTCCAAATGGCCTCCGCTTTAAAATTGTAGGTTGTATCTAAGCCCTTAGTTTCATAGGTTGAAACTCATTTACATCCAGTATAACGCAGGACACGCAATGCCGTAAAGTCGGCTGTGGAATTTTACAGCTGTATTACAAGTGCGTAACATTATGTCCCATCGCATTGACATCATAGGCCATACGTCATACGATGGTATTACCACATCAATCGAAACGCTTTCATACCCTCTGTTTTTGTCAGAATGTATCGAATAATGTCGAACTTTGCAGCTTTCCCTTGCCAACGATCAACCACCCGTTTTATCCGCCAGGAGGGATCAAGATGAGCAGCTCTGCCATGACACCGTACCCTTTGGAGGCCGGCTACGCAGCGCCTTCTCACGCGCCGCCGCACACCGAGCCCGTCTTCGTCTCGCGATCCAGACGGTTATGGGTCGCTTGTGCCGCCGCGTTGGCCCTGGTCTTGTTCGCAGCAGTCGCGTTTCACGGCTTCATCGCCTGGCGACTGGCATACCCATATGTCGCTCCGCTCCAATCGAATCCGCTCGAAGCCAAAAGTCTGGCTTACGAAGACATTGCCTTTCCCAGCGCCAGCGGCGCTACGATGGTCGACGGCTGGTACATCCCCGCTGCGGACGATTCTGCGCGCACGGTGATTTTTAGTCACGGCTACGGCGCCAATCGCGAAGAGAGCTGGGTACCCATGTACGATCTGGCCGAGCTGATGCACGGCCTGGATTACAACGTCGTCATGTTCGATTACGGCTATGCTTCCGCCTCCGACAAGTCTCCGGCCACCGGCGGCCGCGAGGAATCGCAGCAACTGCTTTCCGCCATTCGCTATGCCCGCAGCAACGGCGCAGACGAAGTCGTCATCTGGGGCTTCTCGATGGGCGCAGGGACCGCTCTGCAGACTGCGCTTCAGACCGATTTGATCGATGCCATGATACTCGACAGCACCTTTCTGCCCGATCCGGAAGCCCTGTTTCACAACGTGACCCAGCTCGTGAGTTTGCCTCGTTTCCCGTCTTTGCAGCTACTGCAAGCGTTGCTTCCGCTCTGGAGCGGTACCGGCTTCGGCGCCATTCCATACGATCGGGTGCTCAGCACCACTTACGCAATTCCGATCTACATGGTGCACGGCACCGCCGATTCCAAAGCGCCGCTGAACACGGCTCGGCTCATCGCGCAGACGCAGACCCACCCGCTCTCTGGCGAATGGGTCGTGGAGAACGGGCTGCACGAAATGCTGTTCCGCGTCCACCCTGACGAATACATTTCGCGAGTCTCGCACTTTTTGGATCAGGTTCACGCGCAGCGTTTGCTTGCCCTGGCCGCAGCGTCTTGACAAAAGCCTCCCTCTAGCATAGATCATGCCGCCGCCGCATATAGCTGCTATGTGTGATTTATTGCAACAAACGGCAGGAGGTCAGGACTTTGCAGCTACAGGATTCAGATTCGGCACATATCCGCGTGCTTCCCACGCACGGCGACGATGCCGACTGCTTGCGGGAGACAGCGCGGGACTTGCTCTTGCAGACCCAAGCCTACAAGCTCGCTGCCCAGCAGGACGCGCGCGCGCTTCGTGAGGCGGCGCCGGAGCTCGAAGCCGGCTACGCACAGATGCTGCTCGAGTGGGAGGCGGTTTTTGCCTACGCCTCCCGTTGTGCCGCGACATGGCGCGAGGCGCTGCACGAGACGGCGGCGCACAGAGCGGGAGCTTCCTCCGGAGCGTCGGCGCGCGAGGCCTGGGCTGACGGCGCGGAGACGATGCTCGGCGCCGCGCGCGCCCAGGCCGATGCGTATGCCGATCAGCTTCGAGAGCTGCTGCGGACCAGCGCTGCGCTGACGCCCGATTCGGCGCCCCGAGCGGCGGCACAGCGGATGCTCCGACAAACGGAGCGCTATTTGGCATGTCTATCGCCTAGCGGCGCCTGGCGCGCTGCGCCGGGGGCGGCCGTGCCGATCGGCGGGCACACGCTGCCGCCGCTGCGCTACAATTACAATGCCCTGGAGCCGTATATCGATGCGCAGACGATGCGCATTCATCACGATGTGCATCATCAGAGCTACGTGGACGGACTCAACAAGGCCGAGCTAGCGCTGCAGGAGGCCCGGCAATCCGGCGATTTCGCGCTTGTCAAGCATTGGGAGCGGGAGCTGGCGTTCAATGGGGCAGGCCACTACTTGCATACGTTGTTTTGGAACGTGATGTCCCCCAAGGGCGGCGGCGAGCCGAGCGGTCCGCTTGCCGAGCAGCTCGCGCGCGACTTTGGCAGCGCGGAGGCGTTCCGGCAGCAGTTCAGCGCCGCCGCGGAGAAGGTCGAGGGCGGAGGCTGGGCCATCCTCGTGTGGAGCCCGCGCAGCCGGCGCTTGGAAATTTTGCAGGCGGAAAAGCACCAGAACCTGTCCCAGTGGGACGCCGTGCCGCTGCTGGCGCTCGATGTCTGGGAGCATGCCTACTACCTCAAGCACCAGAACAAAAGAGCCGCCTATATCGACAACTGGTGGAATGTCGTGAACTGGCCTTACGTAAACGAACGTTATCTGGCGGCGCGTCAGCTCCAATGGGAGCCATACTGAAGCGGAGGTCCGGTGTCAAGGCGTAACGATTGGCGCCATCCCTTGGCGGCGACACTAGTTGCGTTCCGAGAAATCTAGACAAGGCGAGAACAACTCCTACGCGGGGGTCCGAGCACGCGCCAACGGTCAAAAGTGTCCGTTACAATTCGCATGAGGCGCAATTCGCTCTGTAACGGTCATTTCTGTCCGTTATGATGAACGTATAAGCAGTGACAGCCCTCCGTATTTGCTACACGTCTTAAGTTAAGAATGGGTACAAAGGAGAGCTGGACAGTCGCCGCATTCGCTGTTCGCCGCTTTCGAAGCCGCCTCTTTCACCAGCTAGACCATACGCGTTTGGAAGTGTGGTGAAAAAGACGAACCAGGATAGGCGCGACAAAAACCCGCCATCTCGATGATGGCGGGTCTGAGCAATCAAGTCTTGAGCAGCGACAAAAACTCGGAGCGAAGCGTGGAGTTGCTGCGGAATTCGCCGCGGACCGCCGACGTGACGGTCGTGCTGCCCGGCTTCTTGACGCCGCGCGCGCACATGCACATATGCTCGCCTTCGACGACGACCATGACGCCGTGCGGCTGCAGCACTTCATCCATAATATCCGCAATCTGCGACGTGATGCGCTCCTGCACCTGCAGCCGCCGCGTGACCGCGTCGACCAGCCGGGCCAGCTTGCTGAGGCCTGCAATTTTGCCGCTCGGGATATAGCCGATATGGGCTTTTCCAAAAAAAGGCGCCATGTGATGCTCGCACTGGCTATAGTACACGATATCCTTGACGATCACGAGCTCCTCGTGCTGTTCGTCGAACGTGACGCCGAGCACCTCGCGGGGATCGACTTCGTATCCTGAAAAAATTTCCTCGTACATGCGCGTGACGCGCGCCGGCGTCTCAAGCAGTCCTTCGCGTTCGACGTCCTCGCCGACCAGCTTCAGAATCTCCTTGACGTGAAGTTCGATTTGCTCCCGGTTGCGCGAGACCGCTGAATTGACGTAGTCTTTTTTTCCCGCCAATCCGCATCCCTCCTCTAGGTTCGTAACGCCCCGCGGCAGGCATTCTTATCTGCGACCCGGCGGCCGTTGCTGCCGCTTCATCATGCCTTGCGCCCGCTGGAGCTGTTGTTTGTTCATATTATAGCCCATTTGCTTGGCCATCTTTTGCAGCATCTCCGGATCGCTTTGCATTTTCTCAAGCTGCTTCCGCAGATAATAGACGCCGATAAAAAAGCCGCCGACCAACCCTACAATCAACGCCGCAATCGGCAATACAATGTCTAGCCACATGCCGTTCCCCTCACCTTTCCTGTCGAAATCTGACGTCCCCTATCATACCATGTCCGCTGGCGCTTGGCTACATACGTGACGCAATCAGCCGCGCCCTGCTGTCGCGCGCCTCACCGCCCGCTCTCGCCCGCCTCATCCGCGCTCCGCGCAGCTCGGCGAGGCCGCCGCTCCCGGGCTGCCGCCTCCAGCGCCTGTCCGATCATGCGACGCGCCGTCTCGTCCGTCTCCAGCTCCAGCGCCTCGCGCAGCGCCGACTGCGCCGGCACGCCCCCGATCTCGCCGAGCGACCAGGCCGCCGTCCCGCGCAGCACCGGCCGCGGATCGTCCAGCAGCACCTTCCTCAGCTCCGGCACCGCCGAGGCTTCGCGGAAGTTCCCCAGAGCGATGACCGCATTGCGCTGGATCGGCTTGCGCCCGCGCCACGCCGACGAATTCGAGCCGAAGCGCACCTTGAAGTCGCGGTTGCCGATCTCCAGCAGCGGGACCAGCAGCGGCTTGACCTGTTCCGGATCCGGCTGCAGCTCCGCTTGATGCGTCGCATTCTTGCCCTTGTTGACCGGACAGACGAGCTGACAGGTATCACACCCGTACAGCCGATTGCCGATCTTGCGCATCAGCTCGTCCGAGACGAAGTCCTTGGTCTGCGTCACGAAGGAAATGCAGCGCTGCGCATTGAGCTGACCGGGTCCGACGAGCGCGCCGGTCGGGCAGGCGTCGATGCAGCGCGTGCACGACCCGCACTGATCGGTCATCGGCTCGTCCGGGGGCAGCGGCACATTCGTCAAAAGCTCGCCGAGGAACACCCACGACCCGTACTCCGGCGTAATGATCATGCTGTTTTTGGCGCTCCAGCCGATGCCAGCCCGCTCCGCCGCCGCCCGGTCCGACAGCGCGCCGGTATCCACCATCGCGGAGGCGTCCATACCCGGCACCCGCTCGCGCAGCCACGTCTCCAATCGGCCGAGCCGCTCCCGCAGCACCGTATGATAATCCTGGCCCCATGCGGTGCGCGCCAGCAGCCCGCGCCGGGCGCCCGGCTCGGATCGGGCGGCATCGCGCAGCTTGGAAGGATACGCGATCGCAATCGCCAGGATCGATTGCGGGTCCTCCAGCAGCAGCGCGGGATCGGTGCGCTTGTCCAGATCGGGCTCCTCGAACCCCGATTCGTACCCGAGCTCCCGATGCCGCTCGAGCCGAGCCTTGAGCGCGCGAAAAGGCGCCGCGGAGGCGACGCCCAGCTTGTCTATGCCAAGCTGCGGCAGCGCGTGCTGCAGCTCCTGCTTGAGCGTTGCATAATAGTGCGCGTTATGTTCTTCGGCCGGCGTCGCCATCCCTTCTTCCTCCTTCCTGCCCCGCGCTGCCTCGCTGGGCTACAGCAGGTTCAATTTGTCGAGCGGCCACAGGATTACGTCCGCGCGCCCGCGAATCAAGTCCTCCGGCACCGTGCCGAAGGCGCGGCTATCCCGGCTCGCCCTGGATCGCCGGTTGTCTCCCATGACAAAGTAAGTGCCGGGCTCCACCTCCACCGGCGCAAAATCGGGATCTTCGATCCATGTATTCGTATACGGCTCGTCGACCGGCTCGCCATTGCGGTATAACCGTCCGTCCCGCACCGCGATCGTATCGCCGGGAACGCCGATCACTCGCTTCACGAGGTATTCCTTGCGTCCGATGCCGTGCTCCGGGTCCTTGGTAATGACGATATCGCCCCGCTTCGGATGACCGACGAAGTAGACAATCTTGTTGACGAAGAGCCACTCCCGCTCCTCCAGAGTCGGCTCCATCGACGAGCCCTCGACCGTAGACAAGTTGAAGACAAAGAAATGAAGCAGCAGCACGACGACGAACGCGATCGCCAGCGTCTTGCCCCAATCGAGCAGCTCGGCCACCCAGCGTGAGCGCGGCCCGAGCGATCCGCCGTCCGGCCCGTCGGTCTGCCGCGTCGTGGTACGGCTCATGTCTTTCCACCCTCGCTTTCGTAGTGTAACCATCTTTCATAATAATGCCGAATGACCGCTTCGTCAAAGGGGGTTTGGCCCAGGCGGATACGGGCGGTCAAGCCGTGCAGTCCCGCCTTCACCTTCTCCTCGACAATCGCTGGATAATGGTACAGCGCTTTGTGATATTCGTACTCGTCACGGTCCACCACATGAACCGCACCCTCTACGGTCCGAATGACATCCAGATCGTAATCGATGTAGGTCAACACATTATCATACACATAGGGCGGAGAGGCAACATTGCAATAATAGCGAATGCCGCTTCTCTCCAACAACGCCACCACGTTGAACCACTGCTCCGGAATGAAAAACGAAAGCGCCGGCACCCGGCTGACCCAGCACTTGCCATTGGCCTCGCGAATCGGCGTCGCCTGATTGATCAGGACGAGCATGGATTCGCTGCGATGCTCCCGGGTCAACTCGGCCTCGGGCACGAGCCAATTCTCCAACCAAGTCCGATGCAGGCTTCCATTATGTTTGAAGCTTTTAATTTGATAAGACCGATACACATGCATAGGCTACACTCCGTATAAAGTTCGATTCCAGTTGTAACGCTCATTCGGCTGAAACGGATCACTCAAGGCGAAACAGCTCGCCCCGTCCTTGGGCGGCGCAAATTTCATTCCGAGAATATAGAGACCGTTTATAGCGTGAAACTTATAAAATCTATACCTTCAAGGCAAAACGCAAACCGTGCTCTATGCAAGCAATTCTTGCTTTGATTTTAAAAAAAGCAGACCTTGCTGTCAAAAGCTCAAAAGCAACGACAGACAAGATATGCTTTTTATTCGAAAAAAGAATGACAGGCCCCGCTTGCGGCACCTGTCGGCAGTTCATCCCTATACGTCCTATTTCGTACGCATACGATGTCCGGTCCGTACGCGAGCAATTAACCTGCAACGATGCTGAGTTTTTGGAACGAGCGAAAAAAGTCGTTTGCCGCAAAGCCGAGCGACTCGTACCAAGGTAAAATCGGCTCGTTATGCTCGTCGGCGGTAATGAAAATCTGCGAAACATTACGCTGCACGAATCGCTGTCGCAGCCCTTGGGTAAGCGCCTTGCCGATGCCTTGACGCTGGTAATCCGAATGCACCGCAACGCGGTAGTAGAATCCGCGGTTGTGATCAATCGTGCCGATAATCATGCCGACAATGGCGTCGCCTTCTTGCGCCACGAGGACAAGATCGCTGTCCCACGAGAGCTGTCTGCCGAAGGCTTCCATCGTCTGGGCGCAGCATTCGGGCGAGAGCACATCTTCAAGAAGCGCTGTGACGAGGCTGTAGTCGGACAATTGAAAAGAACGCACCTGCATAAAATCAGATCTCCCTTTGTCGCAAGTCTAGTATTCGTCTTGCAGGCGGGCAAGCGGCAATACGGAAATAAACGGCGCTTATACCTGCGAAGGGCAAGCGTCGCTGACGACAAGCATGCAAGGATCGGCCGTTTTGTACCATCCGGAGAGCGGCATGCCATCATCGTTCCATTTCGGCGAATAGGTCCAAAGCCCGCTAATGTTTTTTACGCTAGCATTACAAATACGACATCATTTTACGAATTCCTGCTTAAACATTAAAAAAAGCTTAAATAAATGCGGGTTTTTCGTCAAAATTTGTGAAAACGCTTTATATAAATCGATTACATTGTAATGTTTTCCATATTTTCAAATCCGAAAACGAATATCTTATGCGTACCTTGATAAAGGTTCCGTGCGTGCGTTCGCTTGCGTGCATGCGATCGTTGGTCCGGGCGGACAAGGGTGAGCTTTTGTGCGCGCGGGCGATCATTAATCGGGTGAACGACCGCCGTGCGCGCAAACGACCATCGGGCGGGTGAGCGACGCCGTGCGCGCAAACGACCATCGGGCGGGTGAGCGACCGCCGTGCGCGCAAACGACCATCGGGCGGGTGAGCGACGCCGTGCGCGCAAACGATCATCGGGCGGGTGAGCGACCGCCGTGCGCGCAAACGACCATCGGGCGGGTGAGCGACCGCCGGGCGGGTGAGCGACGCCGTGCGCGCAAACGATCATCGGGCGGGTGAGCGACCGCCGTGCGCGCAAACGACCATCGGGCGGGTGAGCGACGCCATGCGCGCGGGCAGGGACGGGCTTTCTTCCGGGAGTTCGTGACTTGAGACTTCAAGTCTGTGTGAATCGATGAGATCAGATTGGTGAGATCAGATTATTTTGATTAAGGTGTTTGTTTGTTCATACAAGTTTTGGGGTAATCTATAAGAGTTGTCCAGACCGAATTTATCAACATTAGTGTTGATTTATTTTAAAGGTTAGGGGATAATAGCAATGGGACAACTACATATCCAAATTGAGGAGGTTTTTTGATCATGGCTTTTGAATTGCCGGCACTGCCCTACGCGAACAACGCGCTTGAACCTCACATTGATGAAACGACGATGATGATCCACCATGACCGTCATCACAACACGTACGTTACGAACTTGAACAATGCCTTGGAGTCGGCGCCCGAGCTGCAAAGCAAATCGCTCGAAGACCTCATCTCCAATCTGAACAGCGTGCCTGAAAGCATTCGTACTGCCGTTCGGAATAACGGCGGCGGACATGCCAACCACTCGCTTTTCTGGGAAATCATTGGGCCGAACGGGGGCGGCGCTCCTACCGGCGCTCTGGCCGATGCGATCCAAAATGAGCTTGGCGGCTTCGACAAGTTCAAAGAAGACTTTGCAAAAGCAGCGACGACTCGTTTTGGCAGCGGCTGGGCTTTCCTGGCTGTCAGCAAAGACGGCAAGCTGAAAGTATACAGCCTCCCGAATCAAGACAGCCCGCTGATGGAAGGCGAAACGCCGATTCTCGGCCTGGACGTATGGGAACATGCTTATTACCTGAAGTATCAAAACAAACGTCCTGACTATATTTCTGCTTTCTGGAACGTTGTCAACTGGGACGAAGTTGGCAAGCGTTACGAAGCTGCGAAGTAATTTCGATTTAATGACAAAAAGGCTCGCTGGCACTTTGTATGTTCCGGCGAGCCTTTTTGTGGTCTGTTCCCCACCACCCCGCCTGCAGACGCCATTTTGGCGGCTACTGCTCGCGTACTCGCCCTCACCTCGCCTGCAGACGCCATTTTGGCGGCTACTGCTCGCGTACTCGCCCCCCCCCCCGCCTGTAGACGCCATTTTGGCGGCTACTGCTCGCGTACTCGCCCTCACCCCGCCTGCAGACGCCATTTTGGCGGCTACTGCTCGCGTACTCGCCC
>NZ_JACXIZ010000064.1 GCF_014705605.1 Paenibacillus sabuli
TGTGGTGGTCGGGATACCTCCATTTTACCATTTAATGCTTCGGTGCATTTTTGTTTTTTTATCTGAATCTAAGGGCTTTTTGAACAGGCTCTGCAAGAGATGAGGAAAATCACCATATGCCTTGATTTCTTATTCGGACAGATTTTTTCTGTAAGAATTTACGTATGCCTTCAATTCAACAAGGATCGTTTCTTCCAGTCATGTTCAACACTCCTCTGCATGCACGCGCTTGTTTTCCAACCAAAAGCGCTGCAAATGAAAGCTAGCGTGCGCGCCTTCCAGAATATGAAAAAACGCAGGCCCAGGAGCGTCCGTCTCCTGTGTGCCTGCGTTGCGTCGTCGTGCCAACTGTTACATGTAGCCCTTCGAGCCCGCGCTCATGCATGCATGAGCGCGGGCTTCGCGCGTTCTGAACGCATGCTTCCTGCTCCCTTACTCCCGTTCCGCCACCTCGCCATTAAGCGCCTGCACGCGCAGGCCGCCCAGCGGCGCGGTTGCGCCATCCCGGTCCGTGACGGCCACGGTGCGCGACTCGCCCGGCAGCAGGTCGAAGAAGTTGTCGCTGAAGCGCAGATTGCCCTGCGGCACGTCGAGCTTGACGAAGCGCGCGAGAGCGCCCTCGGCCGTGATCGTCACCTTGCCCGCAGCCCCATCCACTACCGTACGGAGCGTCGTCTGCGGCAGCGCCAGGTCCTTGGGATCGCGCAGGTAATAGCGGTTCGCCGGGACCTCGAAGCCCTCCGCGCTCAGCTCGACGAGGACAGACTCAGCCGCAGCGCCGCCCAGCGCGTCCGCTTCGGCGAGGAGTCCGATCTCGTCCGCACCGCTCGCTTCCACGTCCACGCCGTAGGCGCTCTCGTGGAGCAGCGCGCCGGCGAAGTCGCGCACCCGCAGCACAAGGCGTCCGGTCAGCGGCGCCAGCGTATCGTTGACGACCCACAGCCGCAGCGGCTCGCCCGGCTCATGGTCGAGCGACAGCAGCACAGGGTGAAAGAAGCCCTTGCCGTAGTAATACGAAGCCTTGGGCAGCAGTTCATAGTCGATCATCGCCCAGCTCGTACCGGGCCAGGAGTCGTTGAACTGCCATACGAGCGCGCCGCCGTTGCGCGCCTTGATGCGACGGTAGTGCTCGATGCCGTACTTGAGTCCCTCGGCCTGCGTCAGCATGGAGTAGTTCATATACTGCTCGATGTCCTGCGGCACGCCGGTGTAGCCCTCCATCAGCAGGAGGCCCTTGCGATGGTTCGTATCCTTGTTGCGATAGGCCATCTCCGCGCTGTTCCAGTAGAATTCGCCCTCCGGGATATATTTCTCCAGCGTGTAGCGGTTCGCGGAGGCATGCATGCCGAATTCGCTGCTGAACAGCGCGAAGTCTTTTTTGTAATTTTTGAACGAGACGCCTTCGACGCTGTAGTCGAGGCGCGGGGGCTCGCCAGAGCGGCGCGGGTAGACCGAGCCGTGCCATACCTGCCAGTTGTGGCGGTCGCCAACATCGGGATCATTGGCATCGCTGCCGCCGAACGGCGAGGACGGCCAGTAGGCGCGGCTGTCGTCGAGCGCATCCAGCACGTCGGGCAGCAGCTCGTGGTAGATGCGTTCGCCGTAGAATGGCGTAGTCAGGTCGCCGCCCGCTGTCTTCATGTCGATCAGCCAGTCGATCTCATTGTTGCCGCACCACAGCGCCAGCGACGGGTGATTGCGCAGCCGCCGCACATTGGATTCGGCTTCTTGACGTACATTGTCCATGAATTCGCGGTTGAAGTCCGGGAATTGCGCGTTGGCAAAGGCGAAGTCCTGCCAGACAAGCACGCCGCGGCGGTCGCAGGCATCGTAGAAGACGTCCTTCTCGTAGATCCCTCCGCCCCAGATGCGCAGCATGTTCATGTTGCCCTGCACGGCCAGCTCCACGAGATCCTGATAGCGCTGATCGGGGATCGCGCCGATGAAGTGGTCGGCCGGAATCCAGTTCGCTCCCTTGGCATAGATGCGCACGCCGTTGAGCACGAAGGCAAAATCCGGTTCGCCGCCTGCGTGACGCGTCTGCAGCTCGATTAGCCGAATGCCCAGCGGTGTCCGCGCCACGTCGACCGGCTTGCCGCTGCGGCGCAGCTCGGTCTCCAGCGTGTATAGGTAAGGCTCGCCCAGATCATGCGTCCACCACAGCCGCGGCGCGGCGACGGTCAGCTCGGCGCCCGCGCCGAAGCCGGTCGCCGCGCCGCCGCCGACGGACGCCATCGCCTCCGCGACGAGGACACCGTCCGCGTCGCGGAGGCGAAAGGCGCAGGTGTACGCATCGGCGGAGCGCCCGCCGCTCCAGCCGCCCTGGCGAAAGACGTCGATCTCCGCGTCTACGCGGAGGCGGGCCGGGCCAGGCGCCCCGATCTGTGCCGACGCTGTCCGATCATGCGCGGCATCATCCGCCGCCCTGCCCAGGGCGCGCGTGCGGCCGAATACGCTTGTCAGCCTTGCGCCCGCGGAGCGACGCAGGTAGACGCCTCCCCAGACGCCACAGGTCACCATACGCGGGCCCCAATCCCAGCCGAAGTTCATCGCCGCCTTGCGCAGCCACGGCCGTTCCTTCGTATAGGAGGACCACTGGAACTGTTGCTTGTCTTCGTGATGCAGCCGCACCGGATCGAAGCGCACGGCGATCGCATTCCAGCCGGGGCGCAGCGTACGCGTCACGTCGAAGCTGTGGGCCATCAGCATATTGGCCGCACGGCCGACCTCCAGCCCATTCACGTATACGGTCGCGAACGTGTCCAATCCCTCGAAGACGAGCGCGCAGCGCTCGTCCTCCGCCTCGCCGGGCGTAAAGTCGAATTGGGTCCGGTACCACCATTCGCGGTCCTCGATCCAGCGGCTGCCCTGATCATGATGCCCGACGTACGGATGCTCGATCAGCCGATGCCGGATGAGCGTCGTGTGCACATCCCCCGGGACATGCGCGCTCATCCAGAAGCGGTCGTCAAGCGTAGCCATGCGCGCCTCAGGCGGCGCCTTACCCGGCTCGTAGCCCTGCAGCTTCCATTCTCCGTCCAATCGCTGTATCGCGGTGTTCGCTTCCATCATCCTTTACCTCCCGAAGTGTTACTTGGCGTCACCATTTTACTTGACTCAGCGTTCGTGGCTGTCCGGGTCGCTGCGCGACTCGCGGTATTCACTCGGCGTCCTGCCGGTGTGCTTCTTGAATAGCTGTCCGAAATACTTCACATCCTCGTAACCGACCTCTGCGGCCACCTCGCTCACCTTGAGCGGCGAGGAGGCGAGCACCTCCTGCGCGCGCCGCATTTTGCGGCCGATGACGTAATCGCCGAAGGTCACGCCCGTCTCGCGCTTGAACACCTCGCTGAAGTGGGCCGGGCTCAAATGCACTTGTGCGGATACGTGCTGCAGTCCGACATCGCCGCCAAGATGGCTCTCGATGTAGGCCTTGGCCCGCCGCACATAGGCGGTCGGCCCATCCGCGAGCTGCTGATGATACGTCTTCATGACGGCGTGCAGACGCTGCAGGAGACGGTCGCACGCATCGACAGGCGCCTCCGCTTCCGCATGCGAGGCCGTGCGCAGCCGGGCCAAGGCCTCGGTCTGGGCGCCGCTGCGTCCGGTCGCCTCCAGCACTTGCTCGAGCCAGCGCAGCGCGCTCAGCACCGCCGCGTCGTACGCGCTCTGCAGGGAGTCGGCGGTCGCCTCCGGATCGGCGAGCCGAGTCTCCATGTAGGCGCCCGTCCAGCGACGCAGCCGAGCCAGATCGTCGCCGAGCAGGATCTCCGCCAGCTCCAGCTCCTCCTCGCGCGTCGCATGTGTGCTGCCGCCGCTGCGGCGCGCCACCTCGTCGTAGCGGACGCACTTGTCCGGCAGCCAGGCCCGATAGGCGGCCGCCGTCTGGGCGGCGCGGTAGGAGGCCGGCAGCTCATCCGGCTCGGATACGCGGCTGCCTGCAGCGGCGAACAGCTTGCATTTGAGCAGTTGCTCGATTCGGCCGATCAGCCCGTCCAGCGGCCGCTCCGTTCCGCTGCAGAGCCGCATTACGGCGACGAGCCGCCGCTCGTGCGCGAACACCGTGCAGCGCTGCAGCTCCCCCAGCACGTTGCCGACGGCAAACAGCAGCAGCGTGCGATAGCGCGGCGTATCGTCCCAGCCCGAGGCGCTGAGCAGCACGACCTGCAGCGCATCCGGCGACGAGCACGCGCCGTCCTCGCCGCACAGCCGCGCCTCCAGCGCTGCCCGGCCGAGCGCGCCCTCCTCCAGCGGGGGCGGTTCGCCCAGCGTCACCCAGCGCTCCAGCGCGCGATCCTGCTCAGACAGCGTCTGCGAGCGCTCGCGGCTGCGCAGACCGATCCGCTCTTCAATGCGCTGCCGGGCCTGCATGACAGCCCGGACGATCTCCTCGGGCCGGCTCGTCTTGAGCAGATAGTCGCCGACCTGCTGGCGGAGCGCCTGCTGCGCATAAGCGAAATCGTCGTAGCCCGAGAGAATCAGCACCTCCAGGTCGGGGAACAGCTGCCGCGCCGCCTCGGCGAGCTGAAGGCCGGACTTGCCGTGCATCCGAATATCGGTCATGAGGATATCCGGGCGCTCGTCCGGCATCCGCCGCAGCGCCTCCTCCGCCGACTCGGCCGGCGTCAGCAGCGTCAGACCGAGCTCCTCCCAATCGATGACGCTCGCCAGCCCGCTGCGTATGATTACCTCATCGTCCACGATCATCAGTTTCATCGGGCGCCGCCTCCAGCTTCGGTATCGTAAATCGAATGCGCGTGCCGCCGCCCGCACGGCTGTCGATGTGCAGCGCTGCGTCCAGGCCGTAGTGCAGCACGAGCCGCTCGTTGACATTGCGCAGACCATAGCCGCCCCCGCCGTGCAGACCCTCGCGAACGGCCTGCAGCCGCTCCGGCGTCATACCTGCGCCGTCGTCGGCCACCACAAAGCGCATCGTCGCGCCTCGCTCCTCGGCCAGCACGGTGATGACGCCCTTGCCCTCGCGGCCGAGAATGCCGTGCAGCATCGCATTCTCGACGAGCGGCTGCAGCAGCAGCTTGAGCATATGGCGCTCCTCGAGCTGCGGTTCGACGACCAGCTCGAGCTCGATGCGACCCGGATAACGGATGGCCTGCACGTTGTAATAGTTGCGGATATGCGCCAGCTCTTGGGCGACCGAGCAGTAGTCGCGCCCCTTATTGAGACTGAAGCGCAAGAAATCGCTGAGCGAGCCGACCATCTCGGCGATCGGACGCTCGCCCTTCATCAGGGCCATCCAGTGAATCGAGGACAGCGTATTGTATAAAAAATGCGGATTGATTTGCGCCTGCAGCGCCTGCAAATCTGCCTGCTTTTTGCGGTGCTCGTCGGCGATGAGCCGCCGCTTGAGCGACTCAATGTGCTCGCCGAGCCGATTGTAGCTCGCCCCGAGCCGCGCGATCTCGTCCTCTGCGCTCGTACGGAAGACCGGCAGCGGCTTGTCCGGATCGACCTTGCCCAGCAACCGCGTCAGCAGCTGCAGCGGGCCGGTCACCCGGCGCAGGAGGAACAGCGTGAGACCTGCGCTCAGCAGCAGCGTCAGCAGCACCGCCGCCAGCGTCAGATCCAGGATGAATCGGCTCTGCTGTCCATACCAGGAAGTCGGCAGCGTCGCCACCAGCGTCCAGCCCGGGCCCGGCAGGGTGCGATATAGCATTGACAGCGCCTCGCCCTCCGGCGGCGTATAGGTCAGCGCACCCGCATCAGCAGCCGCATTCGGGGCGGGCCTCGCGCCGGGATAGCGCGCGCTCCAATCTGTGAACAGCAATGTCTTGTCCGTCGCCGCCAGTACCGTCCCTCCTGCATCCAGCAGCGCGAGCTCGCCGGCGCCGCCGGCGAGCTGCAGATTGGTCCAGTCATGCGAGATGCGCTGCTCGTCCACGGCGATCGCCAGCCAGCCGAGGGGGCGGTAGCCTCCGTACATGCTGCGCAGCGGACGCACAAAAGCGACGACGTTGCGCGTCCCGGCATAATCACGGATCGCATGCAGCCCGGTCCACGTCTTGTCGGCGATATCGGCTACCTCGATCGGCGTATGGAAGTCGGTGTCATAGACCGATCCGGAAGAGAGCAGCCGGCCATGGCCGGGCGCATAGATGGACAGATGCGAGATAAAGGACTTGGAGCGCGCCAGATTGGAGAGGTCCCCGAGCAGATCGGCCCGCTGCTGTTCATCGTCCTCGGAGGCGCTCAGATAGCGCTGCACGTCGCGTTGGCCGATCAGATAGATCGAGGTACCCTCGACATCGGCGACGATCGCCGACAGATTCGTATGCGCCTGACGGAGCGTATCCTGCGCCGCCTGCAGCGCGCTGCGCTCGGTCAGATGGGCCGAGATTGCATAGACCAGTCCGCCAAGGGACAGCGTCGGGATCAGCGCCACCACCAGCATCAACAGCGACAGCTTGCGGCGCAGCGAATACGCGAGCCAGCTCCGCACCATTCCCCACCCTCTCTTGGCCTTGTATTGGAGCGGAGCAGGCGCGCTCCCGGCCTCTATTTCAGCCCTTGACCGCTCCGGCCGTCATGCCTTTCATGACTTGCTCCTGGAATGCCAGATACATCACGATCGTCGGGATGACGGCGATTGTCATCGCCGCCAGCGTCAGCCCGTAGTCCGTCTGGTAGCCGTCGGCGAAATTGGAGATCGCCAGCGGCAGCGTCTTGAGCGTGGACGAGGTGATGAACACCAGCGCGAAGGAGAAGTCATTCCACGAATGCAGGAAGCTCAGGATGATAACTGTCGACAGCGCCGGCAGCGACATCGGGATCATAATGCGGAAGAAAATGCCCCATAGTCCCGAGCCGTCCATGAACGCAGCCTCCTCCAGATCCTTGGGGATCGTCGCCAGGTATGCCGTCAGCACGAAGATCGCTGTCGGCAGCGCGAACGCCGTGTACGGGAAGATCAGGGCCCAGTACGTATTGAGCATTGCGATCTGCTTCATCATGATGAACAGCGGCACCAGGGTGCTGTGAATCGGGATCAGCATGCCGATCACGAAGAAGGTCATGACCACGCCCTTCCACCGGAAGCGGAAGCGGGCCAGGATGAACGACGCCAGGAGCGAAATAAACAACGTGATGACGAGCGCGCCCATTGTCGCAATCAGCGAATTGCCGAACGCGCGCCCGATGTTGGAGCTTTCCCAGGCATTCGTAAAGTTCTGCCACAGCCATTCCTGCGGCAGTCCGAACGGCGAGTTAAAAAACTCGGCGTTGGACTTGAAGGAAGATAGAAACAGCCAGTACAGCGGATATAGCGTTAAAATACCATAAATCAGCAGGAGCGTCCAAAATACGCCGCCGCGCAGCTTGCGCAGACCGCCCGTGCTGTCGCCGGCCGCCGCGCCGGCCGTTGTCGCTTGCGCCATCGTCGTCTCCTCCTTTCTTTATTGGTTGCTCTTGGACTTGATGCTCATCAGCCATTGGCTGATGCCGATCAGCACGAGCGAGACGAGCACAATGGTCGTCGAGATCGCGCTGCCGAAGCCGTAGCGGTACGAAGTGAAGGTCGAGTTGTACATGTACGTCGCCAGCAGCTCCGTCGCATGCGCAGGGCCGCCGCGGGTCATGATGTAGACCAGATCGAACGACTTCAGGCTACCGGAGATGCACAGCACGACTGCCACGAGGATCGTCCCCTTGATCATCGGCAGCGTGACTGCGACGATCTTGCGCACGCCGGTCGCGCCGTCGAGCTGCGCCGCGTCATGTATCTCGCCCGGAATATTCTGCAGCGCCGCGATGAAGATAATCAGGTAAAGCCCGACGAAGCTCCAGATGAGCGGCGGGATCAAGGCATAGATGCCGTAATCCTCGGATAGCCACACCCGCTGCCAGCTCTCCAGCCCCAGCCATTCGAGCAGGAAGTTGAGAATGCCGATCTGCGGGTGGTAGATGTACTGCCAGATCATGCCGATAACGACGGTCGAGAGCACCATCGGCATGAATACCGCGGTCCGCATGAACCACGAGCGCTTGCCATCCTTCTGCACGAGAATAGCGACAATCAGCGCAATCGGAATCTGGCCGAAGACCGAGGCCAGTACGAAAATAATATTGTTACGCAGCGCTGTCCAAAAAATCGGATCGCGAAAGATTTCCGTATAGTTGTCAAACCCGATAAAACGGGCAGCGCCGATGCCGGACCAGTTAAAAAAGCCGTAGTACCCCGACCAGACAACCGGGACGAATACGAAAATGGCGTAAACAGCGATTGCGGGGAGCAGGCCCATTATAATAAATTTGCGACTGCTGAGCGCCTTCAATTGCATTCACATCCTTTTGCGCAAGCTTGGTGGATAAGAAAGAGGCGGGGCCGGGCTAGACACGCCCGGCCCCGCTCGCGCCTGCCGGCTCGCCCTTTTACTGTGCGGCGCCCACTTGCGCATTTTGAATTTTTTCTGCGATGGCTGCGGGATCGCCGCCGCCGAGCAGCTCCTGCAAGCCGTTATTGGTCACTTCGACGGCCGCCGAGCTCAGCTTGGCGTCGTAAACAGGCGTAATCTTGATGTCCTGCATCAGATTGTACAGCTCGACGAACAGCGGGTCGGCTTTGCTCTCGTCGAGCGGAATGTCGTAGCTCACGAGCGTCGAACTCTCCAGCGTAGCCTGTTGACCTTCCGGTCCGGACAGCGCGTAGAGCAGCTCCATCGCCGCCTCCTTCTCCGCGCCCTCAAGCTTGGAGCTGATTCCCATGCCTGTGCCGACGACGCCGGAGGTAGACATCGGATCGCCCTCTCCGCCTTCAACGGACGGCAGAATCGTGATATGCGTCTGCTGCAGGATGTCCTCCGGCGCGTTTTTGACGACGTTGGCCATCGCCCAGCCGCCGGAGATGAACATCGCCGCCTTGCCTTGGAAATACAACTGCACCATCTGGTTCTCGTCGATTGAGTTGAAGCCATCCTGGAACGCGTCTGCCTCGCTCAGCTCCTGGAGCTTGTCCAGCGCCGCGACGAATTGCGGATCGGTGAAGGAAGCGCCGTCTTGCGCCACGGCCTTGAGGAACCAGTCGGTCCCGGTCACGCGGTCGCCCAGCGAGGAGAAAATTGTCGATTGCACGAACCAGTTCGCCTTGTTGCCGAGCGCAATCGGGATGACATCGTTCTGATTGAACGTCTCGATCGCCGCCAGCAGCTCATCCCACGTCTTGGGTACCTCGACCCCGTATTCGTCAAAGATCGCCTGGTTGTAATAAACAAACGAGGTCGGCGCCAGGTTCATCGGTGCAGAGTAGATTTTGCCGTCAACCGTGTAGTCGTCGAATGCATTTTCGATGAAATTGTCCTTCCACTCCGGCTTGCTGTCCAGGTACTCGCCGATCGGCTGAATGAGATCGCCGCTGACGAATTCCTGGGTCATGACACCCGGCCACATCACGAACAGGTCGGGCATTTCGTTGGCTGCGGCCACCGTGCGCAGACGCGTCTTGAGTCCGTCAGTCGCCAGTCCCTCTACCTCGAGCTTGATGTCGGGATGGTCTTCCTGGAATTGGTCCAGCAACCCTCGCATGGCCGTCGCCTTGGCATCCTGACCTGTCCAGTTGTGCATAACGCTGAGCGTCACCTGATCGCCGGAGCCTCCGCTGCCGTTGTTCGAGCCGCCACCGCAGGCGGCCAACACGACCATCATGGCGCTGAGCGCAGCAGCCGTGCCCGTCCTGGTGAAATTGCGCATTCTACTTATCCCCTCTCTGTACTCGCGATTGTATGCTTCTATTCTAGTACGACCGCACCGCCCCGGGTAAGGGGAGCATCTTCGGGCATGGGGTAGAACATCTTCGGTTATCGTGCCCGTTGTCGCCCCCAACTATTCCCTGTCAGGCAAAAGAAAAAAACCTCCGCCCCAGTCGATGGGAACGGAGGCTTCCGTCTATTACATACTGGCCGGCCATTCACTCACGTAATGGCAATCGGGCTGCGCTGGACGACGGAAAGCCACCGCTCGGCGATCAGATGATGACCGGCCGCCGTCGGATGCACGCCGTCCCATACCCAATAGGCCTCGCCGCTACGCGCTGACGCCTGATCGAACGCCTCCTGCAGCGGGACGAACAACGCCCCGAATTCGCCGGCCAGCTCTCGCACGATGCGGGCGTAAGCGTCCACCCGTTCGCGCCACTGCGGCCAATGCGCCTCGCGCTCGGCCGTGCGCACGACGAACGGCTCGCACAGCACCAGCGCAGCCTCCGGCAGCGTCTCGCGCGTCTCCTCCAGCAGCTGCCGGTAGACACGCGCGAAGCGGTCGGAGGCGCCGCCGGGCTCGCCGCGGACGATGCGGCCCGCGTCGTTGATCCCCGCGAGCAGACTGATCACATCGGGACGCAGGCTGATCGCATCCTCGTTCCAGCGCGCATAGATGTCCGAGACGCGATTGCCGCTGATGCCGCGATTGACGAAGTGCAGCTGCCGGTCGGGCAGCTCGCAGCCGAGTCTGGCGGCGATGATGTAGGCATAGCCGTGCCCGAGAATATGGTTCAGATCGTCATTGCGCCCGCGATTGCCGTCGGTGATCGAATCGCCTTGAAAAAGAATCGTACGTCCTTGTTTTGTCATGATCTCCCATCCTTTACCGATATATGAATAGGCCCTGCTCCATCCGACCCGCCGCGGCTGTCCGCCAGCACGAGGGCCATGGCTCCGAATGCCAGCAGCGTCACCGCCGCATTAGCGGCAATTACCGCCTGTCAATCAGTTCCATTCTAGTTCTCCTCCTTGTTCGCGGTCAAGTGCTCCATGCTCGCGGCGATCTTGCGCCACTCGTCGCATAGCTGCAGATAGACGGCCTCGCCGTCCGCACTGCGCGTGTAGTATTTGCGCGGCCACGCCTCGTTCGTATCCCAGCTGCTCTCCAGCAGCCCTTGTTTTTCCAGGCGACGCAGCAGCGGGTACAGCGTGCCGGGGGCGACTCCGATGCCTTAGCCGCCGGGGATATGGTACTATAGAATAAAAGTTGAACGCCCACGATACAAGCTGCGCAATCAGATCGGGCCCTGCGGGGTAATGATGTAGACTCATATTTTGCTAGGAGGCCTGCAACGATGAAAAAAGCGATTGACGACTTGAAGCAAACGGTCGATGCGCTCAAACAATCCGTCGATGAGATGAAGGGCGGCATCCAGGAGGCGGTCGATCACAGCAAGCGCGCCGCCGATCAGATGAAGGGCAAAGTGGAATACGCCAAGGCATCGCCGGCCGAGCTCAAAAACGGGCTCGCCGGGGCGAAGCAAAACCTGCGCGAGACCTCGGACGCGCTGCGTACGTCGCTGCGGCTGCTGCTCGCGCGCGTGCGCCGCAAGCGTAGTCTGCCTTAAAACACGTACGAAGCCGCCGCCCCATCCGACCGAAAGCCAAACCCGCTCACCGCGGGGCGCGTCCATCACGCCCGCATTGCTTAAATCGCATGCTTCCGGCTACAATAGAGGCAACACCACCCTCGGCCGTAGCCGGAAGAATGGACTGATAGTATGAGAACCCCGCTCGTGCAGCGTCTGCGCAATTTGCGCCTGCCGGTCAAGCTGATGCTCGTATTTTTGCCGCTCATTATATTGCCGGCGCTCACCGGCATCTATCTCTTGACGCAGACCGCCACCTCTACCGGCAAGGAGATGGCGTCGGATTACGCGTCCGATCTGATGGGTCTGATGATGCAAAAGATCGACGACAGGCTGCTCGGCTACGAACAGCTCAGCAAGCAGATCATCACCGACCGGGAGCTGCATGCGCTGCTTCGGCGCGAGCCGGAGTCCTCCTTCGAAGCCTTTCAGATTGAAAGCGATATCAACACCAAAATGAACAAGCTGTGGCTCGGCGACGACCAGCACAAATATGTGACCAGCATCGTATTCGATACACCGTGGGGCATATACAGCTACGGCAAAAGCGCAGTCGAGGACTACGGCATTGCCGACCCGGCCTATCAGGCGGACATCGCCGCCGCGCGCGGCGGGGCGGTCTGGTTCGTCCCGGACACCTTCGTCAGCGGCCAGCGCGAGGTCGAGGTATTCCGCGTCGGTCGCCTGATCCGCGACGAGCGCTTCCGCGAGCTGGGCAATCTGACGATCGCCATCGACAGCGACGCCTTCCGCTCGATCTTCGAACAGACCGCGCTGCGCGACAATGTCAAGCTGCATCTGCTCACCGAAGACGGCGAGCCGATGCTCGGCAGCCAGCCGGCTGCGCTGAGCGGCAAGGAGACGCTGCTCTCCCTCACTCGGGGCAGCATGCACAACGGCTGGCGCCTCTCCGCCGAGCTGCCGCTGGACGAGCTGTACGGACCGCTGCGCCGCATGACGCAGCTGGCCTTCGTCGTCGTATTCGCCTGCGTCCTGCTCGGACTCGGGGTCACCCAGCTGCTGAATATCGACGTCATCATTCCGATTCACCGGCTGATGGCCAACATGAAGCGCGGCATCAAGGGCACCCGCCCCCACGAGCTGCGCCCGATTCGCGGCGCCATCGAGATCGTCGAGATGAACGACACCTTCATCTCCGTCATGTACGAGATCGAGCAGCTCATCCAGCAGGTCGTCAAGGAGGAGGCACGCAAAAAGGAAGCCGAAATCCGCGTCCTCCAAAATCAATTGTCGCCCCACTTCCTTTACAACACGCTGAATTCAATCCGATGGATGGCAATGATCCAAAAGCAGCAAAATATAAAAGACATGATCGATGCGCTCATCCAGTTGCTCACCTATGCGGTACGCGGACCAAGCGGACCGGTCCCGCTGCGCGAGGAGGTCGCGATCCTGCACAGCTACGTCAACATTCAGAAGGTACGCTTCCAGCACTTCGGCTTCGCGATCGACATCGCGCCCGAGCTGGAGGACGCGCGCATCCCGAAGCTGCTGCTGCAGCCCCTGATCGAAAATGCGCTCCTGCACGGCTTGTCCTCCCTCGACCGACCCGGCGAAATACGCATCGAGGGCGAAGCGGCGGGCACGCCGGCCGGCAGCGAAATACGCATCCGAGTATCGGATAACGGCGTCGGCATCGAGGCCGGGATGACAGCAAAGCTGAACCGCATGCTCAAGGGACACGAGCCGCCCAAGGATCACTTCGGGCTGTACAGCGTCCAGGAGCGCATCCAGCTTCATTATGGCCGCCAATACGGGATGACCATCGAGCCCGGCGAGCAAGGCGGCACCGTCGTCACGGTGCGGATGCCTTGCCGGCGCGGGCCGCGGGAAGGAGAAGACTGATGCGCAAAGTAATGATTGTCGACGATGAAGCGCTCGTGCGGATCGGCTTGCAGTCGATGGTCGATTGGACGGCGCACGGCTACGAGATCGCCGGGGTCTGCAAAAATGGCGAGGAGGCCTGTCAGGCGGCGCTGAACACGCGCTTCGACGTCATCCTCACCGACATCCGCATGCCGGTCATGGACGGCTTCGCGCTGATCGAGCGGCTGCAGGCGAGCGGCTGCGACGCCCACTTCATCATTCTCAGCAGCTACAACGACTTCGAACACGTGCGCCGGGCGCTGCGCTGCGGCGCCAAGGATTACATCTCGAAATACGAGCTGGAGCCCGCCAGCATCATCCGCGTGCTCGACGGTCTCGACTATGCCGATCCGGCGGAGGAGCAGGAAGACCGGCCGCCCGGACGGGCCGCACGCGACGGACAGGGAGAGCCCGCGGACGGACCTGATACGCGCCTGGGCTGGCTCGCCATCCAAGCGGCGCCTCGCCCGGACGGGTATCAGGACTCGGAGCTGCGGGCCATGCAGCTGCTGCTCGACGAGCTCTTCGCCAGCCGCAAGGCGCTCACGCGCGTCGGCTGGGAGGAGGACGTCCTGCACGGCATCGTCACCGTCCGACCCGAGCTCGCCCCCGCGGACGCCGAGGACGAAGCCCGCGCGATGCTAGGCGAGGTCGCCAAGACGCTCGAGTCGCATCTCAATCTGCCCCTCGTCGTCGCGCTGACGCCGCTGCGCGGCGGACAGACCGACCGGACACAGCTGCGCAGCGAAGCCCTGTCGATCCTCCGCGAGGCCCTGCCGCTGGGTGCGGGCCTGTACCGCTCCTCACCTCATGCTGCGGAGCGCGGCGAGCGCCGCGTCGACGGCGGCCTCTGGCTCGATCACTACAAGCGAGCCAAGCACTATGTACAGTACGGCCAATTCGACGAGCTGCTGCACTGGTACCGAGACACCGCCGCCGCGCTAGCGGACGGGGAGGCGCAGGCCTTGGTGGAGCGGCGGCGGCTCGGCAGCCTGATCGCGGGCCAGCTGACCGAGCGGCTCGTGGAGCGCGGCGAGCTGCAGGCCGAGACGATCGAGCAGCGCTTCGGCTCCTTGTGGCCGCTCGGCGAAGCGATCGCCGCCGCAGAGGGCGCCGGCGCTCTGGATGACGTCGTGGCAGCGGCGATTGCCCGCACGCGCGAGGCGCTGCAGTCCGCCCAGGCGAGCCAGGGCTGGCTGCTCAAGGTGCGGCAGCACGTCGAGGCGCATCACGACCGGCCGCTGCGTCTGGAGGACATGGCGGCGCTGGCGCATCTGAGCGTCAATTACTTCAGCCAGCGCTTCCGCCAAGAGACCGGGCAGAGCTTCACCGATTACGTCGCCGAGGTGCGCATCCGCAAGGCGGCCGAACTGCTGCACAGCCGCGAGCTCTCGACCGAGGAGGTCGCCTCCCGCGTCGGTTACGGCAATGCCAGCTATTTCGTCAAGGTCTTCAAAAAGGTCACCGGCATGACGGTCTCTGAATTCCGCGGCGGCCTTGAAAATACGGCAAAAAGATAACGCCCCCTTGTCCGATGCGTGTGCGGCAAGCTCCTTGCTCGGCCGCAATCGGAAAATATGGCATCAAAAGCGAGAAATACGGCATCTTCCGCCCGGGAGATGCCGTATCTTCGTAAAATTCGGCATGCAAAGCGGTAGCGCCGGTATGGAGGTATCCGCCCGGGGACGCGTACAATGGAAGCATGCACCGGCTGATTGGCGCATAACAGACGATTGGAGGGGTTGTACGTGAAAGGAAGAAAAGGTTGGGTCTATGCAGGTCTGCTGGCAACATCCGTGCTTGTGCTGCAAGGCTGCGGGGGCGGCAACAACACACCAGGCAACAGCGGCACTTCGGGTGGCGACTCGGACACGAACACGAATGCCGGGACCGAGACGGTCACCTTGAAGGTGTGGGGCGATCTGGGCAATCAGGCCGTTCTTGAATCCGCTTACAACGAAATCAACGCAGCCTTTGAAGAGCAGCACTCCGATATCAAGCTGCAATACGATTTTGCGCAAAACGACCAGAGTTTGAGCGTCGCGCTGCAGGCCAATGAGCTGCCGGATCTGTTCATCGTGCAGGGAGACAAGACGCCGAAGATGGCGGAAATGGTGCGCAACGGCTTCCTGATGCCGCTCGACGACTATAATCTCGATCTGAGCCGCTTCACCGAATCCGAGATTGCTTACGGCACGGTAGAGGGCAAGCTCTACTCTTCGCTGCCGGCCTTCCTCGACACGCAGCTGGTCTACTATAACAAGGATATCTTCGCTGACAACGGCATCGAAATGCCCGGCACCTGGGACGAATTCGTAGCCGCGCTGGACACGCTCAAGGCGGCCGGCATTACCCCGATCTCGCTGGCGGGCAAGCAGGAGTGGGATCGCGCATGGCCTGTCTACGCCCTCGCCGCGGCACATGCCAGTCCGCAATTGCAAGCGATCGCCGAAGGCGCCGGGGACTTGACGGCTCCGGAGATCGGGCAAGCGTTCCAATACTACCGCGATTTCGCGGACAACGGCTACTTTGGCAAGGACTTCCTCGCCCAGGACACGGCGGCGGCGCAATTCGCCTTCACCAACGGCAAGGCGGCGATGATCATCGACGGCACCTGGAACAATTCGACCTATGAGGACTCCGGTCTGAACCTCGGCCGCTTCAGCGTGCCGAATGCCGAAGGCAAGCGCATCGTCGCGCCGAGCTACAGCAACTTCATGACCTATGCGGTCTCCGCCGATGCCGAGCATCCGGATCAGGCCGTCAAGTATATCGAATTCCTGAACGGCCAGGAAGCGCAGCAGATCCTGGAGAATCATGCCGGTCTGATCCCGACGATCAGCGACATCGAGCCGAAAAACGAAGCAGTCAGCGAGCTGGCCAACTTCGACGAGGCGGGCGGCAACATCTACTCGCTGCTGAGCACGCTGGCCACGGCCGACACGAACACGCCCGACATCATGATGAAGGATCTCAATCCGAAGCTGCTGACGTCCAAAATTACCGGTGAGGAAGCCGCTCAAACGCTTCACGAAGCCGCCAACTACGAAAAATAAAAAGACGCACAGGACTTCATATCCTGCGGGCGGCATTTTGAGGCTCGCTTTACGCTCAAGCGCGGCTGCCTGACAGACGGCCGGACAGACCGCGAACCTTCACGGCCTGTCCGGCTTTCCCCATTCTACCCAGAAAGCAAGGTGATGAGAGATGGCCTGGTTTCGCAAACGCCCATTTTTGTGGTTCATTGCTCCCGGTCTGCTGCTTTATTCCGTCTTTACCGTCTATCCCATTTTCTCCGCCATCCAGATCAGTCTGAATCACTGGGACGGCATCGGCCCGATGGAGTTCGTGGGACTGGCCAACTACGTGGAGTTGTTCACCAGCGAAACCCTGCTCGGCCAATTCAAAAACGCGCTGGGCAACAGCTTGACGATCTTCCTGCTCAACGCGCTAGCGGTGCTGCCCGCCCAATTGTACATGGCGTACCTGATCTACACCGAGGTGCGCGGCTATCGATTCGTGCAGGCGATGATCTTCTCGCCGCAGTTCATCTCCACGCCCGTCATCGTCTTCATGGGCACGCTGCTGCTCGACGGCAACATCGGCGTCTTCAACAAGCTGCTGGAAGCCATCGGACTCGGCGAATATGCGCGCCCGTGGATGGGATTGCCGGAGCTCGGCATCTATATTGTCTGGCTGCTCGCCGCATGGGCGGGCATCGGGGTAGGCATGATATTCTTCCTCGGCGCGATGAAGATGATCTCCGGCGAGGTGATGGAAGCAGCGCTGCTCGACGGCGCGACGTTCTGGCGGCGCTTCTTCTCCATCGTACTGCCGCAGCTCAAAACAACAATTCTCAATATGCTCGTGCTCACCTACATTTTCTCGATGACGGTGTTCGATTACAGCTTCATTCTCGGCGGCGTCTCCGGCGGCATCGGCGGCAGCATGGATGTGATGGCGCTGTTCTTCTACCGCATGGCCTTCGGCGACAACAGCGCGGTCGGCGGCACGCTCAATACGAATGCGATGGGCATGGGCACGACGATTGCCTGCGTCATGTTCGCAATCATCTTCGTCGTCGCGCTCATTCAGGTAGCGATCAGCTACCGCAGCATGGAGGAGGACTGACCGATGTGGAAGTCGAGGAAAATCTCAACCAATACGATCCTGCTCTGGCTCTACGCCGGATTCACGCTGTTCGTCCTGCTGTACCTGACGTACAACTCGTTCCGGACCAAGCCCGATCTGCTGTCCAATACGTTCGGCATCCCGGAGCGCTTCACGCTTGAAAATTATATTCGCCTGTTCGGCGAGCAAAACTTCATGCGCTATGTCGGCAATAGCACGCTCATCCTGATCGGGGCGCTGCTGCTCGTCGTCGTGCTCTCGTCGATGGCCGCATACGGCCTCGGACGCTTCCAGTTCCGCGGGCGCAACATGCTGACGATGTACTTCCTGATCGGGCTCATGTTCCCGGTACAGCTCGGCATCGTGCCGATCTTCCTGCTGATCCGCAGCATGGGCCTGCTCAACACGCATGTCTCGGTCATCCTGATCCTGTCGGCCGGCATCTCGATGCCCGTCTTCCTGCTGACGGTCTTCTTCGCCCGGCTGCCCAAGGACCTGTATGAATCGGCCAAGATCGACGGCGCCTCGGAGTGGACGACCTTTCTGCGCGTCATGTTCCCGCTGGCGAGCCCGGTCGTGTTCAGCATCTGCATCATCATGTCGGTGCAGATCTGGAACCAGTTCTTCGTGCCGCTGTTGTTCCTCAATTCCGAGGCGAACCGGACGATCCCGCTGCTCATCATGAAGTACACGAGCAACCTGATGTACACGATGGACATGGCGATGGTCGCATCCGTGGCCGCCACGATCCCCGTGCTGGCGCTGTTCTACGTACTGGCGCAGCGCATCATGGACGGCGTCTCCTCGGGCGGCGTCAAGGGCTGAGGCCACACGGCGAGGCCAAGCGCACACACGACGAAGCACATGGCGAGGCCAAGCGCGCCCAGCCGGGCTGTGCAGCAGGCGACGGCCTGGCAGAGGCAGCATAGCGAATGCAGCATTGGTAACCGCGGCTGCGCGACTGCGGCTGGCTGCTACCGGATGGCAAGCGTGCCTGCGGCTACTGCGGCCGACTGCGGGCTGGGCAAAATGCAGACTTTTGTTCCATTATGCCGCTCCTCCCCTTCGGTATAATGGGGGGCAAGGCGAAGCGACGAGGCTATCTTTGCGGCTGAGTATGCTTCGTTCCGCGAAATCGAGCAGCTCTTATACTTGTGCAACGTATATTTTGCTCGATTTCAAGGCGAAGCGGCGAGGCCGTCTTTACGGCTGAGTAAGCTTCGTTCCGCGAAATCGAGCAGCTTTTTATACCTTCACAGAATCTAACGGACACTAGTGGACCTTAGAAGTTGATTTTGCACGCACTGTAGCGCTAACGGACATAGGAGGCGCTTAGAAGCTCATGCATGCCTCGATCTCTCTATTTTGGGGCGCTAAGCGCCTCTGGTGTCCGTTACAAGTTTAGATCGCTCGTTTCGACACGCTAAGCGTCCCTGGTGTTTCCCTGGTGTCCATTAGCTCGTGCCATGAATCGTATCACATGAATCGCTCGAATCCATATGCAACGCAGGAGGTATCGTTATGACATCGGCAAAACCCGTCGGTCTGCGGACCGAATACCGCAGCGAGCCGCTCGGCCTCGACATGGCCGCGCCGCGGCTCGGCTGGAGACTGGAGCACCCGCGGCGCGGCGCGCTGCAGAGCGCGTACCGGATCCTGGCCGCTTCGTCGCCCGAGCTGCTGGCGCAGCACATCGGCGATCTGTGGGACAGCGGACGCATCCGCTCGGACGCTTCCCAGCACATTCACTATGCCGGGACGGCGCTGCAATCGGAGCAGCGCGTCTGGTGGAAGGTTCGCATCTGGGACAAGCAAGGCGAGGCGAGCGACTGGAGCGCGCCCGCAAGCTGGTCGATGGGCCTGCTCTCGCGCGGCCAGTGGAACGGCCGCTGGATCGGGCTGCGCACCAAGCAGCGCCCCACCCACGAGCAGCCGCTGCCGGCGATCTATCTGCATCGCGCCTTCCGCCTGCGCGCCAAGCCGGTACGCGCCACGGCTTATGCGACTGCGCTCGGCGCGTACGAGCTGCATCTCAACGGCCAGCGGGTCGGCGTCGATCACTTCGCGCCGGAGTGGACGGACTACAACATCCGGGCGCTCTATCAGACCTATGACGTGACAGACCTGCTGCAGGAGGGCGACAACGCCGCAGGGACAATCCTTGCGCCGGGCTGGTATGCCGGCTTCATCGGCATGTACGGCTATCAGAAGTACGGCCAGGACCCCTGCTTCCTGATGCAGCTCAATGTCGAATACGCCGACGGCACCGTGGACAGCCTCCATACGGACGAGTCGTGGCGCGCCGGCCACGGCCCCGTCACGGCCGCCGACATGCAGATGGGCGAATATTACGACGCTCGCCGCGAGCTCGCCGGCTGGGCGACCTCTGATTTCGACGGCGCGGACTTCGCTGCAGCGCAGCGGCTGCACGATTACCGCGGCTTGCTCACCGCGCACCCCGGCGAGCCGATCCGCGTCATGGAGCATGCCGCGCCGCAGGCGGTGCTGCAGGACCCCGATGGCAAGACGATCTACGACTTCGGCTACAATGTCGGCGGCTGGGTGCGGATGACGCTGCGCGCCGCCGCAGGCACGACGGTCACGCTGCGCTTCGGCGAGGTGCTGGACGAGAACGGCCGCCTCTATACGGACAATCTGCGCCATGCCCGCCAGACGGACAGGTACATTGCCAAGGGCTCGGACAGCGAGACCTATGAGCCGCGCTTCGCCTACCACGGCTTCCGCTACGTCGAGATCAGCGCCGATGCCGAGCTCGACATGCAGGAGATCGAGGCGCTCATCGTCTATTCGGCGCTGCCGCGCGCCGGCCGGCTCAAGACGTCCAATGCCCAGGTGAACCGGCTGCACGACAACATCGTGCGCACGCAGCGTGCCAACTTCGTCAGCGTGCCGACCGACTGCCCGCAGCGCGACGAGCGTCATGGCTGGACCGGCGATGTCCAGGTGTTCGCACGGACCGCCGCCTACAATATGGATGTCGCCGCCTTCTTCACCAAATGGATGGGCGACCTGCGGGACGCGCAGCGTCCAAGCGGTGCCTTCCCGGACTTCGCGCCATTCATCGCCGGGGCCAAGACCGATCACAACAACGACTTCACGTACACGCATATGGCCTCTTCCGGCTGGGGCGACGCCGGGGTCATCATTCCGTGGACGATGTATGAGGTGTACGGCGATACCGAGATTCTCGAGGCCAGCTACGATGCGATGCAAGGCTGGGTCGACTTCCTGGAGAACCTGTTCCCGGACGGCATCCGCGACGATCTGCCGCAGTACGGCGACTGGCTGTCCGTGCCCTATGCGGCGATCGGCGAGGAAGAACCGGACTTCGGTGTGTACACGTCGCAGATGTCGACGACGCCGTACGACGTGTTCGGCACCGCTTATTTCGCCTATTCGACGAAGCTGCTGGCCCGCAGCGCCGAGCTGCTCGGCCACGAGGCGGACGCCGCCCGCTACCGGGCGCTGTTCGCGCGTATCCGCACCTCGTTCAACCACGCCTTCGTCGCCGAGGACGGGCGCATCCGAGGCAATACGCAGACCGTCTATCTGCTGGCGATGCACATCGGGCTGCTGAGCGAAGCGCATGACGAGGCGGCCTTCCGCTATCTCGTCGAGGATATCGAGCGCCGCGGCATCCATATCTCCACCGGCTTCCATGGCATCAAGCTGCTGCTGCCGACGCTCTCGGAGCGCGGCCGCGACGACCTCGCCTTCCGGCTGCTCTTGCAAGACACGTATCCGTCCTGGCTGTATTCGGTGCGGCAAGGCGCGACCTCGATCTGGGAGCGCTGGGACGGCTGGACCGAGGAGCACGGCTTCCAGCGCGCGGGGATGAACTCGTTCAACCACTACGCGCTCGGTACGGTCGGCGAATGGCTCTATCGGTATCTGGGCGGCATCGATCTCGACCCGGATGTACCCGGCTACCGCCATATCCGGCTGCAGCCGCGCATCGGCGGCGAGTTCACCGACGTCGCATGCAGCTATGACGGGCTGTACGGGCGGATCGAGAGCAATTGGCGCGTCGACGGCAAGCAGTTGACCTGCGAGGTTCGCATTCCCGCGAACTGCACAGCGACGCTGGTGCTGCCAGCCGCGCCGCATGCGCCGATCAGCGAGAGCGGCGTGCCCGCCGGCGACGCCGAGGGCGTGCAGCCGCTCGGAGACGCGTCGGGCGGACCCGCTTACCGGCTGGGCGCGGGCGTCTACCGCTTCAAGTGCGAGTTGGCCTAGATGCCGAAAGTCCGTCAAACAGCCTTCAAACCCACCTTGGATGTGGGCTTGAAGGCTGTTTCTTAGCTATAGAAAAGCTGGAGGGCTCACTTCGGAGCCGTCGCGCCGGCTCCGGCGCGAGGGTCCGCCTGCCGGCGGCCCAGCAACAGCGCCGCACTCAGCACGAGCAGGAACAGCAGCATCACCCCGGCCGAGCCGCGGTACATGACCGCATAGTCGGACGCCGACGCCAGCGCGCCCAGCAGGAACGAGCCCGCGGCGACGCCGAGATCGGTCGTGTTGTAGAACATGCTGTTGGCCGCGCTCTGGCGCTCGGGCGGCGACACCCGCAGCATCCACGCCTGCAGCGTCGGCTGGATCGAGCCGAAGCCGAGTCCGTACAGCAGCGCGGAGACGATCAGCAACGGCAGCGAGGACGTGTAGGAGAGCACGACCATGCTGAGTGCGACCGCCAGCGCGGCGGGCAGCAGCACGACGGCCGGGCCGCGGCGGTCGAATACCCGGCCTGCGACGGGCCGCACGATCAGAATCGTCACGACATTGAAGACGAAGAACAGACCGACCTGACTGAGCGCGCGCGCCTCGCCGAAGAGGGCGATGAAGCTCAGCAGCCCGCTATAGGTAATGCCGAGCATCACATTCAGCACAGCCGGCAGCAGCAGTCCGCGTCTCGCGCTCCCCGCCACTCCATGTCCGTCTGATCCGTCTCCCTCCCCGCTCTCCCTGGCCGGCTTCGCGGCCTCCGCTGCGCTGATCTGAGCGGTCAATTGCGACTGCTGCCGCTGCGGACGTGCGCCGAAGGCCGGCCGCACTCCGATCAGCACCGGCACGATCAGCAGCGCCACGCCCGTCCCGGCCCAGGCCAGCGTCTCGAAGCCGCGCGTGTCCAGCAGATTGAGCCCGACCATCGGGCCGATGCACATCGCCAGACTGGTGGACAGGCCGAAGTAGCCGATGCCCTCGCCCATTCGGCGGCGCGGAATGATGCGCGAGACGAGGGTCGGAATGACCGTGCTCGCCAGTCCGAAGCCGGCGCCATAGATCATCCGCAGCACGAGCAGCGAGCCGATCGTATCCGCAGCGATGTAAGCCGCCGTGACGCCCGCCACGAGCGCGATGCCGATCAGCAGCAAGCCGCCGGCATGCAGACGGCGCATCAGCCGGGCCGTGAGGATGCGGGCAGCAATGGCCGACAGGGCGAACAGGCTCGTGACCAGGCTCGTCGTCACGTCATCCACGATGAAGCGCGCTTTGACGTACGCCGGAAAAGCCGACAGCAGCATTTGCACATTCAAAAACAACAACAGCAAGCAGACGGTCAGACTGACGAACGGGACCGTCCACAAGCGTTCATTCGATCTATCCTTCAAAGACACATGATCGTCTCCCACATGATTCGTATTCGTCCCCCGCGTCCGGCATCGCGTCCGCATCTTCACTCGACTGCGCGCCAAACGCCGCCAAGCCGCGCAGCCTCCCATTGATGCGCCAGAGCAGCTCCAGCAGCAGCTCGAACTCCTGCTCGCTCATCCAGGAGCGGACCTCGTCGCCAAGCTGGCGCTCAATCGGCAGCGTACGCGCGATCAGACTACGACCGCTGTCCGTGATGGACAGCAGCGACGCCCGTCGATCCAGGGGATCTGGCCGCTTGCGCAGCAGCCCCTTGCGCTCGAGCTGCAGCACGATCCGCGTCGTCGTCGGCCGATCCTTGCCCGCCAGCTCGGCGGCTTGCTTGAGCATGAGTCCATCGGTGCGCGCGGTCTGATAGAGCACCGACCACTGCTCCGGCGTGATGCCCTCCTCCTTGAGCCGGCTCTGCATCAGTTGCACGAGCCCGCGATAGGCTTGTCCGAACTGGAAGCCGGGCGAACGCTCCAGCCCGTTGTTTTTCGTCATAATCCGATGACCCCTCATCAATAGTTGTTAGAGCAATTATATGCAAGACAATTATTTCTCGTCAACCCGCTATCCAGCCCTATCTCTGTATTCAGGCTGCTATTCCCTGGCTCGCACGCCAGCTTGAATCGCGTCCTGCCGCAGGCTGCCGGACTGCGCGGCCCGCGCGAAAGGCGCCCGAACAGACAAAGCAAGCTCGCACGCCCTTCACGCACCCCTTATGACAGTGCCGCATCCGCCCTGCCGCGTTCGGCGCGGGTCTGCTTGCTGCGCAGCTGGCCGCAGGCGGCATCGATGTCGGTGCCGTGTTCCATGCGTACGCTGCAGCTCACGCCTTGCTTTTTGAGCGTGTCGTAAAACGCCAGCACGCTGTCCCGCTCGCTGCGCTGGTACTGGCTGTGCTCGTCCACGGGATTGTACGGGATCAGATTGACGTTCATGCGCGCTGCCCGCGCGCCGATCAGCTCGGCCAGCTGCGCCGCATGCTCCCGCCCATCGTTGACGTCCCGCAGCAGGATATACTCGATCGTGATGCGCTGGTTCGTACGCTGCATGAAGTAATCCATCGCGCCCATCAGCCGATCCAGCGGGATCGCCTTGTTGATGCGCATGATGCGCGTGCGCAGCTCGTCATTGGGCGCATGCAGCGAGACCGCCAGATTGACCCGCAGGTTGAGATCGGCAAAGGCTTCGATCCGCTCGGCCAGCCCGCTCGTCGAGACGGTGATGTGACGCGGTCCGATCGCGAGCCCCTTCGGATCCATGACGATGCGCAGGAAGTCGATCACGTTGTCGTAGTTGTCAAACGGCTCGCCGATGCCCATGACGACAATATGGCTGACGCGCTCGCCCGCCCCCCGGCTGTCCAGGTAGGCCTGCACCGCCATGATCTGCCCGGTGATCTCCCCGGCCGACAGGTCGCGCGTCTTGGCGAGCAGGCCGCTCGCGCAAAAGCTGCAGCCGATGTTGCAGCCGACCTGCGTCGTGACGCAGACCGACAGGCCGAAGCGATGGCGCATCAATACCGTCTCGATCAGGTTGCCGTCCTGCAGCCGGTACAAAAACTTGACGGTGCCGTCGGTCGCCTCCTGCCGCGTATGCTCTGTCAGCGTGGACAGCGCGTAGCGCGCCTCCAGCTCAGCGGCGGTCCCCTCGTGCACGCTTGTCATCGCTTCCCAGCTCTGCACGCGGTCGCGATACAGCGCCTCCCAGAGCCGTGCGGCTCGCGATGGCTTCTGGCCGGCGGCGACCAGCGTTTCCTTCAGTTGTGTATAGGTGAACCCATACAAGGATGGGTGGTTCATGCGTAGCTCCCTCTTTTCTGTGCCAGACCGCTTTCGTTCATTATAACACACCCTTGCCGGTCATTCTTGCGCGCTCGCGCGTAGCGACGATGGGCATGCATCCAGCGGCAGTGACACGGTAAACACCGCGCCCTCTCCCGGGAGACTCGTGTCCACGACAATGCGCCCGCCGTGCATCGTCACGATTTTGTGCGCAATGGAGAGCCCCAGTCCGCTGCCGCTGCCGGGCGCGCGGGTACGGGAGGCGTCCGCCTTGTAGAAGCGCTCAAATATGCGAGCCCGGTCGGCCTCCGCGATCCCCGGGCCCGTGTCCGCGACGCGCACGACCGCGCGACCCGCTGCTTGCTCCAGTCGCACGGAGACGCTGCCGCCGGGCGGCGTAAATTTGACCGCATTGTGCACCAGATTGGCCCATACCTGAGCCAGCAGCGCTTGGTCGGCGACGATCTCCAGCTCCGCAGCCTGCAGATCGAGCTCGATCCCCTTGGCCTCCCACTGCGGCTCGCTGGCCAGCATGACGGTCGCCAATTGCTTGTCCAGCCGGTACGATATCGGGTGGAGCGGCTGCCGGTCCGCATCCAGCACCGCCAGCTTGAGCAGATTGTCGCTCAGTTGGGCGAGCCGGCCGCACTCCTCCTCGATAATCGTCAAGTATCGCTCGCGCTGCGCCGCCTCCAGCCGCTCGTCGCGAAGCGCGCGTGCGAACCCGCTGATCGACGTCAGCGGCGTGCCGATCTCGTGGGAGACATTGGAGATGAATTCTTGTCGCAGCTCCTCCATCGCCTGCAGATTGGCGGCCATGTCATTGATGCTGTCGACGAGCTTGCCCAGCGGATGCCGCTGGCGCTGACGTTCGCCGTAGGCGGACGCGACGCTCACCTGGAAGTCGCCTCGGGAAATGCGCCGAATCGCCTCGATCAGCTCGCTCCAGAATTGATGCTCGCCCGACCGGACGAAAAAATGACCGATCAGCATCATCGCCACGCCGAACGCCAAAAAGCCCAGCGCCGCGTTGGCGAGCAGCGCCAGGAGCCCGTGCGGCTCCCAGCCGATGCGCGCATAGAGCGACCCGGTCGCATAATACGCGCCGGTCCAGCCGAGCAGCAGCAGTGCGATCACCCACAAGGCGTTGAGCGCAAAATGCAGGACGTGCGGAAGCCGGCTCACCGCGCCACCTCCTCGAGCCGATACCCGAGCCCGCGAATGGTACGAATCCGAAAGCCGTGCGTCGCCTCCGGGAAGCGCTCGCGCAGCCGCTTGATATGCACGTCGACCGTGCGCTCGTCGCCCTCGTAATCGTAGCCCCAGATCTCCTCGATCAACTGGTCCCGCGTGAAGGTCCGGCCGAGATATCCAGCCAGCTTGAAGAGCAGCTCGAACTCCTTGCGCGGCAAGGTCAGGACCTGCTCTCCTGCCCGGCATTCGAAGGTGTCGCGGCGCAGCGCGACGTCGCCGATGCGCACCGTCTGCGAGGCCAGGATGCGATAGCGGCGCAGCAGCGCCCGCACGCGCGCCGTCAGCACCGCCGGATCGAACGGCTTGACCAGATAATCGTCCGTGCCGAGCGCGAAGCCCTTGACGATCTCCGGCGGCTCGCCCTTGGCGGTGAGCATGAGCAAGGGCAGCTCGGTCCGCTCGCGCAGCTCGCGGCAGAGGGTCCAGCCGTCCATGCCCGGCATCATGATATCGAGTATAATCAGGTCGAGCTGCTGCTGCTCCAGGCAACGCAGCGCCTCCCGCCCGTCCGCCGCCTCCGCGGTCTCGAAGCCCTCGAGACGCATGAAATGCCCGACCAGCTCGCGAATATGCGGATCGTCGTCCACGATCAGAATGCGGATCATGCCTCTCCCTCCTCGCCAGCCCGCGCCGCAATCGCCAGCCGCTGCTTCATGAGCTTCATGACGAAGGGGAAGCCGGCTGTGCAGCGGTGCGGGCTTGTGATGTCTCGTATATTTAGTATAGCCTACAATTCTACGCCTTGCGCATATACGCACGCACCGTCAACGGGGCGAATACGGCCACGATCACGGCCGCGCCGATCAAGGAGACCGCGAGGTCCGTGCCGGCCGTGCCGCCGTTGACGAGCTCGCGCACCGCACTCACCAGATGCGAGACCGGATTGAGGTCGGCGAACCAGCGCAGCCAGCCGGGCATCGTATCGACCGGCACGAACGCATTGGAGACGAAGGTCAGCGGGAACAGGATCAGCATCGATATGCCCTGGACGCTCGAGGCGGTCCGCGCGATCACGCCGAAGAAGGCAAAAATCCAGCTGATCGCCCACGCGCATGCGATGACGAGCAGCCCGGCTGCGACTACGCTCCCGAACCCGCCATCGGGGCGGAAGCCGAGGACATAGCCCATGGCAAAGGTCAGCGTCGTCGCAATCGCATAGCGAATGACATCCGCGAGCAGCGCCCCGGCCAGCGGCGAGATGCGGGCAATCGGCAGCGATTTGAAGCGGTCGAAGACGCCCTTGTCCATGTCCTCGCGCAGCTGCACGCCGGTGACGACGGAGGTGGTGATGACCGTCTGCACCAGAATGCCGGGGATGATGACCGGCAGGTAGTCCAGCACGCTGCCCGAGATCGCCCCGCCGAAAATATACGTGAACATTAGCGTAAACAGGATCGGCTGGACGGTCACGTCGATCAATTGCTCCGGGGTGCGGCGGATCTTCAGCAGGCCACGGTACGCCATCGTCAGCGAATGGCGCAGCGATTGGCCGAGACTGGCCCTGCGGCTGAGCCGCCGGGAGACGCGGGATGCCGCATGCATCGCTTGCTCGCTCATACGCTCGCCTCCTTCGCAGGGCGGTTCCTGGCCGCTTCTTCTCCGGCATGCGCCGGCTCCTCGACGCCGCGTCCGGTTGTGGCCAGGAAGACGGCATCGAGCGACGGCTTTTGCACGCTGACCTCAGCGAGTCCGACGCCCGCGCTGCGCATCGCCGTCAGCAGCTCGCCGAGCTGGTCGGCATCGGCCATCGGCGCCGTGAAGCGACCCGCTTCCGCCGCATAAGCCGCCTCCGTGCGCAGCACCGTGCGCAGCAGCTCGCGCGCGCGGTCCGCCTGCTCCGGCTGCCGCAGCCGGAGCTGCAGCGACGAAGCGCCGACCGAGGCCTTCAATTCATCCACGGTGCCCTCCGCCACGACGCGGCCGCTGTCGATGACCGCGATGCGGTCGGCGAGCTGGTCGGCCTCGTCCAGGTATTGCGTCGTCAGCAGCACAGTCGAGCCGCCCCGCACGAGCTGCCGGATCGTCTCCCACATCTGCGCGCGCGTGCGCGGATCAAGGCCGGTCGTCGGCTCGTCGAGGAAGATCAGCGGCGGCTGCGCGATCAGACTGGCCGCCAGATCGAGCCGGCGCCGCATGCCGCCGGAGAAATGCTTGAGCGGCCGGCGCGCCGCCTCAGTCAAGCCGAATGCCTCGAGCAGCTCCTCGGCCTTGCGCCGCGCTTCGTCGCGTCCCAGCCCCAGCAGCCGTGCAAAAATGACCAGATTCTCCACCGCGCTCAATGCTTCGTCGACCGAGGCGTATTGCCCGGTAACCCCGATCAGCTGACGCACGACATGCGCCTCCCTGGCAACGTCGTGGCCGAAAATACGCGCCGTGCCCGCGTCCGGCCGCAGCAGAGTGGCCAGCATGCGAATCGTCGTCGTCTTGCCGGCGCCGTTGGGGCCGAGTACGCCGTAGACCGTGCCGGCGCGCACCTGCAGATCGACGCCGTCGACCGCGCGCTTGTCACCGAATACCTTGACCAGACCGCGCGCTTCAATTGCCCATTGTTCGTTCTTCATCGTCGTATGCCTCCTTGAATCGTTGGCTTGTTGCCTAGTTGCCTGCCTGATTGGCTTACAAGCATCGTAGCCGACGAATATGAACCGAATATGAACGAGAAGCGATAAGCGAGATCATGGGATTGTCCGACCGCCGCCATGCCAGGTCCCGACGGACCCGTCTTGCAACATCCACCTGCATTTTGATGGCTGTCATTGCGCTCCCTACCGGTAACCAGTAATCCTTCTCGTTTCCAAGCTTGCACATGAGCGACGCCCCGCCGTCTCCTGGCGGTCACATCGCTTCGATTCCGTGGGCTAAGCGTCGCGGCTGCCCGCTAGAGCATCCGTACCGCGCGCCAAAAGCCCAAAAGGCTGCACGCATCAATCGCGTGCAGCCTTTGGGCAGTCCGAGCGGCCTGCTACTTCCTTCTACCAGCTCGAAAGCTGCGGCCAGCCCCTCCTCGCCCCGCTTCGCCTAATCGCGCGTCCAGAAGCGATGGGCCGCTACGGCCTCCTTGAACGCGTCCGCCAGACCTTCCCCGCCTTCTCCGGCCACCACGCCCGGTCCGTTCGCCGGCGCATGGGGGCCGAGCCAATCCTTGCCGCTGCTGCTCGCGGCGATCGGCTTGCAATGGCCGTACGCCTCGCCCAGCAGCATCGACGCCTGACGCGCCAGCTTGCCGCTCTCGTCCTCGCCGCCTGCGGCATACAGCGCATCGAACAGCACGGAGTCGGCCGTCAGGAATGTGTGATCCACCTCCAGCGCCTTGCCGCCGGTCCCGGCGATCTCGCCCAGCCGTTCGGCGATCACCTCCACTTGCACGCCCGCTGCGCGCAGCGCATCCAGCACCGGCAGCACCGCCGCGTCGTCGAATTGCGGACCAGCGATGACGCCGACCTTGCGTCCGTGCGGCGAGTGGGTCGTGTTCGCCTGGCTGAGCGCCGGCGATTGCTTCGTCGAAGCCGGCTGGCCGGCTGGCGGCGCATCGACGCCGATGCGCTCGGCGACCGGTGTCGCCAGCTCCGGCGACACCTGCGCGAACATGGCGACGACCTGCTCGCGCACCGATGAGCTCATCACCTTGCCCAGCTCGAAGCTGAACGCATCGATCATATGCTGCTGCTCGGGCTCGCTCATGCTGTTCCAGAACAGCGCCGCCTGGGAGAAGTGATCCTTGAAGCTCTCGCTGCGGGCCCGCACCTTGCGGGCGTCGATCTTCTCCTGATAGTGGCTGTAGCCGCCCTCGCGCTCCGGCGTCGTGGACGGCGTGTTGCCGGCCAACGAATTGTTGTGATAGCTCACCTGTCCGCGATTGATCGTATGGCGGGCGATGCCGTCGCGCTGATTGTTGTGGAACGGGCACACCGGCCGATTGATCGGCAGCTCGTGGAAGTTCGACCCACCCAGGCGCGACAGCTGCGTATCCGTGTACGAGAACAGCCGTCCCTGCAGCAGCGGATCGTTGGAGAAGTCGATGCCCGGCACGACATGGCCGGGATGGAAGGCGACCTGCTCCGTCTCTGCGAACACATTGTCCACGTTGCGATTGAGCGTCATCTTGCCGATGCGCTTGACCGGCACCTCCTCCTCCGGCCACAGCTTGGTCGGATCGAGGATATCGAAGTCGAAGCGGAATTCGTCCTCCTCCGTCAGCAGCTGGACGGCGAGCTCATATTCCGGATAGTCGCCGCGCTCGATCGCCTCCCACAGATCGCGACGGTGGAAGTCAGGGTCCTTGCCCGAGATCTTCTGCGCCTCGTCCCAGACGAGCGAATGCACGCCGAGCACCGGCTTCCAGTGGAACTTCACGAAGTGCGAGCGGCCCTCTTCATTGACGAAGCGGAACGTATGCACGCCGAAGCCCTCCATCATCCGGAAGCTGCGCGGGATGGCGCGGTCGGACATCGCCCACATGACCATATGCGCCGATTCCTGATTATTCGCGACGAAGTCCCAGAACGTATCATGCGCCGAAGCCGCCTGCGGCATCTCGTTGTGCGGCTCGGGCTTGACGGCGTGGATCAGGTCGGGGAACTTGATCGCATCCTGGATGAAGAACACCGGGATGTTGTTGCCCACCAGGTCATAGTTGCCTTCCTGCGTATAGAACTTGGTCGCGAAGCCGCGCGCGTCGCGCACCGTCTCCGCCGAGCCGCGCGAGCCCGCTACCGTGGAGAAGCGCACGAAGACGGGCGTCTTGGTGCCGGGGTCCTGGAGGAAGCCGGCCTTAGTATAGGGCGCTAGCGATTCGTACAGCTCGAATTCGCCGTGCGCCGCGAAGCCCCGGGCATGCACGATGCGCTCGGGGATGCGTTCGTGATCGAAGTGTGTCATTTTCTCGCGGAAGTGGAAGTCCTCCATCAGCGTCGGTCCGCGCTCGCCCGCCTTGAGCGAGAATTCGTCCTCCGCCATCTTGAGGCCCTGGTTCGTCGTCAGCGCCTTGCCCTCGTCCTTCACACGGTACTGCTCCAACTGCTTGTCCTTCTCGCTCATCCTTACAGCCCCTTCCGCGTAGTCGGTTATCTAAGTCCATACTGACCTGTTTACCCGGATGCGGCGTGCGGCGACGCAGAAATGAGCGAAACTTAATGCTTATTCCATGCCAATAACCAGTTGCAGCAATAACACAACGCTAGTGGATCTGACAACTCAATAAATAGATAATTTTATTTTTTAGCCTTGTATAATTTAGGGAACGATGATACAGTAAAGGAAATTACCAGTAATAATATTTTTTGTAAAGTAGAGTTTTTTTAATGAAAAATAAAGTAATCGCGCCATTATTAGTAGTATTTAGTCTTTTGTTTTTAACGGCAATACCTTTTGCATCTGCTTATCCTGAAAATTCAAGATTTATCGACATTGATTTCTCCTGTCCGGTTGGAACTGTATATGTTTACGGTCAAGTTTCAGGTTCCGAAAATTCTTTGTATCCGGAGGCTACTTGGGGCAGAGCTTACTTTGATTGGTATAAGAATGGACAGTTAATCGGAAACAAACAAGATGAAGATTCATCTGCCCCAATCAATTTATCTATTAGTACAGCCTCCTGCACACACGAAGCTTCTGCAACCTATCAAATGTCTTGGAACCAACGATATGAATTTGAGAACGGTGAAGATGCTCATTTTTATGGTAGCGAAAATTGGCCTAATGACTAAAAGGAGGTTCACATGACAGCAAAAAAAAGAAATTCATTCTTGTTGCAAATGCTGTTTGCGATTGTCACGGTGGCCTTGTTTTTAACTTGGTCAACCATGACCAAGGCAGATCATGAAGCGACCTTGCCAGAACAACTAAATGAAGGAACGGCTCATATCGTGTACGGAGAACCACTTGCGGAGGAGCAGCCTAAGTTGTACGCCATGCTGCATGAAGGCTGGGAACGCGCGCTTGGGAAAATTCAGAAAACGGAAAAAATGTCATCGGCAGGGCTGCAATCCTGGACGTTACACAGCAGTTCAGATATCGGCATTGACTTTACCAATAAACTCAGCCAAGAAGAAGCCTTTTCGGTAAATGCGGCCCTTTCCAGCAAAGAAAAAGAAGAAGCCCAAGAATATAAGGACTATTTCCCAGCTGTGCTCATTAGCCCGGAACAAGACCGGCTGTTATTATTTTGGGAGCGAGACAACGGCAACGCTGTTTATTTGGATATTCATTCCAAAACAAATGAAGCGGGCTCTCGCGAGTGGTATGTAGCGGGGCCTCATATCGAAATCGAGTAAGCCACGTGAACAGTCCCCTCTAAAATAAAGCGGCGCACGCTCATCATGAGCGTGCGCTTTCTACGCTGATGCTACTTAAAGAATTTTTAGACAATAAAAAGCTGGTATCTCACATTCCGCACCCTTGAGACTCTGAAAATGGCGAATTATGGTGTATGCTAGATTCAGAGAATCAAGCGGGGAGCGGATGGAATCATAT
>NZ_JACXIZ010000065.1 GCF_014705605.1 Paenibacillus sabuli
GGAGCTTGGTTAGCTCATTCGTTGTTTTGCTCTTCCAGATTCCCGAAAGAATCTGGGGCTTTACGCTCGTTGTTCAGTTTTCAAGGAACCATCGTAGTGCTTTTGCATGTCCTCGCTCTCTCAAGCGGCGACTATAAGAATATAACACAGGCCTATACCCAATTGCAAGGCTTTTTAAAAACTTTTTTTAGAAAGACAAAACGGTCGGGGCGATCCTACGGGAAAGGCATCAAAAAAAGCTGGCGGCAGGGGAGTCTCCCCTGTGGCCGCCAGCCTTTCTCCTGCCGTCTGCCTCCCCTTCGAGGAGCACAATGGCATATCTTCCGAGATGCGTCTTATTCGCCAGTGCGCTCGCGCATCAGCGGGAACAGCAGGACATCGCGGATCGAAGGGGCGTTGGTCAACAGCATGACCAGCCGATCGATCCCGATGCCGAGCCCGCCCGTCGGCGGCAGTCCGTACTCCAGCGCCCGAATGAAGTCCTCGTCCATTTCATGGGCCTCGTCGTTGCCCTGCTCCTTCTCCTGCAGTTGGGACTCGAAGCGTTCGCGCTGGTCAATCGGATCATTGAGCTCGGTAAATGCATTGGCATGCTCCCGCGCTACGATGAACAGCTCGAAGCGTTCCGTAAACCGCGGATCGTCCGCGCTCTTTTTCGCCAACGGCGAAATGGCGACCGGATGCCCCGTCACAAACGTCGGCTGAATCAATGTCTCCTCGACAAAAGCTTCAAAGAACGCATTGACGATATGACCGAAGGTCATATGCGGCTCTACCGGCACCTTGTGCTCCTTTGCCAGGACATGGGCTTGTTCGTCCGTCATCGGCTCGCGGAAGTCGACCCCGGTCGCTTCCTTGACCAGATCGACCATCGCCGCGCGGCGCCAAGGCTGGCCGAGCTCGACTTCGTAGTCTTGATACGCAATCGTAGTCGTACCCAGCACCTCCTGGGCGATATGCACGACCAACTGTTCCGTCAGCTCCATGATATCGGTGTAGTCGGCATAAGCCGCATACAACTCGATCATTGTGAATTCCGGATTGTGGCGCGTAGAGATGCCTTCGTTGCGGTAGACTCGGCCGATCTCGTACACCTTCTCCATGCCGCCGACGATGAGCCGCTTCAGGTGCAGCTCGATGGCGATCCGCATGTACAGCTCCATATCGAGCGCATTGTGGTGGGTAATGAACGGGCGTGCCGCCGCACCGCCGGCAATGCTGTGGAGGGTGGGCGTCTCCACCTCCAGGTAGCCGAGCGAGTCCAGGTAGCGGCGCATGGACTGAATGATCCGCGAGCGCGTGACGAACGTCTGCTGGACGTCCGGATTCATGATCAGATCGACATAGCGCTGGCGATAACGCAGCTCGACATCCTTCAGACCATGGAATTTTTCCGGGAGCGGCAGCAGCGATTTGGTCAGAACGACCACCTCACGCGCCTTGACCGAGGTCTCTCCGGTTTTCGTTTTGAACACCTCGCCGCGCACACCGACGATATCGCCGATATCGAGCAATCCGAAGCCTTTGTAGGCCGCCTCGTCCACCGTATCCTGCCGGACATAGATTTGAATTTTACCGCTCAGGTCCTGGATATGCGCGAATGCCGCCTTGCCCATACCCCGTTTTTGCATGATGCGGCCGGCAATCTGCACCTCGGCCGGGTGCTCGGCCAGCTCTTCCTTGCTGATTGCGCCGTATTCCTCGTGGATGCGGGCGGCTTCGTGCGTGCGCTCGAAGCGTGCGCCGAACGGATCGATCCCCAGGTTGCGCAGCTCCCCCAGCTTGTCGCGGCGAATTTGCAGCAGCTCGCTCAGGGCTTCCTCCCGTCCCGCCTCCGTTGTAACCTCTACATTTTGATCCGACACTTGATGTCCATCTCCTTTACCAGCATAGGCAAAACCATGGTATTTCCTATAAGTTTTGAAAAAAAGCTCCCAAAAGGAAGCTTTTCAATCGGCGATTGGTTCGAACTTACTTTTTAATATCAATAATTTTATATTCAATGACGCCTGCCGGGACGTTGACTTCGACGACATCGCCTTTTTTCTTGCCGAGAATGGCCTTGCCGACCGGGCTCTCGTTCGAAATCTTGTTCTGCGACGGATCGGACTCGGCAGTGCCGACGATCGTATACTCCATTTTGTCTTTGAATTCAAGATCCTCCACCTCGACGATCGAGCCGATGCTGACCGTGTCGATGTCGATATCGTCATTATTGATGATGCGTGCGTTGCGCAGCATTTTCTCCAAGGTGATGACGCGGCCCTCAATGAAAGCCTGCTCGTTTTTGGCGTCCTCGTACTCGGAGTTTTCACTGATGTCCCCGTATCCGATTGCAATTTTGATCCGCTCCGCCACCTCGCGGCGCTTCACCGACTTCAAGTTTTCCAGTTCCTCTTCCAGCTTCTTCAGCCCGTCTTGGGTCAGAATAATCTCTTTATCGCTCATCTTACCATTTCTCCTGTCATGTGACTTATTTTCATACCGAATGTATGAACTCACTTGGTACTTCACAGCAGCGCCGGACACACATGATGACATATCAGGAGGGGGCAAGCATCAGCGGGAACAAGGATGCCCTCTGGAGCTCCTGTTTGTAGGCAGGTCAAATTTCTATTGCATGATTATATTTCAAATTTGACCCAAATGTCAATGACGGTCAGCCGCCCTTATGTAAGCGCTATGCTCGCTATAGCGCAAGCGTGCCGGAATCCGGCACGCTTGCGCTAACGAACGGGCTGCCGGCCGGCAGCCGAAAAAGCATGGCCGCCCCGGCGGGGCGGCATAGCGGCTATACCGACTGGGCGATGGCCGGCCGCTCCTCGGACGAGACCTCTTGCTCGGCCAGCGAGTCGATGTATCCGCCGAGAATATGCACCATCTTGTCGCGGCTTGTCTCTTCCATGATATGATCTTTGATGCGGGCCGCGCCAGGCAGTCCTTTGAGGTACCAGGCCAAATGCTTGCGCATCTCGCGCACCGCCACCGATTCGCCCTTGAGTGCGATCAGCCGATCCATGTGGAGGATGGCGATCCGCATCTTCTCGGCCGGCTCCGGATCAGGCAGCAGCTCCCCGGTGGTCAAGTAGTGCACCGTGCGGTAGAGCATCCACGGGTTCCCGAGTGCGCCGCGTCCGATCATGACCCCGTCGCAGCCGGTGTGCGCCAGCAGCCGCTGCGCGTCCTCTGGCGTGAACACGTCGCCGTTGCCGATGACCGGGATCGACACCGCTTCTTTGACTTCCTTGAGAATGTCCCAGTCGGCATGACCGGTGTACAGCTGTTCGCGCGTACGGCCGTGCACGCTCACCGCCTGCCCGCCTGCTCGCTCGATGGCGCGCGCATTCTCCACGGCATAGATATGCTCGCTGTCCCAGCCGATCCGCATTTTCACCGTGACCGGCTTCTGGACTGCATCGACCGCTGCCGCTACCATCTCGTAAATTTTGTTCGGATCGAGCAGCCAGCGCGCGCCTGCGTCACATTTGGTAACCTTTGGCACCGGACAGCCCATGTTGATATCGATGATGTCCGCATTGGTCTGGCGGTCGACCACCTTGGCCGCCTCGACCAGCGACTCGCGGTCGCCGCCGAATATTTGCAGGCTGAGCGGCTTCTCCCGCTCATCCACATACAGCATTTCCAACGTCCGCTTGTTGCCGTGCAGGATCGCCTTGTCGCTCACCATCTCCGCACAGACCAGTCCGCAGCCGAATTCTTTGGCAATCAGGCGGAATGCCGGATTGCACACGCCGGCCATCGGGGCCAGCACGACGTTGTTTTTCATGGTGATTGATCCGATTTTCAGCATGCTTCTCCATGCTCCTTTCCTGACTTTGCGTTCCTTCGCTGTTTCTTTCTTCAATCCTTGATCCGATACGTATTCCCGACCAATTCCGCGAGCTCGATGCCGAGCGTATCGGCGATATGCTCCAGCAGCTTGGCATCCGGCCGGCGCGTTCCCCGCTCCAGCGAGCCTAGCACAGCCACGGATACGCCAAGCCGCTCGGCCAGCTCTTGCTGCGTGTGCCCTTTCAGCTTTCGGAAGGCGCGGATGCGCTGGGCCAGCTGATCGTATTCCATAATGTGATGCCTTCCTTTCCAATACGACGCGCCTCGGCCGCTATCGCCTGCACCGCATGCGGATCGGGAAGTCCCCGCGCCGCTTGCGCCTGCAAGACATCGGACAACGGCACGAGCACGAATGCCCGCTCCATCATGCGCGGATGAGGCAAGATAAGCTCCGACTCATCCAGGATCGCGTCCTCGTATGCCAGCAGATCCAGATCGATGGTCCGGGGCCCCCAGCGTTGCTCGCGCACGCGCCCGAGCTGCTGCTCTGTCTCCAGCAGCAGCCCGAGCAGTGCATGCGGCGACCTCCGCGTCCGCAGCGCAGCGGCCATATTAAGAAAAGCCGGCTGCTCGGTGTAGCCCACCGGGTCGGTCTCGTAGATGCCAGACACTTGAAGAATCCGTACGCCGGGCGTCTCGTCCAGTCGACGCAGCGCTTGACGCAAAAAGTCGTCGCGCGCGCCCAGATTCGAGCCGAGCGCGATGTATGCGAGCGCCGGAGCCGAGGCTTCAGGCCCAAGCGGCGACGATCTGTCCATGCGCATCCCGCTTTCTGCGCAGCTCGATGACTACGCCGTCGAATTGAATATCGAACGGCGGGTGAGGCTTCACGACCCGTACCGTCACTTCGTTTATCCTAGTATACGAGTCCAGAAGCTTAGATGCAATGGCACCGGCCAACGCTTCCACCAACTGGAACGGCTTGCCTTCGACAATTTCCTTGGTCAGGGCGTGAAGATCCGCATAATTGATCGACTGCGCGATGTCGTCGCTGGCGGCAGCCTCGCGCAGGTCGAGCAGCAGCTCAAGATCGACGCCGAAGCGCTGCCCCAGCTTGTTCTCTTCTTCAAAAACGCCGTGGTATCCATAAAATTGCATGCCCTTGAGCATCATCCGATCCACAACTTCGCCTCCTCTTACTCGGTGATCTGCGCCTGCCGATAGACGATCGCATCGCACATCCGCGCGATCCGCGCCATCGGCGCAATGTCATGGACGCGCACAATTTGGCAGCCCTGCGCAATGCCGAGCGCCACAGTCGCCGCCGTGCCCTCCACGACCTCGTCCGCATCCAGCTCCAGCGTGCGGCGGATGAATCGCTTGCGCGAGGTGCCCAGCAGCAGCGGGTAGCCGAGCTCCGCCAGCGTATCCAGTTGTCCCATCAGCCGCAGGTTGTCTTCGTACGACTTGGCAAAGCCGATGCCCGGATCGAGCCAGATGCGGGCAGGCTCGACACCGGCCGACAGCGCCGTCTGCGCGCATCGCGCCAGATCCTCCCGCACGTCATGCGCCAATTCGACATAATTCGTATCGGCGCGATTGTGACTAATGACGACCGGGCAGCGATACGCAGCCGCGACCGCCGCCATGTCGGGATCGGCCTGCAGCCCCCAGATGTCGTTGATGATATGCGCGCCTGCCTGCAGCGCTTGACGCGCCGTCTCGGCCTTGTACGTATCGATGGACAGCGGCACGCCCGGCATCGCCTCGGCCAGTGCGCGCACCGTCGGCAGGACGCGGGCCAGCTCGCGCGTCACATCGACCGGCGCGCTGCCGGGACGAGTGGACTCGCCGCCGATATCGATGATGTCCGCGCCCGCATCGACCATCGCTCTGGCGTGCCTGACGGCCCGCTCCAGGTCGTCGTAGCGTCCCCCATCGGAGAAGGAGTCCGGCGTCACATTGAGAATGCCCATAATCAACGTGCGCTCGCCGAGCGCGAGCTGCGTGCCGTCCTTCCATACATAGCTTCTGCGCCGTATCGTCGCCCTCATCGCCGCCCCTCCTCGCCCTGCGGCTGCGCGGCGCCTACCGCGCGCCACGCCTGCTCGCGGTACAGTTGCAACAGCCGTCTGCAGATCGGCCCGCTCTGCCCTGCGCCTATCGTCGTCTTCGTACCGTCTGTGCCGATGATTGCAGTGATCGGCACCAGCTCCTGTATGGCATTGGTTACCCAAATTTCGTCCGCTTCAAACAGCAAGTCCGGGCGGTAGCGTCCTTCCCCGCACGACACACCGGCGGCATGCGCCAGCTCGAGCACCTTGGCGCGCGTGATGCCCGGTAAAATGCCGGTCCCGATCTCGGGCGTGCAAACGACGCCTTCGCGAACGAAAAACAAATTGCTGACGATGCCCTCCGCGAGCCAGCCGTCCTGCGTCAGCATCAGCCCCTCGGCTTCCGGCGGGCCCGCGGCCGCCAGCTCCCGCTTGGCGAGAATATTATTCATATAATGGAGCGATTTCATGCGCACGCCGCCCTCCGGGGTATTGCGAGGCAGACGCAGCAGGCGCAGCGGCTTGCCGTGCGTATCCAAGCGGCCGGGCAAAGCGGGCAGCGGCTTGACCAGCAATATCGCATTAGGCGCCTCGTAGTCGCCGCTAGGCAAGCCGAGCTCGCCGACGCCGGCGCTAACGGTCAGACGGACATAGGCTTCCTCCAGCCCGCAGGCGTCCATCAGCCGACGCAGCCATTCGCGGATAACGTCAGGGTCGGCCTCGTAGCAAATGCCAAGCGCGCGGCAGCCCTCCTGCAAGCGAGCGAGATGACGCTCCAGCAGCCACGGCTCCCCGCCGTAGGTGCGCAGCGTCTCGAACAGCCCGAGCCCGTACAAAAAGCCGTGCTCGTAGACCGAGAGCACGGCTTGGTCCGCGTCGAGCACGGACCCGTTGTACCCGACCTTCATCATCGGGGGGCGCCCGCCTGGATCGCCAGGAAGTTGCGCAGCAGCGTCAAGCCGTGCTCGGTAATAATCGATTCGGGGTGGAACTGCACGCCCTCGATCGGATATTCCCGATGCCGCAGCGCCATGATCTCGCCCTCGTCCGTCTCGGCGCTGATCTCCAGACAGTCCGGCAGCGTGTCGCGCTTCACGATCAGCGAGTGATAGCGGGTCGCCGTATACGGCGACGGCACCCCCGCGAAGATCGTCCGGCCGTCATGGCGAATGCTGGAGGTCTTGCCGTGCATCAGCTTGTCGGCGCGCACGACATCCCCGCCAAAAGCCTGTCCGATCGCCTGATGCCCGAGGCAGACGCCAAAAATCGGGATCTCGCCCTTGAAGCGCTCGATCAACGCCAGGCTGATGCCCGCCTCGCTCGGCGTACAGGGGCCTGGCGAGATAAGAATATGGTCCGGCCGCAGCTCGGCAATGCCCTCCAGATCGATCTCGTCGTTGCGCTTGACGACAATCTCCTCGCCAAGCTCGCCCAGATACTGCACCAGGTTAAATGTAAACGAATCGTAATTGTCGATGACCAGGATCACATCGCTCGCCTCCTTCTATCGTGCCGCTGTACCGGCCGTGCGCTCGCTATATTCGATCGCCTTCCACAGCGCCTTCGCCTTATTCAGCGATTCGTAATACTCCCGCTCCGGATCGGAGTCGATCACGATGCCCGCTCCGGCCTGGATATGGACGGAACCGTCCTTGACGGTCATCGTGCGGATAATAATATTAAATTCCATATCGCCGTTGTAGTCAATCCATCCCATCGAGCCGGTATACGGCCCGCGGCGCACCGGCTCCAGCTCCTCGATAATCTCCATCGTCCGAATCTTCGGCGCGCCGGTGATCGTCCCGCCGGGAAAGGTCGCCGCAACGACGTCGAATGCGTCCTTGCCGGCCGCCAGCCGCGCCTCCACCTGAGAGACGAGATGCATGACGTGCGAGTAGCGCTCGATGATCATCAGCTCGTCCACCCGGACGGAGCCGTAGGCGGCAATCCGTCCCAGATCGTTGCGCTCCAGATCGACGAGCATGATGTGCTCGGCCCGCTCCTTCTCATTGGTGCGCAGCTCCTCCGCCAGCGCCGCATCCTCCGCCTCGGTGCGCCCGCGTCGCCTGGTGCCGGCGATCGGCCGCGCCGCGAGCCGGCCCTCGCGGGCGAGTACGAGCAGCTCCGGCGAAGCCGAGACGAGCTGGAAGTCCGGGCAGCGCAGCATGCCCATATACGGAGAGGGATTGATCAGCCGCAGCCACTCGTACAGCTCCTCGGAGGAGGCGAGGAGCTCGCGGCTCTGGCGCAGCGAGAGATTGACCTGGAAGACGTCGCCCTGCGCGATGTAGTCCTGGATGCGCAGCACCGCAGCCTCGAAGTCCCGCTTGGAAAAGGGCGAACGTATCCCGGTCATGTCCTCGACGTTGATCTGCAGATCATCCGCCCGCATCTGCTCGCGCCGGCGCCGATCCGCCGCGGCGCCCGCCCCGTCGCCGGCGACTCGGCATAGCTCGCGCCACAGCCGAGCCATCTCCTGCGCGCGCTGCGCCGCCTCGTCATAGCTGGCGCGCAGGGTGTCTCCTCCCGGCGCGTCCGGCTCCAGATGCGTGTGGACCGCGCAATGCAACAGGTCCCGCTCGTGATCGATGATCCACAGCTCGTCGAGCTGCAGGAACAGGTAGTCCGGCACCCGCAGGTCGTCCTGCGCCTGCACGGGCAACGACTCGATCGCGCGTACGACATCGTAGCTCCAATAGCCGGCGCTGCCGCCAAGCAGCGGCGGCGCTCCCTCCAGCCGCGGACTGCGACGGCGCGAATGCCAGGCCCGCACCACCTCTAGCGGCGCGCCGTGCAGCGACTCGCGGACCGTGCCGTCGATCGGATCGAGCCGCTCGGCGCGACCGTCCTTGCCGCGCAGCACCTCCGCCGGCCGCAGGCCAAGATACGTGTATCGGCCAGTCTTGCCGCTCTCCAGAATAATGGCGTAAGGGGACGCCGCCTGCCATGCCCCCAGCCAATCGGCAAGGCGATGTCCGGGCAGCGAGGCAGCTATCGTATGCAGATACGGCAAGGTCGTGAAGCCCCCGTTTTGTCGCCAGGCCTGCCATTGATCATACGAGGTAACACCTAGTGACACCGAGCATCCCTTTCCTTTCCGATCATGCTGCCGACTTTCAAAGAATCTGTCGAAATGTTGCATTCAAAATACCACATGTCTCCGGACAATTCAAGCGCCGGCCATACCGCATAAAAGCGCCCTTCACCAAAAGTGAAGGGCGCCGGCTATGGCAGGTCCGAATACATTAGTTCTCGAAGTTAAAGAGCGGCGTGCTCAGGTAACGTTCGCCGTTGCTCGGCACGACTGCGACTACGCGCTTGCCGCTGCCCAATTCCTTGGCCACGCGCAGCGCGGCGTAGATTGCAGCGCCGGAGGAGATGCCGCACAGGATGCCTTCTTCCTTGGCCGCGCGACGCGCGTATTCAAACGCTTCTTCGTTCTCGACGGTGATGACGCCGTCATACACCTCGCGGTTCAGGATATCGGGGACGAAATTTGCGCCGATGCCTTGAATTTTGTGCGGGCCGGGCTTGCCGCCGGACAGGATGGGAGACGCCGCCGGCTCCACCGCATAAATCTTGATGTCCGGGTAGCTTGCTTTCAACACTTCGCCGGCGCCGCTGATGGTGCCGCCGGTGCCGATGCCCGCCACGAAGGCATCCAACTGGCCGTCCAGCGAGTTGATCGCTTCGACAATTTCCGGTCCTGTCGTTTCGCGATGCACCTTGACGTTCGCTTGATTTTTGAACTGCTGCGGCATGAAATAGGACGGGTTCTCCTTTTGGATCTCCTCCGCCTTGCGCACTGCGCCATTCATGCCCTCCGAGCCCGGCGTCAGGACGATATCCGCACCGTAGGCGCGCAGCAAATTGCGGCGCTCCAGACTCATCGTCTCCGGCATGACGAGGATGGTCTTGTAGCCTTTGGCCGCTGCGACGAGGGCAAGGCCGATGCCGGTATTGCCGCTGGTCGGCTCGACAATCGTATCGCCTGGCTTGAGGAGGCCTTCCTGCTCTGCGACCTCGATCATGCTGATCGCGATGCGATCTTTTACGCTGGCACCCGGATTCTGGTATTCCAATTTGACATAAATCTCCGCGCTGCCTTCGGGTACGAGACGATTCAAACGAACAAGCGGAGTATCTCCGATTAATTCGGTCACATTTTGGACGATTCTGGCCATTGCGTGTGCGCCTCCCTTATTTCCGACTATTTCGGTTGGGTTTACTACCTTTATCTTAACAAGTCGCACATGCTGTGTCAATAGCCAAGTTCATAAGGGTCAATTCCCAAGCTCATATGGCGGCAGGACCTGCGCCTCGTATTTGAGGAGCAAGTCCCGTTCCACTTCGTGCAGCGGGGGCGCGAGCGACAATGCCGCCAGCCGAAAAGCCGCTTCCCGAATGCGCGTTTCGTCCATTTGCTGGGAAACCGTGCGTTCGTTGAGCCGAATGACGGCGTAGCCGTCGTCCACGACCAGCGGACCGGCGATCGCCCCGACCTCGAGCTCCGCAGCCGCCTCCAGCACCGCCGGATCGACAAACGGATCGTCGAGGTCGACCTGACCGATCTCGCCGCCGATCTCGGCGGTGTATTCATCCATGGAATAACGCCGTGCCAGCGCGGCAAAGGACGCGCCGTCCTCCAGCTCGCCGACCGCCTGCTCCGCCAGCCGCGGCGTCTCGGTCAGGATCCAGGCCAGATCGACGCGAATGTCCGGCGCGAAGCGTGCGGGATGACTGTCGATGTAGGCATCGACCTCCGCCTCGCCCACCTCCACCGCCCGCATCGCGATCTGCTCCAGCAGCAGGCGGTATTTGGCGTCCTCGGCGACCTGTTCCTTGGTCAGACCGAGCTGCCCCTCCATCGCTTGATAAAAATCTGCCTCGCTCGCGTACCCATCGATCATTCGCGCCAGCTCGCGCTCCACCTCGGCCGCCGAGACGGACAGGCCGACCGCTTCCGCCTCCAGATCGATGGCCCGCCGGACCATCAGCGTATACAGCACTTGCTTGCCGAATTGTTGCTCGAGCGCCTGCAGCAGCTCGTCCTTGGTGACGGCCTTGCCGCCGACCTGTCCGACTACTGCGCCGCCGTCCGGCGCCGCCGGCTCCGGCTCCGCAGGCGGGACTGCCGGAGCGCCGCCCGCGCTGACGGGCAGCAGCCGGATCAGCACAACGACGGCTACCACAATCATGCAGGCGGCCTGGACCGCGATCAGTCCTTTGAGAAGATCCGTTCTCCGCATCCCGCTCCCGCCCTAGCGCTCGGCCTGCGGCCGCGCTTGCTCCAGCAGCGCCTCAAGCGCAGGGCGGTCGAAGGTGTAGGCTTCGTTGCAGAAATGACAGAGCACCTCGGCTTGTCCGTCCTCCTCGATCAACTGCACCAGCTCCGCCTCGCCCATGCTGATCAGCGTCTGCTCGACGCGCTCGCGCGAGCACGGGCATGCATAGGCGATGGCCAGCGTTTCCATGATCTCCACATCGTCGCCGACGACGAAGCGGAGCACCTCCTCCGGCGTCTCGCCTTGGTCGAGCAGCGCCGTGAGCGGAGGCATCTGCGCGAGACGGCGTTCCAGATCGGCGATCTCATCGTCGTCCAGACCCGGCAGCAGCTGTACGATGAAGCCGCCGGCCTGCATGACCGAGCCGTCCGTGTCGACGAGCACGCCCAGTCCGACGGCGGAGGGCGTCTGCTCCGAGGTTGCAAAATAGTACGTAAAATCCTCGCCCAGCTCGCCCGATACGATCGGAATGCTGCCGCTGTACGGCTCCTTCATGCCCAGATCCTTGATGATATGAATGAACCCGCTGCGTCCTACCGCACCCGCCACGTCCAGCTTGCCTTGGGCGTTGCTCGGCAGATGCACCTCCGGATGATCGACGTAGCCGCGCACCTCGCCCGCGGCGTTGGCGTCGACTACAATCTGCCCGATCGGGCCGTCCCCCTTGACTTGAATCGTCAGCTTCTCCTTGCCCTTGAGCATGGCGCCCATCATCGCCCCCGCCGCGGCCGTGCGTCCGAGCGCGGCCGTGGCGGTCGGCAGCGTGCCGTGACGGCGCTGCAGCTCGCCCGCCAGCGCGGTCGTCCGGGCCGCGAACACGCGCAGCTTGCCGCCCCAGGCCGTGCCGCGCACGAGATGATCCTTGGCCGTATCCATATCGCTCACCCCTTCGCCCTCAGTTGGATTGATTGCGTGCATAGATCAGTCTTAGTCCCTCCAGCGTCAGCAGCGGGTCGACCTCGCGGATGGTCTCCGATTCGGCGGCGATCAGCTCCGCCAGCCCGCCGGTCGCAACCACGTACGGATCGACGCGGAATTCGCTGCGAATGCGCTTGACGATGCCGTCCACCTGACCCGCATAGCCGTAGATGATGCCGGCCTGCATGGATGTAACCGGGTTGCGGCCGATCACGCTCGGGGGCTTGACCAGCTCGATGCGCGGCAGCTTGGCCGCACGCTGATACAGCGCCTCCGTCGAGATGCCGATGCCCGGCACGATCGCGCCGCCCATATAGTTGGCGTCCCGGTCGATATAGTCGAAGGTCGTCGCCGTACCGAAGTCGACGACGATCAGCGGCGTGCCGTACTTCTCGATGCCCGCCACCGCATTGACAATCCGATCCGCGCCCACCTCGCGCGGATTCTCGTAGCGAATATTGAGTCCGGTCTTGATGCCCGGACCGACGATCAGCGGGCGCTGCCGCATGTACTTCAGACAGAGCTGCTCTAGCGTCCGCATGAGCGGCGGTACGACTGAGGAGATCATGATGCCGGCAATCTCGTCGATGCGCAGATCAGCCAGTTGCAGCAGGTTATGTATCGTGACCCCGTATTCGTCGACCGTCGCCGAGCGGTTCGTGCTCAAGCGCCAATGGTGGAGCAGCTCGCTGCCGCGGTAGACGCCGACCACAATATTCGTGTTGCCTACGTCGATGACGAGGATCATGAAGCGCCGCCCCCTTTGATGCCGCCCAGATCGAGACTGATGTCCAGCACCGCCGCCCCGTAGGTCAGCTCGCCGACCGAGACCACGTCGACGCCGGTGTCTGCGATGCCCCGGACGGTGTCGAGCCGCACGCCCCCGGAAGCCTCGATGACGACATGAGGCGCCCGCTCGCGAATGCGGCGCACCGCCTCGCGCATGCGCTCGGGCGCCATATTGTCGAGCATAATAATGTCTGCGCCGGCCGAGAGCGCCTCCTCGACCTGCTCCAGCGACTCCGTCTCCACCTCGATCTTCATCGTGTGCGGAATCGCACGGCGCGACGCCGCCACCGCCTGCCGGATGCCGCCGGCGCCGACGATATGATTGTCCTTGATCATCACCGCGTCATACAGCCCGAAGCGATGATTGGCGCCGCCGCCGACGCGGACGGCATACTTCTCCAACTGGCGATGGCCCGGCGTCGTCTTGCGCGTATCGACCAGCCGCACCGGCAAGCCCTGCAGCGCGTCCACATAGCGGCGCGTCTTGGTCGCGACGCCGCTCATGCGCTGCAGCAGATTGAGCGCGAGGCGCTCGCCCGTCAGCAGGCTATGTACGCTGCCCTCGACCTCTGCGAGAATCGTGCCCTTGTCCACCGCCGTGCCGTCCTCCACCGCCGGGCGATAGTCCAGCTGCGCATCCACCAGCTCGAATACGAGCGCCGCCACCGCCATGCCCGCGATGACCCCGCTCTCCTTGGCGTGGATCACCGCGCGGCCGCGCGTGCCCGTGGGAATGGTCGTCGCGGTCGATATGTCGCCTGCCCCGACATCCTCGGCCAGCCAGCTGCGCAGCTGCTCGCGCAGCGCATAGTCATAGTTCCATGCCTCATACATCGTCAATTCGCTCCTCCGTTACCCCATGCTCGCGGTGCAGCACCGTATGCTTGCGCCACAGCAGGTCGTCCCGCTCGGGAAAATCTTCGCGGTAATGCGCGCCCCGGCTCTCCTCGCGCGCGAGCGCGGCCTGGGCGATCAGCAGCGCGCAGGTCAGCATGTTGCCGAATTCAAATTCCTCGCGTCGCGTCAGCACCGTCTGAAAAATCGGCAGCTGTCGCTGAAGCTCCTCGACCCCCTTGACCAGGCCGATCGCATCGCGATTCACACCGACATAGCGCACCATGATTTTTTGCAGCTTGAGCCGCTTCTCCACGACCGCATGGATCGGATGCGCGCTGCGGCGCTCGTCCGGGCTCTCCTCGACCGATCCGGCCTGAAGGGGGGGCAGCTCTGCGATCCTGCCGGCGATGCGGCGGCCGAACACGATCGCCTCCGACAGTGAATTGCTCGCCAGCCGATTGGCGCCGTGCACGCCGGTCGAGGAGACTTCGCCGCAGGCGAACAGCCGCTTGAGACTGGTTTCGCCGCTCAGATCGGTTTTGACCCCGCCCATCATATAATGCGCAGCCGGAGCCACCGGAATCCAGTCGCTCGTCAGATCGAGGCCGTAGGTCAGACAAAATTCGTAAATGGTCGGGAATCGGTGCTTGACCATGTCCGCCGCCTCATGTGTAATATCGATGTACACGAAGGTGGACTTGGTCTTCTCCATCTCGCTCACGATCGCCCGCGCCACCACATCGCGCGGCGCCAGCTCGAGCTGCTCGTGGTAGCGCTCCATGAAGCGCTCGCCCTTGATGTTGCGCAGCACCGCTCCTTCGCCGCGGACCGCCTCGGAGATAAGGAAGCGCGGCGCGCCGGGATAGCAGAGCGAGGTCGGATGGAATTGAATAAATTCGACGTCCTGAATCAAGGCCCCCGCGCGGTACGCCATAGCGATGCCGTCGCCGGTGGCCACGTCGGGGTTCGTCGTATAGCGATACAACTGCCCGGCTCCGCCGGTGCTGAGCACGGTCGCTTTGCCGCGCACGATCAGGCGCTGCCCGTCCGGCTTTTGCAGCAGGACGCCGCAGCATTCGCCGTCTGCGGTCAGCAGATCGAGGACGAAGTGGTCGTCCCATTCTTCGATGTTCGGATGCGACAGGGTCTTCTCCGACAAGGCGCGCACGATCTCATAACCGGTCGCATCGCCGTTGGCATGCAGGATGCGCCGCTGGCTGTGCGCGCCCTCCTTGGTCAGCGCATAGCTGCCGTTCTCCCGGTCGAACTGCGTGCCCATGCCGACCAGATCCCGCACGCCGCTCGGCCCCTCGTGCACGAGCAGATTGACCGCATCATGCGCGCATAGCCCGGCACCGGCGATGAGCGTGTCCTGACGGTGATAGGCCGGCGAGTCATCCTCGGCGATGACTGCGGCGATGCCGCCTTGCGCATAGCGGGTATTGCTGTCGAGCACCGATTTTTTGGTGATCATGAGCACCCGCTGGCCGCTTTCCGCCGCCTTGATCGCGGTAAAAAGGCCGGCAATGCCGGCCCCGATGACAATGACGTCCTTTTCGACCGCAGGCAGCTCGTCTATCGTAAAATCGACCAGATAGCGAGGAATCATTACTTCACCTGCAGCATGCGTTCAAGCGAGAGCCGGGCCTGATCCGCGATGTGCGGCGGCACGTAGATTTGCGGCTGCATCGTTTCCAGGCATTTCACCAGCTTTTTGAGGTTGTTGACCTTCATATTCGGGCATACGAGGTACTTCGTCGCAAAATGGAACTCCTTGCCTGGACTGTCGAGCCGCAGCTGATAGCCGGTGCCGTCCTCCGTGCCAACGATGAATGCCTTGGTGTCCGACTCGCGGCAATATTTGATAATCGCCGTCGTGCTGCCGACAAAATCGCCGAGCGCCACGACCTCGGGCCGGCATTCCGGATGCACCACGAACTCCGCATTCGGGTGCTTGGCGCGCATTTCCTCGACATCCTTGACGGTCAGCATGTCGTGCGTGTTGCAATATCCTTCCCAGATGATCATTTTTTTGTCCGTTTTTTGCTGGACGTAATGGCCCAGGTTTTTGTCCGGCACCCAAATGATCTCATCGGCGTCCACCGAATTGACGACCTTGACCGCATTGGCGGAGGTGCAGCAAATATCGGTTTCCGCCTTGATTTCTGCGGACGAGTTGATATACGTGACCACTTTCGCATTCGGATGCTGCGCCTTCAGCTCGCGCAGCCCGTCCACGTTGACCATATCCGCCATCGGGCAGCCCGCCCGTTCGTCCGGAATGATCACGGTTTTATCCGGTGCCAATATTTTGGCGCTCTCGCCCATGAAATGCACGCCGCAAAAGACGATCGTCTCCGCATCGGTCTGCGCGGCCTTCTGCGCAAGCAAAAAGGAGTCGCCCCGAAAATCGGCAACCTCTTGAATCTCGTCCCGCTGGTAATAATGCGCCAGAATGATGGCATTGCGTTCCTTCTTCAATTGCAGGAGCCGCTCCTTGAGCTCGCGATTCTGCTGCTCCTTGCGCTCCAGTACAAGTGCGTCCACGGCACAATCCTCTCCTCACCTATGTCCATCCAAGACCCCGTGCTGCAGGTCCGCCGCTATAGTGTGACCCAAATTGAAAAAATAAATTGGTTACCCCTAAATGTACACAACGTGAACAGGACTGTCAACAAATGCGGACGATGAAGGAGCGACGTTTTGCCGTTCCCGCCTGCAAGGAACGCTCGCACAGAAAAAGCGCCTGCCGCAAATGCGGCAGGCGCCAAATCTCTGAAGCGCCCAATCAGGAACGATTGCCGTCCCCGCCGTCGCCGTCCGGCTTATCCGGAGTCGGCTCGCCGCTCGGCGGCGCGCCTTCCCCGGGCTCGCGCGGCTGAATGCGAACCTTGACGTTGCCCAGCGTGTCAATGTTCGGCTCTGCACTCGACTCCTCGGTCGGCTCCGTGTCGCCCTCGTCCGAATCGTCTTTCTTGAGCGATCCGGTCTCGATCAAGCGCTTGATCTGCTCGATCTCGAGCGTCTCCACTTCGAGCAGCGTCTCGGCGATCAGATGCATTTCCTTGCTCTTCTCGCTCAGCAGCTCCTTGGCCCGCGTATAGCAATGGGTAATGAAGCTCTGCATCTCCTGGTCGATCTCATAGGCAATCGCGTCGGAGTAGTTCTGTTCGTGACCCAGGTCGCGACCCAGGAAGACCTGTCCTTGCGAGTTGCCGAATTGCATCGGCCCGAGCTTGTCGCTCATCCCGTACTCCATGATCATCGCCCGCACGATGCTGGTCGCTTGCTTGAAGTCGCTATAGGCGCCGGTGCCGATCTCGCCGATAAACAGTTCTTCGGCGACGCGGCCGCCGAGCAGCCCGGTGACCTTGTCGAGCAGCTCCTGCTTCGTGACGAGCATGCGGTCTTCCTTCGGCAGCATGATTACGTAGCCGCCGGCTTTGCCGCGCGGAATAATCGTGACCTTGTGCACCATATCGGCATGCTCCAGGAAGTAGCCGATAATCGTATGTCCGGCTTCGTGATACGCGACGATCCGCTTTTCGCGATCGCTCACGACGCGGCTCTTTTTCTCTGTGCCGACGATGACACGGTCGATCGCATCGTCCATCTCGAGCATTGCGATGTTCTTCTTGTTGCGTCGCGCGGCCAGCAGAGCGGCCTCGTTGAGCAGGTTCTCCAGATCCGCGCCGGTGAACCCGGTCGTACGCTTGGCGATGACGTCGAGCTTGACGTCCTTCTCCAGCGGCTTGTTGCGGGCGTGCACCTTGAGCACGGCTTCGCGGCCCTTCACATCCGGACGGTCCACCGTAATCTGACGGTCGAAGCGGCCCGGACGCAGCAGCGCCGGATCGAGAATGTCCGGCCGGTTCGTCGCGGCCACGATGATGATGCCCTCGTTGGCGCCGAAGCCGTCCATCTCGACGAGCAATTGGTTGAGCGTCTGCTCGCGCTCGTCGTGACCGCCGCCGAGTCCTGCGCCGCGCTGACGGCCGACCGCATCGATCTCGTCGATGAATATGATACACGGCGCATTTTTCTTCGCGTTCTCGAACAGGTCGCGTACGCGCGAAGCGCCGACCCCGACGAACATCTCGACGAAGTCCGAACCGGATATGCTGAAGAACGGCACGCCGGCTTCACCGGCAACGGCTCTCGCCAGCAGCGTCTTACCGGTACCCGGAGGTCCGTTGAGCAGCACACCTTTTGGAATACGCGCCCCCACAGCTGCGAATTTGCGCGGATCCTTGAGGAAGTCGACGACCTCCACCAGCTCTTGCTTTTCTTCATCCGCCCCCGCGACATCCTCAAAGGTGACGCGTTTTTTCTCTTCGTTATACAATCGCGCGCGGCTCTTGCCGAAATTCATTACCTTGCCGCCGCCGCCTTGCGCCTGATTGATGAGGAAGAAGAACAAGATGAAAATAATCACAAAAGGGATGATCGAGGTAAGGAACGTGAGCCAGAAGCTCGGACCTTCCTGCGGCTTGTAATCCAGGCTAAAGCCATTCTGCTCGGATGCCTGGTGAATCTGCTGAACCGCAAATTCTTCCACGTTGACATGCGAGATAAATTCCGCAGAATCCGCGTCGGAAGGCTGTGACCGGAACGTGCCAGTGACGTAATACGTGTAACCGTCGAATTGCAGGGTCATCGCCTCGATATTATCGCTTGCGATCTGCTCGCGCAGCTCATCGTAGCGCAACTCGACAGTGGTGTCGTTGGATCGGGTGATAATCTGGACAATGCCTACGGTTACCAGAAAGATGAGCAAATAAAATCCAGTGTTGCGGATGATCCGGTTCATCCCCTACCTCCTTTCAAGGCGCTTAAAATATTTTACCATAGCATGACTTTCCACCACAATAGAAGTGCCTCCGCGCGATGTCGCGGCGCCTGTTCGGTTGCGAGAGGCTCGCTTCATGGGGCGTACACATCCGGCTTCAGGATGCCGATGAAGGGCAGATTGCGGTAGCGCTCGGCATAGTCGAGGCCGTATCCGACGACAAAGGCGTCCGGCAGCGAAAAGCCGGTATAGTCGGCTTCCAGCTCTACCGTGCGGCGGCCGGGCTTGTCGAACAGCGTCGCGACCGTCACCGACTTGGCGTTGCGCCGCTCCAGCACATCGATCAGATAGCTGAGCGTCAAGCCGCTGTCGATGATATCCTCGACGATGACGACGTCCCTGCCTTCTACCGGCGAGTCCAGATCCTTGACGATTTTGACGACGCCGGAGGACTTGGTGGATTGTCCGTAGCTGGAGATCGCCATGAAATCCGTTTCAAGGGGGATGTTTATGTTTTTAACCAAGTCGGCCATAAAAATAAACGCTCCCTTAAGCACACAAATAACGAGCGGATTGCGCCCGTCGAAATCCTCGCTTAGCTGCTGTGCCATTTCTTTGACTTTAAGCTGGATTTGCTCGGCATCATACAGTATTTCCTGAATGTCATTCAACAATCGCGGGGACCTCCCATGAATTGATCTATAAACGTTATGATTCAAATAAGCTTTCCATGCCATCGTCCGCCGCTCCGGCAAGCGCACGCACCCGCAGATACGGCCCCGCTCCGGCCGGCGCAGCCAGCGCCGAGCGGCGCAGTCCCGGAATCCACAGCAGCTCGCCGCGCCCGTCGCATAAAAGGGGCCACCGCGCGCGCCGCGCGGCCGGCACCTTCTCGTCCACGAACATATCTTGCACTTTTTTGGTGCCTTTTAATCCGGCGACGGCCATCCGGTCGCCCGCCCGGCGGCTCCGGACCTGCAGCGGCAGATGCAGCTGCGCCGGATCAAACCAAGCCTCGCGCCGGTCTGGCCGAGCCGGGGCAGCGCCTGAAACGAGTGCGAATTGCAGCGCGATGCCGGCTTCCGAAATCTTCAGCTCGCCGCCATCACGGGGGACAACATATGTATACGGGCCAGGCTGCTCGGCCGGTCGTACCCATTTCATCGTATCGTACTCGCGCATGCAGCGAATGCCGTCCACCGCGTCAAGCCGCCACGTCGTCGGCTCGGCCCTGCACATCGCGGCGCGGATCGCTTCCACGTGCTCGAAGGCAATGCCATTCTTTTCCCTTGACAGATAGCTTAATATTAGTTTAATCAACCGCCTTTGTAAAGCGAGCGGCAGCGCCAGCAGCGCCTTATGTGACGCCTTGTAACCGCCGTCTACAGCATGCACATGCGCTTTGAATAGCTCGGCCGTGCGCGCTTCCATATAAGCGTCCTCTGCAGCCGCCACTTCGGCCGTACGCGCAAGCGTAGCATCCAGACGCGGGTTGAAGCGACGCAGCTGCGGCAGCGCCTCCAGGCGAATGGCATTGCGGATGTAATCCGGCTTGGCGTTGCTGCTGTCCGTACTGTATGCGAGCCCCGCAGTTTGGCAATAGGCGATTAGCTCCGCCTTTGTAATACGCAGCAGCGGACGAATAAGTTCCACGTTTTTTTCCCGGCGCTTCACGGGAATGCCCGACAGCCCGCCCAGCCCGCTGCCGCGCAGCATGCGCATGAGCACCGTCTCGGCCTGATCGTCGGCCTGATGGCCGAGCGCCACGCGTGATGCGCCGCAGCGGGCCGCCGCCTCGTGCAGCCGGGCGTAGCGCAGCTCGCGGGCGGCTGTCTGCACCCCCAGGCCCGTCCGGGTCATGTGACCGGACACGTCGGCCTTCAGCAGCTGCACCTCTACGCCGAGCAACCGGCACAGCCGGCCTGCCGCTTCGGCCTCCGCGGCGGACTCCTTGCCGCGCAGGCCGTGATCGACATGCGCGGCCGTAATCGTCAGTCCTTCGGCCGGCGCCAGCTGCAGCAGCAGATGCAGCAGCGCCGTCGAGTCCGGCCCGCCCGAGAGCGCGACCAGGATCCGGTCGCCCGGCACCCAGAGCGCATGCTCCCGCGCCATCTGCGCCACGCGTCTTGGCAGCTGTTCCATCCTCGCGAGGCCTCCTTTTTTTCGAACGAATCAGCGCACGAGCCAGAAGATCGTCGTCGCCAGCAGCAAAGCCGACGCGACGAACAACCCGCCGAGCCAGCGCGGCCCGCTGCCCGCCGGTCTCGCGACGCGCGCGCGGTGCAGCTCGCGCTGCCAGCTGGCCGCAGCCTCGCGCGCCGAGCCGAATTCGCCCTGCAGCGCACGTCGCAGCCAGCCCCTCGCCGGCGCCAGCACCGGATGGTCCTCGGCCAAGCGCAGCAGCTCCGCGGGCACGCGGCTGTGCGGCAGCAGCGTCCGCGTCAGCTCGTCCAGCCGCTTGCCCTCGACCAGTTGAATGAACAGCACCGCGAAGGAAAACAGATCGTACTGCGGATCCGCCGTCCGCGAGCCCGCCGACCAGTACCCGCGGTCGAACACCTCGGTGAATTGGCGCACGCCGCTGCCGATCGCCGTCACGCCGCCATAGTCGACCAGTTGCGCGCGGCCGTATTCCGCCACGAGCACATTGTCGGGCTTGAGATCGCCGAACACCCATCCGGCCTCGTGCAGCGCAGCCAGCCGCATCAGCAGATGATAGCCGATCAGAGGCACCCACTCGGGGCCCTCCTTGGCGATATAATCCGCGAGCGGCTTGCCGCGCACATAGCGCATCACATAGAATGGATATTCATGGCCTCTCCCGTCGCGAAAGTCGTCGACCTCTACGAGGAAGGGCTCCTCGCGCGGAGTCCCCTGCCGCGCCAGCGCCTGCAGCCCGTTGATCTCCGATTGCAGATCGACCGCGTCTGCCCCGACCTTGAGGGCGTAGCGGCGACCGCGGCTCTCCACCAGATACACCTTGCCGTTGGCACCCTCGCCCAGCAAGCGCTCAATGCGATAGCGCCCGCCCTTCCACTTGCCCGCTATGATCGTCCCGTGCTGCAGCTGCAGCTCCAACTGGTCTGCCACGGCCATCATCCCATCCGTTCTTCTCTTGTCTCTCTACCATAATCGTCTTCTCGGTAAAAATCAATCACTTGCATCAGCGCCGGCCCCGTAGGCGTCGTGCCCTGCATATGCAGCTTGGCAAACAGCGACGGAATCTCGGACATCTTATCCGTCCAGTCCAGCAGCCGGCGGCAATCCTCGCCGTGACGCGAGCCGGGGAAATGGAAGACGCATATTCGGCTTTTTCCTTGCCGCGCCTGGAGGCTCAGCATCAGATCCTTGATGGCCTCTTCGACCGCCTGCAGCTTGGGCTTCATGCTCGCACTGGCGTCGATCAATAGCGCGACCCGCAGCTCCGCCTTCTCCCCGAGCTCGTCCATGACCCGTACGACGTCGCTGCGCTTCTCCGGCGGCAGCGCTTCGATCGAGCCTTCGCCGAGCACATGGCGCAGCTCGTTGTGTACGGCGCTTTGAATGGTGTGCATGACGGTCTTGCGCGTCATCATCTGCACCGTGCGCGAGAGCTCGCGCGTGTTCACCAGCCGGCTCAGCCCGCCGCCCGCCGCGGCAATTTCACGAATTTCGGCGGCGCCGTACTCGCCGATATCGCCCTCGTCCAGCACCCCGACGACATTGACGGCGACGCCCTCCGATTGCGCGTGCGCGGCCGCGACCACCGGACTGACGCCCACATTGGAGCAGCCGTCGGTAATGAGCAAGATTTGCTTCACATCGTTCGCCTCCCTGACGCTCGCCTCTGCGGCGAGCCTATTCTAGCATTATTCCCGGGAACGGGGAGGGCTAAACGCGCGCCGCGCTAGGCGAAACGGCTGGCCTTCCTCTGACGGCGACACGAGTGACGTTCCGAGAAAGCAATAAAACCTCGAGGCCGCCGGTAAAGCGACGCTCGAGGTCTCGCAATCTAGCAGCGCTCCGTCACAGAGCGTCACAAAGGTCAGCTCACCGTACGCGGCCGCTCGATCCGCGTCGCACCGGGCCAGCGGAAGGTGGCCCACTCCGGCTGATGCTTGTCCACCCGCGCGACGGCGACGGTCATGTCGTCGCGAATCTCCCCTTCGTGATGGCGGACCACCATCTCCAGCAATTGATCGGCGATCGTCTGCGGGTCGTCCTCTTGAATCTCCTGAATGACGCGCTTCATCCACAGCTCCTTGTTCACCGCGTGCCCCGGCGCGTCATAGATGCCGTCTGTCATCATGATCAAGGTATCGCCGGGCTGCAGTTGCACGCGCACGAGATCCACCTCGATCTCCTGCAGGATGCCGACCGGCAGATTATTGGCGGAGACGACGAGCACCTCCGCGCCGCGACGAATGAAGGTCGGCGTCGAGCCGATCTTCATGAAGGTAGTGCGCGCGGTGTACATATCGATCAGAGCCACGTCTACGGTCGCATAGATTTCATCGGAGCTGCGCAGCAGCAGGACGGAATTAACGGACTTGATGGCGATTTTTTCATCCATGCCCGACTGCAAGAGCTGCTGCAGGATCGACAGCGCCGAGCTGCTCTCCAGCCGCGCCCGCTCGCCGTTGCCCATGCCGTCGCTGAGCGCCACCGCGAATTTGCCGTTGCCCAGCTCCAGCGTGCTGAAGCTGTCGCCCGAGAGCAGGTCGCCGCCCTTGGCCGCCCCGGCGATGCCCGTCTCGATCTCGTAGGCCTTCGCCGAGCTGAACAGTACGCTCGTCGGCCCGCCGGCCTGCTGGGGATAGCGCTCCGAGACGACGGCGATGTGCTCGCCGAGGATATCGCTGAGCAGCGGCGCGACGATTTTGCGGCATTCGTCGTACCCTTTGCCAAACGTGTGCGCGATCTCGATTTCCACGTTGCCCTCCTCCAGCGACACGATATCGACGCTGTGTATGCTCAGACCGAGCCCTTCGAGCGCTTCGCGGATCTGCTCCTCCTGCAGGTAGAGCTCCTGGCCCTCGCGCTGAATTTCTTTGGCCAGGTCCTCCATGACCTGAGACACGCCGGAGAGCTGCTCCGCCACCAGCATCCGCGAATCGCGAATCTGCTTGCGGTAGTGCTGGTCATGCGCGTATAGCTGATCATGCTGCTGCATCACTGCGAGCACCTGCTGCGGCTTGGCGCACTGCTTCGTCCAGGTGCGCGGCAAATCCTTGCCCGAGGGTCGGCGCCCCTCCTGGGTGGCTTGCATCATTTCCGTCATCATATTGTAGGTCTGATAATAGCGCGTATCCCAGCACAGCTGCTTGCGGTGGCACTGGCTGCAGCTGCTCTTCAGCGCCGCATCCATGTACTGCTCGACCGCCTCCTCCTCGCCGGGCGGCTCGACCGCCTGCGCCGGCTGGCCGAAGCTGCGCGAGAGCTGGCGGAACACCTCGGAGAACTGCGCGACCCGCTGGGCGGTGACATCCCGCACCCGCTTGGCATAATCGTGCTGCGACTTGGTATGCTCGGTGGTGCCCGGCACATAGCGCGCGATCGTCCGGATGACACTGCGCGGCGTGAGCAAGAATAGTGCGGCCGCTGCAACCGATTCCCATGTCGAGGTCATCACATCCGCCTGGGAATTGAGATAGATCGCCAGGATCGAGGTGCCCAGCAGCATCCCGAATGCGACCGCGGCGCGACCGCCCTCGCGCAGCAGACCGGCGAGCAAGCCGGCGAAAGCGAGCAGACTCATCTGTACGATCGCACCCAGATCGGCCAGACTCAGGATGAGTCCGGCCACCACCCCCACCGAAGCGCCCAGCGGGGCGCCGCCGACGAGCGCGAACAGCAGCAGCAGATACCGCGACATCACATGCTCCACGGACAGCCCCGACACGGCCCAGCCGACCGCCCCGGTCATGATCGAAGCGAGCATGATCATCAGACAGATCACTTCTTCGTTCTTCAGCGCCGCGCTGCGCCGCGTCATCGTCAGTACCGGCACCGCTTGGACGAAGACGAGCGTGAGCACCAGACCGAGCCCCGCCTCGACGCCGACCATCATCAGCTCGTACCAGCCGAGCGTGTCCGCAATGACCGCCCCGAATAGCCGCACAACCAGCGTCGTCAGAAAAACGAGCAGCGGCGCATAGTTGATCTCCGCCCGCTCGTACGCCTCCAGGCCTTTGACCAGCAGGAAAAAGACGGCCAGCTGCAGCGCGATCCACAGCGGGGCGGGGGTCATCGCCATCCAGCTGCCCGCCACAAGCGAGAGCGCCACCATTCGGTACGAATCCTTGCGCATGAAGTACACGACGGCAAAATAAGCAAGCGCGAACGGCGTCAGCGATTCCAGAATGACGGCCCGTCCCAGCAGCAGGCCGACCGCCATCAGCAGCAGCGTCCAGCGCTTGGCCAGCACCATCTGCACGCCGCGCCGGGCTACCGCCCAGTCCAGCCCTCTCTTGACCGCCGCCGCGACGGAGCCTGTCCGTTTTGCAGCGGGAAACATCACCAGGTTTTGCTTGTCCATCCCTACGCACCACCATTCCGATTTTTGAGTCGTGCCCCCTATTATAGGAGCTTGACTTCATAAAGTTTGTCAGAAGGCGCCTGTGCGTCAAAATTTTTTTCCGACAAAAACCAAACGCCGCGGCGCATCCCGCCGCAGCCGCGCCAGAGCGGGCCTGTCCGGGTCTGCGAAGTGCCGATTGCCGCTGGACCAGCGCTTGCTTGTCTACAAAAACCGCTACCGTCCCCGAATTCCCCGCCGTCCAATGTTGGCGAAACGTTGTCCCGCTCCGCTTCCTGCACAACAAAAAAGCAGAACCTTCATCAGGTTCTGCTTGGTTATCGTCATTTCGTCAGATCCGTTTAGCGCCGCGGCCTCCGCGTTTGCCTTCCGTGTTTTTCTTCAGAGACGAGATGCGCTCCTCGCTATCCTTCAGGAAGCGGGACATCTTATCCTCGAAGGACGGCTTGCCGAAGGACGGCTTGCCAAACGAAGACTTCCCGTAAGGCGGCTTGCCTCCACCGGGCTTGAACGGCGGTCGACCTCCACGGTCTTGACCTCCGCGAGGGAAACGATCGCCTCCCGGACGCCCTGGCGGCTGCTGGCCTTCCGGCCGGTCAATCGCCTGTTTAATGGAAAGTCCGATCTTTCCGTCTTTGTCCACGTTGATCACTTTCACCTTGACGATATCGTCAATCTTAAGATGATCTTTCACGTCCTTGACGTAGTTATCGGCAATTTCCGAAATGTGAACGAGCCCTGTGACACCTCCCGACAAATCGACGAATGCCCCGAAATGCGTAATGCCTGTCACTTTGCCCTCTAACTTGGCTCCCACTTCAATTGCCATAGACTAAACTGTTCCTCCCTAAATGGTTTGCGAAGCAAAACTGCTTCGTAATCGGGACGATGCCGAAGCAATATATGATAATTATACCCGAAGCGCAGAAGCAAGGTCAACAAGACGTTCACCTATTTGTTATTCCTCGGGCCGTGTAACCTGAATCGGCTGCTCGCCGGGAATGATCATGCCGTATTCCTTGCGCGCCACTTCCTGTATATATTCGGGGTCGTTCAGCAGCTCAATCTTCTTTTGCAGCTCGCGCCGGTCGGCTTCGTAACCGTCCAATTCTTGCTCTGCGGCCACCACACGCTGCTCGGTACGTCCTTGCTGCTCGATCAGATCGACAATCGTCAGAAGCGCCCATCCCATAAACAATGCCACGAGCACAAACCAAACTTTTAACCTCCGCCTCGTACCGGAGTACGGTTTTGCGCTTGCCGACGTCCTCTGCATCGTTGTCAATCCTCCCTGATCAGCCTATTCACTGGCGGTGATGCTGTGCCTTCAGTTCTCAAGGCGAAACGGCGAGGCCGTCATTTTATGGCCGAGTCGTTTCGTTCCGAGAAAGATAAGACCGGGATGAGCGATCAGCTTATACCTTCTTATCTTTTAAAAAAAATAGCCCCGATCTTCTTTAACCAGATCCGGCACCGATTGAAACGCTCGGCGATATGCAACTTTGCGACAAGCGGCTCGATGCCCCGCCACACCGCGCGCAGCGGCGGACCGGCAAGCCACCAGAGCAACTTGCCCAGCGGGCGCAACAGCACCAGCACGCCCGCCCATAGCAGACCCAGCGCCATCCGCAACAGCCGGAGCAAAAACGCGAGCGGCCGCACCACGAGCAGATGCAAGCAGCGCGCAATAAACGCCACTGTTCGTTGTATTGTGTTTATCAACCATACCATAAATGATATGACGATTGAACTGAGCAGCCAAAAATAGAACGCAATACCTATAAGCAGTCCCAGAAAGACGTAGGCCCGGAGCTCTCCTTCGTTGCTAGCCGACAAAATTCGGAATACAACGAGCGTTGCCGCAAGCCAATACAACAAATCCAGCACTGGAAACCATAGTTTTCCAATTTTTATTTTGCCCGAGACGACGCGGTACCCATCGAAGGCGGCGCCCAGGCCAAGGCCCGAGAGCACCATGGCCGCCAGCGTCCCGAACTGTACGGTCAGCGTCATTTGAACAACTTCCCAAACAGCCCCTTCGATTTGTCCGGCGCTTGTCCGTCCAAATACATGAGCGAGTGGACGAGCCCCTCGATCGCCACCAGCCCTTGCTCCAGATTAAGATGCTTAATGTGCAGGTTCTGCCCCTTGATCGTCAAAAAGCCGCAGTCGGTCTCCAGCAAAAATTCTTCGCTGTCAAAGCTCTCCACGTTGCTGACCCCGGACACCTCAAGCACCTTGCGATTCAGCATCTTCACTTCCTGGCGTTTGGCTTGCTTGCTTTGCTCCATCATAGCTTGGCCCCCCTTCCCACCACTAATCTATGGCTGGGGGACAAGATTTAGAACCAAGGCGAAACGCCATGCGCCTGCTATAAGCAGCGCAGTGCGTTTCGTTCCGCGAAAGCTAAGACCTAGTGTGGGCGTTTAGCCCATACCTCTTAGCTTTCAAGGCGAAACGCTACGGACGCCATAGGCTGGCCGTATGCGTTTCGTTCCGCGATGAGCTAGAGCCCGTTGTGAGCGGTTAGCTTACACTTCTAGATCATCAAGGCGAAACGCCATGCGCCTGCTATAAGCAGCGCAGTGCGTTTCGTTCCGCGAAAGCTAAGACCTAGTATGGGCGTTTAGCCCATACCTCTTAGCTTTCAAGGCGAAACGCCTCGCGCCTTCCATCGTCCATATACCTGCAACCTCATATTTCACGCTTATTTCCGCACACCGAGCAACTTTTGCCCAGTAGCCTCGCATTTTGCGCTTATTCCCTCCACCGAGCCGATTCCCCACCTGCAACCTCATATTTCACGCTTATTTCCGTCCACCGAACAATTTCCGCCCAGTAGCCTCGCATTTTACGCTTATTTCCACCCACCGAGCCGATTCCCCACCTGCAACCTCATATTTCACGCTTATTCCCGCACACCGAGCAACTTTTGCCCAATAGCCTCGCATTTTACGCTTATTTCCACCCACCGAATTACCGTCAAAAAAAACCGCCCGCAGGCCGGTTCAAGTCGGCATGCGGGCGTTTTTTAGGCTACCATCCTTCAGCATCGCGCGGGGTCGATTCTTCGCTCAGCACCGTGTACAGTTCGCCGGCTTCGTCCTTGCGGGTCGATTCCGCCAGCCGCTCGATCCGGACGGTGACGGCCCGTTGGCCGAACTGAATCTTCAGCTCGTCCCCCGGCTTCACTGAGCTACTGGGCTTCGCTTCGCGTCCGTTCACCCACACGCGTCCTTGCTCGGATACGTCTTTGGCGACCGTGCGCCGCTTGATCAGGCGCGATACCTTCAGGAATTTATCCAGACGCATCGCTTACTTTACGGCTTCCTTCAGCTTGTTGCCCGCCTTGAACGCCGGAATCGTCGCTTCGGGAATTTCAATCGTTTGCCCGTTTTGCGGATTGCGTCCCGTGCGGCCGTTGCGCTTGCGCGTTTCAAATGTGCCGAACCCGACCAATTGCACCTTGTCGCCGCTTTGCAGCGCATCGGTAACTTCTCCGAGGAATCCGTTCAATACGGCTTCCACATCACGCTTGGACAATCCGCTTTTTTCCGAAATGTTGTGAATCAGATCCGTTTTATTCATGTTAACCAGCCTCCTAAATTTGCATTCAAATTCAAGCTTGGACAGCGGCCGCAGGCCTTGGCATTCAGAATGGATGATAGCTTTCGAGAGATAGTATTCTGTCCAACGCCGCGAAAATCCTGCCGCAGCGCACATTTTTTTTGCGCCGGGACGCGCCGATTTTATCGGCGCTTCGCTTCCTCCCACCACGTGTCCATCTCTAGTAAGTCAGTCTGGTCAAAAGTTTTGCCGGATATACGAAGCTGCTCCTCGATATACGCAAAACGCTGCCTGAACTTGCGATTGGTCCGGGCGAGCGCCTCCTCCGGATCAGCCTGGATGAACCGAGCCGCATTGACCGCGGCAAACAACAAGTCACCAAGCTCGCCGGCCTGTTCCTCGGGCGAGCCGTCCGCGCACGCCGCGCGAAGCTCGGCGATCTCCTCTTCGACCTTGGCCAGCACCGGCTCCAGCTCGTCCCAATCGAAGCCGACCTTGGCCGCCTTTTTTTGCAGCTTGTAGGCCTTCATCAGCGCAGGCAGATCGGGCGGAATGCCGTCCAGCGCGGAGCCGGCGTCCGGATCCTGCCCCTTGCGCTTTTTCTCCTCGGCCTTCATCCGCTCCCAGCTCTGCAGCGCCTGGCCCGCGTCGCCCGCCCGGGCGTCTCCGAACACATGCGGATGCCGGAAGATCAGCTTCTCATTCAGCGTCGCCAGCACGTCGTAGGCTGTGAACGTACCGAGTTCCTCCTCCATCTGGCTGTGAAGCATGATCTGCAGCAGCACATCGCCGAATTCCTCCTTCATGCCTTCGGGGTCGTCATTATCCAACGCCTCGAGCGCCTCATAGGTTTCCTCGATGAAGTTTTTGCGAATTGTCAGATGCGTCTGCTCGCGGTCCCAGGGGCAGCCCTCCGGGCTGCGAAGAATCCGGACAATCTCGTGCAGCCGGTCAAAGCTGCGGCTCAGCAGGCGCTCGTCCTCCGAGCGCGGCACCCAGACCAGCGACAGATTGCCATAGCCGTCGGTCCGGTCCAGCTCCACCAGCGGCAGTCGCTCGATGCGCTCGGCGCCCGCGACCCCGAGCGCATGACCGACCACCACCTCATGCGTCTCCGGATACCGCTCCAGCAGCGCCAGCTTGACGTCCGAGGCGGTGAAGCGGTCGTACACTTGACCGACCAGCGTGTGCAGCTGCGGGCGCACGTCCGAGACTTGCATTTCCGCGGCATCGAGCAGTTGGAAGCCTTCGATCGGATCGAAGCCCAGCCGCAGGAACGCCTGGTCCAGGAAGCTCTCGCCGCCGAGAATCTCCAACTGCACGCCGTGCGCGGGGCAGCGCTCGCGCAGCAGCTGCACAGTGCGCTCGGCCACCATCGGATGGCCCGGGACGGCGTAGAGCACGCCGGCCGGCTCCTGCGCCGCGCTGCCCGCGGCAGCTTCCAGGGAGAGCTCCAGCAGACGCGAAGCGATGGCCTCGTATACATCGGGGAAGGATGCGGCCTGCTCGTACAGGTCGTCAAAGGCGCGATAGCGCCAGTCATTGTCGTCGAACAGCCGCATCATCGGATGGTCGGCCGTTCGCACGTAGCGATGGGCGGCGGCTTGGAGCCGGCGCCATACACCGACCGTCAACTGCGCCTCGTCCCCCGAGCCGAGCCCGACGATGGTAAGGGTAGGTTGCATGTGGATGTTCCTCCTTCAGAATGGCGCAGGTTAAGATTCGATACGCCTTGTCTCGGTCCCGGGCAGCAAGCGTCCCCGCTCCAGCCAGCGCCTCAATGGCTTGCCGCCGGGCAGCGCCTCCAGCTCGTGCGCGCCGATGCCGCCCGCGCGCAGCAAGACAGCGGCATAGACGGCGCCGCCGAGCACGGTCCCGCCCAGTGCCAGCACCGTATGGGGCGCTCGCGGCGACGGGCTCGACGCCGCCCATGGGCCGAGCGCGTACAGGCCGAGCAGCAGGACGGCGCTCATCGCCGCGAGTCCGCTGACCGGCGCGGCCACGTAGCGCCGCGAGGCCAGACGAATGCGCGCCGCACGGCATACCGCGGCAGTAGCCGCAATGGCAGCCGCCCCATAAGCGACCAGCGCCGCGACAGCCGCGCCGGATGGACCCAGCTCCGGCACCAGCGCCGCATTCAGTCCGGCCTTGAGCAGCGCCGCGCCCAGCAAGAGCAGGACCGGCAGCCGTACAGCGCCCAGGCCCTGGAGCAGCGCTGTCGTGACTGCGACGAGCGCTGCGGCGGCCGCGCTCGCACCCAGCACGGCGAATGCGACCGGCTCCCGATTGTCCATATACAGCATCGTATTGAGCGGCGCTGCGAGCAGCACCAGTCCGGCCGCGGCGCCGGCGCCGAGCCACCACGCCAGGCGCAGCGCGAGCTCGGTCTGGGCGCCGGCTGCGCGCCGCGCCTCCGTGGTCCGCGCCGCGGCGAGC
>NZ_JACXIZ010000066.1 GCF_014705605.1 Paenibacillus sabuli
CGCCGCGCTGCCGGACTGCGTCCGGTGAGCCGGCTCGCCCGGGGCGCGCTCCGCCGTACGCCCGCCTCTGCGGCCGCGCGACGCGTCAGGCGCCGCCAGCTTGCCGTAGGCCAGACGCCGCTCCTCCAGCGTCAGCGCCAGGCGCCGCCCGATCCGCTCCAGCTGCGGCTGCTGGCTCGGCGTGACGAGCGTGACGACGAGCCCGGTCCGGCCCATGCGGCCCGTCCGCCCGGCGCGGTGGACATACTGATCCGCCTCCAGGGGCGGATCGACATTGACGACGAGCGGCAGCCCTTCCACGTCCAGCCCGCGCGCGGCGACGTCGGTCGCCATCAGCACCTCGCAGCCTCCGCTGCGAAAGCGCGCCAGCGTGCGCGCCCGGCTCTGCTTGTCCGCATCGCCATATAACGCCTCCACCGCGAAGCCCTCGAAGGCCAGCTTGGACTCCCAATTGCCGATCTGCGCCGTCTCGTTGACGAACAGCAGCGCCGGAGCAAGCTCCAGGTTGCGCAGCAGCCGCCGCACCGTGTCGATCTTGTGCCGCTGATCCGCCACTACATAGACATGCTCGACCTGCTCCGGCAGCGCGCCCGCGTCGATCGCGATCCGGACCGGCTGCTTGAGCCAACTGCCCGCCTTGTCCGCGATCGCGGCCGGCATCGTCGCCGAGAAGCACGCCACCTGCGTATCCCGGCGCACCGCGCGCAGGATCGCCTCCGCGTCCTCGGCCGTCTGCTCGCCGATCACGCGGTCCACCTCGTCGATGACGACGCTGCGCGTCTCGTGCAGCTTGAGCTTGCGCGTGCCGAGCAGCTCGCGCAGCCGGCCTGGCGTCCCGACGACCAGCTGCGGATGCTCGCGCAGCTTCTCCAGCTGCCGCTTCAGCGCGGCGCCGCCGATCAGCGGCAGCACGCGAATGCCGAGCGGCTCGCCGTAATCCTTGGCCACCTGCAGGATCTGCATCGCCAGCTCTTGGGTCGGCGCCACGACGACGCTCTGCACCTCGCGCAGCGCCGGGTCGATCCGCTGCAGCAGCGGCAGCAGATAGGCCAGCGTCTTGCCGCTGCCGGTCGGCGCCTGGACGAGCGCGTCCTCTCCCCGCAGCAACGGGACGATCGCCTCGCGCTGCACCGCTGCCGGCGCCGTCAATCCCTGCTCCGCGAGCCGACGACTCAGCGCCTCCGCCACACCCAGCTCTTGCCAATGATTCGTCATATCCATCTCCGTCCTTTTCGTCCCTTACTTCTGATTCAGCCAGCGCCCCGCCACGCGATCCGCCAGCCGCGGGAACAGCTGGTACAGCTTCGCCCCGGCCGCTGCCATGCGCGGCAGATTGACCTCCGCTCGCGGCCGCTCGATCACGCGTACGATCGTCCCGGCCACCCGCTCGGGCGACATCATGAACCAGCGCACGTTCGCCACATAGCTCCCGTCCGGATCGGCCTGTTCGAAGAACGGCGTATCGATCGGCCCCGGATTGACGACAGATACCGCCACTCCGGTTCCCGCCAGCTCCAGCCGCAGCGCATTGGCGAAGCCCAGCACCGCGTGCTTCGTCGCGCTGTAGCCGGTCGACTTCGGCGTGCCGAGCTTGCCCGCGATCGAGGCGACCGTCAGGATCTGGCCGCCGCCGCGCGCCAGCATGTGCGGGAGCAGCGCCTTGGTGCAGCGCACCATGCCCATATAGTTCGTATCCATCATCGCTTCGTAATGCGCCAGCGGCGCGTCGACAGCCGCTTCGAACCAGCCGAACCCGGCGTTGTTGACGAGCACGTCCGGCACGCCATGCTCGGCCCGCACCCGCTCCATCGTCTCGGCTACCTGCTCGCTATCGGTCACGTCGAGCACGTAGGCGGCGTGCGCGCCGGCGACCGCTTCCGTCGCCGCGCGCAGCTTGTCCGCCGAGCGGCCGGTCAGGATTGGCAGGGCGCCGCGCTGCGCCAGCATGACCGCCGTGCGCAGCCCGATCCCGCTGGTCGCGCCGGTGATCAGCACTTTTTTTCCCGTTGCCATCGCATTGCCCACCTACCCGTCCTAAGGTGACGTGCCACATATCCGCTCTATTCTATCATTGCCCCGGACAATAGACAATGTGGCGCGGCATAGCACGCAAAAACGGCGGTGCCAGGGTCATCCCCGGCACCGCCGCGCAGTATCGCCGTTAATCGATCAAGTCGGAGCTTCGCAGCAAGGCTTCGATCAGCTTCGCCGTCTCGGCCCTTGTCACTTCTTCTTGCGGCGCCAGGCGCGCGCTGCTGCGACCGGACACGATTCCGGCCTGCAGAGCGGCGGAGACCCCGTCCCGCGCCCAATCCGACACGTCGACCCCGTCAGCGAACGGTTGCAGCGCATCGAGCGAACGGTCTTCCGTCGTGGCGGTCAAGCCGGTCAGCCGCATCGCTCTGGCGATCATCGTCATCGCTTGCTCGCGGCTGATCGCAGCATCCGGACGGAAGGTGCCGTCCGCATAGCCGTCGATCAATCCGTACGCCGCTGCGGTCCACACCGCAGACGCATACCACTTCTCCTGTGGCACATCGCCGAATGTCATCGATTCGACCTCTAGCTTCAAGCCGAGCCCCCGTACCAGAATGGCCGCAAATTCGGCGCGCGTGATCGCTGCGTCCGGGTGGAACAGGCCACCGCCCACGCCGTCAATCACCATACGCGAGCCCATATTATTAACAGCTGCCTCGGACCAGTGTCCTGTCACATCGGCAAAAGCCAGCGGATGCCAGACAAGCGCATACGTGCTATTGGTCATGCTGTTGATCGAGGCGTAGGTACGGCCCTCGACCTCCACGACACGGGTCGGGACATGCCGCACCGTGCCGTCCGGCTCCACGACAATCGCGGTCGTAATCCGCTGCGGATCGGTCTCGTCCGCGAGGACGATCGTCCGATTGACATAGGCGTTGAACTGCGAGACTTCGACAGTCTTGCCGCCATACGAAGCCGTCACTGTAAAGGCCAGAGGAGGGGCGACAACCGTCAGATCCTGTTGATCCGCCGCTGCCTCCACCAGACCGGCCGACGTCTCGTCCGGCGATGCGATGCGAATCTCGATGGTCATCGCTTGCAGCGCCGCCTCGTCGACAAATGCGCGAGCGATCGCATCAATATCGATTTCTTCTGCAGGCAGCGTATACGTCGCCTGTTCCGTTTCGATCTGGATAATCGCGAGCCGCTGCTCCATGTCCTTGACCATCTGACCGTCCAGCCGGGCTGCTGCGGCGCCCTCGCCTGCGGCAATCGGGACGGTGATGACCGCACCCGCGTCCTCGGCAGCCAGACGCTCCGCCAGCGTGACCGGATCGAGATCGACCGTTGCCAGACTCTGACCATTGACCGTCGTCAGCGTCAACGTACCCGCAGTTACGACCTCGCCGTTGACTCGCACCTCTGCGCCGCGATTCGTCTCCGCCGGCGCCGACGGCGAATTCGTGCTGCGCGGTCTGCTTGGCGTGACGGCATTCGACGCTTGCGAGGCAGCGCTGCTGCCGACCGCATTGCGCGCCTTCACTGTGAAGGTGTACGCCGTGCCGTTCGTCAGCCCGTCTACGACGATTGGACTGGCTTCGCCGGTCACGACGCGGCCCCCAGGCGCAGCGGTCACTTCATAGCCCGTGATCGGGCTGCCGCCGTCATCAGTCGGCACGGCAAAGCTGATCGTGGCGCGGCCATTGCCGCCCTCGGCGACGACCGCAGTCGGCGCCGCCGGCACGACAGCTTCATCAGGGTCTACGGGGTCTACAGGTTCCTCAGGATCTACCGGCTCCTCCGGGTCTACCGGTTCTTCCGGGTCTACAGGTTCCTCAGGATCTACCGCCGTCCACTGCGCGTACAACGTTACCGCCGCTGCGCCCATTTCGAACGTATCGCCAGCCGCATAGGCGGACCCGCCGCCATTTGCCGCCGTATTCCACCCGCCGAACGTGTAGCCTGTCTTCTCCAGTTCCGCCGGCTGAGCCATGACCGTCACCGTCTCGCCCGCCGCATAGCTGGCGCTATCGATTGGCGCCGCGCCGGATGACTGGCCGTTGCCGTCATACGTGACCGGATAGGTCTGCACAGGGATTACGGTTATGCTTCCCTCTGTCAACGTCTTTTGCATTTCCACCGCCGCTGCGTCAGTCGCCGTGAAATGAGAGACCTGGTCCTGCACCACCGTGAGCGGCTTCATCCCATATTCGGCCCCGTCCTTGATCCGAAAGGTCACCGTGAACAGTGTACCCATGGCAATCGCCGCGTCGCCGCCTGCGGCATCCGCCCAAGCCGTCTTGAGCCACCCGGCGGTATTGTCCTGGTGAGAGTAGAAGTAGTCCGCGCTGCCCTCGATGTCTACGACTTCCAGTGCTTGAGCGTCAAAATCGATCTGCATGCCGTAAGACGCAATGCCCGAAGAGGCCTGCTGAACCGACACCTCGACGTCGACCTCCTCTCCCGGGTGCCCGTCGACTTGAGCGATTGCCAGCTCCACCGTTGCGGCCGGGGCTGGCAGCACGTTCACGACACCGTTCTGCCGATCGCCCGCCTCGATCGTTACCGGCTCCGTATCGGACGTATAGCTTGCCGTATCGATGGTAATCGTCGAAGCGCCCGGCGCAGCATTCGCCTTGATGACAAAATGCAACGTCAGGAGCTGTGTCCGCTCGCTCACAAAGCCGAGATACGTCGCCGAAGCGGAGATAGCTCCCGCCTCCGACGTATCCGTATCAGAGTTTATCATTGACTGAATCGGCTCCTGCACGACCGGGTCCGTGGGCGCCGGCTCCAGCACATTCGCATCATATTCGATCCGTGTGCTGTAGGCGTAGAACGGATAGTCGCCCGGATCCATATATACCGCGACCGCTACCGTATCGCCGGGCGCACCCGATCCGTCGCCGATCTCCATCGTCACCGGCGTTGCCGCAGTTGCCCATGCGGCGGATTGCAAGGAAAGCATCAGGACACAGGTCATCATAAGTGTCAAAAAGCCGGTTTGAAGCTTGCGACGCTTTTTCGTTCGATTTTTCAAGCTGTTCCACCTCCAAGTATTCTTCGTTCGTCCCCGTTACGCGACCGCGCCGAGATAAATCATCATGATCATCTGAACATCCGTGTTGTCGAGTACCTCATTGCCATCCATATCTAGGATTTCAATTTGCAAAGGCGTCAATGTGATTTTCCCTTGCATATACTTGGTGATGAACAGCGCATCCGCAGGCGTGACCTGGCCGTCCCCGTTGATGTCTCCTTTTAGATAGGCGGGCTGCGGGCTATAGACGGCTGCGCGCAGCTGGTAGATCGAACTTGCATACTCCAGCCAGAACGCATACACATCCCCGCCCATTCCGATCACTGAGACTTGATCCGCCATATTTTGAGTGACCTTGTTTAAGCCGAGCGCCGTACCGCCGTCCAGAAATGTCCAGCTCGCATCCGACTCGTCGAAGCGTGCGACGTGTACTTGCTGAGCCGAAAGTACAGGCGGCATGTAATAATAAGCCTCGGTAAATCCGATATGCAATTGTCCGTCAATGACCGCCAGCGCCGGTTTATTTGCCGCTTGATTCGAGTCGATGTTCAGCCCGGCAGCCCCGCCCCCGTCCACGAAGCTCCAGCTTTCGCCATCGTAAGCTTTGACACGCACCTGATTGCGAGTCTCCCCGGCTTCCTGCCAAGCGACGTAGAGCTTGCTGTTGTGATAGGAAGCCACAGGCTTCTCGGCCTGCTTGGTCTCATCGTAATTCAGACCGTTATCCTGCCCTCCGTCGATCGAGGTCCAGCTCTCCGTAGTGGGATCGTACATTTTTGCCCGAATCTGCTTCGTGCCTGCGGAGGTGCCGCCCGAACGTTCCAGCCAGGTGGCGTAGAGCTTGCCGCCGCCGCCGGCGAGCACGATTTCGGCTCCCAATCCGCCTCCGTTTTCGTAATGGTTCAACCCGCTGGCCAGCCCGCCGTCGGCCCACTCCCACTGATTCTGAGCGGCATCGTATTTTTTCACGTGAAGTGCGGTGCCGCCCCCGCGATTTTCCTGCCAGCCCACATACAACGTCTCACCGTCGGTCGCCATCGATACCCAGTGAAAATCTTGGCCCGTATCGTAGTTCAAGCCTTCTGCTTGACCGGCCCATTGCCAGGCTTGCGTTTGCGGATCGTAAAATTTGACATGCAGCTGGAATTTGCCGGTGTCGTCCTGCTCCTGCCAAGCGACTGCAATTTTCCCGTCCCATGCGGCGATTGCCACTTCGTTGGCCGGCTTGGACGGATCCGCCGATAGCCCATCCGCCCCGCTGACCAGCGTCCACTCGCTGCCATCATAGCTGGATACGTAGATGCGGCCTTCTCCGTTGTAATAATTGCTCGTCTCGCTCCAGGCGATGTAGAGCTTGTCATCCAGCACAGCCGGTTTCGGCCGATTCGCGCTGAGCCCCGAATTCTCGTTCAAGCCGATCGTTGAGGCATTGCCGTCAATGAATGTCCAGTCCTCCCGCTCCGCTGCGGCAGTCCCGGACACCGCCAGACTGAGCAGCAATACGATGACCAGCCAGCCTTTTTTTAACTGCTTCATCCCACTTCCCCCTTCAGACCCAATTATTTCGACAAATACCTTCACCACTATATGAGATATAAGCATTTATAACCAGTTACAAATCGTCACGATCTTTTAGGGTTTAGGTATAAAGAACTAAAAAAGAACAAGCACGGATGGTTTTCCGCGCTCGTTCTTTTACTGTTTCCAATCGGGCAACGCATCGGGGGTCGCATACGCAGGTATGGCAAAGTAAAAAGTACTGCCTCTCCCTGAATCGCTGCGCGCGCCGACGCGACCGCCGTGCATTTCAACAATTTCTTTGACAATTGCCAACCCGAGTCCGCTGCCTTGTTCGTAGCCTTCCCTTTTCTTATAGAACCGACGGAAGGCCTGCTCCAATTCAGCGGCATCCATGCCGATCCCATTGTCCTGAACCTCTACAATCAGCTCACGGCCGCCGGATTCCTTGTTCTGTTGAATAGATGCTCGCACAGCAATGACATTGGAACGGTCACGGCTGAACTTGACCGCATTTTCGCAATAATTTTGCAATACCTGCATCAGCCGGTACCGATCCGCATGGATCCATAGCCCATCCTCCGCCTCCTGCCGTGTATCGAGCCGGTCGACATGCAATTCGAACGCTTCGCGCTGCAGTTCCGTTCGCAATTGCTGTAGAGCAGGCTCCAGCCATTGCCTGGCAGCCATCCATTCGAACCGGAAGCTGCGGACGGGGGACTCAAGCTTGGCGAGCTCGTACAGATCATGGATGAGCCGCTGGATGTATTCGAACTTGTCGAGCATCTGCCGGATGAGGTCCTTGCGATCCGATGTAATCTTGCCCATTTCCATAAGACTGAGATGCGTCTGCATCCCGATGAGCGGCGTCCCGAGATCATGCGCGATATTGACGAGCATCGTACTGCGGTTTTCCCGGAACTGTTGAAGCTCCCGATTTTTTTCACGCAGCAAATACGTGCGTTCCGCCACCTTATGCTCCAAACCCGCGTTCATCTCCTTGAGCGCAAGACGAAGGGCCGCATTGCGCCGCGCCAGCTGTGAATAACGATACGAAACAATTGCGGCTTGGGTCAGCAAAAAGAAGATGCCGGCCGGACCTAGCAGTTCAACTGTAGGCAGCAAATTCGCCCAGTAAAGAGAATCGTTAATGAGGGCAATGAAAAATAACACCATGGCCGCCAGGTTGATCCACGAGCCCTCGCGCCTGCGCAGCGCGGCTTTGATCCCTACATAATAGACAAAAAACACAAGCAGCACGGCCTTGGCCACGGACTGCAGCAACATCGTGTCGGTGTAAACATAGGCAGGAAACAAGAGGATATACCCCGCTAGAGCCGCCGTAACGGCGTACGTCAGTTTCAGCATACTCTGAACGGACTCCTGGGGATACATCCGCTTGACAAATATAATTAGAAAAAGAAAAGCGACAAGCTCCGCCAAGTATTCACATTTTACTAAATATTCCCAATCTCTTGATTTGAAAAACATTTCCGCCAGGTAGGTGTCCATAAAAAACGTGCGCGCCGCAAAAGCGAGAAAGACGATTCCCAGATATAGCGCAAGTCGTTCCCGATTCCGAGTAAGAAAAATGACAAGGTAATAAAGTCCCATGGCCATAAATGCGCCGATGATCAGCGCATCGTAAAGCATAGCTCGACTCGCGACAGCAAGCATGCCTTCGGCATCGCCATATCCCACAGCCTCGTAAATGCCGGCTTCCCGAAAGGCGAAATTCGAGACGTGCATCACGATATCCACGACTGGACGTTTTACTTCAAAAGGGATCAGACTCGTCCTGATATTCGGACTTTCCGCTGTCCGACTTTGACCGATGACGCCTTCACCGCCCTTGTGCTCTCCGTCGATCCAGATGCGAAAGGCGCTGCCGATCGCCGGAATGTACAGTGCGCGGCTCTTGCCCACCTCGGATTGCGGCAGCAATATACGCAGCCGGTACGTCGCATAGCCGTAATCGCTCGCTCCTGACTCGGCTAGCCCGTCCCAGGAGGACGGAACCTGAATGAAAGCCTTGGCATCGTTTGCCGCAGCGTCCATATCGGCTGGTGAAATGAATTGCCGCCAATCAAACGCCCATTCGCCGTCCAACGCAATGCGCTGCAATTGGGCGCTCGACGCTCCGCGCAAATCGAGTACTCCCTGTACCGCTTTGACTTCGTCCGGGGTTGCTTTTGCAAATGCACACGGAACCGCCCAGAGGAGAAACATCCAATATCCTGCCAAAAATACGATAGCCCGTTTGCGCATACGACCTCCCTTTGTCACTATCCTACTAAAAGATTGAGGCCGTGCCTAGCTGCGAAGTATAATAGAAAGCATATAAGCCTATCATATAAGTCCAGGATGCGGGAGACAGAAAGGGGAAGGTATGCCGAATCCGTTGCACGTTCTGATTGTCGAGGATGACGAATTACTGAGGAGCGGCCTTGAACTCATTATTGATTCGGAGGAGGATATGCGGACGATCGGCACTGCGGCAAACGGTCTCGTCGCCCTCCAAGCGGTAGAAAGCTTGAACCCGGATATTATGCTGCTCGATCTCAAAATGCCTGAAATGGGCGGGATCGCCTGCGTGAAGGAGATTCGCCGGCGCGGCTTTACGCTTCCCATTTTGATCTTGACGACCTTCAACGAAGAAGATTATATCTTTGAGGCACTGGCTGCCGGTGCTAACGGTTACCTGTTGAAAAGTCTCGATTTTCGCAAGCTGGTGCAAACGATTCGAGACGCGATGAACCACCAGTATGTGCTTCCGGTCGAGGTGGCGGCCCAGGTGGCGCAGTATGCGGTAAACAACAGCGATTTTCGTAAAACGAAAAAACGCGCGCGATTTTTTGAATCAACCACCGTCTTTACCGCCAAAGAACGTCAAATCATCGCCATGCTGCTCGACCGGTACACCACCAAGGAGATTGCCGAAAAGCTGTACCTGTCGCAAGGCACGATCAAAAATAACTTGAGCATTATTTACAGCAAGCTGGGCGTTCAAAGCCGGCTGGACGCGATTGCGCGCCTTGAAGCGTGGATTGACAACCAGGGGGACAATTGACGCCAGGATGCCCACACGCAACAAAAGCCTGCTGTGGCACCGTCGGCCGTCGGTCCGCACCGGACGCGAGACGCCAGTACAAGCAGCGCTCCGCTTGCTGGCTTGCACACTTGCTGGCTTGTGGCACGCTTGCATGCGTGCTGGCTTGCACACTTGCTGGTTTGCCGGCACGCTTGCATGCATGCTGGCTTGCACACTTGCTGGCTTGTGGCACGCTTGCATGCATGCTGGCTTGCACACTTGCTGGTTTGCCGGCACGCTTGCTCGCAATGCAACCTCCTCTCGGAGCGGCTCGTCCGCCTAGCCATCAAGCTGCTTTTGTCGCTCGGCCCTCGCTTCCCCGGCGACGGAGCCGGCCGATGCCGGTGCGCCATCTAGCGGCAATCGCACCTCGAATTGCGTGCGCAGCGCATCGCTCATGGCCCGAATCGTACCGCGATGACGCTCGACGATCTGCTTGGCAATGAAGAGGCCGATGCCGGTGCCTCCGTCGCGATACGTGCGGGCCTTGTCCCCAGTGAAGAACATCTCGAACAGATGCGGCAGCTCCTGCGGCGGAATCTGATCGCCATAATTCACGACGCTTACGACAGCCTCGCCGTCTTCGCTGCGGCATTCCAGATCCACATAGCCGCCGTCTCTGCCATAGCGAATCGCATTTTGGAGCAAATTCTCAAACACGCGGGCCAAGAGCTCGCCGTCCGCCCATACCGTCACCGGCGTCCCGGCCTGTAGCCGCGCCGTCAGGCGGGCCCTTTCGAAGACGGGGTAGAGCTCCTCGGTCAATTGCAGCAGCAGTCCGCCGAGGTCGATTCGCTGCAGCTCGAGCGGCAGATTGCCATAATTTAGACGCGTAATTTCAAACAGTTCGTCGATCAGCTTCTCCAGCCGCTGCGACTTGGCGTATGCGATCTCCGCATAATGGCGAGCTTGCTGGGGCGGCAGGTCCTGCTCGCACAGCATCAGATCGAGGTAGCCGAGCACGGAGGTCAGCGGCGTCCGCAGATCATGCGCGAGGTTGAGCACGAGCCGCTCCTTGCTCGATTCTGCAAAATCGCCCCGCTCCTGCGCTTGCTTGAGCTGCTCGGCCGCCAGGTTGAGATCCCGGGCAATTCCGCCCAGCTCGTCCTCCGTCCGCACGGCTACCCGGTGGTTGAAGTCTCCGCTCGCCAGCCGGTGGATGCCGCCCGACAGCTCCTGCATATAAGAGGAGTAACGCCGCGTGAACAGCAAAAAAAACAAGATCGACAACGGCACGAAGAGGATCAAAAAGAAATTGACGTCTCCGACCTCCCGCATCCAGAAGCGGACCTGCGCCAGCGGATCCTCCACCCGCAGCGTATGATAATACAGCTGCAGCACCCTGTAGATGGAATAGGTAATGACGCCGGAGCACAGCATGCTGAGCCCGAACATCGCCAGCATTTTGAAGCGAAAGCTGCGGAATTGCTCAGCCATTGAACGAATACCCCACGCCCCAGACCGTTTTGATCCATTGCGTTTTGGGCTCGTCCTCGCCCAGCTTTTTGCGCAGCATGCGGATATGCACCATGACCGTATTGGCGCTCTCGAAGTACGCCTCGCCCCAGACCCGCTCGAATATGGCTTCCGTACTGAACACCTTCTTCGGGTGACTGGCCAGCAGATGCAGGATGTCGAATTCCTTGGGCGTCAGGGCTACCGTGCGGCCGTAGAGCTTCACGCTGCGCCGCTCGGGATCGACCGTGAGCCCGCCCGCCTCCACGACGGACGAACGGACCGACGGCGCGGTATTGAATTGCGTCGCCCGTCGCAGCTGCGCATTGACGCGCGCCATCAGCTCCATCGGGTTGAACGGCTTCGTCACATAGTCGTCGGCCCCGCCGACCAGCCCGGTAATCTTGTCCAGGTCCGTGGCCTTGGCGCTCAAAAAAATAATCGGAAAATGATAACGCTCGCGAATGCGGCGGGTCAGCTCGTAGCCGTCCATGCCCGGCATCATGATGTCCAGCACGGCCAAGTCAAAATCATGGGTCGATAAAGCCGCGTACGCCTCCTGACCGTCCGCCGCCTTGACGCAGCGATATCCTTCCTTTTCCGCGTGCAAGGCGATCAGATCGGCGATCTCCCGTTCGTCATCCGCTATCAAAATCGTCGCAGCCTTCATGCGTCCCGCCTCCCTATCCTGATATTCGCAAGTATACCAGATTCGTCCTACTCCCACACGGTCACCACGACGCCGTCCGTATTGTTGCCCGAGACGGTGTAACGCCCGTCCGCCGGGACGCGAATCGAACGCGTCTCGGAGAGCGGATAATAGGCAATGTGGTAGCGCTGGCCGTCCCATTCCGCTTCCATGGCGCGGTGCTCCTTCAGGAAGGCGAGGTATTCCTCCAGCACCCATCCTTTTTGTTGCATGACGGCGCTGTGCGGCAGCCCGACATAACGATAATGCCACGGCTCGTACTTCACGCCCGTCACCTCGGTCTTGTCCTCGGGATAGCGCAAAATAAAGCCATGCTCCCACGCATACTCCCGCAGCCACTCGCCCTCCGGCGCAACCCGCATCTCGCCGATCGAGGATCCAATATCGAGCGCCATGCCCAGATTGTGCTCGCTGTAACCCGCCGGCATCGCCGATTCCGCCCCCAGCTGGCGATACAGCTCGCCTTGCTCCTCCTCGGTCCGATAGCCGCTCGTGATCAAAAAGCGGTCGACGCCGTCCGTCTCGGCCTCCTCCACCATCGCCGTGAATCGCTCCAGCAGCTCCGGCGTCAGGCGAATCGAGCGATCCATCAGCCCGAAGCCCTGCACCAGCTCGCGGTGCTCGTACAGCAGCAGCGTCTCCGGCGCCTCGAAATCCGGCGAGATCGCAATCTCCTCGTTGACCAGGAGCAGCTCGCCCTTGTAAATGTCGCGCTCCTCCAGTCGGAGCGTGTCCATGCCTTCGCCCTCGCCGACTGCGCGGGCGTCGCCTCGCGCGTCCGCGCTCGTGCCGCTTGCTGCGGCGGTGTCCGTGTCCCCAACTGGGTCCGACACCTTGCGATCGCCCGGCTGCGCACCTGCTTCCGGTGTATGCGGGGCATTTGAGAGGACCTCCGTGCGCCCGCCATCGTCCAGCTCGCGCCCCGAGTTCATCTCGCAACGCGCGACGCCGAATCCGAGCAACGCCAACGCCAAAAAGCCCACTATCCACTTCTTCATCGTCAGCCTCTCCTATTCGTTCAGATCTGCTACTATCGAATCTGCTACTTAGAATAGGGGAAACTTTTTAAAAAGAAGCGTGGGCGTTTCTAAAAGATTTCTTAATTTTGCGATCAGCTGGGGCATAAACGAGGCTGCGGCTTGGAATGTTGGCAAAGCACCGTTCGACTCAGCAGCTTGGTAGGTTGGACGGGATGGCAAGGTTGACGGCACGGAGCTTAATAGTGGCAGGTTGGTCTACGCGGAGCTTGGTCGCGGCGGCAGATTGGTTAGCTCGGAGCTTAGATGGAGTGGCATTTCGTGCCGCTGTAGGGCAAGCATAATGGACTCCACAGCGTAGTGGGTCGCGGTCGGCGCGTTTTGGGATTTAGGATCGCGTCAACGCAATACGACGCACCCGATTTTGGGATTAGACGCACTCGATATCGGGTTCATGCTGCAGCTTCACACATCCGAGGCAGATCCAAGCGCTTTGTCCCATTAGCAAACCTATGATGAGAGCGTAAGCTAGTTCTAACGGACAAGGGAGACGCTTAGCGCAGTTTTTCGGCACCCTTCCACTTCTAACGGACAAGGGAGACGCTTAGCGGCGATCTTGGTCCTTTTAGCAGGCTCAAATGTCCGCTAAGCGTCGCTGGTGTCCGTTAGAGCAGCAAACGCGTTCAATTTAGGCGCTAAGCGTCGCTGGTGTCCGTTAGAACTACCACTTCTACTAACTCACCCCGTTCTGCCCAAAACGCATCAAGGGATTAGTTGAGAATCCGGAGAAAAGCCTTAAAGCTGCGTTACGATAGTTTCAATCCACGCATCCGCGAGGGATGCGACCCATCGCCTCCATGACGGCGTCCGACATTGTGACGTTTCAATTCACGCATCCGCGAGGGATGCGACTCGGTGATCGATGCGGTGTAGGCGTAGGCGTCGAGTTTCAATCCACGCATCCGCGAGGGATGCGACAACCTACGTGCCGGACATAGTAAAAATCCATCTAGTTTCAATCCACGCATCCGCGAGGGATGCGACATCGAAGCTAGAAGAATACAACACTGCTTACCAAGTTTCAATCCACGCATCCGCGAGGGATGCGACGTCCTTATAAAGAGTTTTGTACCATTTTCGGGCGGTTTCAATCCACGCATCCGCGAGGGATGCGACAAGGCTTATATTGATCGGCCTAGACAATGGAACAGTTTCAATCCACGCATCCGCGAGGGATGCGACATTTTTGTACGCGAGCGTGGAGGAGTTCATCAGAGTTTCAATCCACGCATCCGCGAGGGATGCGACTTTCTTCGACGAATTCTTCGCGCTCTTCCGCAGGTTTCAATCCACGCATCCGCGAGGGATGCGACGCCGGGGCAAGCGCCGCGCGCGCCCGGCCTGCAGTTTCAATCCACGCATCCGCGAGGGATGCGACTTAATGGAATAATTAGTTATGCGCAACAAAACGGTTTCAATCCACGCATCCGCGAGGGATGCGACGCGCAGGACTTCGACAGGAGGGAGAGACGATGAAGTTTCAATCCACGCATCCGCGAGGGATGCGACCGGCATAGGGGGGCGCTGGCCCCCTACTTTGATTTGTTTCAATCCACGCATCCGCGAGGGATGCGACATAAGTGGATTGTTACGAATCTGCTTGGAGACGGTTTCAATCCACGCATCCGCGAGGGATGCGACAGCGGCGCCTGGGAAGCCTTGCGGGGCAAGGGATTTCGGGGCCGAAAGTGCGAACCTCTTTATTATATGGTTTTTCGACTCAAAAAACGAGCCCGTTTTTGAAAAAAACCAGGTCTGGAGCGGGGTGCGAACCTCCCGGGGATTTCATGTGCACCTGGGGTTCGCACCGGTACCGCCGCTGTATCACCGGCCATTAACAGCAAAGTCGGCGCCCCGACCTACGACGGCGCTGCACCGTTCGCACTTCAAAAATGACGGGATGGTCGGGCCTAAGCAAGCTTATTTTCATGACGAGCTTGGGATTTGGAATCATGAATGTCTCGTACTGTGAAATGAAGACAAGTTTACGTAAGATCATATGCTTTCTATAAATCCAAGGCGAAACGGCTTCCGCCGTCCTCTGGCGGCGGCGCAAGCTTCGTTCCGAGAATATAGAGACCGTCTATAAGCGTGAAACTTATAAATTCCATATATTGGACAAGGCGCCGCGAAATCCGCAGCGCCCCCTCCTTCTTACTCCTTCTTACTCCTTCTTATTTCTTCTTACTCCTTCGTACTCCTTGCCTCTATTCCACGTTCTCCGCCACCCAGGCGTCGAGCTGCTTCTGCTGCTCGGCCAGCACCTTCTCGGCGCCGGCGCCGCGCAGCTTCTCCAGGTACTCCGGCAAGTATTCCTCGGGATCGACGGTGCCGGTCATCAGCAGCGGCTCATACTCCGCCTTGACCGCCGCCACGTTGGCCGCCTCGGCCTTCACATTCGAGTCGTCGAACGAGAAGCCGAAGGTCGGCTGGACATACGCCGATTCGTTGAGCTCGCGCGTCTTCTCCCACGTATCCGGCGCTTGCCCCTCGACGAGATAGCCGTTGAAGACGTTGCCGAACACCCAGTTCTGCGCGGTGTAGCCGCCGCCCGTGTCGATGCGGACCGTATTGTCGTCGATCTTCTCGTAATGCTCGCCCTCGATGCCGAAGCTGAGCAGATTGAACAGCTCCGGATCGGTGTTGACCAGCTCGATCAGTTGCATCGCGCGCTCGGGATTGGCCGAGGTGCGGCTGATCGCGGTCATCGTCGTAATGTTCGACGTCCGGCGCGTCGTCGCTTCGGTGAACGGAATGCCGATTACGTCGTAGCCGCCGTTGGACGTCTTCTTCTCCGCCTCGTAGCCCGGCTTCATCGCGCTCTCCAGACCGGCGGCATACTTGCCGTTGTACATCGAATCGATCTGCTTGACCGTCGAGGCGTCGTCGTTGATGTAGCCCTTCTCGAACCAGTCGTGCATCATATACACGAAGCGCTCGTACTCCGGCGTCTCCTCCATGAAGTTCACCTTGAAGCTCGTGTCGCCGATCTTGACGCCGCTGTCGTCGTAGCCGTACATGAACGGCTCGAACTTCGTGCCCGGTCCGGTCAGCATGAGCGGCGTCAGGTCCGGATCGTTGTCCTTGACCAGCTTCAGGAACGGCTCGAGATCCTCGATCTTCTCGACCGTGCCGGCGTCGAAGCCGTATTTGTCCGCCAGATCCTTGCGGATGCTGGCGCCGTAGCGCGAGGTGACCGTCTGGTAGTTCGGCACGGCGTAGATCTCGCCCTTGTATCGGGTCGCGTCCCAGGTGAACGACGGGATCGCCTCCTGCGTCGACGGGGCATATTCGGCGAGCAGCTCATCCAGCGGCAGGAATGCGCCCTTCTTGACGTTCTCGTCATAATTGAACGCCCAGTTGGCGGTCCAGACGAGGTCGAATTTTTCGCCGGCCGCGCTGGCGGTGTTGAGCTTGGTCGTATAGCTGCCGAAGTCGATCGGCCGCAGCTCGACGGTCGCGTTCAGCTTCGCCTTGACCAGCTCGTTGACCGCTTCCTCGATCTGGTCCTGGTCCGGCGACACCTGGGAGACGCCGTAATACCAGATCAGCTCGACCTCGGGCGGCGCGCCCTCGCCATTATTGCCGGCGCCCGCCGTCTCGCTTCCGCTTGAAGCCGCCCCGTTGCCGGCGCCTCCATCGTTGCCTCCTCCGTTAACGCCACCATTGCCGCCATTGCCGCTGCAAGCCGACAGTACCAGTGTCGCGCCGAGCACCATCGGCAGCATTGCACGCCATTTTTTCATGTGTATACCCCTCTCGTATCGATTCGGATCGGATCAGCCCTTCAGGGAGCCGACCGTCATGCCTTGCACGAAGTACCGCTGGAAGAACGGGAAAACAAACATCATCGGCCCGGCGACGAGCACGACCAGCGCCATCCGCACGGATTCGTTGGGGAACTGGCTCATGTCGATGCCGAGATTCTGGATATATGCGCTGTTGTTGCGCAGGAAGTCAAGCGTATTCATGATCCGTACGAGCAGCAGCTGCAGCGGCACGCGGCGATCGTCGTCGATGAACAGCAGCGCGTTGAACCATTCGTTCCAATAATTGAACGCGGTGAACAACCCGAGCGTCGCCAGCGCCGCCGTCGAGAGCGGCAGGATGATGCGGAAGAAGATGCGCACCTCGCTCGCCCCGTCCATTTTGGCCGACTCGATGATCTCATACGGAATTTTACCCATGAAGCCCTTCATGATCAAGACGTAGAACGGCGACAGCAGGCCGGGCAGAATGATCGCCCACAGCGAATTTTTGAGATGCAGATATTGTGTCATCAGAATGTAGAACGGCACCAGTCCGCCCGAGAACATCATCGGAATGAAGACGTAGATCGTCAGCGGCGCCCGCAGCCGATAATCCCGGCGCGAGATCGCATAGCCGACGATGCTCGTCAGCAGCAGGCTGAGCAGCGTGCCGACGACCGCGATGAAGGCCGTATTGGCGTACGCTCGCAAGATGACGGCCGGCGATTGCAGCAAGTACTCGTAAGCGAGCGCGCTGAACTTGCTCGGGATGAAGGCGTAGCCGAACTGCGTCAGCGCCTGCTCGTCCGTCAGCGAGACGGAGACGATCAGCACGAACGGCGCCACGATCAGCACGGACAGTATCACGAAGAACAGATTCAGCGTCAAGCTGGCGACCCGATTCAGCCGCGAAGCATTCGATTCCATTGCATCCCCCTCCCTACCATAACGAATTTTCCGAGCTGAGCTTGCGAACGGTGTAGTTCGCCGCGACCACCAGCACGAGGCCGACCGCGGATTGATACAGGCCGACGGCTGTCGCCATCGGGATATCGCCGCTCACGCTCAGTGCCCGATACACGAACGTATCGATGATGTCGGTCGAATTGTACAAGAGCGGCGAATTGTTCGGGACGAAGAAATGAAGGCCGAAATCGCCGCGGAACATGTTGCCGATCGCCATGATCATCAGAATGATGATGAGCGGCGCCAGCGTCGGAATCGTAATTTTGTACGCCATCTGAAAACGGGTCGCCCCGTCCATCCGCGCCGCCTCGTAATAGGACGGGTCGATCGCGACGATGCCGGCATAGAACACCAGCGCCGAGAAGCCGATCGACTTCCATAGATGCGCGAAGGTCAGCACGGCAGGCCAATACTGCTCCTCCAGATACCACCTGACCTTGTCCAGCCCGCTCGACTCCAGCATATGGTTGAGGAAGCCGAAGTCGTGATTGAGGAACATCTGCACCAGGAACATGACCACGACCCAGGACACGAACGTCGGCAAAAACATGATCGTCTGATAATACTTGCCCCACTTGCGCGAGATCTCGTTGAGCAGGATCGCCACCACGAGCGCCGCTAGCGTCGTGACGACCCAGAACCATAGGCTGTACAGAATCGTGTTGCGCGTCACGATAAACGCCTTCTCCGAAATAAAGAAAAACCGGAAATTGCTGAAGCCCGCCCAGGCGCTGCCGAGGATGCCGTCGTCGTAGCGGTAATGCTTGAAGGCGATAATCACCCCGAACATTGTCAGATAGCTGAAGACAAAGATGTACAGAATCGCCGGCAGCGCCAGCAGCGTCAGCTCGCGGTCGCCTTTTTTGAAACGCAGCCGCTTCTCTTTCATGCGTTGTTCACCCCCTAACCGTTGCCCGAATCCGCTTACAATGTCATCATGGCACGGCTAAAGGGAATATAAAATCTCAAAATCGCGACATCGTATCAAAATGCGTATCAAAATACGTACAACAATGCGAAGATGCTACGCTTGCGCGCGTCTGCGCGCAATTGCAACGGCATCTGCTCCGAGAATCGCACCCGTGTTGCAGCGAAAACTGAACGCCGGCCCCGCGTGCAGCTCCTAGAGCGCGGGGGCCGGCGGCATGACGGCTGGTTCAATACGTGTGCCACGTGGAAGGCGCGCAATGTGTAAAGCGAAACGCTGTCGCCGAAAACGCTAACGGACACAGGAGGCGCTTAGAGCTTGCTAGGCGCATGCCGCTAACTGTAACGGTCATGGGCGACGCTTAGAAGCACTATTACAGTGAGATTCCACCGAATTGGGGCGCTAAGCGTCTGTGATGACCGTTACAATTTCAAAATGTGCGATTCGACACGCTAAGCGTCGCTGACGACCGTTAGAGCGCCGACGTCGACTTGGAGTACTGCACCGATGCGCGACGACTCGGAGTACCGACCGTTAGAGCGCCGACGTCGACTTGGAGCACTGTTCACCGCCAGACTAGACTGCTGGATTGCTGGCCTATGCCCTTCCATGCACACGCACCTCACCGGTATGCGATGACAATCAGTTGCTCCATTACTAGCTAGCTTCTGCGCCATTGCTTGCTAGCTTCTGCGTCATTGCTCGCTAGCTGCGAACCATAAAGCGATACAGCGTCTGCAGCGCTTCGGCGCGCGTCGTCGGCTGCATCGGTCCGAAGCGGCCGTCCGGGTAGCCGCGCATCCAGCCGGCGCGCAGCGCGTCTTCGATCGAATCGATCGCCCAATGAGCTGCAAGCTCCAGATCGCGCGCCCATTCAGACGCGTCCGCTGTGTCGCTCGTCCAGTCCTCCGAGCTCGCTATGTCACGCGCCTGTTCAGACACGCTGCCGTCCGCGCCGGACGCCGGCTGCGGTGCCCGCTGTGACGCCAGCTGTGCCGCCCGCTGCAGCATGGCCGCGAGCTCTTGCCGCGTCACCGGCGCATCCGGCGCGAAGCGCTCCGCATCGCGTCCGCGCACCAGTCCGGCCGCATGCGCCGCCGCCACCGCATCCGCGTACCAGGATGCCTGCGGCACATCCGCGAAAACCGCCGCTCCAGGCGCAGCCTCCAGCCGGAGCAGCCGCACGAGCAGCGCCGCGAATTCGGCGCGCGTCATCGGCGCGGCCGGATCGAAGCGCCCGTCTGCGCGGCCCTCGGCCAAATGACGCGCGGCCGCGTACCGAACCGCGTCATAGGCCCAGTGCTCGGGCCCGAGGTCCGTGAAGCGAGCGGTGTAGGCCAGCGGCGCGTAGACGCTGAAATGCGTCAGCTCCGTCGCAATGACGCTGCCGCCAGCATCCGCCCCGCTGCTGCCATGCTCGAGCATACCCCCGACGTATCCCCACGCGCCGTCGGCAGAGCGGGTATAAATACCGGCCAGCTCAGCCAGCTCAGCCAGTCCGTCCAGCGCAGCCGGCGGACCGTCTGGATCGAGCGTGAAGACGACCCGGACCGGATGGACAAATCGGCCGGTATACGGCTGCTCCACGTCGCCGCTGCGCAAGCGCAGCTCCAGCTTGTATGGCGCGCCGAGCAACGTGTACGTGCCGCCCTGCGTTCCAGGTCCGCTGCCTGCCGGCGTGTCCGTACCGGCCTGCTTATCCGGTCCGCTGCCCGTCGTCGCATCCGCCCCGCTGCTCGCCCCTTCATCTGGCTCGCTGTCCGCCTCCGCACCCGGACCGGCACCGCTGCCGCCAATCTGTGCGAATCGTGCGGCTGTTCCATCGGCCGACTGCTGCGCAATCGGCAGCTTCTCTGCCAGCGGCGTCGCCAGGATCATCAGTTCGTCCCCTTCGCCTGCCCCGGCGATCGCAGCCTGCAGCGTCGCCGAATCGAAGGTCAGCGTCAGTGCCCCCGACTGCAGCACAAGCTGCCGCTCTAGCGTCTTCAGCAGCGGTGCCGGGAGCCGCACGCCACGCTGGCCGTCCGTCAACCGAATCGTCAGCGCAGCGCTGCTGTCGACAGCCTCCAGCTCGCGCTCGCCCAGCAGGACAAGTCCGCGGTTGCGGCTCGCGTCGGATTCGGAGCCGCTGCCAGCGGCGGTGTCCGCATCCGAGCCGGAGCCGGGGCTGCCGCCCGAGCCGTCGTCCGGGTCGCCGCCGGAGCCGTCGCCCGGATCAGGACCGGGCTCGGGATCGCCGCCCGCATCGTCATCCGGATCGCCGTCCGTGCCTTCCCCCGGGTCAGGGTCCGGGTCAGGGTCGCCGCCCGAGCCGTCGTCCGGGTCCGTCCCCGGACCCTCTCCCTCGCCTTCGCCGGTACCGTCACCTGTCACCTGCACACTCGCCTGCGTCGTATAACCTGCATAATCGGCCGTCAGTACAGTCTCGCCAGTCGCGACCGCGCCCAGCATGCCATCTGCTGCGACCGTGGCCACCGCCGGATCGGCGATCGCATAGACGACGCCTCCCGTCAGCTGCTCACGCGTGCCGTCGCTATAGACCGCCTCCGTCACCGTCGCTCGCGCCGCGCCCGGCGCCAGCGTATACGCAGGCGCATCGAGGGCGATGCCCTGCAGCGCGCGCGACGGACGCAGCGTGATCGCATTGTCCGCTCCGGCGTAATTGTACACATTCAGATAGCCTGCGGCGGCGATCGGATTGTCCGGGTCCGCATCGAGCCGGTTCCACACCGGCTGTCCGTCGACATTGAGGATGAAGCGCGTGCCGCTCTCGACATCGACCGCGCCGATCTCGAGCAGATGCGTCTCCCCTGGGCGGATCGCCGTATTCGGAATGATCTCCATCATCGTCTGCCCCGGCTTCCAGCTCTGGAACTCGATCTGATCGGCCTTGATGACGATCAGATAGCCCTTATTGGCGCCTACCCAGGTCGGGTCGTCCACGCGATCGGAGCGCAGCGCGAAGCCGTACCAGCCGTCGTCCATCTCCTCGAAGCTCGCCTCGAAGCGCAGCAATCCGCTCCCGAACGTCTCGCCGCTGTAGCCGTAGACGCCGTCGCCATAGATCTTCACCGTCTCGCCGTCCGCATAGACCGCGTCCGACACCGTCCATTGCGCCGCATCCTGCAGATGATCGTCCAGCCGGATGACCGGATACTGCGGCCCGCGCACCGTCACCGTCGCCGAGGCGCGAATATCCGGATTGTCGCGCGAGGCCGCGCGGATCACGGCCGTCCCGGCCGCGAGCGCCCGCACCGTGCCATCCGCAGCTACGCTCGCGATGGCGGGCGCATCCGAGCTCCAGACGAGTCCGCTGCTCGCAGCAGCAGGCGGGGTGAGCTGCGCCTCCAGGCGGCGGCTCTCTCCGGTGTCCAGCGTCAGCGTCTCCGGGCTCAGCCGAATGTCGGCGATCGCGATGCGCGGCAATGCGAAGGTCACGTCGTCCAAGTCGAGATGGCTCCAGCCCTCGACATAGAAGCCGACCTTGCCGGACGGACTGTGGCCCGGATTGGTCCCCTCCAGCACGAGCTCGTCGTTCACGTAGACGCGTACCGACGCCCCTTCGGCAATCATGCGGAGGTCGTACACCGTATCCGGCTCCAGGTCCGCGGCGGGCGTCTCGGCCAGTGTCTGCCACTGCGGCCCGAAGAGCACCCAGGTCGAGCCTTCCGCCGAATGGCGATACCGCACATAGCCGCTGCCATTCGCGCCATTGCGGTCATAGAGGATCAGGACTGCGCCCTCAGGTATCGAGGAAGGCGTCTTGAGCCGGAACGTCAGGCTGTAATCGGCGAAGGCGCGCGGATGCTGCGCATTCGCTCCATTGACGATACGATACCAGGTGTTGCCCGCACCGTCTTCGACGAGGCTGTGATTGGGATCGACGATCCAGCCGTTGCCGCCCGCCTCGAAGTCGGTCTGATGCAGGATGCCCGCGCCCTCGCTGATCGTCACCGTGAGCGTATCGGTCAGCGCCGGATCAGCGATCGAGGCCGCCGTGACGACGACCGTGCCCGGCGCCAGACCGGTCACGCGGCCATCCGCATCCACGCTCGCGACAGCCGGATCGCTGCTCGTGTAGCTCAGTCCCGGCTCGGTGGCCAGCCACGGCACCGCCTCGGCGTACAGCGCCGCGGTCTGTCCGAGCTCGACCGTCAGATCGTCGTACGGGAAGTGCACCGCCTCCACTTCGATCGTCGCCGGCCCGTGCGGCAGGCCGACCTGGCCCTGCGTGCCGATCTGCTCGAACGGGATCGGCTGGAAGCCCGGGATCCGGTCCAGCACCTCGGCGCCCGCAGCCAGCCGGAAGTCGCCGCCCGCCAGATCGACGAAGCCGGGATCGGTATCCGCCACCCAATTGTCCATGTAATTCAGCAGATCGTGCACGTCGCGCGCGCCGTGTTCGTTCGTATCCGCCGAGCGCGTGCGCGCGCTGTTGTACGTGACATTGCGGGCGAACGTATTCGTCTCCGGGTAGTAATGATTCTCGTCGAAGAATGTCAATAGCTCCGGATACTTCTGCGCATACGGCGTGCCGACGAAGTCGTCGTTCGCTTCGAACAGCGCCTCCCAGGCCGGCATGTAGTCGCTGTCGACCTTGTTGCCGGGCGCGTCGCCCATGAACATCTCGTGATTGTCATACGGGATGTAGGTGTCGATGAACATGTTGTTGACCGTGCGAATATGCGAGGCATTGTTGCTCTTGACGGCGCTGTTGCCCATCTGATAGAAGATGTTCTCCTCGATCGTCAGCCCCATCGTCAGATTGTCGGGGTAGACGCCCTCGACGCCGGCCAGATTCTCCCCGATATGATGGAAGAAGTTGCGGTAGACGACATTGCCGCGCTCCTGCGGCACCATGCCCGCGTTCATATAGATCGCGCCCAGGTCCTGGAATTGCTTGCAGATGTCGTAGATATTGTTGTATTCGATGCGATGGTCGTTGCCGTAAATGATGATGCCCGGGTGCGGGGCGTCGTGAATCTCGTTGCCGCTGGCCATGTTGCCGACACCGGAGAACAGCACGCCGGGGTTGTACGCCTTGTGATAATAGGCGAAGTCGTGGATATGCGAATTCTCCACCCGGTTGTTGCCCGGCTCGAGCGTATCCTTGTCCCCGCCGCCCAGCGTGACGGCCGTGCCGCCGATATGCCGGATATGGGAGGAGAGGACCGCGTGATCGCGGCCGTCCCGCGGATTGGCGACGCCGTCGTACTCATAGCGGCCCGGCGAGTTGATCAGCACGCCGCCGTTGGCGAAGTTCTGAATCTCGCTATTGGCGATGATGACGTCGCTGCCGCCGAGGATGACCGCCGCCGTGTCGCGGCCGTATTCGAGCACGAGCGAATCGAAGCGGATATGCGAGGCGCCCAGCGTGCGGAGCATCGGCTCCCTGAGCATCGTCACGGTGGCCTCGGCCTGATCCTCCAGGAACGCGGCGGTCGGCATCAGGTAGAGCATGCCTTGCGTCCGATCGATGTAGTACTCGCCCGGCGCGTCCAGCTCCTCCAGCAAATTTTCGGCAAAATGAAAATCCGGGTACCAATTTTTGAAAATGCCGGACATTTCGCCGTATTGCAGCGTAATTGTTTTGCTCGCGGTATCGATTGCCGCCACCTTGTTGTACGACCACTCCCAGCTGTAGCCGAAGATGCCGTCCAGCCAGATGTCCTCCGCCTCCGTCCAGAATTGCGGCCGGTCGTAAGCGTAGGAGAACGTGCCGCCGCGCTGCTGGAGATCCGGGTCCTTGACCGTCGGCCCGGGGTCAAGAATCTCGTCCATCTGCACTGTGCCTTCGTTGGGCCAGCGGGCGAGCGTCATGCCCTGGCCGCCGATATACAGCTCCATCGGCGGCACCTCGCTGACGTCATTGGCCTTCCAATAGCCGTGACGGCTCAGTTCGCCGTAATCGGTGATGCCCGCCGCCGCCAGATCGAGTTGCAGCACGCGCCCGTGCACGGCGCGCTCGACGATGCGCGCCAGCACCGCCGGATCAGTCACCGGCTCGAAGCCGGTCCGGTCCAGCTCGAGGCCGCCGCTCAGCCGCACCGTCTCGCCGGGATAGGCGCGGTAGACGATCGGCGCATTCGCCTCGCCGGAGTCCGCCTCCGTCAGCTCGAAGGCTTGCTGGCGCGGGTAGACGCCCTCGCGCACATACACCGTTACGCCCCCGTCCGGCAGCCCTTCCGTCGTCTTCAATTCCCGGATCGCATCCCGCGCCCGCTCGAGCGTGCGGAACGGCGCCCCTTCGGCGCCCGTGTTGGAATCGCTTCCATTCAGAGCTACAAAAAAACGATTCTCCGCCTCCTCTGCCTCTGCGATGGCCTGGGGCATGCTCGCCGCGAGCAGGAGCACGACCAGCCAGGCGGCTACGAATTTCCTTGCTTTCACAGCCTTCACCCTTTCGTTTTGGAGTTGCGGCGGCAGGAATTCGGCCTTTGCTTGACGCTGTTCGCTCCCGCCGCCATCTTGCGCCTTCATTGTGGCGCAGCAGGGCGGCGAGCGAAATGCCAATATCCGTGAATCGTCCCGTTTCACATTTCAAAATTTGAGAATGGTTTAAAAAAAAGACAAAACGGCAAGCTCATGGCTTGCCGAGTGTGGCGTTCATCCGGTATTCCTTCGGCGTCACGCCGTTCCGTTTCTTAAAAAGGGTGATGAAGTAGCTGGCATTGCTGAAGCCGAGGTAATTCGCAATTTCCTTGACATTGTAGCTGCTGTCCGCCAGCAGCTCGCACGCACGGTCGAGCCGGTAGCCGTTCAGATAGTCCCCGACGGAGCATTGCTCGTATTGCTTGAAGATTCGGCCGACGTACGCGGAGGACATCTTCAGATAAGCCGCAATCGATTGCAGGCTCAGATTGACGTCGGCGTAATTGGTCTCGATGAATTCCTTGATCGTGTCGACGATGATCGTGTTGCGGTCCTCCTTGGGCTCGGAGGGCTCGGTCCGGCAAAGCTGCAGCAGCACCTGCTCCAGCAGCTCCCGCATGCTCGCCAGCGATTCGGCCCGAATGACGTGATGGTTGAGGCGCTGCAGCTCCACTGCATTGACATATGGCGCAAATACCGGCTCGCGCAGCACCTGCTTGACCAGCAGTACAAGCTGCATGACGGCATAGGGCATGTAGTCGTAATGCAGCGACGCCACCTGCTCGAAGACGCGCTCCAGCGCCGAGCGAATCGCGCCTTCGTCCCGGGTCCGGATGCCCTCTGCCAGCCGGCGCTCGAGCTCCGACGGAAGCGTGAAGTCGACGCGCGCCATATTGGATCGCACGTCAGCCGGCGTAATGACCGCGCCTGGAGGAAAGGCGACGCGGTACATGAACTGCTGCACGGTCTGCTCGTACAGCGCCGTGACCTCACGACAGCGGGCAACTGTGTCGCTGACCGCAGCCGTGAAGGTGCGTTGACCGTAATAACGCTTGTACGTGCCGAGCGCATCCGCCAGCAGCTCGTGCAGCACCTCGAGCTCCGCCTTCTCCGGCCGGACGCGGATCAGCACCACGATGTAGCCGTTGTTCATATCGACGACGCGGTTCGGATAGCGGCGCGCGATCGTCTCTTCCATAATGTTGCAGGCTGCGAATCGGTAAAGCTTCTCCTGCGCAAGCGGAGCAACCGCTCGGGTTGCACCGACCGCACTCGTCGCACTGCTTGCATTGACCGCATTGGCCGCTCCGGCCCCGTCGGACGTCGCATCCATTCCGACCACCGCCAGCTGCCATGTCTGCTCGCGCAGATCGCCGAGCAGCTCCGGACTGGCCTCCGCGCAGTGATCCAGCTCCTCGTCGGTCATGGAGCGGCTGTCCGTCACCCATCGCCGCAGATAATAGTCGCTCATGATCTGCCGATTGCGACCTTCGTCCCGATCGGCCTCCCGCAGCCGAGCGAGCGTCGTGCGCACAGCGTGGGAAATATAGCTCATCTCGTCCCTGGAGCCGTACGGCGCCGCTTCGACGGGCCCGGTTCCATCGCCTCGGAAGAGCTCCAGCAGCTTGCCGACCGGACGATACAGCCGATTGGTCACGAACGCCGACAGCAGCAGACTCGCCGCCAAAAACACGACCGTCAGCGCAAGCGTGATGTTGCGCAGCGTCTCGGCGCGGCCCAGCACCTGGGTATAGGGCAAAATGTTCATGACCTTCCACTGGCTGACCCCGACATTCATCTCCGAGATCACGTAGGCGCGACCGTCAACGCGCTGCACCGAAAATGCCTCGTCGCGGTCCGACCCGGCATGCACAGCCGATACGACCTGTCGTCTTGTCTCCAGCTCGGCCTCGGTGGCGTCAGCGCCGGACTGCAGCATCTGACCGTGCTGATCCACCAGGATCATGCCGCTGTCGCCGTCCGACAGGTTATCCAATCCGCTAATGTTCTCGAAAATCCACTGCGGGCGAATATTGACAATGATCGAGTTGGGCAGCGTCCCGCTCTCGGGATAGTTCTCGGTCAGGATAAAGGAAAACAGATCGACATTGGGGCCGGCTTCCTCCAGCTTGAGCGGCACGAGCCGGGCAACCGCCTCGGAATCGCCCGCTTCCAGCAGTCCGGTCAGCCGCGCCTGAAGCCCCTCCCAGTGCTGCCGCGTCCACATCCCCGATCCGCCGCTGTAATACGAGCGGGTTGTCCCGTTCAAGATCAGGATCGAATCGATAAAGGTCGTGGAATCGGTCATCATATCCAGCTTCCGCAGCGTTTGGAATTTCATGACCGGCTCCGGCTCCACGGCGTTCATTAAATAGATGACGCCCGGATCGATACTCGCCATGAGTCCGATATTGCGTACGATATCGTTAATGTAGGTCAGATTGTGCTTGATCTGCAGCAGCACTTTTTGATTGGCTTCCTTCTGCGTCTGCAAAATCGTCTGCTGAGAATAAAAATAGATGGAGAGCGCCGTAATAATCAGCAGCCCCGCCATCGACAGATTGACATAAAAAAACATGCGCTGCAGATACTTCCGGTGGTTCAGAATTCGTAACCATTTCATCGCGCGCCAACCTCGATTTCTTCGTTAAGCTGGTCCGAGTGTACCCGGCAGGCGCGCGCAGGTCAAGACAAACCGCCACATTTTATAACAATGTACCGATTTTGATACGTTATGAGAAAGTAAAAAATGGATAAACATCCTTATAAATTTTCTATTATTTTCAAAAAAAAAGCTCCCCGAGCGGGAGCGATCCATGGTACTATGCAATCAAGACTTGAATATCCAGCTCGCCGATCCCGTCCATGATGAGCGGGATGGTCAATGCCTTTTTGCCTGCGGACTCGACCGAACGAAGCACAAGCGGCGGCGTGATGTCCACCTTGACGCCTTGATTGTAAAGCATTGTGCTCGCATTGCCGCTGATCATATTGCCCAGCTCGGAAATGGCGCTGCTGCCAATCTCGTCGATTTCGGTAATGGCAAACCCACCCATCATCGCAGAGATGATCTTGAGCGCAACCTCTTCACGCAAAGCAAAAATGATATCTCCGTTCATTTGTCCGGACATCCCGATCTGAATCCAGATATAATCTCCGGCAATCGCAATATCCTTCACGCCAAGTTGTCCGGTCGCCGGGCGAATCATGACCACTTGTTCAATCACGATTCGCGCCGATTCGAGAAACGGATTGATGTATTCTGCTTTCATAAGAGTAACGCCCCTTTTCGACATGATTCGTAACGCTGCAACGAGAGCCCCATCTCCATACGTAAAATTATTATACTTAAAATCGTAGGACAAGTATACTATATTTTTATCACTTGGGACTATTCGACCAGTAAAGGAGCGCGCGTTTCATGCCGAATGTATGGGCTCACCTCATATTTGGAGGTCAAGTACTCGAAGCTTTGGACGAGCATTCGCTGATCGAACGACCGGAGCACCGAAAGCTGTTTCATTGGGGCTGCCAAGGGCCAGACTTTCTCTTCTATCATCAGTTCGTTCCCTGGAGAAAAAGCCGGGCCATGAATGCGCTCGGCGCAGGCATGCATCGGACGCATTGCGGCAAAGTGCTGATGGACATGCTCGATATCGTCAGCGGCCGCGCCATGACCGGTCCCGATCCGGATCCGGCTCCGCTCTATGCGCTGGGCTTCGCGCTGCATCATGTACTCGACCGCAATCTGCACCCGTACGTACATAGTCGTGCCGGCTTCGGCAAGTGGGATCATCAACGCTTCGAAATCATGCTCGACACGCTGCTCGTGCGCGAGTTGCTGCAGCTCGATACGTGGCGCACGCCGGTCTGGCGCGAACTCGACACCAGGAGCGGATTGCCGGAAGCGATTGTCGATGCCTTCGAGCAAACGACCGCCTGCCATTACCCGGCGCTTGCGCCTCTGATCGAGCGTGAGGATTGGGAGCGGGCCCGTACCGACATGCTGCGCGCACAGCGTCTCTTCCACGATCCGACCGGGCTGCGCCGTCTGCTGACGCTGGGCCGGATCGAGCCGTTCGTATATAAGAAGCAACTGCCGGAGCTGGACTTTCTGAACATCGCCAGACGCCCCTGGATCGATCCGGTTGACGATACCGCCTATCATGACGACAGCGTCTGGATGCTCTGGGACAACGCGATCCGAGACGGTGCCGAGGTGGCGCGGGCCGTACTGAGCTGGCTGCGCGCCGAGCACCGCCAGGCGGCGGGCGACAGGCTCCGCAGCTCCGCCGCGGCCGAAGTGGCGGCGGCGGCGGCGGCGGAG
>NZ_JACXIZ010000067.1 GCF_014705605.1 Paenibacillus sabuli
GCGGGCCATGGCCCGCCGCGGGCCATGGCCCGCGCCGCATGCGACGAGGCGGCCGCATACGGGTTGCCGATGCCCGGATACTCCTCCGCCGGTCGATGGACCGGGGCCGCGCGCGTCGCGCTCGCTTCCTCCTGCCGCTCCACCGACGCGGCCAGTTGCGCCAGGGCATGACGGTGCAATTCGGCGTAATGCCGGGCCCTGTCAGAATCGCGGTGATCCGTATAATGCTGAGCCAGCAGGCCATACAGGCTAGCCTGTCGCCAATACATGCTCGTCGTTTCCGTCGTCATTCGGGCAATTCCCCCTTGCGGCTCCTATACCGCGCTTCTCGCTTATAGGTATGCCGCGTCGCGCCGGTTCAGAAGCTTTGGCCGCCTTCTGGCGCCGGAGCAAGCTGCGTTGCACAAACGGCCGCCCTGCCCCGTCAAGGGACAAGCCGGCCGTTTCTTGTTGCGCACTCGGGCTTAATTGTAAAAGTGACCTTGCTGCTGGTGCTGTTGGTTTTGCTGATGCTGCTGCGGATGCGTTTGCCCGGATTGCATGCTGCCCATCGGCATATGCTGCATCGCTTGCGGCGCAGCACTCATCATTTGCTGAATGAGCTGCTTCGTCTGCTGCAGCGTCTGACGGTTCTGGTCCAGCTGCTTTTCCAGCTCCTGGCGCAGCGCCGGCGAAGGGCTACTGTACATGTTGTTTTGCTGCATCAGCTGATACAGATCGCCTTGCATCCGCAGCGAGCTGTTCAGCAGATCGGTGAACATCTGCCGGATTTCGGGGCAATTGGCCTCCGTTGCCGCGGTCGCGTATTCGCGTACGACCCGTTTCAGATCGGCGAGCACGGTATACGCCAGATCCGCCTCGGGCAGCATCGATTGAATTTGTGCCTGTTGCATGGTTTCCTTCCTCCTCCGGATTAGTGTTGGGGCTGGGTCGGCGCCATCTGCTGATGCTGCTCGAGCTTGCTGACCAGCGCCTGGTAGTGCTGCTCGTGCACCTGCTGCATGCTCGCACACATCGCGCGCAGCGCAGGATTGGTGGCCGAGACGGCGGCTACGGCGCACTGCTTCATCAGCAGATCCTCATTGGACATCGAATCCACGACATATTCCAGTTCTTTTCCGGTTACGGGCTGCATCATGTGCTGTCCTCCTTTTTTAGAGCGAATCCGGCTATAGTATGACCGCCGTGCCTTGCAGATATGTAACATTCGGGGAAACGCCCGTTTTTTGCCCGGTCCAGGTGAATGTCGTGCCCGAAAGTATGGCGCCGGCATAGCTTGTATAAATGCAGGTGATCAGAGGAGGAATTGATGGTGAAGAAAATGGCTCGACCGGCCAAACGTCGGACAAAGCTGGAAAAGCCGGTGAAGCGGACTCCAGGCACACAGCGAACCCAAGGCGCGATGCCCGGACAGACCGGTTGGTGGGGGCCTGGCCACCACCCGGGCTGGCATACGCCGGGGCGTCGCACACAGGGCCATCGCACGCAGGGGCAACCTACGCATGGTCAGCATACGCACGGCCATCCGTTGCACGGACATCCCGCATTCGCAGGTCCTTCCGGCGGCGCACAGAGTCCCGGCGCGGGACGGACGACGGGTGCGGGACGGACGACCGGGCAGCGGACATCCGGCGTGCCCGGATTCGCCGGCGGCGCCAGTCCGGGGATGAACCAGCAGTCCGCCGGCGGCGCCCAATCCGAATGGCCGCCGCACTGGTATTTGCGCGACATTTACGAGTAGGCCGGTGACCGATCCCGCCGAGCATGAATACACTGCAGAAAGCCTGAGGCTGAGCCTTGGGCTTTCATCTTTGCTCGGAAGGTGGGCTGCATCATGGCAACACCGTCAGCGCTGCCGGTTCGATCGATTCATATCGCCCCCGCTCCCCTGCAGGAGCTTGGAGGCAGCAGCGTCTGGAGCAAGCGGCACGTGCCGGTTGTGCTGGAGCTGGACGGCCGGCCGGTGACCGCCAGATTGCGTCATCGGGGCGGACATACACGGCTATATCCCAAAAAATCATACGAATTGCTGCTCCAGGACGGGACGGTTCTGCATTGGAATGCCGAGTACGACGACCCGTCGATGCTGCGCAATGCGCTGTCCTTTCACTTTTTTTCACGGATCGGCCTGCCGTCGCCGCGTACCCTGCATTGCGACGCGTACTGGAATGGCCACCCGATTGGCTTGTACCTGGAGATTGAAGCGGTCGACGCGCGTTTTTTTGCGCAGCGAGGCATCGACGTGAAGACGCTGATCTACGCCGTCAACGATCGGGCCGGCTTTGGCCTGCGCGAGCCGGGTACGGGCAAGCGCAAGCGCTCGCTCACAGAGGGCTATGAATTTGTGCTAGGCGATCCCGCCGCCGCCGCACAGCTGCGCGGCTTCATACGCAAGCTGCATGATCGACGCGGCGACCCGTTGAAGCGGCATCTGCAGGACACCGTGGATATTGAAGCCTACCTGAAATGGCTGGCCGGCGCGGTCCTTACCGGGAACTACGACGGCTTCGAACAAAATTATGCGCTCTATACGCGCCAATCCGACGACCGCCTGCGGGTGATGCCGTGGGATTACGAGGGCACCTGGGGCAGGGACTGCTACGGCATGCCCTGCAGCGGCGAGCTGGTGCGGCTGCGCGGTTATAACGCATTGACGCGGCGGCTGTTCGCATTCGCCGAATATCGCGTCCAGTATCGGCGATTAATGGAGGAGCTGCTGGAGACCGAATTCACAGCGGCCGCGCTGGGGCCGGTCATTGCCGAGCGTCATGCCGCGATCGCCCATGCCATTGCCCGCGATGCCACGCGCAAGTGGAGCTATGCGGTGTTCGCGGAGGAGCCGCGCCGCATCCGCACTTATATCGAGCAGCGACGCGCCTTCCTGCTGCGCGAGCTGCAGCGCTGGCGGCGCGCCGAGCGTCAAGGCAATCGCGTCGCGGGCTGACACGATCTATCCGCGTCCAGGCGACGGCGCGGCCCGCAGCTGCCTGCGCATCAGCCACCACCCGACCAGCGGCGCGGCCCCGACCCCCAGCAGCAGCCAGGTCAGCGCCGGCAGGCTCTGCGTGCGCGCGACGACGACGAGATAGACGGCCAGCCCGATGAGTCGGCCGAGCACCAGTCCCATCTCTCGCAGCACGATGTACTCCTCGCGGCGGCTCGCATTCTGCGCGGACGCGCCGATCAGGTCGAACACCGAGGACGTCATCGGAATCGTGTAGAGCGGCAGGAACAAGGCTGTCGCCAAGCCAAACAGCAATAAGGACGAGTACCCCACGCCCGGCAGCAGAAGCAAGACGGCGAGCGTCGCCATTCCGGCGCCGAGCAGCATGGCTCCGCTGCGCCAGCTAGGCTTGAGCCGGGCGCCGGCCAGCCAGAACGAAAGCAGCCCCACCAACGAGGTCCATAGCGAGAAATTGCCGAGCTGGCGCTCGTCGCGGGTGACCAGATAGACCATCAGGCCGATCACGAACAAAAAGACGCCTTCGCGAATGCCCTGCGCCGTCAAAGCGCCCGCGACGCGGCGCCAGGGCTGCTCGCGGTCGCGCAGCGCGCGCCACCCGAGCAGCCAGTCATATTGCCCGCTCGCTTTGCGCTTGTGCAAAAAAAAGCTGACGAGCGCGCCCGCGCCGAACAGAATCAGCGAAATCGTAAAAATGACCCGATACCCTCGATTCCCGGCAAACGACGTAATCAAGAGGCCCGAAATAAAAGGGGCGACAATGCCGGCCCCGGACCCCAGCAGCCCGGCCCAGCCGTTGAACCGATCACGGTTGTCGGGCTCGGTGATCTCGAAGTAGACGATATTGTACGCAAGCCAAAAAAAGCCCGAGGCGATGCCGCTCAGCATCCCCAAGGGCACCGCAAAGGGCCGGGCCGACGCGCCGAGCAGCAGCACGGCGCTGTAGAACACTCCGTTGAGCACGACCCCCAGCCTGAGGCAATTCATTTTATTGTACGCTTTTACCCATTTGCCCGACGCCAGAAAGGTCAAGCCGCCCAGCGCATATTGCGCAAAGGTAAACCAGCCGATCACCAAAAACGACTGACTCACCTTCCACAAATAAACGGGGAGAAAAGTTCCCGACAAGGCGTTGGCCACCACATAGAGCCCTTGCACCGCCAGCAGCAGCGCCGCCTGGCGATCGAGCGCTCCTTTTTTGCGGCTTCCGCCGCGCTCCGACTCTTGAATCGCCTGGCCTTCGGCGGACCGATCTCCCCGAATCGCTTCATACAGTCTGGTTTGAATCGTTGTTTTGCCTTGCTGCAAGCCGCCTCTCCTCCAGCCTTGGGAAGTATCCTCTAGCTAACCTTCCCAAAACGGCGAGCCGGCATGCCCGCGACTTCAGTTTTGCTCCGCATCGCCCTCGCTCAGCTTGCCCAGCAGCTTGATCCGATCCTTCAGAGTCATGCGCTGCTGCAAGTCAAAGCAGGCCGGACAAACGTACCACACCACCGTAAATTCGGCCGGCATCGACGATCCCTCGCCAATCTCGCGCGGCACGTAGCCGGTACCGGGGCCGTGTAGCTGTCTCCCCGTTTCCAGCATCAGCTCGCGACAGGACGGACATTCCGGCATTTCCTCCTGCGGCTCCAGCAAGCGCGAGACGGCCTCCTCCTGGACAAGGCCGCGGCGGTTCGTATGGCGAAAGCCCTCGTCCTCCGGGCCCTCCGCAAGATCCGAGATGGGATACAGCAGGTCTTCCTGGTCTTCTTGGTATTCCTCGACGGAGGCTTTGCCTTCGGAATCTTCCGATTCCTCCATATCCAGACTGAGCGAGCGATAGCCCTTCAGTTCATTTTCACAATGCGGGCAATAATCTTCCGGTCCGATTTCTTCGTCCCAGATGATTTCCGTGTCGCACCACGGACAGACCGTTTTTTCTTCTGCCACGCGTCTTCACGCTCCTTTCACATGAGATACACAATGCCGATGACGATAAACAACACCGCCAGCAAAAACAGCGTTCCCCATAAATATTTCATTCCTGCTTCTTCGCCTCCGGTTAATGAATGGTCGCGCCGATGACATACGACAGCGCGATGGAGATCGTCATGGCCACGAAGCCGACCGCGCGGTTGTCGTTGCGAATCTCTTCGTCGATCCGAAACACCGGCGTCAAAAACTCGAACAAAAAGTAGGCGGCCATTAAAATCAAAAATCCGAACCCGCCCCAGAGCAAGCTCTGATAAATCGAATCGTGGCTGGCAATGGAAAAACGAAACACATTGCAGATGCCGAAAATCTTCCCCCCGGTTGCCATAGCAACCGCAACATTGCCTCGCTTGATCTCGTCCCAGCACTTGTAGCGCGTCACCAGTTCAAAGCAGAACAGGCAGACCAGCAACGCCAGCACCGTGACGGAAACGAAGGCCAGCGTTGAAAAGTAACGGTTGTCCAGCAGCGTATCCACTTCCGTCATCATCCGTGTGCGCCCCCTCTCCAATCGCCCATCACGACAGCTCCGCCACCGTCACGCCGTTGCCGCCTTCGCCGAAGCCGCCGAGCCGGTAGCTCTTGACCAGCTTGTGCTTGCGCAGATGATTCGTAATGCCGATGCGCAGCGTGCCCGTTCCTTTGCCATGAATGATGTGCACCTGGCCGATGTTGCCGAGAAACGCCTCGTCGATAAAGCGGTCGACCTCCAGGATCGCTTCCTCCAGATTGGTCCCGCGCAGATCCAGCTCCGTACGCACCTGGTCGTCCCGCGTGCGCTTGACTGTAGCGCCGCCTTTCGGCTGCGCGGGCTTGGCCGGCGCCTCCTTGACCAGCTCCAGGTCGCCGAGCGCCACCTTCATCTTCATGATGCCGAGCTGGACGAGCGCCTCGCTATTGCCGAGCTCGACCACATAGCCTTTTTGGCCGAGACTAAGGACGCGCACCTCGTCGCCCGCTCCGATCTTGCCCGATTCCCGGGCGCCCGCGGCCGGGCGCGAGGGCTTGCGCGGCTGCGGCGCGGCTTCGTCAAGCTTGCGCCGTGCTTCGATGAGCTTGTGCTCCTTGACCGCGGCGCCTTCCTCCCGCGCGAGTCTGCGGAGCTCGCCCATCACCGACTCCGCCTCCTGCCGCGCCTTGGCCACCAGCTCGCGCGCCTCGGCCTCGGCCTTGCCGAGCAGCTTGTCCTTCTGCTCCTCGAAGCGCCGCAGCTGCTCGGTCTGACGGGCGCGCTGCTGCTCCAGCTCGCGCCGCAGCTCCTCCGCCGACTGGCGCTCGGTCTCTGCCGTGCGCCGGTTCTCCTCCAGCGAGGCGATCATGCCCTCGACACGCTGGTCCTCCTCGCTGACCTGGCCCCTGGCATGCTCGATGATCGCCCCGGCGAGTCCGAGCCGCTCGGCGATGGCGAAGGCATTGCTCCGTCCGGGCACGCCGACCAGCAGCCGATACGTCGGGCTGAGCGTCTGGACATCGAATTCCATGCTCGCATTGATCACACCCTTGCGATTGTAGGCATACGCCTTGAGCTCGCTGTAATGCGTCGTCGCCACGATCCGGCAGCCGGTCGTGTGCATATGCTCCAGGATGGCGATCGCCAGCGCCGAGCCCTCCGCCGGATCGGTGCCCGCGCCGAGCTCGTCGAGCAGCACGAGGCTCTTCGGCGTCATCGCGCCAAGGATGCGGATGATGTTGGTCAGGTGGCTGGAGAAGGTGCTCAGGCTCTGCTCGATGCTCTGCTCGTCGCCGATGTCGGCATAGATAGCGTCGAATACGCAGAGCTCGCTGCCGTCCTCGGCCGGGACGAACAGGCCGGACATCGCCATCAGACTGAGCAGGCCGATCGTCTTGAGCGAGACGGTCTTGCCCCCTGTATTCGGCCCGGTGACGATGATGCCCGAATAATTATTGCCCAGCTCGACATCGAGCGGCACGACGGAGCCGGGGGCGATGAGCGGATGACGACCGCGCTTGAGCTGGAGATAGCCGCGATCGTTCATGCGCGGCAGCGCGGCCCGCATCTCGTGCGCCAGCCGGGCTTTGGCGAAGGCAAAATCAAGCTGGCCGAGCAGATCGAGATCGCCGTCGAGCTCGGTGATCCATCCCGCCACCGCGGCGGTCAGCTGCTGCAGGATCTTCTCGATCTCGCGCGCCTCTGCCAGCCGCAGCTCGCGCAGCCGGTTGTTCATCGTCACAATGGCCTCCGGCTCGATGAACAGGGTCGCGCCCGATCCCGACTGATCGTGCACCAGTCCGCCGAAGTGCGACCGGTACTCCTGCTTGACCGGCAGCACGTAGCGATCGTTGCGCAGCGTCACCAGCGTCTCCTGCAGCATCTTCTGCACCGAGGAAGAGCGGATCATCTGCTCCAGACGCTCGCGGATGCGGCTCTCGCCGGAGCGGAGCTCGCGGCGGATCGAGGCCAGCTCCGAGCTGGCGCTGTCCATGACCTCCGCCTGATCGTCGATACAGCGGACGATCTCCTCCTCCAGCGGACGCACATCCGTCAGCAGCTCCGCTTGCTGCGCCAGCATCGGGATCGGATCGTCGTCGTGCAATTGCAGCACATGCCGCTTGACGCGGCGCGAGCCGCGAATCGTCGTCGCCACATCGAGCAGCTCGGCGGGGCTGAGCGTGCTGCCGATGCGGGAGCGCTGCAGCGCGCTGCGGATGTTGCGAATGCCGCCGAACGGCGGCGCGCCTTTGAGCCGATCCGCCTTATAGGCCTCGTCGGTCGCTTGCAGCGCCCGCTGCACGTCGTCCAGGTCCGTCAGCGGCGTCAGCGCCTCGGCGACCTCGGTTCCGAGCGAGGTCGCCGTGTGCTGGCCAAGTTTATGTAAAATTTTTGCGTATTCCAACGTGGCTAAAATTTTGGCTTCCACTGTGAGCCCAACTCCTCTCGCTCCTTATTATAGCCGATGCGCGCATCCGACGCTACGACTGGCCGGGCGCGCGCCATTGCCGCTCCGGGGAACGCGCTGCGACCGACGTTGCCCGCGTGGTGCACCGCCAGTGAGCTGCGTCCGCGCATTGAACGGCGCCGTTTCGGAGAAGCTAGAAATGGCAACTCCATTATTATGGCTAAAGGAGGAACAAACGTATGCGATTTCTCGGACATGTCGTCCGCTTCATCGTGGCCGCGATCGTACTGATGATCGTCGGCTGGATCGTGCCCGGCTTCAGCGTAGGCGGCTTCTGGAGCGCGCTGCTGCTGGCGCTGGTCATCGCCCTGCTCGGCTGGATCATCGAAGGCATATTCGGCAAGCGCGTGACCCCGTTCGGCAGGGGAATTGTCGGCTTTCTGGCGAGCGCGCTCGTGATCTGGCTGGCCCAATTCATTGTCGGCGGCGTCGAAGCGAGCTGGCTCGGGGCCATTCTGGCCGCGCTGGTCGTCGGGCTGATCGATCTGTTTATCCCGATCAGCAGCCCGTACGAAGCCGGACGCAGCCGCGACTAGCACACCACCGCAGCCGCTCGTGCTGCCGTATGTGCAGATCAGGCCAACTGCAGCTATGCTAGCTGCGGTTGGCCTGTTTGGTGTGAATTGCTGTGGTAACTTTGACTTCATCTATCCCTGCTCGATCAATTCGATCCATTCGTTGTACTCCGTCTGCAGCTTGGCGTATTCCGTCTGGAGCCTCGTGTAATCCTCGCGCAGCCGATCATGCGTTTTTTTGAGCTCGGCTGCCGTGCGGACCGCCTCGCGCTCATTGTCGCGCGCCTGCTCCAGCTCGGTCAGCTGACGAGCATGATCCTCGCTCGTCCGCTCACTCCTCTGATGCAGCTCTGCCAGCTCCTCGCGCAGCATCGCGTCCACGCGCTCGCGCTCGCCCGTCTCGCTGCGCAGCTGCTCGGCGACGCGCTCCGCCTCCGCGACGCGGCGCTCGTGGAATTGCAGCGTCTCCTTCAGCTGACGTTCGCGCACGCTGCCCGCCTCCACGAGGCGACGCTGCTCCGAGAGCAGCTCGCGCACATGGCCGAGCTGGGTCTCGCTCTCCTCGTGCCGTTTCGTCGCCGCTTCCAGCTCGGCTTGCAGACCGTCGAGCTGACGATCCAGCTCATCGAGTCTGCCGGTTCGCGCACGCTCACCTTCCTGCAGCCGGCTCACCCGCTGCTCCGCTTCGCGGTAGCGCGCTTGCTGCTGCTCGAGCTCGCGCTCGACGTCCTGCAATCTGGCCTGCAGCTGCTCCTCGCGCTCCTCCGCTTCGAGCTGGCGGTACATCGCCTCGTCGCTGCGCTGCTCCCATTGCTGCTGCTCGCGCAAGTAGCGCTCCTCCGCCTCCTTCAGCTCGCTGCTATAACGCGTCTCCAGCTCCCGCCGTGCCTGCTCGCTCGCGGCGCTGGCCTCGGCCAGCTGCCGCTCCAGCTGCGCGCGTGCCTCGCCGAGACGCGTCTCGGCCGCGCGCCGCTGCAGCTCCTCCTGCTCGAGGAGCTGCATCAGCTCGTGCTCCAGCTCCTGCCGCTTCGCGTCCTGCGCCCGGCCTTGCTCCTCGAGCAGCGCTTGCAGACGCGCCGCCTCTGCCGCGAGCTCGTCTCGCGCGTGACGCGCCTCTTCCAGCTGCTGCCGGGCTTCGCGCTGCTGCGCCTGCAAGCGCTGTTCCGCCTCTCGGCGCTGCGCACCGAGCCGCCGCTCCCACTCGGCACGCTGCTCCTCCGCTTGCGCGGCGGCCGCGCGTTGCTCAGCCGCGTGCCGCTCCGCCTGTTCGGCCAGCGCCGCAGCGGACTCAGCCAGTGCGGCCTCGACCTCCGCCTCTGCCTCCTGCCGGCTTCGCTCCCACTCCGCGCCTTGCTCCACCGCTCGCTGCGCGGCCGCTTCGAGCTCCTCGGCGTGGCGCGCGGCGGCTGCAGCCTGTGCGGCCTCCGCCTCGGCCTGCGCCTCCTGCAGCCGATGCTCGCTCTGCTGTCGTTGCTCCTCCAGGCGCTGCTCGGCGGCGCGCTGGCTCTGCTCCTCCTGCTCGAACTGCTGCAAGAGCGCCTGCTCCAGCTCCTGCCGCTCCGCCGCCCGTGCCCGCTCCGCCTCCTCGAGCTCGCGCCGCAGCTGCGATGCCTGCGTCTCCCACTTGGCCTGGGCACGCTGGGCCTCCTCAAGATGACGGTTCCACTGCTCCTGCTGCTCGTTCAGCTCTTGCTCCGACGCTTGACGCCGCGCCTGCAAGCGCTGCTCCCACTCCGCGGCTTGCTCGGCCGCACGTTGCGCAGCAGCCTCCAATTCCTCGGCGTGGCGCGCGGACACCTCGGCCTCGCGAGCCTCAGCCGCGGCCAGCGCCTCCTGCAGTCGGCGCTCGCTCTGCTGCCGCTGCTCCTCCAGCCGCTGCTCTGCGGCGCGCTGGCGCTGCTCCTCCTGCTCCAGCTGCTGAAGCAGCTCCTGCTCCAGCTCCTGCCGCTCCGCCTGACGCGCCTGCTCCGCTTCCTCGAGCTCGCGACGCAGCTGGCCGACCTGCGCCTCGGCCTCCGCAGCCGCGCGGCGGGCCTCGTCGAGCTCGGCGCGCGCCTCCTGCAGCCGGCGTTCGGCCGCTGCGCGCTGCTCCTCCAGCCGCTGCTCGGCCGCCTCCAGCTCACCGCCGTATCGCGCCTCCTGCTCCGCCTGCGCCTCCGCGGCAGCTGCTTGGGCCTCGGCGGCAGCTGTCTGCGCCTCATCCAACCGCCGCTGCCACTGCGCGTTCGCTTCTTCCAGACGACGCTCGCCGGCCCGGCGCTGCTGCTCTTCCTCCTCTAGCTGCTGCAGCAGCTCCGTCTCCAGCTCCTGCTGCTTCGCCTCCTGCGCTTGCAGTGCCTCCAACTGCTGGACGCGCAGTCGCTCCTCCAGCTCCTTGGCGGAGCGGCTGCGCTGCTCCTCGAGCCGCTTGGCCTCCTGCGCCAGCTCGCTGCGATACCGCGCCTCCTGCTCCGCCCGGGCCGCTTCGGCGCCCGATGCCGCCTCCTCCAGCCGACGCTCCAGCTCCTCGCGCTCCGTCCTCGCCTGCGCGAGCGCCTGCTCCAGCTCGCTGCCGTGACGCGCCTGCAATTCCGCATGCGCTTCTTCCGCGGCCGCCTGAGACTCCTTCAGCTGCCGCTCCCATTGCTCGCGCTGCCGCTCCAGCTCACGCTCGCTCGCCAGCCGGCCCTGCTCCTCCTGCTCCAGCTGCAGCAGGAGCTCCGTCTCCAGCTCCTGCTGCTTCGCCGCATGCGTCTGCGACGCTTCTTGCAGCTGCGTCCGCAAGCGCTCCTCGAGCGCCTTCAGCTCCTCGCGATGCGTCTCGCCCAATTGGGCCTGCGTACGCGCCGCCTGCTCCTGCCGCTCCGTCAGCTCCTCCTGGAGCGTCGCGGCCGCCGTCTGCGACGCCTCCAGCTCGCCGAGCAGACGCTGCACATGCGCCGCTTCTTCCTCGAGGCGCGCGATATCCTCCCGCATGCGGAAGGCGTCATCGGCCATATGTACTGCCGCCAGCACCGCAATGCGCGGCATATCCAGGCGCGGGTACCCCTTCGCCAGCTTGGCCATATTTTCGTCGACCAGAGCCGCCACCCTGGTCATGTGATCCGGACTGGCGTAGCCGGCCAGCTTGTACTGATGTCCATATATATCAACCGTAACGCGTTCCCGTTGATTCGTCATTTTTCGCTACCTCCCCGAAGCCCGTACCCGGGCTGCTTCATGCCGCTTATGCGTTCTTGGCTTTCAAGGCGAAACGTCTGACGCCATCTTCTGGCGCGCTTCGTGCAACCGGCATGCCTCTCGCATGCCAAAAAGCCGCATCGGCGTTCACTAGGAACTAATTCGATGCGGCTCATGCGATCTCCTGCCTATGCGCGCAAATGCGCGTCAAAAGAATGTGCGAGCTCTCCGACCACGCGCTCCTGGAGCTCGGCGATCTCCTCGTCGGTCAGCGTGCGTTCGGGATGGCGGTAGACGAGCGCCAGCGCGACGCTCTTCTTGCCCGCTCCGAGCCGCTCCCCGGTATACACGTCGAACACCTCTACCGACTCCAGCCATGCGCCGGCCGTAGCGGCGATGCTCGCCTTCAGGCTGCCGGCGGCCACGCCGCTGTCGACGACGACCGCCAGATCGCGGCGGCTCGAAGGGTAGCGCGGCAGCTGCCGGTAGACGATGCCGAAGTCGGCCGCGTCGCAGAGCGGCTCCAGCTCCAGCTCGAACACGTAGGTGTCCTCGAGATCATGCGTCCGCTGCTCGTCCGGATGCAACTGTCCGACATAGCCGACGCGCTCGCGTCCGCGCTCGGTCTCCAGCAGCACCGCCGCCGTCCGGCCGGGATGCATATGCTGCGGCGCTGCCGGCTCGTAGACCGCCTTGTCCGCCAGTCCGAGCAGTTCCAGCGCCGCATCCACGAGCCCCTTGGCCGTGTAAAAGTCAGGCGCCGCAGGCTTCGCGTTCCACGCGGCCGGACGCGCCCCCGTCAACAGCCCCGCCAGACGGGGCTTCTCCTGCGGCTGCCGGGTGAGCGTCGCTTCGTCGGTCAGATAGACGCTGCCGATCTCGAACACCGCCACCCGCTCCGCGCTGCGATTGCGATTGTAGACCGCCAGCTCCAGCAGTCCGGGCACGAGCCCGGTGCGCAGCACGCTGCGCTCCTCGCTCATCGGCATCGCCAGCCGCACCGGCGTTGCGTCGCCCGCCAGCTCCGGCAGGAGCGCCGTGCGGGCCGGGGAAGTGAAGGAATACGTAATTGCCTCATGCAAGCCGGCCCCCGTCATTCGCTGCCGCAACGCGCGGCGGATGCGCTGCGCGACGGACAGCCCGCCCGGCGTCGTGGCTCCCTCGATCGGCGTCGTCGGTATATTGTCGTAGCCGTGCAGGCGCGCGATCTCCTCGATCACGTCGACATCCAGCGCGATGTCGCCGCGGCGGCTCGGCACCTGCACCTCATAGATATCTCCTTCCAACAGCGTATAGCGGAAGTCCAGACGACCGAGGATCGTCTTGACCTCCAGGTTGGAGAGCGTCGTGCCCAGCAGACCATTGATGCGCGCCAGACTCGCCTGTACCGTCACGGGCTCGATGCACGGCTCTCCCGCCTGGACGATACCGTCCGCTACGAGTCCGCCGGCCAGCTCCGCCATGAGGGAGGCAGCGCGATCGAGCGCAGGGATGACGCGAGCCGGATCGACCTGCTTCTCGAAGCGCACGCTCGATTCGGAGCGCAGGCCGAGCTCGCGCGAGGTGCGCCGCACGACCGCACCGTCGAAGCAAGCCGACTCGAGCACGATGTTGACCGTGCCCCCGGTCACCTCCGTGTCTGCGCCGCCCATCACCCCGGCCAGCGCAACCGGGCGCTCGCCGTCGGCGACGACCAGCATGTGCGCCTCCAGCTTGCGCGCCTGCCCGTCCAGCGTCGTCAAGCGCTCGCCTGGCTGCGCGTACCGCACGTCGAGGCGGCCGCCCTTGACCGTATCCGCGTCGAAGGCGTGCAGCGGCTGGCCATATTCCAGCAGCACATAGTTCGTAATATCGACGATATTGTTAATCGGCCGCACCCCCGCGGCGATGAGCCGATTCTGCAGCCATTGCGGGGAAGGGGCGACCCGCACGCCCTTGATATAGCGGGCCGCGTAGTGCGGACAAGCCTCCTGGGCCGCGATGCCCACCGCCACACGCTCCGACGCCTGCTCCGAGGCGGCGTGCACCGCCGTCTCGGGCAGGCGGACCGGATGGCCGGTGAGCGCGCCCAGCTCGTAGGCGACGCCGAGCAGACTCAGGCAGTCGGAGCGATTGGGCGTGAGATCGAGCTCCAGTACGACATCATCGAGACCGAGCAGCTCGGCGATCGGCGATCCGATCTCGCTGCCTTCCGGCAAGACGAGGATGCCCTCCTGCTGCTCCTTGGGCAGCAGCTTGTCGTTGATGCCCAGCTCCTTGGCCGAGCAGATCATGCCCAGCGACTCGACGCCGCGCAGCTTGGCGCGCTTGATCTTGAGGCCGCCCGGCAGCTTGGCGCCGACCTGCGCGACCGGCACGAGCTGACCGGCGTCGACATTCGGCGCGCCGCAGACGATCTGCAGCTCTTCCGGTCCGCCGACATCGACGGTGCAGACGTTCAGCTTGTCCGCATCGGGGTGCTTGCGCTTCGCCTTGACGAATCCGACGGTGACCAGCTCCAGCGCACCGCCGCGGGGCTGTGCTCCGTCTACCTCGATGCCGCCGCGGGTCAGCTTCTCCGCCAGCTCCTCCGGGCTCAGCCCGTCCAGCGCGATATATTCCTTCAGCCATTGATACGATACATTCATTGCTTCGTTCCCTTCCTTCCCGTGATGATCCTCACGCTAGATTCGCGCGAACTGCCCGAGGAAGCGCAGATCGTTGGTGTAGAAATGACGGATATCGTCAATGCCGTACTTGAGCAACGCGATGCGCTCGACGCCCATGCCGAAGGCAAAGCCGCTGACCTCGCGCGGGTCGTACCCGCCCATCTCCAGCACGCGCGGATGCACCATACCGCAGCCGAGGATCTCCAGCCAGCCGCTCTGCTTGCACATCCGGCAGCCGCTGCCGCCGCACTGCACGCAGGTCACATCGACCTCGGCGCTCGGCTCGGTGAACGGGAAGAAGCTCGGGCGCAGCCGAATCTGCGTCTGCGGACCGAAGATCTGGCGCACGAATTGCAGCAGCGTACCCTTGAGATCGCTCATCCGGATGTTCTTGTCGATGACCAGTCCCTCGATCTGATTGAACTGGAACGAATGCGTCGCATCATCGTCGTCGCGGCGGTACACCTTGCCCGGGCAAATAATCTTCACCGGCGTCTGCCCGTTCATCGCCTTCATCGTGCGAATCTGGACCGGCGACGTCTGCGTCCGCATCAGAATCTCGTCCGTGATGTAGAACGAATCCTGCATATCGCGCGCCGGGTGGTGCTTGGGCAGATTGAGCGCCTCGAAGTTGTAGTAATCCGTCTCCACCTCGGGGCCCTCGGCCACGGTATAGCCCATGCCGACGAACACATCCTCGATCTCCTCGACCACCTTCGTCAGCGGATGAATTGCACCGCCCGCAGGCGCGATGCCCGGCAGCGTGACGTCGATCGTCTCGGCCTGCAGCCGCCTCGCCGTCTCGGCCTGCTGGAAGGCGAGCCGCTTCTCTTCAATGACCGTCTCGATAGCGCCGCGCACCTCGTTGGCCACTTGTCCGATCACCGGACGTTCCTCTGCGCTGAGCGCGCCCATGCCGCGCAGAATTTCCGTCAGTGCGCCTTTTTTGCCCAGAATGCGCACGCGCAGCTCGTCCAGCTGCGCCGCATCCGCCGCGGCTTCCAGCTCCCGCAGCGCCTCTGCGCGGAGTGTCTCCAACCGTTCCTTCATATCGTTCATCTCCTTATCCATTCTCAAATTCGCTGCCCCCGTCCGCCGCAGACGACGCAAAAACGGTCCTCCCATCCCGTGAAGGGACGAAAGGACCGTGGTACCACCCTGCTTCGGACTGCCCGCAAGGCACGGACAATCCCTCTGCCGGATAACGGACCGGGAACCGGATGCTTCCTACCGCCCCGGGTACCGGGACTGTTCAGAAGTCTGCTCGGGAGCGAACTTCAGCAGCCTGATTGACGCGAAGACACTCTCAATCTGCGGTGTCTTCTCCCTGTGCGCAAGCACTGCCTACTCTTCTCCGTCCTTGCATTTCCATATTAAAGGTTAGATGATGCCTTGCAATAAGCGGTACTTCGCCTGTCGGCTTGATGCATGCCGGACATGCGCAGCACCTATCAAATATTGCACATTCCCCTATTATAGGCGATTGCCGAGCAAAAATCCACCTTTGTTCCGGACCGCCGCGCTGACCGATCAATACAAGCGGAACGTCTCGCTGCGCATCTGCTTGGTGCCGTCCGCGCCGTACACGACCAGCTCGGCCCGCCACTGTCCGGGGAACGGCAGGTACGGACCTGCGGCCCGGTAATCCTCGCGCGCGAAGCCGATGAACGACTCGGCCTCATCCCCTTCGAAGCGCTCCAGCGGCACCTCGATCGGGCCGAGCTCGCCGCGCCGATCCGAATAGAGCAGCAGCTCCACCGCGCTCGCGCCGCCGCTGTCCTCGGGCAGCCACACCTTGACGACGAACGTATTGTCGCCCGGCGAGCCCGGCGACACCTGCAGGGTCGTATGCAGCGTCTGTCCCATCTGATGGCGCGAGATCGGTTCGTTCGCCGGCAGCGGGCTGACGTACGTGAATACGCCGACGACGATCAGGATGAGCAGCATCAGCGTCGCATCGCCCTTGAGCAGCAGCCCGGACGGCAACCGTCTTCGCCGCACGCCGCGCCGCAGCAGCGCGCCGGCGGCGGCGGCGAGCAGGACGAGTCCCGTCTTGATGAGCAGCAGCGCGCCCCACGGCGTAATCAATAGATAATCCAGACCGGGCAAAAACAACAGCGTCTGCAAGACGCCCGTCAGCGCCAATAGGAGCAGCGCCAGCCATGCGGTGCCCATGAAGCGGGCCGCGAATCGGCCGGCCTCGGGCCGCTCGGCGCGCCAGAGCACGAGCAGATAGACCAGGCCGCCCGCCCAGACCGCGGACGCGATCAGATGCGCGATGTCGAGCGTCAGCGCATACCACGCCGGGCGATAGGCCGCCGCGTGTCCGCTGAAGCCCTCCGCCGCCAGCAGCGCGAGCGCCCATACGGCGCGCAGCGGGCCGTCCGCCTTGCCCAGCGCGAAGCCGGCGAAGGCGAACGCGAGCAGCACCGTCCACTGCAGCCCGATCGTCGTCTGCGTGAACAGCTTGGCCCAGTCGGCCAGCGGCTCGCCGCGCAGCAGCTCGTCGACCTGGACGAACACATGCAGCAGCACCCCCAGCGGGAGGATCTGCACCGCCGTCCAGGCCGTCCGCTCGAGCAGCGCCGACCCGCTACCGGACGGCGTCAGGGCCTGCCACAGCATCAGCCCCACGCTCGCCGTCAGCAGGATATAATAGACGGCGCGGACCGCGTAATGAAAAAAATCGCCTGCGCTCAGCGCCGTCGCGGCGCCGTGTCCCTCGTGGCCGAGCTGGCGGTGCAGGTCAAAGTCCGAGGCCTCCACGCGCTCCGGCGGGTCGCCGACGACGAACACGTACGACGAGGCGACCGGATGGCCGTCCGCCGAGACGACCCGATACGCGACCGTATAGACGCCCTCCGGCAACGACGGCAGCGCCAGCGCGATCGTCCGGCGATCCTCCGAAAAGGCGACAGCCTCGCGGGTCACCGGGCGCGAATCGGAGTCCAGCACCTCGAGCGTTCCGATGCCCGTCTCCAGCGCTTCGTTGAAGGCAATCTCGATCCTCGCCGGACTGCGATCGAGCTGTGCGCCCGGCTCCGGCGTATACCCGATAGCGGCGGCATGAGCCTCCACCGGCTGCGGCGACAGCGCGCACAGCAGCGCGACGAGCAAGCCCGCGACCAGCGCCGGCATGTCGAGCGCCGCTCGCGTCAGCCGCCTCGGCCTCGTCCGCCCGGCTCGTTTTGGCTCGGCCCGGAGCCGCCCCCTTTCGTCCTTTTTCTTGTTCCGCACACGTTCACGTCCTTTCAGCTTCAGTGTACCCGATCGCAACGGCCAATTCCAACTGCGGGTTTGGACATTTTATGAACATCCAGGACTCCGGACTCTTGCTGGAAGAAGCCTCCGGTTTTGTCGAAAGCTATCGCTTGACACCCCCCATATATTGGAGTAACGTTATTGATTGTCAACTATATATAGTGTCTTCAATCAAATATAATGCCGTTTCTACAAGGAGTGACAATGACGTGGATATTATCAAACGCAATGGTCAGAAGGAAGAGCTGATCTTCTCGAAGCTGAAGAAGGTCATCGATTTTGCCTGCGACGGCTTCGAAGGCTGCGATGCGCTCGAACTGGAGACCGCGCTGCTGCCCTACTTCCGCAACAACATTACGACGAAGGAAGTGCAGCGTACCCTGATTCAGGTGGCGGTCGAAAAAACGAGCGTCGAGGAGCCGAACTGGCAGTATGTCGCCGCCAAGCTGCTCGTCTACGACCTGTACAAGGAATCGCAAATCAACCGCAAATACGGCTACTTCGGCTACGGCGACTTCTACTCGCTCATTACGTACCTGACCGACAAGGGCTTCTACGGCAAATACATACTCGAGCACTACACCCGGGACGAAATCACCGAGCTGGGCAATTACATTGTGCCCGAACGCGACTATCTGTTCAATTATATCGGCCTCAAGACACTGGCGGACCGCTACGTGATCCGCGGCTTCAGCGGCGAGGTGCTGGAGCTGCCGCAGGAGATGTTCATGGGCGTGGCGATGCACCTGGCGATGAAGGAAACGGACAAGCTCGCCTGGGCACGCAAATTCTACGACGTGCTGAGCCGTCTGCAGATGACGGTCGCGACGCCGACGCTGGCCAATGCGCGCAAGCCGTTCCACCAGCTCTCCAGCTGCTTCATCGATACCGTCCCGGACAACCTGTGGGGCATCTACAACGTCGACTCCAGCTTCGCCCAGGTGTCCAAGTTCGGCGGCGGCATGGGCATCTACGTCGGCAAGGTGCGCAGCCGCGGCTCCAATATCCGCGGGTACAAGGGCGTCGCCGGCGGCGTCGTGCCGTGGATCAAAAATTACAATAATACCGCTGTTGCGGTCGACCAGCTCGGCGTGCGCTCCGGCGCCGTCGCCGTCTACCTCGACGTGTGGCACAAGGATATCTTCGACTTCCTCAACCTCAAGACCAACAACGGCGACGACCGCATGAAGGCGCATGACATCTTCCCCGGCGTCTGCATCCCGGACCTGTTCATGCGCAAGGTGCAAGCCCGCGAGTCGTGGTACCTGTTCGACCCGCACGAGGTGCGCAGCCTGATGGGCTGGTCGCTCGAGGACAGCTGGGGCGAGGAGTGGGAGCGCCGCTACGAGGAATGCATCGCCCATCCGATGCTGGCCAAGGAAGAAGTACAGGCGATTGACATCATGAAAAAAGTGCTCGCCAGCTCGTTCGAGACGGGCACGCCGTTCGTCTTCTACCGCGATACGGTCAATCGGGCCAATCCGAACAAGCACAAGGGCATCGTCTATTGCTCCAACCTGTGCACCGAGATCTGCCAGAACATGAGCGCGACCGAGTACCTCTCGACGACGCACGAGGACGGCATCATCACGACACAGATCAAGAGCGGCGACTACGTCGTCTGCAACCTGTCCTCGCTCAATCTCGGCCGCACCCGGTCGAAGGAGGAGATCGAGGAGGTCGTCGCCTGCCAGATGCGGATGATGGACAACGTCATCGATCTCAATCAGTATCCGATCCCGCAGGCGGAGATTACGAACAAGAAGTACCGCGCCGTCGGGCTCGGCACGAGCGGCTACCATCAGTGGCTGGCGCTGAACAAGATCGCCTGGGAGAGCGAAGAACATCTGGAGCGGGCGGACGAGCTGTACGAGTGGATCAATTATTGCGCGGTCAAGGCTTCGATGGAGATCGCCAAGGAGAAGGGCACCTACAATGCGTACGAAGGCAGCGAATGGCAGACCGGCGCCTACTTCGAGCAGCGCGGCTACGAGAGCCCGCAGTGGCTGGAGCTCAAGCAGCAGGTCGCCGAGCACGGCGTGCGCAACGCCTGGATGTTCGCAATCGCACCGACCGCATCGACGTCGCTGATCGCCGGTTCGACGGCGGGCATCGATCCGATCTTCAACAAGTTCTTCATCGAGGAGAAGAAGAATGCGGTCATTCCGCAGACGGCGCCGAACCTGAGCGAGGAGACGTTCTGGTATTACAAGGAAGCGCACCACATCGACCAGCACTGGAGCATCCGCGCCGCCGGCCGCCGCCAGCGTCATATCGATCAGGCGCAGTCGTTCAACCTGTACATCACGCCGCAGTACACCGCCAAGGAATTCCTGGAGCTGTACATGGCCGCTTGGGAGAACGGGCTGAAGACCGTCTACTACTGCCGCAACAAGAGCCTCGAGGTCGAGGATTGCGATAGCTGCAGCGCCTGAGCGACGAGCTGCGGGCGCAGTCGGCGCACTGCCCTGCCCTGGCCGATGGCCACCACATTTCTTTCAAAGGCGCCCTGCCGGGGCGCTTTTTGCCCGCTTGACGGAGCTTCATTTCGAAGTGAACGGCGGCGTGATGTTCACTATATATACATTTAGGAGGAATTATCGATATGGAACTGCAACGGAAAAAGCTGTTCAACGAGGAGGGCGAGCGCGATTGGGGCAAACGCCGCATGATCGGCGGCAACACGACGAACCTGATCGAGCTCAATAACGTCAAATACGACTGGGCCACGAAGATGTATCGCACGATGATGAACAACTTCTGGATCCCCGAGGAGATTCCGCTGGCGCAGGACGCCAAGGACTACCGCAACCTGTCGCTGTCGGAGCGCGCCAGCTACGACAAGATCATCAGCTTCCTGATCTTCCTCGACTCGCTGCAGACCGCCAACCTGCCGAACATCAACGAGTTCATCACCGCGCCCGAGGTCAATCTGACGCTGACCGTGCACACGTTCCAGGAGGCGGTGCACAGCCAGAGCTATTCGTACATCCTCGACAGCGTATGCTCGGCCGAGGTGCGCGACCAGATCTACAACCTGTGGCGCGAGGACAAGAACCTGCTCAAGCGCAACCGGTTCATCACCGACCTGTACGAGAACTTCATCGCCGAGCCGTCGGCGCAGAATCTCGTCAAGACGATCATGGCCAACTATATTCTCGAGGGCATCTACTTCTACAGCGGGTTCAGCTTCTTCTATGCGCTCGGTCGTCAGGGCAAGATGCTCGGCACCGTCTCCGAGATCAAATACATCCAGCGCGACGAGCTGACGCATCTGGCGCTGTTCCAGGGCATCTTCCGCGAGGTGCGCAAGGAGAATCCGGAGCTGTTCACCCCCGTGCTAATCGAGGAACTGCGCCAGATGATGCGCACCGCAGTCGAGCACGAGATCGAATGGGGTCAATATATCACGAATAATCAGATCGCCGGCTTGACCAACGAGATCATCGACAGCTACATCAAGTTCCTCTCCAACGAACGGCTCAAAAAGATCGGCCTGGATATTCTGTATCCGGAGATTACCGAACACCCGATGAAATGGGTCGAGAGCTTCAGCAACATGAACGGCATGAAGACCGACTTCTTCGAGCAAAAGGTGACCAACTACAGCAAATCGTCCAACCTGAACTGGGGCGACCTGTAGGAGACGCTTAGAAGAAAGGCCGGCGCATAGTCCCTTCACGAAATAACCAAAGACAGTTAGTGCATCATGCAGCCGGACGGACGCTGCGAAGCTAACGGTTGCCAGCGCGCTTATTTCGATGGATTTCAGGTGATTTCTAGTCTAGCGGTTGCCACAGCGCTTATTTGTCTTCAATCGCGTTTTTTTAGGCTCATTAGCCGCTGTGGCAACCGTTAGGTTCGTCGGTCATGGTGAAGGGCAAAGCGAGGGTGAACAACGGTGCATCTGAAAATGAAAACCAAAAACGATGTCATTCAACTTGTAAAAGAGGACGCGTGGATGATGGAGGTCCTGGAGGCGGCAAGCACGCTAAAGCTGCCTGACTGGTGGGTTTGCGCAGGCTTTGTGCGCGCTATAAAATATGGGATACGCTTCACGGCTTCGCAGAGCGGACTGCCTTGCCTGACGTCGACGTGATTTATTTCGATCCGAGCCATCGTGATGAAACGGTTGAAAAAAAGCTGGAGCACCAGTTGAAACAGCGATTTCCCCACATCCCCTGGTCTGTCAAAAACCAGGCGCGCATGCACGTTGTCAATGGCATCCCGCCCTACTCCTCCTCGGTCGATGCCATTTCTAAATTTCCGGAAACTGCGACCGCTTTGGGTCTGGCGCTTGATGAACGCGGATTACTGATCCTGACCGCACCTTGTGGCCTTGAAGATGTGCTGAAGCTACAGTTGAGACCAACGCCATTTTTTGCGCAGACCCATCAGAGAATCCGCATTTACGAGGAACGAATCGTAAAAAAGAATTGGAAAAAAACCTGGTACAAAATTAACAGTTGCCACGTGACGAAATGACGCAATTGGCAGACAGCACCGTCTACCGTGCTTGCAGGTGCTCGAGCCATCTGCCGCCTGCGATATACGGACAGCCGCGGGCGGAGGGCCAGACATACGTCCAACCGCACAGGCTCGTCTCGCACGCGTCCCGCACCCAGATCCGCATGTAATCCCCTTCCTCTTCGATCCCGTAGAACTCCTCCAGCTCGTCAAGGACGCGCAAGCCGGCACTCGCAATGTCGATCCAGCTGCCCTCCACCTCGCGCGTACGCTGCGGCTTGCCGCCCGCCTTTGCTGTGCTACCCAGCTTGTCCGTCCGGCGCTCGGCCGTATGCGCCGCTTGATGCTGGTGCATTGCCGTCACATCCCCCTGGTTCAAGTCGGCAAGCGCACTCCCTGCTTCGCAGGCCCGCACCAGCGCAGGATAAGGGCCCGCATCAACCAAGCGTCCCCGCACCGTTCCTGGCTGCTCCCGCGCAAGATACGGCACCACAACATGCCGATTGGCCATCCCCGGCAGCAGCGAACCATAGACGAACACCCGCTGCTCCGATTGCTTCATCACTGTGTGCCTCCTTGTGCTGTGCTCCGCTCTATCCCGACATTCTGATGGACCGGCGATACCAGTCGGCGAATTCGTTCGAGGGGATCGGACGGGCAAAATAGTAGCCTTGCGCTTCCTCGCAGCGCTGCTCCCGTAAAAACTCAAGCTGACCAATCGTTTCCACACCTTCGGCCGTCACGCGCAGCTTGAGATGCCGGGCCATCGTCGCAATCGTCGTCACGATCGCGGCATCATTGCTGTCATGGATCAGATCGCTGACGAACGAACGGTCGATCTTGAGCTTGTCGATCGGGAATCGCTTCAGGTAGAGCAAAGAGCTATAGCCGGTGCCGAAGTCGTCGACACTGATCTTGAGGCCCAGCGCCTTGAGCTGCGTCAGCGTCTGGATCGCATATTCGACCTCGGCGGTCATGCTCTCCGTCACTTCCAGCTCCAAGTAACGCGGCTCAAGCCCGCTCTCCTCAAGGATCTCGCGCACCCTTTCGACCAAGCGCTGCTGCTTGAACTGACGCATCGACAGATTAACCGAGACGACGATCGGCGGCAGACCCGCCTCCTGCCAGCGCTTATTCTGCCGACAAGCCTCGGCCAGCACCCATTCGCCGAGCGGTACGATCAGCCCGTTCTCTTCGCAGAGCGGGATGAACGCGCCGGGCGGGATGAGGCCGCGTTCCGGATGCCGCCACCGCACCAGCGCCTCTACGCCGGCGACGCGGCCGCTTTCGAGATCGATCAGCGGCTGATATTCGAGCAGGAACTGCTGCTGCTCGAGCGCGCGGCGCAGGTCGTTTTCCAGTTGAAGAAGTTCGATGGCCCGCTCGTTCATTTCCGGTGAATAAAGCTCGATCGCGTTGCGCTCCGCTTTTGCGCTGTACATCGCAATTTCGGCGTTTTTGACCAGCACCTCCGCCGTGTCGCCGTGGACCGGATACATCGCGATCCCGATCGATACCGTGATGTGGTACGCCGCATCGCCGATCTGGATCGGCGCGGCGAAGAGCTCCTGTAGCCGCTGGGCCAGCTCCCTTGCTTCGTCGGCGCCGCGCAGATAGGGGATCACGATCACGAATTCGTCCCCGCCTATTCGGAATACGCACTCGGCGTAAGGGACGACGCCGCTCAGCCGCTGCGCGACAGCCTGGATCATGCGATCGCCGAACGAGTGGCCGAGCGAATCGTTGATCATTTTGAAGCGGTCGACGTCCAGGTGAATGACGGCCATTTTTTTACCCGTCGGACGCGCTTGCGCAATCTCCTGCTCCAGCCGATCCACCAGTCGGCGCCGATTCGCCAGATCGGTCAATTCGTCGTAATACGCCAAATAATTGACCCGCTCTTCGGCCGCCTTTTGCTTGCGGTAGGGCACCTCGATCGTCACCAGATAGATGCCGCGCATCAAGAACAAATAGCCGGCCAGCTTATAGATATGCCCGGCGAGCATGTCCGCATCCCAGGGCGTGGCCGCAATCAAAAAAATCAGATTCGCAAAGAACAACAGCAGAAGCGCCCGCACGATCATGAGCATCGAGGGCGGGCGTTCCGCGCGATTGCGGAACAGCAAGCCCGCAATCGCCACCGCGTAGCACACGATAATGAAACCGTGCAGCCCGCTGCGTATCGTGTTGTAGCCATCCGCGGTCAAGATAGGCAGCTGCCATCGGTAAGCGGCAGCGTACAGTAGTCCGAGCAGTCCGGTTGCCCCGAGCAGTGCCCCCAGCAGGACGGGAAAGCGCATAGCGGACGCAACCGGACGTTCTTTGAGCAAGAAAACGAGCCCGAGTCCGGCGGCAATCAACAACTGCGCCAGCATGCCCGCAAATTCGGACAACGCGGCGGCGCCGCCGGTGTCGTAGAACGGCATGCCCGCAAAGGTAAGCGCGTGCCCAAGCTCGAGCATGCCGACGACCATGAACAGTCCGGCAGCCCACAAGCGCTGTACCGTCAGCGTATCCAGAAAGTAAATGGCGCCGAGAAACATGATGGTGAAGCAAACGGCAAAGCCGATAAACTCCAGGCTGGTATGCATGAGCAAGTATGTCTTGATCTGGAACACCGTGTAAAACGAATTGTGCAGCATGAGCAGCGCTGCGAATCCCGCAATTGCAATTGCGGCCGTCACGATCGTTTGTTTCTCCGCTTGATTAATCGGCATTCTTTCCTCCTGCCCGTGCATAACGCATCCAACCCTATTGAAGACTGCAAACTCTTCGAGCATTGCGCTCCAAGCCCCAATCTCCTAATCTTCAAGTAGAATTCGACAAATATCTCCAATATCCTGCTACTTGAGCAGTTAAAACTGGAGCAATCCGCAACTGCAATTACGGTCAGTCAAGCGGGCGTGGCGGCAGCGCCGCGTTCGGCGCTGCCGCAGCGCTACCCCTGCTGTGGACGCTCGGTGTAGCGCACAATCAGCTCTACCAGCAGGTCGTTGAGCGGGCGCACCTCGTATTGGTCGACCTGGGGCTGAAGATGCGAATTGCCGATCCCGCTGTGATCGGTGAGAAAGACATAGCTGCCCCCGGTGGCAGCGGCGAAGAAGCGCATCAAATATTCCGTCTCGCGGTCCACCCCGCTCGAAGCAACGGGAATGATCCGTACGCCGAGGGCCGCCGCATCCGAAGTCAGCTCGCGTATGCGCTGCTTCGTACGCTCGTCATCGTGCGGGGGGGCATCAAGCACCAAAAAAAGCAGGCGCGCCCTCGCCTCCTCGCTCCACTCGTGGGCATGCAACGCATCCTTTAGCGCTTCGTCTACCGCCTCCGGATAATCGCCTCCGCCTTCCGCACGCTGCTCCCGAATCTGTTTCACCGTCTCGCTTACCTTGGAGGTGAACGGGTACGACCGCACCACGTATTCGTCTCCTTCATCCCGATAAAAATTCGCCGACAGGCGCAGCTCCAGCTCCTGTCCCGTGCGCTCCTGCGCGCGCTGTACCACATCCGTCAGCTCGGCCCCCAGGTAATCCAGCTCATCGGACATCGAGCCGGTCGTATCCACCACCAGCATGATGTCCGCACGATCCGGATAAACGGCAGCTTCGTCCAACTCGATCTGCAACGGCTCCTGTGCCGGCAGCGCGACATTGGCATAGCGCTTTACCGTGTCTTGGCCAATCCGCACCTCTATCGTATACGCATCCGCGTTGCTTCCACGCTGCTGTTCGAAGATCCCCGCAAATACATAAGCACGGCCTTGGTTGTCCGTCCGTCCCTCCCAGACGGTCTCGCCCTCATCGCCCGCTCTGAGTACAAGCGCTGCGTCCGCAACCGGCTCACCCGCCGCCGTCACAACAGCGGCGAGTCTTCGCAGCGGCGTAATCCCCCATGTCTGCATACCGTGCGCACCATCCCGCTCGTTAAGCCGAACAAGAAATTCGCCCCATCGCTCGGTATCGGCCCACTCCCCGGCTGTCAATTGCCCTGCTGCCTGATCCTGTTGCTGTTGTCCGCCGCCCGGATACGGCTCCACTGCCCGATCGAACGTTGCTTCGCTACGACTGGATTCGCTCGTCTCCTCCCTTTTCGCGCTGCCCTCCGACCAGTCGCTGGCAGTCGACTGCGCGTTGTTACCCTCCCCTCCGGAGCAGCCCGCCACGACGGCCACCATCAGCAGCAGCGCTGCCGCAAGCCATGCAGCCTTACCTTTGGCGAACCATCCAGTTCTGTTTTTTGTAGTCCGTCCAGCCCTACTCTCCTCGACCCGCTTGGCTCTGCTTTTCTCGATCCAATTCGCTCTGCTTTCTTTGTACATGCTGTTCTCCCCCTTTTTGTACGCCCGTATTTACAGACGCTTCCAGAGGGCATCTTGTTGCATTATCGGAGAACGAACATTACAATTCATATAGACCGACATGGCAATGGATAGAGACCCTCAGAACAATCCATCCAGACTGTCAAGGCGTAGCGGGGAAGTCAGTCTGCGCTGCTGCATCCGTCCTCGCAGCAACTATTGCCAAGTTAATGCGCTTGATTCGCTTATGACTACCCCATGAAAGGAGACAGTGCTTGTGGAACAATACGAGCTGACAGAGCTGTTAATTGCGCAGCAACAGCAAGACTATACGCTTCATTTCTCATCCGCGCAGCTTGTCGTCGTAACGGAGTTGGGCTCGCGGCTGTGGTACATTGACGTGAACGGGATCGCGGAGACCGAACTGCTGGAGAGCTTCAGCAGGAGCGAAAATATCCGCATTGAGTTGCAGGCGGTTACCGCTGGCGGCCGCCGCTACGAAGGCATCGGCTACCTGCACCCGAACCCTGCCCATCAGGCGGCTGCGATTCGCGGCGACGGCGAGTTGGCCGGGTTTTAAGTTTAAGCATCAATTGCAAGCCCTCCCCCCGGGGTTGTGCCCCCAACAAAGAAAAAGCCTCCGACGCGCAATTGGGCGTGTTGGAGACCAGTTGTAAGCGCTAAGCGAAGGACTTGGAAGACGCAAAAGCGACTTGAGAGCCCTTTCGTGTGCTAATCGACTTGGGAGCCTTTCGTAGGCTGGTCGACTTGAAGCCTTGAGTATGCTGAGCAACTTGAAAGCCTTTCACGTGCTGAGTAGCTTAAGCCTTCGTTTGCTAAACCACTTTGGAAGCCACGCGCGAGCGCGATCGACTACAAATCAGCTTGAGCGGCGCAGTATTCGATCAGATTCAGCATCTCCTCGCGCTGCACCAGCTCCAGCAGCTCGCGAGACACCTCGTCTCCGCTGCCCTGCATCTGTGCGGAGACAGCGTCGACAAAGCCCGCCGCATCCCAGACGCGCGTCTGCAGCAATGCGCTCAGCACAGTACCGATCGGAGCGCCGATATCCAGCGCAGCCTGGCGCGAAGCGAGCAATGCTGCCGCCCGTTCGCCCAGCTCGCGCATCGCCGGATGCGCCCCCGCCCGGCGGAACCAATACTTCGCGTTGCTGTAGTCGCCTTCCATCCGATGCATGATGCCGTGCCAATAGCTGCCGGTCGCATCGTCGATGTCCTGCGACAGCGTGTGGGAGGCGTTCAGGCTGTCGTTCCACAGGTGCAGTCCCGACTTGAGCGCCAGCTCAGCCGCTCGGCCGCTGGCCGGACTCAAGGCGGCGATGTCGCGCTCCAGCACCTCGTCCCAGACGACGCGCGGCGCCAGCGCCTGCAGCGGACGCTCGCTCAGACGTGCGACGATTCTTGCTGCCTCGGCTTGATCCATCTCTCATCCCTCCCGGGTGCTAGTTGCCGTGCGCCACTTCCGGCGTCGTCAGCTTGTCGTAGAAGTCGACGGACTTGTCCTTGTCCGCAGTGCTGCGCAGCGCCATAGCCGAGCGCGGATGCTCGTCCAGCATACCGGTCACCATATACGGGATGATGTAGCCCCACTCTTCTTTCTCGCGCAGCGGGATCATGTGCTTGTCGATCATGTCCAGCGCCGGACGAACATTATACTTCGGATTTTTGAGATTGGCGAGCAGCAGCTCCGTCGGGCAATTGCCGGCCGCCCGTCCCATGCCATACACTGAGGCGTCGAGCAGCTCCACGCCCTTGTCCACTGCGATCAGCGTATTGGCGAAGGCGAGCTGCATGTTGTTGTGCGTGTGCACGCCGAGCCGTTTTTTGGGCAGATACTTGCGGAACTTGTCGATCAACAAGCTGAAATCCGCGGGCGTCAAGCTGCCGTACGAGTCCACGATGTACACCGTGTCGACCTTGCTCTTGGCGATTTCCTTGAACGCCTCCAGCAGTTGGTGCTCCATGACGTTGGAGAGCGCCATAATATTCAGCGTCGTCTCGTAGCCGCGCTCGTGGAACAGCTCCACCAGCGCCAGCGCCTTGTCTACATCCTGGATGTAGCAGGCGACGCGGATCAGGTCGAGCAGGCTCTCCTCGCGCGGCAGAATGTCGTTCTCGTCGACGCGTCCGATGTCCACGAGCGCAGACAGCTTCGTATCCAGCTTTTGCGGGATCACCTTGCGCAGGAAGTCGTCGTCGAGGAAGCGCCACGGGCCGGCGGAATCCGCCCCCTTGAGCAGCTTCGGCGAATTTTTGTAGCCGATCTCCATATACTCCACGCCCGCTTCATTGAGCGAGCTGTACAAATCCTGCACGAACTCCACACTGAAATCCCAATTGTTGACTAGACCGCCGTCACGGATCGTGCAATCGACGATCTGGCATCCGGTCGCGCTTGCTTTGGCATTCATGATCGCTTAAGCTCCTTCTGATTGTAAAGTAAACGACTCTGACGAGCCAGACTCTAATCTCTACATCATACTTGAAACCGCCGCGGAACGCAAAGCCAAAATGCGCGCTGGCCGCACTGGCAGGTATCAATCGAATCACTGCCGCCGGTGCACCTGCACCGACTCGAGCACATGGCCGATGATCCGGATCGGCACCGCGTCGGTCTTCTCCACGCCATTGGCATAGC
>NZ_JACXIZ010000068.1 GCF_014705605.1 Paenibacillus sabuli
CGGCCGCCGCGCAGCAGCTCTGCCTGCAGCCGGCCACGCTGCCGGGCCGCTGCGCCGCGCGTCGCGGCGGAGACCAGCGCCGCATCGGCCTCGCGCGCCGCCAGCTCCAGCCCGTACGCGTCGTCCAGCGACGCGAGCAGCGGCGGATAGCCCTGCGGTGGCCGGGCGATATTGAGCGGTCCCTTCACGGCATAGTAACGGCCGTTGTGGTCGATTTCCCGCACCTTGTGCGGGTGCATCCGCACGCCCGTGCGCTGGTCATAGACGAGCGCATCGTCCTCCCAGCTGTCCCACAGCGCCTTGAGCGCCTCGGCGAATTCGGCCGCGCAGTCGGCGCCGCGCTCCGCCTCGCGGCCGAAGCGGGCTGCCGAGGCGGACGGTCCCGCCATCAACAGCGCGCCGGCGCGGCCGCCGCTGATGTAATCGAGCGCCGCCAGCTTGCGCGCCACGTGATACGGCTCGTGATAGGCGGCGTGCACCTCGCCGAGCAGCCCGATGCGGCGCGTCGCCGACGCCAGCGCGCCGAGCAGCGCCAGCGGCTCGAACACGCCGGGCGCGGCCCCGATCTCCGGTGCGAGCAAGCCATGCAGCCCGGCTTCGTCGGCGGCACGCGCCATGCGCAAGCAGCCCTCGTAGTCCGTCGTATCCAGCCCGGCCGTGAGGAGCAGCGTCCCGGCTGCATTTGCCCCGGTCTGCAGCCCGGCCTCCTCCACCCCGGTCTGCTTCGCGGATTGCGACCTCACCGGCATCTCTGATCGCCCCCCTGCTTGCATTACGAATTGCCTCCCCGCCTGTGTCCTTGCTCCCGCCTCGGCTTGCATCGAAGATTGCGTCCCCGCCTGCAATCCGGCTTCCGTCCTTGCTTCCGCCCGCACTTCCGCTCCGGCCTGCGCCCCTGTCCGCGGAGCGCTCGCGCCCGTCCCGCTCATCGGCTAGCCTCCGCCGCGCCGACGCGAGCGCGGACCGTGTGCACCGGCGGCAATCCATAATGCTCGCGCAAGGTGCGGCCCTCATATTCCGCGCGGAACAGGCCGCGGCTCTGCAGCTCGGGCACGACCTTGTCTACGAAGTCGCGCAGTCCGCCCGGCAGATGCGAGGGCATCAGATTGAAGCCGTCCGCCGCCCCGTCCTCGAACCAGCGCATCATCGTGTCCGCGATCTGCGCCGGCGTGCCGATGACTGCCGCGTGGCCGCGCGAGCCCGCCGTGCGCCGGATCAGCTCGCGCAGCGTCGGCCGCTCCCGCCGCACCATCTCCTCGATCAGCTCGAAGCGGCCGCGGTTGCCGACGATCGCCTCGCGCTCCGGCAGCAGCTCCAGCGGCACCGGCGCATCGAGGGCGTAGCCGGTCAGATCGACCTTGAACAGCGTCGAGAGCCGCTGCAGCCCGTACGCCGGGACCGTCAGCTCGTCGAGCTCGCGCGCCAGCTCCCGCGCCTCGGCCTCCGTATCGCCGACGACCGTATACAGGCCCGGCAGGATCAGCAGCTCGTCCGCAGAGCGGCCGGCCTGCACCGCGCGCGCCTTCATCTCGCGGTAGAAGGCCTGGGCCCGCTCCAGACTGCTCTGCGCCGTGAACACCGCCTCCGCCACCCCGGCAGCGAACGCCCGCCCGTCTGCCGAGGAGCCCGCCTGCACGAGCACCGGCTCGCCCTGCGGCGTCGGCGGCACGTTGAGCGGGCCGCGCACGGCGAAATAGTCGCCGCGGTGGGCAATCGGCCGCACCCGCTCCAGCTCGGCGTACACGCCGCTCGCCTTGTCCGCCAGCAGGGCGTCCGGTTCCCAGCTGTGCCACAGCGCCTTGACGACCTCGACGAATTCGCCCGCCCTCCGGTAGCGCTCCGCATGCTCCGGCAGCGGCCGCTCGCCGAAATTGTAAGCCGCCCCCTCGCTCGCCGTCGTCACGATATTCCAGCCGCTCCGCCCGCCGCTGAGGTGGTCGAGCGAGGCGAACTTGCGGGCGATGTGATACGGCTCGTTGTACGTCGTCGAGGCCGTGCCGATCAGCCCGATCCGGCTCGTGACCGCCGCGAGCGCCGCCAGCAGCGTGAACGGCTCGAGCCCGTGCAGCACCTTGTGCCGCGCCGTCTCCGGCAGCACGTACGTGTCGGCCAGGAACAGCGAGTCCAGCTTGCCGCGCTCGGCGAGCGCGGCGATCTCGCGGTAATAGTCCAGCTCCGTGACGCGGCGCGGCGCGGTGTCCGGATGCCGCCACGACGCCTCGTGATGACCCGTATTCATCAGGAATAAGTTCAGATGCAATTGCCGCTTGCTTCCCGTCATCTTGCAGGCTCCCCCTCTCCTCGTCCGATCGATCGGACCGTCACAGCAGCGCCCTGCGCATCGTCCGCGACACCTGCGTCTCCTGCAGCTCCTGCAACGCCCCGCCCTTCCACGCCGCTCGCCCCGGCGCGGCCGGCGAGCGGACGCGCGAGCCCGTAATGCTCGCGCAGCGTCGTCCCGGTGTAGTCGCTTCGGAACAGGCCGCGGCTCTGCAGCTCCGGCACGACCTTGTCCACGAAGTCGCTCAGCCCGTCCGGCAGATAAGGCGGCATCACATTGAAGCCGTCCGCTCCGCCCTGCCGCCACCAGCGCTCCATCTCGTCGGCGATCTGCGCCGGCGTGCCGGCCATCGCGAAGTGGCCGCGCGAGGACGCCGTGCGCAGGATCAGCTCGCGCATCGTCAGCCGCTCGCGCCGCGCCAGGTCGACGTAGAGCGCATAGCGGCCGCGATGGCCGTTGACCTCCGCGCGCTCCGCCAGCCAGTCGACCGGCACCGGCTCGTCCAGCGGATAGACCGACATATCCGCCTGGAACAGATTGGACAGTCGCTGCACGCCGTAGTCCAGTTGAATGTGCCGATGCAGCTCCTGCTCGCGCTCCTTCGCCTCGGCCTCCGTGTCGCCGATGATCGGGCAAAAGCCGGGCAGGATCTTCAGCTCGTCCTGCGTCCGCCCCGCCTGCGCCAGCCGCGACTTGACATCCGTGTAGAATGCCTGGGCGTCCGCGAGCGAGCTCTGCGCCGTGAATACGACCTCCGCCAGTCTGGCCGCGAAGGCCTTGCCCGCCTCGGAGGCGCCGGCCTGCACCCGCACCGGCTGGCCCTGCGGCGGGCGCGGCAGATTGAGCGGACCGCGCACCGCGAAGCTCTCGCCCCGGTGATGGATCGGGTGAATGCGCGCCGGATCGGCATAGATGCCGCGCTCTCGGTCGGCCAGCACCGCCTCGTCCTCCCAGCTGTCCCACAGCCGCCGCACGACCTCTACGAATTCCTCGGCGCGCCGGTAGCGCTCGCCGTGCTCCGGCAGCCGCTCGCCGGTGAAGTTGTAGCCTGTCGCATCATTCGTCGAGGTGACGATATTCCAGGCCGCCCGCCCCTCGCTGATGTGATCGAGCGAGGCGAACTGGCGAGCCACATGGTACGGATGGCTGTAAGTCGTCGAGGCCGTCCCGATCAGTCCGATTCGGCTCGTGCCCATCGCCAGCGCCGAGAGCAGCGTGAACGGCTCCAGGCTCTGCAGCACCTTGTACTGGATCGTCGGCGGCAGCGCGTACGAATCAGCCAGGAACAGCGAATCCAGCTTGCCCCGTTCGGCCGTCCGCAGCAGCTCCAGATAATAGCTCGCTCTGGTCACCTCCAGCGGCCGGCTGCCGGGCAGCCGCCACGCCGCTTCGTGGTGGCCCGCACCCATCAGGAATACGTTCAGATGCATCTGCCTCGTCTGCCTCGAGGCCATCGGGCCCGGCGACGTCTTGTCCGCCTTTCTCGTCGATGTCGCCGTTGTCGCCGCTGCAACCTCTCCCGCCTTCGCTGCCTTTGCCGATTTTACAGATATCGCCACGTTTGCTCCCTTTGCACCCTTTGCAGCTCTTGCCGCCTTTGCCGCTGCCTTCGTCGTCGCGTCCATCGCATTCCCTCCTCCGGCGCTACTGCGCCGATACAGCCGCACGACCGCCCGTGCCTGCGACGGCGGCGGCCCGCGCTGGGCGCTCCAGCCCGTAGTGCTCGCGCAGCGTCTCGCCTTCGTAGTCCGTGCGGAACAGGTCCCGATTCTGCAGCTCCGGCACGACCTTGTCCACGAAGGCATCCAGCTCGGTCGGGAAGCACGGCGGCATCAGATTGAAGCCGTCCGCCGCCCCCTCCCGCATCCAGCGCTCCATCTCGTCGGCGATCTCCACCGGTGTACCGGTGATGGAATAATGGCCGCGCGAGGTCGCCGTACGCAGGATCAGCTCGCGAATTGTCAGATTCTCACGACGAGCCAGGTCGAGGTACAACTGATGCCGCGCCTTCTGCGAATTGATCTCGGCATTGTGCGCCAGCTCCTGGTACGGCAGCGGTCCGTCGAGCGGATAGCCGCCCAGGTCCATCTTGAGCAGATTCGAGAGCCGGTACACCCCGTAGGCCGGCTGCGTCAGCTCGTTCAGCTCGCGCTCCTTGTCCTGCGCCTCTGCGGGCGTATCGCCGATGATCGGGCACAAGCCGGGCAGGATCTTGGCGGCCTCCGGGTCGCGCCCGAGCTTCCGCATGCGTCCCTTCACATCGGCGTAGAAGCGCTGGCCGTCCGCAAGCGTATTCTGCGCCGTGAAGATCGCCTCCGCATGCCGCGAGGCGAAGGCGCGTCCGGTCTCCGAGGCGCCCGCCTGCACGAGCACCGGCTGGCCTTGCGGCGCGCGCGGCAGATTGAGCGGGCCCCGTACATGGAAGTGCTCGCCGGCGTGGCTGATCTCGTGCAATTTGGCCGGGTCGACGTACAGGCCGCTGGCCTTGTCGCCGACGATGGCGTCCTCCTCCCAGCTGTCCCACAGCGCCTGCACGACCGCCAGGAATTCATCCGCCCGCCGATAGCGATCCGTATGATCGGGCAACGGCTCCGCGCCGAAGTTGAAGGCCGTCGCATTGCCGGTCGAGGTGACGATATTCCAGCCTGCCCGGCCGCCGCTGATGTGATCGAGCGAGACGAACTTGCGCGCCACGTGATACGGCTCGTTGTACGTCGTCGAGGCCGTGCCGATCAGTCCGATCCGGCTCGTCACCATCGCGAGCGCCGACAGCAGCGTGAACGGCTCCAGCGCCTGCTGCACCAGGAATTGCATCGTCGGCGGCAGTCCGTACGAGTCCGCCAGGAACAGCGAGTCCAGCTTGCCGCGCTCGGCGGTCTGGGCCAGCCGTTGATAATAGCGCACGTCGATCACACCGTCCGGCCGGCTCCGCGGATGCCGCCACGAGGCTTCGTGATGTCCGGTATTGCGCAGGAACAGATTCAAGTGCAGTTGCTTTTTCTTGCCGCGAGTCATGAATCCACCTCTCCCTCAGTTGATAACGATTTTCATTTTCAATTTTAGTCAATCCCCACTCCTTAGACCATGAACATTTTTGTCCGATAATCCCATATCAGGAAAAAAAGCTCTCAGAATCGCGTGTGGCGGTTCCAAGAGCTTTTTCCTATTTTTTTACCGATCGATCACCGTCAGCATTTCGGCCGCCGGCGTGCGCGGCGCCGCCTTCGGGATGATGCGCGGGTAGCCGATGTGCAGCACCGCGACGATCTTTTCGCCGGGCTGCACCCCGATCGCCTCGCGGAACTTGGGGTTGTACATGTACGGATTGGACTTCCAGACCATGCCGATCCCTTCCTCCCAGGCGACGAGCTGCAGATTTTGCAGCAGGCAGCAGACCGCGGCGAAGTCCTCGTCCCACTGCTTCTGCCGCGGATCCTCGCGCAGGATAACGATCACATGCAGCGGCGTAGTCAGAAATTCAGTGCGTCTGGCCTCGCCATACTTCTGACGTTCGTCGGCCGTATACGTGTCGAACACCGCATCCGTGAACACGCGCCGCCCCTCTCCCGTATACGCAATGAAGCGCCACGGCTCGCGCAAGTTGTGATTGGGCGCCCATACCGCGACATCCAGCAGCTCCGTCAACTGCTCGACGGTGACCGGATCGTCGGTGAATCGCCGAACCGTGCGCCGCGCCTTGATCAACTGTGCAATGGTGCTACCCGTCGTCAAGCTGTTCGTTGCCATTGCTTCTCCCCCCCTTCTATGCTCAGCCCGGCCGCCGGTTGCGGTAGAGCAGGTAGATCAGATACGGCGCGCCAAGCGCAGACGTGATGATGCCCGCCGGGATCTCGAGCGGCGGCCAGAGCGCCCGTCCCAGCAAGTCCGCCGCCATCACGATCAGACTGCCACACAGCGCGGATGCGCTCAGCAGACGCAGACTGGACGAGCCGACCAATTGCCGCGCGATGTGCGGTCCCATCAGCCCGATAAAACCGATCGTCCCGGCCATCGCGACCGAGGCGCCGGCGAGACAGACGCAGATGAGCAGCAGCAGCGCGCGCGTGCGCTCGACTGCACTGCCCAGGCCAATCGCCAGCTCGTCGCCCAGCTTCAGCACGTCGAGCCGCCGCGCCATGATCAGCGCCGCCGGTACGAGTATCGCCAGCCAGGGCAGGAGCGGCCAGACATGGTCCCAGGTGCGGCCGTAGGTGCTGCCCATCAGCCACACCATCGCCTGCTTGACCGAATTGATATCGCGCGTCGTTACCCAGAACGTAATATATGCGTTGGCGGATGCCGCAATGCCGACGCCGACGAGCAGCATCCGCATCGGGGAGCTGCCCCGCCGCCAGGCCAGCGCATAGCTGAGCAGCGCCGCCGCCAGCGCTCCGACAAAGGCTGCGAAGGGCAGTGCCGCCACCGGAAAGGTTGGAATCGCGACGATCGCGGTCACCGCCAGCGCCGCGGCGCCGCCGTTGATGCCGATCACGCCGGGCGCAGCGAGCGGATTGCGGGTGAGTCCCTGAAGGATAGCGCCGGAGAGCGCCAGTCCAGCGCCGACCATGAAGGCGACGAGCGCGCGCGGTACCCTCAGCTCATGGATGACAAAGCGATACGCCGGGTCCCCGAGACCCACCACCGATTTCAAGGCTTCCCACATCGGAACAGGGAATTCGCCGATCATAATGCCGGCCAGCAGCACGGCGAGATTCGCAGCCGCCAGCACGGTCATGACCAGTGCCCAGCGGCGCAAGGACATAGCTCGTTGCACCGCCTATCCCCCCTTCCTCTGCGCCAGGTAGATCAGGAACGGCGCGCCCAGCACCGCCGTCACGACACCGGCAGAGATCTCTTCGCCTGGCAGGATGAAGCGTGCGCCGATATCCGCCAGCAGCAGCAGCGCCGCGCCGAGCAGCGCCGCATAAGGGATGATCCAGCGGTAATCGAGGCCGACAAGGAAGCGCGCGATATGCGGCACCGCCAGCCCGAGGAAGCCGATCGGCCCGGCGATTGCAACCGCGCCGCCGACCAGACACATCACCGCCAGCAGGGCGCCAGCCTTGTACAGGCCGACCTTGAGCCCCAGCCCCTGTGCCACATCCTCGCCGAGACTGATCAGATTGATCTGCTTGCTCGCCATGATCGCGATCACCAGCCCCGCCAGCATGTACGGCAGGACGCGCAGGAACATGCCCATACTGCCGCCGGTCAGCGATCCGGCGAGCCAGTAGCGCATCTCGTCGAGCGACTGCTCGCTGAAGATGAGGATGCCTTGCACGAGCGACGCCAGCAGCAGATTGATCGTCGCGCCGGCCAGGATGAGCTTGATTGCGGTCATCCCCCCGCCGAGCGAGCCCAGCACATAGACTGTCAGACTGGCCAGCCCGGCGCCGAGCAGCGCCGCCCATACATGGATCATCGAGGATGTATAGCCGAACAGGAACATCGAGACGACGAGCAGCAACGCCGCGCCGTTGCTCCCCGCCAGCATCTCCGGACCGGCCAGCGCGTTGCGGCTGATCGCCTGCATGACGCTGCCCGCCACGCCGAGCGAGGCGCCCACCATCATCGCCATGAGCGCGCGCGGCACCCGGACAGAGCGTACAATGAGATGCTCCCGCGAGCCGTCGAAGGATATGAACGCATCGACGACCGTGCCGAGCGGGACCATCGACTTGCCGAGCGCGACGCTCGCCGCCAAGGCGGCCAGCACGAGCAGGCCGCCGGCGATCAGGCCTGTGAGCCGTATATTCATCGCGATCCCCCCGTCTCCGACGCGCGCCTAGTTATCATTACGCGCCAAGCGGCGAGTCGGAGGCTCGAAGCCGCCTTCCCGCCGCAAGCGTTATTGGGCCAAAAACTTGGCATAATCGTCGATCATCAGATTCACGGCCTGGATGCCGTGACCGCTCAGCCACACTTCCCAATCCGCCGGATAGACGCGATCGTTCTGCACCGCCTCGAGCGTCTGCCACAGTGGGCTCGTCTTGATCTTCTGCTCGAAGTAATCCTGCTCGGTCTCGCGTCCGAACAGAATGATGACATCCCCGTCCAGATCGGCGATCTGCTCCTCGGTTACATTAAAGTTAAAGTCGTCGTCGCGGTCCTGCAGCGCCGGACGCTTGATGCCGACCTTCTCGGCGACGCCGCCCGTGAAGCCGGGCTTCAGATAGACGGAGACGCGGTCCTTGCGCGGCCGCAGCAGCGACACCTCGGTCGTCTCCAGCGCGTCGCCGAGCGTGCTGTGCAGCTCCGCGATCTTCGCGTCCAGATCCTCCAGCAGCTGCGCTGCCTCGGCTTCCTTGCCGGTCACGGTCCCATACACGCCGAGGTTCGCCTCCCACTGACCGCCGCCGACCTCGGTGAACACCGTCGGCGCGATCTGCGACAATTGCTCGTAGATCGCCTCATGCGTGTCCTTCAGCCCGAGGATGACATCCGGCGTCAACGAGGCGATCGTCTCCAGACTCGGCTGCTCCACCGTGCCGATATTGGTGATGCTCTCCGTGCCTTGCAGGTAGGAAGCGAAGCCGTCCTCCACAGCAATGATGGACGGCGCGCCGACCGGGGTCACGCCGAGCGCCAGCACGCTGTCGAGCGCCCCGTTGTCGAGCACGACGACCCGCTCCGGATGCAGCGGCACCTCGGTGTCGCCCATCGCGTGCGTGATCGTTTGGGTCTGCGCTTCGGCGGAGCTCCCCTTGCCGGAATCCCCGGCGGCAGCCTGTCCGCCAGCGTCATTGCTGGATGATTTGTCGTCCTGCTGCGTGTCTTCCCCCGCTTGGTCCCCTTCGCTTCCGCCAGCGGCTTGCTCCGTCGCCGGCTCCTTGTCCCCCGTATTGTTCGAACCAGCCGGCGTGTTGCCGCAGCCCGCCGCGAGCAGCAGCAATACCAGCAGTGCAGCAAACCATAATGTGCGTGACCTGACCATCTTCTTAAAAACCTCCCTGGAATTATCCCGGCCCTTGCGGACCATTATTTGATAATGATTCTCAACGAGAATGATACGGATTTCGACGGCATTTGTACATATCTTTTTTTGTCCGCTTCCCTGCACAGTTTTGTCCGGCTTTTCCGGCGTCGGTGACCCTCCTCCGCTTCCGCCGCTCCCTTTGTCCCTCTACTTCCTCTACTTCCTCTGCTTTTTCGGTTCCTGTTACTCTTCTACTGCTTCTCCTGCTTCTACTGCTTCTACTGCTTCTGCTTCTGCTGCCTCTTCGGCTCCCCTTGCCTCCGCTGTTCCTTTTTTCTCGACTTCCTCCCCTCTCTGTTCTCCGCACAACAGATGCGGCATGCACGCAGCTACTCTAACGGACACCAGCGACGCTTAGCGAGCATTTGGGCCCTTTTCCAACACCACAACCCTCTCTAAGCGTCTCGCTTGTCCGTTAGACGATGAAGGAGGCCAAAAAACAACGCTAAGCGCCTCCTATGTCCATTACAGCCGAATTGCGCCTGCACGACCATTGCACCATTACCATTACCGTTGTCGTTGCCGTTGCCGTTACCACACCTGCACTATTGACCTTGCTGTTGCTGTTGCTGCTGTTGCTCATGCTTTGCCCTTGCTATTCGCATAAGTATGAGCATAGATATTGACATTGATAATTATTATCAATTAAAATCAGATCAGACGACATGTATTCCGACTAATACGACAGGAGATGCTGCTATGAAACGGCGTACCCTCCTCTTCCTCTCCGCCGTCCGGCATATCGATCGCACGCGATGGAGCGCTGCCGCGCGGCGCGTGCCGGCGCCGATGCTGGCCGTGCTCGCGAAGGGCTCCGGCACGCTGATGATCGACGGCCGCGCCCGCCAGATCCGGGCGCAGCAGCCCGCCCTGCTGCTGCCGGGCGAGCTCGTCCGCTTCGACGCAGACGGCGCTTTCGCCGGCTATCTGCTGCTGCTCGAGCCGGTGAGCGTGGTCAAGGGCGCGCGGCGCTGGGAGACTGTGGACCGTCACCAATGGCCGGCGCCGCTGCGTGACGGAGAGCTCTGCCTGCGCAGCGCTGCTCGACTGGACGCGCAATTAGCGCAGCTGCACGACGAGGCGCGCCGGCCGCGCCGCCAGCGCGACGACGAGCGGCTGCAGCGGCTTTTTCGCGCGTGGTACGACGCCATGCTGGAGGATGCGGCCTCACAACGCCAGGCCCCCGGCGATGACAGTCTGCAGCGCAGCGTCCGCTACATACACCGCCATCTGCATGAGCCGCTCAGTCTGCCGCAGCTCGCGGAGATGGCCAATCTGACGCCGACCTCCTACTCCCGCAAATTCAAAAAAACGATGGGCGTCGCCCCCATCGAATATATAACCCGTGCGCGCATGAAGGAGGCCAGAGTCCGTCTCGGCGAGGAAGGCGGCAGCGTCAAGGAAGTGTCCGCGCTGCTGGGGTTCAACAGCGAGTTCTATTTCAGCCGGGTGTTCAAGCAGACCGTCGGCATCGCCCCGCAGCTCTATCGGCGCAGAGCCGCGCTGCGCCTCGCCGTGGCGGCCTGCTCCGACTTCGCCGGCATCCTGCGCTCGCTCGGGGTGCGTCCGGTGGCCGCCTGCAATTGCTTCCATTACCCGGATACCGGCGTCGAGATGCACGAACGAACGGTGGCGGCGCAGCTCCATGCGCTCGGCCGTCTGCAGCCCGAGCTCATCCTGATCGATCGCTATCATCGCGAATATGAGCCGCTGCTGCAGCAGATCGCCCCGACCGTATGCGTCGATCACCGGAGCGACTGGCGGCAGGTGCTGCGGTCGATCGCCGAGCTCGTCGGCCGCGAGCGCCATGCCGGGCAGCAGATGCAATGGCTCGCGCATCGCTCCGACGACGCCCGCAAGCGGCTGCGCGCCGCGCTCGGCAGCGCCAGCCTCACGGTGCTGCGCATCACCGATCGGGCCGTGCGCATCCAGGGTCTGCCCGACCATCCGATCAACGACCTGGTCTACGGCGCGCTCGATCTGACGCCGGGCTGCGCCGCCGAGGCGCTCGATCACAAGCTCGAGGTGGCCCCGGAGCAGCTCGAACGGCTGGACTTGCACGCCGATTATCTGTTCGTGCAGCGGCTGCGCCGTCGTCCGCAGAGCCGGCTCGTGCTGCAGCGGCTGCAGAGCAGCCCCTTCTGGCAACGGCACGAGGCCGTACGCTCCAAGCGCGTACGGCACATCCCCAATTGGTACGCCATGAGCTGGACGCCCGGCGGGCGGGACGCCATCATCGAGACGCTGCTCCGCCTCCACGACACGAAGCCGATCCAGCCCTACTAAGGGGTGCATCGGCTTCGTTGCCGTGTATGCGAGCGCAGGCGCGGTCGGCAAAGGCATGCGACAGGCGCGGCTCAAATGGCAGCGCAGCTGGTTCCAGGACACCGGGACGAAGGCGGACACCCTATTCACCCTATTCACCCTATTCCGCGAGGCCGGACGCAGGCGGGCTGCAGGAGCTCGCGCGGCATTCGCCTGACGGACTTAAGCCTTCGTTCGCGCCCGCAGGCCGCAGATGCGTGCCGGCTCACGCCCCGGCCTCGCGCGGAGCGTGCTCGGCGCGGCGTCTGCGCGATGCGCCGACCGCCCGCCACGTCCAGCCCGCGCACAGCAGCATCAGTCCGGCCGACAGCAGGAAGACCCCGCGCAAGCCGACGAAGCCAAAGGCCGCGCCCGACAAGAGCGGGCCCAGCACGCTGCCGAGACTGACCGCGCTCGTGTCGAAGCTGTAGGCCCGCGCCTCCATGCCGTGCGGCACATGGCGCTTGATCAGCGTCCGCACCGTCGGGATAAGCCCGCCGATGCAGACGCCAAGCAGCAGCCGCAGTGCCAGCAACTGCCAGTACGCCTCGACTGCGGCATGGAGCGCCGCGATCCCGCACGCGCCGAGCATGGCCAGCAGCAGGATGCGCTGCGGTCCGATCCGGTCCGAGAGCCGGCCCAGCAGCGGGGCGAAGATCATGTTGGAGATGCCGGTGACAGCGCTCACCAGCCCGACGTACAGCGCCAGATCGGCGCCGTCTCCGTGCAGCTCGCGCACGAATAGCGGGAGGAACGGCAGCGCGCCGGTGAGCGCGAACTGCACCATCATGCTCACGCCGAGCAGCGCCGGGATCTCCCTGTGCCGCCACAGGGCACGCAGTCCTTCCAGCACCGACGCCGTCTCCCCGCCCGCCTCTGCGGCCGCGCGACGCTCGCGATCGCGCACCCACAGCGCCACCGCCAGCGCGGCGACGAGCATCGTCGCGCCAGTGATCAGGAAGACGCCCCGAAGTCCGATCCAGCCTGCCAGCAGGCCGCCGAGCAGCGGACCCATGACCGTGCCCGCGATATTGCCCGAATGCAGCGTGCCCATCGCCATGCCGAGCTTACCCCGCGGCGTATTCGTCGCGACGATCGCCGTTGCCGACGAAGAGAAGCCTGCGAACGCGCCGTTCAGCAGCCGCAGCAGCAGCAACTGCAACGGCGTCTGCGCCAGTCCCATCGTCGCCATCACCGCCGCCATCCCGAAGGCCGCCCGCAGCAGCATCGGCTTGCGCCCCCAGCGGTCAGCGAGCCGGCCCCAGATCGGCTGGCAGACGAACAGAGCGAGATAGTGCGCGGCGAAGATTGCCCCGGCCCACAGCCCCGAGCGCGCATAGCTCGCGCCCAGCTCCTCCAGGTAGAGCGGCAGGAACGGGATGACCATCGTGGCGCTGCCGGTCACGAGGAAATTGCCGGTCCACAGGACGGCCAGGTTCAGCCGCCAGCCGCGTCCCCCCTCGTCCTCGACGCCGGAGGGCGGGGACGAATCGCAGCCGCGCCGCGCCGCCGTCATGCGCGCAGCGGCGCCTGCGCTGCAGCCGGTGCGGCGATCCGCGGCGGCGCCGTCCGCCCGTAGTGCTCGCGCAGCGTGCGGCCGCTGTATGCGGTGCGGTAGATGCCCCGCGCCTGCAGCTCCGGCACCACCTTGTCGACGAAATCGTCCAGTCCCTCCGGCAGGTACGGCGGCATCAGATTGAAGCCGTCCGCCGCGCCCTCCTCCAGCCACTGCGCCATCGCGTCGGCGATCTGCCCCGGCGTGCCCGCCATGGAGAAGTGGCCGCGCGAGGAGGCGGTTCGCATCATCAGCTGCCGGATGCTCAGTCCCTCCGAGCGGGCCATGTCGAGGAACATCTGCTGGCGTCCCTTCTGCGAGTTGATCTGCGCCGTCTCCGGCAGCTCGGCATAGGGCAGCGGGCCGTCCAGCGGATATGTTGACAGGTCGAGACCGAGCAGGTTGGACAGCCGGTACAGCCCGTATTCGGTCTGCGTCAGCTCGTGTAGCGCCTGCTCCTTGTCCCGCGCCTCGGCCGCCGTATCGCCGATGATCGGACAGAATCCGGGCAGGATGCTTACCTCCTCCGGCGCGCGGCCGTGGCGGGGCAGGCGTGCCTTCAGATCGGCGTAGAAGGCCTTGCCCGCCTCCAGACTATGCTGCGCGGTGAAGACGGCCTCGGCCGCCAGCGCCGCGAACGCCTTGCCCGTCTCGGACGCGCCCGCCTGTACGAGCAGCGGATAGCGCTGCGGCATCGGAGGCAGATTGAGCGGGCCGCGCACTGTGTAGTACGCGCCCTTGTGCAGGATCGGCCGGATCTTGTCCGGGTCGGCGTAGACGCCGCTGTCCTTGTCGATGACGAGCGCATCCCGCTCCCAGCCGTCCCACAGCCCGGTCGCGACCTGCAGGAATTCCTCCGCGCGCCGGTAGCGCTCGCTATGCTCGGGCAGCCCTTCCTCGCGGAAGTTGAGCGCCGTCGTATTCCCGGTCGAGGTGACGATATTCCAGCCGGCCCGCCCGCCGCTGATCAGATCGAGCGAGGCGAACTTGCGGGCGATGTGGTACGGCTCGTTGAACGTCGTCGAAGCGGTGCCGATCAGCCCGATCCGCTCGGTCGCCATCGCCAGCGCCGACAGCAGCGTGAACGGCTCCAGCCCATGCAGTACCTTGTACTTGATCGTCGGCGGCAGCCCGTACGCGTCGGACAGGAACAGCGAGTCGAACAAGCCCCTTTCCGCCGTCCGGGCCAGCTTCACATAGTAGTGCACGTCCACCGCGCGCTCCGGCGCGCTGCCGGGGTGGCGCCACGACGCCTCGTGATGCCCCGTGCTCAACAGGAACAGATTCAGATGCAGTTGCTTGCGCGCGCGTTCCATCGATGCGCTTCACTCCTTGCTTGGTCAGATTGTCGCACGCCTGTCACGACTCCAGATAGAGCTGCCGGGGGTGCGGGTGGCTGAGAAAATCATGGTGCGAGATCGCCCAGCCGTACGCTCCGGCATATGGAAAGACCGCAATGTCGCCGACGCGTACGCGCTCCACCGGCACGTCGCGCGCCAGCGCGTCCTTGGGCGTGCACAGCTCGCCGGCCAGCGTGATGCGACAGCGGCGCAGCTCCGGTCGCGCAAAAGGATACGGCCACGCCTCGACCGGCAGGATGCGGAACGGATGGCTGTGCTGCCACGAGGCCGGCAGCCGGAAATGATGCGTGCCGCCGCGCAGCAGCGCGTAATGGCTGCCGTGGTTCGTCTTGACGTCGATCACCTCGGCGGCGTAATAGCCGCTGGCGGCGGCGATGTAGCGACCGCACTCGAAAACGAGGCGCAGCCCAGGGGGACGCAGCGGCGCGATCCGCTCCGCCAAGCCCCGTACGAAGCCGTCCCAGTCGAATTGCGCGCCCGCGTCGCGATAATTGACGCCGATGCCGCCGCCTGCATTGAGCGTCGCCGTCTCCAGCCCGAAGACCGCCATCCATTGCCGCGCCCGCGCGCAGTAGCTCTCCAGCAGCTCCAGATGCGTGTCACAGCTCAGATTGTTGGACAGCGAATGCAGGTGAAAGCCCTCGATCCGCACATGTTCCAGCGTCCGCGCCAGCTCGGCCAGCTCCGGCAGACGACACTCGTCGATGCCGAATTGCGACCTGCTGCCCGCCATGACCAGCGTCGCGTCGGGCAGTGCGTCTCCGACATTGACGCGCAGCAGCACCGGCGCGACGAGGCCGCGCGCCGCCGCCAGCCGGTCCAGCCGCCGCAGCTCCAGCGGGCCCTCCACATGAATATGACGCACGCCGCGCTCCAGCGCCGCCGCCAGTGCCTCGTCGGTCTTGACCGGACCGCCGTACAGGATCGGCACCGCCGCCCCGGCGGCCGCTCGTACCTTGGCGATCTCGCCGGCCGAAGCGGTCTCGAAGCCGTGCACGATGCCCGCCAGGGCGCGCAGGATCGGCGCCTCCGCGTTGGCCTTGACCGCGTAGAACAGCTCGCAGCCGTCCGGCAGCGTCGCGATCAGCCTGGCTGCGTGCGCCCGCAGCTGCGTCAGGTCGTACACATAGGCGCAGACGGGGCGCGCCGGGTCTTCCCGCTTCGCCGCCGAGAGCCGGGCTGCGACAGGTGGCGGCACATGGAAGAGGCTGCCTGCCGATGCCGGATCTGCTTCTACCCCTTCGGCCAGTGCCGCATCTGCTTGTGCCGCATCTGCTTGCACCGCGTCGGCCAGTGCCGCGTCTGCCGGTGCCGCGTCTGCTGGCCCCCTGTCATCCGGATCTGCGCTGACCGCCAGATTTGCACCGCCGGTTCCGCTTGTCGACGGCTCGGACGCCGGGTCCGCTGCCTTCCCATGCACCGCACGCCCTCCGGCCTCCTTGCCCTGCGCCGGGCCAGCCGGTCCTGAGAAGCTCGACGCACGCTCCGCGCTGGCGGCCGCCACCTCTACGGTCGCCAGCGGATTGGGCACCGCGACATAGTCGGGTGTTTCGCCGCGCCGGCGGAAGGCGCTGACCAGGTTGGCCTTGGCCGCCCAGCAAGGCCGGCCAAAGAACGCGTCCGCGAGCCCCGCATCCGCTGCCCGCAGCGGCGCGGACGTCCGCACCGTTTCGTACACCGTGCGCCACAGCCGCCGTTCATCGGCCTCCAGCGCCTCGGCGAGCACGGCGACGAGATGCCCGAAGTGATTGACCAGCACGTAATATTCGAAGCGCTGCCAGGCTTCGGCGTCCGCGTACATCGCCGGATGGTCGGCACGCAAGCCGCTCTGGCCCCGATCGCGCGCGACGCTGATGCTCGCCCCCTCCAGATCGCGGACGAAGAAGCGCGCCGGCCAGCCGTCTTCCAGCGCGATCAGCGCATTCTGCGCATGCGCCTCCAGACTGACCCCGCGCGCGGCGAACAGCCAGAGCAGCGGCGCCAGCGCGAGCTCGGCGTAGCGAGCCAGCCATTGGGCGGCGAAGGCTTCGTCTGCCGCCGTCCCCCGCGCGCCCGCCGCCTGACGTACGAAGAGGCCGAGCGGCGCTTGGCCGTCTGCCGCATCCGGCTCCAGCAGCGCGGCCACGACCATCGGGCTGTCGCGGTCGGCGAGCTCCCCGGCCGGGGTCGCACGAGCCGGATTGCGGCGATACACGACGCCAAAATCCGCCTCCAGCGCACGCGCCTCCGCCGCGTCCCCCGGCTGCGCCGCCTCTCCGGTCCGCTCCGCCGGATCGGCCTCGCCGCCCTCGCCGCGCAGGCTGCCCCCGCCGATCGCCCCTGCTCCGGCCTCATGCGACGCTGCCGCGCGGCCCCCGCTCGCCGTCATCGTCCGACCGCCGTCATGCTGCCGGACCTCGCCGGTCGCCTCCAGCGCGGCCGGGTCGAGCGAGCGGCCGGCATCCTCGAGCAAGATCACGAAGCTGTCGCCGTACGGATGCGCCTGTGCCAGCGCGGCCAGCACCCGGCTCGCCTCCAGCGCACGCGTCAGGTGCTCCGCCGGATTGGTGCGGATGAAGTGAGTGAGCCGCACATGCAGCGGCAGCTTGAGCATATGCGCGGCCTGCGGCTGCCAGACCGTGCGCACCGACGAGGTCGGATAGACGGGCGCGCCCAGCGCGCCGAGCGCCACGAGCCTCCCTGCGGCGATCAGCCGCCGCACTGCGGGCCGCTCCAGCAGATACGCGGCCTGCCACGGATGCGCAGGCAGCAGCGCATACCCTTGCTGGGCCGGCGCGAGCCGCTCCCGCGCCGCCGCGCGCACGTCCTCGGGCTCCGGCGACGCGGCCGGCTCGTCCAGCCGCATCTCCCGCAGCAGCGCGGGCGCGACCGCGAAGTAGTGCAGGACAAAAGCCGCGCCCAGCTCCGGGGCGTACGCCGCGCGGTCCGCCGCCGTGAAGCCTTGCGAGCTCTTGGGCGCCGGATGGAACGGATGGCCGAGCCGCACGCCCTGCTCGGCGCGGCGCACCCGCTCCGCGCCATGCAGCGCAGGCAGCGGCAGCGTCTCGCCGGCGGCCGCCTCGAGATAGCTGCGCATATTGCGGATTGAGCTGTCGATCCGCTCCAGCATTGCCGCATGCGCAGCCGCCGCTGCGTCATTGTCGCCTTCGCGCCGGGCCAGCTCGCCCAGCAGGACGTCTGCCAGCTCGCGCGCGCTATCGAGGCGGCGGGCGGCGTCAGATTCGGCCTCTCGCGATGCCGCTCCTCCCCCATCTGCCGCAGACGACGCGCACCGGATCGCCCACCACGCCTCGCCGTAGCGATGATGCCCCATCGCCGACCAGCGAAGCAGCGTTCCGGCGATCGCAGTGCCCGAGTGCGGCAGCGTCACCACGAGCGGCACGCCGGCCAGCTCCGGCTGCGCAGGCGCAGAGCGCGGCGCCCGCCGCCATGCGGCACGCAGCCTCTCCGGCATCGCTGCGAGCGCGGCGTCGCCCGTCAGCAGCTGCGACGCACGCCAGGCCATGCCTTCCGCGGACGCCGTGGCGGCCTCCGGCGGCTGCGACGGCTCAGATACACCGCCAGCCACCGCTTCCTTTGCCAGCCCCGTCGCCTGTCCCGGCGTCGACGCAGCCGCGGGCGACGCATTCGCAGGCTCTGCACCGGCCGGCTCATCCGGACGGCTGCCCCCGCCCATGACGCACTCGCGCACGTACGCGTTGAGCAGCCGCTCGGCGTGGGCGTGCTCGGCGACGACGCCGGGCGCCAGCGGCAGGGTCGCGGTCCGGCCCGTCACGAGTGGCCTCCGGCCGCCGCCTCCAGCGCGCCGAGCAGCTCCAGCGGCTGCCCGAGACCGGCTGCCCGGGCGCGCTCGTAGATCGCGTGCGCACAGGCGATATCCTCGATCGCCATGCCCATCGGATTGAGCACGACGATCTCGTCCGCCCTCTCCCGGCCCGGCCTGCGCCCGCAGACGATCTCGCCCAGCTCGGCATGCAGCCGCTCCCGGGTGAAGCGGCCTTCGGTGACGAGCTGATGCAGCACCTTTTTCTCCCGATTCGCCTGTTCCCAGTCGTCGACGACGATCTTGTCCGCGCACAGGAAGACGTCCTTGTGCAGATCCATGATCGAGATGTTGCTGACGAAGGCGCCGCGCCGCAGCCATTCGTACGGGATATAAGGACGGTCGGCCACTGTGGCGGTGACCACGACCTCGCCCGCCCGCACCGCCGCCTCCGCCGTCGTCTCCGCGCCGAAGCGCACCCCCGGGTAGCGCGCGCCCAGCGCGGCGGCCAGCTCCGCTGCGCGGGCGCCGTCCAGATCGTGCAGATGCACCTCGGCAATCGCCGGGAAGTGCTCCAGCAGCGCCTGCAGCTGCATCCGCGCAATCGCGCCGCAGCCGATGCAGCCGACGCTGCGGAAGCCGCGCCGTGCCAGATGGCGCGCCCCGACGACCGTCACGGCCGCCGTCCGCATGCCGCTGATCAGCCCCGCTTCCAGGATCGCAATCGGGTAGTTGCTCTGCGGGTCGTTCAGCACGATCACCCCGCTCGCCCGCTCCAGGCCCCGTGCCGCCGGATTGTCGTGCTTGCTGCCGATCCACTTGATGCCCGACACCGGCGCCGCCCCGCCCAGATGCGCCGGCATGGCGATGATGCGGTCGGCGATGTGGCCGTCCTTGCCCGCCGCCCTTAGATACGGCTTCAGCGGCTGGACGAAGGCGCCCTGCGCATGCAGCGCCAGCGCTTCGCTTACCGCCTCCACATACAGCCCCGCCGACTCGCCGCCGGCCCGCCGGATGTCCTCGCGATTCAGGTACAGCATCGTTGTCATGACTCGGTTCCCCCTGCCTGCTTTAATGTTGCGAGCCACTGCTCGTCGTACACCGTGTCCATGTAGCGGTCCCCCCGATCCGGGAATACCGTCACCACCGTCGCCCCCGGACGCAGTCCGGGCAGCAGCTTCGTCAGCGCGGCCACGACCGAGCCCGATGACCCCCCGGCGAAGATGCCCTCTCGGTTGAGCAGGGCCCGACAGCCTTCCGCCGACTCCAGATCCCGCACGTGCACCACCTCGTCGATCTCCTCGCGGCGCAGCAGCTCCGGCACCCGGCTCGCGCCGATGCCGGGGAGCTCCCTTGCGCCGGGGGGCGCGCCGAAGATGACCGAGCCCGCCGCATCGACGGCGATCACCCGGAGCGCGGGATGCGTCTCGCGCAGCCGCCGCGCGAAGCCGAGGATGCTGCCGGTCGTGCTGACCGCGCATACGAGGTAATCGATCGGCCCCTGCAGCTGCTCCGTGATTTCCCGCGCGGCTGTGCTGTAGTAGGCCTTCCAGTTCCATTCATTGGCGTATTGATTGATCCAGTATGCGTCCGGCTCCGCCTGCAGCAGCTTCTGGACGCGCCGGATGCGCGTATGCAGATAGCCGCCCTGCTCGTCGCGCTCCGTCACCATATCGATGGTTGCGCCCATGCTGCGCATGATCTGCAGATTGGTCTTCGCGATCTTGGGATCGACCACGCAGGTCAGCTTGAGCCCTTTGATCTTCGCCACCATCGCCAGTCCGATACCCAGGTTGCCCGATGTGCTCTCGATCAGCCGCGTATCGGCGCCGATCAGGCCGTGGCGGATCCCCTGTTCGATCATATACAGCGCCGAGCGATCCTTCATACTGCCGCCCGGATTCATCATCTCCAGCTTGGCGTAGACCCGGATATCCGTATCCGAAAAAAGACGCTGCAGCCGTACCAGCGGCGTGCCGCCTACGCAATCGACCACCGACGTGAGCGTCGGTCTCTCCGCTTGCATCGCATGTGCCTGCACTCGGTTCACTCCCTTCCTATGCCTGTGTGCGTCCTTGCTCCCGCTCAGCCTCGTGCAGCGGATTGGGCACCGCATGATTGCGGACGACCTGCTCCCCGAACAGCCGGCGCCGCGTCAGCTGGCCGACCTCGATCGTCTCCGCGAACAAGTCGTAACGAGCCGCGCCCGCCGCACCGTACGCCGCGACGCAGGACCTCGCCTGCGCCGCCGCCGCGCGCCAAAAGGCGCGCTCCGACAGCCCATAATGCGTCTCCAGCAGCTGGCAGAGATCCGCCAGCATGATCTGGAAGAACGAGTCCATCAGAAAATTGCGAATCTTGTCCACATTATCCGTCTCCATCGGCGAGGTGCTGTAGCTATTCGGGTGCAGCGGATCGGAGTCGAGCAGCCCGCGCAGCAGCGGCCGCTCGCGCCCGTCGCGCGTGTAGAAGCGCACCCCGCCCGGGAGATCGCGCAGCGCCAGCCGCGCTGGCCGCTCCTCACGCAGGAGCAGCAGCAGATTCTGACCGTGCGACTCCATCGCGATGCCGTGCCCGAGCAGCAGGCGCAGCAGCGGCCGCATGCTCGCCGCCAGCAGCAGCTCCAGCCACGACTCCACCCCCTGAGCGCGCACCCAGCGATCGATATACGGCGTGCCGTCCGCGCCGACATGACACAGCGCCGTGAACGGCACCGCCGTCTCGCCCGCGCGCAGATGACCGTGCACGCTCTCGCGCCAGATCGCGCCGAGCGCGCCGTAGCCCGCGGCCCGCAGCGGCTCCGGCAGCCGGTCGTAGCGATACGAGACGCCGGCGTGCTCGCGCAGGACGACCAGCCCGAGCTCGCCGTGCAGCACCGGATCGCCCGAGACGACCTCCGCCAGCCAATCCGAGAGGATCGGTCCGTTCGTCACATGATGCGTGCCGAGGATGCGAACGGCGGATGTGTTGACGATGCCCAGCGCGGTCTTGACCTGGTCCTTGGCCGGATGCGAGACGTTCGACAGCGTGCGGAGCGACTGCTGCGGCATATAAGCGTCGTCGCCCTCGCCGAGCACCGCGATCCGCCCGTCCGCCAGGAAGCGATGGTACAGCGGGGCCACGCGGTGCGTCCACTGCCACGGATGCACCGGCAACGGCACGTACGACTCCGGATCGCGGCCCTCGGCGGCGAGCCGGCGCAGGAAGCGCTCCAACACCGGCTCGCCCAGCTCCCTGGCGAGATGCGCCTTCCAGTCCGTCCGCGGCGAGCATGCCAGCCGCACATCGTCCCGATGCACGGCCAGCCACAACAGCCGCAGGCGCGGGTGGAACTCCGGTCCGTAGCGCATGTTGTCCTGCAGGCTGAAGCCGATGCGCGACTTGTAGCATGGGTGATAGGGATGCGCCCCCAGCACATCACCCTCCAGTTCCTCCACTGTGCGCGCGCCGCGTACGGGCGCACACTGCCGATGCGCCCGCGCCGACGCGTCCTTGAGCAGGGTCTGCTCCAGCTCGCGCGCGAAGCGCGTCAGATGGCGCGGCTCCTCGACCAGCGCCCCTGCGATCTCTTGCAGGAACAGCGCGAGGTCAGCCGCCTCCGCCGTATGCCCGTCGTACGTCCGCAGGACCGGATCCCCGGTGAGCCGCAGCTTGCCGAAGGTCAGCTTGGCCTGCGCCCGGCACATATAACGCACCGCCCGGCCCGCCTCGTGTGCGCCCTCAATCACGATCTCCCACTCGTCCTCTGCCGTCTCCCTCCGGCTGCAGGCCACCATTTGCTCGTAGAGCAGCGCCTCCAGCAATTGCCTGAATACGCGCCGCCTCGCCTCCGTATAAGCAGGCATCCCGACGAGCCGCCCCACATCTGCCGCCGCAGCGGTCGCAGCGCCAGGCTCAATCTCGCTCTCCATCATCCTCGCCCCTCGCTTCCTGTATGTCGGTGCGCGTACAGCGGATTGGACACCCGCTGATCGCGCGCCGTCCCTTCGCCGAGCATGCGACGCGCCGCCAGTCGTCCGACCTCGACCGTCTCCGCGAACAGGTCGCACGCCGCATAGACGTCCCTCCGCCCGGGATATTCACCCTCGTAGCGCCTGATCGCAGCCGCCGCATAGGCCCAAAAGCGCGCCTCGGGCCAGCCGTAATGCACATCCAGCAGCCGCGCCAGCTCCGCCAGATTGACGAAAAACAACGCATTGTGCAGCACGTCCCGCACGTCGCTGTAGCTGCCGGTCTCCGGCAGCCGCTGCGGATCGGCGCCCTCCCCGGCGTAGAACAGCACCCCGCCCGAGAAGTCCTTGGCTGCCAGCCGCTCCGGCACGCCGCGCCGGTGGACGAGCAGCAGATTCTGCGCGTGCGCCTCGATCGCCACGCCGTGCGCATACAGCAGGTGCAGCAGCGGCTGCAGCGTCACATCGAGCAGCCTGGTCAGCCACGGCGCGACGCCCTCGGCGCGCACCCAGGCGTCGATATACGGGCGCCCGTCCGCTCCGATATGGCACAGCACCGTGTATGGCACGGCCTCTTCGCCTGCCTCAAGGCGGGAGCTGACGCTCTCGCGCCAGATCGCGCCGAGCGCGCCTTCGCCCGCCGCCCGCACCGGCGCAGGCAGTCGCTCGCTGCGATAGGCCATGCCGAGCCGCTCCGCCAGCAGGATCGGCCGCCAGCGCGTGCGCAGCGCGTCGTCGCCGCGCAGGATCGCCGCCAGCCGCGCCGACATGCGCGGCCCGTTGCGAGCATGACGCGGACTGATCGTGCGCAGCGCCGACGTATTACGGATGCCGAGCGCCAGCTTGACCGTCAGCCGCTCGGGCGCGCTGCGATTGGCGAGCGCGCGAATCGACTGCTGCGGCGCGTACCAGTCCGAGCCTTCGCCCAGCGCCACCATCCGGCCGCGCGCGAGCTCGCGGAAGTACAGCGTCGCCGCCGACTCCCGCCATTGCCACGGATGCATCGGCACGAGCACATAGTCAGCCGGATCGCGACCGCCCCCGCGCAGCCGCGCCTCATAGCCGGCGAACGCCGGCTCCCCGAGCTCTTCCCGGAGGATAGCGCGCCAGTCCGCCCCCCCTGCCCCGTCCGCTGCCGTCACCTCCACGTCCTCGCGCCGCACGGCCAGCCACTGCAGCCGCAGCCGCGGGTGGAATTCCGGACCGTAGGCGGCGTTGTCCGCCCGGTCAAAGCCGATGCGCGACTTGTAGCACGGATGATACGGATGCGCCTCCAGCACGTCGCCCTCCAGATCGTCGCAGCTGCGCGATGGGTGCCGTACTTGGCAGACCTGATCGCCGTCGTCTCCCTCAGCGCGCGAAGCGTCGCTGAAGGACGGCCGTCGATCGACCGCATGCTCCGCAAGACGGCCCCGTCGCCAATAGCGCGCGTCGGCGTCGTTGAGCAGCGTCTGCTCGAGCTCCCGCGCAAATTCCGCGAGCTCGGCGGGTGCGCGGCCTTGCGCGCGGGCCATATCCGCGAGGAAGACAGCCGGGTCCATCGCCTCCTCCGTGCGCCCGGCTTGCATACGCAGGATCGGCGCGCCTTCGAGCCGGATGCGCCCGAAGCTTGCGCTTCGTCCCCCTGTGCACGCGTATCGCACCTCCGCGCCGTCCGCTTCCCGGCCCGTGATATGAATTTCCCCCTTTCCCCCATCCGACTCCGTCATCGTGAAGGACACCAGATTTTCGTACAGCAGCGCCTCGATTAATTGCACCCACACCCGCCGCCGGGCATCCGCATATTCCGTTGAACCGGCCACATTCTCTATACACGGCAAGTGAAGATCATTCATGACCACAGCCTCACCTCGGCTCTTTATATTCAATAATGATTTTCATTATCAATGATAAATTGCACATCGCCGCCCGTCCATGCAGCTTTTTGTCCGATCCCATGACCTTGCCTGAGCACGTCGCGTCATGTCTAACCACTGATTCCTGCAGCTAATGGATGCAGCATAAGACAGCTAATCCATCAGGCGGGCAAACGGACGCACCTCAGCTAACGGTTGCCCGCGCGCTTATTTCGATCAATTTCAGGCGATTTCCAGGCTAGCGGTTGCCACAGCGCTTATTTGGCTTCAATCGCGTTTTTTCGATGGATTTCAAAAAAATAAGACCTGTGGCAACCGTTACAATTCAATCGGCGCTTTTTTGGGCGCAATAGCCGCTGTGGCAACCGTTAGGTTCGTTGGCGAATGGTGAAGGGATAAGAATAGGGATAAGGACGGTTTCAATCGCAGCAGGTTATGCTGTAATGGACACTAAATCGTCAATCCCTTAACCGTTCGGCACCTCCAAAAAAGTAAGGCCGGACCCGCCTTTCGGCAGATCCGGCCAATTTACTCACCTGATTAACGATTAACGCGTTTAATGCTTCGCCTGCTTCACCTTTAAACCTCGCAACCATCGAATTCAACGCCTGAGCGGCCTATCGCTTGGCTGCGCCAAACCACTCCCAGATCGTATTCATCGTCTGCGCGAGATTGGACACCGAGCCGCGACCCGCCACCGGAGAGAAGTAATCGGGGACGCGCCCCTCCACGTCCAGCATCGCCACCTGCCCGGGCGCATAGTAGCGCCGCCCCTTCTCCCGGGCATTGTACAGCAGGCCCGGATAGCGATGCGAGGCGAAGCGATACTTCGCATGCGACCAGCTGCCCTGCCAGACATGGGGATCGCTCTCGAGCAAGCCGCCCTTCTTGGCGATATAGCCGACCCGCTCCCGGAAGCCGTGTCCGATCGGCACCTTCGGCGAGCCGACCTGGACGACGAAGCGCACCTCGCAGCCTTCGGCCTCGAGCAGCTCCGCTGCATGATAGGCCGCAGCGCCGCCGCTGCCGCAGCCGATCAGCAGCAGCGGATCGCGCGCCCCGAGCGTGCGGACGAGCCGCCGCACCCGCACTCCACCCGCAGAATGCGCCGCCTGCTCCGGGTAGAGCCGCACATCGCGGCGGGCTTCGCGCAGCTGCGCGAAGCGATTGCCATCCTCGTAGGGCAGCACCACCCGCGTAATCGCGACCAGCCCGCCTTGCTCGAAGCGGTACTTGAGCGCCTCCGCCAGCGGCCGGAACATCTCCTCATGCGTCCACGCTCCCGCCACCAGATAGATATTCACTACGCGCCTCATGCGCATTCGCCTCCTGTCGCTCCGGATGGGCGTCGAATGCATTCCGCGCCTGCGCTCGTCGTCCCTCACGCTGTCCTGGGCGCGCCTCATCCGCCCCGTCCTTATAACCAGGGCCGCAATCGGGCATACTGGTGCCATCCGCGGCGCATGCCGCCGCAGCACTACTCACGAACAGGGCCGGCCATGGCCTGTCCGCATCGCCCAAGGAGGTGCCGCCATGCAAGAATGGATGAAGTGGCTGGCCGAGCACTGGCTCTCCGTAGTCGTGATCGTCGGCATCGCTGCCGCCGCGCTCTACGTCTACGCCAATCGCGAGCGCCTGCTCGGACGATGACCGCCAATACCGCAAGCTCGTCCGCCGTTCCCGGACGCATGACCAGAATCAAGCATCCACAAAAGCACGGCCTCCACAGACGCACAGTACTCCGGAGCGCACGTCTTTCCCGTACGCGCAGTGCTCCCGGAGCGCACCTCGTCCCCGGACGCACGATCGGCCGCCGTATCGGAGGATATCCGACCCGGCAGCCGATTCGCGCGCGACTAGTACACAGTAGCACAATTATAGGATCACATTTTAATTAGAACTGGGCAAGTCTTCCAACATGCGATAGAATAAAGACAATTTATAGAA
>NZ_JACXIZ010000069.1 GCF_014705605.1 Paenibacillus sabuli
GCGTAAAATGTGAGGCTACTCAGCGGAATCCGCTCCGGCGGCGGAAATAAGCGCAAAATGTGAGGCTACCCAGCGGAATCCGCTTCGGCGGCAGAAATAAGCGCAAAATGTGAGGCTACTCAGCGGAATCCGCTCCGGCGGCGGAAATAAGCGCAAAATGTGAGGCTACCCAGCGGAATCCGCTTCGGCGGCGGAAATAAGCGTAAAATGTGAGGCTACTCAGCGGAATCCGCTCCGGCGGCGGAAATAAGCGCAAAATGTGAGGCTACCCAGCGGAATCCGCTTCGGCGGCGGAAATAAGCGTAAAATGTGAGGCTACTCAGCGGAATCCGCTCCGGCGGCAGAAATAAGCGTAAAATGTGAGGCTACTCAGCGGAATCCGCTCCGGCGGCAGAAATAAGCGCAAAATGTGAGGCTACTCAGCGGAATCCGCTCCGGCGGCGGAAATAAGCGCAAAATGTGAGGCTACCCAGCGGAATCCGCTTCGGCGGCGGCCTTGTTACGGCCTTGTTCCTCCTACCGAAGCACGTTCGTCCAGCAGTTGATAGCCCGGTTATGGGAGGTGTCAAGTTTCCGGGAGCCGGAATATTTGTGTAGGGCGGTCGGTATAGAAGTAAATCTGGCATGTTGCGATCTGCAACGGACAGATATGACCGTTACAACGCCGATTGTGCCTCATGTGTGTTGTAGAGGCGTGAGGGGCCCGATGAGCCTGGGCAAGCCCGAACGAGCCCTGACGAATCCGATGTATGACACAAGCGCCGCCTGACCGCGCAAAAAAATGACGCCGAACGGTCGGCCTAGTGACGCCGAACGGCCTGCCTTTGGTTAATATATAACCAGGAGCACGGCGAGGCCGTGCGAGAGAGGGGCCTGTGTGATGAAGCAAGCGATGATTATTGTCAACCCGTCTTCCGGCAAGGCGAATGCGCTGGAGTACGTCAACAGTGTGAGCGAGGTGTTGGAGGCGGCCGGTTACCGCGTCAAGGTCGAGGAAACGGCCGAGCCGCTGGATGCGACCCGTTACTGCATTGCGGCCTGCGAGGGGCGGTATGAGACGGTCGTTTCCATCGGCGGCGACGGAACGCTGCACGAGACGATCAACGGTCTGGTGGACCGCGAGCATCGCCCGCGGCTGGGCGTGGTGCCGCTCGGCACCGTCAACGATTTTGCACGTGCGCTGCGCATCCCGCTTGACCCGGACGAAGCCATTGCCGCTTTGAACTCGCCGCATACCCGGCGCGTGGATTTGGGCCGGCTCAACGAGGAGCTGTTCGCCAATGTGGTGGCTGCCGGGACCCTGCCCGAATCACTGGCGCAGGTGACTTCCGAGGAGAAGTCACGTTTAGGTGTATTTGCTTATCTTAAGGAGGGGGTTAAGGAATTGGTCGGCTCCCATGCCCAACCGATGACCATTCGGTACAACGATCAGGTCTGGGAAGGCGAGTGCCCGCTGTTCATTGCCGCATTGACCAATTCGGTAGGCGGCTTCGAGCGCCTGGCCCCGGGGGCGGAGGTAGACGATGGTCTGCTCCACGGCTATATTTTCAAGGATCTCAGTCTGTTCACGACCATGACGGCCAGCCTGTCGCTGCTGCTGGGCAGTCTGGAGGAGCACAAGGATGTCATCGCCTTCACGTCTGATTACGTGGAAATCGACTCCCCCTCGGCGCTGCGCACCAACGTTGACGGCGAGACCGGACCGCCGCTCCCGATTCGCTTGCGCGTACTGCCCAGGCACATCGAAGTAATCGTGCCGGCCGCGGCAGAGGAAGCGTAGACTGTGAAGGACTAGCAGGACGCGCACGCCGCCAGAACGACGCGCATACGGCCAGAATGCACACCGCCAGGACGCGCCGCCAGCTATTTGGCTTGGGCCGGGCGCAGCACCGTAATTTCGACCCTTCGATTCTGCTGCCGCCCCTCCGGATCGGCATTGGACGCGACCGGCCGCGTATCGGCATAGCCGGCCAGCTCGAAGCGCTCCGGCGCCAGCCCGGCCGTATCGACATAATAGCGCAGCACCGACAGTGCGCGCGCGGCGGACAGCTCCCAGTTGTCCTGGAACGAGCTGCCGCGCTGGAGCGGCAAGTTGTCGGTATGTCCCTCGATGCTTATCGTGTTGGGCAGCTGCTCGAACAGACTCGCCAGCTTGCGCAGCACCGGCTGCGCCGCCTGCTTGAGATCGGCGCGGCCGAGATCGAATAAAAACAAATCATTGAGCCGAATCGCGATGCCGCGCGGCGTATCCGCAACGGTAATCTGCTGCTCCAATTGCTGGGCGCGGATGTAGTCCTCAATAATGCGCAGCAAGTCCTGCAGCTCGCGCTCTTGTACCTGTGCGGCGGCCTCCGCCGTCACCTCGCGCTCCGGCTGCGCCGCGTCGTTCGATCGGGAGGCGGGTTGACCGTCCAGGACGCCGGCGCCGCCCTCCAGCGGCGTGCCCGCATAGCGGAATTCGAATTGCAGCGACTGGGCCAGCGTTTCGTACTTGCGCGCGTCGAGCTGACTCATCGCATACAACACGACGAAAAAAATGAGCAGCAGCGTAATCAGGTCCGAGTAGGTAATCAGCCAGCGCTCCTGCTTGTCGGCGGACTGCCGCGCGCCCGTTCTACGCCTGCGCCGCATCGGCATCCTCCCTTTCTCCGCGCGAGCGCGGCGATTCCGGCTGAAACGGCAGGTAGGAGGACAGTTTTTTGCGAATGAGCTGCGGATTGTGCCCGGCCTGCACGGCCAGGACGCCCTCGACCAGCATCTCCAGCACGAGCGCCTGCTCCTCCTGGCGCGATTTGATCTTCATGGCTAGCGGCAGGTACAAAATATTGGCGCTGGCCACGCCATACAGCGTCGCCGTGAAGGCGACGGCGATCGAAGGGCCGAGCGCGCCCGGGTCCTCGAGATTTCCCAATACGTGAATCAGCCCCATCACCGTGCCGATGATCCCCATCGTCGGCGCGTAGCCGCCGGCCGCTTCGAAAATTGCGGCTTGCTGCTGGCGGTGCTGCTCCGCCGCATCCATCTCCAGCTCCATAATTTGCCGTGTCAGCTCCGGGTCGGTGCCGTCCACGACCATGAGCAGGCCGGATCGCAAAAACGGATCCGGATGATCGAGTGCCTGCCGCTCCAGCGCCAGCACGCCTTCCCTGCGCGCAACTGTCGCCATTTCCACCAGCTGATCGACCAGCTCCGCAGGATGGCGTGTCTCAAGGCGAAAAGCAAAGCGAAGCGCATCGGGAATGCCCCTCAGCTTGGTCCACGGAAAGCTGACGGTCACGGCGGCGAAGGTGCCGCCGAACACGATGAGCAGGGCGGTATATTCGACTAGGCCCTCCAAGTGCCCGCCCTCCAGCAGAAAACCTCCGATCAGCGCAAGCAGCCCGGCGGCAAGGCCGACCGCGGTCGTACGATCCAATCTTCGCAAAAACGAAACCTCCCGTAGCAAAATCCAATATCGGCCGCGCAAAAAGAGGGAATATCCACCGATTGCAACCGGCTGGTAAAAGCAGTATAATATAGCGATGGGAACACATATTCTTACCACCGACGGCGGATAGCACGGCAATTCTAACCAATCGGGCCTGTTTTTTAAGCGCCTGTCTATTTTATCGGGTAATTCGGGTATAACTTTGAATAGGCCTTTTATCATATCGTGCGATACCAGCGGAGAGGGGACGGGGTATGAGCGAAATCGAAGTGGCCGCGAAAGCCTTTGAGCTAAAGTCGGAATACGCGCCGCAGGGCGACCAGCCCGCCGCAATCGAGGCCTTGGTCGAGGGCACGCGGCAGGGGCGGGTGCATCAGACGCTGCTCGGCGCGACCGGCACCGGCAAAACTTATACGATGGCCAACGTCATCGCCAGGCTGGGACGGCCGACGCTTGTCATCGCGCATAACAAGACGCTGGCCGCCCAGCTTTGCAGCGAGTTCAAGGAGCTGTTTCCGGACAATGCGGTCGAGTACTTCGTCAGCTACTACGACTATTACCAGCCGGAGGCGTATATTCCTTCCTCGGATACGTATATCGAGAAGGACTCCAGCATCAACGACGAGATCGACAAGCTGCGCCACTCCGCGACGAGCGCGCTGTTCGAGCGGCGCGACGTCATCATCGTCGCCAGCGTCTCGTGTATCTACGGTCTGGGCTCGCCGCGCGAGTACAAGGACATGGTGCTCTCGCTGCGGGTCGGCATGGAGAAGCCGCGCAACGCGATTTTGCACAAGCTGGTCGACATTCAATATCAGCGCAATGACATCAACTTCACGCGCGGCACATTTCGCGTGCGCGGCGATGTCGTTGAAATTTTTCCCGTCGGCAACAATGAGCGCGCCGTGCGGGTCGAGCTGTTCGGCGACGAGATCGACCGCATTACCGAGATTGACGTGCTGACGGGCGAGATTGTCGGGCAGCGCGATCATATCGCGATTTTCCCGGCCTCTCACTTTGTCACCCAGGAGGATACGATGAAGCGGGCGCTGGTCAATATCGAGGCCGAGCTCGAGGAGAGGCTCGCCGAGCTGCGCGCCCAGGACAAGCTGCTGGAGGCGCAGCGGCTGGAGCAGCGTACCCGTTACGACATCGAGATGATGCAGGAAATGGGCTTTTGCTCCGGCATCGAGAATTACTCCGGACCGCTGACCTTCCGCGAGCGCGGCGCGACGCCGTACACGCTGCTCGATTTTTTCCCCGACGACATGCTGATCGTCGTCGACGAGTCGCATGTCACGCTGCCGCAGATTCGCGCGATGTACAACGGCGACCGGGCGCGCAAGGAAGTGCTCGTCAATCACGGCTTTCGCCTGCCCTCGGCGATGGACAACCGGCCGCTGCGGTTCGAGGAGTTCGAGTCCAAGATCAATCAGATTGTCTACGTCTCGGCGACGCCGGGTCCGTACGAGCTGGAGCATTGCCCGGAGATGGTGCAGCAGATTATCCGTCCGACGGGACTGCTCGACCCGATCATCGAGCTGCGTCCGACCAAGGGGCAGATCGACGATCTGCTCGGCGAGATCAACAGCCGGGTGGCCAAGGACGAGCGCGTGCTGGTGACGACGCTGACCAAGAAGATGTCCGAGGACCTGACCGACTATCTCAAGGAAGTCGGCATCAAGGTGCGCTACCTGCACTCGGACATCAAGACGCTGGAGCGCATGGCGATCCTGCGCGATCTGCGGATGGGCGTCTTCCACGTGCTGGTCGGCATCAACCTGCTGCGCGAGGGACTCGATCTGCCGGAGGTGTCGCTGGTGGCGATCCTCGACGCCGACAAGGAAGGCTTCCTGCGTTCGGAGCGCTCGCTGATTCAGACGATCGGCCGGGCTGCGCGCAATAGCGAGGGCCGCGTCGTCATGTACGGGGACAAGATTACCGATTCAATGGACAACGCGATGAAGGAGACACAGCGCCGTCGCGAGATACAGATGGCTTACAACGAGCGTCACGGCGTCACGCCGCAGACGATCCGCAAGCGCATCTACGACGTCATCGAAGCGACCAAGGTGGCCGAGCAAAAGGCGGAGTACCTGCCGGAGGGCGGACTCGGCAAAATGTCCAAAAAAGACCGCCAGTCGCTGATCGGCCGCCTCGAGGCGGAGATGAAGGAAGCGGCCAAAAATCTGCAATTCGAGCGGGCGGCCGAGCTGCGCGATGCGCTGATGGAACTTAAGGCGGAAGCGTAGTGAAGAAAAGTGCTTCACTGCGCTTCAAAGGGAGGAAACGCGAGTGGCAACCGAACATATCGTGGTGAAGGGCGCGCGCGCCCACAATCTCAAAAATATCGACGTGACGATTCCGCGCGACAAATTCGTCGTGCTGACCGGGCTGAGCGGCTCCGGCAAATCGTCGCTTGCTTTTGATACGATCTACGCCGAAGGCCAGCGCCGCTACGTGGAGTCGCTCTCCGCCTATGCGCGCCAATTCCTCGGCCAGATGGAAAAGCCGGACGTCGATTCGATCGACGGCCTGTCGCCCGCCATCTCCATCGACCAAAAAACGACGAGCCGCAACCCGAGATCGACCGTCGGTACCGTGACCGAGATCTACGATTACTTGCGGCTGCTGTTCGCCAGGGTCGGCAAACCGCATTGTCCGGAGCATGGCCTGCCGATCACTTCGCAGACCGTGGAGCAGATGGTGGACCGCATCCTGACGTATCCGGAGCGCACGCGGCTGCAGATCCTTGCGCCGATCGTCTCCGGGCGCAAGGGCGAGCATGCCAAGCTGCTGGCCGACATCTCCAAGCAAGGCTTCGTGCGCGTGCGCGTCGACGGCGAGCTGCGGGAGCTGAGCGAGCAGATCGAGCTGGAGAAGAACAAAAAGCACAGCATCGAGGTCGTCGTCGACCGGATCGTCGTCAAGCCCGATGTGCAGACCCGGCTGGCCGACTCGCTGGAGACGGCGCTCAAGCTGTCCGACGGTCAGGTCATCGTCGACGTCATGGACCAGGAGGAGCTGATGTTCAGCTCCCGGCTCGCCTGCCCGGAATGCGGCTTCAGCATCGACGAGCTGGCGCCGCGCATGTTCTCCTTCAACAGTCCGTTCGGCGCGTGCCCGACCTGCGACGGCCTGGGCTCGAGGATGATCGTCGATCCCGAGCTGCTCGTCCCCGATCAGACCAAGACGATTGCGGAAGGCGCGTTCGAGGCCTGGGCGGGCAGCACGTCGAACTATTATCCGCAATTTCTCGAATCGGTGTGTCGGCATTACAAGATTCCTCGGGACAAGCCGGTCGGCGAGCTCACTGCGGAGCAGATGAAGAAGCTGCTCTACGGCACGGGCGGGGAGCGGATACGGTTCCGCTACCAGAATGACTTCGGCCACACCAAGGAGGCGCTGGTGCCGTTCGAGGGCATCGTGCCGAACCTGGAGCGGCGCTATCGCGATACGGCCTCCGACGGCATCCGCGAATACATCGAGCAATACATGAGCGCCAAGCCCTGCGGCACCTGCAAGGGCGACCGGCTGCGCAAGGAGAGCCTGGCGGTCACCGTCGGCGGCGAGAACATTGCCCACGTCACGGCGCTGTCGATCGGCTCGGCGCAGCAGTTTTTCGACGGACTTGCGCTCAGTGACAAGGATCGTACGATCGCGCATCTGATCCTGCGCGAGATCAATAGCCGACTCGGCTTCCTCGTCAATGTCGGACTCGCCTACCTGACGCTCAGCCGCGCCGCCGGGACGCTCTCGGGCGGCGAGGCGCAGCGCATCCGGCTGGCGACCCAGATCGGCTCGAGCTTGATGGGCGTGCTCTATATTCTTGACGAGCCGAGCATCGGCTTGCATCAGCGGGACAACGACCGGCTCATTCAGACGCTGGAGCATATGCGCAATCTCGGCAATACGCTGATCGTCGTCGAGCACGACGAGGATACGATGCTGGCCGCCGATTATCTGATCGACATCGGGCCTGGCGCCGGCATTCACGGCGGCGAGGTCGTGGCGCAGGGTACGCCGCAGGAGGTCATGGCCCACGAGGGCTCCCTGACCGGGCAGTACCTGAGCGGCCGCCGCTTCATCCCCGTGCCGGAGCAGCGCCGCCAGACGGACGGGCGCTGGCTGGAGATCCGCGGCGCCAGGGAGAACAACCTGCGCAGCCTGAACGCCAAGATTCCGATCGGCGTATTCACGGCCGTGACCGGCGTATCGGGATCGGGCAAGTCGACGCTGATCAACGAGATTCTGTACAAGGCGCTCGCGCGCGATCTCAACAAAGCCAAAAAGCGCCCTGGCACCCACAAGGAGCTGCGCGGGATCGAGCATCTGGAGAAGGTCGTCGACATCGATCAGTCGCCGATCGGACGCACGCCGCGCTCCAACCCGGCCACCTATACCGGCGTATTCGACGACATCCGCGACGTGTTCGCCGGGACCAACGAATCCAAGGTGCGGGGCTACAAGAAGGGACGCTTCAGCTTCAACGTCAAAGGCGGACGCTGCGAGGCGTGCCGCGGAGACGGCATCATCAAGATCGAGATGCACTTCCTGCCCGACGTGTACGTGCCGTGCGAGGTGTGCAAGGGCAAGCGATATAACCGCGAGACGCTTGAGGTGAAGTACCGCGGCAAGAGCATCGCCGACGTATTGGAAATGACAATTGAGGACGCAACGGAATTTTTCAAAAACATTCCGCGCATTCATCGCAAAATGCAGACGCTGTTCGACGTCGGCCTCGGCTACATGAAGCTGGGCCAGCCGGCGACGACGCTCTCGGGCGGCGAGGCGCAGCGGGTCAAGCTGGCGGCGGAGCTGTACCGGCGCAGTACCGGCAAGACGCTGTACATCCTCGACGAGCCGACGACCGGTCTGCACGTCGACGACATCGACCGGCTGCTCGTCGTGCTGCATCGGCTCGTGGATGCGGGCGAGTCGGTGCTCGTCATCGAGCACAATCTCGATGTCATCAAGACCGCCGACTATCTGATCGATCTCGGACCGGAGGGCGGCAGCGGCGGCGGCACGATCATTGCGACCGGCACGCCCGAGCAGGTGGTGAAGGCCAAAGGCTCGTACACCGGGCAGTATTTGAAGCCGGTCCTGGAGCGCGATCAAGCGCGTACGGCAGAGCTGCGGCGGCGCGAGCAGGAAGGCGTCGCGGCGGCAGCCGAGTAGAGCCGCGACGAATCGAGAGGAGACGGCACGTCCCTCTCAGACGGGGCGTTACGTACAGGCTTGACTCTGCGGGTCCCAGGCTACGATGAATCGCTCATCGTAGCCTTTTTTACTATTTGTTTTTACTCGATTGGATGAATGCCCTGCTCATTTTTACTTAAAAATGTTCGTAAATCATTGTTCAACTGGATAATCTCATTGCGCGCACGATTCGCATAATCTGGCAGCCTCATATCCCTGACCATGTTCGTTCACAGCCATGCCATGAAGAAAAGATCCAAAAATAAGTTTGGGAGCTTAAGCGCCACCTTAAATAGGGGGGGATCCAGTGAGACGCCGGCTTTTTGTATGACCCCCAGATACGTTTTTAAAGTGGCAGTTTTAATCTGTCCGCCAAAGCCAGGGAAAGCCGGTAAAGACATAGTTGTCGGATGATTTTCTAATTCGCCAATAGGAGAGGCCAGGATATAACTGGAAAATATTCATAAAAAAAACAGTGCCCCGATTGCGATTGTGGGCACTGTTTTTGAGCGCTGACGTATGTTGGCGAACGTACGGCAAGCGTTTCGAAGACCGCATGCTGCGCATACGCCGCGCCGCGTTGGCGATTAAGCCGATGTGGCTAAGCCGTTGCAGCCAGAATTTCGGTGAGCTTTTCCTGAAAAGCAGGCACGCCCACGCGCTGGACGAACTGGTGGAACGACTCGCTGTCGGTGCGCTCCGCCTTATAGAACGCGACGAGCTCGGCCAGTACAGGGCCGACCTCGTCACCCTTGACTCGGCCCTTGAGCGCCTTGTTGAACTGGGCGTCCGGCCCGAGGATGCCGCCTACCGCGATGTCAAAGGCATCCACCATTCCGTCTGGCGTCTTGACCAGGGTGCCCTGAAGACCGATGTCGGCAATATGCTTCTGGCCGCAGGAGTTGGGGCAGCCGATCATATGAATGCGGATCTTCTCGTCGAGCTCGACATGATCGTCGAGGTATTGGGCGACCCGGCGCGCGCGCTCCTTCGTCTCGACGATGGCCAGGTTGCAGAATTCGTTGCCCGTGCAGGAGACCGTGCGGCTCATGAAGTGCTTGGGCTTGGGCGACAGGCGCTGCAGCACCGGGGCTTGCAGCACACGCTCGACGTTCTCGTCGGCGATGCCGGCCAGAATGATGTTTTGCGTCATCGTCGTGCGAATCTTGCCGTCGCCGTACGTATCGGCGAGCTCGGCCAATTGGTCGAATTCCTCCGCATTGGTGCGGCCGACCGGCACGTTGAGGCCGATGTAGCTGTAGCCCTCCTGACGCTGCGGGTGCACGCCGTCGAAGTACACGCCCTTCCAGCCGACGATCTTGTTCTCGCCGGCATCCGGCATGTCGCCGATCAGCTCGAGCAGCTTCGCCTTGAATTTCTCCACGCCCCAGTCGGCGACGAGGAATTTCAAGCGAGCGTGGTGGCGCTTCTGGCGATAGCCATAGTCGCGGAAGATCGTGGTGACGCCGATGGCGACCTTGAGCACATCCTCCGGACGTACGAACAGATCGAGCTCCTGCGCCAGATGCGGCTTGGCGGACAGTCCGCCGCCGACATAGGCATGGAAGCCGCGCACTTCCTCGCCGTCGATCACCTTGGTGGCCGGCACGAAGGCCAGGTCGTTGATTTCGGCGTTGGCATTGTTATAAATGCTGGAGGAAATGGACATTTTATATTTGCGCGGCAGGTTCGAGAAATCCCGGTTCATCAGGAAATAATCGTTGACCTGCTCCACGAGCTCCGTGGTGTCCATAAATTCGTCCTTGTCGATGCCGGCCAGCGGGTTGCCGACGATGGTGCGCGGGCAGTCGCCGCATGCCTCGAAGCTATACAGTCCGACCGCCTCCAGGCGCTTGAAGATATCCGGCAGTTGCTCGACGCGCAGCCAATGGTACTGAATGGCCTGCCGCGTCGTCACATCGATCAAGCCACGGCCGTAATCACGCGCGATTGAAGCGAGGCCGCGCGCCTGCTCGGACGTCATGACCCCCTGGTTAATGCGGATGCGCATCATGAAGTGTCCGTCCCTCGGCTTTTGCTCGTAGACGCCAGCCCACTTGAAGCGGTTCATGTCGTCGGCATCGATGGCGTCGTAGCCCTTATGCGCGTATTCTTCAATAATGGTACGTATGACGTCCAGGCCGTCTTTCTCATGCTTGGCAAATTCAATTTTATTCAATTTGGAAGGATCCTTCATCCAAACCGCTTCATAAGCCATTGCGGGTATTCCTCCTCGGGGAACCGGATTTTGATGTTCGGCAAATGAATTCCGACGAAACCACTCAGAATATTAATGAAATCGTATCACATTTTGCGAAAAGCGACAATGGCTGCGATGCAATCCATTTATAAGTTATTGTTATACGCAGGTAAGGATCGGGTTATAGAAAGCCAATCGTGACAAAGTTGTTACACTTCCATGCTCTGACTTGCAAGGAACGCGCCAACGCGCTAACATAGGGTAATATAGGAGAAGTGCGAAAGGGAGGTCGACCGATGTTTTTGGCTACTGAGTCCGGTGGTCCCGGTTCCATTGGACAGTACAACGGATTTGACATATTCATGCTGCTGTTCACCTTGCTGATTTTCATCGGCTTTGTGCGGCTGTTGATGGCTCGTCCGCGTAAAAATAAATTTGCCATTGCGTTCGCCGGCGTATCGCTGGCCCTGTTTCTCGTAGTCGATTACATTATGATTTTCAAAATCTGGATGGCGTAAGCCGGCATTCGGATTCGTGAAAAGCCCGCAGGCGTTTCCTTGAGGATGACCCCAAGGATACGCAGCGGGCTTTTTTTCCTTGATGACGACAGTCAGTCTTTGGCTTACACCCACCACATCTCGCCGAGCGGCTCGCGGATGAGGACCTGCTTGAGGTTTTCGACCGCTTTGGAGAAGCCCTCGTCGACGGACATCAGACCGTCCTCGTGCTCGATGCTGACGACGTAGTCATAGCCGACCAGACGCAGTGCGCTGATGATGTCGGCCCATGTCTTCATGTCGTGGCCGAAGCCGACGGTGCGGAACTGCCACGCGCGGTCCAGCATTTGGGCGTAGGACTGCATATCGGTTACGCCGTGCTTGTGCACGTTGACCGGATCGATCGACGTATCCTTGGCATGGAAGTGATGAATCGCGCCGGCGCGGCCCAGTACCTGCACCGCCTGGACCGGATCGATGCCTTGCCACCACATGTGGCTCGGGTCGAGGTTGGCGCCGATGGCTTCGCCTGCCGCCTCGCGCAGCCGCAGCATCGTAGCCGGCGTATGCACCGAGAATCCGCCGTGCAGCTCGAGGCCGATTTTGACGTTGCTTTCCGTTGCCAGCTTGCCGATCTCGCTCCAATATGGAATGACCTTGTTCGTCCACTGCCAGTCCAGAATTTCCTGATAGTCGTTCGGCCATGGGGCGACCGGCCAGTTCGGATACTTGGCGTCCTCGTGATCGCCTGGGCAGCCGGAGAACGTATTGACAACCGGCACGCCAAGCTTGGATGCCAGCTCGATCGTTTGACGCAGCACCTTGTCGTGGTCACCGGAGATTGCTTTCTGCGGATGCAGCGGGTTGCCGTGGCAGCTCAGTGCGCTGATCGTCAGGCCGCGCGAGTCGACCGCCTGCTTGAACGCTTTCAGTTTGCTCTCGTCCGCGAGCAGCGCCTCCGGGTTGCAATGCGCGTTGCCGGGATAGCCGCCGGTGCCGATTTCCACCGCGTCCAGGCCTTGCGCTTTGATATAATCGAGTGCTTCTTCCAGCGGCTTTTGGGCCAAAAGGACTGCAAATACGCCAAGTTTCATTTGTTCCCTACCTCCCGCAAATTATATAGTGATGCTGTACATGATGCATTCCAATGCGTATTATAGCATGTCTAATTTGGGAAACGAAACCGTAGGCGGCACAATTGCGCAAGATTGCATAGAAATCGGTCAACTTTACGCATATCCGAAACGTGGACGGTAGCGCGGATGCTGCGGATTTGGTAAGCTACCTTATATAAATAGGAATCCGTTTGGAGGCTTTGCAATGGCATTAACGACAAAGCGCGAGATCGAACTGCTGGCGCCCGCCGGCGACTGGGACTGTCTGCGGGCGGCGGTGGCCAGCGGCGCAGACGCTGTGTTTTTCGGCGTAGAAAAATTCAATGCGCGTGCCCGCGCCAACAATTTTCGCCAGGACGAGCTGCCGGAAATTATGGCGTATTTGCACATGTACGGGGTCAAGGGCTTCTTGACCTTCAATATTCTTGTATTCGAAAACGAGCTGGAGGAGGCGCGCGGTCTGATCGAGGATTGCATCGACGCCGGCGTCGACGCGGTCATCGTGCAGGATCTGGGGCTGGTGAAGCTGATCCGCGAGCTGTCGCCGGACTTCCCGATCCACGGCTCGACGCAAATGACGATCACCTCGCCGGAGGCGGTCGAGTTCACCAAGCCGTTCGACATCGAGCGTGTCGTGCTCGGCCGCGAAAACAACCTGAAGCAGATTCGGACGATCGGCGAGCAGGCCAAGCTGCCGATGGAGGTATTCGTGCACGGCGCGCTGTGCGTGAGCTACTCCGGCCAGTGCCTGACCTCGGAGATGTGGGGCGGCCGCTCCGCGAACCGGGGCGAATGCGCGCAGGCCTGCCGCCTGCCGTACGACCTGATGGTGGACGGGATGCACAAGCCGATGGGCGACGTGACCTACCTGCTCTCCCCGAAGGATCTGGCGGCGCTGGAGCTCGTGCCGGAGCTGATCGAGGCCGGCGTCACCTCGTTCAAGATCGAAGGCCGGCTCAAGCGGCCGGAATATGTCGCCAACGTGGTCGGCAAGTATCGTGCGGCGATTGACCGTTACTTCGAAGGCGACCGCGCGGCCCCGTCCGAGGCGGAGCTGCGCGAGCTGCAGCAGAGCTTCTCGCGCGGCTTCACGCACGGCTTCCTGCGCGGCACGAACAACAAGCAGCTGGTGGAAGGCACCTTCCCCAAGAGCAGAGGCGTCTACCTGGGCCGCGTCGAGCGCGTGCTGCGCGACGCCGTCGTCTGCCGGCTCGACGCCCCGCTCAAGCGCGGCGACGGCATCGTCTTCGACGCGGGCGATCCGACCCAGTCGGAGGAGGGGGGCCGGGTCTACGACCTGCGGCGCCAGGGCGTCAAGCTCGACGGCGAAGCGCAGCCAGGCACTGTGCTCGACATTGTACCCGGCCGCAGCGATGTCAATCTGAGCCGCGTGAAGCCGGGCGACCGGATCTGGAAGACCAGCGATCCGGCGCTGGACAAGCGGCTGCGCCAGATCTATGAGACAGACAAGCCGTATCGGGTGTTCCCCCTGCATGTGCGGGTGAGCGGCGCGCTGGGCCAGCCGCTACACACGTGGTGGACCGATGCGGACAAAGGCGTCACGGTGCGCGTCGATTCCGAGCTGGAGCTGGAGCAGGCGCTCAAGCGGCCGCTCGACGAAGACGTGCTGCGCGAGCAGCTCGGCCGGCTGGGCGGCACGGTCTATCAGCTCGAGGAGCTGGAGGTGGCGCTCTCGGGCGATCTGATCGTGCCGATTCGCGAGCTCAATCGGCTGCGCCGCATCGCAGTCGAGCAGCTCGCCGGACAGCGGCCGCTGCCGCCGGTGTACACGAGGCATGCCGATCAGGCGCTCCCGGCTGCAGCGGAGCAGACGGCTTCGTACAGGGATCCGGGGGCGGCCGGGCGGCCATTGGCGACACCGGAGGAACGGTCCGCGGCCGGGTCGCCGGAACAGTCCGGGGAGCGCGTCGTACTCGCCGACCCGGCACTGCCGGACCGCCAGGACGCCAGCCCGGGCCCGGCGCGCCGGGTCCCGCAGCTGACTGCGCTGTGCCGCACGTTGCCGCAGCTGGAGGCCGCTGCCCAGAGCGAGGCCGCGCTGCTGTACGCCGACTTTGAGTTCATCAAGCAGTACCCGGCCGCCGTGGAGGCCGCGCGCCGCGCCGGCAAGCGCATCGCGCTGGCGACGCCGCGCATCCACATGCCCGGCGAGCAAGGCTATCACAACCATATTCTCAAGCTGCGCCCGGACGCCGTGCTCGTACGCAATACCGGCGCGCTGTATACGTACATGCGTGCGCGCGCACAGGCCGAGGCGGCCGGCGAGAGCGGCTTCCCCGAGCTGATCGGCGACTTCTCGCTCAATATCGCCAATCATCTGGCGGTCGAGCTGTTTCTGGAGGCAGACTGCTCGCGCGTGACGCCGTCTTACGATCTCAACGTGCAGCAGGTCGTCGATCTGCTGCGACAAGCGCAGGCCCGGCGGATGGAGATTGTGCTGCATCAGCATTTGCCGATGTTCCATACCGAGCATTGCGTGTATTGCACCTTTCTCAGCGAAGGCACCGACTATACGAACTGCGGGCGGCCGTGCGAGGCGCACCGCGTCTCCTTGCAGGACCGGATCGGCATGAGTCATCCGGTGCGGGTGGACGAGGGCTGCCGCAATACGGTGTACAATGCGATTGAGCAATCCGGCGCCGAATATTTGGATACGTTCATCGCGCTCGGCGTGCCTTCGTTCCGCATCGAATTTTTGGAGGAGACGCCGGACAAGGTGACGGAAGTGCTGGCGCTCTATCAAGACGCATTGGAGGGCCGTGTCAGCGGCAGCCAGGTCTGGCGCCGGCTCAAGGCGACGAATCAGCTCGGCGTGACGCGCGGCCAGCTCGTCCGCTGATTCGTCCACTCCCGGTTTCCTGCGCATTACGCATTACGGCTCGCGCTGTTATCTTGCAGCGCGAGCCGTTTGTCTGATGCTTATTTTTCGTAGCCGGGGTGGTTGTAATCCGGGTGCTCGAGTTCCTCAAGTATGTCCATACTGCGAATGTGGTCCCGCGTTTTTGGGGTTCCGAGCCGATAGATCGTATAGTACAACTCTTTGAGCTTGTCGTTGAAGACGGTATTGGCCGGATCGTGGTCGGCCGACTTGAACGGGATCGGGGCGTTCTTGACGGTGTCCGTATCATAGGTATGCTGACGGTCCAGCATGAGCTGCAGCTCGTCTACTTCCTTGGGCGTCGCCATGATTTCCAGATGCTCGGAGTGGGACGATGCGCTCTCGACCGCTTTGCCGGACACCGATACGAAATAAGGGCGTTTCGATTGCGTTTCCATTGAATCTCGACCTCCTTGGGTCCACCGTTCGAGGCTCGCGCCGCGCCGGCATGATATACTATATACATACACGACCGACGATTGAATTGAAACGAGGCGGAAGGTGGAAGCGCATGACAACCGCGATGCAAGTAGCCGGCTGGGAGCACGTTTTCAAGCTGGATCCGGACAAGACGCTAAGCGACGAAACGCTGGAGGCCATATGTGAATCGGGGACGGACGCCCTCGTCATCGGCGGCTCTAGCGGCGTCACGTATGACAATACAGTGGACCTGCTGGCACGGGTGCGGCGCTATGAGGTGCCGTGTGCGCTGGAGCTCTCGACGCCGGAGGCGGCGGTGCCGGGCTTTGACCTGTATCTGGTGCCGCTCGTGTTGAATACGGAGCGCGGCGCCTGGATCACCGGGCGTCAGGCCGAGGGCGTGCTCGGCTACGGTCCATTGATCCCATGGGAAGCCACGCTCGCGGAGGGCTATATTATCCTCAATGCCGAAGCCGAAGCGGCGCGGGTCACCGAAGCGCAGACGGAGCTGGACGAAGAGCGGACGCTGGCCTATGTCGACGTGGCCGACCGGCTGATGCGACTGCCCATTATCTATCTCGAGTACAGCGGCCGCTTCGGCGACATGGAGCGAGTGCGCCGCGCCCGCCGGCGGCTGGCGCAGGGGCGCCTGTTCTACGGCGGCGGCATCGCCGATGCGGAGCAGGCTGCCGCAGCCGCCTTGGCGGCGGATACCGTCGTCGTCGGCAACGCGCTCTATGCGGACTGGCGCACGGCGCTGCATACCGTGGACGCGGTCAAGCGCGTCAAGCGCGAAGGCAAGCTGGTCTAAGCGGGATAGGCACGCGCACAGAGACAAGGAGGAGTTGAAGCGATTGACAGTGCCGCGGTCCATCGCTAGACTTGAGACAAGGCGAACAAATGCGAACAAAGGAGTTCACTATGTTGAATCGAATTGACATCGACGAAGCGGTCCGCAAGCTCAACGAGCGCCAGCGCGAAGCCGTGCAGGCGACCGACGGGCCGCTGCTGCTGATGGCCGGGGCCGGCAGCGGCAAGACGCGCGTGCTGACCCACCGCATCGCATACCTGATCGAGAAGCGCCGAGTGGCGCCGTGGAGCATCCTGGCGATCACCTTCACCAACAAAGCGGCGCGCGAAATGCAGGAGCGGGTGTCTGCGCTCGTCGGCGCGCACGGTCGGGATATCTGGGTCTCGACCTTCCACTCCATGTGCGTGCGTCTGCTGCGCAAGGATATCGACCGGATCGGCTACACCTCGAACTTCTCCATCCTGGACTCGACCGATCAGCTATCCGTCATCCGGGGATGCATGAAGGATCTGAATCTGGATACGAAGAAATTCGAGCCCAAGGGCGTGCTGTCCGTCATCAGCAGCGCCAAAAACGAACTGCTCACGCCGCAGCAATACGAGAGCAAAATCGGGGATTACTATCAGCAGATCGTGGCGAATGTCTATCAGGCGTATCAGAAGCGGCTGAAGAGCAACAATTCGCTCGACTTCGACGATCTGATCATGATGACGATCCGGCTCTTCACCGAGGTGCCGGAGGTGCTGGAATTCTACCAGAACAAGTTCCGCTATATCCACGTCGACGAATACCAGGATACCAACCGCGCCCAGTACATGCTCTGCAACATGCTGGCGGACAAGCACCACAACCTGTGCGTCGTCGGCGACAGCGACCAGTCGATCTACCGCTGGCGCGGCGCCGACATTACGAATATTCTGAACTTCGAAGGGGACTATCCCGAGGCGCGGACGATCTTGCTGGAGCAGAATTACCGCTCGACCGCGGTCATTCTCGACGCCGCCAACGCGGTCATCGGCAACAACGGCGGGCGCAAGCCCAAAAAGCTGTGGACCGACCGCAAAGGCGGCCAGCCGATTCACGTCTACATGGCGGATTCCGAGCATGCGGAGGGCTATTACGTCACCGGCGAAATCCGCAAAAACCGCGAGTCCGGGCAGAAATATGCCGATCATGCCATCCTCTATCGCACCAATGCGCAGTCTCGGGTCATCGAGGAGATTTTGATCAAATCGGACATTCCGTATCAAATTGTAGGCGGAATCAAATTCTATGACCGAAAAGAAATCAAGGATCTGCTGGCTTATCTGAGACTCATCTCCAATCCCGACGACGACATCAGTCTCGCGCGCATCGTCAACGTCCCCAAGCGCGGGGTCGGCGCGACGACGATGGCCAAGCTGGCGGCCGAGGCGGCTGCGCGCGGCGTCTCGATTTTTGAGGTGCTCGGCACGCTGGATGACGCGCTCAGCAATGTGGACGTGAGCGGCAAAACGCGCAGGGCGCTGCTTGAATTCCGCGATATGATTCGCGCACTCTCGGGCATGGTCGAATATCTGTCGGTCACCGAGCTGACCGAGAAGATGCTCGAGATGGCTCAGTACCGGCTCGAGCTGCAGGCCGAGAACACGATCGAATCGCGCTCGCGTCTGGAAAATATCGACGAATTCCTCTCGGTTACGCAGGAGTTCGAGCAGCGCAACGAGGACAAGTCGCTGATCGCCTTTCTGACCGATCTGGCGCTCATTGCCGACATCGATACGATGGACAAGGAGGACGAGCCGGGCGGCGGCGACGCAGTCGTGCTGATGACGATGCATAGCGCCAAGGGGCTGGAGTTCCCGTGCGTGTTCATCATCGGCATGGAGGAAGGCGTCTTTCCGCACAGCCGCGCCTTTACCGACGAGGAGGAGCTGGAGGAGGAGCGCCGCCTGGCCTATGTGGGCATCACGCGGGCGGAGCGTCAGCTTCATTTGACGGGGGCGCGCATGCGCACGTTGTTTGGACGCACCAACAGCAATCCGCCGTCGCGGTTTTTGCAGGAGGTGCCTGAGGAGCTGAAGCGCGACGTCGGCGGCGCGGGCGGTCTCGGCCTCGGCCGCTCCGCCGTGCGCAGCGGCTACGGCGCCGCCGCGGCCAGCGGCAGAGGCCTGGGCTACCAGGGCAATGCGACGCGCCCGGGAACGGGCGGCGCGCCTGCTGCCTCTGGCAGCCCGGGACGCGTGCGCGTGACGACGGCGGCCCCGGCGGCGGCGGCCGGCAGCGGAGGGGACCGCAGCTTCACCGCCGGCGACAAGGTGGCGCACGGCAAGTGGGGCACCGGCACGATCGTCGCCGTCAAAGGCGAGGGCAACGACATGGAGCTGCAGATTGCCTTCCCGGCACCGGTCGGGTTGAAGCGGCTGCTGGCCGGATTCGCCCCGATTACCAAAGTATAGGTATTCGTATAGGAATAGCCAACATTTTTATGAATCAGCCGGCGCCCTGTCGCGGCACTATCGCGGCACTATATGGAAGAGAGGAAGGTCGTCCTTGATGGAGCAAAAGCTGGGGCGCATGGAAGCGCTGATTGCCGAGATCAATCAGCACAATTATCATTATTACACCCTCGACAAGCCTACGATCAGCGACGGGGAGTATGACAAGCTCTACGACGAACTGGTCAGCCTCGAGCAAGAAAGCGGAGTTGTCTTGCCGCAATCGCCGACGCAGCGGGTCGGGGGAGAACTGCTCAAAGGCTTTGCGCCGCATCGCCACCGGGCGCGTCTGTGGAGTCTGGACAAGGCCCAGCATGCGGAAGCATTGAACGCGTGGCATCAGCGCGTGGCGAAGGGCGTGGCCGATTACAACGCCAAGCATCCGGACGAGCCGCCGCTGCCCGCCCCCGCCTATGTCATTGAGCTCAAATTCGACGGCTTGACCTTGAATCTGACCTATGAGAATGGCGAGCTCGTGCAAGCTGCGACCCGGGGCAACGGTGTCGTGGGAGAAGGCATTCTGGCCCAAGTGAAGACCATTCGTTCCGTGCCGCTGACGATCCCTTACAAGGATGGAATCATTGAAGTCCAAGGCGAGGGCATCATGCATCTTTCCGTCCTGCAGGCGTACAATGCCACTGCGGCCGAGCCGCTCAAAAACGCCCGCAATGCCGCCGCCGGTGCGCTTCGCAATCTCAACCCGAAGGTGACGGCAGAACGCAAGCTGAGCGCCTACATCTACAACGTCGGCTATGCCGAAGAGGCGGAGTTCGCCGATCACGCCGAAATGATTCAGTTTCTCCGGGACAATCAGTTCAAGGTTAATCCGTATCTGGTCTACTCCGATGCTATCGAAGAGGTGCAGCAGGAGCTGGAGCGGGTAGCGCTGATGCGGGCGGAGCTGGACTTCTTGATTGACGGCGCCGTCGTCAAGGTCGTCGACATGCGCACGCGCGAGGCGCTGGGGTATACCGACAAGTTTCCGCGCTGGGCGGTCGCGTACAAGTTCGAATCGGAGGAAGCGACGACCTTGCTCAAGGAGGTCGGCTGGGAAGTGGGGCGTACCGGCAAGATCACGCCCGTGGCCAAGGTGGAGCCGGTCGAACTGGCGGGGGTCACGGTGCAGAATTGCACGCTGAACAACGCCGGCGACATTGCCCGCAAAAATCTGACGCATGCGCTGGGCACCCATGTCTTCATCCGTCGTTCCAATGATGTCATTCCCGAAATTCTGGGCAAGGCGGACGAAGCCGAGCAAGGAGAGGAGATTGCCATTCCGGCGACCTGCCCTTCTTGCGGGACGGAGCTCGAGCAGCGCGGCGCCCATCTGTTTTGCAACAACAAGCTGGCCTGCCGTCCGCAGATCATCGGCCGCATTGTCCACTTTGCCTCGCGCGATGCGATGGACATCGAGACCTTCAGTGTCATGACGGCGGAGCAGTTGTATGAGGAATGCGAGGTGCACGACCCGGCTGATCTTTACGAGCTGACGTATGACGACCTGATCAAGCTGGAGCGTTTCGGCGACAAAAAAGCGCGCAATTTGCTGGATGCATTCGAAGCGTCCAAGACGCGCGATCTCGCTTCGTTTTTGTTTTCGCTCGGCATTCCGAACACGGGGAAGGCGACGACGCGTCTTTTGGCCAACCATTACCGCGACCTCGACCGCATCATGGCCGCCGAAGCGGAAGAGCTGGTAGAACTGCCGGACATCGGGGCAATTGTTGCGGAGAGCATTACCGGGTTTTTCCGAGATCCTGCGATTCGGACGAGCATCGAACGTTTGCGTGCGCTCGGGGTCAAGGCCGAACCGGAGCAGCCGGCCGCTGTACGGGAAGACAGTCCGTTTCACGGCAAAACCGTGGTCCTGACCGGCACGCTGTCCGCCCTCACCCGGGACGATGCGGCCAAGCGGCTCGAGGCGCTCGGCGCCAAAGTAACCGGCAGCGTATCGAAAAAGACCGATTACGTCGTCGCGGGAGACAATGCCGGCAGCAAGCTTGCCAAGGCGCGTGATCTCGGCATCGAAGTCATTGAAAACGAACAGGAATTTCTGCGGTTGCTCGGGGATTGACGAGGACAGCTCCAGGTGCCGCGGCTTTGCCGCGGCAATTTTTTAAAATAAAGCTTGCGTCATTAATCTAGATGTGGTACATTACTTCTTGCGGCTTTGAAGCACGAGGCGGCAAGGCGGTCCTTTCCGCCGAAGACGTTTTGTGAGCAAAACGGCAAGCGATGGAAGCAGCAGCTTCCGATCAAAAAAAAGAGCTTGACGTTCTAATGAGAAGCTGATATTATGAGTAACTGTCATGACTCAATGTTGAGCGCATGACGGACAAGTTCCTTGAAAACTGAACAAATGGATCACGTCGATTCATAAGATTTAAAAAGCTAGCATGAGCTATGCAAGCTTTCAATAAAACGCATCTTCGGGTGCACTTTTATGGAGAGTTTGATCCTGGCTCAGGACGAACGCTGGCGGCGTGCCTAATACATGCAAGTCG
>NZ_JACXIZ010000007.1 GCF_014705605.1 Paenibacillus sabuli
ACCCTGGTCGCTCCCTCTAGCCGCCATTTTGGCGGTTACAGCACACGCTCGACCCTGGTCACTCCCTCTAGCCGCCATTTTGGCGGTTACAGCACACGCTCGACCCTGTCCGCTCCCTCTAGCCGCCATTTTGGCGGCTACAGCACACGCTCGCCCCTGTCTGCTCTCTCTAGCCGCCATTTTGGCGGTTACAGCACACGCTCGACCCTGGTCGCTCCTTCTAGCCGCCATTTTGGCGGCTACAGCACACGCTCGCCACTGGTCGCTCCTTCTAGCCGCCATTTTGGCGGCTACAGCACACACTCGCCACTGGTCGCTCCCTCCAGCCGCCATTTTGGCGGCTACAGCACACACTCGCCACTGGTCGCTCCCTCCAGCCGCCATTTTGGCGGCTACAGCACACGCTCACCCCTGGTCGCTCCCTCCAACCGCCATTTTGGCGGCTACAGCACACGCTCGCCCCTGTCTGCTCTCTCCAGCCGCCATTTTGGCGGCTACAGCACACGCTCGACCCTGGTCGCTCTCTCCAGCCGCCATTTTGGCGGCTACAGCACACGCTCGCCCCTGTCTGCTCCCTCCAGCCGCCATTTTGGCGGCTACAGCACACGCTCGCCCCTGTTTCCTCGCTTCCGTTACACCAAGCCGGCCCGGCTGTCGTGGAATGGTCCGTGGACGATTCCCGGCGAGTCGAGCTGCGGATCGAGGTGCCCGCATGAGAAAATCTAAAAGAAGCCGCACCTTCGTCATCTTGGATGAATGAGGTACAGCTCCTTGTCGATCATGGCGATCATGGAGATCATGGCGATCATGGGGAAGCCGCTGCCTCCGCCATTTGGCGGAGGCGCAAGCTTCGTTTTCGCGTCAGCTCCGATCCTTCCCGACCGTACGACGATACCGCGCCAGGATGAGCGTGTAGACGCCGTAGGCGACCACGCCCAGCGCGACTGCGCCGAGCAGCCAGCTGCCGTACGGCTGGTTCGCCAATTCGACCAGCGCGCCGTCGATGCCCTTGGTCTCGCTCGGGTCGGCCTGGACGGCCGTCTGGATCAGGAAGTAGCCGATAATCGCGAATACGACGCCTCTGGCGACAATGCCGGCCTTGCCGATTCGCACGGAGGTGCGGGAGACGGTCCGGCTCATTTTCTCGGTCTTGAACAGCTTGGTGAAATCCGCCCGATACGCCTTCACCCATTGGTACACCCCGTAGCCGATCACCGCCGCGCCGACGATACCAATCAAGAGGGCGCCGAACGGCTGCTGCAACAGCTTGGCCGTGACGCTCTGCTTACCGCCGGAGCCGCCCGAACCGCCGGAGCCGCCGGCGAGCGCCATATGCAGCGCCGTATAAGCCAGACCGGCGTGCACAAGGCCGCTGCCGAGCATGCCGATCCGCTTGGCAAGCGCTTTGCCGCTCGTGCCCTCGCCGTCCGGATCGAGCCAGGCGAAGACGATGCACCAGACCGTATATCCGATCAAGCCGATGCCCAGCACGACAAGGAATACACCGCCGAGCGGCTTCGAACCGATCGCCGCAATCGCACCTTTGGAGTCCGTCAGATCACCGCCAAAGCCGGCAGCCGTCATCACTGCGAGCACGCCAATCGTCACATATACGGCTGCTTTGGCCGCATAGCCGATCCGTGCCAGCTTATCGATCCAGGAGGCATGACGATGGACTGCGCGCCTCGAGTGCGTCGCCACCCGGCTCGGCCGGGTGGCGGTGGATGTAGGATTCATAAGTCAAAAACCTTCCTTCTATTGTGAATTCATGGGGCACGCCATGGAGCATGCGTTGTGTTCGTTCCTCCTCCCCATTTACCCGTTTGCGGTCGCTTTGAACGCAGCCGGGAGACATTTCCATACCCGCCTAACGGAGCGGTGGCGTTGCCGGCGGCAGACACACGCAAAACGTCCGGTACCCTTCTCGGGTACCGGACGTTTTGCGAGGCTTGCTTTTGATTCAGCGACTGCCGCTCTCGGCGGCATGGATGATGCGCACCGACTTGCCATTCTGCTCCAGCCGATTGACGATCTTGTCGAGCGCGAGGCCGGCCGAGTGGTCCATCACCGGCGCCTCGCTCAGATCGATCGACACATGATCGGAGGTGCCGCCCAGTCCGATTTCGTCCTGCAGCTTGGAGGAGGAGACGAAAAACAGCGGCCCCTTCACCTTGTAGAGCGCGTCGCCGCCCTGCAGCTCCTCGCGGCTGATCTGAATCTTCGACGTCTTGTGCGCGAACAGCAGCACGCTTAGCAGCACGCCGACGAGCACGCCGATCGCCAGATCATGCGTATAGACGACGATGCCGACCGTGACGATCATGACGAATGCTTCGCTGCGCGGCACCTTGTGAATGCGGCCGAGGTACTTCCAATCGAAGATCTCGATGCACACCATCAGCATGACGCCGACGAGCGCCGCCATCGGGATATAATTGAGCAGCGGGCCGAAGACGACGGCCAGCAGCAGCAGCGCGACCGCTGCCACCAGCGTGGAGAGGCGCGTCTTGCCGCCGAGCTTGATGTTGATTGCGGACTCGGCGATCAGCGCGCAGCCTGCCATGCCGCCGAAGAAGCCGGTGACGACGTTGGCCGCGCCCTGGCCGACCATTTCCTTGTTCTTGTTCGTCTGCACGCCGGTCATCTCGTCGACGATATCCTGCGTCAACAGCGTCTCGGTGAAGCCGACCACCGCCAGCGACAGCGAATACGGCAGAATAATCCACAGCGTACTGAGATTCCACGGAATATCGGGTATGAAGAACGACGGCAGCGTCGGCGTAATATTCGCCAGATCGCCGACCGATTTCGTCTGCCAGCCCAGCAGCAGCACGACGACGGTCATCATGCCGACCGCGACGAGCGGAGACGGAATTTTTTTGAAAAACCGCGGCAGCACGTAGATGATGAGCAGCGTCACGCCGACCACGACATACATCGGCCACGATTCGCCGCTGAAATTTTTGAGCTGCGATAAAAAAATCAGAATGGCCAGCGCGTTGATAAAGCCGGTAATGACGGCGTTGGGGACAAAGCTCATCCAGCGCCCCAATTTGAGTATGCCCATTAGATACTGTAAAATGCCAGTCAAAATTGTAGCGGCGAACAGGTACTGGATGCCGTGCTCCGCCACCAGGTGCGTCATCAACACGGCCATCGAGCCTGCCGCCGCCGAGATCATCCCAGGCCGGCCGCCCAAAAACGTCGTCACGAGCAAAATGCACACCGATGCGTAAATGCCCACCATCGGGCTTACGCCGGCGATAAACGAAAACGCCAGCGAGTCGGGAATGAGCGCCAGCGTCGCCGTAATGCCTGCGAGCACATCGCCTCGTATGTTCCCGAACCACTGATCCTTCCGCCAAATCGACATTTGATTCATGCTTCTCCTGCCGGATGGCCCCCTCCTTGGGGCTCCGGCATCTCCCACCTCGTTTTCTGTCTGTATTCAGACACATCACGTTCATCTATTCCCTTGCTGTCCTTGCTCCGCAGCCATCAATCTGCAGCCTATATATAGATCCTGCAACGTAATGCAGGCTATCTGCCTATCCGCTAGAAGCGTGGTGAAAAACAAACGCCGCCAAATGTAACCCTCATTAGTTGATCCTGTAACGTAATGCATACAGCGTATCTGCTCTTCACATACCTGCGGCGATGCAGGCAATTCGTATCGGTATTGCTGTAGGGTCCGGCCTGCTTGCTCCCCGTCTCAGCCGGTCTCCAATCACGTCACTCATTATAACACATCTCAGAAATTTGTCACCTTTGCAAACACTCGAACCTACTCTATTTTCACTGCATGAAGCCCGCTCACAAGCGATAGCGCGACACACCGGAAGATGACGCATCGCACAAATTAGACGCTGCCAGGTGGCAGCGTCTGCGGCGTCGCGCTTCATACTCCTTAGCCTCGGTATCGTGCGAGCCTCATTCCTCCTGCGTCGCGATCCACCACGTATTGCCGGCCGGATCCTTGACTCCGCCGCGGCGATCGGGATCGCCTTGCTTGCGCTCGGGCTGCTGGACCGACTCGCCGCCTGCCTCGAGCGCGCGCATAAGCAGCCTCGGCATCCGGCACGTACAGGTGCATGTGCACGGCGACGGCCTTCCACGTCGGCGTCGCATCCGACAGCATCACGACCGTGTCGTCGATTCGCAGCTCCGCATGCATGATCGTACCGTCCGGGCGCTCATAGCGACGCAGCGCCATGGCGCCAAAAGCCTGCTCCAAAAAATCCGCCACTCGCTGCGCCACTCGCTGCGACCAGATAGGGCGAAACCGACGAATACCCCTCCGGCTTCCACTTGGCCGTCATCTTTTTTCCCCCTCGCTTCGTTAAGAATATTCGTGCTCGGGTCAGGAACCGTCGGTCACCGCCACGTCGATATACGCAGGCGACACCTGATCCGCGAGCCAGATTCTGGCGTTGCCAGGATAGAACGGCACCCCGTCCCGCCAAGCCGCCTGGGCTGCAATCTGCAGCAGCACAGGGCGGTCGTCGCGGCGCCGCCCGACCTGCAGCGCCGTGTCAGCGTCCATTGCCAGATGCACGTATTGCCGTGCACGCGGCTTCAGGCCCTCGGCTCGAATAGCGGACAGGAAGCGTCGCGCCGTGCCGTGATACAGCACCTCTGGCGGCTCCGCCTGCTCCCGCTCGATGCGACTCGGTATAGAATGGCCGTATATTGCGCGGATCCGTTCACCCGCGAGCTCCAGCCGCTGCTTGTCCGAGCGCGCCATGACCTCCAGCAGTCGCTGTCGCGTGATCGGCTCGTCCCGCGGCGTCTCGTTCAGCGCCGCCAGCAACTGGCCCACATCGGCCCAGCCCTGCGCGTCCAGCTCCAGCTCATAGGCCCACGGCGCATGCCGCAGCGCGTAAGAGAGCTCCTTGCTCAGCTGCTCATCCTTCATCGGTTCATCCTTCATCGTAATCACTCACCTTACCCTGATCGTTCACCTTATCCTGCTTCGTACACGAACATCGAATCATCGCCCTGCCGCGCCTTCGTCGGAGCATCTCCCTTAGTCGCACCGTGTCAAGCGGCCGCGCCGCACATATGCTGCACTAGAGGAGCACCATTCGACAGGAGGGGACACGCTTGTCCACACCGGGCGTATCGATGATTACGTGTACGAATCAACCGCGGTTTTTTAACAACCTGCTGCGCAATTACCGCCGTCAGCGCTACAAGCACAAGGAATTGATCGTGATACTCAACAAAGACGGCGTCTCCCTTCGCGATTGGCGGCGCAAGGCGGCCCGTTATGCCAACGTACGCGTGTACCAGGTGCCAGAGCGCATCTCGCTGGGCCAATGCTTGAACTGCGGCATCAGCGTGGCCCGTTATCCGCTGCTTGCCAAGTTCGATCATGATGATTATTATGCGCCGTATTATTTGCAAGAACAAGTGAAGGCCTTGCGCCGCACCGGGAGTGCGGTCGTCGGCAAGCACGCTTGCCTCGTCTACCTGGCCGCCAGCCGCAAGCTGATCATCCGGTCGCCGCAGGAGCGCAGCAGACGGGTCGGCTTCGTGCAGGGCGGAACGATCTTGTTCCGCAGAAAGGTGCTCCGGCAAGCCCGTTTCCCGGATCTCTCGCTGGGCGAGGACGTGAAGTTCCTCCGGGACTGTACAAGGAAGGGCCTGGTCATACACGCCACTACGCCTTATAACTATGTCTATGTGCGCCGCAAAAACAAACGCACGCATACATGGCGAGTGGGCGATCATCGTTTCCTGCCGGGCAGTATCCCCGTGGCCGTCACCGGGAACTTTCGCCGGTATGCGGGGCGCAAGCCATGAATAAAGACTGATATGTGGGGCAAGGCGAAATGGCGAGGCCGTTTGGGTGCCGAGTAAGTTTCGTTCCGCCAAATCGAGCGTTGTGTTACGGGCGGGCAAGCTAACCACCTGGAATGGAGACGCTAATGTTTTAAGCCCTTCGCTGGAACGTCACAGGGAACGCTTAGCGGGCGGCCAGCGCCGCCCCTTTTCGCATTATCCTAATCAAGTATCACCATGGAATATTGTTTACGCATGCTTTTATTCCCTTATTGCGCAATTCGGAATCTCCCGTTATCGTCAATATAAGTAGCGGCTTAGGATCCTTTCATGAACGAAAACGTGAAATGATCGATTTCCTATTTTCCTTAATACAAGAAACTGGGCCAAGTGCGACATGGAGCCAAATGGAGAAATTGCATCAAGGGCGACAGTTGCTGCTCGCCATCTAATAAAGGGTTGGGGTATGAGGTAAAGCTGAAGATTCTTCTTGCTCACTCTGCTGATGGACAGGATGTTCGAAAAAGTCTGGTGTATAACTTAAGGTACCACGCAATGGCTCGCCCTGCATGACCTGTATCGCATGCTCTACCGCCGCATGCTGCGGGCGACCGGCGATCACGCCGCCTCCGAGAATCTCGTGCAGGAGGTGGCCATCCGACTCGTGCAGCGGCCGCCGCTTGATGCCAGCGAGGCCCGCTTGCGAACCTGGATCCATGTGGCCGCCCGCAATCTGATCGTCAACAATTGAAAAAAAAACGCCGTGCGCATGCTGGAGACGAGCCTGCCGATTGATGCCGCGCATCACGAAAACCCGGCTCCCACCATGCCGAGACGGTGGAAAGCCGGGTCGAAACAGCCATGCTGGAGGCCGTGATCGAGCGCTGCATGCAGACGATGACGCCCGAGCACAGCCAGCTGATCCGGCTCAAGTGGAAGCGGCAGCTCAGCTATCGGGAACTGGCTCAGACGCTCGATACCACCGAACCGATTATCCGGCAAAAACTGCATCGCGCGCGCCTGTCGCTGCTCCGCAAGCTCGCGCTCTTCTGGGATGAACAGCTCGCCCGGGAACCCTCCGCCAAGCACCGCGTGCACGGATAGCGCCGCTCCGTCCACGTCGGCCGCGCCGCCTCTGCCCGCGTCGCCGGCCGCTAGTCCGAATCCCACAGCTGCCGGCCTGCCGCTATTGCGTATCCGCCCACGGCTGACGCGTCGAGCGAATCGTCTCGCCGGTCTGCACCGCCTGCTCGATCAGAAGGCCGATATACTGATCCTGCGAGGCCTCCGGCAAGCCGTAGAAGGACGGGCCGCCGGCCGCGTAGGCCGCCATCCGGCCCAGACAGGTGGCAATTGCGATCTCGTCGTCGTACAGTCGGGCCGGCGCGTAGGGATTCTCATACAGCCACTGCTCGCCGACCAGGAAGCCCTTCAGAAAGTACCCCTCCGCATTCTCATACTCGCCCTTGTTGACGCGCTTGAGGTCCAATTGCAGCTCCGTGCAGGAGGCGCCCTGCAGACGGATGCGCTGATCGAAGATCTCGCCCCGCAGACCGCGGATGCAGATCGAGTTGGAACGCGTCCACGAGCGGTGCTGCCCGCCGGTAAAGTCGTAAATGCCCAACCTGTCGCCAAAATCGAGCCAGGCCAGATCCCGCGCGCACGGCACGATGCGATCCTCCGTCGGCGGCCCGCTCCGGCCCGGACCCGCCACCCATTCGGACTGAAAGCGCATGCCCCGAATCGTCACATTCTCGAACCGCACCCCCAGCGTCGACCGCATCAGACTCACGGCGTGGTACAAGTGTGAGATTGAGACCGTGACCTCGCTCACGCGGCCGAGTCTGCCGGAATCGATCACCGCCTGGCGCGCCGCCTGCGCCGGATATAAGGGATACTGCTCCGCGACTTGGATGCGCGCCCCCGAGCGCGCAAGCGTCTCATGCACCTGCAGCAGCCCGTCCAGATCGGAGGCCGGCGGCGTCTCCGTCAGCACTGGCACGCCCCGCTGCGCCAGCTCCTGCATGTAGGCATACGAAGCGGCGGGCGGCACCGACAAGACGACGAACTCCGGCTGCTCCGCCGCCAGCAGTCGCTCCAGCGTGCGATAGGTCTTCACGCCCCACTGCGCCTCCATCGCTTCGCCCTTCGCCGGATCGCGGACGACCATACCGCCCACGCGAAATCGTTCTGGAAGTGCTTGCGCAATCCGCAAAAAATATTGCGCCCGAAAGCCCGCTCCCCCCACAATACTAAAAACCGCTCCCATGCCGGTTCATCCTCTCCCTTACTCGAACTGCGAATTGATGCCGATAACCCTCTCCGCTAAGCAGCCGCTCCCCTCTCAGGGGGAATCTTTATATGAAAACACTATCTTTTATTTATATGCAAAGATGATATTATGCTCATTTAAAAGTTTTAAACCAGTCCCACTCTGTAATGAAGAATCTCCATCGTACAAAATAACACCTGACATCTTGCTCATTCCTTTGTAAACTTAATTTATTACAAATTTTCTATTTTCAAATGAGCACATCTCTTAAGAAGTTCTTCTATAAATATCTGTTTATGTGCAGGGGATAATTTTACCTCACCGTATTTATGAAATATATCAATTCCATCAAATTTAGTAAATTCGATAGACTGCCCATCTTCGTACACACGTCTCACCTGAATTTATTCTGTAGCGGACATCCGTTGCCTTGGACGAAGTCGGCCCGAGCTTTTCGCTGTTACGTGCGAACCAATGCGGACGCATGTTGCTTCCACCCGCTCCGCTTCCTTACACATTTCCAAGCAACCTTCTTCATTCCATATCATTAAAATTCTCCTTTTTTCTGAGCATTCCTTTTTATCGGTTTGATTTATGGCTATGATTAACTACAATTGCGAGCGTGACTCGAAAAAGCAGGCATTCAAAAGGCTACGCAGACGACTCCCCGCGAAGCCTTTTACCTAAACGCGTATTCGCTTGGCGCTGCTTATCGGGAGCGGGCCATTCCGCCTCTACGCAGGCGGCCAAGCTTCCCGTTACTTGCTATTCGAGTCCGACGCCAGCTCCAGCAGCTTCACGATATCGTCCGCCATGCCGCGTCCGGGCCGCTCGCCGTGCGCCTCGCTGCGGATGCGCTGGATCAGCTCGACCGCTTCCGGGCTTGTCGCCGTGAGGATCTTGACGTTTGCCCCCATAAATTCATGAATCTTGTCGACCGCTTGCTCGAGATTATTGTCCTGCTCCATCCCCGGCTCGGGCTCCGTGCCGTACGTGCCGACCCGGCTGCCCGGCTCCTGGCCGTGCCCGGAGAAGCCGCCGGTCTGGCTCAGCACCTTGCGCTGCATCGGATCGTATTGCGACGCGGTCATCTCCTCCCGCTCCGTCGCGGCCACGACGAGATCGTCGATGACCAGCACGGAGACGCCGTCGATGCCAGCGCCGCTGAGCCGCGATTCCAGATGCGAGGAGAAGCCCTCGCTCTGCAGCCCGGAGCTGCCAATCCGGCTATACGTCGAGGTGCCCATCCCATAGGTGGTGGCGCCGCGCTCGTTGGTCGTCTTGCTGTGCACGCCGCTGGCCCCGGGGATGAAGGCCTCGCCGTGCATGCCCGTCATCCCGTGCGCCTGGTTGGTCATCTCCCCGTTCCCGCCGTTCATTCCGTTATTGGCACCGTTGCCGTTTAATTCGTCACCGCCATTGTTGTTCCCGATATGGTTGGTGCCATCATTGACCATCCCGTTCGTGCACGCCGTCAGCGTCAGCATCCCGATCAGCAGCGCCGCCGCAAGCTTGTTGCGTGTTCGCATGTTGCATCCTCCCGCTTTCTCGTCATTGTCAGCCCGGCACGAGCTGCTACGCCCTTAGAATGACCAATTTCTGCATATGTATAATCGCCTTCGCATGGAAAATAATAACCGGGCAGGGAATTGGAAGGAGGACCAAACGATGGATGAACGTGATACACCGCAGCATTCGCCCGGCGACTCGGCGCAGGAGCCAGACTTGCCGCGCGAAAAAGGGCCGGGCACCGGACCAGAAAACGACCCGCTCACCAGACCCGACAACGGCCCGGGCGCCAGACCCGGCAATCCCGCCAACGCGCAGCGCGAGCCGACCCAAGGCGAGGCCGCCATCAGCAGTACCCGATCAGAGCCCGTCCGCGCCGCCGCGGCACCGGATGACGACGACCGCGTGCGCGAGCCCTCGCGGCGGCGCTTCCTCGCGCGCTCCGGGATCGCGCTCGGCGGCCTCGTCGTCGGCGGCGCGCTCGGCGCGCTAATCGGCCGCGAGACTGGCGACGAGGGCGACAACACCGCGCCGCCGGCGGCGGACGGCGAGCAGCAGCAGATCCCCGCCAACTTCAACCGCGCGCTCATGCACTTCTCGCAAGACCAGTTCCGTATCGTCGACGCGGCCATGGAGCGCATCTATCCCGCCGACGACAGCGGTCCGGGCGCGAGCCTGCTCGGCGCCGCCTTCTTCATCGACCATCAGCTCGCGGGCGAATACGGCTTCAACGGGCGCGATTACATGTCGCCGCCGTTCTACGCCGGAGAGAAGCAGCAGGGCTACCAAGGCCGCCTCAAGCGGCGCGAGATCTACGACATCGGCATCCAGGAGCTGGAGAATTACAGCCTCGCCGCCTTCGACGCCGGCTTCGCCGAGCTGACGGGGGAGCAGCAGGACGAGGTGCTGCAGGCCTTCGAATCCGACAGTGTGGGGCTGACGACGATCTCGGCGAGCGCTTTTTTCACTATGCTGCGGGCCAATACGCTCGAGGGTATCTACAGCGACCCGCTCTATGGCGGCAATGCCAATATGGATGGCTGGCGCATGCGCGACTACCCGGGCAATCAGATGAGCTACACCACCGTCATCGACCAGCCCTTCGAGGTGATCGAGCCGTCCAGCCTGCAACAGCATATGACCGGACACTAGACTACAAGAGGAGCGACAGACAGCTATGGCCAAAAAACTGCCGAAAACGGACGTCGTCATCGTCGGCGTCGGCTGGGGCGGCGGCATCATCGCCTCGGAGCTGACCAAGCAGGGACTGAATGTGGTCGGGCTCGAGCGCGGCCGCGAGCGCAAAACCGAAGACTACTTCATGGTGCACGACGAGCTGCGCTATGCGCTGCGCTATGATCTGATGCAGGATCTGTCCAAGGAGACGATCACCTTCCGCGGCAACGAGAAGATCCGCGCGCTGCCGATGCGGCAATACGGCTCGTTCCTGATCGGCGACGGGCTCGGCGGCGCGGGCGTGCACTGGAACGGCCAGACGTACCGCTTCCTGCCGTACGACTTCGAGATTCTCAGCCAGACGATCGAGCGCTACGGCAAGGATAAGATTCCCGAGGGCATGACCATCCAGGACTGGGGCATCACCTACGACGAACTGGAGCCGTACTTCGACAAATTCGAGCAGATGGCCGGCATTTCCGGCGAGCCCAGCCCGCTCGGGGCCGCCCGCTCGGCAGACTATCCGACTCCGCCGATGAAGATGACGCCGCAGCTGCAGTTGTTCACCGATGCCGCCAAGCGGCTCAATCTGCATCCGTACAGCATGCCGTCGGCCAACCTGTCGGAGAATTATACCAATCCGGACGGCATCGCCCGCATCGCCTGCCAGTACTGCGGCTACTGTGAGCGCTTCGGCTGCGAATACGGGGCCAAGGCCGATCCGGTCGTCACCGTTATTCCGGTGGCGAAGCAGACCGGAAAATTCGAAATTCGCACCCACTCCAACGTGCGCCGCGTGCTGCACACCGACGGCAAAGCGACCGGCGTGCTGTATACCGACGTCACGACCGGCGAGGAGATCGAGCAGCCTGCGGACATCGTCGTGCTGACGAGCTACGTGTTCAATAATACCCGCCTCCTGCTGCTCTCCGGGATCGGTAAGCCGTACGATCCGCAGAGCGGCAGCGGCGTAATCGGTAAGAACTACGCCTACCAGGTCGTCAAAGGCGGGGCGACCGGATTTTTTGAGGAACAATTCAACAGCTATGCCGGGGCGGGCGCACTGGGCGCAACGCTCGACGACTACAATGGCGACAACTTCGACCATAGCGAGCTGGGATTCATTCACGGCGGCAGCATCTCGACGAGCATGACCGGCAAGCGCCCGATCCAGAACAACACCGTGCCCGGCGGCACTCCGACATGGGGGGCGCAGTTCAAAAGCAATTCGCTCAAGTACGCCAACAGCGTGCTGTCGGTCGGCAGCCAGGGCTCGTCGATGCCGTACCGTCATCACTTCCTGGATCTGGACCCGGCGTACAAGGACGTCTTCGGCGACCCGCTGATGCGCATTACCTTCGACTTCGAGGAGCAGGACCGCCAGCTCGCCCTGCATCTGTCGGGCAAGTGCGCCGAGATCCTCAAGGAAATGGGCGCCGGCACCGTCGACCAGCTCACAGAGCTGGGACCGTACGACATCGTCACGTACCAATCGACGCACAACACCGGCGGTGTCATCATGGGCGCCTCGCCCGAGGATTCGGCGATCAATAATTACTCTCAGGTATGGGACATGGACAATCTGTTCGTCGTCGGCGCCAGCGCCTTCCCGCATAATTCCGGCTACAATCCGACCGGCACGGTCGGCGCGCTGGCCTACCGGGCGGCCGAGGGCATCCTCGCCTACCGCGACAAGGGCGGCTTGCTCGTCTAGCGGCGCGCCTCGCGCGGCCGGCAGACCCATGTCCTGCGGGGCTGCTCGTCTAGCGGCGCCGCGCGCTCGGATTGCGCTTGGCGCGGCGCCGCACCATGCCAGGCAGACCGCGCGCCAAGCCGTATGCGTCTGCCCCCACGTCTGCCGGCAAGACCAACAGGCTGTGCCGCACTCCCCTGCGCAGGCAGGATGCGGCACAGCCTTTTTGACACACAAATCGTATCACATCTTGATCGAACCGCTGGCGATGCCCTCGACAAAATTGCGCATCAGGAAGGCGAACAGGATCAACAGCGGCACGGAGGCCACGACATAGGCGGCCATCATCGCGCCGTAATCGATGAGCCCCTGCGTCGTCGACGAACCCTCGAAGGCGACCAGCGCCAGCGTCAGCGTCTGATGCGCCTGATTGAGCACCAGCGAAGGCAGCAGATAATCGTTCCACAGACTGTTGATGTTCATGATGCCGACCGTCGTGCAGATCGGCACCGACAGCGGCAGCACGATCGCGGTGAAGATGACCGGGCTGCCGGCGCCGTCGATCCGGGCCGCCTCGAAGAGCTCGTTCGACAATTGCTCGAAGAACGTCTTGAGCACGAAGATCGAGAACGCCTGACCGCCCGCGATATAGGGCAGGACGAGCGCCCAGTACGTATCCGAGAGCCCCAGCTTCTTGATCTGCAGATACAGCGGGATCAGCGTCAGGAAGCCCGGAATCAGCAGCAGCGAGAAGACCAGCAGGAACAGCGCATTGCGCAGCGGAAAGCGCAGCTTGGCAAACGCATATGCGCTCATTGCCGCAAACAGCAGGATGAACACGATGCTCAGCAGAACGATCACGACGGTGTTCGCAATCGGCGTATTCACGCGCTCCCATGCGGCGGCGTAATTGCTCCAATTCAGCGTCCGCGGCCAAGCGATCGTGCTCGTCGCAAAGCCGAGCGGCGACTTTAATGAATTCGCCGCAATGAAATAGACAGGCAAGACGGTGAGCACAATCAGCAGCCAGAGGCCGCCATGCTTCATCACGGACAAGGCGCGCAGCTTCACGGCCGTCCCCTCCTTTCGTTACCATATCGGCCCGGCATCCAGGCATCAGGCATCGGACTTGACCAGCCGCATATTCACGATCGTGAACGCCAGGATGACGACGAAGATGACCAGCGCGATCGCCATGCCGTATCCGAACTCGCCATTCACCGTCGAGACATTGTACATGTGCAGGATCGGAACGTAGGTCGAGTAGCCGGGTCCGCCGCCCGTCATCACCAGCGGCGGAATAATATTCTGCAGGCTGCCGATCAGCGTCAGGATGACGATCAGTCGAAACTGCGGCAGCGAGAGCGGGATGTCCAGCCGCAGCACGCGCCGCCAGCCCGTCGCGCCGTCCAGCTTGGCCGCCTCGATCACCTCCTTGGGGATGCTCTGCAGCCCGGCGTAGAAGATGAGCAGATTGAACGGATTGATCCACGGCACCCCCATGAAAATGATCGCGTAGAGCGCAATGTCCGGATCGCCCAGCCACAGCTGCTGCCAATGCTCCAGCCCGAACAGGGCGAACAACTGGTTGATCGCCCCGTCGCCTTGATACACGAAGCGCCATAGCAGGATGGTGACGACCATCGGGATGACGATCGGCAGCACGAAGATCGTCCGATAGACATACTGCCAGCGCGACTTGCGCACGTGGAAGATCAATTCCGCCACCAGAAACGAAGGCAGGACCGCCAGCAATACCGCAAACGCCACCCAGATTAGCGCATTGATCGTCGACTGGCCCAGCACGTCGTCGCTCAGCATGCGCCGGAAGTTGTCCAGTCCGATAAAAGCGGGCGGATTAAAGCCGTCCCAGTACGTAAACGCCCCGCTGAGCGCCTGATAGACCGGGTAGTACATGAACCAGATCAAAAACACGAAAGTCGGGAGAATGAACGCATACCCGGTCAGGGCCATCGCCGTTCGCGCCTTCAGCCGCATCCCGGACCACCTGCCTTTCCGCGCGGCCTGCCTGCCCTAGTACGCGCTGAAATCAATGTCATTTTTCGTCTTGTATTCGTTTTGCGCGGCGTCCAGCGCTTTTTGCACACTTTCGGTCGCTTCCTCCAGGCCGATGTTGCCGCTCAGATACAGGCCGAAGGTGCGCTGAATATCCTTGAGCAGATTGGCGGAGGAATTGCCGATCGAGACGACGCGCAGCGCCTGGGTCGATTGCTCGGCCAGCTCCTTCATCTCCGCGTTGGGCGAGGTGCCCGGCCATGTCGGCACGAAGGTGCCGTTCTCGTTCACGACCTGCTCCACATGCCCCGGCGTACCGATAAAGTGCAGCCAGTCGATGACCGCCTCCAGCTTGCCCGGCTCCTTCATCGTCTTGTTCGCTTCCTTGGTCGCCACGGCGAACTGGAACGCCGCATTCGGTCCCCCTACGGCGCCGGAGACGTCGAGGCCGTTGGTCAGCGGGGTCACCGAGGGCTCCAGGATCGGGAAATTAAAGGAACCGAGCTCGAATTGAATTTGCGCGTCCCGCGCAAGATTCGGCACCCAGCTGCCATCATAAAAAATCGCGGTTTTGCCGGCCAGGAAGTCGTTGCGCGCCGTTTCCGTGACGACCGCTACATCGGCGGTCAGGTAATCGGGCTTCCACGTATCGGTAAAGGTTTTGAAGATCGGCCACCAGGCCATCAGCCGCTCGTCCCCGGTACTCAGAATGCCCTTGTGAATGGCGACCGCCTCATCCTTCGACGACACCCCCGGCGCCTCGTCGAAGCCGGCGATCGTATCGTACTCTTCGGCGTAGAAGTCGCTCAGAAAGTGGCGCTGGAACCAGCCGTAATCCGGCGCCTGCGACATTGGGACAATGCCTGCCTCCTGCAGTTGAGCTGCGAGGGCCAGCAACTCGTTCCACGTCGTCGGCAGCTCCTCGATGCCCGCCTGCTCGAACAGGTCCTTGTTGTAGAAAAAAGCGGTGGCAACGTAATCGCCGTTGATGTTGTAATGCTCGCCGCCCGGCGCCACGGTCTCGTTGACCACCGTCTCGTTCATGGCATCCACCCACTTGTCCTGGTCCGGCAAATACGGATTCGGCGCGTTCAGATAGGGCGTGAGATCGACTGCAATTCCTTTGGGCAGCGTGCCGTTGAGATCCGCCCACTGGCCCCAGAATACGTCGAACATCTCGCCTGCCGCCGCCTTGACGCGCACGGTCTGCGTATAGTCCTTGAATTCCTCGTCGACGAACTGAATGTCGATGCCGGGATGCTCGGCCTCGTACGCCTCCGCCAGCGTCGCCAGCATCTTCTGCTCGGCCTGAATGCCGGAGATGTTTTTGGCATTCGGCGTATAGGCCTGCGCATACATGGTAATCGTACCCGTCCATGTGCCGCCTTCAGCTCTGCCGCCCCCGCCGGACGACGCGGTTCCGGAGTTCGCCCCCCCGTTGCCGTCGCTGCAAGCACCGAGAGCCAGCACCGGAACGAGCATCGCGATCGGCCAGACGCGCTTGAACTTGTTCTGATTCATATGAATTCCCTCCCGCCTTATTTGGTAAGCGCATTCAATTTCGGAATAGGTTCATCATAATAGACCACGGCGCGGGCAGCCAGTCACGTAAATTTGACCAAAGGGGGGATTTTTTTACCCCGGCACTTCCTGGACTCCTAGTGCGGCTGGTCCGGACGCTTCTTGAATTCCGACGGCGTACAGCCGACTGTGTCCTTGAACACGCGGTAGAAATGCTTGACGTCGGCGTATCCGATCCGGCTGCTGATCTCCTGCATCGTGCACGCTTCTTCGCGCAGCAGCCGCTTGGCCTCCTCGATGCGGCACGCCTTCAGATAGTCGACGAAATTGCGGCCGACGGCTCGCTTGAACCAACGGCTGAAATAGCTCGCATTCATGCCCATGTAATCGGCCGCCGTCTGCAGGCTGACCCCTTCGCCGAGATAATCGCGCACATATTGCTGCGCCTTCTGCGCCGCCGCCAGATCCGGCGGACGCTGCTCGGGCTCGACCAGCCGGCACACCTGCCCGATCAGCAGACCGAGGCGCTCCGACAGCGTCGCGCGGGTGGCGGAGCGCTCGAGCTCCGCCAGCCACGTCTGCCACGGCTTGCCATCGAGTCCGGGCGCATAGCCGCGCTGTGTCAGCTCCGTCGCCAGGCGCAGCACGTAATGCACGAGCAGCCGCTTCAGGCCTTGCGGGCCGAGCGCGACCGCCGATATCGCCTGCTCCAGCGCGCCCCGGGCCGGCTCCTCGCGGCCCTGCAGGAGCAGCGTCAGCGAATGCTCCAGCTGGCCGAGCGGCAGCTCGGGCAATTCCTGCTCAGCCTGGATCCGCGAGACCGCCAGCACGCGATCCCCGCCGTAGACATAGCGGTACCCGACAGCGAGCGTCGCCTCCCTGTATGCAGCCGGCGCACTCGAGAAGGCATGCGCCGCGCTGACGCCGACTGTGACCGTGCGGTTGAACAAGGCCGCGATATCCGCACGCAGCCGCTCCGCCTGCGCGGCGGCGTGGGCTGCCGCCTCATCCGCGCTCGCACCGGGCGCGCAGCGTGCGATGACGATCACCTGCGCCGCCTGATCCTGCAGGACGAGCGTGCCGTCGAGGTCTGCGTACCATTCCTGCGCACACTTGGTCAAGGCATACAGGAACAGCTCGATGTCGAAGGCGCTGTAGGCGTCTCGCTCGATCCAGTCCGGACTGACCGCCAGCACAATCACCCGGTCCGTCTCCCGGTCGAACGGCAGCGCGGCTCCGGCGCCGACGATGAACGCCTCGAGCTCCTGAATATCGTGGCCGAGCAGCGCATGCTGTCCGTACAGCTGGCGCGCCAGCGGCTCCGCCTGCCGCACCGCCCGCCGCAGCGTGCGCAGCTCGCCCTGGTGCGCGCGCTCGCGCTCGATGCGCACAGCCGACTTGCGCAGCGCCTCCAGCAGCTCCTGGCGGTCCAGCGGCTTGGTGATGAATTCCAGCACGCCGTGATGGATCGCTTCTTTGGCGAGCTGAAAGTCCGGGTAGGCCGTCAAAATAATGCGATGAATGCGCGGCGACTGCGCGGCGATGGCCCTACAGCATGCGAGACCGTTCTGCCCCGGCATGCGAAAGTCCAGAATTACCAGATCCGGCTGCAGGCGAAAAATTTGCCGAAGTGCCGATACCCCGTCCTCCGCTTCGCCGATCACCTCCCAATCGGGAGCAAATCGCGCGATAATTTTGCGTATGCCTTGGCGGATGACGAACTCGTCATCCGCGATGATGACGCGATACATAGGCGTGGACCTCGCTTTCATTGCGTATAATAGGGATGGAAATGACGACCTGCGTGCCCGCGCCGGGCTCGCTCTGCACCGTCATCGCGCAGCTCTCCCCGAAGTACAGCTTCAACCGGGCGTAGACATTGGCCAGTCCGATGCCTTGCCCCGACCCGGCCGCATCGGCGCCGGCACCCTGCACCTGCGCCTCCAGCTGGGCGCGCAGCTGCTGCAGGCGGCCGGCCTCGATGCCCAGCCCGTCATCGGCCACCGTAATGACGATGCGCTCGGGCTTCGCTCCAGCTTGCCGCGTCTTTTCCGCAACGGTCGAGTCCGCGCTCGCTTCCATGCTTACCCGCAGACGGCCCTTGCCTTCCTTCATCTCCAGCCCGTGGTAGAAGGCATTCTCAATGAGCGGCTGCACCGTCAGCTTGGGCAGATAGCAATCCAGAATCGTCGCCTCCGCCTCTACCGTCATGTCGAAGCGCGGGCCATAACGATTCGCCTGAATATGGAAATAACTGCGGACGTAATCCCGTTCTTCGCGGAAGCGGATAAAGTCGTTGCCGCGGTAGATCGACGTCTTCACGAGCCGTCCGAGCGAGGTCAGCATCTCCACCGTGGAATCGGCTTCGTCCAGCTCGGCCTTCATTTTGATCGTCTCCAGCGTGTTGAACAGGAAGTGCGGGTTGATCTGCGATTTGAGCGCCTGCAGCTCGCTCTCCTTGCGCAGCAGCTCGGCTTGGTACAGGTTGCGAATCGTTTCGTCCAGGCGGCGGCTCATCCGAATGACGCTGCGGATCAGATGGCCGATCTCGTTGCGCGGCGGGTTCGGATACGCAATGGCGAAGTCCTCCTTCTCGACGCGCTTGATCAATGCGATCAGCCGGTAGATCGGCTTCGTAATCTGGATAGAACTAAGCGTGGACAGCAGGATCGCAATTATAATGCAAGCCAGCCCAAGAATAAGCATGGAATTGCGCACGCTGCTGTTGCCCGTCGCAATCTGTACGACCGGCACATCCCCGACGACCGTCCAGCCATAGTCGCCGATCTGGCTGTACACGATGAGATTGCGCTGCTCGCCGTCGCGCACCCGCTGCATCCCCCGCTCGCCGTCGATCAGCTCGGGCAGCCGCTCCAGCAGCGCCTGCTCCACAGGGTCGTTGGCATAGATGAGCTGACTGTCGCGATCCATGATGAAGAACGAGCCGCTCTCGCCCAGGTGCACCGCATCCATAATCTCTTCGATGTCGCGGAGCATGAAGTCGACCTCGAAGTATCCGGCGTACTCCAGCATCGTCGACGATTTGTAAATTTTGCGAACCAGCGAGAAGACTTGCTGCTCGTCGAAGGCGGCGTTGAGGTCCTCCGAGAGCGGCCGGTGCAGACTGAGGAAGAGCAGATTCTCGTCCGATGCGCTAAAGCTGGCGTACCACGGCATTTGCTCCACCGTAAAATCGGCGGGCAAATACCCTTGGTTGAAAATGGATTCGCTCCCCGGACCGGGCTTGTCGAAATAATACATACGCGTGACGCTCTCGCGCTGCGATTGCCAGAGGCTAAAGTTTTTTTCAATCGTCTCCTTCTTCTCCCGAACGGCGGCGGGAGCGGTCGGGCGCTCAAGCGTGAGCAAGTCCTGGAATTCGCGGCTGTAGTAGGGCTGAAGGGTGAAGCGCTCCAGCTCGCGGATATAGCTCTCGATGCTGGCGGCGGTGCTGGTCGACACCTGCAGGGCAAAGTCGCTCAGCTTGTCCTCCATCGCTTGCCGGTACAGGTTGTACGCGCCCAGACCGAGCACGGACAAGGGGAGCACAATGAACACGATGTAGGTCAGGATCAATTTTTGCTTGAAGCTGATAAAATGGCGCATGCGCATCACCTGTCTCTGTCGGAGTCGGATGAGCGTATCATACCATACCAGCCGCGCAAAACAGCGCAAAATGGCCACCCTGCCGCATATGCGGCGGGGCAGCCAGTCTGAGCCGGGACATGCCGTTCGCTTCGGACGACGGCTGTAGCAGCGAGGAGGAACGGCTGACTGCGCCGCGCCGGCTACTCGATCAGCTTGCGCGGCTCGCGCACATCTTCGCGGACCTCTTCGCGTTCGCGGGCGCCGTCCTCATCGGCGATGCCCTTGGTCGAATTGCGGAATTCGCGCAGCGTGTCGCCAAAGGCGCGGCCGAGCTGCGGCAGCTTCGCCGGTCCGAATACAATCAGCGCGATCAGCAAAATGATCGCCAGTCCCGATACGCCAATATTGTTGAGCATGGCTCCTCAAGCCTCCCTCTCGTCAGCTCTGCGGCTGCAATGCGGCCCGATGCCGACGGTAATAGACCCTCGTGGCCAGCAGGGCGCTCAGTTCGAACAGCGCCAGCAGCGGGATCAGCACCGACAGATGCGACACCGCGTCCGGCGGCGAGATGCACGAGGCGAAGACCGCCAGCCCGACATAGGCGTACTTGCGCACCGCGCGCAGCCGCTGCGGCGTGAGCACGCCGAGCCGGGTCAGGAACAGCATCACGAGCGGCATCTCGAACGAGAGCCCGAGCGGCACGACGACATTGAACAGGAACGAGAAATAACGGTCGATGCCGTACGTCTCCAGGGCGCCGATGCGCGCGTTGAGCTGCATCATGAAGCGCAGCATCATCGGAAAGACGAGGTAATAGCTGAACGCGACGCCGCCGAGGAACAGCACGAACGAGACCGGCACATATGCCAGCGTGCCCTTCGCCTCCCGCTCCGTCAGGCCGGGTCTGGCGAACGCCCAGATCTGGTACAGCAGCACCGGCAGCGTGATCAGCGCGGCTACGAGCACGGCGCAGCGCAGATAGACGAACAGCCCGTCCGTAAAGGCGAAAACGTTCCACTCCACCGCGCCCGCGGCCGGCTGCCGCTTGAGATAGAGCAGCACCTGCGGCGAGACGTACAGCCCTGCGGCCAGCGCGGCGCCGAATACGCCGAGCACGACGATTAACCGCTTGCGCAACTCCGTCATATGCCGCAGCCATTCTTCCTGCTTGTCCATACGGCGACCTCCAGGCCCCTGAATTGGCCGAATTTGTCATCCGGCACAATTAGTGTAACCCATTGCACGGCGGTTATGCGGGCCGCGTGTTGGCTGGGCGGCTGCAGCTCCCGTTCCCGTTCCCGCTGACTGCGGGCGCGTCCGTCCTCGGCACGCTGCCCGGGCGGCCCGAGCCCGCGCGGCCGCGACTCAGCGGCGCCAGGCCTCCGCGGCGGCCGCAGCCATCCCGGGCATGCCCGCCAGCGCTGCATCGAGCTGCGCCAGCAATCCCATGCCCATCTGGGCATACACGCGGTAGCCTCCGCGCTGCAGTTCGTCGCCGCCCGCATTGTGCTGCGAGACGCCGTGCAGCACGCCGTCGACGGACAGATAGCCGGTCAGCGCATTCAGCGTCTCACAGGCGCGCTCCGCCATCGCCTCCGGCAGCGCCCCGCTGCGCGCGCCGAGCGCCAGTGCGGCGGCAATGCCGGCGGAGCCGGACGTCTCCGTTCCCGAGGCGGGATCGTCCAGGTAGCAGCTCCACAGCCTGTCGGCGCCGCGCCACGACAGCGCCGCGGCCGCGGCGCGCCGCAGCTCCGCCTCGACCTCGGGCAAGCCGGCCACTCCGGCCAGTCCGCCGTCCGTGAGCTCGGTCCAGGTGCGGGTCATGCCCAGCAAGTACCAGGCCCAGGCGCGCGCCCAATTGCGAAACGTCATGCGCGCGCCGCCATCTGCACTGCGCAAGTAGAAGTCGCGGCCCCGGGCCAGCCGGTCCCTGCGTCCCAGCAGCTGCCGCACAGCCTGCTCGGCCAGCGCCGGGCGCTGCAGACGCACTGCCGCCGCAGCCATCGGATAAGCGATCGTATACGCCCCCTCCGCCGTCACAATCGACCCGTCCATGACCAGCCCCTCCTTCTCCAGCGAGGCCCAGTACGCGATGACCGCCGCGATGAGCGGATGTCCGGGGTCGCGCTTGACCAGCACGCCCGCCGGCAGCGTCGCTTCGATCGTCGTCAGTCGGCCGTCGGCCGGGCGGCTGAACAGATCCTCGTAGCGCAGCCGTCCATGGTCGTCAAGGTACTGGCTGAGATGAGCGTCCAACGCGTCGTCCGCCCGGCGCGCACCGACATGGGGGCGCAAATCGTACAGGCCGTCGAGCACGCAGCCCTCGATCCAGCCGAAGGGCTGCAGCGACGTCAGCGACAGGAAGGCAGCGAGGAAACGCTCGCGCCGGCCGCTGCCGGCCGCACCGCCAGTCGCCGTGTCCTCCAGCAGCAAATGGGGCGCAAAAAATGCCTTGTCCGCCGCACCGCCCAATGAATCGAACACCCATACCGGCCCCGTATCTGCGCTCGTCCACAGCACAATTCCCTCGCGCACAGCCGCCTGCGCCTGCGCCGCGGTGAGCTGCAGCTCGAACGGCTGAAACACGTAGCCGTAGCGGATATCCAGACTGCCGAGCGGCTCGCCGCCGCCAAGGCGCGCCTCAACCCGCTTGATCTGGTGCATGTTCAGCGCCAGACAGAGCCGCAGGACCGCGCCGGACTCCGGCATGAGGGGCGATGCCTCGCCCGCCTCCGACCACTGCAGCAGCGCTTCCTCGCCCGCCGCGCCGATCCGCACCGCGCTCCAGCCCGCCGGGACCCGCGTCCCCTCGGGGAGATGCAGCGCAGGCCCCTTCACAGCGGCCGCCGCGCGCCGGAAGCGCTTCTCCGTCGTTTTGCCTTCCTCGATTCTCGTCATGATGATTCGTCTCCTCCCTCTTCCTGAATCCCCGGTTGCCCTCTCGTCGTACCGCCTCCGTGCCGCTCGCGGTACTGCCCGGGGGTCATGCCGTACGCTTTTTTGAAGTAGCGGTTGAAATTGGAGGCGGTGCTGTAGCGCAGCCGCTGGGCGATATCGGCGATGCGCATATCCGTCTCGTCCAGCCACGCCTTCGCCCGCTCCAGCCGGTACTGGGCGAGATACTCGCTGAACGTGACGCCCGTCTCCTTCTTGAACACCCGGCTGACATAGTTGGGATGGAAATTAAGCTGCGACGCGAACAACTCAATGCTCACATCCTGATCGTACGCGCTGTGGATGGCCTCGATAATCGTGCCCGAAATATGCACATTGCGGCTGCGCTGCTGCTCCCGCGTCCAGGCAAGCAACGGCACCAGCACCGTGCATTCGAGCCAGGCGGCCGTCTCCTGCGGCGTCGCCAGCCCGGTCCAATTGCGCGTCCGGAACACCTCTTCCGGAAACACTTCATGCGCCGGCGTACCCGCCTCCTGCACCGTGCCGACGAGCCGGCTCGTCAACCGGTCGAGGCACAGCCGATAGTCATACGGATGCAGATGGGCTTCGGCGTAGAAGGCGACAAGCCGGCCGAGCCGCTCGCGCGATGCCGCCTCGTCGGCGCGCCCGACCGCTTCGCGCAGGCTCAGCTCCAGCTCCTTGGGGTAGCGCAGCCGCTTGGTCCGCTCCGGCAGCAATTCATCCAGGAACAGGATCGACTCCTGGCCGAGCCGATAGCGATAGGCAAGCGCATCCATGCTCTCGCGGCAAGCGAGCGGCGCATGCGCCAGCTCCTGGTACGTCCGGCTGATGCCGTAGCTGGTCGCGACGCCGAGATAAGTTTTGATCTTGCGCTGGATATCCTCGACTCTATTGAATACCTCGACCTTGAGCGGGGTATCGCCACCTTGCGGCGTGCCGCAGACGAGCAGCAGGCAGCCGCTCTGTATGACCGGACAGAGCCGGCGCGAGGGCGGGACGATCTCCTCGATCATATTCTGCACCGCATACATCAGCAGATCGCGATCGCGCTGCGCATACCGCGTCTCCTCCAGACTGCCGAGCTGCATGGCCACCACGCACCAGTGTGCCCAGTCCGTCGGGAAGCCGCAGCGCTCGGCCCCTTCCTCCCACTCCTCGGCCCGCAGCTGTCCCCGCAGCAGCCGATCGACGAGGAAGGTGCCGGCCTGGCGGTTCAGCATCTCGATCTCATCGACCATCAGATGCTGCGTCCGCACCATCCGCTTCACCTGTTCGCCGATGTAGCGCAGCTCGTTGCTGCCGTCGGCGCCGGATGCGGGCTTGACGAAGGCATAGATCTGGCGGATCGGCGAATACATCCGCATGGAGACCGCCGCCGCGCCCAGCACGACGAGCAGCATCAGCAGCAGGATGGTCAGCACGGTGTAGCCCTTGATGCTCTGCGCCTGTTCGGTGAACTGCGCCAGCGGGGTCAGCGAGATGTAGCGCCAGCCGTTGTACCGCGATTCCGTGTGGAGCACCGCGTACCCGCCGCCCGGCCCGGCCTGCGTGAAGAAGCCATCGCCGCCGCCGCGCTGCGCGATCTCCTCGTAGTAGGGCGTCTCCGCGATCTGCGCGCCGACCTGTCCCGGGTCGGTATGGGCCAGCACGAGGCCGCGTTCGTCGACGATCATCATCGTCTCCGATTGACCGGGAGTCATCCGCTTGGCCAGCTCGGAGAGCGGGATATTGACCGTCATCAGCCCGTCGGGATCCCGCGAGTTGAGCGGAATATGCTTGACCAGCTTCAGCATCGGAGCATGCGGCACTTCCGACTCGAGCCTCCAGTACGACCACTGCGAGTCGCTGCGATAGCGGAGCAATTGCTGCTCCAGGCGCTGCAGGTAGCGTCCCTTGTCATCGGCAGCGTCGCGGCGGTCCATCTGATACAGCACCCCGCCCTCGATCAGCCAGCTCCGACGATAGCTGATGAGATGCACATCCTGAATGCCCAGCTCGTAGACCTGAATCTGCGTCAGTCTGGCGTACAAGCTCTCGAACTGCTTCAGGTATTCGTAGCGGTACGGCAGCTCGAGCAGCGCCGCCATCGCATCGTCGCCCGGCGCCGCAGGCGCGCCGATGGCCGAAGTCGCCAGCGTATCCACCGTCTTCAGGAAGAATTCCACCTGATCCCGGTTCTGCTGCAGGATCATGCGGTTGCCCTCCGTCACCTCGTCCTGGACGACTGTCGCCGACTGCGTATAGGACAAGTACCCCAGCAGCAGCAGCGGGAGGAGGCCGATGAGGCAGCTCAGCGCAAAAACAGTCACGAAGAAACCCGACATTCGAAAACGCTTCACCAATCATCCCCCCCTTGAAGAATACCCGAACGAGGGCTCCGCTGCGTGCTTGCCGGCGTCCGTCAGCTCCTAGCTGCGCTGCTCCCCGTACAACGCCGCCAGTTCCTCGGCCACCTTGCCCCCGCCTCGGCTGCGCCACTGCTCCACCGCCGTATCGAGACCGCCCTCGTCGATCTCGCCGAGCACGAACTGTACGATCGCGTCGCTGAGCAGCTCATTGAGCTGCTGGCCCTGCTCGATCTGGGTCGGCGACAGCAAGCCCAGCGACGGGTCGGCGACGCTCACGTCGGCATGCTCCTCCATCCGCGCGCGCAGCATCTGATTGAGCTCGGAGTCGCCCGGCGGATACATCGCCACCTCGTTGACGATGATATTCTTCAGATCGTCGATGTTGAACTTCGCGTCGTCCTCGCGCGTCTCGTTCTCCGTGACGAGCACCCGGAATTGCTCCGTCGCCTCCGCGCTGCGCTGCGTATCGAAGTAGCGCAGCACCTCGCGCAGCTCCTCCTCCGTGCGGACGCTTGTCTTCGGAATCATAGCCCCGCCGTAGTGCCCGCTCGTCGCATTGGCCTTGCCCTCGACCGGATGACCGGCCACGAGCTCGAAGCGATTGCCCGTCGTATTCATCTGGAAGTAGTAGAACGGAACAACCGCATCGAGCGCCTCCATGCTGACGCCGACGCGATCATTGTACAGATCGCGCCGCGCCTCGTTGCGCACCACGACGGGGAAGTCCGCATTGATGAGTCCTTCCTTGTACAGCCGGCGTACGAACCGAAGTCCCTCGCGGAATTCCGCCGTCTCGATATCCTTGACGAAAGCGCCGTCCTCGAGCTTCCAATTGTTCGGCGCCCCGAACCAGGAAAAGATATCCCGCGGAATCGAGCCCTCGTACAGCATCATGCCGTACGTGTCGTCCTGCCCATTGCCGTCGGGATCGTCGTCCTTGAAGGCAACGAGCAACTCGTAAAAATCATCGATCGTGCGCGGCAGTTCCATGCCGACATTGTCCAGCCAATCCTTGCGGATAATCAGACCGTTGCGGACGAGCGGACGCGGACGCGGAATGACGTACGTCTTGCCCTCGATCTGCAGATTGGCGGTTAGCGCCGGGTCGAAGGTCTGCAAATTCGGAAATTCGTCCAAATACCCGTCCAGCTCCCAAAACATGCCCGAACGCACACCGTTGAGAATCGAGGTGTGAAACGGATTGTCGACCATCAGCACCTGCGGCATATCCCCGGAGGCCATCGTTACGTTGAGCCGCTCGGCATAGACATTTTGCGGAACCCATGTGATGTCCAGCTCCGCTTTGGAGAATTGCTCGATCGAGCGCACGACCTCGCCCTCGTCGGACGGCGCGGTTTCGGAGAAGTACGTATTCATCATGGAGACGGTTACATTTTTACCCGCGGCCCCTTCCCCCTGCTGTGCGCCGCTCCCATTGACGCTATCGCTTGCAGGCGGATTCGAGGCATTGCCCTCGCTGCCCTCGGCTTCCGATCCTCCATTGTTGCTCGTACAGCCTGCTGCGACCACTAGCGCGGCGAGCAGCAGGATCGCCCTCCAGGCGCTACTTCCCCTTTTCTCCCTTGGCATGTCTTTTCCCTCCTCAGTCTATTATAAAACAAGATACAAGTCTGTGCCGCGTCACGCCAGTCGATCGCTTCAACCGACTAGCCCTTAACCGATCCGAGCAGGATGCCCTTGGCAAAATGCTTTTGCAAAAACGGGTAGACGAGCAGGATCGGGAACGTCGCCACCGTAATGACCGCCATGCGCACCGTATCCGGCGGAATCGACTGCTCGCCCTCGACCACGCCCTGCTCGACGAAGCCGGCTTGGGAGACCAGCACGATCTGCCGCAGCAGCACCTGAATCGGCCACTTCGCCGTATCCGTCAGGTACAGGATCGCATGCATGTACGTATTCCAATGAAATACCGCATAGAACAAGGTCAACGTCGCCAGCGCGGGCTTCGACAACGGCATCACGATCTGGAACAGCAGCCGCAGATCGCCGCAGCCGTCCATGCGCGCCGATTCCTCCAGCTCGACTGGCAAATTGCGAAAGAAATTGATGAGTATGATCAGATAGAACGGAATGATCGCACGCGGAATGAGCAGCGCCCAATACGAATTAAGCAGTCCGGCCTCGCGCACAATCAGATAATCCGGAATCAGACCGCCCTGAAAGATGAGCGTGAACACGATCAGGAACATGATCGTCTTGCGAAAATGCACGCGTCTGCGCGACAGGGCGTACGCCAGCAGCGAGGTGCATAACAGATTGATGGCGGTCCCGATCACCGTGATCATGACAGTCACCGCAAGACTGCGCGGCAGTGCGTCCGTCGTGAAGATGTAGGTATAGGCCTTCAACGAGAATTCGGTCGGAATCAGCAGGAAGTCCGTCCGATTGTACTCCGCCACCGAAGCGAAGGAGCTGGCGATGACGTGAACAAACGGCACCAGCGTCACCAGCCCCATCAGCAGCAGCAGCACAATATTGACCGCGTCGAACACACGGCCGCCAAGACTGCGGTCCGGCATAGCGCTCCCTCCTTGTCTGGATTAAAAAATGCCTTCCTCGCCAAACTTTTTGGCCAGCCAATTGGCCAGCAGCACAAGCGCCAGCCCGACCACGCCCTTGAACAGACCGACAGCCGTGCTGTAGCTGAGCTGACCGTTGATGAGACCGACGCGGTACACATACGTGTCGAAAACGTCTCCGACCTCGCGATTGACGGCATTGAGCAGCAGGAACACATGCTCGAAGCTCAGCTCCAGCACGTCGCTGAGCCGCAGGAGCAGCAGCACGACGATCGTGCTGCGGATGCCCGGCAGCGTAATGTGCCAGATCTGACGCAGTCGGCTCGCGCCATCGATGCGCGACGACTCGTACAGCTCCGGGCTGATGCCCGCCAGCGCGGCCAGGTAGATGATCGTGCCCCAGCCGGTATCCCGCCACAAGGCTTGCAAAATATACATCGGCCGAAACCAGCCCCGGTCCATCATGATCGAATGCGGCTCGAACCCAAGACCGGCCAGCAGCGACTGGAAGATGCTGTCCTGCGATTCGAAGATGACGAAGAACATCGCCACCACGACGACCCAGGACATGAAGTGCGGAATGTAAATCATCGTCTGGATCGAACGCTTGAACCACTGCACCCGCAGCTCGTTGAGCATCAACGCCACCAGGATCGGCGCGGGGAAGCCGAGTCCCAGATTGTACAGCGACAGCAGCAGCGTATTGCGCAGCAGCCGAAAAAAATCCGGGTCGGCGAACAGCCGTTCAAAATGCGTCCACCCGACCCACGGACTGCCCCAAAAGCCGGTAAACGGGTGGTAATTCTGAAAGGCGATCACGACGCCGCCCATCGGCAAATACTTGAACACCAGGAAATACAGCAGACCCGGCAGCATCAGCAAATAGATCCAGCGATCCCGCCGCATATCGCGCCAGATCGCAGACCGGGTCTCAGTCCGCATGCGAGGCGCCCCCCCTCCCGCCCGCCGGGGGCCGCCCGGTCAGACCGTACAAGGCGGCAGCGTTGGCCGAGCGGACCTTGGCCCGCATCTCGCGTGGCAGCGAAGCCAGCGCAAACTTCGGAGGGTCGAAATCCCAATGCGGATAGTCGCTGGCATACATCACCCGGTCCTCGGCGCCGCACATGCGGAAAATTTGTGCCAAATGCTCCGGCTCCTGCGGCTCCTCGATCGGCTGCGTCGTCAAGTAGACATGGCGCCGCAGGTAGGTCGAAGGCAGCTCGCGCAGCCACGGCACGGAGTCTCGCAGCGCCTTGTAATTTTTGTCCATGCGCCACATCAGATGCGGCAGCCAGCCGATCCCGCCCTCGATCGCGACGATGCGCAGCTCGGGGTATTTCTCGAACACGCCCTCGCAGACAAGACTGTTGAGATGGGCCATGTAATTGCCGGGCAATGCATTGTGCCATTCCATGTAGCGCGAGGGATAGCCCGACGGGGTCGGCGCGCCGGCGACGCCGCGTCCCTCGGTGCCTGGATGGAAGGCAACCGGCAGTCCGTGACGCTGCGCCGCTTCGTAGATCGGATGATAGCAGCGCTGACCGTACAGCGTGCGCGCGCCGCTGCACATGATGACCTGTACCAGATCCGGATGCCCGCCCAGGCGATCGATCTCGCGCGCCGCCGCTGCCGGGTCCGCGTGATTGACGACAATCGAACCCTTGAACCTGGGACTGGCCGGCAGCCATTGCTCGAGCAGGTAATCGTTGTAGGCCGAGACGGCGGCGTTGGCGTAATCGCAGTCGGGATTCAGCGACATCTCCAGGATGCCCGCTCCGGTGAGAATCGCATAATCGATCGCGAATCGCTCCAGATGATCGCGCAGCAGGTAATGCGGATCGCTGCCCGGGGGCCCGCCGCGCTCCGGCCCGGCGTCGCGGCGCAGCACGCCGACGGGCGAATAATACGGACTTCCCACTCCCGTTCCGACGGCGAGCCATTGCGCATGCCAGACCTTGGGCAAGTAAGGCAGCAGATCCTCGCGCGCCGCAAAGTCGTTGTGCACGTCCGTATCAATCAATCCGGGCCCTTCGCCTGACGCCGAGGCAGGATCAAGCTGTTCCTGTTTCCTTGCGTCCACTTGCCTCCTCCTCCTTTCCATTGTTCATGCATATCGTACAGAGCGCGGCGATTCTCCGTCTATAATCACTTCGTGACCTGGCGCTTTCCGAGGTGCGATATTCATGATCCACACTGCATGAATCCGAAGCCCACCTGCTGCGGCGCGAGAAGGAGGCATTGTAGCCGCCGCTATTAGACGGACACAAGTTGCGCTCCGAGAAATCGAGACAAGCAAAAAAACGGCGGTGCAAGGGAAATTCCCTCGCACCGCCGCTGTACAGATCGGTGGACCGGATAAAATGGCTTTCATTCATGCTTCCGTGCCGTCGTGGCCGGCGCCGGGCGCTTCGGCGCGCACGATCCGCAGCAGCACGGCCGCGGCTTCCGCGCGCGTCGACGTGCCTTGCGGCACGAACTGCCCCTGGCCGCGCCCGCGCACGATGCCCTGCTGCGCCATGGCCGCGGCGTAGCCGCTCGCCCAGCGCGGGATCTGAGCGGTATCGGGGAAGGGGCCCGCCGCGCCGTCCGCTGCAAGCGGCGCGAGCCCGAAGGCTCTGCCCGCCAGCGTCACCATCTCGGCGCGCGTAAGCGCCGCATGCGGGCGGAAGCTGCCGTCGGCGTAGCCCGTCACAATGCCGCTGCGCCGCGCGGCTTCCACCGCGTCGGCCGCCCATGCGGGGATGCCGGCCGCATCGGCAAATGGCAGCGCGTCCTGTCCGCGACCGTCCGCAAGACCAAGCACGTTCATCAGCATCACGACGAATTCCACGCGCGTGACCGGCGCGTCGGGGCGGAAGGTGCCGTCGCCGAAGCCGTCGACCATGCCGCATGCCGCCGCATCCCCGATCTCCCCGCTCGCCCAATGTCCGCCGAGATCGTCGAACGGCATCGCTGCGGCGGCCCGGGCCGGACAGCCTGCGCGTATCGGAGGCGCGCCCGGGGTCTCGGGCGACTCGGCTCCATCCGGCTGATCCGGGTCTCCGGGCTGCCCGCCATCCGAACCTTCGCCGCCGGGCGTATCCGATCCGCCAGGCGGCACGGGACCAGGCCCGGGCTCCGGTTCTGGCTCTGGCTCTGGCTCTGGTTCAGGCTCCGGCTCCGGTTCAGGCAGCGGGTCGTCCGCCGCCCGCACCACGGTCACCGTATAGACCTGCACGGTCGAGCCGTCCCGGGCCGTCACCGTGATCGTGAACGTCTGCCGTCCGACGGCAAGCAGGGCCGGCTCTCCGACGGGCTCCCCGTCTCGCAGGAGGGTCAGTGTGGCGTGCGCATCGTCAGGCGTCGCCGTGATGAGCGTGCGATCCGTCTCGTGCGGCACCTCCGCGGTATAGGTATAGGTGAGCGCCGAGACCGGCTCGCGCAGCCGGATGCCGCTCAGCTCCAGCGTGCCCAGTCCGGCATTGGCCGAGACGAGCGTGAAGCCGCTCGCCTCCGTCATGGGACTGGCATTGCCCGCCGCATCGACGGCTTGCAGCCGCACCGCATGCGCTCCGATTCCGAGCGCCGCGGCCGGCGTGTAGCGCCAGTCGCCCTGCTCGTCGACCGTGACCCTCACCGGTGCGGCGTCGTCCAGGTAGACGCTGATCGTCACACACGGCTCGCCCGTCCCCTTCATGACGGGACGCGGTACATTGAGCACCGCGCCGGGCGCGGGCTCCAGCAGCACCGGCAGACCCGGCGACGTCGTATCGATCACGAAGACGTGCGTCGGGGCGGCCGTCGTGTTGCCGGCGGCGTCCGATGCGGACACCTCCAGCGTCACCTCGCCGTCGGGGAGCGGCTCCGCCGGACGATAGCGCCACTGGCCGCTGCCGTCCGCCGTGACATACTCCGCTGCGCCGCCGTTCACGCGAAGGCTGATTCGCGCATCCGCCTCGGCATTCCCCTCCACGAGCGGACGAGAGGCGGCGACGTGCTGTCCCGAGGCCGGCGACGTCACGGTTACCGCCGCCGGGGCCTCGGTATCGATTGTCAGCGCGGCCGCGACAGTGTCGCTCGCATTGCCTGCCGCATCGACAGCCCTTGCCTGGACGGTATACGCCCCGTCCGGCAACGGCGCATCCGGCAGATAGCTCCAGCCGCCGTCGTACGCCGCTGCGGCGACCGTCGCTTCGGGCCCGTCGTTGAAGCGAATCACGACGCTCGCCCCGCGCTCCGCCGTACCCGAGACGAGCGGTTGCCGCTCGCTCGTGACCGTGCCGTCCACCGGCGCATGCAGCTGCGGCGCATCCGGCGGGAGCGTATCGATCGTCATCGTCACCGCCGCGGACACGGCGCTGCGGTTGCCCGCGGCATCGAGCGCCTCGGCCTCGAGCACGTAGAGGCCGTCGTCCAGCTCCGCCTCGAAGCGATAGCTCCAGCCGCCGTCGGCATCCGCCGTCAGCACCGTATGCTGCAGCGTATCGATGAGCAGCACGATATGCGCATGAGGCTCTGCGGTGCCTGCGACGAGCGGGGCCGGATCGGGCAGCGCCGCACCGTCGGCCGGCGTATCGATCTGCGGCGCTTGCGGCGCCTCCGTATCGATGGTGAAGCTCGCCGTCGCCGCAGATGCGCTCCGATTGCCCGCTCGATCCTGGGCGTAGACGCGCAGCGTGTGGTCGCCGTCGTCCAGCGGGGCGGGCGTATAGGACCAGCCGCCGTCGGATTGGACCGGGACTGGGGCCAGCTCTTGCTCATCCAGCACCAGGATCGCATAGACGCTATCGCTCACCATCGCTGTGCCCGAGAAGAGCGGCGCGGCGACGTTCAGCACGCGATCCGCCGCAGGCGAGAGCAAGGTCGCCGCAGACGGCGCCGTGCGGTCGATCCGGACGACCGTCGAAGTGCTCGACATCTGGCCCACCTGATCGACGCTGCGCACTTCGACCGTCGTCTCGCCCTCGCTGTCAATGACGACCGGCTCCGTATAGGGAGTCCAGTCGAGCGACTCGGCGCCGTCCAGCCGGTACGCGACCTGCGCCACGCCGGACCCCGACAGCTCGTCGGGAGCCAGCGCCTCGACCGATACCGAGGCGACCGATAGCCAGCCGTCCGAATCGGGGGTACGCGTCAGGACGGGGACCGGCGGCGCGGTGCGGTCAATACGGACGACCAGAGTCGAGTCCGGGCTGGCATTGCCCGCTCTATCCAGCGTGCGGGCATGTACAGTCGTCTCCCCCTCCGTCGCGATCGTCAGCGGGGCGGTATAGCGCGACCAGTCTGCGCTTGCGGCGCCCGTGAGGCGCACCTCGACGCGGTCCGCACCCGCGCCGGTGTCCGCGCCCGGCGCAATGTCGACGACGACGTCAGCATCCGTCCACCCGGTCTCCGAAGCCGTGAGCGCCGGCGAATCCGGCTTGGTCCGGTCGATGCGGACAATCCCGGTCGCCTCGGCTCCGACATTCCCCACCGTGTCCACGGTACGGGCGTGAACGGTCGTCACGCCCTCGGCGCTGACCGCGACCGGGCCTTCGTACACCGTCCAGTCCGCCGTCGTCGCCCCGCTCAGCCGGTACTCGGTGCGCGCCGCGCCCGAGCCGCTATCCGCGCCCGGGGCGACGGTCACCGCTACGCTCGCTGCGGCCGACCACGCGGTGGTCGCCGGCGTCACCGTCGGAGCGCCCGGCGCGGTGCGATCGATCCGCACCGTGCCGGAGGCCGCCCCGCTCGTATTGCCCGCGCGGTCGACGGTGCGCGCTTCGAGGGTCGTGACGCCCTCGGCGCTGACTGCGACCGGGCTCTCGTACGCCGCCCAGTCCGCCGTCGTCGCCCCGCTCAGCCGGTACTCGGTGCGCGCCGCGCCCGAGCCGCTATCCGCGCCCGGGGCGACGGTCACCGCTACGCTCGCCGCGGCCGACCACGCGGTGGTCGCCGGCGTGACCGTCGGAGCGCCCGGCGCGGTGCGATCGATCCGCACCATGCCGGAGACCTCTCCGCTCGTATTGCCCGCGCGGTCGACGGTGCGGGCATGGACGGTCGTCTCGCCGGCGGCCGTGACATTCACCGGCCCGGCATACGTCGTCCAGCCGAGTGTCACCGCCCCGCTCAGCCGGTACTCCACGCGCGCGGCGCCGGAGGCGGCGTCGCTCCCGGCAGCGATCGTCACCGTCACATTGGACGAAGTCCAGGCTGCGGTCGACGGCGTAATCGCAGGCGTGCCGGGCGCCGTACGATCCAGCCGCGCCACAGCGGTCGAGACGTCGCTGATATTGCCGGCCGTATCCACTGTACGGGCGCTGATGGTCGTCGTGCCCTCCTCCGTCACCGTGATCGGGGTCGTATACGTCGTCCATGCCTGCGACTGGGCCCCGCTCAGCGTGTATTCGGTGCGGGCGACGCCGGACCCGCTGTCCGAGCCGGGCGTGAGCGTCACCGCCACACTCCCCGCGGCCGTCCAATCCGTCGTCGCCGGACTCACCGCCGGTGCGCTCGGTCTCGTCTTGTCGATCCGCACGCCGGCGTTGGCCGAATCACTCACATTGCCCGCAGCATCCACGGTACGCGCTTCGACCTGTGTCGTGCCCTCGGCGCTGATCGCGACCGGACCGCTGTAGGTGGTCCAGCCTAGCGATGTCGCCCCGCTCAGCCGATACTCCGTGCGGGCCACACCGGAGCCGCCGCTGTCCGTACCGGCCGTCAGGACGACGTTGACCGCAGCGTTGCGCCAATTGCCGTCGGACGGCGCGATGGTCGGAGCGCTCGGGTTCGACTTGTCGATGCGCGCCACAGCCGTACGCTCGGTGCTGACATTGCCGGCCTGATCGATCGTGCGGGCGTAGACGGTCGTCTCGCCCTCCGCCGTGATCGCGGTCGCGCCCGTATAGGTCGTCCAGCCGAGCGTCGTCGCGCCTGCCAAGCGGAATTCCGTGCGGGCGACGCCCGCCCCTCCGGTATCGGTCGCACCGGTCAGGGTGAAGCTCGCGCTCGTCGCCGACCAGCCGGGCGGCGTCAGGTTGATCGTCGGGGCTACCGGCGCGCTGCGGTCGATGCGCACGATCGCCGAAGCAGAGGTGATATTGTTGGCGCGGTCGACCGTCCGCGCCTCTACGGTCGTCTGGCCGGCATTGGTCACGGTAATCGTATCGCCGCCGCCATAAGCCGTCCAGCCCTGAATCGTCGCGCCGCTCAGCCGGTACTCGGTCCGGTCGACGCCGGACCCGGCATCCGTGCCCGGCGTCACCGTGAGCGTCACATTGGAGTTGACCCACCCGCTCGGAGCGCCCTGGATGGACGGAGCCGTCGGAGGCACCTCGTCGAAGGACAGGCGATAGACGGTTCGGTTGGTGTCGTAGTTGGTATCGTTGTACCCGCCTATGACATAGACATCGCTGCCTGCCAGCACCAGATTGCCGGCCTCCAGCTTGCCGGGATTCGGAGCGTCGACCGTCCACGTATCCGTCGCCGGATCATACAGGTAATAGGAATTCACACCCATGACGAGCACCTTGCCGCTATCCAGCGTGACCTGCGCATGCCGGAAGAACACATCCCCCTGGCTGTACGGCATAGAAGCATTCTGCCTCTCCCACGTATTGGTCGCCGGATCGTAGATGTACGCATGAAAGGAAAAGGCCAGCCCGCTCTGACCGCCGGTCAGCAGCACCCGCCCGTCCTGCAGCGTGCTCATGGCAGCGCCGTAAATTTCGACTGGCAGCGGCGCCGCTCCGGTCCATTGGTTGGCGGCCGGATTGTAGATGTACGTGTTGTCGTACATCGGCGGTCCGCCGCCGCCAAAATCAAAGTAATAAATCTGATCCGAACCGCCGACAATCATGACCCGGCCGTCCTGGAGGGTCGTCTGGGCGTTGCCGTACATCGTCATGGGCAGATTCGCCGCGCTGCTCCATTGCGCGGTGTTCGGATTATAGATACGCGCTGCATTGTTGTACGTATAGCCAACACCCGTTACATAGTGTGAACCGCCTGTCACCAGCGCCCGACCGTCCTGGAGCATCGTCTGATGGTGATAAGACAGCTGCAGCGGCGGCGCAGCTGCCAGCCACGTATGCGTCGACACATTAAATAGATAAGCATTCGCGGTATAGCCGTTCGAAGACGTGTTGCCGCCGCTTGCAAGAATGCGACTGCCATTCTGAATCGGACTGGCCGCGACGCCGCTGACGCCAACTGGCAGATCGGACGAGGCGGGCAGCGCCTCGACCATGACGACCGCATGCGCCTCGCGCATGGGGCCCGCCAGCGCGCAGAGCGTCAGCAGGGCCAGCACGCCGAAGCCGCGCCATAGATGATGAATCAAACGCTCACTCCCTTCAAACTGAATAAGTGCCCAGCTTATCCATTGTACCAAGGGAGCGAACGAGGCAAAATTTACTTTGGTTAACTAAAATTTTAACGGGGTTACCGACTTTTGACGAGCAGCGAAATGGCCTCCTTGACGAGCTGGCTCGTGTCGGTATTGCCCGCCGCCTGCTCGCTCAGGATGCAATGCTGCAGATTCTCCGCGACGATATGGGCGATTGCCTTGTCCGAGGCGTTGCGAACTGCGGACAGCTGCGCCACGACCTCCTTGCACGGCTTGCCCTCGTCCATCAATCGCAGCACGCCGCGAATCTGGCCCTCGACGCGCCGCAGCCGCATCTTCATCTCATCGGTATACGTATAGTCCATCCGAATCAGCTCCTCGCTTGCTTGTATGCTATCAGTATAGAGCAAGACCGGCCGGATGTCGCGCGGCATGCCGCACCCGGTCATGGAGTGATACATTTTGTATTTTAAAGCGTGGAATCATGAAATAAAGTTTGACAGAATGCTCGTTTTATTTTATAGTTACCAATGATAATGTTACATAATGTATCATTTTATTAGACCCGTTAAACATCAGGTGAAGGTGGAAGGTGCACGTATGCCTAAGATCAATCAAGCAATCGGATTGCAAAAAATAATATCGCCTATGGTTTCCGTCGTAAGCAGAAAAGACAGCCTCGGCCATATTGCACGACTCGTGCTTTCGAGCGGATTCATCATTCTCTTGAATCTCGTTACCGGCATGATCGTGGCCCGGACTTTAGGCCCGTCAGGCCGCGGCGAACAGGCGGCAATTCTGATGTGGTCGCAATTTTTCACCCATCTGCTGACGATGGGATTGCCCTCAGCCATGATCTACACCTTGCAAAAAAAACTGGAAACCCCGGAAAGACTATACGGCGCCTCGATTTTGCTATGTATCGGTCTTGGAGCCTTGGGGGTCATTCCAGCACTCTTCTTCGTTCCGTTATGGATGGGCGACTATTCGAAGCCGGTCATTTGGTTTGCCCAGATTTTGATGGTGACCATTCCTTTGGGGTTACTAACATTTGTGAATAACGCGATCCTGCAAGCCAACAACGAATTTGGCTTGGTCAATTTCATGCGCTACGCGATGCCGGCGGGCACGCTGCTCTTCCTGCTCCTATTCCTGGCGACGGACACCTTGAATCCTTATACATCGGCGTTCTCCTATGCTTTTCCCACAATCCCGATCCAGATCTGGTTACTGATGCGCTTGGCAAAAAAAATCAAGCCGGTCTTTTCCAAAATAAGAGAACCCGCAAAAAAACTGACTTCCTACGGTTTTCGATCGTATGGCATCGACATTGCGGGCACGCTCTCCTTGCATTTGGATCAGATCATTGTCGTAGGCATGCTCTCCCCTGCCAATCTGGGGTTATATGTAATTGCCTTAAGCTTATCCCGAATGCTCAGCATGATTCAATCTTCCATTAATTTGGTACTCTTCCCCAAGGCATCGGCATTGAATGGCAAGGATGCGGTTCAACTCACGATTCGAATTTGGAAATGCAGTCTCATTACGACAGGGCTGCTCGCCGCCTTTTTGGCGGTTGCAGCGCCGATCGTGCTTCATCTGCTCTACGGGCCGGCGTACATGCCTGCGGTCCCGGTCTTCCGGATTTTGTTGCTTCAGGTCATGGTGACCAGCAGTGCCTGGGGATTATCGCAAGCCTTCATGGCGACGGGCCGTCCCGGCACGCTAACGCTCATACAGGCGAGTATGGTGGTGCTGAATGTTCCGCTGTTACTACTGTTGATTCCACCATTCGGAATCGCAGGAGCCGGTCTTGCCTTGCTTCTTACTTCCATCATCAGATTCATCGCCATCCTGGTTTTGTACAACCGCCTTTTACACGTCCCATTCAGTCATTTTATATACACAAGAGCGGACATTCGATGGTTCACTAACCAATTAAAAAACAGAGCGAATCGTGAAGCCAAATCAAAGGAAGGCGAGACAGGTTGAACAAGCTCATTTCTGTAGTCATTCCTACGCGGAATCAGCCGAACCCGGCTGGTCAAATGCCTGGAGGCGCTCGACATCGCTCGCAGGGCGATTGCATTCGACGTATTCGTATGCGATTCAAGCGACACGCCGGAGCTGCGCGACCAGGTGAAGGCGGTGTGCGGGGCGTTCTCTTTTGTGCATCACCGTACCCACGAAGGGAAAAACGTGGCCATGGCCAGGAACTTCTGCGCCGAGACCGCAACCGGCCAACTGCTGGTCAACTCCTGTTCAAACCATTCATCAAAGTAATGCGAACGGCCCGCCGCGGCTCCCCGAGAGAGTCGCGACGGGCCAGTGGGATTCGTTACTCCGCAGCTTCCTCCAGCTCGGCATTGCCGAACACGCGCGGGTCCTTCCAGCTCGTATCCTCCTCGGCCTTCCACTGCAGCTTGCCGTCGCGAAGATCGCCGTCGTCATCGTCGTTGACTGCAATCTCCAGCCCGATGACGCTGCCCGCCGCGGGAATCAGACCGAGCGTCGTCCACGGCAGCTTGATCTCCATCCGATACCCGACTGTCGTGTCCTGAACCGCGTACTGCACCCCGGCGATCCGATTCAGCTTGGTCTCAATCGGCGTCGTATCGCCGTAGCCGAACTGATACTGCAGGTCGTTCACCTGATCATACGCCGCCTCCTTGCTGTTGTCCGCATCGATGTAGACCTCGACGCTATCGTCGTCCCATACCGATCCCGAATCGTTCACCCGCACATCGTCGGCTACGTCCACCAGGACGTACAGCGCATCCGCGTCCCACAGCGCCTGCCAGGAGGCGGACAGGTCTGCAGCGGAATCGATCGTACCGCGGGTGACCTGCGTCAAGGCCGCCGGATCGGACTGTGTCCACACGCTATCCGCCGCGCCGTCTATGGTCGGCGCCGCAGCCGTAGCCGGGATGCCGATCTCCGGCTCGGTCGACACTTCCGGCTCCGGCTCCGGATCGGGCGTCGCGGGCGGTGTGACCGGGTCCGGGTCGGCATTATAGGCGATGACGGAGACCGGCACCGAATGGCCGCTTGGCAGCCGCACGAACAAGGTCGAGTATTCCTCCGCCTTGTCAAAGGCGGCCTTCGACTTGTCGAGCGTGATCGTGAAGGTCGTGTCCACACCGGCTGTGAACGTGCCGCTGCTTGGCGTCACCGTATACCAATCGTCCGAGGGCGCCTTGCGGATCGCGTACGCCCCGCTGTAGCTGCCGGGCGAGATCGTGAACTGCGCCGTATCGGCATCGTCGGGGATGGCGACGAAATAGCGGTCCGCTGTCAATGGAATCGGCCGCTTCGGCATGAGCCCGCTCTCCCCGTATTCAATGGCGCCGATGTCCGGCGCGCCGCCTGCGTACCCGTCCGTGAAGTTGGGCACGACGACGCCTTGATCGATGACATTCACCTCACCCGTACCGGCGCTCGGCTCCAGCGTGAACAGGCCCGCCGCCGGGTCCGTCATCGCGGCGATGCCCCACTGCGCATTGGCCTCGTTGCCCGGGTACGCCAGGATGCGGCCCACACCGTCCGTCCGGGAAGTCGTGCCCAGCGCGTCGTAATCGAAGCTGTTCTCCTGCCGCTGATAATCATCCCGAATATTGTAGAACCCAGTAGGCAGCGCACGATCAAGTACGATGATATTGTTGCGCGTGTAGGCGCGCATCGCCCGCTGGTTGCTGTACCGGTAAGAAGCGAAGCCGTTGCCGTCGGTATAGTACGTATTGTTGAACAGGAACGACCAGCCGACGCCCAGGTTCGCATTGCCCCCGCCCTTGACGATTGCGCCGCCCGTCGAGCGCGTGGCATCGCCCATGTTCGCCGACAGGTTGTTGTACACATACGACGGCCCCAGCAGGTTCGGAACGATGCTGATACCGCCGAACGTCTGCTCGTTACGGTTATTGTAGAAGCGGACGTTCATCTGGCCGCCGTCGAGCTCGGTCGCGTCGTCGTTGCCGTAGCCCAGGAAGTTGCCGTAGATGTCGGCATCCCGGTAAGGGCCGCCGCTCTCCTGCCCGTTCTCGTACGTCTCGACGACGTCATTGAAGCGGTGCGCGTCACTGGCGGCAAAGTCATTATAGCGCAGCACGATCCCGCCCCGGCCTCGCAGGAATACCGCATTGGGGCCCTTCGGATGTGTGCTGGAATAGGCCAGTCCGCCCATCGTGACACCCTTCCACGTATTGGACCAGCCATTGGGCTCGTACACGTAGCTGCGCTCGACGACAATATTGCGGCCGTCGTAGATGGCGATGCCGGCGTCGTTGTTGATCTCTGCGCCGTCGGCATCGACCGGATAGCCGAGCGTGCCGGTCTCGGTCGTCTCCACGACCTCGCGGCCCCAGCCGGTAATATCCGCGTTCGCGATGCGGATATCCGAATTGGTCCCGCCGATCTGGATACCGTGCCGGATGCCGCCGCGCACGACGAAATCCTCCAGGATCACATACTGGCTGTCCGTCACCGTGACTGCCGCCGTCGCCAGCTTGGCCCCGTCGATGACGATGCCGGTGTCGTTGACGACCTTGATCCAGCCATTCTCCGTTCCCGTCAAGCCGTCCAGCTCAAGTGCGCCGCCCGTATAGAGGGAGGCTAGCGAGATCGTCTGGGCGATGGTCGGCGAGGAGGTCCACGTGTCCACCGCAGCCGTCTCGCAGGCGACGGTCGCCCCATCCAGGGACACAGTCGCCTTCACCTCATAGCTCGTGTCTTCGTTTAGCTTGACGATGCTGCCGCGGAATTGATTCGTGCGCTCGTCATAGACAGGCGGAAAGGCTGTCTGCCAGACCGATGCCCCCGCCTCGCGATACTGCAGCCCGATCTCCGAATCCGCGCCTGCGCCGGGCATGTACACGCTGATCGCTTCGAAGCTCGGCACGAATTCGGCTGCCGGCGCCGTCGGCGTCGGCGACGCGACCGGCCCCGGGACCGGCGACGAGACGACAGGCGGCACGCTCGGCAGCGTGGCCAACGCTTCGACCTCCGCTGTAGTCAGCGCCTGATCGAACACGTACAACTCGTCCAGCTTGCCGGCAAACGGCGAGGAGAAATCCGGCTGGCGGCCGATAAACACCGCGTTGCCATTGACGACTTGCGCAGTCGGCACATCGGCTGTCACCGCCTGATCGAGCACGCCGTTCACATAGATGCGCAGCGCGGTCCCCGGCTCGTAGACGCCTGCCAGATGCACCCACTGCCCGGCCGGCAGCGCGCTCGCCGTCTCGACCGGCACCGTCGTATCGGCGCCGGTGGCAATCTGGAAGCGACCTTTGCCGTCCGCACCCGCGTACAGACTCCACCCTTGCGAGCCGGGTCCGTTCTCCTTGGAGATGATCCGGCCGTTCGTATCGAAGTCGTCCGCATAGACCCATGCCGTCACGCTCATCGCCCCGCTCAATTGCAGCGCGGCAGGATTGCCCAGATCGATGTAATCATTGCGACCGTCGAAGAATACGGCATTGCCGAGCACCCCCTCTACATGCGCAGGCCGGTTCATCAGCGTGCCGTCCAGCCCGCTGCCGGCGCCGTCCGAGGCGGCCTCGGTCCCCGACGATTCATCCAGGCTCCAGTAGCCGATCGGCTCCGCCGCGGTCGCATGGGCCGTGGGCAGAGGCTTGGCGCCTCCCCATACGGCGAATAGCGCCATCGTCAATACCAGCAGTACCGTCATCGGTGTAGCAAGCCGAGCACAATGCTTCATTTCATCCGCTCCCTTGTCCATAGGTTCAATTGCTTGCATACTCACTTGCTTCTCCCCGTCCCCCCCCCTGCAACCGCTTCCATATAATTGAGACTTTCGGTCGCTGCAAGTGCGCTGCAGGTTCATTATAGAAGCCCTGCGCACCGTCTGCGATGGGGCATTTCTACGATCTCCTGTGAGCATGCTACGAACCTCGCAGCCTCGCTTACATTTCCATCCGTTTTTTCAATTCAATCGGCGTCATCCCGTAATGCTCCTTGAACAGTCGCGAGAAATAGACGGCGTCTTCATACCCTAGCCGATCGGCAATTTCATAGAGCTTCAAATTGCTATGCAGCAGCATGTCCCGGGCGCTCTGCATCCGAATCCCGACGAGATAGCTCCATACGGTCGTGCCGGTCTCCTGCTTGAAGAGATGAGACATGTAATTTTTGCTGAAGCCGACGTGATCGGCGACCTGCTGCAGATTCAGACTCTTCTCCGCATGGCGCGCGTGCAGGTAGTCCTTGATGCGCGACATCATCGAGCGCGTCTGATTGTCGCGCTTGCCCTGCAGCGCCGCGAACAAGTGCCCGGCTCCGTCCTCCAGCCGCCTGACGCAGCCGAGCCGGAAGTATGCGCGCACCTTGTCCCGCGCGATGACGCGCTCGCCCAGCCCGAGATCGTCGCCCTCGGGCAATTCGAGCGGGGCGCGAGACTCGCGCAGCTCCCCTGCGACGAGCCGGAGCCATTCCATCGCCAATGGATGGAGCAAGTGGTAGCTCGATTCGACCCACTGCTCCAGCAGCTCCAGGGTATCGACGACGAGCAGCGGCATCGACTCGAATTGGTTGTAGCGAATCTGCTCGACCCAGCGGTCCATCAGCGGCTTGTGCGCGATCAGATGCTGCAGCAGCAGCTCCTTGGCGGCATGCTGCCGGCTGTGCCGGATGTGCGTCAGCGTCTTGTCCAGCACCCGCCCCAGATCCTCGGGCTTGACCGGCTTCAGCAGGTAATCGACCGCGCCGAGCGCCATGCCTTGCTTGGCGTAGCTGAATTCATCATAGCTGGATACGATGATGCTCGGCATCCCCGGATAGCGCCGATTGATCTCGCCAATCAATGCCAGGCCGTCCATCACCGGCATGCGAATATCGGTCATGCACAGATCGGCATAGCGATCGGCGAGCCAGTCCAGCGCCTGCACGCCGTTGGCCACCGTGCCGGACACCAGCGCTTCATCCGAGAGCCGCTCGGTCATCTTGGTCAGACCGCTGCGAATGATCGGCGAGTTGTCGACGATGAGTATGCGATACATCCTGCTCCCTCCCTTCCGCGAATCGTGTGAGCGGCAGCGTCAGCTCGACCTGCGCGCCGCCGCCGGCACGATTGCGCAATGTCATACCGGCTCGCTCGTCGCCGTAATAGATGCGCAGCCGGTAATGGACATTAAGCATTCCGATACTGGACAGCCCCCTGTACTGCTCTCGGCTATCGCTGCGCCGCAGCCGCTCCTCCAGCTCGCGCAGCCGCTCCGTCGCGAAGCCCGGACCGTTGTCCGCGACGCGAATCTGCACACAGGATTCAGACAGACGAGATATGCGCAGCTCGATATGCAGCGGCTCTCCCGTCTGCTCCAGGCCGTGCCGTATACTGTTCTCCACCAGCGGCTGAATGATGGCCTTGAGGCAGCCGACCTGCTCCAGTCCGGGTTCGATCTCGGCCGTGTATGTCAGCTCGTCGCCGTATTGGGTCTGCATAATGTGCAGATAGTCGCCTATGTACTGGACCTCCCGCTCGAGCGGCACCTCGGCGTCCCGATAGCTGGAGATGTAGCGCAGCATATCCGAGAGCGCCAGCGTCGTGCGTACAATATCGCCTTGATCAGCTATATAAGCCATGGACTTGATCGATTCCAGCGCATTGTACAGGAAGTGCGAATGAATCTGCGATTGGAGCGCTCGCAATACTGCCGTCTGCTCGGCGCTGCGGGTGCGCTCCAGCTCCTCCAGCGAGAGATGCAGATTGTCCAGCATTTTGTTGAAGACCCGACCCAGATCGGCCACCTCGTCCCGACCCTCGACCGGCATGCGCACCTCCAGGTTGCCCAGATTCGTACCGATCATCGCCTCGCGCAGCCGCTTCAGCCTGCGTGTGCTCGAAGCGGAGACGACAATGACGAGCACGGCAGAGACGACGAGCCCGATCGCGGTAATCGCGACCGTCATGTCTTTGACCTTGTACACACTCCGCGTCAGCTCGCGATAGGGCAGGCTGGAGACGATACGCCATGCGGTCTTGTCGATGCTGCGGTATGTGATCAGTTGGTCGGAGGCGGGCAGATAGAAGGAACCGTGGCTATCCTGCAGCCGCCCGCTCAGCTCATCCGGCACGAACTGCGTCGCCTGTTCCGGCTGGGTATGGGCCATGATCCGCCCCTCCCGGTCCACGATCATGCCGTGGCCGCTCGCCTCGATCAGCAGCTCGGAGAGAATGGCCTCGATCGGCGCCAGTGCCAGATCCATCTTGATGTAGCCCTGCGAGGAGGCGGAGAACGTGTATTTTTTGACGATCGTCAGTACAGTGAGCTCGAGCGGACGGTTCTTCGCGCCGAGGTAGTCGCGGCTTTTGGCGACCCGCATCTCCAGCAGACTGGCATTGCCGCGCTCCGGCAGCCATGGCTCCTCCCGCAGCCGATAATCGTAGCGCAGCGCCGGCCCGCTCTCCGCCGAGTAGAAGGTCTCCCGGCCGCCCTCGTCGAGCAGTGTGAGCGACAGGAACTCCGGATGCATGACGGCGAACGGACGGAGCAGATTGTCCTTCAGATTGGTAAATGCCAGGCCCTGGCTGGATACCCGCTCCGCCTGCAGCCACTGTCTAAAGGTCTCGCTGGCCGCGATAATGGAAAAGAACTGTTCGTAATCGCGAAAGTAGCGACCCAAATTCAGATTGGCTTCCTTCAGAATTTGCGTGCTGAAGCGTTCGGCGTCCTGCTTGATGCTTTTCGAAGACTCGAAAAAGGAAACCGCGGCCACGGCCACTACGATAAATACGATGATGGAGGAAAATAAAATGATGAGCCTCCATGTCATGGAGCTGCCCATGCGCGCGACGATGTTCTTCATGTCCCTCACGCCATTCGGATTGGTATAGTAGCTCTATTGTACCGGCTGCGCGCCGCTCTGGCGACATCCCTCGGGAGCACAAGCAGGAGGGAAGGGACCCGCGGTCCCTTCCCTCCTCCCCGAAACTGCCCGACCGCGGCCCGCCCCGCGCGCTCAGGCGCCGTCGGACTGGACATTCGCCTCGTACCAGTCGGTGGCCTCCCGGATGACCTTGTCGCCGCCCTGTCTCATCCAGGTGGCGACGAATTCGTCGTAGTGCTCCAGCGGCTCGTCGCCGACGATGATCTTGGCGGCGGCTTCCTGGAAGAGCGAGCCCTCCCAGCCCAGGTCGCTCTGCGAGACGAGCGTCGGGGGCACCGGCATCGCGGCTACCGGATTCGGTATGCCCTCCTGCAGCGACACCTCGATGCCCTGGCGACTGTGCGCCTGGAGCACTTCGTCCGTCGTTATTTGTCCATCTACCTGCTCCAGGTCGATAATATCGAAGATCGGCTTGCGCCAGGCCGACTGATAGTCCTTCTCCTTGCCGATCTCGTAGAAGAGCTGATCCCCTTCCCGGGTCAGCGCCTGGCCCTCGAAGCCGTAGGCTGCGAAAAAATTACCCTCGTCCGTGACCAGCCAGTCGTAGAGCTTGATGACAGCCGCGGCGTTGGCGCTCTGCTTGAACAGGATGAATACCTTGCCGAGCGGCTGCTCGACGCGGCCGACCGGCCCGTCGTAGCCCGTGCCCTGCGGAGTCGGAATGGCCATCAGCTCGACCTCCTCCTCGGGCAAGGCGTCCCGCAGGTCGCGGAACCAGGAGCCGCCCAGCGTCTGATTGTGATTGAACATACCGACCTTGCCGGATAGAATCTTCTGCTTCCAGATCGTTCCGGTGTTGGTCATGAACTCGGAGTCTAGCAGCCCCTCGTCGTACATCGTGTGCAGGAAGGCGAGCGCCTGTTTCGTATTCGGATGAATGAACCCCGGTACGATCTGCCCCTCATGCTGCGCATACGCGTTGGGATTGATGCCCCACATGCCGAATATATTGTCCATCCATGAGATCTTCTCCCGTCCGGAGAACGCAATCTCGTCGGCCTCGCCGTTGCCGTTCGGATCGCCGTTCTTGAAGGCGCGCAGCACCTCCAGCAACTCATCCGAGGTCGTCGGCGCCTCCAGGCCGAGCTTCTCCATCCAGTCCTTGCGCACATACAGGATCCGCTCGGCGGGCGCATTGGCATTGGGCGGCGCCGGGATCGCCATGATCTTGCCGTTGATCGTCACCGCATCCCACGACGACTGGGGAATGCGGGCCTTCAGATTGGGACCGTACTCGTCAAGCAGCTCGTTCAGCTCCAGCGCAAGCCCGTTCTGTACCGGTTCGGAGTCGGCGATGCTCCAGCTCTGATACACATCGGGAATGTCGTTGGACGCGAACTTGATGCGCAACTGATCATGATACTGACCGTGCGGGATCAGCACGAGATCCACGGTAATGCCGGTCTGCTCCGCCATATATTGAATCTCGGGATAATCCTTTGCCGCCGTAGCCGGGTACGAATTGTTGAAGTCGGAGGCGAACATGCGGAATTGCGTCTCCCCCGCTTCCGATTGCCCCGCCTCTGTCCCCGACGCCTCTCTCGCTGCTCCGGCGGGCTCGTTCTCTGCGGCGCACGCGCCGACGACCAGCGCCATGCCGAGCGTCAATGCGCACCCGGCCCATTTTTTCCATGCTTGCGTCATGCTTCGACCTCCTGATTGGGAATTGTTTTGATTTTATGAATGAAGGCTAGGTAAGCCGACTTACCCCTTGAGCGAGCCGAGCAGCGCCCCCCGGATGAAAAATCGCTGCACGAACGGGTAGATCAGTACGACCGGAACCGTGGCCACGATGATCGTCGCCATCTGCAGCCCCTGCGGGGAGAGACTCATGAGGATGTCTCCCTCTGAGCCGGACTGCAGGTCGGCGGCCGAGCTCTGGGCGACGATCGCGTACATGTAGAGCTGCAGCGGCCTCAACTGCGCATTCGATATATACAGCATAGCGGTGTAGTAGCTATTCCAGTGGCTCACCGCGTAGAACAGCACCAGCGTCACCAGGATCGGCACAGACAACGGCAGGACAATCTGCAGCAGAATGCGGTATTCGCTCATCCCGTCGACGCGCGCCGCCTCCAGCAGCTCCTCCGGCAGCGACCGGAAGAACGTCAGGCACAGGATCATATTGAAGGCGCTGAGCGCGGTCGGAATGATTAGCGCCCAGAGCGTATTGAGCAGACCCAGCCCCTTGACGACCAGGAAGGTCGGGATGAGCGGCGCGCTGAAGATCATCGTGAAGATGATGAGCAGCATGACGGCGCGGCGCCCTTTCAGATTCGTCCTGGAGAGCGGATAGGCGGTCAGCGTCGTCATCAGCATATTCAGAGCGGTGCCGAGCAGCACGATGACGACCGACACCCCGAACGCGCGCCAGAACACCGGATTGTGAAACACGACCACGTAATTTTCGATTGTCCACTCCACCGGCCAGATGCCGACGCGGCTGTGGGTCAGTGCGTTTTTGGAGCTGAGCGAGCCGGCCAGCACGTGCAGCACCGGGATCAGCATGACGGCGCACACGGCGAGCAGGAAGATCAGGTTGAAGCCTTCGAACAGCCGTTCCGCGGCGCTCTTGCGAATTTTCACGTCACATCCTCCTTGCTACCTAATAGAGTCCTTCGCCGGTCGCGGCCTTGCTGGCCTTGTTGGCCAGTACGAGCACGAGGAAGCCGACCACCGACTTGAACAGCCCGACTGCCGTCGTGAAGCTGTATTGTCCGCCCTTGATCCCCGCCACATAGGTGTAGGTGTCGAACACATCGCCCTTCTCCGCGTTGAGCGGATTGATGAACGGATAGATCTGTTCGAAGCCCAGGTCCATCACATTGCCCAGCTTGAGCAGCAACAGCACCATGATCGCCGGCAGCAGACCGGGCAGCGTCACACTGAGGAACTGCCGCCAGCGTCCCGCGCCGTCGATGCGCGCCGCTTCGTACAGGCTCGGGTCGATCCCGGTCAGGGCGGCGAGGAAGATGATCGTGCCCCAGCCTACCTCCTTCCATATTCCCGAGGACACGATAATCGTGCGGATGGAGTCGGCGCTCTGCAGCAGCTCGATCGGGGCGTTGCCGGTCCAGCTGACGTAGAGTCCGTTCAGCAGCCCGGTCTGCGTGGACAGCAGCATGTAGACGAGCCCGGCCACGATCGTCCAGGACAGGAAGTGAGGCAGATAGACGAGCGTCTGTACGATGCGCTTGACCGTCATCATGCGCAGCTCGTTCATCAACAGCGCGAGGACGATCGGCGCAGGAAAAGCGAATACGATCTGATATAAGCTGATGAGCAGCGTATTCTCCAGCAGGCGCAGGAACTTGGGATACGTGAAGAGCTGGTGGAACCATTGCAGCCCGACCCACTCGCTGGCGAGAATGCCCTTGAAAATGTTGTAGTCCTTAAAGGCGATCACCGTACCGAGCAGCGGCATATACTTCATGACGAGGAAGTACACGATACCCGGTACGAGCATGACGTAAAACGGGTGATGACGAACGAAGTATTGCCAGCCCGCGCTTCCCGGGCTGCGCTGCCGGGACCTGCTGGCGGTCGCTGCGGCGGCTTTGGTTGCATGCATGCGCTTTCGTCTCCTTGCCTGGCTTCTCGATCGCCGAGCTGTACCGGCAGGGCGGCACGGAGCGCGGCGTCATGAGATTATTGTAATGGGGATTGCCAGGGCGGACAATGTGGCGATCTTCTGATCTGTTGAGAGGATGTAACGGAGTGCGACGACATGCCGATGCGCGCCTGCGTTCATCTCGCAGACAGATATGCGCGCCTGCATCCGTCTCGGCAGGCAGGCCAAATAGCCGGGCTGTACGCCCGGCTATGTGCGATGATCTGCCTATTGCGACGATTCGGCTATGCGGCCTGCCTGCTGCGAGGCGTCGCCCGCCTTGCCCCGGCAGACTCGGACTGAGTCGACGATCCTCCGCGCCGCCGCATCATCGTCACCCGCGGAGCCGCCGAGCGCGAGCTCGCGCCCGCAAATCGCCCGCACGTCGCTGCGGTCGTGGGAGACGAGCAGACAAGTGATACGCGCCTGCCGCAACAGTCGGCCGAGCTCCTCCCGCAGGCCGCCCTTCAGCTCCGCGTCAAGGCTGCTGAACGGCTCGTCCAGCAGCAACAGCGCCGGCGCCGGGGCGAGCGCCCGCGCCAAGGCGACGCGCTGCTGCTGGCCGCCGCTCAGCTCATGCGGGTAGCGCCCGGCTAGCGCGGTCATTTGTGTCAGCTCAAGCATCTGCGCGAGCCGATCCCGCCGCTCGCGGCGCGGACGCCGATGCAGGCCGAAGGCGATGTTGTCCGCAACGCGCAGATGCGGGAACAGCGCATAGTCCTGGAACACCATGCCTACGCCGCGCCGCTCGGGCGGCACGCTGCGGCGCTCGTCGGCCACAATCTGCCCGCCGATTCGGATCACGCCGCACTCCGGCTCCTCCAGCCCCGCCAGCAGGCGCAGCAGCGTGCTCTTGCCGCTGCCGCTCGGGCCGGTGATGCCCGCAATTTCGCCCTCGTCCAATGTGAAGGAGACCTTCTCCAGCACAGGCGCCGACTGCCCCGGGTAACGATAGGACAGATTTTGCACAGTCACGGGATTCATTTCGTATGCTCCTTTCGTTCCTCCAGCCGCAGCACGAGCAGGACGGACAGCAGACTGACCGCGATCAGCAGCACCGCCGGTGTCGCAGCCTCGTAGATGCGCTCATCGATCGCATATTGATACGTGCGCGTCGCAAGCGTCGTGAAATTGAACGGGCGCAGCAGCAGCGTCAGCGGCAGCTCCTTGACGATCTCGATAAAGGCGAGCGCAGCCGCGGTCACCAGCGAGCCGCGCAGCAGAGGCAGCTCGACGCGGACGAAGGCCGCAAGCGGACGGAGCCCGAGCGTCCGGGCTGCCTCCGCATAGCCATGCGGAATGCGCGTGTAGCCAGACTCCAGCGCATTGTACCCGATCGCCAGGAAGCGCACCATATAGCCGAAGAGCAGCATGCCGAGCGAGAGGCTGATCACAAGTGCGTCCTCGCCTCTGCCGAGCCGGGCATACCACGGCGCGAGCAAGCGGTCGAGGCCGATGCACACAGCCAGCACGCCGATCGCGACGATGGCGCCGGGCACTGCATAGCCCGATGCCGCCGACCGCGACAGCAGGGCGCCGGCTGTGCCAGGGAGCAGACGCACGCTGCGAGCGATGAGCAGCGCGAGCGCCAGGATCGGCAGCGTAGCGAGCGCCGCGCCGGTCAGGCTATTCAGCAGCAGCTCTCCGAAGTCGGCGCGCCACACCTTGGCGTAGCTGCGCGCCGCCCAGTATACGAGCTGGCCGAACGGCAGCAGGAAGCCGGCCGTCAGCACAAGCGCGCACAGCGCAGTCGCTCCCCAGGCGGCGGCGCCGCGCAGCCGCATCGGCGACAGTGGCCGCGCGCCGGATGCTGCATGATACCTGCGGCGCGCGCGCAGCGCCCGCTCGGCGACGATGAGCCCCACTACGATGAGCAACAGCCACGCTGCGAGCCGAATGGCGGCGTCCACGTCATACATGCCGAACCAGGTCTGAAAGATGGCCGTGGAGAGCGTCTGCACGCCAAAAAAGCTTGCTACGCCATAGTCGCTGAGCACCTCGAATACGACAAGCATCCCGCCGGCCGCGATTGCAGGCCGCCCCAGCGGCAGCACCGTTCTCGCCAAGAGCCGCCAGCCGCTATGGCCCAGCAGTCTCGCATTCTCGATATAGGCCGCGCTCTGTCGTTGCAGGAACGCCTTCGTCAGCAAAAAAACGTAAGGAAACAAAAAGAGCGTCAGCGTAAACGCCGCTCCCCGCAAGGACATCACATCAATCAGCCCGGGCGGCAGTTGAATACCCAGGTGGTTGCGCAGACCGGCGCGGATGAAACCGGTATAACTCGTCATCGTGCTGTACGTGAAGGCACCGATGTAGGGCGGAATCGCGAGCGGCAGCACGAGCGCCCAGCGGAATAGACGCGCCAGCGGGAAGGCATAGGCGGACGTGAGCCAAGCCACCCCGACACCGAGCAAGACCGCCGGCAGCGTGGTGAGAGCGACCAATTGCACCGTTCCGGCAATGTAATCCGTCAGCAGATAATTCCGTACGCTCTCCCAGCGCTCGGGTAGCGGACGCAATAGAGCGATCAGCACGTAGAGAAGGGGCAGCAGCACTGCCGCCCCCCCTAGTACGCTCGCCGCAAGCCAGCCAACCGAGTGTCTGGCCGCCGGCGACAGCCATTTCAGCAATCGCATCATCCGATTCTACTTCCAGCCGACCTTGTTGGCAATCTCCACCGCAGTCGGATTGTGCTCGCCGTAGACCGCGAAGTCGAGACCCTGGTGAGCGAACTCTCCCCAGCCGGTCAACAGCTCGGGCATCTCCGCATCCGAATTGACCGGGAATTCAAAGTTCGCCGCCGAGAACCTCCCCTGCGCTGCCGGCGCGGTCAAAAATTCGATCAGCCGAATCGCTTGCTCCTGGTTCGGGCTATACTTGACCAGCCCGACGCCGCTGAGATTGAGATGTGTACCTGTCGTCTCCTGGTTCGGGAAGAAGACCCCTACCTGCTCCGCAACCTTGACCTCCTCGGAGTCCTCCGACACCGACATCCGGCCGACATAATACGTGTTCATAATCGCGACATCGCCCTCGCCGGCGACGATCGCCTTGGCCTGATCGCGGTCGCCGCCCTCGGGATCGCGAGCCAGATTGGCCGCGATACCGGCCGCCCACCGCTCAGTCGCCTCTACCCCGTTCAATGCGATGAGCGATGCGAGCAACGACTGGTTGTACAGATTCGTCGAGGAGCGCACGAGCAGGCGGCCCTGCCACTTGTCCGTCGCCAGGTCCTCGTAGGTAGACAGCTCCGCCGGATCGACGCGATCTTTGGCATAGACAATGACCCTGGCTCTGGTAGACAGGCCGACCCAATGATCGTCCGTATCGCGCAGATCGGCCGGTACCTGGGCATCTACCGTCTCCGACAGGATCGGCTGCAGCAGCTCGCGCGTCTTGGCCGTATTCAGGATGCCCCCGTCCACCGTGATGAACAGATCCGCTGGCGAACTGGAGCCCTCGCGCGCAATACGTTCGATCAGCTCAGGCGCTGCTCCCTCTATAATATTGACTTCAATACCGGTCTCCTCTGTGAAGGTCGCGTATAATTCTGCGTCGACATCATAGTGGCGGGCGCTGTACACATTGACCTCACCGCCGAGCTGCCCGTCGTCCGCCGCTTGTCCCTCGTTGTCCGCGGCGCTCGTCTCTTGTCCCTCTGCCTCGTCCGCTCCGCCGCTGTTCGCCGCTTGTCCGTTCGCCGCAGGGATCGATCCGCCGTCGGCTCCCTCGTTGGCATTGTTGCCTCCGCCGCATGCGGCCAGCAGCAACACGAGTACCACCATGGCTGCCGCCAATCCGATCCCCTTAATTCTCATCATTCTCACCGTATCCCCCTCAAGTCCTCCGCACCGAAGCGCATGAATTGCCGCCCTTGCCACATTGCCGAGTAGCGCTACGGGGCCCTCGCAGCCTCCCGACAATGATAATCATTATTAATCAGGCGTCTTGGATCATTATAGCTTACGAAGATGAGAGGCATCTGTGAAAATAAATGAAAACTCCGCCAATTGCGTTGCGGTTCCCGCTAGGGCCAATCCGCACGCGCGAACAGCTCCGCCGCCAGCTGGCGATAGCGGCTCAGCGCACGGGCATCGAATGGCTGCGCATCGAATTCGCCCCACTCCGCCAGCAGCTCCGGGAGCTCGGCCTCCGGATGCACCGGGTATTCCATACTGCCGCCGCTCAGTTGCGCCTGCGCCTCCGGCGCGGTCAGGAACTCCAGCAGCCGGATTGCGCCCTCCGCATTCGGCGCGTCCCGCACCAGCCCCGCCCCGCTGATATTCACATGGGTGCCGCCGCTGTCCTGATCGGGAAAGACGATGCCCAGCAGGGCCGCCGCCCGAGCTTCCTCGGAATCGCCGGATGCGAGCATCTGCCCCAGATAATACGTATTCATGATCGCGACATCGCCCTCGCCGCGATAGACGGCGAGCGCCTGCGAGCGGTCTCCGCCCTCCGGCGGACGCGCCAGATTGCTCGCCACGCCCTCGGCCCAGGCGGCGGCGCGATCGGCGCCTTGCCCGGCAATGAACGATGCGAGCAATGACTCATTGTACAGACTCGTGGACGAGCGAGCCAGCACCTTGCCCCGCCATCGCGGATCGGCCAGGTCGGCGTATCCGGCAATCGCGCCCTCCTCCACGCGATCGGCTGCATAGACAATGATGCGGGCGCGCGTCGTCAATCCGATCCAGCCGCTATCCGCATCCCGCAGCCGCCCGGGCACCTGGCGCTCGAGCAGCGGCGAGTCGATCGGCTGCAGCACCCCGGCCTCGCCGGCATCGACGAGTACGCCGCCGTCGACGGCGATGAGCAGATCCGCCCCGGCCGCAGCTCCCTCCTCGCGCAGCCGGGCGATCAATTCCTCCGCCGTCCCCTTCGTCTCCACGACGCGCAGGCCGCTCTCCCGTTCGAACGCATCATACAGCTCGCGGTCAATACCGTAGTGTCTGGCGCTGAATACATGCACGACCTGCTGCCGCGCGTCGCTCGGCGCACCGCCGCCTGCCGCGCACCCTGCCGCCAGCATGGCGGTCAGCAGCAGTGCGAGCGCGGCAGAAGTATAGCTAGTCTTGCCCATGCTCCCCATTCCTCCTCCTTGGATGCGACGGTCGCCCCACGCGCTCCGCCTCCGCTTGACATGCCCTGCGCATGCCCGACGCCGGATCATCCCCGGCCATGCGATCCGTGCGTACGGGCAAGCCAAGCGACACTGTCGTCCCGATGCCCTCGCGGCTCGTGATCGCCACGCGTCCGCCCGCGCTCTCGACGAGCCTCCTGGCAATCGCCAACCCCAGCCCATTGCCGCCTAATCGCCGGCTCCTCGCCTTGTCCACCCGGTAGAAGCGATCCCACACATAAGGCAGGTCCGCCGCCGGTATGCCGAGGCCCCTGTCGGCGACATGCAGCCAGGCAAGCCCGTCGCCGCGCTCAGCGCGCTCTGCGCGGACGGCGATCTGCGGCGTGCCGGGCGAATACTTCACGGCATTGTCCAGCACGATCAGCAGCATCTGCTCCAGATGCCCCTCGCCCACGGCCAATTCCGTCTCGCTCCAGGCCTCCAGCTCCGCCTCCGGCTCGGCCTGCGGATGCGCCGCGACGAAGCGTCGCAGCACGGCCGCCGCCGCACGCTTCGCCTGTGGCGTGTGCGCCGCCTCGGGCCGCTCCGCCTCCTGTTCGGCCCTCGCCAGCTGCAGCAGCTCGTCTACAAGCCGCTGCAGCCGTGCGACTTCCTCCACAGCGATGCTCAGCGACTCCTCCAGGATCTCCGGGTCTTCCCGACCCCAGCGCCGCAGCAGCCCCAGGTGCCCGCTCAGAATCGCCAGCGGCGTTCGCAGCTCATGCGAAGCATCCTCTACGAACTGACGCTGCTGCACGAAGCCGCGCTCGACCTCGTCCATCATGCCGTTGAACAGCTTCGTCAGCGCGGTCAGCTCGTCGTTGCGGCGAGCGACCGGCATACGCTCGCGCAGCCCCTTGCGCGCAACATCGCGAATCGTGTCCGCCATCCCCTGCAGGGGCGCCAGCAGCCTCCAGGCCAGCAGCCGGCCGCCGAGCGCACTGAGCAGCACCGCTCCAAGTCCGAACCAGAGCGTCAGATGGAGAATCGCCGCATTCAGATGAGCGTAATCCTCCATCCGGCGTACGATCTCCACCGTACCCGAATCGTCGAAGATCGTAAGCGGACTGCGCATGACGAGCAGTTGGCCGCTCTCCACCTCCAGCTCGGACAGCGCGATCGGACGCGGCTCCAGCGCCACCTCCGGCTCCAGCCGACTCACCTCGGCAACGACGACGCGGCTGTCGTTGTCCACGAGGCGGATCAGTTGCCCCGGTTCGTTGTAGCGCTGCAGCAGCGTGCGGATCGCGGGGGCATCGCGCGCCTCGAAGCGCAGCTCCTTCTCCAGCAGACCATTGAGCACCTCGTTCATCTGCCCGCGCATCGCCGCCTTCTCCTGCGCGAGCGTGTACCGTTCGACAAAGACGTACTGGACAAAGGTGTACACCGCAAACAGCGCCAGCAGGATCGCCGCCGCTCCCAGCGTCAGCTTCCACTTGATCGGCAACCCGCCGCTGCGCTGTGCGCCCCCGTCCCGCATGTCTGCCATTGCCCGCCTCATGTCCGCAGCACGTAGCCGATGCCGCGCAGCGTACGGATCAGGCTCGGCTCGCCGGGCGTATCCAGCTTGTTGCGCAGATAGCGTACATAGACATCGACCACATTGGTATCGACGACCGCTTCTACGCCCCATACGGCATCCAGCAGCTCCTCCCGCGTCCAGACCCTGCTGCCGTGCCGCATGAATGCCGCCAACAGCTCGAATTCGCGGCGGGTCAGCGCAATATCGCGTCCTCCCTTGCGAACGCTGCGGCTGTCCAGTCGCATGTGCAGATCGCCGCGGACGAGTTCCCGCTCTGCATCGTCCCACTCCTCGCCACGGCGGAAAATGACGCGCATGCGCGCCAGCAGCTCCTCCATTGCGAACGGCTTGGGCAAATAATCGTCGGCGCCCTCGTCCAGCCCTCTCACGCGGTCGGACACGCTGTCGCGCGCCGTCAGCATGATGATCGGCACACGCTTCAGCCTCCGCAGGCGTCGGCACACGGTGAGGCCGTCCAGCCCCGGCAGCATCAGATCGAGCAGGATCAGGTCCCATTCGCCCGCTGCCGCCATATGCAGCCCGGTCTCTCCGTCGAGCGCTACCCCCGCCTCGAAGGCGGCGTGCCGCAGCTCCAGCTCCACGAACCGCGCCATATGCATTTCATCTTCAATAATCAATATTCGCTTGTTCACGGCACTCTCCCAATCTCCAGTGTGGGCCATGCTCCCGATTATACTCGATTTCGAGCTAATTGAGAATACTTATCACTATTGATGCGACCGCCAAGCGCCCGTGGCGTCCGTGAGAGCCGCGCATGCGCCCCATTGATGCGCTAAGCGCCGCTTGATGTCCATTACAGCTGCCGCCAGACAACTGGGGCGTCCGGCACATGCGCCATGTATCTCGGATCATTGGCGATGCAATTGGACCAATTCCCTTGCTATACGTGACAACTGACAAGCAAAGGTTTTTTCCCATGTAAAAGACCGGGCAACAGCCCGGCCTCGCTTTTCTATCCAGTTCTATTCAGTTCTATCCGGTTGCCTTCTGCGGCGCTCTGTCTACCCATGAATGTCGTAGACAGCTACTCGCTCCTCACGCCTGCTGCGCCGCAAAAAATTGCGGCAAATACGCGCGTCCCGCCTCCAGCAGCTCGTCCGCCAGCTCGCGGGCGCGGTCCTTGTCCTGGACGAGCGGCGAGATGTGCATCGCCTGGTACACCGCCTCGCGATTGCCGGTGAGCGCGGCCTCCACGGCCAGCTCCTGCTCGCCGACGATGGAGAGCATCGAGCCGAACGCCACCAGCGGCACGTCGCCGCTCATGACCGGGTCCACGCCGCCGCGTCCGGCGACCGCCCACGTCTCGACCGCGGCGCCTAGCGGCAGATTGGCGACCTGCCCGGCGTTGGGCATCGTCACCATGACCCGCTCCGCCCGGCCGGTCTGAAGCGCCTCGCAGATCGCGGAGAGCCCCTCGTGCGACAGCTTCATCTCCGGCAGCGGCTGCTCGCCCGCGAGCACCTGCTCGACGCTGCGCTTGCGGTCGTCGATCAGCACCTGCCGCCGCGGCAGCACGCCCTTGCGGCGGATATGATACTTCTGCATCGCCTCCGGATGGTTGCAGTAGTAAGGCAGATTCTCGGCGACATGATTGGACGAGCCGACCGGGAAGTAGCCGAGCTGCTCGTACAGCGCGAAGTTGAGGTAGTACTCCTTGTTCGTCTTCATCTCCAGCGCTTCCTTGATGATATCGTCGGTCGTATTGGTCACCAGCGCCATATGCTTGTCGCGGTGGTAGGCCTCATAGCCCGCCAGCGTCAACCGATCCGCGACCGGCTTGCCCTGACAGGTAATGTCCTTGAGCCATGTATAGTGGTTCACGCCGACGCTGACCGCGTCGATGTCTTCGTACCGGGCATCGAGATACTTGGCCAGCATGGCCATCGTGCCGGCATAATTGTGACACAGGCCGACGACGCGGATCGAGGTCCTCCTGGCCACCGCTCGGGTCAGCTGCGACAGCGGATTGGTGACGTGGACCATCCAGGCGTCCGGACAATGGCGCTCCATCTGCCGCGCGATATCGACCAGCACCGGGACATTGCGCAGCGTACGGGCGATGCCGCCCGGTCCGACCGTGTCGCCCACCGTATGATAGATCCCGTACTTCTCGGGAATGTGGTAATCGTCGTGCATCGCCTGCAGGCCGCCCGTCGAGATCGAGACGCAGACGACATCGGCGCCGCGCAGCGCATCGGTCAGACTGTCCGCCGTCACCGTCCAGCCCGCGCCGAGCCGCTCGTTCATCAATGCGCAGTACCGGCGCATTTGCTCTGCCGCCGCGGCGTTGAGATCGACCAGCGACAGATGCCCGCCGGCCAGCCCCTCGCGCAGCATCAGGTCTCCGGCCAGCGTCGGCGTCCAGGTGTAGCTCCCTCCGCCTATCAAGACCACTTTCATAGGTGCCATCGCACTCCTCTCGCGTATTCGCTTACATTTTATTTGAATTTGGCGCATCTTCCATACGTACCCTTGTCCCTCAGGATATGCGCGCGCCTTGGTCCTATTATTGGGGGAGACCGGTCAAGAAGCCATGGGCGAGAGTATCGGATGGATGGCAGATGGTACGATACTACCCACTCCCGAATACCGCCTCGACCTCCGCCTCGAGCAGCTCCAGCAGCGGGAAGCGGGAGGCGTACTTGAGGCTTTCAACCAGTCCCGTGTAGTACCACTTCTGTTGGTCGTAGCCGCGCTTGAAGCGGTCCCATACCCGGTCCTGCAGCGTCTCCATCTCCCGCCTCACCGAGCGCAGGTTATGCAGCTTGTCCGCGCAGGCGAGCAGGCGCAGGTCGAGATCGGCGCTTCGCAGGAAGTCCAGCGTATGCTGCTTTCGATCCTCCCAGGAGGCGCCTTTGTCCGGCTCCGAGGCCCCCTTCACCAGCCGCAGCACCTCCGACCCGAAGCGGCGCAGCAGGTCATCCTCCGTCGTCTCCGTGTCCTCCAGCGTATCGTGCAGCAGGCCTGCGAGCACGACCTCTTCCTTGCAGCCCGCCTGCAACAGGATCATGGCGACGCCATACGGATGACTGATATACGGGGTGTCGGTTCCCTTTCGGAGCTGGCCCTTGTGGGCCCTGGCTGCGAATTCAATGCCTTCGTCAAGTTGTCGCATGCGATCGTGCCTCCTCTGGTTTCTTCAGCTTTCTTGATGCCACTGCATGGCATCCAGTTGCTTCTTCCTTCGAACAAAGCGACAACCGCTAACATTACTGGTAAAATATACGATAGTACAGGTACGTGCACAATAGTACAGATACCTACACGATGTAGGAGGGATAGCTCATCTTAAGACTATCATACTTATTTTTAGTCATGGCGGCCACTTTGTTTCTATCGGCTTGTCAATCATCGGAACAAGTAAAACCCATAAGAGAAGAAACCATCGCGTTCGATCTGGAGACAGCAGTTGAAATGGTTGAAAAGAAGGAAAAATTGATTCTGGATTTAGCATTGCGAGAAAAACTGTCCGACCTCGAGTATAAGGAATTGGAAAAGACTCTGACCCAGGCGTTTGGAAGTCATTCTCGCGATATTCTATCTATCTTCATTATCCATAATATGGACGAACAGGCCGGGTCAGATCGAGCTGTACAAACGACTCTATACCCGACCGTCTTTCATCAAGGAATTACGATAACCCGTGCAGTCGTGGAGAAGCGTGATTTCGAGAATGCGTTTTTTAATGAGACGCGATTAATCATTACAGAAGAATATGTGGGCGATGATGAGAAGTTGAAAGACTGGACAAGAGATTACATCTTTACTCCAAACCAAAATGGAGATTGGGAATTAAGCGGGTTTTCTGGAGTGATGAATTTCATGGGTGAAGATTTTAATATGGATTATCTGGCGTTAAAAGATGACGAACTCCCCCTACCGTAACAGGGGTTAATCGTCCTGTCTACCGTATGGGGAGTCTTTTTCGTTTGAGCTTGCGGATCAGGCTTTACTGTGAAGGGTACCCAGGTAACCGTCCGGGTCGGCAAAGGTAAAGGTGCGCACGAATGGACCGTCTAGTGGCACGGATGCAATCTTGACGCCTGCGTCAACGAGCTTGTCGTGGATGTCTTGCGAGTCGGGGGCATGCAGCCAAGACACGCCAAGTCCAGGCTGAGCACCCGGGCCGAGCTCTACTCCCGGCATCAGGTCGCGAAGAGCAAAGGCAATGGGCTTTGTTTCAAAGAGCATGAGGGGGGCCTGCCTGAGAGCGGACAAGTCCAAGAAAGTTTTCATAAAATGCGGCGGAGCTTTCCAGATTGCTCACTTGAAGCGAAATGAAGTCGGGTCCAATTGCTGGCATCGTGTGATGTCCTCCTTAGGGTATGGGGCTGTTTGGTTATGTCTTGATTATACAAGCCCCTTATTGCCAACAGTATGTCAGTAGCGTTTGATCATGTTTTCGATTTCTTCGCTTACTCGGTTTTTGAAGGATTCCGGTTCAGTAACGGCCACATCCGCCCCCCATCCAAGTATCCAACTCAGCAATTCTTCCGGGTAGCGGACGCGAAACGTGACGTGATAACCGTCCTCTCTGGATTCAGCCGTCTCCACAATTTGGACCTTGGAAGTGACGCAAACGACCGCTAAGCGTCGCTGGTGTCCGTTAGAGCTCAGCACGCATCCGATTTAGGCGCTAAGCATCGCTGGTGTCCATTACAGCTGTTGCCTCTCATGGCGCTCCCCAATTCTGCTGCGCCAGCGGCCTCGCCCTTAGTAAACGGCCTCGCCGCTTCGCCTTGAAATTATAGAAAGCACTTGATCTCGCATGTGCTTGTCTAAATTTCGCGGAACGAAACTTTTGACGCCGCCAGAGGACGGCGCCAGCCGTTTCGCCTTGAAAGATAAGAATGTATAAGCTGACCGCTCATACGGGTCTTATCTTTCGCGGAACGAAGCGGCCTCGCCCTTAGTAAACGGCCTCGCCGCTTCGCCTTGCCTAACTGCGAAGAAAAGCCTCGATGCCATACACGCTGGCATAGGCAGCGCCGTTGGTCTCCAGCACTTCCAGGCGAAGCGCCGTAGCCGTGACGGTCTGTGTGCGTACCTTGCGCAATCGCTGATAATTCGCGTACTCCTCGTGGAGCAGCGTCCACTCGTCCGCTTCCGCTTCCCGGCATAAGAGCCGCCACGCCTTCACGCATTCCGGGCTCTTGTGCCGGCCGGGCCGAACGGCGTATTCCGTATTCAAGTCGACATCGAAATAGATCGTCACCTCGTTGAGCTGCGTCCGTTCCGGAAAGAGCAGCTCTACGAATTGGGGCATCGCCGCAGTTGGATCGGACATCCACACGTTCGGGAGGGCATACGGACGCACAGCGCCGCTAATGACGTTGCCCGCCCCATAAGGCGTGGACTGCGGCGTGACGTGCATGCACAGGGAATGACGCGTGCGCTTCGGCTCGACCCACTTGTCCATCGGGGGAATCACGAGCTCCTCCGGCTGAAGCGACGGCAGCGACCGATTCCGCGCCTCCGGCCCGCCCGCAGGGTGAAAGGCGCGATATTGCGACAGCGTGCCCACCGCCTGCTCCTGCGCGTGCCGCCAGCGTACATGGGCGGTCCCGCCCAGCGATACCCGGTACGGATAGCCGGCCGCCACCTCCCGTTGCACATCCGCCTGCACCCAGCCCTCGTAGCGGGCTGGAATCACGATCTGGGTCTGAATCGCCAGCTCCCCGTGATCCTGATCCCAGATCCGCTCCAGCCGGGCCAGTCGCACCGTGACGGTCTCCTCCTGATCTCCCGAATTGGCGACGAAGAACGCCAGCCGCTCGACGGACGACTGCGTAACCGGGAACACCTGCCCCCACTCCTGGTCCAGACAGACCCAGCGCTCCTCCGCCGCCGGCCGGTCGAGATCGAGCGGCCGCTCGCTGCTGGCCCTCGCCCGGCAACCCGACGTCAAGCTGCCCGTGCGCGCGAGCCCGAGAATATGCACGTCATCCTGCAGTAGCTGCTGCTGCAGCCGGCTCAGATGGTCCGATCCCGGCTCGGCGAGCTGCCGCGGCGCGAGCCGATGCTGCAGGGCATAGGCTGCGCCGGTTCCGACCGCTTGGCCGAGCGAGGCCAGGATGCACTGGTTGCGAATCGCGCCCAGCGCTACCCGGCTTACGCTGATATTCCGCCCGCCCAGCCATAGATTGGCGATGTCCTTGCTGTACATGGCGCGCAGCGGGACAGAATACGGCGCGATCATCGTATAATTCTTGTAATGACTATCCAGATTGGACAGCTCCGGCGGCTCCAGCTTGTTCAGGATACCGCCGTTAATATGAAGATCGATGAACATGCCGGAGCACCCGATGCGATCCGGCCACCGCGCATCCTTGAGGACATGTCGCTCAGACAGGACGACGTCGCCGACCACCCTTCGGCTCTCTCGCTTCCCCGGATAGGAACCGATCCAATCGATGGCGAATGTGCGAAGCGCCTCCTTGTGTACACTGCGATTTTTCAAATAATCCCAGTAGCCCAGTACGAAGCGCGTCAATTCATGCTTGATCTGCTCGAAGTCGTCAATGACGTGGAACGGATTGGACAGCTCCAGCCACCAAAATCCCGAGAATCGCTCCTGGCCGATCGATCCGCAGCTCCGGAGCACGCCGACCTCCTCCTGACTGTCGATTCGCTTGGCCCACGCAGGCGCTGTGAACGGCTGCTCCGCACCGGTATTCTTGGCGTAGAAGGTGATGCTGCTGCCCATCGTCATCGCATCCGCCAGCACTGGCGCAAGGCTTTCCTGATAGTCGTCGCGCCCGTCGCGGCCGTATTTCCACGCGGCGCCCGCCAGCTGGGCCAATACGCCGTCCCCCGTGCAGTCTGCGAATTGCTGCGCTCGGAACCGGTATTGCTTGCCGCTGCCGCTCTGCAGGCCGGAGAGCGCAGCGATGCGACGCTCTCCAGTCCCGGTCTGCTCATCACATTCGACCTCATAGATGCGCGTATTGGCGTAGACGTCAAGGCTCGGCTCGCGTGTCAAAAAGTGAAGCAGATTCAAGTCATAGAGCGTGTTGATCGCTCCGTCCTTGAACGTCTCGTGATTGGTCGCCCGGTCCTCCAGCAGCATCTCGGCAATCAGGCCCGTCTCCATCATCCAGGAACTGTACAAGGCGCTTCCGATCGGCACAATGCGAATCTCGCTGGACGAGTTCCCGCCGAACACGGCCCGATCTTGAATGATCGCGGTGCGCGCCCCGCGGCGGGCCGCCGCAATCGCACAGCAGATCCCGGCCAATCCCCCGCCGGCCACCACCAGATCATAGTCCCGCTCTTCCTTATGCTGCATGCGAAGCCCCCCCCCCTCGTCCCTATCCCTATCCCTATCCCTATCCCTATCCCTATCCCTATCCCTATCCCTATCCCTATCCCTATCCCTATCCCGCAATGGGTTATTGCAAATATCCGAGCTCAGTCAAGGTATCCTCGGCCGAATCCAAATACAATTGCAATTGGAACTGTTTGTATAGCGTTTCGATAAATTGATCATAGTCGCCGAGCGGTCTTCTGCCGTAGATGAACTTCGTGATTTCCTCTGTCTCGTAGGTTGTCTTGTCGTCAGCTACAACGCCCTGCGGCACAGGAATGAACGAATCGTAAACCTCCAGCCTCGGCTGCTCTTGCGCGAATGCGATGTACGGCTTCTGATTGGCAAACTTTACAGACAAGTAGGCCAGCTCGTCGCGGGCCGTAAGCTGCATCTGCCAGCTGTAGTCCAGATCGCTCATCGCCGGCAGCGGCACCACCTCGCCATTTTCAACCTTGTAATGCGTCCCTTCAATGCCGTAATTGACAATATTTTGGCCTTTGCCGTCTCCCGTCACGTAATTGAGCAACTCCAGCACTTGCTCCAGCTTCTCCGGCGATTTTTCCAGCGATTTGGGGATCGCCAGACGATTAGGGGTCCGGCCCAGGTCCCACACGCTCATGTAATTGTCGCCGGGGCCTTCCAAGGCGCCGACTTGCACCCACTCCGCATCCGGATTAATCGACTTGTATTGCTCCACGTAGCTGTCCTTGACGAGCTCTCCCCAGCCTCTGAACAGGATGCCGGCTTTCCCTTGGAACGCCTTTTGCTGATCATCCGTTCCTTTGTTGGCCATGATCTCCGGATCCACTACGCCTGCTGCGATCAGATCGGCAATATACGACAGGGCTTCGCGGAACGCGGGGTCTTCTGTCGTGTAGACGAGCTCGCCGCCTTTGATGGCATAGCTGCCCGGGCCCCCTGTGCCGTAAGCGCCGAATATCGGGGCGAAGGTGTACAGCGCCGTGCCGGTGATCCCGTATGTGTCCGCTTTGCCGTTGCCGTCGGGGTCCTCGTTAGTGAAGGCGAGCGCCACTTCCTTGAAGGTCTCCAGATTCGTAGGCATTTCCAGGTCAAGCCGTTCGAGCCAGTCCTTCCGGATCCACAGGGAATCCATAGGGATGTCTGCGCGTTTGGGCAGCGCGTACAACGTTCCGTCCACCCGCCCCTTGTTCAACAGATTTTCATCATATAACGCTTTTACATTCGGCATGTCATCCAGATAAGGCTCGAGATCCAGGAGGAGGCCTTGGCGGCCCATCTCGGTCAGCGGCACCTTGCCGATGTTAAACAGATCCGGCGGCGTTCCCCCTGCCATTTTTACATTCAATTGCTGATCGTACTCGCTGGCGATGACGTTGAGCTCCATATCCATGTTCAGATCGTTGCTCAGCTGCTGCCAGATCGGGTTTTTATCCAGATCCGGGACGCCTGGCCCGCTCAGCATGACTGTAATTTCAACCGGCTCCTTGCTTGCATTCGAATCCTTGGACGAATCGCCTCGCTCCGCTTGCCCGGAGGGCTTCCCGCTGCTCGACGGGCTGTTGTCCCCGCAGCCTGCCAATACGACGCCGACCAGCATCACCATCATCAACAATACCGGGATTGCTTTTTTCATTTCTCCGTACCCCTCTCTTCCTGAATGTGTATATGCCTAACCTTTTATCGAGCCCAGCAGCACGCCTTGTGTGAAGTGCTTTTGGATAAAAGGGTAAACCACAATGATCGGAACCGCCGTTAGAATGACCGCTGCCATCTGTAAGGATTCCGTCGGCATCGTTTCCTCAAGCGAGAGCTCCTCCACGGACTGCGATCTCGAAAGAATGCCGCGCAGCACGACCTGCAGCGGAAACTTCGCGGTATCCGAGACATACATGATCGCTTGGAAAAACTCGTTCCAATGCCCCACCGAATAGAACAGCCCAATCGTCGCCATGATCGGCATGCTGAGCGGCAGCACAATTTGCACCAAGGTTCGCACCTCGCCGGCCCCGTCGATTTTCGCCGCTTCATCGAGACTTTCCGGCAGGTTTTCGTAGAATGTTTTCATGATCAACAGATTGAATGCGGATACCGCGTTCGGAATCATCATCGCCCACAACGTATTCAGCAGTCCCGTCGCTTTGACGATCAGATAGGTCGGGATAATCCCGCCATTGAACAGCATCGTGAACACGATCAGCAGCAAGAAGATCTTCCTGCCGGGCAGCCGCGGCTTGCTGAGCGGGTAGGCCAGCAGTGCGGTGAGGACGAGATTGATCAGCGTGCCCGCAACCGTGATGATGAATGTCACTTGATAGGCATCCGGAATCCGGTCATTCGTCAGAAAAATACGGTAAGCCTCCCAGGTAATCGCGCGGGGAACGACGATAAATCCGCCGTTGCGCAGCACTTCTTCGAAAGGGGTGAGGGAGACGGCCACGACATAAAAAATCGGAAACAACACACTTAGCGAGAGAAGGATCAGCGTGCCGTAGATGAAGCTCAGGACCAAGCGGTCAACCATTCCGGTCTTTACCATATGTTCTCCCCCCACAGCTTCGCGACGCGATTCGCAGCCAGGACCAGGGCAAAACCGATGATCGACTTAAACAGGCCTACCGCGGACGCCATACTGAAATTGAATTGTTCGAGCCCGGTTCTGAACACCCAGGTGTCGATGATGTCGGCCACCGGATAGACGTGGATATTGTACATGATATAAATCTGGTCGAAGCCGGCATCCAGCATATGGCCCAGTCGCAAAATGAGCAGCAGCACGATCACATTGCGAATCCCCGGCAGCGTCACATGCCATATTTTGCGCAGCCGCCCCGCGCCGTCAACCGTCGCCGCCTCGAACAGCGCGGGGCTCACGCCCGAGATCGCCGCCAGGTAAATAATCGCGCTCCACCCGAGATCCTTCCACAGATCCGTCCCGACCAAAATGCTGCGAAAATAATCGGTCGAGGTCAGAAATCCGATCTTGAAGCCGAACCATTCCTGCAGCCACATGTTGATCAGTCCGGTCGATTCGGAGAGGAACGCCATCACCATCCCGTACACAATGACCCAGGACAAAAAGTGGGGCAAGTAGCTGATCGTCTGCACCCAGCGCTTGAACGTGCGATTGCCGATCTCGAACAGCATGATCGCCAGCGCAATGCCGGGCAGCATGCCCCACACCAGCTTGTAGAGGCTGATGAGGAACGTATTCCAGAGCAGCGACGAAAAATACGGGGAACGGTAAAAGTACAAAAAATGCTTGTACCAGGGATCTGCCCATGCGCTCCCCATCATGCCTTGCGCCACGTTGTAATCCTTAAAGGCAATGATCGCGCCGTACATCGGTCCGTATTTGTACGTCACGAAGTAGGCCAACCCCGGCAGCATCATGAGATAAAGTGCCCGGTGCTTCCATGCCGCAGTCCACGCTTTGCCCATCCGTACCCTCCTCAATCGCTTTGACACTTCATATTGTAAGCGCTTCAGGTATTGAGAAATATACGGAGCAGCAATGATTTTGTCAGGTTTGAGAAGGTGTTCCGACGACGACCGGATGGGTTACCGGTCTTCCGACTTGTTCAGTGGCAGCTTGAGGAGCGTCTCCGTGCCTCCCCCCGCCCTGGCGCGGATCGTTACGCCATAAGCCGGTCCGTACAGCAACTGCATCCGCTCTTTAATATTGTGAATGCCGATGCTGTTGAGTCCCTTTTTTTTGTTCGGCAGGACACCGGAATGGGCCTGATTGTTGATGACCTGCATCAGCTCCTCCGGCATTCCCCGCCCGTTGTCCTTCACCGCCAGCTGCAAGCCGTCCGCCACAACCTCGGCCAAGACCTCGATTCTGCCTTGCTCGCGCTCGGATAGGCCGTGGAAGATCGCATTTTCCACCAGCGGCTGCAGGACGAGCTTGGGCACCCTGCAATCCGGCAGCTGCGGATCCACCAGCATTGTGAATGTGAAGGTATCGCCGTAACGCACTTTTTGGATCTGCACGAAGGCCTCCAGCACCATCAATTCTTCCCGCAAGCTGATCAGCTCTTCTTTTTTGTCGATGCTGAAGGTGAGCAGCAGAATCAACGAGCGGATCGTCTCGTCCACCTCGCGCGCGCGGTTCTGCTTCGCCAGACTCCCGATGCATACCAGCGTATTGTAGAGGAAATGCGGCCTGATCTGGCTCAGCAGCATTTTCAGCTCGTTTTTTCGCCGGCGCGCTTCCATGGCCTGCCGCTCCTCTAGCAAATGATGAATGCGCTGCATCAGATAGGAGAAGCTGCGGGATAGCCGGCCGATCTCGTCCTTGCGTTCCAGCGGGCGAATCTTCAGGCGCAGCCGTTCGTCATCGATGCGGTCCATCTGCAGCGCCAGCCGCTTGATCGGTCTTGTAAACGACCTGCTGAGCACATAGGTGAGCACAAGCAGCAAAACAAACCAGAGCGAAGAGAATCTCAGGGCGTCCCATACCAGCTCATTCATTTTTTGATGAAAAATCGCTTCGTCCGTCATCGAAATCACATACCAGCCGAGCTGGTTTTGCCTGTTTTTGATCACCATGAGATGAAGGGAGGCAGCCTGCATGCGTTTCAAGCCGGTCGGCATGTCAATCAATTGCGCAACCACGGCATCGTGCAAGTGATACGGATTTTTTTGATTGCGATAAATGTCCAATTCGCCGCTCTGATCAAAGGCGACCACGTTACCCTGACCGGTGAGCACGGCGAAGGATTGGCCCGTTTGCAGCATAAAGCTGCTGATTTTCCGCGTGAGCAGCTCCATGTCCACCTCCAGGATGATCACGCCCGCGGTCTGGCCCCCCCGGTCCTTCATGGGCAGGGAGAAGGCCACGGTCTGGCCCACCTGGATCGGCGAGTAATAGGGCTCGGACCAATTCACGCCGCCATAGTTGTCTGTGGCAATGTGAACCAGCTTGGCGAGCTGCGGGTGCCCGACAATATCGTACAAAAATTGGTCGCTGGAGAGGATCCGCTCGTCTGCGGTAATGATGAACAGGCTGCCGATCAGCGAGCTGCTCGTCTGCTTCACTTGCTTCAGCAAGGCGCCGGCCCGGACAGGGTCCATCTCCAGCAATTCGGTCATGCGGGACGTCGAGAACAACACCTCTGTAATATGCTGCAAATACAAATCGAGGTATTGTCCCGTTCGGTCCGTATGCAGCCGCATATCCTCGGACTTCTGCTCATACAAGGCTTCCCGCGCGCTGGACAGATTATTGTAGAGCAGCCCTCCCAGCAGCACAGTGCCGAGGATCGTGATGGACAGGAACAATTGGGCAAACATGCTTCTGAACCGCATCGCGCTCAACCCCTGAATACCCTTGGATTCATGCCGTAATGTTTCGTGAAGCACTCGGTAAAGTAACGGTAATTGGGAATGCCGACCATCTCCGAAATTTCGTAAATCTTCAAGCTCGTCTGTCGCAGCAGCTCCGCGGCCCGTTCCATCCGCTTGCGCTTGACGTAATCCTGGTAGTAGTCGCCCGTCACTTTGTGAAAAAGCTTGCCAAAGTAATTGCTGCTGAGTCCGACGTGTGCGGCAATGTACTGCACCTGCAGCGAGCTGCCCAAATGGTCGTCGATGTATTGGATCGCCTGCTCAATCTCGTACCGGTAGTCCGGATGCTGCTCGGCGGACGGGCTGGCCAAGGCCGCCGCGGTCGCATGGAGCGCTCGCTCCTTGACGAGGCGCGACCGCGCTTTGTCCAGCACGATCCAAAATTCCTCCTCCCTGTACATGCCCTTCACCAAATAATCGCAGGCGCCGAGCGATACGGCCTCCCTGGCATAATCAAAATCGCTGTAACACGTCAGCAGGATACATTGGATATTCGGCTTCGATTCCTTCAAGCTTCGAATCAGCTCCAAACCATTCATCACGGGCATGGCGATATCCGTGATCAAGATATCGATCGGATCGCTCAGGCAACGCTTATAGGCTTCTTTTCCGTTCCTGGATTCGCCGGCCAAATGAAATTGATGTTCCTCCCAAGGCAGCGCCTTCAAGCCCTCCCGGATTGGAAGCTCATCATCTACAACCAATACCTTCATATCTATATCCACCACTAACCCCACCACCTCCTGTAAGCGCTTAACCAAAATTGTATACGATTCACACCTCGGATCCTAGTCAGTCCTCCAGCCAAAATGTCAGAAAATCAGCGCACACAAGGCGAAACGGCTACCGCCGTCCTTTTGCGGCGCAAGTTTCGTTCAGAAAATACACGCCTGCGCGCATCGTGTACGTATGCTTCGTCGGCTTGTCTTGCGCATCCGAAAAACCTGCTCTGTACAGACGCCCAGAATCAGGAAAAGTTTCGCGTTCAGGAAGTTCCGCAGCTATGAATTCCCTTTCGCCATCAAACGTTCATCCCAACGATTTCGTTTCGACCGAGACGACCGTCTAACGGGCGCCAGCAACCTGGAGTTGGCGACTCGGGTCGCCTACGTATCGTTAATTACGGTGTTTACGTTGACAAGCTGGGCGAATTTAGCGACTTGGGTGGAATCATGGGCCTAGCCGATGTTGGTTACTTCGACGATTGGGGCGGCTTGGGCGAGCTGAGCGAATTTAGCAACTTTAGCGGCCTGGGCGACCTGAGCGACCTGAGCGACTTGGGCGGCCTTAGCGGCTTCGATGCCTTAGCGCCTTCGGCGCTCCCGGCAGCTCTGGCTATGCTCCGGTCACCGCCGGCCGCGAGAGCCGCAGAAATGCCAAGACGCCCCCCGCATCGGGAGACGTCGTCTCGTGTGCATGCTGTGTTTGAACACAGCGTGTATGAAAGCCCTTGCCCAGCTTTGCGATTCCTCCGGCGGTGCATCCCGCTCTCGCTCATGCCGCTGTCATGCTGATCGGCATTCCCGGGCGCCGGATTGGTCCGCCCAGCCTACTCGCCCGACCTGCTCACACAGCCCGCTCGCTCGCGGCTCGCACATCCGATTCGGCTTCGCTTGCGGCCTTCTCGCGCGGCGTATTGCCCTCCCCCCGCCCTACTTACTCAGGCCTCGCACGCCGCCGGTCTCGCGCACCGCTATCGGCCGACGCGCGCCTCTGTCCGCTCGTCTTCGACCTCGTCGCCAGGACGCAGGCCTCCGTCCTTACGCTCCGCCCAGCCCGCGCAGGAACGCCAGGTCGTCTTCGTCGAGGCTGGCGACCGGGCCGGACTTGATCAGGTCGGAGAACTTCTCGTCCGGCGCCATCACCGTCAGGCAGTACAGCTTGCCTTCGCCGGTGTTGAGGATGTCGTGGTGATTGCCCGGCGGCACGATGATGAACGAGCCTGTTCGGATGTCGGTCTCGTAATCGCCGACAATGGCACGGCCCTCTCCCTTGAGCACATAGAAGTACTCGTGCGCGACCTCATGCTCGTTGGACGGCGTGCGGCCGCCCACGTCGAATATCTCGATGAACGAGGTGAACGGCACCTGCGTGCGGTCGCACAGCAGGACGAACTTGTTCGTATCCGCGGCGGCGATCTTGTACACCGGACAATCCTCCAAGTGTCCGGCTACCAATCCCGTTATCGTCATTGCCTCATTCCCCCTCTGCTAGTCATCCCCTCATCATCCCCTCGCTAATAATGTAGGCACACTCTGCGGCACGACCGGATTGACCAATGCCCGGAAGCCCGTCATCCGGCACTCCGTACGGTCGCCGCTGCGCAGCGGCACCGAGCCTGGCGCCCCGGTCATGATGATATCGCCCGGCAGCAGCGTCATCATGCGGGAGAAGTACGCGACGATCAGCGCCGGGCTGTACACCATATGGGCCACTGTGCCGCTGTGCACGACCTGCCCGTTGAGCACCGTCTCGACCGCTATGCCGCGAAGCTCCGCGATCTCGTCCGGCGTCACCAGCTCCGGCCCGAAGCTGAAGAAGGTGTCGAACACCTTGGAACGCTGCAGGAAGCGTGGATTGCGGGCGTGAATGTCCTGGCACGTCATGTCCAGCGTCGGTGTGAAGCCGGCCACCGCCTCCAGCGCGTCGGCTTCCGATACATCCTTGCATGCGCGTCCGATCACGATGCCCAGCTCCGCTTCCGAGGTGACGTGCTCGGCCGATGCGGCTGGCAGCACGATCGCGTCCCCCGGCCCGATCAGGCTCGTGTCCGGCTTCATGAAGCAGATCGGCTCCGCTTCGGGCGGCGCCGAATTCAGATCCACCGCCTTCTGCGCATAATTCATGCCGATGCCCCAGATCTTGCGGGGATGGCGATACAACGGCGCGAAGTCGACCGCCTCGGCCTCCACCCCCGGCAGCGTCTCCAGTTGCTTGCGCCCGCCCGCCCGGTACCAGTCGCGCAACCGATCGAATTCTCCGGTCTGCAGCAGCGTGTAGCAATCGCTGCTCCAGCTCTTGCCGGCGGCGCGATTGATCGCCTCGATCGGCACGAAGCGGCCGCCATCGGCAAGCGCCGCCGTCTCCAGCCCGCCGCCATCACGCAAGGTCACCAGTCTCATCTGCGCTCCCCCTCTCCAGGAGCGCCCGGCGCAGGCTTCACCTGACCGACCTCGAAGCGGCACAGCTCGCCCATCGCCTCGCCGAGCATGGCCGCAATACGGGACTGGATGATCCGCCCCTTCTCTGCTGTGGCCTTGGTGGCGTCGCCGGCGATGCCGGTGTCCGAGATGTCGGACATGCGCCAGGCGAAGCGGATCTTGCCCTCCAGCGTGAGATACTTGTACTTCGCCATATCCGGCACCTCGCAAGGCAATTCCTCCGTCCGCACCCAGTCCGGCTTGACGCTCATGACGATCGAGGTCTCGTAGTCGCCGCCGTGGATGCCGTACTCCAGCTCCTCCTGCCCCATCAGATCGCTTGCCGCATCCAGATTGCCGGGGAACAGGTAGAAGACCGTCAGCCCCGTCCGGATGCGGATCTCGCGCGCCGCTACATTGAGCAGGTCGACATTGCCGCCGTGCGTATTGAACAGCAGCAGTCTGCGAAAGCCGCTCCTCGCTACGCTCTCCGCAATATCGAGCACGACCGCATGCAGCGTTTCGGCCGACAGCGAGATCGTGCCCGCCCAGCCGATGTGCTCGTTGCTCTTGCCGTACGGCACCGGCGGCAGCAGCCAGACCTGCTGATCGGGGTCCAGCCCCTCCAGCGCCTGCGTGAGCGTCGCTTCGCCGATCAGCGTATCCGTGTAGACCGGCAGATGCGGGCCGTGCTGCTCGACCGCGCCGATCGGCAGAATGACGAGCGCCTCCTCCTTGGGCAGCGCCGCGATCTGCGTGCTCGACAGCCGCGGGAGGAAGCGCGACTCCCAGGCTGCGCCTTCGTTTCTTCTATACATCGTTGCCTCACCCCGTTCCTATCGTAGTTGCAGCATTGCGCGCGAAATGCTCCGCCCAGGCCAGCAGCCGCATGTCGCAATGCGGCCCGGCGATAATCGACAGCCCCAGCGGGCATCCGTCCAGCGCCGCGGCCGGCAGCGTAATCTGCGGCAAGCCCGGCAGCCCGGCGATGCATCCAAGCCGCATCGTCCGCATCCGCCGCTCCTCAACCGCTTCGCCTGCCAGTCCGAGCGGCGGCGCTGCGCCCGGCGCGGTCGGCACGATCAGCAGTCCGTCATCGCCGAGCAGATCGGTCATATATTCGCGCACCTCCTGTGCGACGATGCGCTGCGTCTGGGCATCGTCAGCCGGCACGGTGGACGCCCAGGCGAACCGCGCCGCCACGTCCGGCGCGAAGCGCGGCGACGACGACGTGATCCACTGACCGTGCGCCTGCCAGATCTCATAGCCCTGAATCGTGCGGAACGCCTGCATCCACACCGGCAGGCCCTCCGGCGCGACTGTGAGCGTCTCGTGGCGAAGCGTCGTATCGCGAATGAGGTTCAGCATCGGGGTCAGCGCCTCCCGCGCCGCCGCATCGGCAAGCGCCCACGCATCCTCCGCGATCAGGATGCGATGAAAGCCGAATCCGCCCAGCGAGCGCTGCGGCTTGTCCGGCTCGCCCAGCAGCGCGCCGCCGACCTGCAGCAGCGTGCGGGCGTCCCGCGCCAGCCAGCCGACCGTATCGAAGCTCGGCGCCAGCGGCACGACGCCCGACATCGGCACCGCGCCGTGCGACGGGCGCATGCCATAGAGTCCGCAATAGGCGGCAGGCACGCGTGTCGAGCCGGCCGTGTCCGTACCGAGCGCAAAGTCCGCCAGCCCCGACGCGACCGCAACAGCCGAACCGCTCGAGGAGCCGCCGGGGATGCGCCCCGGCGCGCCGGGATTGACCGGTGTACCGTAATGCGCGTTCTCTCCGTTCAGGCCGAACATCAGCTCGTCGGTGTGCGCCGCACCGATTAGCCGCGCACCTGCGGCGAGCAGGCGGCGCAGCGCTGCAGCGTGATCTTGCGCAGGCGCGCTTTCGGCCAGCCAGTCCGGATTGCCGGCTCCGCTGCGGTGTCCGGCGATGTCGTATACATCCTTCACGACGCACGCGAGCCCGCTCAGCTCGCCCTTCCCCGCCGGCTCTGCCTGCAGCTCGCGCATGATGCAATTCCAGCGATCTTCCATACCCTGCCCCTCCTTTCTGCGTGGCCGATCGTTCTGTCGTTTCCGGACAGCCGGCCCTCTCTTGCGCGTTATGACGAAGCAGTGTCCGGTGCGTTCATTTGCCGGAGCAATTCTCCGGCATCCGTAACGAAGCCGTAGCATTGCTTGATATTATAAAGTGTTGCCGCTGTGCAATAGTCCGGCGAACTCGTCGCGCAGCAATCCTCCAGCAGCACCACATCGTAGCCGAGACAAGCGGCGTCCTGCAGCGTATGCATGACGCACTGATCCAGATTGACGCCGGCGAACAGCACTGTACGGATGCCGAGATTGCGGAGAATGCTGTCCAGCGGCGTATCCCAAAAGCCGCTCATCCGGTACTTGTCCACCGCGATGTCCTGCGGCTCCGGGCGCAGCTCGTCGATCAGCGCCGCGCCCCAGCTGCCCTTCTCCAGCACCCGCGAGCCGGTCGGCGGCAGCTGCGAGCCGATGCCGCGGCTCGCGCCGTCCGGATTGTACACGTGGAGCACCGAGGGCGGCAGGTTGTGCCGGTCCTCCCGATTGCCCCAATTGAGCCAGACGACCGGCACGTCCGCCTGCCGCAGCTCGGGCAGCAGCCGCTGCAGCGGCGCTGCCGGAGCGAGCAGCGGGGACGTATCGACGCCGATCGAGCCGAGCCACCCGTCCGGGTGGCAGAAGTCATTCTGCATATCCACGACGACGACGGCCGTATGCGCCAAATCGAGTACGAGGCGCTGCGGCTGTGCGTCGACCGCGATCGATTGCGCAGGCTGCGGCACGCGACGCAGATCGACCGTCGCCTCCGATACCTGCCAGTGATTGTTGCGGCTTCCCAGTCTGTGCATCGCCATCTCCCTCCCGTTCACGCCGGCACGTTTTTGCTACAGGTTAGTATTCCATCAAGTTGTCACGCAGCGTAGTGCCGTTGTAGACGGTGCGCATCAAGCCGCGCTGCTGCAGGAGCGGCACGACCGTATCTACGAATTCCTGCATGTAGGCGCGCTCGTGCACGTTGACGCGGATGACGAAGCCGTCGCCGCCCACCGTCTCCATGATGTGCTGCATCTGATCGGCCACCTGCTCCGGCGTGCCGGTGATGCCGCCCTTGTTGCCGGCGGCCTCCTGCTTGGCGACCTCGCGCAGCGTCGGCTTGCGCCCGGCGGTGTAGAAGCGCGACAGCGTCGTCTGGCCGCCCTTGATCTGCCGCTCGTCGATCTGCGGCAGCGGCTCGTCCAGGTTGAACTGCGACAGGTCGTAGTTCATCCGCGAGGAGAGCGCCGCCAAGGCGGTGAAGATCGCCGATTCCGGCGGGTCCTCGAGCGCCGCCAGCTTGCGCTGCACGTCAGCCTCGGTCTGCCCGAGCACCGGCTTGACGATGAAGAACACCTTGAATTGCGCCGGGTCGCGGCCCTGGTCGGCGACGCGCTGCTTCATCTCCTCGTAGTACGCCTTCATATCGTCGAGATAGTGTGCGCCGACGATGACGGCATCAGCCCAGCGGGCGGCGAACGTCTTGCCGCGCTCGGAGGAGCCAGCCTGGATGATCGTCGGCCGTCCCTGCGGCGACGACACGACATTGAGCGGACCGCGGCTCTTGAAGTAGCGGCCCTCGTGATGGATCGGCTTCACCTTGTCCGGATCGGCGAACACGCCGCCGGCCCGGTCCATCTGCACCGCATCCGGCGCCCAGCTGCCCCACAGCTTGAAGCACAGCTCCAGGTACTCATCGGCGATGTCGTAGCGCGCGTCATGCTCCGGCTGCTCGACCCCGAAGTTGAGGAAGCCGGCGATATTGCCGGTCGTGACGACGTTCCAGGCGACCCGGCCCTTCGTGAGATGATCGAGCGAGGCGGTCTGGCGCGCCTGCAGATACGGCGGCGTCAGCATCGTCGAGACCGTAGTGCCGACGCCGAGGTGGTTCGTCGCCGCCGCCACCATCGAGCAGAGCAGCGTCGCATCGTGATTGATGCCGTTGAGGCCGTGCTTGATATAATTGTCAATCGAGTCGCCAAAGGACGAGGTGATGCCCAGATGATCGGCGAACAAGGCGAAGTCGAACATGCCGCGCTCGCAGATGCGGGCCATCTCCTGGTACATATCCGGTCCGCGCCAGTCGCCTTCGGTCGCATCCTGCGCGTCCCAGCCGATCGGTCCGTATTCGGTGAACCAGCCGAGGTGAATTTTTTTCGTCATCGGGCTCGCTTCCTTTCCATTCATTCGCAGTTGGGGCTCGTGAAAATCGCCTCCGTGCCCGAAATGCGCTTCCGACGGCTGTTTCTCTCGAATTCTTTTGAATGGCCCTTTCAGGTGATGAAATCCGAGAGAAAAGGCGGGCGCTTCGCTTCTCCAGCGCAATTTCGGTCTCTCCGGCCCCCACTTCACCCCAACCGCTCAGTCACTTCCGTTTCGCCGCGCTCCTTGAGCAGGGCCATCAGCATTTTGCGCATCTGGATGCCCGGGGAGTCGGAGAGCATGTGGTTCTCCAGCTTTTTGGTGAGGTCGATGGAGACGTCGTACTCGGTCGTCTCCAGCACCTCCATATCTTCGTCGACAACGGCGCGGTCGAAGGCAATGACCTTCTCCGCCGGCACGTCCGCCTCGGTATCGTTGCGGTAGACGAACTGCACGAGCTGGCAGCTCTTGTCGTCGATCGGCGTCGCGCAGGTGACGATGGAATGGATCAGCCCCGTCGGGTAGGTGATGTTGGTCTGCCGGATGAACGGCATGAACCACTCGCTGAGCTGCTTGCGCACGGTCGTCTCCTCGCTCATGTTGAGCGCGCCGACCTTCTGGTTGAGCTTGTTGTGCACCGGGATTTCCATATACGCCTCGAAGCCGTAGTCCTTCGTCGTAATCGTCACCTTCGGCGGAATCGGGCTGTCCATATTGCCGAAGGTGTTCTTGTGCACGAAGTTGACATGCGCCACGTCGAACGAATTCTCCATCAGACGCATCGCCGCGCAATGAATGACCTCGTAGAATTCCTCGACCTTGCGGAAGCTCGGGTCGCTCGAATATCGGAATTCGGGAATGCCGGTCAGCGGCTCCTCCAGCGCGACCCAGACGTAGCCGTAGCGCTCCTCGCAGCGGTAGCCCTGGATCTTGTACACCTTGGGCGGGTCCTCCAGCTCCGATTGCGGGAACCAGGTGCACTTGCCGTTGCGGTCGAACGTCCAGCCGTGATACGGGCAGACGATGCAGCCCTCGCGCAGCCAGCCCTTGGACAGCTTGGAGGTGCGGTGGCAGCAGCGGTCGATGGCCGCCGCCGGACGTCCTTCGTCGTCAATCCACAATACGATATCCTGACCCATCAGCTTGAAGTTGCGCGGTCCATCCTGCAGGGCTTCAATCGGCACGACGGGGTAATAAAAGGCTCTAAGGGCCGGTTGCTTGGTCTGTAGCATGGTCGTGTTCCTCCTTGTAGTACCGGGATAAGGGAGGGCCGGATTATTCCGGCCAGATCAGCTGGTCGCCATCGTAGATTGCCGAGATGTAGGCATCGTCCGCGACGTCGTCAACGGTCACATCGGTCGTGATGACGCCGCCATCCTTCAGCATGTCGATCTCGAACTGCCATTGCTCCGGTGTGAAGTAGCCGAGTCCATGCCCTTCGTACTGCGCTTCTTTGGCCAGCCCGGTCTCTACCATGAGACGGTTCGTCTCCACATCAAAATCGAAGTTGCCCTCGGCCCGCTTCTGCAGGATTTCAATCGTTTCCTCCGGATTGGCCAGAATCCACTCGTGCGCCTTCATGATCGCACGCAGGAAATCCTCGACTGCCGTCGGATGCTCCGCCGCAAAATCGCCGTTGGCGACCATGACCCCGAAGGAGCCCTCAATGCCGTATGATTCCGGATCGAGCAGCCGCACCTCGAAGCCTTGACGTTCCATCGCAGCAGGCTCGTTGGACTTGAAGACCGTGATCGCGTCGACATCGCCCGTATTCAGGATCGTCGGGTCGAAACCGACCGACACTTGATTGATCTTCGACACATCGGCGCCGCCTGCCTCGAACATCGCCAGATAGTTGGCGCTCATCGCGCCCTTGTAGCCGACCGTCTTGCCTTCCAGATCTTTGACCTCGTGAATGTCCGAATCCTCCATGACCATGATCGCGCCGAGCCCGACCGGGGCCATGACGGATACGCCCTTGATCTCGGCGCCGTTGGAGACCGCCTGGACGAGCACGCTGCCCGATCCGGCATGCGCCATCTGCAGCTGGCCGGCAGCCAGGAACTTCATGCCGTCGCCGTCCAGTCCCGGCTGCACGTTCACATCCAGCCCCAACTCTTCGAAGAATCCCATCTCGTCCGCCACCCACGCGTTGACGTTGGCAACCGAAGCCGAATATTGGAAGCTCGTCATGAAGTTGATCTCGCCGGCTTCCTGATTGGCCGCCTTGCGCGCTTCCCAGTCGATGCCTTGCGCATCGTCCGCATCGCTTGCTGCATTGCTGTCTGCATCGCCCGTTCCGGCTTGCTCCGCATTCGCCTCCTGATTCGTCTCGGAAGCCGCAGCATTCGGCTCACCAGCTCCGGACTCCGCGCCGTTGTTGCCGCTGCCGCATGCGGCCAACAGCAGTACCAGCATTCCGACCACAAGCAACAAGCTAACCGGCTTTAATTTTTTCATAGTAAATTCCTCCTAATATGTTTTAATTTTACATATAGTCCAATGCGGGTACCGCTGCAGGGTTAGGCCCCTGCCCGGCACTGCCTCGCGTTCCCGCATGTCCTTCCTGACGATTGCGGTCTATCGCATGTTTTGCCATGCGCATGCTTTATGCTTGGCATTTAAGCGGCGCACGCCGACAACTATCGCCATCGGCCAGTGTGTCAACCCGGCGCCGCTCTTTCTACTCGGCGCTGTGCCAGTGCAGCAGCTTGCGCTCGGCGAGCCGCACCAGGCTCGTCAGTCCGATGCCCATGATCGCCAGCAGGAAGATCGCGGCGAACGTGCGCTCCATCTGCATGTAATTGCTCGACACCATGATCACGTTGCCGAGCCCCTTGCTGGCGCCGCTCATCTCGCCGACGACAGCGCCGATGACGCTCATGCTCATGCATGTACGGGCCGCAGATAGTATGAACGGCAGGCTGTTGGGCAGCCGCAGCTTCAGGAAGATCTCGAAGCGGCTCGCATGCAGCGACTTCAGGTACTCGTGATTGTTGTCGTCAATCGCGCGAAAGCCGGTAATCGAGTTGATCAGCATCGGAAAAAATGCGCAAATCGCGGAAATCAGCACCTTCGGCAGCGCGCCGAAGCCGAACCAGATGATGAAGAGCGGCGCGATCGCCACAATCGGCGTCACATTCGCCATCACCGCCACCGGGAGCAGCGCTCGCTCGAGCAGCCGCGATTGCGACATCAGCACGCCCAGCAGCAGCGCCGCCGCCATGCCGAGCATGAAGCCCAGCACCGCCTCGTAGAAGGTCAGCCAGATATGCGGCAGATAGAAGCTGAATTCGCCGAACAATTCGCCGAAGATGCCCGAAGGCGCCGGCAGAATGACAAGCTTGATGTCCAGCAGCCAGATGAGCGCCTCCCAGAGCACGAAGATCAGGACGAAGGTCAGCAGCGGCGGCAGCAGATTGAAGCCGGTTCGTTTCAGTCGGGAATCGAAGCGATCCTCGGGCAGCTTGATCCGTGTTGCCGCCGGTTGCTTGGCCTGACTTGCCTGCACGCTGCCGCTTTTTGGAATGGATGGATTCATGTTACGCCTCCCACCTTTCGCGCAGGCTCTCCCGCAGCCGCACGACGTACTGGTAAAACTCCGGCGACTCGATGATCTTCTCGCCCCGCGGCCGCGGCAGGTCGATGTCGACCACCCGCGAGATTCGTCCCGGCCGGCTCGACATGATGACGACCTGATCGGACAGATACACCGCCTCCTGGATGTTGTGCGTGACGAAGATGACGGTTTTTTTGTGCTGCTCCCAGATGCGGACGAGCTGGTGCATCAGCACCTCGCGCGTAATCTCGTCGAGCGCGGAGAACGGCTCGTCCATCAGCAGGATCGGCGCCCCCGAAGCAAACGCCCGGACGATCCCGACACGCTGCCGCATGCCGCCGGAGAGCTCCTTGGGATACGCATGCAGGAAATCGCCGAGCCCGACCGCCTGCAGCAGCTCGATCGGGTCCGCCTCATCCTCCGCCAGATCGGTGCGGCTGCGCTTGTTCACCTCACGCGGCAGGTTCATATTTTGCAATACCGTGCGCCACGGAAACAGCGCCGGCGCCTGCGGCACAAATCCGAACTGCTTGTCCGCCTGCATCTCCTGCGGCGAACGGCCGCCCACCTTGATGCCGCCTTCCTCCGCCTTCATCAAGCCCCCAATGATCCGCAATAGCGTCGATTTGCCGCAGCCGCTCGGACCGATGAAGCTGACGAAGGAGCCTTTGGCGATGTTCAGATCGACGCTGCTCAGCGCCTCGGTCCATTGTCCGCGGCGGACGAATCGCTTGCTGAGGTTCGAGATCGAAATGTATGACACGTTGCCGCCCCCTTCCCAGATATATCCGCCTTGCCGGCGTGAATGCCGTGTCTGCAATATGCGATTAATCTTGTAAATTACGTGAATTTATTTCACATGGATTGATTCTAATTTAAATTCGATATACGATTAAGTCAACTAAATTAACGAATGTTTGTAAAAATTCATAATCAGAATGTTCGTAATTGTAGAAAAAACAAAGGTATATGTCATGTATATGTAAACTATTTGCGAGGTGAAGGCGATGAATTTAACAGTAGAGGAAGCCTTGTCCATCTTTCCGTTTTCCAAAGCGAAGCTCATTGCCGGCGAAGAAGGACGCGCACGCACAATTCGGGCGATCAACACAATGGATGCACCCGATGTGGCGAACTGGATCAAGCCCGGCGAGCTGTTGCTGACGACCGCCTACGCAGTCAAAGACGCGCCGGACGAACTGCTTGAGCTGCTCAAAAAGCTGCACGAGCGCGACGCTGCGGGTATCGGCATCAAGCTCGGGCGCTACTGGTCGCAAATTCCGCAGCTCGTGCTGGACGAGGCGAATCGGCTGCAATTCCCCGTGCTGGAGCTGCCTTACGAATTCGCTTTTTCCGAGCAAATGAACGCCCTTTTTCACGCGGAATACGAAAAAAGCACAAAAAAGCTGCACGACGCGCTGGAAAAGCAGATGCGGCTCGTCCGCTTCACGCTGCATACCCATGACTTCTCCGACCCGTTCCAGACGATCTCGGATATTCTCGGACACAGCATCGTCGTGTTCAGCTCGAAGGGTCAGATTCTGTTCAACAATTCGGATTGGCCCGAGGTGCAGCTGACGCGGCAATGGCCGTGGACGCCCGTTTTTCACAAGGAGCGCACACAGCATGGCTGGTTCTGCCGCATTCCGCTCATGAAGGAGCAGGAATGCTACGGCTTCTTGCTTGTCATTCCGAACGAGGGCGGCATCCATGCCGACGAGGAAGGGCTGTACCACCAGGCCGCCGAGGTGCTGTGCTATCATATGGACCTGATGCAAGACGGCCAGCACACCGTGCTCAGTTATCAGTGGAGCGTCATCACGGAGCGCTATCTGAAGGGGAGCTTGTCGCGCGAGAGCTTCGTGGAGCAGGCGCACGCGCTCGGCTCGCAGCTGCTGAACGGACCGAGCGTGTGCGTGCTGCTCGTGCCGGCTGCGCTGCCGGAGACGGAGGCGGCCCCGTACATTGCCGAGTGGCTGCGCGAGCTGCGCCGCGAGATCAGCTATCATCCGATCCTCGGGACGCTGCCCGGTCATCACGTGGAGATCGACGACAACCTGCTGTACGTCTTCAAGGCGCAGGAGGCCGGGCCCGGGTACGAGGCGTTCGCCGGGCTGCTCGTCACTTGCTTCAATGAAGTCGTCTCCTCGCTCGGTCGTAAGGAAGCCCGTTGCTATATCAGCAAGCCCAAGCATGACATTTCCAGCATCCGGGAAGCCTACGGAGAGTGTCTGGAAGCACAGCGCATCAGCCGCTATCTGGAGGACGACAAGCCGGTCATACTGTTCGCCAATCTGGAGTTCTCGTATCTCTTCTCCTATATACCGGAAGAGGCCAAGCTCAAGTATTGCCGCAATCTGCTTCAGCCGCTGCTGCAGCGCGACGAGGAACACATCGCCGACGCCTTCGTCACGCTGGAGACGTTCTTCGCCTGCGAGGGGCAGATCAACGAAGCGGCGAAGCAGTTGTTCATTCACCGCAATACGATGCAATACCGGCTGGAGAAGCTCGGCGAACTGCTCGGACTTGACCTTCGCAAGCTCAGCGATGTCATGAAGCTGAAGATGATGCTCATGTTCAAGGATCTCATTTTTCCTAAAGCGAGCCGGCTGGCGCCAATTCCAGGGAAGGAACACACCCCGCCGCGCGAAAAGTAACCCTCACAACAAAGCGAGCTCGTCCCCCTGTCGGCGCCATGGCGAGCTCACGCCACTTGTCGGCGCCCTATAACGAGCGCGTATCTCTTGTATCTCTTGTATCTCTTGACGGCACGACAAGCTTTGTTTTGAGAAGGTCCCTCATATGCAGATGCCAGACGCGCTACCGACGCGCTACCACATCATCACCATACGCCATGCCAACTAACTGTAGAAGTACAGTTAAATTGCGCCGATAAAGGCTTAATCTAACTGCAAACTGCAAAAATACAGTTATATGGTGTCAAAATCGGCGATATTGCCGTTTTCGGCTAATATAACTGTACTTTTGCAGTTAAATTCCCATTTTCCGGCCAGGCTGAGATCTGCCTCATTCGCGGCCATCGTCGCAAGCAATGCAAGCCGAACCGGCCCAGCAGACCTACACACCTTCCTGCCGCGATCCGGCCAGCCGGCTCGGTCACCGACCGCTTGCGCCAGCGCACCGCATTCTCTGCCGAACCTACCAACTCGGTAGAGCCGCGACCGCTCTCAATGGCGCGCCAAAGCCGCCGGCACAGGACGGCTCAGCGAAAGCCTGCAAGCAGGCGTGCGAAGCGCCGCGCATAAAGCTGCAGCGTCTGACCGGGCACGCGCGCAGCGGCATAAGCGCCCATCCGATTAAATGCTTCTTCCATAGCACGCTGGGCACTATCCCCTGCCGGGCTCGTACCAAGCGTCCAGATGCCGACACAGCGGCTCGCCTCGACGTCTTCATCCCGGCTTAATCGGTCAAGCAGCGCGACGACCTGCATCGGCAACTCGCCGTGAACCGTCGAAGCCAGCACAAGCAGCGGCGCGCCCTCTTCCAGCGCGATCCGCTCTTCCTCCTGCCGGGCCGCCACATCATCACCCCGCGCAGCCAACGCCTCGCTTCGACGTGATGCGATCGCCTCGCTTCGCCCCGCAGCGGCATCGCTCTTCCGCTGCCGCGTCGCATCATCGCCGCTCCGCCGCTGCGCCGGTGCGCCGCCGCCTGCTGCGGTGTCGGCATCGCCGGTCTCGGCATCGCCGGTCGTCCCATAAGGCTCCATCTGATCCAGCCCCACCGCTGTGCGCCCGGTGCTATGGAGCACCGCATCCAGCACCGCGTCCGCTTCGCGAATCGCCTCAGGGCCGGCATCATGCGCCCGCACGACGAGCAGCCGCTCCATGCCCGCAGTCGCCGCGCGCGCGGACAGCTGAGGCTGCGGCAGTACCCCGTGCAGGCTCTGCCGCACGATCTGCGCGGCGATCTCCTGCTGAATCGCTGACGCGCTGCCCTCGTGCCCCGCCATGTCCTGCAGATAACCTTCACTCCGGTAATAGAAGTGCTCCATCATACCCCATAGCGTATGCAAGAACACCGGCACATTCATATCCTGGAGGATCGCCCCCTGCGCCTGCCAGCGGCGCAGGGCCTGCCGCACCGTCTCGAAGTGCGTCGCCCAGCTCGGCGGCGCATAGCGGCCGAGCAGCTCGCCGCCCTCCAGCGCGCCCCACGTGATAATATGGAACAAGTTCGGCATCGCGCAGCGGATGCGGTAATGCGTCTCAACGTAGCGGCGGATCAACTCCTCCGGCTCTATCTCATCCCAGGCAATGCCCCCAATCGCCCGCTCCCATTGCGCGAAAAGACGCGTCAGCACTGCTTCGTACAGTCCCTCCTTGGACTGGAAATAATAATGAATCAGCGCCTGGTTCACCCCCGCCTGCGCAGCGATCTCGTTCACGCGCGCTCCGGCGTAGCTGTTGCCGGCAAATTGCGCCTCCGCCGCGTCGAGAATGCGCGTCTGCACCTCGCGCTTGTCCGCCTTGTCCATGCTTCTTCTTCCCGCCACTGCTGGTCCCTCCTAGCCGAAGCCCCCGCTACGAAGCCGGCCAGATCAGCTGCTCGCCCGCATAGATGGCTTCGATGTACGTATTCGTCATGACCGCCTCAGCGGCCAGCGGCTCTTCGATAATCCGCGCGTCCCGGAGCATCTCGATCTCCCGCTCCCACTGCCCCGCAGTATGCCAGCCGTAGCCGTACCCGGCATGCCGGGCAGTCTCGACCAGTTGCTGCTCGATCGACCAGCGGTTGAGCTCATTGTCCTTATCATACCCGTTCTCCGAGCGCTTGGCGAGCACGGCGAGCGCCTCCTTCGGATGATCGGCCGCATAGGCATGGGCCTTCATCACCGCACGCAGGAAATCCTCGACGGCCGTCGGATGGGCCGCTGCAAACGCCTCGTTGGCGGCGATGACGCCAAAGGATGTCTCCGCGCCGTACGCGCCCGGATCGAGAAGCCGCACCTCATATCCGGCCTGCTCCATCAGATACGGCTCGTTCGACTTGTACACCGTCAGCGCATCCACCTTGCCTGCTGCCAGGATCGTCGGGTCGTAGCCCACCGAGACACTCTCAACCTCGTCTGCGCCGACGCCGGCATGCTCCAGCATGGCCAAAAAATTGGCCGGCAATGCTCCATGGTAGCCAAGCACCCTGCCCTTGAGATCAGCCGCCGTCTCGATTCCCGAGTCGGCCATAACCATCAACGCGCTGATCCCGGTCGCCGAGAAGGTCGCCACGCCGCGAATCGGCGAACCGGCCGCCACCGACTGGATGATCGCTGACGGCGTGCCGGATGCCGCGAGCTGCAATTGGCCTGCCGCCAGCAGCTTGATCCCGTCGGACTCCAGCCCCGGCTGAATGTCCACCTCAAGCCCCATCTCCTCGAAATATCCGAGCTCGTCCGCCAGCACCGCCTGGATATCCGGCGGCGAAGCGGTGTAATAATAGCCGGTCATATAGTGAAGGGTACCCGCCTCCCGATTGTGCGCCCGGCGCGTCTCCCAGTCGATCTGGTCTGCTCCCGTCTCATCCGCCGCCTCAATCATTGGAGCCGCGGACTCCACCTCTGCAGCATCCTGTGAAGTCGTACTGCCGCCAGCAGCTGCCGTACGGGATGGCTGCGGGCTTTCGGACAGGCCGGCTTCATTCGCCGGCTTGTCCACGGCTCCACATGCCGCCAGCAGCACCAGCCCTCCCGTCAACAGCAGTCCTGCCGCCCACCGCTTCGCTCGTCTCTTCATCCTGTGCGTCCTCCTCGTTCATTCATCACATATTTAATTTTAATTAATCATTTAATAAACTTTAATTATTTATTTAATTTAGCACAGTGAAAGACGCGCGTCAATGAATAAGCCGCAGCGAAGTCGGACTTCGCTGCGGCTTATTCTTCGCGCGGTGATGCAGTAGCCTCGCTTGACGACAACTGTCCGTACTACCTTATGCCTGCTCCATGACCGCGAAGTAATTGTCCTCGTCGTCCGCAAAATTAAAGACGCGGCCCGACGGCAGCGCGACGATATCGCCGACCGCGACCCCTTTGCCAGTCAGCTCCGCGTAGAGCTTGTCCAGGTCGGCGGTGAAGAACATCAGCGAAGGCGTGCCCAGATTCAGCTCCGGCGACATCTCGGCGACAAACGCTTTGTCGTGGAGCACGATCGTCGTCTCCGCTCCCTCGGTCGGCGCGACTTCGATCCAGCGCATCCCCTCCGATCCGTCCTCCTCCGCGACGATGACGAAGCCCGCTTATTCGGTCCAGAATGCGCGCGCCTGGTCCTGATTGTCTACATATAACATCACTTGTCCCACTTGTTGTATCACATTGATCGCTCCCTTGTCTGAATAGGATGCTCTACCGCCTTCAGTATATCACACCAAGGGAGCGCGTCTTTGCTTGAAGGCCCAACCTCGTGCGAAGGGCGCAATTTCGCGCGAATTGCGGCATCGGGAACAACAGTCGCCATTAGAATAGTATTTTGACACGGTTGGCTCGGCGCACCGGCCGCCCCCTTGGGATCACTCCGCCGCAAAAGCCGGCAAATAAGCCTTATTCTGCTCCAGGATCTCCGCCAGTACCGTGCGTGCAGCCCGCTCGTCGCCGACGAGCGGATGGATCGTCAGCGCCTGCAGCGCCGCCTCGCGACTGCCGCGCACCGCCGCCTCGACCGTCAATTCCTCATACGCCTTGACGACCTGCAGCAGGCCGCGAATCTGCGGCGGCAGCGGGCTCGCAAGCGCGATCGGGTGCGGGCCGTCCGCCTTGATGACACAATTCGTCTCGATCGCAGCGTCGTCCGGCAGGCATGCGATAATGCCGCCATTGCGCACATTCACAATCTGGATGTCGCCGGCATCGTTGTAGATCGACTTCATCAGCTGGACGGCCGCCTCGGAATAATACGCGCCGCCGCGCTGCTCCAGCTGTGCGGGCTTGTGCGCCAGATCCGGCTGCCGGTACAGCTCGAACAGCTCCGCCTCGACCGCCTTCACATCGTCGGCGCGCGTCGCGCCCGCCTCCTTGTAGCTCTCCAGCAGCTCGGCGAGCATCTCGCTCTTCATATAATAATACCGGTGATACGCGCACGGCAACGCGCCGAGCGAGCGGATGAAGTCGGCGTCCCAGGCCAGGTCGGGGATATTCTTCATCGTGAAGCCGCCGCTGTCCGACAGCCGCCCGAGGAAGTCCGCCGTACAATCCTTGCCGTCCAGCACGACACGCGTCGTCCAGTTGAGATGATTGATCCCCGCCATCTCGATGAACAGCTCCTCCGGCGCGCGCCCGTACAGCTCGGCGATCTGCATCTTCGTGCCGATCGGCAGATTGCACAGCCCGACCGAGCGGATCGACGAATACTTCGATACCGCCTCGGTCACGATGCCCGCCGGGTTGGTGAAGTTGATCAGGAAGGCCTCCGGCGCCAGCTCCTCCATTTCCTTGCAGATGTCGAGGATGACCGGGATCGTCCGCAGCGCCTTGGCGAAGCCGCCGGCACCGGTCGTCTCCTGTCCGATCAGACCGTGGGCGAGCGGGATCTTCTCATCCCGCGAGCGGGCATCGAGCCCGCCGACCCGGATCTGCGTGGAGACGAAGTCTGCCCCGCGGATTGCTTCGCGGCGGTCGAGCGTGGCGACGACCTTGATCGGCAGCCCGCTCTTCTCCACCATGCGCCGCGCCAGCTCGCCGATGACGCGCAGCTTCTCCTCTCCCTCGGCGATGTCGACCAGGCAGAGCTCGCCGACCGGGAACGTGTCGTGATAGCGAATCAGCCCCTCTACCAGCTCCGGCGTATACGAGGAGCCTCCTCCAATGACCGCGATTTTCAGCATCTTGTTCATCCTCATCACATTCCTTCAGCATAAGATTCAAAGTGGTGCAGCGTGCACGCGGCAGTCGCAATGTCCATCCGATCCATCGCCATCAGCACGGCGCCGAACACCGGCGCCAGCGTCGGGATGACCGGCTTCAGGCCGGGGTGACCGGCCCGAGCGCGGCTCAGCAGCGCCTCCAGCAGCACCGGATGACGGCCCGCCTGCAGGATGCTGCCGGTCAGCACGAGCGGCAGCTCCTCCATCTCGCCGAATCCGCCCAGCTTGCGCATGACCGTCGACGCCGACAGTCCGAGCTCCTCGCCCATCTCCCGCAGCAGCGCGAGCGACAGCCAGTCGCCGTCATCCGCAGCGTCGTGTACGACACGGGCCAGCTCCAGCGGAGCGGCAGCCAGATCATGGTCGAGATAGTGATCGACCATCTCCGCCATGCCGCCGAAGCCGAGCGCCCGGGGAATGCGCGCCGTCAGCAGCGTCTCGGGCTCCCGCCCGTCCCAGGAGCGAATCGTCCGCGCGAACGCTTGGTCCGCCAGATAGTAACCGCCGGCCCGATCGCCGAACAGCGTGCCGAACCCGCTCGCGGTAGCGGTCTCCCCCGCCCGATTGCGGCCGGCGGCATTGGTGTTGCTCCCGCACACCAGCACCACCCCGACCTGCTGCGGACTGGCCAGCCGGAGCCCCTCATAGACGTCGCACACAATGCCGAAAGGCACGCCAGCCAGCCTTCCTGCAAGCGCCGGGGTCAGTACGGCAAAATCATGCGGACGATCCGCGCCGGCCAGCCCATACTGGACGAAATCCAGCCGCTTCCGCGACAAGCCACTCGCTTGCAGCGCTTCCTGCAACGCCTCGTCCATATGCGCGACCGCTTGCTCCACGCCGGCGATCTGATGATTGGCACAGCCCGAGCGGCCGCTCCCCAGCACGCGCCCCGTCTCATCGGCAATGACGGCCAGCGTCTTGCTCCCTCCGCCATCCACTCCGGCCACGATCATGGCGCTCACTCCTTTCCTATCCATGCCTAGCAATTGCTTGCCGCTGTCTCGATATGGCATAATAGAATATAACAAAGTCTGATTTAGGGGATATTGTCATGACAAAACGAAGCCAAAGTTCGCTCTACTTTACCATTAAAGAGCAATTATTAAAGCAAATTCAGACCGGCGTCTATGAGGTCGGCCAGCGCCTGCCGACCGAGGCCGAGCTGGGCGAGCTGTTCAATGCCAGCCGCACCACCATCCGCATGGCGCTCAGCGAGCTCGAGACGGAGGGGCTGGTCGAGCGGTTGCAGGGCAAGGGCACCTTCATCAAACGCAAGGAGCTGCAATTGATTCAGTCGCGCAGCTTCGCCGAGGACATCCTCATGAACGGCCAGGAGCCCACGAGCAAAATCCTCGAAGCCAAGGTGGTCCCTGCGGAATACCCGCTGCAAGAGCATCTGGGCATCCCGGAGCTGTCCCCGGTCAATCAACTGATGCGCGTGCGGTTCGCCGACGGCGAGCCGCTGCTGTACGAGCGCACCTTCATCCCCTGGAGCCTCGCGCCCGGTCTGATCAACGACTATACGGACGGCTCGCTGTTCGCTTTCCTGGAGAGCAAGTACGGGCTCAAGGTGCACCGCTCTGTCGAGCAGCTCAAGCCGGTGCTCGCCGACCGCCAGGCGCGCAAGCTGCTTGGCGTCAAGGAAGGGGCCCCGTGCCTGCAGGTCCGCACCATCACCTACCTGGCCGACGAGACGCCTGTCGAGTACAGCTATGGCATCTTCCGCGGCGACTATCCGAGCTACACGATCGAGCGCAAGTTCTAGCCCGTCAGGACGGACTGGAAAGGAGGGGGAAGCATGTCCCCCTCCTTTTTTTCGCGCTCCCTTTGCGCTGCCTTCGCGTTGCCTTCGCGCCGCCTTTATTCCGCGATAATCTCGAAGTAGCGGCCAAGCCAGTACGGCAGCAGGAAGACCGTGCCGGCCTCCATATCGCCTTTATTGTAATTGTAGTCCGGATTGGCGCCGCTCGTCTGGTCATCGGCCTCGAACGGATTGCTGTTGTGCTTGTGAATCCGACGCTCGTCCGGTGCCAGCGCATAATTGGTCTGCTTGTTCTCGTCGTCGCGATCGCCGGGCTCGATGTACAGCACATCCTGACGGTTGTACTGGGCCTGGAACGTGATCATGTATTCGCTGTAGCGGTTCAGATACCGCACGGCGGAGGCCAGATCGACGTCCGTCCGCTCCGGATGCGCCAGCTGATACAAGAAGGTGTAGAACGGATTCTCCTCGCGCACCTCATTGGTGTACCACTGGTCATAGACATCCACGATCTGCTGATGGCGACCTTCGTCTTCCTCCAGCATGATCAGGATGTAGACCGGGAACCAGCCGAGCTCCTCGTCGGAGTAGTTGATGTATTGCGTCCAGTCGTTGTGGATCGTCGCATTGGCATTGCTGCCGTACTCCTCGATCGTATCGCGCGTCACGATCGTGTTGTCATGATCGCTGTAGGCATTGGTCGCCTGACGGACGAGACGGCGTTCGATGTACTCCCCGGCCATCTCGATGTAACCCTTGCCGTTGACGAACGGCTCCTCCGTGCTATAGCTGTCCGCAAAGGCGAGATCGTACGCATCCTTGTACTTCTGCACCGTGTCCGGATAGCGCTCCGCCGTGACGTGAATCGCCGTCTTGAGCGCAGCCATCACCTCGAGCGCGTTGAGCGGTCCGTCCTCATAGCCGTAGGAGAGCGCGTCGTCGCCGTTCTCGTCGACACCGACACCTGCCGCCCATTCGTCCTGCTCCTGCATCACGCCGAGGCTGTCGTTGAAGTACTTGGCCAGCCAGCGCGACCACTGCGTCGACTTGCCGGTCGCATCCTCGATGTAATAATGGTCGTCCTTGAGGATCAGCTCGGTCATGCGATGCGCCGCTTCCTCAATGTAGAACTTCAGCTCCTGCAGCTCCTCATCCTCGGCGTCGCCCACCAGGTATTCATACGCGGTGTAGAACAGCGCGTAGTGCCCGATGACTTCGTCGGAGGACGTATCGGCCTTGTACACGATCTGATTCATGTCGACATGTCCGTCGACGAGCGCATACGCGGGGAACAGATCGTTGAAGAAGGTCGGAATCTGCTCGTACACCGGCGCGGTCAGCTGGAATAGCGGCTTGTTGTCCGGACCGGTCGTCTTGTCCTCGGCCGCCTCGGCGTTGTTGGTCGCCGCGGTAATGACCGGCATCACCTGATAGACCGGCTCGCCGTCCACCGTATCGACGATCGTCCGGATGTCCGTGCCCAGCTTCTGCCCGTCCGGGCGCGTCGCGTTGAGCGCGTCGATCGCAGCCTGGCTCAGCCCCAGCCCGTTGTAGTTCATGACGTCGGTGCCGCCGCTCGGGAAGAGCCGGGAGCCGGTTTTCTTCTCCGCATCCTTCGTGACGCGGACGATCGAGTAGCCGATCGGCTCGGCGTCGTCGCGTTGCAGGCTCGGGATAATGCCGTTCGGGTTGACGGCCTCTTCGCCGACTACATGCTGGAACCAGAAGCCGTTTTTGCCCTGGAAGCCGTACACGGAGTCGCCGACGGTCGCCGCGTTGTCCTCGCTCGTCAGCATGTACGAGCGCGCCGGGAAGCCATTGCCCCGACCCGAGACGTAATCGAGCACCAGCACCGCCTTGGTGGCGCGCATCGCCGCCGCGCGGGCCTCGTCCATCTCGGCCTGCTGGCTCGCCGTCGGCTCCGCGCCGTACTGCTCCTGCAGGGAACGGTAGCGGAAGATCTCGCCCATGGCGTACATCGCCGTCCACAGGCCGTCATTGTCGGACGTGCTCGGCACCGAGGAGAACACGCCGGTCTCCGAATTGTAGTCGATGAAGTCCTTGCCCGGATCGGTCTCGGTAAAGGTAAAGTCGCTGCTCGACACCATGCCGAAGCGATCGTGCACATCCTCCACGATGCGCTCGTACTTGCCGGTCTTCTCCTGCAGCGTCATCTCCGGCATCGCGATATGCGTCACGCCGCTGGCCGTCTCGACCCAGATGCCGCCGGCGCCGTCTGCAGCCAGGCCGGTCACATGATCGTCGCCGCCGTACAGATAGCGGGGACCTGCGAAGTACTGCACGATATCGCGCGTATCCGGCGCCGTGAAGTCGACGCGCTGCAGCCCCGTCTCCGTACCGATCCAGTATACGCCGTCCTCATCCTGCAGCGCGGCCGTCACATCGGAGGTCGTCGCCACCGGCAGGAACGCCAGATCCTGCACCTCCCGCACCCAGCCGATCTTGTCCGGGATCGAGGCAGAGCCGGCCTTGTAGTAGGTCACTTCCTTCGTCTGGACCGCTTCGAGCTGCACGGTATCGTAGGCCGCACCGGGCAGCTTGGCCGCCAGTGCGGTAAGCGGCGCGCTCACCAACAATGTGGTGGTCAGTGCCAGCGACACGACCATCCGTTTTCTCATTTTGGACATCCGGAATCCTCCTCGTTACTGATAGATATGCGATACGCCCGTCTCGGTAATGGCGAACACGCCGCGCGCGCCGTCGTCGATCAACAGCAGCACGCGATCATCCGCCAATTGCCTGCCCGCCGCGTCATAGGCGGTCATCCGATTCGTGGCCAGCTCGATGCGCGTCACGCCTTCGTCAGTGCCGAGCCACAGGACCTTGCGATCCACGCTCAGCACCGAGCTATTGACGCCGCGCAGCGACGGGAAGATCGACGGCTTCACGGTGAATTCGTAATCGACAAAAGTCGCAGCATTGACCAGATCCGGCATCTCGACCTCCGGATTGGCGATCGACGGCGTATAGGTCGGATCGCCGAGGAAGCCCAGGTACGTCTTGACCAGCCCTTCTGCGCCGTCGTCGGCCAGCTTGGCCGCGGCCTCTTCATAGGTGTACAGCGCCGTCTTCCGGGCCGTTCCGGCTCCATTCCCTCCGTTCGATCCGCCGCTGGCAGGGTCTGATCCGGCTTCGTACCCCTGCGACACGGTCACACCGCCGATAACGACGGTCTGGCCGTCCAGTTTCAATGCCTCAGGCGTAATCTCCAGCACGATGCCGGAGGCCTGCACGACGGCCAGCTTGATCGTGCCCGAGCCGGCGATACTTGCCGCAGCCTTGCCGTACAGCGTACCGATCACGCTATCCGCATCCAGCACCAGCTTGCCGCCTGCGGTCAGCACGATCACTTCGCCCGCCTCGGCGCCTTCGAATACGATCCGAACCGGACCGCCTGATTTGTTGACAATGACTGTGCCGATCTCGCTGTCGGTGATCACAATGCTGTTCACGCCGCCGGCGCCGATGTACAGCGTGCCTGCAATCGTCGTGCCGCTGATCGTAAAGTCGCCTTCGCCGATGCCGGGAGCCAGGTAGACATCGCCGGTGAAGGCCGCGTCCTTCAAAGTGCCGCCCGCCGTATTGACGACGAGATTGCCCCCTGTCATGCCGCTGTGGATCGCGTCGTCCGCGATCAGCGCACCCATCGCATTGTGAATCATCTTGATCGCCTCGGCGCGTGTGAGCGGCTTCGCCGGGAGATAGAGGCCGTCCGGCGTCCCGGCCACATAGCCGGCGTCCTTGAGCGCGTAGACCGCTGCATCCGCCCAGTCCGGGATCGCGTCATCGTCAGCGAACGGCACCGTCGCCGCAGCTGTCGCCTCCACTTGAAAAGCGCGAGCGAGCATGACCGCCGCCTCGGCGCGCGTCACATGCCGCTGCGGCTCCACCAGAGCGCCGCCCGTCCCCTCCATGATGCCTGCTGCGGCAGCCTTGCGGATATCCGCCGCGTACCAGGCGCCTGCCGGCACATCGCGGAAGTCCGGCGCATCGTCCGCGATGTAGCCGAACACCCGATTCAGCATCGCCGCCAGCTCCGCCCGCGTAACGTTGCGGCCGGGCTCAATTTCGCCGTTCGCGTTGCCCTGCAGCAGCCCGTTGCTTTTCCAATACGCGATCTCCGAGGCCGCCCAGTCCGGCATCCGCTCCGGTGCGGCAGCCGCGGTCACACCCGCCCACACGGCGCAGACGATCAGCATGGCCGCGAGCATGATGCTTGTACGTTTTAAATGAATCCCCATTGATAAGCCTCCTCTGGCATTGAATGCGTCTTGCCCTTTCTCTCTTCTGGCCCTGTCGATCGGTTACACGTTCGCCGCACTTGCGCTCGTCACACCTCCACCATGTAAGTTTCCCTTCCAAATGCATATGCCGCCAACAATCGACATCGCATGACAAATTGCCGATTTGTAGTAACATATAGATCCATTCTATTTTTAGTCACAACGAGTTGTCAATGCATTTTTCTGATCCGCTTCGCAATCCGAGAGGTGAAAGCAATTGATTTACATTCATTAAATCCTATATTACCGCTGCATTTTCAAATCATTGGATCCAAAAAATCAATTGACATTTCCCATGTGGGAGGATTAAGATAAACTAAGTTGTTACTACAAATTAACAAAGTCGTATATCGCAATTTGTGAGATGTGTGTCATGTGCAGGGACACAAGACTACAAAGGGGGAAGGAATATGCAGGCAGCAACCCGCTATTTGCAGCTCGTCCGCGCCCAGCTCGAGCAGGCCGCACAGCAGCAAGAGGCGATCGGCGCGGCAGCCGGGCTCGTGGCCCGCGCCATCGGCGGCGGCGGGCTATGGCATCTGTTCGGCACCGGACATTCGCACCTGCTGGCGGAGGAGATGTTCTATCGGGCCGGCGGGCTCGCTGCGGTCAACCCGATCCTGGAAGAAGGGCTGATGCTGCACCGCGGCGCCGCGCAGAGCACGGCGCTGGAGCGGCTGGCGGGCCTCGCCGACGTCGTACTCGATCAACAGCCGACCTCGCCGGGCGATGCGCTGCTGATCGTCTCCAATTCGGGCCGCAATGCCGTGCCGATCGAGATGGCGCTGGCCGCCAGGCGCAAAGGAATAGCCGTCATCTCGCTGAGCAGCCTGCAGAGCGCAGCTGTCGTGACGTCGCGCCACGCTAGCGGCCGGCTGCTGCACGAGCTAGCCGACGTGGCGCTCGACAACATGACCGTGCCCGGCGATGCGGCGCTCGACATCGACGGCGTGGCGCAGCGGGTCTGCGCCACATCCACCGTGACCGGCGCCGCGCTGCTGCAAGCGGTAGCGGCCGCGGCGATCGAGCAGCTCGCCGCGGCGGGCGGCGCGCCGGCCGTGTTCGCCAGCAGCAACGGCGATGCCGGCGATGCGCACAACCGGGCGCTCATCCAGCGCTATAAGGGGGCCGTGCGGTGCCTGTAGCGTGGACGATTCATTGCCATGATGAGGAGCTGCGGCAGGCGGCGCAGGACTGGCTCGCGCAAGCGCAGCTATCGGGAGCGCCGCTGCCGCAGGCGGGCGAGCTCCTCGTGCGCATCGTGCGCGAGCCCGTGGAGCCGCCTTCGTGCGCCGACGCAGCCTCCGCCGCGCTCGCGGCGCACGAAGGCTATGCGCTCGTCACCAGCGGCCGGCCGCCTCGGGCCGAGGCGCAGATCGGCTGCGGCGGTCGGCGCGGGCTCTATTACGCCCTGGAGGAGCTGCGGCAGCTGGCCGGCGCGGCGCACTGGCGCGAAGTGCGGCAGCGCACCGCGCCGCGCTTCCCCGTCCGGGGCATCGTGGAGGGCTTCTACGGCCCGCCGTGGACCGCCGCGCAGCGGCTGGAGATGCTGGCGTACATCGCAGCCCGCCGGATGAATACCTATGTGTACGCGCCCAAGGACGACCCGTACCACCGCTCCTGGTGGCGGGAGCCTTACGACGGCCCGGCGCTGGAACAACTGGCCGCGCTGCTGGCGCGCGCGCAGGAGCTGGCGCTCGACTTCGTCTACTGCTTGTCTCCCGGTCTCTCCATGCGCTATGCCGCCGACGAGGACTACCGCGCGCTGCTGACCAAGACGCGGCAGCTGTTCGATCTGGGCGTGCGCCGCTTCGGGCTGCTGCTCGACGACATTCCGCCCCGGCTGCAGCACCGGATGGATGTCGACGCCTTCCCCGATCTGACGAGTGCCCAGATCGCGCTGATCCGCCGCTATTACGCCGATCTGCTGGCCTGGGATCCCGCGATCCGGCTCGTCGTCTGTCCGACCGGCTACTGGGGCAAGGGCGACGAGCCCGAGCTGGCGGCGCTCGGGGCGGGCATCGATCCGCGAATCGATCTGTTCTGGACGGGGCGCAACATCTGCTCCCAGGAGCTGACGCTGGCCGAGGCGGCGCTATTCAGCCGCTCGGCCCACCGTCCGCCGCTGTACTGGGACAATTATCCGGTGAACGATATGGCGATGACCTGCGAGATGCATATCGGCCCGTATCGTCTGCGCGACCGTCATCTGTACCGCTTCAGCCGCGGCATCATCGCCAATGTCATGCCGTATGCCGCATGCTCGCGGCTGCCGCTGGCCACGATCGCCGACTACGCCTGGGACCCGGAGGGCTATGATCCCGAAGCCAGCTGGCAGGCGGCGCTCGCCCGCAGCGTGCCGGATGAGCTGCAGCAGCCGCTGGCGCTGCTGGCCGATAATGTGCGCGCCAGCTGCTTCGGTCCGCCGGAGTCGCCGGCGCTCGAGGAAGCGCTCGCCCGCAGCCTGTTCAACCGGCTGTATCAGCCGGAGGCCGGCGACTGGCGACTGGCGCTCGAGTCGCATCTGACGCGGCTCGCCGCCGCCGCCGACGCGCTGCGCGACCGTGCGTGCGAGCTGCCGCTGCTGGACGAGCTGCGGCCCTGGACCGAGCAGTTCGCGGGCGGCATCCGGCTGCTGCAGCAAGCGGCCGATTGTCTGGCCGCGCCTTCGGAGGCAACGTGCCGATTGCTGCGGGCGGCGCTCGACCATTACGAACGGCAGCAGCGGCATGCCCAGGTATTCGGCGATGTGCTCAGCGGATATGTCCTGGAGGTGTTGGCGCAATCTTCCACACCGACCACAACCAAAAACGAGGGGTGTTAAACAATGAAAAAATGGATCACCGGTTCAATGGCGCTAATGGTAGTCGGAAGTGTCGTCGCAGGCTGCGGCAATAATGAGGAGAGCGGCGGCGAGGACAAGGTGCTGCGCATCGCGATGGGCTCGCCCGGCGAAGCGATGATCGCGGTATGGGAAGAGATCGCAGACGAATTCGAAAGCGCCAATCCCGGCGTCACGGTCGAATACACGTTCCAGGACGACGATACCTACCAGACGGTCGGCCTGCCCAATCTGCTCAGCGGCAACAATGCACCGGATCTGTACTTCGAGTGGGCCGGCGAACGCCTCTACAACCGGATCAATGACGGCTTCGCCGCGGACATCACGACTCAGCTCGAGGAGAGCGGCCTGGGCGACATGTTCGCCGAAGGCTCCTACAACGGCATGACGGTCGACGGCAAGACGTATATGATCCCGACCGCCGGCGACGTCACCAACGTCATCTTCTACAACAAGCAAGTATTCGACGAGCTCGGCATCGGCGAGCCGCAGACGTGGGCGGAATTCCTCGCCGCTTGCGAAGCGGTGAAGGCCTCCGGCATGACGCCGATCACCGTCGGCAACCTCGACCTGTGGACGGCCGGCAACTGGATCGGCCATCTCCTCTCGCGCGTCGTCGGCGAGGACGCCTACAGCAATGCGCTCCAGCTCGAAGAGCCGTTCCAGTCGGACGACTTCGTCCAGGCGTACACCCTCGTGCAGGAGCTGTGGGACAGAGGCTACGTCAACGACAACATCAACGCCATCTCCGACAGCGAATCGGATATGCTCTTCCTCAACGGCCAGGCGGCGATGCACCCGATCGGCAGCTGGCTCGTGCCGACCGCGCTCGAGGAAGCGCCGGAGCTGGAGATGGGCTACTTCAACCTGCCGACCATCGAAGGCGGCAAGGGCGATCAGGGCAGCGTGATCGGCGTGCTCAACGGCATGGTCGTCAACGCCAAGTCGTCGATGACGGACGAGGCGATCGCCTTCATGCAGCTCTACAGCTCGGATGAATCGTCGGCCAAGCTGTCGGCCGCCGGCGCCGTGCCGATCACCACGACCGGGCTCGACCGCGACAACACGCCGGAGCTGTCGATCCGTCTGAACGATCTGCTCGCCGAGGCGCCGACGGTCGTCGCACCGCCGGACACCGGCTACTCGATCGAGGTGGCCAATGCGCTCAACACCGCGACCTCGCAGGTCATCGGCGGCGCCAAATCGCCGGCGGACGCCTTGAAGCAGCTGGAAGAGACGGTCGCGCCGCTGAAAAAGTAACACGCACACGCAGCACCATAGCGCCATTGTGTCATGCAAACGTCCGGGATCGGCAGTCCCCGCCTTGGACGAATCAGCGCCACCGCCTGCGAGGCGGAGCCGGCCGCACACTAGCCATTCCTGCCCCGCAGCGGCATGACCATGCGCGTCATGCCGCTGCGGCGCGCTTCACTACCGGAAGGGAGGAATTCGATTGCTTCGCAAAGCTTCACCGTACCTGTTCGCGCTGCCGGCCGTGCTCGTCTTTGCCTTCACCATTCTCGTGCCGATTGTCATGACCTTCGCGTTCAGCTTCTATGACTGGAACGGCTACGGCGAGATGCGCTTCATCGGGCTGGACAACTACGACCGCGCCTTGCACGACCGGATCTACCTCAGCTCGTACACCCATATCTTCATCTATATCGCTGCCACGGTAGTGCTGGAGGTGCTGGTCGGACTCGGACTGGCCGGCCTGATCACGATGGGGCGCAAGGGCAGCAGCTTGTTCCGGGTGGCGCTGTTCACGCCGGTCATGCTGCCGATGATCGTCGTCTCGTTCTTGTGGCGCTTCGTCTACAATTCCGACTTCGGACTGATCAATACTGTGCTGCGCGCAGTCGGGCTGGACAGTTGGACCCAGGTGTGGCTGGGCAATCCCGACACCGCCCTGCTCGCCATCTGCTTCGTCTCGGGCTGGGTATACGCCGGGTTCTACATGACGATCTTCTATTCCGGTATCCAGCGCATCTCCAAGGACGTCTACGAATCGGCGTACCTGGATGGCGCGCACGAGGGCCATATCTTCTTCCGCATCAAGGTGCCGATGATCCGCGGTCTGGTCAAGACCGGCATCATGCTGTGCGTGCTGACCGGCTTCCAGTCATTCGATCTGTTCTACGTCATGACCAACGGCGGCCCGTACAATTCCACCGAGATCGTGCCGACCTATCTGGTCAAGGTCGTCTTCTCGCACATGAGCACCGGCTACGGCTCCGCGCTGGCGGTCATTCTGACCCTCGTCATCGCCGCCCTCGGCCTGCTGGCCAACAAGCTGGGGCGCAAGGGCGATGCCCTGGAGTACTGACAGTCATGCCAATCTGGCGTATTGACGAACCGGCGTACGCATGATGGCATGCGATTCAAAAATGGAGGTGCCTACTCGTGGCAAGTCTGCCCACCGATCTGAATCACCGGCTGACGTCCTTTGACCAAGGGCTGACCTCGGCCAAGCGCCGCAAGTGGCGGTCGCACACACTCTATTACCTTGTCATGGTCGCAATCTCCTGCGGTACGTTTTACCCGCTGATCTGGCTGTTATTGTCCTCCTTTCGGGAGAATCGGGACATTTTCATGGCGCCGTTCGCCTTGCCCGAGCAGCTCAATTTTCACAATTGGGCGGAGGCGTGGCGAATTGGCAACATGTCGACCTATGCCAAGAACAGCGTGCTCGTCACCTCTGTGACGCTGATCTGCATTCTGCTGTTCGCCAGTCTGGCCGCCTTTGCGCTGAGCAAGCTGAAGTTTCGCGGCAGCGGCCTGCTGATGCTGCTGTTCGCCTTCGGCCTGTTCATGCCGCTGCAGTCGTTCTTCATCGCGCAGAGCTATATCTTCGAGCAGCTGCACCTGAAGGACTCCTACATGGGCCTCATCCTGCCCTATACAGGCGTCGGGCTGCCGCTGGCGATCTTCCTGCTCAAGGCGTACCTCGACTCGATTCCGAAGGATCTGATGGAGGCCGCGCGCATGGACGGCTGCGGCGACTTCACGCTGTTCAGCCGCATCGTGCTGCCGCTGCTCATGCCTTCGCTCGCCACGGTCGGCATCTTCTCTGCGCTCAATACGTGGAACGAGCTGCTGCTGGCGATGCTCTATATCCAGACCGACGCGCTCAAGACGATCCCGGTCGGCCTGCTGGCCTTCTCCAGCCGCTACATGACCGATTACAAGCTGCTCTTCTCCGCGCTCGCGCTCATCACGCTGCCGATGATCGTGGTGTACGTGTTCTTCCATCGCTACATCGTCGCCGGACTGACCGAAGGCGCCATCAAATAAACGAAACGGGGGAGATCGGATGAAAAAAGCGGTCCTGCTGGCCGCAGGGGAAGGCCAGAAGATGTGGCCATACGGGGCGATTCGGCCAAAAGCGCTGCTGCCGGTCGGCGCGCGGCCGCTCATCGCCTGGCAACTGGAGCTGCTGCTGGAACTGGGGATGGAACAGATCATCGTCGTCACCGGACACAAGGGCGAGCAGATTGGACATTGGCTGCAGCATGCGAGCGGGCTGAGCGAGACCGAGCGGCAGCGCATCGCGCTCGTATCCGCCGGCGCCGCGGCCGCGCCGCTGCCGCCGGGCACGGCGCGCTCGCTGCTGGCTGCAGCCGACCTGCTCCGCGGGGAGACGAGCTTCCTCGTGCTGTACGCCGACATCTGGGTAGAGCGGCACGATCTCGCCCGGCTCCTCGCGCAGCCGCTGCGGGATCGGACAGGCAGCGAGGCTGCGGCGGCGCTGGCGGTGCCGCTCGGGAGCGAGCGGCAGAGCGACTGGATCTGCTGCCGCCTGGAGGCCGCGGAGAGGTCGGCGCCGGACAGCCCGGGCGGCGCCGATGGAGGGACGGGGCAATGGATAGATCGTGGAGATGACGCACATATCGGCAGCACGACTGATGAATGGGCCGGAATCCATCGGGAGGAGCGGACTACGGCGTCGAAGGGCCCGGCTTCGCCATCCCGGGGGCCCTCCGTCACGCCCGCTGCTCGGATCGCGGCGATCTGCGGCCATCCCCGCGACGGCTACACGCACCGCTGCGGCGGCGCTTACGCGCTGCCGCAGCGGTTCCTCTCGTATTGCGCCGCCTCGTCCGGGCGCTTCACCGCCGTGCAGGTCGGCATGATGCCGCCGGAGGCGAGCGAGCTGGAGCAGGCGCTGGCGGACTGGCTCGCAGACGGCCGCGAGCTGGCTGCAGTCGAGACGCAGCGCCCCTGCTACGACCTCGACAAGCCGTGGCATATCCTGCAGGCGAGCGCGCGCGCAGTCAGCGCCTCCTGCGCCGAGCTGGGCGGCCATGAATTGGCCGAGGGCGCGTCCATCGATCCGAGCGCGCAGATCGGCGGCTACGTGCGGCTCGGCCGCAACAGCCGGATTGGCCGCCACGTCACGATCAAGGGCTCGGCGATCGTCGGCGACGACACGGTGATCGAGGACGGCGCGCTGCTGCTCGGCGACCACCGGATCGGCAGCCGCACGCACCTGGCCAATACGTGCCTGCTCGCGCCCGGCGCCTCGGTCGGCAACGGCTGCGTCGTCAATCACTGCGCCGAGCTCGACGGCCTCCTCATGGACGGCGTCTACCTCTACCACTATATGGAGGTGTACGGCATCGTCGGGACCGGCGCCGACCTCGGCGCGGCGACCGTCTGCGGCAGCCTGCGCTTCGACGACGGGCAGACGACACACCGCATCCGGGGCCGCCGGGAATGGCCGCAGGCCTGGGGCGACGCCGTATTCATCGGCGACTACGCGCGCACCGGCGTCAATGCGATCCTGATGCCGGGTGTCAAGACCGGCGTCTACAGCATTGTCGGCCCCGGCGTCGTGCTCGAGCGCGACCTGCCCGACCGCACGCTCGTGCGCGTCCAGCAGGAGCTCAAGTACCAGCCGTGGGGGCCCGAGCGCTACGGCTGGTAGGCACGCGCCGGGCGGACGAAGCAGGCAGGCGCTGCGGCGGAGCGGGGCTCGCGAGCCGGTGCATGGCGGCGGGACGGGCGAAGCAGGCAAAGCGTTGGAGCGACGCGGTGCAGGCCAGGCAGGAAGCTGCCGCGAGGCGCTACGGAGCTAACGAGCCGATGCATGTCGGCATGGCGCGGCGGCCTTCGCCGGGCGGGGCGCTCCGGGGCCTGGTCGAGCGACGCAGGCAGACGGGCGCTCCACGGCTAACGGTTGCCAGCGTGCTTATTTCGATCAATTTCAGGTGATTTCTAGTCTAGCGGTTGCCACAGCGCTTATTTGGCCTCAATAGCGTTTTTTCGATTGATTTCAAAAAAATAAGACCTGTGGCAACCGTTAAAATTCAATCGGCGCTTTTTTGGGCGCAATAGCCGCTGCGGCAACCGTTAGGTTCGTTGGCGCATGGTGAAGGGATCCAGACAGACGGTTTCCATCGCATCAGCTTATTCTGTAATGGACGCTTAGAAGGTTCTACAAGGCCAAATCCACCTTATTTGATGCGCTAAGCGTCGCTGATGTGCGCTGATGTCCATTACAAGTTACAAATCATTCGCTGCGCCTACCGCAACCTTTGCCATTCACCAAGTAAACTTCACAGGCGCTGCGTATGATCTACGCAACCTCCATTTGCTCTGCGTGCTATCCGAATGGTCTACGCATTCTTCGTATGGTCTGCGCGTTCTCCGAATGGTCCGCTATATCTTCCTAACCTTCTACCGGTATCTTCTCCCACATGATGTGTGCACGCCAAAATGGCGCCGCTTCAAAGCCGGCGCCATTTCATATGCCAATTGCGCGGAACTGCGCGAGTGACCACGATGTGAGCTGAGGCAGCCATTCGTACCGTCACCGCCGCCTATACTTGACGCGTTTGTTGCGATGCGGCGAGCCTTGGCTCGCGCTGTCTGCGCCATAGCGGCAGTCCTCGCAGTCAGCGCTTTATACGCCATAGCGGCAGTCCTCGCAGTCACTGCCAGACCCACTACGTGGTTTTGCCGGTGCTCTCCTCAGCCTTGAGCTTGACCAGCAGCTTGTCGCCCTCGACATCAAGATTCGGCAGGAGCCGATCGAGCCAGCGCGGCAGCCACCACGCCTTGTCGCCGAACAGCGACATCACCGCCGGTACGAGCGTCATCCGAATCAGGAAGGCATCGAGCAGGATGCCGATCGCCAGCGCAAAGCCGATCTGCTTGATCATGATGTCATGCGTGAAGATAAAGCCGGCAAAGACGGAGACCATGATGAGCGCGGCCGCCACCACCACCCGGCTCGCCTGATCGTAGCCGTGAATGACGCTCTCGCGGCCGCGGTGTCCGTGCACGTACGATTCGCGCATCGACGAGACGAGGAAGACCTGGTAGTCCATCGCCAGCCCGTACAGGATGCCGGTGACCATGATCGGCATGAAGCTCATGACCGGCCCGCCCGTATCGAAGCCGAACAAATCGTGCAGCCAGCCCCACTGGTAGACCGCCGTCGTCGCGCCGAACGTAGCCAGCACGCTGAGCAGGAAACCCGCGGTCGCCTTGACCGGCACGAGGATCGAGCGGAAGACGAGCAGCAGGATGATCAGCGACAAGACGACGATGATGACGATGTAGAGCGGGAATACCTCCGCCAGCTTCGCCGACATGTCGAGGTTGATCGCTGTGAAGCCGGTCACGCCGAGCGTGACGCCGTAGGTGCCGGCCAGCGCGGCATCCGGATCGCGCAGCGTCTCCACGAGCTCCTGGGTCGCTTCGTCCGTCGGCCCGGTCTCGGGGATCACATTGAAGATGGCGATGCTGCCGTCCTCGTTGACGCCGAGCGGCGAAGCGACGGATACGTTGTCGATGCCCTGCAGCTCCATCGTCAGGCCGCCGAGCGCCTCCGGTCCGATGGCGCCGCCGGGTTCGCGCGGCTCGGCGACGATCAGCAGCGGCCCGTTGAAGCCTTCGCCGAATCCCTCGGAGATCGCCTCGTAGCTCTGCCGCTGCGCCGTATCGAGATTCGCCGATCCGCCCGTCGGGATGCCCAGCTTCATCTCACCGACAGGGATCGCCATGACCCCGAGCACCACGATGACGCCGACAATGACGAGCCAGCGCAGCTTGACGACGCTTCTCACCCAGCGATCCGCGATGCCATTGCGCTTGACGGCCGTCTTGGCGCGGCTCTTCTCCCGCGCCTTCGGCGAGCAGATCCGCTCGCCGACCAGACCGAGCAGCGCCGGCAGCAGCGTGAGCGCCACCAGCACGTCGAGCAGCACCGTCACCGAGGCGACGAGCGCCATCATGCTGAGGAAGGACAGCCCGATCACGAGCAGGCCGCACAGCGCGATGATGACCGTCAGCCCGGCGAAGAACACCGCGCTGCCCGCCGTGCCGATCGCCCGGCCCGCCGCTTCGCGGGCGCTGAGGCCCTGATCGAAGATGAGCCGGCGCTGCCGATTGACGATGAAGAGCGCGTAGTCGATACCGACGGCCAGCCCGACCATCAGCGCCAGCACCGGCGTGATCGAGTTCATCGTCACGAAGCTGCTGATCGCATACGCGCCGCCGACGCCGATGCCGACGCCGAACAACGCCACGAGCACCGGCAGACCGGCGGCGACGAGCGAGCCGAGCGTGAGGATGAGCACGACGACGGCGATGACCAGCCCGTAGATCTCGTTGGTGCCGATCGGGATCTCCACCGGCTTGAGCGTATCGCTCGGCAGCGCCGTGATGCCCGTGCCGTCCTCCGCTGCCGAGATGGCTTCGATGACGTCGTCCGTGACGCCGGCAGGCAGCGAGTTTAATTGCATCGTAAATTGGAATTGGAACAGCGCGACGCTGCCATCATTAGCGATCAGGACGCCCGGCACCGGCATACCGTCCGCCATGAGCGGACCGTATGGCGGCATGTTCGCCGGCATCTGACCTTGGGCGCCGCCGGCTTGGGGCTGTTCACCGCCAGCCTGGCCTTGCCCGGCTGCGCCGCTTGCAGCGGGCGCCTGTCCCGCAGAGGCATCGCCAGCTTGACCTTGCGCTGCCGCGCCGCCGCCCTGCTGCATCTGGCCGCCTTCCATGGCCGCCGTGCCGCCTTGCTGGCCCATCGCACCGGCGGCAGCTGCCAGCTCGGCCGTATTGATGACATACTCCTGCTCGTAGACCTCGCCGATCGCTTCGAACATCGCCGCGATGCGCTCCGGCGTATCGAGCCGCTCGCCCCCCGGCGCGGTGAAGACGACGCTCGCCTGACCGCCGGACGCTTCCGGCAGCTCCTGCTCCAGCTTGTCCAGCACCTTTTGCGCCTCGGTGCCCTCCAGCTTGAGGTCCGAGCTCGTGCTCATGCCGTTGACGCCGAGCATCGTCAGGACGACGGCCAGCACGAGGACCCATGCCCCGATGAACGTCCAGGGCCGCGCATACGCAGTCTTGCCCAGCTTGTACAGAAATGTAGACATCGATGTACTCCTCTCCTATCCGCGGCTCTCTACCAGGTTCTCTATAAAACGAATCATCAAAACCAACACTTCTAAAACCCGCGCTTCAAATACCCGAATGCCGCATCCAGATATTGCTCGAAGGTCGGAGCGTCTGCCGCATAGGCAATCGTCCGGCCCGGAAGCGGTACCTCGACCAGTCCCTCTACGACCGGCATGACCGCGCCATAGATCGCGCCGACGATCATGTGGCAGTAGCCCGGCGGGTAGCGCTCCGCGAACAGCGCCTCCAGCGTCTCCAGCGCCGCACGCTGCAGGCTGCGAAACACATTGAGAATATAAGGCTCGAGCGTCGGGTAGCGCTCGGCCAGCAAGACCAGCTCATGCAGCTTGCGCAGTAGCGCCGCGGTGAATTGCGTCTGCAGCAGTTGCTGCAGCACGTCCAGCGGCGTCGATTCCTCCGGCAGCTCGTCCAGCACATGCTCGGCATCGTCGAAGGCCACGAAGGAAATCGCCGACACCGCCACCGCTTCCTCCTTGCAGGCGAAATGGTTCGCAAACGTTCGGCGCGAATACCCTGCGCGCTGCACGACGTCTTCCACGACGAAGCCGTCCAGGCCGCGCTCCCGCGCCAGCTCAAAGGCCGCCTCCGCCAACGCATGCGCAGTCGCTTCCTTCTTGATCTCGCGCAAACTCGGTTTGTGCATCATTTCGGTTCAACTCCTTGGGCATCTGACTGGCCCCAATGATGGAACACCTTACATTCAAGCTAACACAAAAGATGCCCAATGAGCAACGTTTCTCAAAGAGCAACGTTGCTCATTGGGCATCTTTTTGACAAACTTGTGACTATTCAAGGCTGGAGGACACCAACAGGCAGTCGACTAGGCACTCGGCACTCAACTTCACGGCGAATAAAGCGCCGTCAACTCCGCTGCAATGACCGCGGCGTCCAGCTTTTTCGTACGGCCGAGTTCTTTTTTGCTGACTCGTCGCGCATTCGGAAGTACGCGGGCCAATTCCTCCGCAGCATGGCGCAGCGAGGCCGGGCTGTGCGTCCCGCCCAATACCAGCGTCGGCATCGTCACCGTGCGCCAAGCAGAGGTCGAGAGCGGCCGACCTGCCATGAAGCCGTCCAGCAGCGCCGCATCGTACGGGAGCGCATGGGCGAGACCCTTCAGCACTCGCCAGACGCCGGGCATCAGCCGCATCAGACCGACGACGAACGTCTGGCCCGGGAATCGGCGATAGCCGAACGCACCGGTGACGAGCACCAGCGGCGGCCCCGCACCGGTCTTGTCGTACACGATTGCGGTGCCGTCCTTCGAGGTTACGGTGTCCATCGATGACTCCCTCCTATCTATAGGCATGCCCAGCCTTTTGGCCGATTTCGAACAGGCGCATGCCCTTTACAGCGTGGACGCCGCCTCGCGCAGCAACGCCCCGAGCCCGTCCCGGTCGACGCCGTCGCCTTGCTTCAGCTTGACCGTCTTGCGCTCGGGCGGTCCGTCGAAGCCGGCCGGCACCGTCAGGTGTGCCGTATTGAAGATTGTGAAGCTGACCGCGGCCTTGGCCACCGATATGACGGCCGCGTACTTGCCATTGTGCAAAAAATGCGGCTTCTTGTATTGCATCCGCTCCTGTGCGCCGGGGATCGACGCGTGCACCACCTCGCGCAGCGCAGCGCATGTCTCCTGTTTCCACAGCTCCGGCAGCGTCTCGATATACGTCGTGATTTCTTCGTTCATCATCCTAACCTCCATGTCGTGAATGTCATGTATTGGTCAAGTCAATTCTTCCTAGCAGGGCTCGAGCCGAGCCGTTGTCTCCGGCTCCTCCCACAACCGCTGAAGGTCGATGACGCCTTCGCCGTAGCCGTTCGGATCGGGTGCGAGCCGCGCCCCCAGCTCCTGAGGGTCCGGCGACTCGAACGCGGCGCGCGCCTCGCGGGAGAGCGCCGGGTGACAGGTCGTGAAGATCAGGCGCAGCAGGTCGTCGCCGATCTCACCGTCCGCTGCCCCCTGCAGCTCGGCCTCGGTGTACAGCGGCGCAGCATGCGCGAGCTCCTCGTACTTGCGGCCGCGCATCTTGTCCCGGCGCAGCAGATCGAGCGCCCGGCGCGTGGCCGCCGTCATCAGCCACGCGCCGGGCTTGTCCGGGTGCCGCGCTCCGGCCACTTCTCGAGCGCCGACACGAGCGCGTCCTGCGCCACGTCCTCGGCGAGTCCGACATCGCGCAGCATCCGGGTCAGCGCGGCGATGAGCCGCGCCGATTCGATGCGCCAATTTCCATTGTAAAGCAAAACCCGGCATGCAAAAAGAACAGAAAGACCGCCGCGGCCATGCGGAGTCTTCCTGTTCCAAGTCAGCAACTTAAAACCCAGTGTCGCCCGCACCTCCGGCCAGCCTAACGCCGCACCTCGAGCACGCACACCGCATGCGGCGGCAGCGCCAGCCGCGGACGGTCGCCCGTGAGCGCCACACGGCGTTCGCGCACGGTCAGCGCCGCGGGCGCCGATGCCGAATTGATCGCCTCCGGGTCGTCGCCGCTCAGCTCCCACAGCGTGGCTTCGGACGCGGACGCAAACGCGCCCAACTCGAGCCTCGCGTCCACCGCCTCCAGCCCGCGATTGACCGCGAACACCGTCAGCGCGCATCCCGTCTCGTCGAGCGCCGCCGTCACGTCCAGCACCGGCAACGGTCCCGGGTCCGCGCCGTAGCGATCGGGGCCCGGCGACCAGGCATAGCTCCCGCACGTCGTCCGCACCGGCAGCACGCGGGTGATCGGGCGGCTCGCATAGAGCGCCATGATGTGATACGTAGGCGTGCCGTATACCGCCCGGCTATGCCCGCTCCACCCCGGCAGCCGGCCGCGGCATTGATCCGCATAGTGGTCGCCGACGCGAATGCAGCCGCCGAGCCAGCCGTTGACCAGATCGGAGTAGCTGCCGATCTGCACCAGGGCGGACTGGCGCAGCAGCTCGTTGAAGTGCGCCGCATTGGCGACCGCCGCCTCCAGCGTATGCTCCATCGGCCGCCCCTCGCGCACTGTATTCGGGTAATACATCGTATTGTACTCCGTGATCGCCAGCTTCACGTGCGCGTAGGCCGGATCCTCCGCGAGCACCGCCTCCGTCCTGCCGAGGATCGCCCGGCTCACCTCGGGGAAGGACACCATCGCCGGATACCGTGTCTCCTGCGGCGTCTGCGGCGTGATGCCGACCGTGCCGAAGCCGTGATAGATGTGCAGGGTGAGCATGTCCAGCCTGGCCGCCGAATGGCGCAGTAACGTGCGATTCCAGTCCGGATCGCAGTCGCCGCAGGCGAGCAGCACGATAGCCGGGTCGACCGCCTTCATCGCGTCGGCGAAGCGATTGTAGCGCTCGGCAAATTGCTCCGCCGTGCAGTGCCCGTGCTGCCACGAACCGTAGATCTCGTTGCCGATCTCCCAGTATTGGACGCCGTACGGCTCGGGATAGCCGTATTGGGCGCGCAGCGCGCCGTAGCGCGTATCCGGGCCGCCGTTGCAGTATTCCACCCAGGCCGCCGCTTCCTCCGGCGTCCCGGTGCCGGCGTTGACGCAGATCAGCGGCTCGGTGCGCGTATCCCGGCAGAAGCGAAGGAATTCGTCGGTGCCGAAATACTTATTGGTCCAGCCGCCCCACGCTTCGTTCCGCATATTCGGCCGCTCCAGCGACGGGCCGATCGCATCCTCGAAGTGATACGCGCTGATATGGTTGCCGGCCAGCCGCATCATGCCCGGGCGCAGCCGGCGCGTCAGCTCGACGACCTCGCGCTTCACGCAGCCGATGCTGTCGGCAGGCAGCAGCGAGATGTGGTCGAGCCAGATCGTGCCCGAGCCGACCCCGTCGCGCCATGTCTCCTCCTCCTCCTCCGCCGACAGATAGAGGCGCAGCTCGGCATGCTCGCATGCGCGGATCGGGGCGAGCTCGGCCTCATACGTGTGCCAGCGGTGCCCGCGCAGCGGCAGCTCGACCCGGGCCAGCAGCTCCCCGCTCGCGCGGTCGACCAGTGCGCAGTAGGCCGCACGCAGGTCCGGGGCGGCGCGCGCCACGACCTCCAGTCGGTACGTCGTCTCGCCAGCCACGCTGACTGGCTGCCCGATGCCGCCGCGGCAACGGTCCGCTCTCAGGATGCGGATGCGCTGGCTATGACCGGAGTGGCGCGGCGCGGCCGGTTCCAGGCCGTATTCGGTATTGCGGCCATCGGTCACCGCGTGCCACCCCGCCGACACGCCGCGGCTGTCGGCTTCTTCCTCGAAGTCCATATCCCGCAGCACGAAGGCCAGCATCGCGTCCATATGATCGCGGATGTCCTCGACGAAGTGGCCGAAGAGGTACGGATTGACGCGATGCGCCGACGGGGACGCGGTGTCGACGGTAATCGCGGCTTGCGTCGTCATGGCATCACTCCTTCCCATTCTCGCGCTCCAGCAGCGCGACATCCGCCTCGCGCAGCGGCACGGAGTAGATCCGCACATGGCGGATCGCGCCGGCGAAGGCCGCGCGGCCGTCGGCGTCGCCGAACGCGTCTTCGCCGAAGCGGCCGCCGTAGCCGCCCGGGCCGTCATGGGCCCGGACGAGCGCGAGCGGGGCGCGCGCCTCGGCGGCTGCGCCGCCGGCCAGCAAGCGCAGCGCGCCTTCCTCGTAGACGAGCGCGACCGTCTGCCACTGCGTCGCGACCAGCAAGCCGCCGGCGCCGGCGACCGTCAGGCGGACGCCGCTCGAGCAGACGACGCCCTCCAGCCGGCCGTCGCGCAGGCGCAGCGCCAGACCGTTGCACGCATCGCCCTCGTCGTACAGCAGCTGCGTGCCGGCGAGCGATTCGGGCCGGATCTGCATCGTCACGGTGCGCATGGCGAAGGCGTCGTGCAGGAAGCCGTCCGGCTCCGCCGACGCGACCCGCACCGGCGCATAGGTCGTCGTCTTGTAGTGGGCCACCAGCGCGTAGCGCGCCAGCAGCCGGGCCAGCTCCGGCTCCGCCACCGCGAATACGGTCGCGTGCCGTGCCCGGTACGGGAAGCGCACGCGGCGCTCGTCCAGCTCCTCCGACCAATGAATCAGGTCCTCCGATTCCATGACGCCGAACTTGCCGTAGGCCCAGTAATCGTAGAGCAGCAGCCACTTGCGCTCGTCGGCGAGCCACAGGAATTCCGGCCCTTCCGTATAATCCGGCGTACGGAAGCCCGGCACCAGCGTGTACGGCCCCTCCGCCCGGTCGGCGACCGCCAGTACATTGCACGGCGGATGCGGGAAGCGCTCCGGCTCGTAGACGTGGCTCTCGTCCTTCACCGCCATATAATGCCGGCCGCCGTGCTCGGCCAGGCTGGCGTCGATCGTCTGGAAGCCCGGATCGAAGAACAGCCCCGTCTCGGAGAAGGCGGACCAGTCCCGGGTACTTGCGGCATAGTGCTTGCTGTTGCCGAGGTCCAATCCCGTGCTGGAGGCCCAATAGACGAGATGCTCGCCCGTCTGTAGGTCGCAGTGGAACTCCGGCGCCCAGCTGTTGACCGTATCCGGCACGCCTGCCATGAGCGGCAGCGCCCGCTCGTCCGTCCAGTGCATGAGATCGTCCGAGGCCGCATAGCCAATCGACGGGCCCATCGGACGGATCGTGAAGACGAGATGCCAGCGGCCGTCCGCGCCGCGCCCGATGAACGGGTCGCGCAGGATGCCCTCGCCAAGCGAGGACGCCCACACCGGCTGATTGCCGTTCAGTTCGTACCAGCGCCGTCCGTCGCGGCTGTACGCATAGTGCAGCTGCTCGACCTTGTGCGTCTGTCCCGGGCCGGAGCGGAAGTAGCCCATCACATAGGCGGGCGCTCCGGCCGATCGGGATGCTGTCATGCGCGCTCACCTCCTGTTAATTTTTGCGAAGCGTGTTCGAGTGATGGTAGCTCGAGCCGTTGGCATTGTCGGCCGTGATGTAATAGTAGTAGGTCGTGCCCGGCGTCGCGCTCGCGTCGGTATACGTCGTGCCCGTGATGCCGCTCTGCAGCGCGGCGAAGTTCGTATGCGGCTGCGTGCTGCGGTAGACCGTGTAGCTGGCCGTATTGTTGCGGTAGATGCGCACCGAATTGTAGTTCGCCTGCTCATTGAGCGTGTACAAGCCGAACCTGCCGCTCGGATGCGCGGTGTCGGTGGCGGTCAGGATCGGGCCCAGATGATTGATCGAGCCCTGGATCGTATTGCCCTCGACCCGGATATGCATGAGCAGCTGGGTCGGATCCAGCAGCGGCGCGTTCAGATCGGCCCGGGTCCTGCTCGCCAGCACCGTCTCGGCGCCATTCACGACCTTGACGAGCTTGAAGCGATCCTCGTTGACGTTGTAGACGAACTTGTAGTAGTTGGCATCGTCCACATAGCGGGCCACGACGCCGTAAGCGTAGGCTGCCTTGCCGAGGGCCTCCGCTCCCTGCTCGACCATCGCTTCGCCCTCGTAGTCGCCGGTCGCGCTGCTGGCGAACACGGTCAGCCCGGTCCCCTCCAGCGGAGCGCGGTAGAAGTTCGCCTGCCGGGCGCTGTCGGTGTAGATCGACCAGGCGCCGATGCGCGGCGTCCAATTGTTGGCGACGCCGTCCTCGAAGTATTCGCGGTACGTCTCCGTGCGGGTCGGATTCCAGCTCAGGCTGATCGAGCCCGCCGATTCGCTCGTGATGACGGCATGGTGCGGCGCGAGCGGCAGCCATCCCCCCACCGTCGCGGACAGCTCCGCCGACGCCGGGCTCTCGCCCCGGCCGTTGTACGCCTTGACCGTGAAGTAATAGGTTGCGCCCGGCGTCAGACCGGTCACCAGCTGGCCGAGATTATTGCCGACCTCGACCGTCTCCGTGTAGGAGCCGGACGCCGTGCCGTAGTACAGCCGGTAGCCAGCAGCTCCGGGCACGCTCTGCCACTCGACGGCCAGATTGCCGAACGTCTCGGCGTACGCCCGCCGCGCCAGCGGCGCCGCCGGCGGAGACAGCGTCGCCGACGTCTCGTTGGAGACGGCGCTCTCGCCGGTCGCATTGTAGGCCGTCACGGCGAAGTAGTAGGTGCTGCCGTTGGACAGGCCGGTGATCGTGCGGCTCAGGTTATTGCCCGCGTCCACCGTCGTCGTATAGCTGCCGGAGGCGGTGCCGTACTTGACCCGGTAGCCCGTCGCGTTGAGCGCCGGCTGCCAGTTCAGCGCGACCTGGCCGTTCCCTGCTTCCGTATGCATCAGCGCCGTCGCGCGCGGCGCGTCGGCTCCGGTACCGCGCGACCATTCCACCCGCATCACGCTGTACGGCGGCACGAGCACCGGATTGCCGGTCGCGGCCGTCTGCACCGTCACCGCGCCCGGGGCGCTCGGGCTGTTCGTGGTCAGCGGATCGGCTGAGGCGGTATAGGTCTTGGTCATCGCGGCGGCGACGCTGCTGCCGTCCAAGCGAATATCCACCTCGTGCTCATTGGCCGACTTGTTCGTAATGACGACGTAATTGCGGCCGTTGTCGCCGCGGATCGCCTGCGCGAACAGCGCCGGCATCGTGCCGCCCGTCCGACTGACGGTGTCTCCGCCCGTCACGGTCGTGCCCCAGGCGACCGTGCCCTGATTGACCGCGCCGTCGATGACCTGCAGCGAGGCGGCCGGCGTGCTGTAATAGGGCTCGAAGTCCAACGCCGCCGTATCGACCGTATTGCCGTCCTGATAGGCGTCCTCCAGCACCGCGCCGTGGCTCTCGGCCGGCGTGAAGACGCCGTTGGTGAAGCGATAGCCCGCCAGGTAGGAGATATTCGGGTTCGTCATCAGGCGCAGCACCGACTCGCTGACGTAGATGCCGCCGTACTGCGTATTGTCCAGCAGGCCGCCGAGCTGCACCCCGTGCTCGCCGATGAAGATCTCCGGATCGCTCAGATTGGCGACGTATTCATTGGCGATCAGGCTGTTCCAGCCTGACAGATAGCCGTTCGCGTCGGTCATCGCCGCGGCGGCATTCGCCCCGTTGCCGACGAAGCGATGCGTCGTGATCGCGTCCCAATACGGCGTCGGATAATCGTAGACGTCCTCGTCGAAGCTCGCCACCTGCTTGTTGCTCATCGAGACGATCGTGCGGGCGCCGGGGTAGGCCGACTTGATGACGTCGTTGAACACCTTGACCCGGTCCAGATAATCCGTGCCGGTCTTGAAGGCCGGCTGCTGGTTGCCGCTGTCCGACACGTAGAACGAAATCTCGTTGCCCAGCTCGAAATACAGCACCGGCACATGATTCTCATACAGATACTTGGCCAGATCGCGCGCCTGCTCCGGGTTGTACTGCAGCACATTGACCATGATGACCGCCTTGGCCCCCGTCTGCTGCAGGAACGTCACATAGTCGGAGATACGCTCGCCGCCCTTGGCGATCTGATAGCGCTTCGCATACAGCTGATTGTAGTAACGCCGGGGCTCTCCCTGCGCTTGCCCCGTATACTCGGAATCGGTGAGGCCGAGCTTCCAGGAGAAGCTGTTGGTCGGCGTGCCGCCCGGCCATCTGACGAAGCCGATGCGGCCGTAATCGTGCGCCGCCTGAATAAAATCGGGATCGTCCATGACGAGCGCGGTGCGCTCCGGTTCATTGTTGAAGCCGCGAAAATCGGGATTATAGGTGGTCGTATCGCTCGTATCGATCGAAATGACGGCCGCCGTCGCGGCATCCGCCTGCTCCGGCGCCCAGCCGCTCCCCCACAAGGTCGTCAGCAGCACCGCCGTCATCGTCCATATACCGGCCTTTTTCATGCCCAGATCGCCTCCCGTTCGTTTATTGACGCGCGTCGTAGATCTCGTTCACTTCCGCCGTGAGCTGCTCGCCGCCGCCTGCCAGCCAGGCGCTGACCGCACTGTCGATTTCCTCCAGCGGAGCCTCGCCCGTGATCACCTTGACCATCGCCGACATCCACTTCGTGTTCAGGGTGGCGAAGTTCGCCGACTGATACGCCTCCGTCTCCACCGCCAGCCCGAGTCCCGGGTTCGGCCAGTCGTACTTGCCGTTGTTGCTCAGCCACTGCTCGACCGCTTCGACATAGGCCGGGTCGCTGTACTTGTGCAGCTGGATGCCATTGTCGGCGCGCCGGAAAAAATTGATCGACAGCAGATTGCCGGCATTCTTGGTCTCGAGCTTCCGGTACGCGCCGTCTGCTGTCTGCTCGTAATCGACGCCTTCGACGCCATGCTTGATCAGATCGTAGCCCTCCTCGGAGAGCATGTAATCGAGCAGCTTCAGGATGCGCTGCTGCTTGACGGGGTCGATCTTGGCATTGATGACGACCTTGGTCTGGCCCATGCCGTCCGTCTGGAGCGCGCGGATGCCGGTCGGGCCGGCCGGAGGGTCCAGCTGCACCAGCTCGGCCTCCGGCACATTCTTCTGCACGTTCGGCTCATCCAGGCGCAGCACCTCGTTCGCATTGACCCGCTGGATGCCGACCTGGCCGTTCCACAGCTTGTTGCGCGCGTCGGCCGGCTTCATTACCAGGAAGTTGGGATCGAGCACGCCCTCCTCGTAGGCGGTCCGCAAAAAGCCGATAAACGCCTTGAGCTCCTCCGTCTGCGCCTGCATCGCCACCAGCTCGCCGTCCTGCAGCGCCCATTCATTGCCGAGGCCGAAGGCGCCCTGCAAATATTCCGCATTCTCGAAGCGGCCGCTGTCGTTGACGATAATCGAGAAGCCGGTCGTGTCGGCGCGGCCGTTGCCGTCGGGATCGTCGGTGACGAACGCCTTGGCGACCGCATAGAATTCATCGACCGTCTGCGGCATCTCCAGGCCAAGATTGTCCAGCCAGTCCTGACGGATCGCCAGCGAGAACAGATGCGGGATGCTGTAATAGGGCAGGCCGTAATAATGGTCGTTGTCATTGAGCTCCTGCCACGCTTCCTCGGGCAGCTGCTCCGTCAGATTCGGATAATCGCCGAGCAGCGGCTTGACGTCCAGGAAGACGCCCTTGTCGCGCCACTGCATGTAGTCCTGGGTCGTCACACGGTAGACGTCGGGCAGACTGTTGGAGGCGGCCAGCACGCTGATCTTGTCGTTGTAGCTCGCGCCCGGCGTCCATTGCAGGTCGAGCGTGACGTTCAGCTCCTCGTTCAGCCGCTGCACCAGCTCGGAGTCGTTGTCCGGCCCGATCTCGGCGTACTGCGGCATCATCAGCGCAATCTCCAGATGCTCGGCGCCGTCATCGGCGGGCGTCTCGGCAGACGGCGATGCCTCCGTACCCGTATTCGCGCCGCCGGACGCGGCGCCGTTGTCCGACGAGCAGGCAGCCAGGCTGCCGGCTGCCAGCGTCAGCGCACAGATCATGATCAGCTTCTTCATCGTATCGATCCCCTCTTCTCTGTGAATCGGAATGTGATGCGCGCCACCGAGCCGGGCGGCATCGTCAGCTCGGCGGCCCCGCCGCGCGAGGCGCGCAGCTGCGCCGCCGCGATGCGATAGCCCGCAGGGCCGCGCCAGTCGTCCTGGCGCAGGAACGGCGTGTCGGCGTGCTGCAGCAGCGCGGCCGACTCGGCCGCGCCCTCCCGACCGTCGCCCTCGATCCGCAGCGTGCGCGGGGCCGAGAGATCGCGATTGACGGCGAACAGCACGAGCTCGTCCCCCGCATCCGAGAGGATCGCCGCCGTATCGAGATACGCAATGCCGGGCATCGGGCGAATCCGCACCCAGGTCGCCGGCATGTCGAAGGTCGCGCCCTCCCCTGCAAGCGTCAGACTGCGCCAGCTCGTATCCGTCCGCATGAACGGCTCGGCATACAGCCGCGACGTGTCGTTGCCGGGATTGACCGGCCGCATATCGACCGGGTACGCCCGGGAATAGAGCGTATTGTCCCGCTGATAGGCATAGCGGACGGCGTCGCCCTGGCGGATGAAGACATTCAGCATCGAGGCGACGTAGCAGGCGTGCGCCATCGTCTCGTACTCCGCCCTGGGCCAGTCCGGATCCGTCTCGGGCTCCAGGTTCCACTCGCCGATCTCCAGGGCGAGCGGATGAAAGCCGTGCTGCGCCCCGAGCGCCTTGAGCTCGCAGATCAGCGCCTCGTACTGGGTCGGATAAGCGACCAGCACCTGATTGTAGTGCACCGGGTCGGCCCGATTGTCGTCCAGCCACTGCCGGCGCAGACCGGGATCGCGGATGCCCCGCGTGTACTGATGAATGTCCAGGCCGTCGACATGAGCCGGTCCGGCGATCCGCAGCACGCGCTCGTTCCAGAGCGGCGGCTGCCCCGGCACTTCCGAATAATCGACGTACATCGGGTCTTCGCCGGCGATCAGCACCGTGATGTCCGGGTCGACGCGCCTCATCGCCGCGGTATACGTCTGGATGCGCGCGGCGAAGTCGAGCGAATCCGTGTAGCCGAACTGGTAGTCGCCGTACGTCTCATTGCCGACCTGCCACAGCCGGACGCCCCACGGCTCGGGATAGCCGTGCTCGGCGCGCAGCCGACCCAGCGGCGTATCGGCGCCGCCGTTGACATATTCCACCCACTCGGCCGCCAGCTCGGGCGGCAGGTCGCGGCTGAAGCCGATATTGAGCAGCGGCTCCGCGCCCGCCAATTGGCAGAATCGCAAAAATTCGTTGGTCCCGAAGTAATTCGGCTCCAGCCCGCCCCAATTCAGATTGTCGCGCACCGGCCGCTGCTCCCACGGCCCGATGCCGTCCCGCCAATTGTATTCATTGGCGTAATTGCCGCCCCAGCGGATCGTCGTCACATGATAGCGCCGCAGCAGCGCAATCGTCTCCGGATTGTACAGCCCTTCCACCGCATCGCCGGAGGCCAGCCGCACCCAATCCAGGTCAACGTTGCCAGGCCCGTCCGCTTCGGCGGTCAGGCTGAGCCGGTATTCGCCGAACGGCGAGTCCCGGAAGCGCTGCGCGCTGGCCCGGGACAACGTCAGATCGAGCGCATGATGCGCCCACGCCGCGCCCAACTGGACGACGCCCTCGGCCAGCACCGTCCCCCCCTGATCCTCCAGCGCGGCGTACAGGCGTGCATTCGGGTTCGAAGCGCGCGCATACAACTGTAGCCGATACGCCGGCGTGCGCGTGTCGGGCAGCGTGATCCGCTGCGCCACCCCGCGCCGCTCGCCCGTCCCGTCCAGCGCGAAGCGCTGGAATCGCTTCCACTCCGACTTGCCGTGCCTCCCGCCCTCCGGCTGCGCGTAGGTGCCTGCGCGGGCGCTGACCGGCTCCCACGGATACGCCAGGCCTGGCGTGACCGGCGTATCGCGGTACATCACCTCGGTTCGCATCGTCCAGGGCAGGTTGGTGCCGTCCTTTCTTCGTTTCGCGTGCCACTGCTCGAACGAGCCGTTGGCGATACAATCCTCCACGATGCCCGGATACGTATCGCGGCCGTTCATTTCGAAAAACTTGCCAAATATGCGCTTGTCGACCCGCCACTCGCTCACGCTGCGGGCGGAGCGCTCGATTCGCACATGCGCGTCCATGCCGCTCCTCCTTCTCCCTCCGGCCGCAAGGCAGCCGGTTCATCGCCTTGCTGCTCTCAGTATGCCATGCTGCGGGAGCCGATGCGTTACACAGAAACGCGAAATGTTATCCGATTTCACCGAATGTGGGGGCGGGATAGAAGTGCGGTGAAAACTAACGCCAACATTTAACCTCCCGAATTACTTGAATTTGGACCCCTTACTTCTAAAAACGCCTCCAGCACGGTGACGGAATGCGGGGGCAGCACGGCCTCCCAGCGTGCGCCGTCCAGCTGCACCGTGCGCACGACCTCCCGGATCGCCTCCGGCTCGTCGATCGTATTGCGCGCCTCGCAGCCGGGGCCCGCCAGCTCGCGGACAGTCGCTTCGCCGAGCGGCTGCCAGGCCGCCAGGTCGCAGCTCAGCGGCGCCGCCTCCAGCGCACGATTGACGACGAAGAGGAGGAGCGTATCGCCCGGCTCGGTCACGGCGCCGACGACGTCCAGCTCCTGGAGGTCGCCCAGTTGCAGCGGCAGCGCCGATTGTCCTGCGTCGAACCGGCCGCAGCGCACGTCCGTCTCCACCAGACGATGCGGGCGACGACGCGCATACATGCGCAGCAGGTGGTACGTCGCCGTGCCGAACACGACCTCGCCCCGGCCGCTCCAGCCGGGGCGCTTCATGCGCTCGTAGCCGTCTCCGACCCGGATGCAGCCGCCGACCCAGCCGTTCACGAGGTCGGAGAAGTTCGCGATCTGCACCAGATCGCCCTGGCGCATCATCTCGTTCAGCAGGCACGCATTGGCGACCGCCGCCTCGAGTGTATGCGCATTGGGCAGATCGGGATTGGGGAAGTACATCGTGTTCCACTCCGTCACCGCCAGCTTCACTTGCCGCAGCTCCGCCCGCGCGTCCAGCAGCGCCCGGATGTCATCGAATACGGCCCGGGCGATCTCCGGGAAGGCGACCATCGCCCGGAAGCGCTCCGGCGCCGGCGTGCGCGCGTCGATCGGGAAGAAATTGCGCCCCTGGTATAGATGGAGCGTCAAGTAATCCATCTTCGCCCCCGCCCGCTCCAGCACCGTGCGGTTCCAGCCCGGCGCCAGCTCGTCGCGAGCGGTGCCGCAGCCGAGCAGCCGGATCGAGCCGTCCCGCGCCTTCATCGCATCGGCGAACGCCACATATTGCGCGGCGTAGCGCTCGGGTGTGGAGACCCCGGCCTGCCACGGCCCGTACATCTCGTTGCCGAGCTCCCAATACGCGACCCCGTGCGGCTCCGGGTGCCCATTCGCCGCTCTCACTGCCCCCAGCGGCGTATCGGCGCCGCCGTTGCAATATTCGACCCAATCGGCCGCCTCCGCCGCCGTACCGGTGCCCATATTGACGCAGATCTGCGGCTCGACCCCCAGACGCCGGCACAGCGCGATGAATTCGTCGGTGCCGAAGTACTTGTGGATCTGGCCCGCGTCCTCCCAGGCTTCGCTCACATAGTTGGGCCTGAGCGCCGCCGGTCCGACGAAGTCCTCCCAGTGGTACAGGCTGATTGCATTGCCGCCGAGCCGCAGCATCCCGGCGTTCAGCTCGCGAGCCATCGCGAACACCTGCGGCTTGAGCAGCGCGACATGGTCCTCCGGCAGCAGGGAAATGTGATCGAACCAGACCTGCCCCGTCGACACCGAATCCTCCCAGTCCGCCGCCGGCAGCGGCTCCGCCCAGATCTGCAGCTCGGCCGCGGCGCAGTCGCGCCATGCGCGCACGCTCCCCTCCAGCGTCTCCCAGCGGTGACTCCGGACCTCCAGATCCGCGCTGCCCAGCAGCTCGCCGCTCGCCCGGTCGGCCAGTTGGATCCGCAGCATGCGGATCTCCGGCGTCGCCCGGACGACGAGACGCAGCCGGTACGTTATCCCGCCCGCCGCTTCCATCGCCTGTCCGATGCCGGCCGCGCAGCGGTCCTTGTTGAACAGCCGGACCTTCTGGCTGTGCCCGCCGTGCCCCCGCGCAGCCGGCTCCAGCGCATAGCGGGTATGCTTGCCGCAGCCGAGCGGATACCAGCAGCCGGACACGCCGTCGCCGTTGCCGTCCTCCTCTTCGAAGTCCATGTTGCGCAGCGGGTAGGCCAGCATTGCCGGCATATGATCGTCGATATCCTCGATGAAATGGCCGAACAAAAACGGGCTGACCAGATGCTCCGCCCGTTCTTGTCCGACTGTGATCCGCGCTTTTTTCGCTTGCTCCATCTTTCGTTCTCCTTTCACTGCTCCGCCTGCAGCGGCACCTTGACCGACACGACCGTGCCCCTGCCCGCGAACGTCGTAATCGACACGCCGTAGCGGGGACCGTGCTGCAGCACCAGCCGGGCGTGCACGTTGGCGATGCCCAGCGAGAGGCTGCCCGCCAGCGTTTCGTCCGTCTGCTCCCCGATGCCGTCCAGCATGCGCTGCAAGGCCGCCAGCTTGTCCGCGGGGATGCCGTCGCCGTTGTCCGCCACCTCGATGACCAGCTCGTCCGCCGCATCGTAAGCGCTGACAATTACGGTGCCGTTGCCCTGCTTCGGCTCGACGGCGTATTTGACCGCGTTTTCGACGAGCGGCTGCAGCGAGCACTTGACGATGCGCTGTTCGAAGTATTTTTCATTGACGTAGAACCGGCTTTGGAAATGCCGCGGAAAGCGAATCTTGACGATCTCCAGGTACTTCCGCGCGTGCTCCAGCTCGTCCTGCAGCGTAACGGACGGCTCTTTGATCGAGGCGGTATACCGGTAGTAATCGCCGAGGTTTTTCGCAATGATCTGAATGCGCTCGTTTTTTTCGACATAGGCCAGACTGTTGATGATCTCCAGCGTGTTGTACAGCAGATGCGGATTGATCTGGTTTTGCAGCGCCCGGATCATCGCTTCCTTCTGGCCGAGCAGAATGTGCATCTCGTTCACCTTCATTTTGGCGACAGTGTCGATCAGCTTGCTGAGCCGGCTCGACATCCGGTTGTAGCTGTGGCTCAGCACTTGAATCTCGTCCTTGCCCGGCACGACGGCCGCCCGCGCCTCCAGATTGCCCTGCTCCACCTGCTCCATCAGCTGCTTGAGCCGGCGCAGCGGCCGCGTGAAGCGCTGCGCGGCGACCGGGACGAGGATCAGCACGATCGCGACCAGGATCAGCATCGCGGCAATCGCCGCATTGCGCGCCACCCTGACCCCGCTGGCCATCTGCTCGAACGGGATCAGCGCCACCACTCTCCAGTCGGCCAGCTCCGAGACGCTGCTGGAGATCAGCATCTCCGTGCCTTGCAGCGTCTGCACGGCGGACGGCGAATCGAGCCGCAGGGCGGCCAGCGCCGTCTCTGCGAGCGGCTCGCCGCGCAGCTGCGAGTCGGGGTGAACGACCACCGTGCCGTCCTGCGATACGATCAAAAAATACCCTTTGTCCGCCAGCGAGGTGCGGACGAACGTCTTCTCCAGATCGCTGATGCGCAGATTGATCACCAGCCGCCCGGCGAGCTGCATCGTGTCGGTGGAGAAGATCGGCAGTACGAGCGAGATGACGGGCCGGCCCGTCTGCCCGGACCGATGCGTCGGCAGCACCTTGAGCGCCTCGGCCGGCTCCATCGTGAACCACGGCTCCTGCCGGTAGGACGCGTCGATTCGATTCAGGTTCTGCAGATTGGACACGGTGCGCCCGTCCGCCGCCATCAGATAGATGCTGTCGACCTCGTCGTAATTCAACGCCACATAGTTGTTCAGCACATCCTGCAGATCGGCCAGGCGCAACAGCGGCGTCGGACCCGAGTCGGCCAGCCAATTCTGAATGAGGCCGACCTGCTCCGCGGACCGCGTCAGATCGTTGCGGTTGGGGAGCGGGCCGGCCAGCATCGAGGACACCGATATTTTCATCTGTTCGAAATAGAGCTCGAGCTGGCGGTTCAATCGGTAAGAAGCATCGTCCGCGAACTGGAAGAAATCTTTTTTGGCTGCCTCCATATAGAAATAATGCGATAATGCACCCGTCAGTGCGATCGCGGACAGCGTCGCGGTCAGTAGAAGCACGATCAGCTTCAATCGGATCGAAAAGCGGTGGATCCAGCGCCCCCATCTCATAGGCCTAACCGCTTCCGGTATTCATTGGGCGTCATGGCCAGCACTTGCTTGAATACCCGGTTGAAGTAGGGCAGCGAGGCAAAGCCGACGGCTTCCGCAATCTCGTAGATTTTGCGATCGGAGCTGCGCAGCAGCTCGAGCGCCTTGTCCACCCGCAGCTGATTGAAATAGTTGACGTAGCTCTTGCCCGTATGCTGCTTGAACAGCACTCCAAAATAGGACGCGCTCAGATTGGAGTAATCGGCGATCTGCTTGAGCGTCATGTCTTCCGTCAGATGGTCTTCCATGTATGTGATCGCACGCGCGATCACCAGCTTCATGTTGCTGCCCGCAAACTGCGGGTACTGCCGAATCCATTCGTGCAGCAGCTCGCGCATGTACAGCCGCACCTGATGGCGTCCCGCCTCTTCCGGCAGCCCGCTGTCGGCATAGGTCGGATCGATCGCCTTGACGCAGTCGACCAGCTTGGCTGCAAAAATATGGCTGTAGCTAATCCGCGCGCCGGGGTCCTGCATCCGCGTACCGAAGATGCGGTCGACGATCCGGTCGGCCCGCTCGAATAGCTGCACCGATTGACTGTCCGGCATGCCGTCAATGAACGCCTGCATCTCCAGCAGCAGTTGATTGGGCTCGGCGAAGGCCGCCAGTCGGCTGATCGAGCGGGTCATCGCGCCGTGCAGCTCGCGCTCCGAGATCGGCTTCAGCAGATACTCCGACACGTTCAACCGGATCGCATGCTGCGCATACGGAAAGTTGTCGTGCCCGCTGATAATGATCGATACGACCGGCAGCTGCTGCGTGCGGATGCGCCGCAGCAATTCCAGACCGTCGGCGTCCGGCAGCTGGATATCGGTGATCACCAGCGTCGGCCACAGCTCCTGCATGAGCCGCCAGCCTTCCTCGCAGCTCGCGGCCTCGCCCGTCACCTTGAAGCCTTCCATCTGCTGCACCATCTCCACCACGGCATCCCGAATCAGCGGCTCATCTTCGACGACCAGCACATGATACATTGGACTCCCCCTGTATTCGCAGGCTCCTGCGGAGCCGTAATACCTCAACCATACGCAATTTTCGGGCATTTGACAAAGCCCTTTATCCTTTGACGGAGCCCATCATCATCCCTTTGCTGAAATGCTTCTGCATGAACGGGTAGACTGCCAGCAGCGGCAAGGCCGCGATCAAGATCAGCGCATGGCGGACCCCCTCCGTATACTGATAGCCCGCATCCGTGACGGCCAGCCCCAGCTCGGACGGATTGACGATCAGCACCTGACGCAAAAACACCTGCAGCGGGTAGCTGTCCATGTCATTGAGATACAACACCGCCTGAAAATACGTGTTCCAGTTGACCACGGTGTAAAACAGCGTAAAGGTGACGATCGTCGGCATCGAGACCGGCAGGATGATACGCAGCAGGATGTTGAACTCGCCGCCGCCGTCGATGCGGGCCGATTCCTTCAACTCCTTGGGCAAGGTCTGAAAATAGCTGCGAATGATGATCATGTTGAACGGCGCGATCGCATTGACGAGCCAGATCGACCAGTAGGAGCCGATCAGGCCGAGCGCGTTGACGACCAGATAAGTCGGAATCATGCCGCCGTGGAACAGCATCGTGAACAGCACCATGAAATTCAAAAGCTTGCGGCCGCGCACATCGGGCTGCGCCAGGCCGTAGGCCATCAGCACGGTCAGCGTCATGTTGATTGTCGTGCCGACTACGGTGATGATCACCGCATTGGTGAACGAACGGGTGAACTGCGGATTGTCCAGCAGGAATCGATACGCGTCCAGCGTCCACTCCTGCGGCCACAGCACCGCCCCCTTCATCAGCAGCTCCTTGTCGGAGGCCAGCGAGCTGAAGACGGTCAGCGCGAACGGAAAGACGACCGCCAGCGCCAGCGCGAATAAAATGGCCATGATCAGGAGCTGAAAAGCCTGCACAGGCTGTCTGCTTCGCATCGGTCAATATACCCCCTCTTCCCCGAGCCTGCGCGCCAGCCGATTGGCGCCGAGCACCAGCACCAGCCCGACCAGCGACTTGAACATCCCGACCACCGCCGAATAGCTGTAGTCGCGCTGCAGAATGCCGGTGCGGTAGACGAACGTATCGAACACGTCCGACACGTGGAAGTTCAGCGGATTCTGCAGCAGGTAGATATGCTCGAAGCCGATCTCCATGAAGTTGCCGAGCCGCAGAATGAACATCACCACGATGACATAACGAATGCCCGGCAGCGTAATATGCCAGATCTGTCGGAGCCGGCCGGCGCCGTCCACCCGCGCCGCCTCGTAGAGCGAGGTGTCGATCGAGGCGAGGGCCGCCAGGTACAGAATCGAGCCCCAGCCCATCCCTTGCCAGATGTTCTGCAGCAGCCACATCGGCCGCAGCCATTCCGGCTTGGCGAACGGCTCGATCGCGCCGAGCCCCGCCGCCTCCAGCCACTGGTTGATCATCCCGCTCTGCGAGGAGAACAGCGTCATCGTCAACGACACGATGACGACCCAGGAGATGAAGTGCGGCGCGTACATGATCGTCTGCACGACGTTGCGGAAGCGGCGCGCGCGCACCTCGTTCAGCAGCAGCGCCAGCACGATCGGCGCGGGGAAGAACAGCAGCAGATCCAGGCACGCGAACCATAGCGTATTGGCCAGCAGCAGCAGGAAGTCCTGCTCCAGGAACAGTCGTCTGAAATGATCGAAGCCGACCCACGGACTGCGGAGGAAGCCGACGAACGGATCGTACTGCTGAAAAGAGATCAGCAGCCCGAACATCGGCACGTATTTGAACAGGATAAAATACAGCAGTCCGGGCAAGATCATCGCGTAAAACGGCAGATGGGCGACATTCCAAAATTTTCTTCGAACAGGGGCGGCCGGGCTCGCCGCAATTGCATTTCGCATCGTTACCTCCACGTTAGAGCCGCATTTATCCCCATTATAAAGAGCCCGGACCACGATTTCGTTGTCCGGGATGTCTTTTTCTTATCCGATTTCACTTTACTTGCCGCGCCTGTCACGATGGCGCGGCGCCTCTCATGGTCTCGCGGCGGCAGCCGTATCCTCGCCGTCCCACAGCTTCGTTTCGCCGAGCGCCATCGTCCATAGCCGCTCCGGCTGCAGGCCGCGCTGCCGCCACGCCGCCTGCAGCCGGTCCAGCGCCTCCCTGGCCGTATCGTCGGCGAGCCGGTAGGCGTCGTAGTGCATCGGCACGAAGTGCGCGGCGCCGAGATCGGCGAATGCCCGCACCGCCTCCTCGGGCGTCATATGCGAATCCTTCATGAACCATTCCGGCTCATAGGCGCCGATCGGCAGCAGCGCGACGCCGATGCCGGTGTAGCGCTCGCCAATCTCGCGGAACAGCCGCTCGTCGTAGCCGCTGTCCCCGGCGAAGTAGAGCGTGTCCGCCGCGGCGGCGTTACTGGCGGCAGCCGCCGCTGCGCTGTCCGCGTGACCTGCGTCTCCGCTCGCCTCGCCGGGCGCCCCCTGGGGCGATGCGCGCAGCACCCAGCCGCCCCAGTGCGACGTATTCGTGTCCCACGGAGTGCGCCGCGTCCAGTGCCGGGCCGGCACGAAGGCGAAGGCGACCGCGCCGATGCGATGCTCCTCCCACCAAGACAGCTCCTCCACGCGCCGGAAGCCCTTGCGCCGCATCCAGTCGCCGAGCCCCTCGGGCACGAGCGCGACATAGTCGCCGGGCAAGCGGCGCAGGCTGGCGAGATGCAGATGGTCGTAGTGCGCATGCGACAGCAGCACGACGTCGATCGGAGGCAGCGCCTCGATCGGGAGGCCCGGCGCCGACAATCTGCGGCTGAAGCCCATCCAATTCGCCCACACCGGATCGGTGACGATGTTCAGCCCGCCGAGCTGCACGAGGAAGGTCGAGTGTCCGACGAATGTGAGCGTCGCCCGCTCCCGGTTGGCGGCCAGCCGCGCCGTGTCCGGCTCGACGCGCGGTACCTTGTAGGACAGATCCTTGTTCTTCGTGCGGCGCTCCTTCTGCCATTGCCGCAGCTCCGCGAACGACTTGATGTTGGACGAGCCGTCCGTATTGACGTATCTTCTTTTCGGCATCATGCGCATCTCCTTTGCAACCGTCAGGCGCTTGATCCCGGCCAGGGCGGCCTGCCCGCGTGTGCTTTTGGTCTAAGTATAAAGCGCCGAAGGCCTGCTCACAAGGCAGCGCCGAGTAGCACCAGACTCTCGTCACGATTGCGAACGCATGCCGACTGCCCAGGATGCGCGCCGTGTCCCGTTGACGCGGCCGGGTCGCGCGGACGCATGGGGGTCAGACAGACGCATGCCGGTTGGGCGGGGGCGCGACGATGCAGCGAGACAGGCCACAGCTGCCCGGAGTTGCTCGGACGCGCGGCGCTGCACGAACCCGACCACGGCTGCTCGGGATTGCCGAACACGTGGCGCTGCACGAACCCGACCACGGCCGCTCGGGGCTGCTCGGACGCGCGGCGATGCATCTGCCTCCTCCCCTCTACGCGGACTGTAAAAGTGCAGCTATTTTATATGGAAATCAGCTTTTCGCCCTTTTCAAATGTAAAAATACAGTTATTTCATCCGTATTTCGCATTTTACAGGAAAATACGATCAAATAACTGTACTTTTGCAGTTCATTCAATCGTGTCGGCCGTTAGCAATCAAAAGAACTGTACTTTTGCAGTTCATCAGCGAAACAGCGGCGCCAGTGATGGTGATGCGGTTAGAGATAGCCCAGACGGCGGCAGCCGTTTCCCCATCGCTTCTACAGATCCGTCTCGGCCTCAATCGTGCCCGGCCCGGCGACGAGCCGCGCCTCGAATGCCTCGTGACGAGGCATGCTGCCCCAGGCCCGGAGCACGATGCGCTTGCCGGGCACCTCGTTCTCCACCAGATTCATCGCGCCCGCGTAGCCATAGCTGCCCCCCGCCAGCTGCAGCCGGGTGACGCCGTAGTCGGACATCGCGCGGTTGCCGCGGAAGACGATCGGATTGTCGCGGCAGTGGCTCGACGTCACGGCAATCGCGTCGATCGGCGTGTTGATCGCGAGCAGCGGCTTGGCGTGCTCGTGCAAGACGCGCACCTGATCGAAGACGAGCTGCTCCTGCAGCGGCACCGGTGCGCCCGGGTAGTAGGAGCGGCTGAAGCGGTCGTTGTCGAAGTGCACGGAGAAGGCGGTGCGCGCCTTACGCAAAAAGATGTTGCGGAAGGTGACATTGCGCACGCCCGCGGTATACGTGACGTCGCTCTGCACCATCGCCCAGGCGATCCCGTCCAGCTCCTCCGTGCCTTGCAGATGGACCGGGCGCGTATGCGACGTATACACCTTCCCGTCCGGGTCCGCCTTGACCCGGTACAGCCGGCCCTCGGAGACGACCGTGTCCGACTTCTGCACCTGCATGCCCGCCGTCTAATCTGTCCAAGCCCCGGCCAGGATGCGGCAAAAATAGCCGACGGTCCCTTCATTCGCGTCGTCGCGCGCGAGATCGTGACAGTTCTCGATTACGCCGTCCTCGATCCAGCCCAGCTCCGGATTGCCGACGTCGTAATCATGCGCATTGAGCGCCACCGCATCGTCATACGTCTCGAAGGTACAGCCCGAGATCAGGAAGCGCCGGCCCCGGCCGAGGTGGACGCCGTCCTTGTCGCCCTTGACGATGACGTCGCGGACGATCAGATCCTCGAAGGTGCAGACGTGAATCCCGTACTGGCGGCTGCCCAGATCGTAGCAGCGAAAGCGCTCGATCAGCAGGTCCCGGACATAGAAAAACGCAAGCTGTCCGTGCAGACCGAACACGTCCCGGAAGGTCCGCACGTCGATCCCGTTCACGCGGAGCTGCAGGTTGATTACTGATATATGCTCGTCCCAGGTCCGGCTCAGCGCGCCCTTGTTGAGCAGCACATGGGAGAACGGCCCTTCCTCGTAAACTTTTCCACGAACACTCCGTTGCCGCACACCAGCGACGTATGGCTCCCGATATATACCGTGCGGGCCAGCTTGTACGCCCCTGCGCGGCCGATGACGACCGTGCCTCCCTGGTCCAGGGCGCGCTGCAGCGCCGCCGCATTGTCCCGCCCGCTCGCCTCCGGGCAAAAGCCGTATGCTCCGGCATCGATAAAGCTCTCCATTTGTACGTTCAGCTCCTTGTAGGCATGCCACGCATGCCGTTTTTGACGCAAAGGACGGCGCCAGCCACTGCGCCTTGACGCGCGACGCGCGGCATCCCGGCTGCCCGCCGCCTTGTCCCTGCGCGTACGCTCCCTCTCCGATGATCCGCTTGCACGGAAGCCGCACTACGTCCATCATACCCCCTCGTCTGCCGCTGTCCATATCCGATCCGCGCCTGTTCTATCCGATCTCTCGATCCTGCTTCAGGCTATTCTGGTATACTGGAGAAAAATAGCGGCGTGCTCGAAGACTTCTCCCCAGTGGCCGCTTCGAAAATGTCCCGGCAGGAGGCGCGTATGGACACCGTCCACGACACACACGACACATCTGAATGGCCTTATGCTACGCTCGTCCCGACGCTGCATCATATCGTCGACCGCCGCGCGCACCGGAGCTGGCGCGTGCCAAGCGGCGTCCGCGCCTTTCACAATCTGCTGCTCATCGCCGGCGGCGAGGGGATCGCCTGGACGAACGGCGTGGCGACGCCGCTCGAGCGGGGCATGCTCGTCTACCATCCGGCCCGCGAGGCCTTCGGGTACGAAAGCTCGCGCACGCAGTACCTGCATGTGCTGGGCGGCAACTTCAGCCTCGCCGCGCTGTCGCCGGGCAGCGAGCCGCCGCAGTGCGCGTCTGTGCCTGCACTGCCGCTGCCGACCTTCTCCCGGCCGGCCGGCTTCGAGCGGCTCCTGCGTCTTTTTCGCGAGCTGCATCTGGCCTGGGGCACAGGCGCGGAGAGCGGCATGCTGCGCAGCCGCGGGCTGTTCATGCTGCTGCTGGACGAGCTGCGCCCGTTGACGCTGCCAGGGAGCGCGACGCCCCGCACCCGTGAGCGGGTGCAAGAGGCGGCGGCCTATATGGAGACGCACTATATGCGCAAGCTGTCCCTGGAGACGGTCGCCGCTGTCGCGGGGCTCTCGCCCTCTTACTTCGGCCAGCTCTTCCGCCGGCAGACTGGCACGACGCCTGTCGACTTCCTGCACGACATCCGTCTTCACCAGGCGACGCTGCTGCTGCAGCAAGGCTGCTCCGTCGCCGATGCCGCGGCGCAGACGGGCTATGGCAACGCCTTTTATTTCAGCCGCGTCTTCAAAAAAAAGAAGGGCCTCAGCCCTTCCGAATATATGCAGCTCGCGCATCAATGATAGACTGTCGCCCGGACCGGCCCCCTCTGGCACTGCCGTCCCATCACAGCCTCAGTCGCCCTGCCCGCCGTCACGCTCCAGCCGCCGCCGAAAACGATGCGGAGACTCGCCCATATGGCGCTTGAACAACCGGCAGAAGTACGACGTGTTGGAGATGCCCACGCGCTCGGCGACGAGGCCGACCGGCAGCTCGCTCGTCGCCAGCAGATGACAAGCTGCCTTGATCCGGCGCGCGGTCAGGTAATCGCTGACGCTCTCGCCGACCTCCTGGCGGAACAGCGCCGACACATACGCCGGCGTCAGGTGCAGATGCTCCGCCAGCTCGCCCAGCCGGAAAGGGCGGTCGTAGTGCGTATTCAGCCATTCCATGGCGCGCTCGGCGTGGCTGTCGGGCCTGCGAACCGCGTGCTCGGCGACGCTCCCGTCCTCCAGGTACCGCCGCAGCAGCCCGAGGAAGCCGGCCACGAACAAGGCCTGATCCTCGCCCGCCGCCGCGCTGCCGCCCGCCCCCGTTCTCGAAGAGGCCGTCTCCCCGCCGCCGGTCGTCCCCGCTCCCGAATATCCTACATTACCACCGGCAGCCCCACGGCCTGCGCCTGCGCTGCTCCTCGTACGATCGTCTTCCTGGCCTTCGCCGCCCACCGCTTCATCTTCGTCTTTGGCCCCGTCTCCGCCTGCCGCGTCGCTGTTGATCGCCTCACGGCCCCGGTCTTCGTCGTCTCTCGCGTCGCCCTCGTCGTCATCGGAGGCGCGGCTGCGGACGGCCTCGATGGCCTCGGAGCCGCCTTCGTCGCCCAATTGCCGGAGCGCCAGCGCCAGTGGATGATCGGCGTCGACGCCCGCGAGCCATTGGCAGGTCCACTGCCGCTTCCACAGCTGGAGGTGAAAGGCCGCCAGCTGCGGGAACGGCGCCAGGTAGGCATGCAGCCAGATCGGGTCGTAGACGAAAAACGAGCGGATATACCGCGCATCACCCACCGGCCGCATGCTCAGCTTGTGCAACTGGAATGGCTGGAAGAACAGCAGCGTGCCGCTGCCGACCGCCACGGACCGGCCCTCGATCACCACCTGGCCCGCTCCGCGTTCGACATATAGCACTTCGATGCCCTCGTGCAGATGCGTGATATCTTTATATTCCGAGCCGCCGGAGCGGCGGAATGCGCTTTGGAACGGCTCGCGGCTAAGCGCCAGCGGCGCGGACCTTCTCATACGAATCGCTCCCCTCCTACGGATCGCTCCCCTTCATACGGATCGCTTCCACTTCATTCGGGCTACTCCCTCATGATACGGATTGCTTTCTCATCATTTCCCCTCTTCTGACGCACCGCGTTGTGCGCATCATCGTAACGCAGCAACATTTTATCACAAAAGAGGGCGACACGGGACGTCCAATTCCCGGTACGATAACGGCAACGCCTCGCCGTGAGCTGCGCGGTCGCAGCCGGTGCGATAACGGCAATGCCTCGCTGTGTGCGACGCGGCCACATCCTGTAACGGACATCAGAGCACCTTAGACGCATATTTTGGCCGTCTGCCGACTTTAACGGACATGAGCGACGCTTAGAGGCACTTTGGCGGCGAAATGCCTCTTATCCGATGCGCTAAGCGTCGCTGGTGTCCATTAGAATCTCGAATGTGTGGCTAAAAGCTAGCCGCAAGCCTGGCCGTAAGAAAGGAGCGACTGATCGAATGAAACTCGCCATTGTCACAGACGAGCTGACGCAGCAGCCGGAGGAGGCCGTGCGCGCGGGCCTCGCGATGGGGCTGCGTCATTACGAGCTGCGCACGGTCCTTGGCCGCCGCGTCCCCGACGACGCGGCGCAATTGACGCCGATGCTGGCGGAACTGAAATCACGCTATAACCTGGCATACACCGCCCTCTCGCCCGGGCTGTTCAAGTGCGAGCCTGACGCCATGACGCTCGAGGCCCAGCTCCGCGACAGACTCGAAGCCTCGATTGCCATGGCGCAGGAGCTGGAGATCGGCACGATTGTCTGCTTCGCCGCGGTGGACTTCGAGACGCACCGTCCCGCCGAGCTGCGCGCGGCTGTGCTGCCCTATCTACGGCGCGCGGCGGAGCGCTTGGACGAATGCGGCATGACGCTCGCCGTGGAGACCGAATTCATGAGCGGCTGCGAGACGGCGCAGGACGCCGCCAAGCTGATCGCTGCGGTCGATAGCCCCGCCTTCAAGGTCAATTGGGACCCGGCCAACGCCTGGATCGCCGGCGAGTCGCCGCTGACCGGCTATCTCTCGATTCGCCGCCATATCGCGGGCATCCACGTCAAGGACGCCTTCACGACAGCCTGGCGCGGCCGCAATCCGTTCGCCGTGCTCGGCGAAGGCCGGCTGCCGTGGGCGGATATTCTGAGCGCCTATCTGCAGGACTACCCGCCCGGCTCCGCGCCGGCCCCGGTGTTGACGCTCGAGACGCATGTCGAGCCGCTGATCGCCTGCTCGGAGCGGAGCATCACGCGGCTGCGGGAGCTGCTGGCAGGCCACGGGCCGCTGCCGGGGCAGACGACTGGCGCGCGCGCCGAACAAGCGGCACCCCCTGCGAGCGGTGCCGTCGCCTCGGACGATACAGCAGCGGGAGATGTAGCAGCCGCATGCCGAGAAGGCGCGGCGGCGCGTGCAGACGGCGACGGGAACGACGCGAGCCCTGCGCGTAGCGCGGATCGTGCAACAGGCGCAGCATCCCCCGCGCGCATCGAACGGCCGGATCGGGCGGCTGCCGATGCCCTGGATGTCAGCCCCGACGCAGCACGCGGCTCCAATGCAAGGAGGTACGACCAATGACCGCTCATCCCCATCCCCCATCGCTCCCGCCGCTGCGCGCCGCCCTGATCGGGGCCGGCCAAGTGGCGCGGGCGATGCACATCCCCGCCCACCTGGCGCTAAGCGGATCGCGGCTGCAGACAATCGTCGATCGCGACATGGACGCCGCCCGGCAGCTCGCCGAGCGGCATGGCATCCCGGACGCGACTGACCGCTATGAGCGGGTGCTCGCCGATCCGACGATCGACTGGGTCGACATCGCCACGCCCAATGCGACGCATCTGCCGCTCGCCCTGGAGGCGCTGGAGGCAGGCAAGCATGTGCTGGTGCAGAAGCCAATGGCGCCGACCGCCGCGGAGGCAAGACGGATGCTGGAGGCCGCCCGGCGGCACAAGCGCCATCTCGACGTCTTCATGTGCTTTCGCGGCGATTCCGCGATCCGCGCGCTCGGCGGGCTGCTCGCGGACGGCGCGTTCGGCCGGCTGATCTCGCTGCGCGGCAAGATGGTCTCCGCTAGCGCCCGCACGGCTCCGCCCTCCGGCTGGCGGCAGCGCGAGCAGAGCGGCGGGCTGCTCCAGCTCGGCATCCACATGCTCGATCTGCTGGAGCTGCTCGGCGGGCGGGCCCGCTGGATTGCGGCACATACGGCGCGCGGCTTCTCCGCCTCGGACGGCGATGACGCCGCCTTCGTCTGGCTCGGGCTCGAGGGCGACGCGACCGCGGTGCTCGAGACGGAATATTGCGCCTATGTCACGCCGGAGACGCCGCTCTACACGCTCGAGATCAACGGCACGCACGGTCACGCACGCTACCGGCTGGAGACCGGCGCGCTCGAGATCCGGCTCGCGGACGAGGCGCCAGTCGGAGCGTACACCTGCCCCGGCGGCGGCGCCGCTGCGCACCTGACCTTCGCCCACACGCTGGGCGGAGCGGCCATGTCCGTCATGCACCAGCAGTTCGCGGACCGGCTGCACGGCGCGCCGGACTACAGCGGCGCGCTGGCCGGGATTCGCGCACTGGAATTGCTCGAAGCCATACAATCCGCGGCCTCCTCGGGAAGCCGCATCCAACTGGAGGCCTGATCCGCATGTCGCAATTCACCGAACGCCGGCCGCTCGTCCGCGACTGGGCAGCCGTCCGCGCCACGGCGCAGGACGCGCCGTGGGCCCGAGCAATGATCGCCCATCTCAAGCCGGAGACCGACTGGTGGGTCGCCCATTACGAGGATGATCCCTCGCGCGTCGCCGGATGGGGACACCGCTATTATTGCCGCACCTGCTCGGCGCAGCTGATCTTCGACAAGACCAGTCCGCATGCCCATGTATGCGGCAGCTGCGGCGCTGCCAATCGCCACCGCGAGCTGGACGAAGCGTGGAATGCCTCGTATCGCAGCGTCGCCTGCAATCAGGTGTTCCATGCCGCCGTCTGGTATCGGCTGTACGGCGACCCCGCCTACCTGAGCTACATGCGCCGCGTGCTCGGCTTTCTCTCGCGGCATTTCGCCGACTTCCGCGTCGATACCCCGCCGGGCTTCGTCGGCAAGTTCACCGGTATCAACCTGACCGATGCGTTCGCCGTCAATTGGATGCTGCTCGGGCTCGAGCTGGTGCGGGACGAATTCGCGGAGGACGAACTGTGCGGCTATATGGATCGGCTGTTCCGTCCGATGGCGGAGTATCTGACGACTGCGCGGGGCGGTACGCCCAATATCTCGTGCTGGATGCGGGCGGCGGCCGGCATGATCGGCCTCGTGTTCGAGGAGCGGGAGTGGTGCGTCCGCGCCGCGGACGGGTTCGAAGGCTTGCGCGAGATGCTGGCCAAAGGGCTGATGCCCGGCGGGCTATGGTACGAGAGCTCGTTTGTCTACCATTACTTGACGGCCGAGGCGATCACCTACTACGCCGTGCTGTGCGACGCCTACCGCTATCCGTTCCCCGAGCTGACCGGCGCGGCGCGGCGCATGTATGTACAGCCGATGCGCTTCCTCTTCCCCGACGGACGGATGCCCAGTCCCAATGACGGCTGGCCGCTGCGTTCGCTGGCGACGTATACCCGTCAATACGAGTGGATGCGCGCCGGTCGGCCCGATCCCGAGCTGGACGCGATCGTCGCGCGCTGCTACGACGAGATCGACGCGATGGCGCCGAAGGAGCGGCAGCGCGCGCTGCGGGGCGCGGGCCTGGCTCGGCTGCTGTTCGGACGCGATGCCCGGCAGTCGAGCGCGCGCTGCGGGGCGGCTGGGGATCTCAGCGCGACGGAGTCTCGAGATCCGGCTGCCCGGCGAGCACCTGCGCACTCGCATGCGTTGGCGGAGCTGGACGGGGTGACCCATGGATGGCGTCCGACAGACGAGGCGAGTGCCGCAGCAGCGCAGCACGAGGTAGCGCCCGCATGGCTCGGTCATCCGCGAACCGCGCATTACGACCCGGATCTGTATTACGTCCTGCTAGAGAATCGGACCGCGACCGTATTCTTCAAGTACGGCTTCGTCATCGACGGGCATGCCCATGCTGACGTGATGCACTTCGAGCTGTTCGCGCACGGTCAGCTGCTGTCGCGGGACATCTCGAATAGCGGCTACGCCTCCGATCTGTTCCGCGACTGGCAGCGCCTGTCGATCGCGCACAATACGGTGATGATCGACAAGCGCAGCCAGCCGCGCCCGCGCCCGGCGGGGCAGATGCTGCATTTCGCCGCCGAGGCCAATCACTGCATCGCCCGAGCGGAGAACGTCTATCCCGGCTGGTCGTATATACGCGAGCTGCAGCTCGAGGAGGACGTGCTGCGCGACCGCTTCACCGTGGAGCGCTGCGCCTCGGCCGATCCGGAGCGGGCTGCATCGTCTGGCGCCCCCGCGGCCGATATCGGCGTCACAGATCCCGCCGCCGCCGCGACTGCCCAGCCGTCCGCATCCGACCGGCCCGAGGAGACGCACTCCTTCGACTGGTTGTTTCATTGCAGCGGAGAGCCCTCGCACGTACTGCCGCTCAAGCCGGTAGACCCGCCGGGTGACGCGGACGGCTACCCGCTCATGCAGGATGTGTCTACCTGCTGCATCGACGACGACTGGAGCGTCAGCTGGGCGCACGAGGGCGTCCGCCTCACCCTGCGCATGGCTGGCGCGCCCGGCACAACAGTCTACCTGTTCCGCGGCTATGAGCACCGCAGCGACCTGCTGCGCTGGGGCGTGCTCGTGCGGCGTTTCGGACAGGCTGCCACTTATGAAGCGGACTATACATTCGGATCTGTTCCACCGCGGTGAACCCGCCGTGGAGCTACTTTGATAGACCACTGTATCTGCGCTCCGTCATGTACGTCCCCCATTGCAAAGTGCCCGGACAACGTTTTCGTTGTCCGGGCGGTCTTTTCTTATCCGATGCTTACGTACTTGCCGCATTCTCAAGTCTTCTTTACATGCAATCTATCTTGAGAGCAGCGCTTGGAACAACGCGGTTCCGATTGCCACATGTCCCCCTGCCGAGCCGCCAGAAGCAACGAGATGCTCGGGGTTGATCCCAAACCGCTCCATCGCCGCGCTTGTACAGCTCTCTCATCTCCTTGTGACCTCCCGTAAGCTTCATCCGTTGACAGGATACTTGCGCGCCCAGCCCCTATTAAAATAAGTCGCGTCTCGTACAATCGTCTTCTCTTGATGTCCCCAGAGGACGGATGCCATCAGTTCAGCCGTCAGCTGTTGATCCAATGCCTGCTGAATCTCCAGTGTATCCGCCTTGTAGGCCAAATTATTTTGCTCGCCAGGATCACGGCTTATCGAATGCAACGACACCATGCCATTGTAGTAACGCGACAACTTCCAGTCTTCATTCATGATCATCACTCCGACATCGGTTGCGCCAAATACGGTCGCACGAGGCACGACGCTCTTCTCTCCGAAAGGCAGTCCCGGAAGCATGACGGACTGCGCGGGGCCGCTTCTCGATACACCGGCAATCTGGAGTATCGTTTCATTCACATCTGTCAGCGATACAATACTCCCATTCACGCTCGATGCCTCTATATCGGGGTGATGCACAATCAGCGGGATGCTGATGCTTGGTTCGAAGAAGAAATGCTTCCCTACAAAACCGAAGTCGCCAATAAAGTCGCCGTGATCAGAGGTAAAAAGGATCACCGTATTCTCGTAGAGTCCTTGCGATTTCAATGTATCAACGATCGCCCCCACTTCCTGGTCGATCTGGTGAACCAACGCCGCATAATGGGCACGAATTTTCTTTTTGTGATGCTCCTGGAAATCGGTGTAATCTACCTGATTCCATGGCGCAAGATTTTTTTGAATGAAGTACTCGCGCAACGTGCGGCTCTCTTCGGTCTCGGGGATGCTGTCCGGCATAGTAGCAGGATCGAAGAGACCGGCCAACTCCAGTGACGGATCGTACGGACAATGCGGACCCGGGAATCCAACCATGACTGCAAAGGGCTTGTCTCGGGAAGACGCTTCAAGAAATGCCCTGGTCTGCGCTCCGACCCAACGGTCGACTTGATGCTCGGGCGGGGTCTTGCTGATCACGGCTCCTTTATGCTCAAAGTAGCCTTCATGTTCATTCCCGTGCAGCTTGCGCAGACCATGCCGCTGAAGATAGTCGTAATAGTCATCCTTCACATGGATATGCCGCTTGTCCTCGGAGATCACGCGATGTTGAAACCCGTGGTCCGTATCCCACGGTGTAAAATGCATTTTCCCTATGGATTCCGTATGATATCCGTGCTCGGCAAGCAGGCTCGGCCACGTCTTTACGCCGCATTGCTCCATATCCGGTCTCAGCCACTCATTGTTGGAGAGCACGCCGGTGGACAAGGCATTCAGACCGGTCAGCAACGATGCGCGTGCCGGCACGCATAGCGGCGAAGGCGATATCGCCCGCGTATACCTCGCCCCGTGGCTGCACAACGCATCAATATTGGGCGTCTGGATGAAAGAAGCGCCATAACAACTCAGAAAGTCAGCTCTCAGTTGGTCGCACATGATCAACATAATATTCTTTTTGACAGTCAATGCCGACAACCCCCTATTCAATCTTCATCCCGTAACTTGCGTTTTGCCTTCGGCATGCATTTGCCGCTTCAATAAATGAGAGCATTTCAAGTGTTTCCATCTCATCAACCGGTGCGATCCCGCTGGAAAAAAATTGGACCAGTTGCCGCGCCAATCCCCATAAGATCGGATAAGGCGCATGAACAAAATTGAGGTGCATGGAGCCTTGTTCCGTGTGCACGACCATTCCAGCGTCGAGCGATCGATGCGTGTACAGTCGCAGGCTTGCGGTTCTACCATCGTTCCACTCGGCGATATAGTGTTCAGAACCGGCGCTGCAGAATGCATGCACGGCACGGCAACCGGTGCCAAGCGCGGTATACATCGCCTCCACGCCGTGGATGCCGTACCAGAACAAACCCTCCATGGAATCGATCACCCTGAGCGGCCCATAACTGTCCACGCCGATAAAGGCCTCCTGGTGCTTCTTTACAAGCTCAGTCAACTGCGGATCGAAGCGCCTCGCCGAGCAGCTCATGACAGGCGTACGATGCATAGCGGCATAGTCAAAAATTCGACTGGCCTCCTCCCTGGTCAAGGCGATGGGCTTGTCGATAAATACCGGTATCTGGTAAGGCGCAATCGTACGGAAGAGCGGCTCATGCAGCCTTGCATCCAGCGCGCTGATGATCAAGGCGTCACAGTTCTCCGCCACCGCCTGAGGGGAATCCATCAGCTCCACGCCCTCTTGACCAACTAACTTTGGCGTAAACTGCCGCAGTCTATTTCGACTTGTTTCCGAACCATCTCCCCCGGCAAAGGCAGCTGTGATCCTGGCTCCGGGAACATAATACTCCGCTTCCTCATAATGAAACAAGCGGCTCAGGGAAACGGGATGCGAGCTGTCCAGGCCGATAATTCCAACCTTAATCATAACGAAACAACACACCGAGCATAGCGGCCTGTCCTTCTTCCAGCTCCCGATAAGCCCGCTCTGCCTCTCGGAATGGAAATTCATGCGTAAGATACGGCTCTGCCTGCAAAGCCCCCTTCTCCAGCAGCCGGATAAATTCTTCCATATTTCTTCCCTCCGTCCAGCGGACGAATGGCTTCGGATAATCTATCCCCTCATCCTCATACCGGGGGTCGTACCGACCGGGGCCGCCGGCCCGCGACACCAGCAGCTGCGCTTCCTTGCGGAAGAACAACTGGCGGTCAAAGTGCATCGGCACATTGCCGACCAGCACAATTTTTCCCCGCAGAGCCAGCTGCTCCAGCGCGTCATCCACCATCGTCGGATTGGAAGAGGTCAGACAGAGCGATACGGCATCCAGCCCGCCGGGAGAAAACGAGTTCAAAACCTGCTGAAGATCCGCAGCCGAAGATAAATACGCCGCTTCTATGCCAAGCGTTTTGGCAAGCTCGATCCGATTCGGCTGCGGATCCGTGGCCACGACCCGGTAGTGTGCCAATTGACAAATCTGTGCCACCAACTGACCGAGCAGACCCAGTCCAATGACCCACACCGTTTCTCCGAATTGCAGCTCCAGCCTTCGCACACTGTGCACGGCAATCGCCCCCAGACCGATCAAGGCGCCTGAACGCAAAAACCTGTCCGAAGACAACTTCACACAAAGGGAAGACGGTACGGATAAATACTCCGTATGATACACATAAGGCGCGCCATAACAAGCAACGAGATCGCCTTGTTTAAAATCGGCTGCCTCGTCTCCCGCCTCGACGACTTCACCCGAAGCGCTGTATCCCAATGTTCTGCCATCACTGCCGCCCTGATGGATCAGCTTTAATTCGGTCCCCGGACTGACGGCTGAATACCTGACTTTAATCAGCAGGCGATTTTGCTTTTCGAGCACCGGGCGCTCGGTATCAACAAAGCTGGCCCGATGATTGTTCACAATTATTTTTTTCATCGTCTATCCCCTCTCACCGATATGCTTACCCTTTCACCGAGCCCAGCATGATTCCTTTTACAAAAAACTTTTGCAGGAACGGATAGAGCAGAAGAATCGGCAAAACCGTTACGACTACCGAGGCCATCTTGAAGCTTTCCGAGGATACGTTCGTTTCCATCGCCCCCATTTGCTCGGCCATTTGCCCTCCAATTAACAGGTTGCGAAGTCCAACTTGCAGTGGCCATAACTGCTGGTTGTTCAAGTAAAGCATGCCTTGAAAAAAATCATTCCAGTGCTGCACGGCATAAAACAGTCCGATGACGGCAAATACCGGACCGGAGATCCGGCACACAATTCGGAAGAACACGCCCCAATCACTGCAGCCGTCAATATAGGCGGCTTCGATAAGACTGTCGGGAATATTCTTAAAAAACTTCATCATGATCAATAAATTGTAAACGTTGATGGCGAGCGGCAGCATCAAGGCCCACAGCGTATCCAGCAGTCCTAATGAACGGACGATCAGATAGGTGGGAATAATGCCTCCTTGAAAGATCATCGTAAACATGATGAAAGCAAACAAGTACACTCGGCCGACCAGCCGATTTCGTGAGATCGGATAGGCTGTCAGAGCAGTCAACCCCAGATTGATAAACGTACCAACTATAGTGATAATCAGTGTATTGGCAAATCCGGAGAAAATTAACGGACTCTTCAGCACATTTTGATAAGAAGCCAGCGTAAAGCCATTGGGCAGTAGATATAAATTATTTACAGATACGTTGGACGGGTCGCTAAGCGAGAACATCACGACATACCAAAAGGGGTAGAGCATTACAATGCTTATAATGACAAACAGGACCGCATTGCTATATTGGAATATCCTGTTCCCGGTGGTTTGCAATTGCATATTAGAGCAGTCCCTCCTGTCCAAGCCGCTTGCTTATCCGATGCGCCGAGATGATGAGCACGGCGGAAACGACCGATTTGAAAAAGTCCAGGGCAGCTGTAAAACTATATTCTCCGCGCTGAATGCCCACCCGATAGACATAGGTTTCAAACACATCGCTAATATCGCGAACCAACGGATTCTGCAAAATGAGAATTTGTTCGAAGCCGACATTCATGATCCGACCGATATCCAGAATTAACAGCAGGATAATGACAGGAGCAATGGACGGCAGGGTAATGTGCCATGTTTGCTTCCATTTATTCGCGCCATCTACCACGGCTGCCTCGTACAAGGTCGGATCCACCTGGGTGAGTGCAGCCAGGTAAATGATCGTGCCCCAGCCGGCATTCCGCCAGATGTCCGACACGACCAGGATGCTTCGGAAGTAGTCCCGGCTGCCCAGCAGATTAAACGGCTCCACACCAAAAAGACGCATGATGTCACCGGCAATTCCGTAGTTTGGCGATAACAACGTGAGCATAATCCCCCCGATCACCACCCAGGAGATAAAGTGCGGCAAGTACAATATAGTCTGGCTGAGGCGCTGAAAAAAACGGAATCTGATTTCATTTAACAGCAAAGCCAAAAGGATTGGCACCGGAAACCCGAAAATCAGCTTGTAAAAACTGATGAGCAACGTATTAAACAGAATATCCTTAAAATCGCTGGAAGAGAAAACTTCTCTAAATATATCGAGTCCCACCCATGGACTGTCCTGAATGCCTTTGAAGATATCATAATCTTTGAAAGCAATGATGAGTCCAGCCATTGGAAAATAACGAAAAACAATAAAATAAACCAATCCCGGAAGCAGCATGAAATACAAGTTCTTGTCTCTTAAAAGCAGTTGCAGCATTTTCGTCATTTTTACTTGAAGTTGCACACCATTCACCACCGGAATCCATTAGTCTTTATCATGCTCCACGTGAATCGGGAAAGGCAGTGTCGGATTTACAATGCCTTTCCCGGATTGCTCTGCTTTATTTGCGTTCCTGATAAGCGGCATTCAAAGCATCTGTAAATTCCTTGCCGCCTCGATCGTTCCATTCCTGAACAAATTTATCGAATTCTTTATCAATATCCATTTCTCCAACAATCATCTTGAGATACTCTGTATTTGTATAGGCTTTCAGATCTTTGCCGAACTTTCCGATTTCCGGTACCAGAATGCCGTCCGCCGGTTCGCTTAATGCATTCTTCTCCGTGAAGTCCTTTACTTCCAGAAATCTCGGTGTCGCTGTATCAAACGATACGCTCTTGGCCAGTACGAATTTGTCGATGCCATACTTCTTGGCTTCCTCGACCTCGACGGTTTTCTTTATGATCCCCTTCTCATCTACTTGGTAATGCTCGCCTTCGAGTCCATAGTTAACAAACCTGTTGCCTTCCTCCGAAGCCAGCCAGTCCAGAAGCCGCAGCGCTGCATCTATGTTTTTGCTATCCTTGGTGATCGATGTTTTAAGCCAGCCTCTTTGACTTAACATGCGCATACCCACGCTTTCAGTACCCGGTCCTTTAAGAACCGGCCCCTCAATCCATTCTCCATTCGGATTTGCTTCTTTGAACGGTGTATAATAATTATTCAGGTTGTTACTGTCGAACACCCAGATGAAGTTGGCTTGAGCCCCATAGACGCCTGCTTTGAACTTGTTTTTGTTGCGGTTCCCGTCATCCGTGATAAATTCCGGGTCAATTAAACCGTTTTCATACATTTTATTCAGGAACAGCAGCGCCTCTTTCGCTTCGGGCTGCACCGTGCCATTGACGATCCGGCCATCTCGTTCCATCCAGTAATCCGGCAGCACACCGAACGCCCCGAATACATGATCGAAGTACCTCCCTAGTTCACCGGAAGCGCCAAAGGCGTACGTGTCTTTCTTGCCGTTGCCGTCCGGATCTCCATTGGAGACCGCATCGGCCACGGCATAGTATTCATCGATTGTAGTCGGTACCTCCAGCTTCAATTTGTCCAGCCAATCCTTGCGGTACATGGTGACGAAATGGACAGACGGCGTCTGAATGCCGACGGTGTAGATATTTCCGTCTGCATGTGTCATGGCCTGCCAGACTTCCTCCGATCGGCTTGCCTCAAGCTGAGGCGCCTTGTCGAAATATTCATTGAGCGGCAGCAGAATGCCCGACCCCGCATATTTCAGCTCCGTTTCGTCTGTCTGATATTGAATGATATCCGGGATGTCCCCGGAGGCCAGCATGACATTCAGCTTGCTCTCCATCTCCTCACCGATACCTGTTGTGATATTCAGCTTGGTATTGGTTTTCTCCTCGATATACTTGATCGCGCCATCATTCAATCCAATTCCGTCATTGTATGCGTAAATCGTCAACTCGTCCGGCTCTCCAGTTGTCGCAACGTTATCACCGTGATTGTTTTGTTCACCTGACTGGTTCGACTGTGCCCCCTGATTGTTCTTCGTGTTCTCTTCCCCGCTGCAACCGCCAAGCCACACCATGATTAGTGCCGCTACCACAACAAATTTAAACCGCCACAACATCTTCGTCTTCAAAACCATTTCACCCCTTCGGTTGGTTGAAACGCATACTTCCCAGGAAATATTTTGCGCACATTCAGAGTATCCGCCACCCTTTATGCTGTAAACAATGAATCCGTTCGATTCTCTCCACAAAATCATATTGGGGCTTGGTTAGGAATGAATCAGGGAAAACAAGCGTTTGTTGTAGCGAAAGTTCAATTATAAAATAGTACTATTTTAACACTTCGTACAAAGTATTTAGTCTTTCCGATTTATTTAAACTTTGATTATGATATAATTTTTTATAATTGTAAGCGCTTATATCAGTTGTAGGGGGTATCGAATTCGGATGAGAGAAGACATCAAGATAAAGAGAATCTTACAGAAAGCAAAATATTCTGTATTCATTAAAATATTCAGCGTTTTCTCTCTGGGCATCGGTCTGCCTGTGCTTCTGATTGGCATGTTGACAATCGATCAATCTACCTCTCACAGTTTGCAGCAAATCAGCCAATCCAACAAAAAAGTGTTGCGCGAGAAAAAAATGCAATACGAACAAAAAATAAACGAGATCGAACAGTCCGCTTTTCGGTTTATCGGGCAGGACGCGATCTGGCAGCTTATGGACAGTAATGAACTCACGGTAAAGCACTCGTTCTTGATGGCAAATTTGGCTAGCATGTTCACCGCCACATTGAGTACGAATCATGAGATGGAATCGATCTACTTTTTCGACAATATTCACCCCTATGTCATTGCCGAGACGAAATATACCAAGGAGGATTTCAAGGATCAAGAGGCTTTGACGCTGGCTCAGAATATGAATCCTTCGTTCAAGATGATACACCGCAAGCTGCAGGATCAGGATGTCATTACCTTCATCAAATCCTTCTCACTGCCTTCCAGCTCTTCCATCGGCTTGTTGGTGTTCAATGTGAACTATAAGCTGTTCTTTGATGAACTGGCTATGTACGAAATCATGCTCACAGATCGTGCCGGGCGACTGATCTATGTGAGCGAGGCGTTGGCGAATCAATTACCACAGACCTATGCGTTAGGGGAAATCCTGCTTTCCGGGAAGCTGGATGCCGACGAGGGCGTGCTAGACCTTGATAACACGCCCTTCTACATGACTCAGGAAACCTCCGATAAAATGGATATTAATTTTCACTTTGTCCAGCCTTACGATCAACTTGTCCAGCCTGCCCTGCTGCTGAGAAAGACCATCATCGCCTCTATGTCCATCGTATTCGGCTTGTCGCTACTACTGGCATTCATGTTCTCGGGCATCCTCTACCGACCGCTATCCCGGCTCGCTATAAGCACGCGGAAATACCTGGGACAGGGCGCCGCGCCGCAATACAAGAACGAATATCAGATGATTGAAACCGCGATTGCCCACATGCATGAAGAGAACAGTCAAATAACCGACAAATATAAAGTGGCCTTTCCCTTCCTGCAAAAATATTCCCTGCATGATTTGTTGTCGAAAGGCAGCTTAAACCGGGAGCAGTTTACTGCTATATGCCGAACGCTGAACTTCGATCTGTCCAGCAACAGCTTTGCGATGGCGGCTATTGATTTTGAAAACATTCAAATCAACGATACGGTAAGAGAGAAATTGAGCGATTATTTTACAGAACGTAAGGGTTACATGCATTGCTTGCGATTCGAACTCGGCGATAAAAGAACGATGCTGTTGTTCAACACAGACTTGCCTGTAGAAGCCTTGCACAGTGAACTTTGCGAGCTCAAAACCAGCTTAAACAACGAGGGTTTCGAATTGACTTTGGCGCTTAGCCAACCCTTCTCGGAAATCGCTGACATTCCGGCGAGCTACAGACATGCGCTGCGGCTACTCGACCACAAATTTTTTATCGGCAAGAATGAAATCATCTACAATATGCCGCTCACGCAAGACAAACAAGATCTCTTTGTGGACAATAAACAAATAGAGAAGCTGCTGCAACGCATTCAAGAGCGCAATTTTAAAGAGGCTGCGCGGGCCTTTGATCACATTACGCAAAGCATGATCGGGCAGATGGAACATATCGACTATATTCGTTATATCCATTTCCAAATCTGTTCGCAAATCATCTCGGTATTAATGGAGTTCCGAGTCGATTTGAAATCCAGCTCCCTCAGCAAGGAGCGCATATTCCAGAGCATCCAGCGTTCGGAAACGATTGAAGAGCTGGATGGGTTCGTGAAAACGTTGATGGAAGAAAGCACCGTCTTGCTGGATAATGCCAATACCCAGCATCATTCCGACCTGATCGAGCAGACAAAGGCCTTTATTCGGGCGCATTACTGCAAAGACATTTCACTGGAGGATATTTCACGAGTCGTTTTCCTTTCCCCCCGCTATCTGGGTACGATCTTCAAAGCCCAAACGGGAGCCACCATTTTCGAATATGTCACCCAGTTGCGGATGCAACGAGCCATGGAATTATTGGTATCGACCGACATGAAGATTCAAGACATTTCCAATTCAACGGGGTACAACACGGTACAGAGCTTTATTCGCTTCTTCAAAAAACATTTTCACATGACGCCAAACGATTTCAGAAAGAAGACTTATATCGCGAGCCAAAAGGAGGAAATTCCCGAGTAGCGAATGAATCATAAGCACATCTATTTTCAAAAGGGCACTCCCCCGGCCGTATTCAGCAGCAAGTCGTCGACGTCGACGCCAAGATCAGCGAATCGGTCGGGATGTACAACGCGACGTATTTTTCCACGCTCTTCAAAAAAAATACGGCTTGTCTCCATCGGCCTATCGCAAGAAAGCGGCCATGGAAGACGCACCGTAAGTTCTGGTTCTTCATTCCGACAGGTCGAGCGCGAGATGGTATGCCGACCGGGCGGCGAGCCCCCTTTGTTCCGCCGCGTGCAGGCGCGCGGCCTGCACGCGCGCCTGCAGCACCCGACCCTCCGTCGTGCGCAGGGCGAGATGCATCCGCTCCACCTTGCCGTCGATCCGCAGGCGCGGCAGCATGCTCAAGTGAAAAAGCACGCTGGCGGCCTTGGTCAGAATCGATTCGAATTGACAGCCAATCAGGCCCTGGTAGGTGTAGCCGAGCGTACCGGCGAGGGCTTCGTCCACCTCGATAATGTCGCACTCCTCGGATAGCGTCAATCGTTGCTGCCCTTGTGTCATATTCGCTGCGATCTCCTTGGCGCTTCCATCAGGAAGCATTCAGATAGGTCCGGATCAATCGGGACGTCTCTTCGGGATGACTGACGTGGGGGCAATGACCGGTCGCTTCCATAAATTGCAGCTCGCTGCCCCGGAGCTGGTCGTGTACGTAGGCCCCGACCTCGAGCGGCGTAATCAAGTCCTGACTGCTCTGCAGGATCAGGCTCGGCACCGTGACCCGGGCCAGATCGGCGCGATTGTCCGACATGAATGTCGCGCGCGCAAACTGCCGGGCGATCTGCGGATCGAGCGAACAGAAGCTGTGCCCCAGCTCGCGCGCCAGCTCCGGCCGCTCCGGATTGCCCATCACCAGCGGCGCGAGGTAATCTGCCCAATCGACATGATTGCGCTCCATCAATTCAAGCAACTGCTCGATATCCTCGCGCTCGAAGCCCCCAATATAATCCGTTCCGTCGTTGATATAGCGCGGAGAAGGCCCGAGCAGCACCAGATGACGGAAGCAGTCCGCCCGGAGCGAGGCCAAGAGCCCGACCATAGCGCCGACGGAGTGGCCGACGAGGATCGCATTCTCGATGTGCAGCGCCTCGCAGATGTCCAGCACATCCTGCACATAGCCGTCCAGCGATTGGTACCGCTCTGCGGTGTAGGCGCTTTTGTCCGAGCGCCCGGTCCCGACATAATCGAACCGTACGACCCGATATTCGGCCTCAAAGGCCGGCGCCACGAAGCGCCACATATTCTGATCGCAGCCGAAGCCGGGCGCGAAGAGCATCGTTTGCTCGCCTGCTCCTGTCACGTTCACATTGTTGCGTCTCAATACGACTTCATTCATCGCAATGCCCCTTTCCACGGCCCGCATCGTCCGGCTCGGGCCCATATCGTCAATCTGCACTATCGCTCATTATACCATATTCGCGAGACGCACCAAGGGAGCGACGGGATCAGGACAGGTCGACGCCCCGCCTAGGCTTCAGCCGAGGCGGGGCGTCGCGTAAGGGACTAGGCGTTATTCTGTGCTAAAGCCCGATTGTCTGTTCGTTCTGAGCGGGTCGGTTACCCTTGGTATTCTTCGTCGCTGACCTGCTCCAACCATTCCACGCCCTTACCGTCAAGACGCTCCTGAATGGCCGTGTGCGTCATCGAGGTTGTCGGTGAAGCGCCGTGCCAATGTTTCTCGCCGGGCGGAAACCAGACCACATCGCCGGGAGAATTGAATAAAGAGGTATTGAAGAGGTGAAGGCGTGTTGCTGCAGTATGCCAATTGCAGGCGTAATTGTAATGGGGTGATGGATCGGCAAACAGCATGCCTGATCCGCCGGAAGGGGGTGGCCCGGCAGGTCGGCATGCTGTTTTCAAGTGAAGGAGTGCGGGGCGCAGCTCCCACGACTGGAGTATCGCTCAGGTCCGGTCAATTGATTCTTGATACAAGTCGGCATATGTTTTGGAGTCTTTAATGAGGTCGTCGCAGAACGCCGCCACGTCCTTGCCTGTCACATCGAGCACCTTATCGCCTCTTGCCGCCCCCTCCTCAAAGAGGTCGACCAGCCCCGCGAGCAAGCCGGTCCCTTCCGTCAGTTCCACAGGGCCGACCTTAAAGAAGTACTTTTGGATTTCCCGATACACAATCTGATAATCCTGTGGGAGTGCCTTGACACGCGCCATGTGCGCACGCCATGCTTTTTTGCCTTCTATGTGTCCGCGCAGGTTCATTTTTACCCCTCCTATTCGCCCAACTTTTTTGCAATGGCTTCATTAAGCTGCTTGCGCCACTTGTCGCGAACGGACTTGGCGCCGTCTTCGCCAACCAATGCCCTGCAAAAGCCTTTGATATCGTCCCCCAATACCTCCTGGGCCCGCTGACCGTCCGCCGCCGTCTCCTCAAGCAGCCCGAGCACCCCTTCCAGAATGGGCATGAGATTGCGACCGGTAAAATCGGAATGCGGCCACAGGTTGGCATTGATTTCATTCCAGGCCGCTTGATAATCCGCCGGCAGCGTTTTTACGCGCGCTTCGAATGCTTTGAAAGCCGCCGTCATATCGCTGCCTGTGAGTTCCTCCCACAGCTTCATGCTTTTCGCTCCTTTATATCGTTCATTTTGGAGGACAGAAACGTCCATCTTTCCCAGAACTTTTGAAGCTCCTCGCGCCCGGCGTCGTTGATCGCAAAAAACTTCCGCGGCGGCCCCATTTCCGATGGCTTTTTCGTCGTTTCCACCAGTTTGTTCCTTTCAAGCCGAATCAGAATGGTGTATACTGTGCCCTCCACCACATCAGCGAAGCCGAGCGCATTCAGACGCCGCGTAATTTCATAGCCATACGTTTCCTGGCGGCTGATCAACTCCAGCACGCATCCCTCAAGCACGCCTTTGAGCATTTCCGTTAAGTTTTCCAAATCCTACTCACCTCTGCGATTGCGTTCGATAATGATTCTTTTCTGGTACCAAGCAATACTTACTACATGTATAAAGTATCACAGAGTAGTGAGAATGTCAATTTATTTGGATAAGAATCATATGTGTACAAGATTGGGAATAACCCTCTTTATCATGTGGATATTCTGTTGATATCTCTAATCATTTTGTTGATAAGTTGTTGATTAACAGGCTCGATCTAGAGTTGAATTGAAATTCACGAGAACTGTTGTGAATAAATACCTTGAAGCATTGCATCAGGCGCAAATCAGCACAGGTTTGATCTCGTATCATTTTTCCGGCAAGGGAGACCTGATGAAAACGACGTTAATGTAACTGGTGGAGCGCGAGCGCGCCTTTATCAAGGAACAGGTGGACGCGGGCGGACCTGCTTGAGGAAGCTCATTGTCTTTATTGAAGCAAGCCTGGCTTACCACCGTAGCCATCGCCAGGCTTACAACGCCATGCTGGAAATTGTTTTTAATGCCCGCACGCCGGACAATGTCCCTTATTATCTGGTCGAAATTCAAGGGAAAGATGAATTACATACCGTTCTGAAAATTCCGACGACCTGAACCTCGTCTCACGTAAGGGGAATGTGACCTTGTCGGCGGACCCGGCGTTCGGCGGATTCTTCGACCTGCAGACGGCTTCCGGGCGCATTGCGGCTCCCGATGCGCCGCAAGCAACGATGGATAGGATTAAGGTGCGGACCGATTCCGGTGATATTCGAATTCGATAAATCGGGTCTGTATGAGGAAAGGAAGGAATGTCCATGCCTGGCCTGATTGGCCGCGGCAAACGTGCGCTGCGAATAAAAAAAGTAAAAGCGGGCGACGGCCATCCATTAAAAGCCTACCGATGGTGGCATCTGTTCACCCGCTCCTTATTCCATCTCGATATCGTCAACATTCAGTGCGTTGATCGGGGGCGCGGCCATCTTCACCTTGCTCGCATCCTTTGCTGTGAACGCGCCTCAGCTTCTCGAAACGATCACCGAGATTCCTTGGGTGGCCGACAACCTGGGCCGGTTCGAATCTCCGATCTCCCTCCCGGCTCCGGTCAATTATGCGATCGTAGGCGCAGGCCTATTGGCCGGCTACGAGCGCGCACTCATGTTTCGCAGCCATTGGCTGCTGGATGCGATGGATCGGCTGGGGTAGATCCCTCATCCCTTGATGGCCCCGATCATGACGCCTTTGACAAAATATTTTTGAAGAAAAGGGTAGATGAACAAAATGGGAAGCGTCGTGACGATGACTGTCGCATACTTGATCGTTTCGCCAATCGAATACGTATCCGACCCGCTTCCCGCCCCCTGCGACATCGCTGATGTGTTGTTCTGAATGAGGATTTCTCTTAAAATTAATTGCACCGGATACAACTCGCGGTCTCTCAAAAAAATAACGGCCTGGAACCAGGCATTCCAATGCTGCACGCCATAAAACAAAAGCATGACCGAAATGACCGACATCGACAACGGCAGCACAATCCGAGCCAAAATGAACGGCTCGCTGGCGCCGTCAATCCTGGCGCTCTCAATCAGTTCCTCCGGTATGGCGGCAAAGGAAGTGCGCATAATGATCAGATTCCATGTATTAATGGCCGTCGGTAAAATCAGCGCGAGCAGATTGTCGCCCAGATGGAGCGTCTTGGTGACGAGCAAAAAGACGGGGATGATGCCGCCCGAGAAGAACATGGTAAAGACAATGCCAAGCATGATCGGCGTAGCCAGCTTCACATTCTTTCGTGACAAGCCATACGCCCCCAGCGAGGTCAGCGCCAGATTCAGGGCCGTGCCGCCTACCACGATAATTAACGTGTTCCGGTAGCCTTGCAGGATATTCGGATTGGAGAAGACCGCCTTGTAAGAAGAAAAATCCAACCCTAACGGATGCAGCAAGATCCCTGAATGCGCCATGAATGCATTCGCCTCGCTCAAAGAAGCAAACACCACATAAGCAAAAGGATACAAGCAAGCCAGGATCAAGATGGACAACCCTACATAATTGAAAACATCAAATAGTCGTTCTCCCTTGCTGTCATGGCGTGATGCCATCGTGTTCCCTCCTACCATAAGCTCGTTTCGTTCACCTTGCGGCTGATCCAGTTGGCCAAGATGAGCAACGCAAAGTTCAAGGCCGACTGGAATAATCCAACTGCGGTGGCATAGCTGAATTCGAAGCTGCCGCTCAAGCCTACCCGGTATACATAAGTGTTGATGACATCCGCCGTCTCATACGTGTTCGGATTATACATCAAAACTATTTTTTCAAATCCAATCGTCATAAATTTCCCCATATTTAAAATGAACATGATGACGATGATCGGCATTATGCCCGGAATAGTCACATGCAGCGCCTTCTTCCAGCGCCCGGCTCCGTCAATGGTTGCCGCTTCATATTGTTCAGTGCTTATCCCGCTCAGAGCGGCCAAATAAACGATCGATCCCCAACCAATCTGCTGCCAGATTTCGGATGCGACGAATATAGCGCGAAAATTTTCGGGAAAGGCCAACAGCGAAGCCTGGCTCGAACCGCCGAAATGCGATAATAATTGCGTAATAAATCCATTGCGCTCGGTAAACTGCACAATCATCCCCACCACAACGACGACGGAGATAAAATGAGGCAGATAGGTAATGCTCTGCACCGTTCGTTTGAATGGATTGGACGTGACTTCATTGAGCAACAAGGCCAGTAGAATCGGGGCCGGAAACGCAAAAATCAGCAAATAAAAATTAATAACAAACGTATTCTTCATCACGCGCCAAAAATAGATACTGGAAAAGAAGTCGTTAAAATGACTAACCCCCACCCATTCGCTTCCCCAAATGCCTCTGCCGACATTAAAATCCTTGAATGCAATAACCGCGCCGTACATCGGTCCGTACTCAAATATGACGTAGAAAGCAATAACCGGGAACAGCATCAAGTAAATGGCTTTGTTCCGAATCATATCCTTTCGCAAGCTCGAACCTATCGATTCCCTCATCATTGAATCACCTTTCTGTTGGCTGACGGTTGAAAGAAGCGCCCAAGCGCTTCTTTCGCCGTATCGCTCGATTATCGCACTTGATAACGATCCAATTGATTCTGTTTCAATTCAGTCAGTCGATCCACGTCCAATTGATTCAGTGTCGCCAAGTATTCATCGAACCTGTCCAACGATTCGGCGCCCATGATGAACTTGGTGTACATTTCTTTCACGTACGTTTGAATATTGGCATTGAGTTTCGCCATTTCCTTCGCTTCGTCGGCCGTCGGCACCAGTCCCTTCGGCAATGCGTTTTGGACGTTATTGTCCGCATATTTCCCGAATATTTGCACAGCCTCTTTTTGCTGGTCCATCTGATAATATTGCTCCAGATAGGCCGGGAGGTTCTGTATACCCGGCGCCGGCTTGTTGGTTCTCATATGCTTGGACATCGCAAGCGCAATCGACAAGCCTTCGGGATTGTCCAAAATCTCGTCCGTATAGGTCGGATAATCGCCAACCATCGTATAGGTTTGTCCCTCTACGCCAAAGCTTTTCAGCAATTGTCCTTCCTCGGAAAACCAGTAATCGAACCATTGGACCGTCTCGACCGGATTTTCGTTCGCCGACGTCAGATAGGCGCTATTTCCAGGCTGATAGATCGCCGCGGCATTGATAAATTGAGGCTCATCGCCTTGCTTCAACACCGGGTATTGCACCGCAACCAAATTAAAATTCTCATTCTTTTCCTTCCCGGCCGGGTTGTATTGCCCCATCCCTCCGCCGATATACCCGTAAATCCCTGCAGCTTCTTCCTGCAAAACTTTGGCGTCCATCGTTTTCTGATCGATCGTGGAGAAGTCCGGATCCAGCAATCCATCCTCATACCAACTATGCATTCTCGTCAAGTACGCCTTGTATTCCGGCTGCATAGGGCCGTACAAAACCGTCCCGTTATTTTGATAGAAGCCCTGGTCATCGAAAACTTGTATGCCATAAGCCCAGGCAAAGACATCGGGCATCCATTGCAATTTCGCATACGGCGCATCCAGCCCCTTCTCTTGCTTCAGCACGGTTAGTATGTTCTCCCAGTCGTCGACCGTTTCCGGAAGGCTCAAATGGTATTCGTCAAGCCAGTCCTTGCGCATCATCGGACCGCCAAACGAACGATAGGTCGAATCGGACAGCGACGGGATGTTATAGATCGTTCCGCTATCGGTTTTGATTTCCTTGGCGTGATCCGGGTGCTCCTCCAAGTATGACTTGAGATTGGGGGCATATTCGTCGATCAAATCGTTCAATGGAATAATCACGCCGTCTTCGATCGCTTTATCCGGTCCACCGGGATATTTATTCAAAAAGTCATATTCAATCACATCCGGCAGCTCCTGACTGGCCATCATCAGATTGAATTGCTCATCCTCGCTTCCCGCAGCCGGATGCTCAAATTTTACATTTACGTGACTTTCTTCATTTCTGACCTTGTACATGGTAATCTCATTGAAGTTCTTTACGACAGTTCCAACATCGGCCGGAAGCGGCGCCCAGTATGTGAGCGCAATCGCTTGTTGATTGTCGCCTTGACCCGAAGACGCTGCATTCGATGCGGCATTGTTGCCATGATTCGAATCACGGGTTCCAGGACCCGCGTCATTATTGCTGCTGCATCCGGCGATTGCAGTCGCCATCAGCAACGCCGATGCCATCCGAAGCGCTCTGTTTCTGTTTTTCATCCCCATTTGAAAATTGCCTCCTTGTGAAAGATCGAACATCTGGCAGGTTCATGTCTAAGTGTAGGAGAACCGATCCCCTTCGGTAAATCTTCAATTCCTCGGTTTATCACCAAAAACAGTTATCGGGCATCATCAACATTGGACATGATCGCAATTTACCCGATTCGTGTTCATTCATGGCTCTCCCTGTACTTCCCGGGCGTAATGCCTTCATATTTTTTGAATGTGCGGATAAATGCATTGCTGTTGTAAAAACCGATTTCATTCGCAATTTCCTTGATGGTCTTGTCGGATCCGAGCAGCCGGGACTTGGCCGCCTGCAGCCGCACCCGATGAATGGCGTCCAGAATACCGGCCTCGTGATATTTCCGAAAATATTTCGACAAATACACAGGATCCTTATGAAAGTACTCTGCTATGGACGATACGCTCAGCTCATTGTCGGCATACCGCTCCTCAATGAAGGACAGCACCCGATTTTTCAGTTCTTCGTCGCCGCCCGATTTTCTATCTTGAATAAAATCGGTCATTTGCTTGAGTAATTGAAGCAATTGAGCTTGCATATCCACAATCGTCCGGCAATGAATGAGATCGTTAACCGTTCGATTCACAAGCTCCTCTTTGTTCATTTGAATCTCCGTTGTTGCCTTGATAATGGTGGAGGTAATGTCAAACATAAAGCATTTCACCACTTCAATCGAAACATTATCGGCCGAGCTGAACAATCCCACCAGTTGGTTGACCAGCTTTTTGGCGCTCTCGTAATCGCCTGCCTTGATATAATTGACGAGCCATTGCTCCTGCTCAAGCGAGTAAAAATAATCGGGCTCGGATGTTTTAAAGCTCTCAAAGTCGATCATTTGCGAGTGGCCCAGTAAGAATTTGTATTCCATGGCCTGCATCGCTTCTTCGTAAGCGCCTGGAATACTTAGCACGGTCTGATGAAGTCCGCTGTACGATACGGAATATTGGATGCGAAAGCGTGTCTGAATAAATTTATGCGACTCCTTCAGCTTCGCGATAATCTGATCCCTGCCATTGGCGGCAAGCCCTTCGCGGCTTGGCGCCACATTGATGAGTCCCACCAGCAAGTCGCCAACTTCAAACGTCATCTGCCGGCACACCGGGCTCAGCCACTCCCCCGTAATGTTGCTGAGAATCAGCCGCACCAGCGCCCAGTCCCGGTCGCCATCCTCTTGGTCGCCGCCAAGATCCAGCTCGTAGTCCTCGACATACATTACGAAGATCATAAAGTCCTCCGACACGAGCTCGAAATCCATCCCGCTGAGGACATCCTCCAGCATCTCCTTGTTGTCGAGCCGTCCCTTAATTACACGTTCGAACAGATGAGATTCTATGACCTTCCTCTGCCGGTGCAGACGCTGATTCGCAGCCAGATTCTCCTGCAGGGTCTCACCTAGCATCGACTCGATCAACTCCCACTCGTTGTCCGGGCCTTCTCTTCCCGTTTGCTTGTTTTTCGCCAACAAAGACATGATGCTTCGGACTGGCTTATATTGCTTGCGCACCAGCCAGCCTACCATCAGCAGGCCCAGGACAATCGACAAGCCGAGACCGATCATTGCGGTTTTGTTAATCGCTCGCAGCTTTTGCTTGAATACGCTCTCGGGAATGACACTGACATAGGTAAACGGGGTATTGTTGGATTTGATATACGATACTGCATAATGATCGGTGTAAAAGGTCTTCGTATCCGACATGAGTTGAGCAGCCTCGAAGGGTAGCGGCTTCGATTCGGAGGACAGCATGGTTCTGTTCTGTTCATTCAGAATATAGACAATTCCGTTGTAGGTTTCCTGAAAATATTCGAAATATGACTGGACGCTCTTGTTGTCCAGCACCGTGGCAATGGTGACATCGGTCTCGCTCCTCTGCCTGAACGGCAAGCTTTGCTTGTAGAAAATGAATGGGCTTCCATCCGTTTTCTCGAGCGCCTCGTATCCGGACCGGGCAGACCCGATCAGGTCGCCCCACTTCTTGGCATCGAGATCCAAATCATTCAGAAAGACCGGAATGAGCGTGCTCCTGTATCGGTTATTGGAAGAGAGGACGAGATCCAGATGATGAAAATAAACAAAAAAATCTTCCACCATGGAATTGGCCGTTTTATACATTTTAAAATCATCCAGGAGCTCCAGAAGCATATACTCGTCCCCGGGACTTAAGGATGCTTGTTTGCTGACCAGCATCTGGATTTTGGGATTAAAAGCGACTTGGGTCGCCAGCTTTTCCATCTCATTCAACTGACTGTCGAAGGTATCCTTCATTTCCTTCAGAATCATGGCACTCGATTCGTTCATCTGCTCCCTGACGATTTTCTCGGAATCTTGATACAAATAGAGCGCAAATACGATTGGAATAATGAGAACAATCAGATACGAGATCGACCATTTTAGTGTCACGCTTTGATTTCGGAACAATAGCCAAAATTTTTTATTCATCACGATGCCCACATCCCCCTGATACGGCTAATCTCTATTTTGTCGATCCGGTCATCCAATCAACCCGCTTAGTTTAACACTAGCGGAAACGAGTCGCTCTCGTAAATCATCTTTTTTGGAAAAGATCATCAAAACCAGTCGGGACCTCCGCATAATGGAGATCCCGACTGGTTTAAATCTCTTTATTTGTTGCTATAGAACGGGCCATACTGATTGATAAAGCTATCGTATAGATTCGTCGGCAACCGGAGCAAATCGCCCGTGCGCTCCATATGCGCGGTTAAGTCAACCAATAGTCGCGCGGCCAATTCCCGCCTGCCGACCTCGAAAATCAGATTCTCCTGCTCCATAGGATCGTTCGACAGGTCATACAGCTCAAGGAATATCTCATCCTTGAACCAATCGACAATTAATTTGTCGCAGCCTTGTACAAGGCATCGTTGAAAGTTGCCTCTTGCGCCGTTGCCGTCGAATTGAATATACACATTCCGGGGTTCGGAGCGCGAGCTTCCATTCACGACAGGCATCAGTGACTTTCCCGAAACCCCCTCGGGAATCGGCGCGCCGAGATAGTCGCACAGGGTAGGAAACACATCGATTGCGCTCACCGGCTCATCCGAACCGCGATCGCCATACCGGCTGCGATCTTCTCGCGGAAACTTGATGCCGAGCGGAACGCGCGTGGCCTCCTCGTACATGCACATTTTTTGCCATAATCCGTGGGAGCCCAGCATTTCTCCATGATCGCTCGTGAATACGATCAGGGTATCGTCGTACATAGCCTGCCGCTTCAATTCTTCCACAAGCCGGCCTACGCAATCATCCAGCAACGAGACTAGGCCAAGATACGTCTTCCAAATCTCGCCCCAATCTTCTCTCGTATATCGGCTGCCGATAGCGCCGGTCAGATTATATAGCTGCAGCGGCGACTGCTTGGCCGACCAACGCCCGACATTTTCCGGAAGAACAATTTCTTTCCGTCTGAATTTGGAATACCAGGGCTCCGGAATGTCCAGCGGCGGATGGGGAGCCAGGAACATGGCGTTGAGCAGCAACGGTCGGCTCCTGTCCCGGTCGCGAATGGCTTCCACGGCCGTATTCAGAATATAGCCGTCGAAGAAATAATCAATGCCTTCTTCATAGCACCCTGTGGCCGGTATCGAATATTTCTTTAGCCTTGTGGTTGTCCCGAACGCCATTTCCGGCACGATGCCCCGGAACCGCTCGCCTCCCGGAGCGCGCCTGCCATGCTCACGTAAGAAAGGCCCGTATTCTTCTTCGCTGTTCCTCCACTTGGTGGGCGAATTCGCCAAGCGGTCAATGGCGTCAACTGTCAGGAAGTGCTGCTTGCCGACATGCCGGCTATCCCAATTCTCTTCTAGATGCTGATATAAATTCGGGATGCCGGACGCCACGAGTCCATGCCCCTTCTCCGCCAATGTCCAGGGATTGATGACACAGCCTGTCTCATTCGGATAGCGCCCGGTAAAAAACGAGCCTCGAGCCGGCACGCATAACGGCGAAGCGCAATAGGCGCGCCGAAAGCGAAAGCTTTCCGAAAAAAGTCGGGAAATATGCGGCGTAATCTCCGGCGACAGGACATCTTCTCGCAACTGGTCGGCCATGATGATCACAACATGCGGTCGATGATTCACTCGTATTCCTCCCCCTACCTCCCCCGATGTTCTCGGCATCTATTGCAACTGATAGACAGCCAGCTCCTTGATGCTGTTCCAGGTGTTCACGCTATTCCCATAGCCGATAATGCGGATATATCTGGCACAAGCCTCATCGAACGTGTACAGTTCGGCATCCGCGGATCGGCCGCTGCTCTCTCCCTCGTACACCGTCTGCCAGGTGACGGCATCCTGCGAAATCTGAATATCGAACCATGTCTTGCGGACATCTCCGCTGAGCCACGCTGTGCTGAGCGCATTGACGACGCGCTCCTGTCCCAGATCGAGCTGAATCCATTGGCCGTTCCCGCTTGCGGACCAGCGCGTTGCCAGATTGCCGTCCACGACATTTTCGGGAATGTGGCCCTCAGCGTATTGCGCATCGCTGGCAATGGCCTGCACGACCGTCCACGCGGTTGCCGATGCAGGCACGCCGATTTGAATTTCCCGCTTGAAGGACACGTAATAGCGCGTCTCGTCCTCGTCCGGATCCGCAGGGATGACCTGGACGACCGCAGTCCCCGGCAAGCCTTCTGCCTGCGTAATCGTCACCTGGTCTCCCGCTGACTGTGGTGCGGCAGTGACAAGCGGCGGCTGATCCTCTCCTGCCGGAAGTGTCGCCTCATACACGAATTGATCCGACGAGAAATTCGGCAGCGTCTGTCCATTCAGTTGAAGCGACTGAAGCCGGGCGGCTGATCGATTCGATATCGCCCAATCCTCCAGTGGAAGAACCGGTTCATTCGGTTGATCAGGCGCATAGCCCGCCAGATATGGTGTAAATGAAACCGAAATCGTCGGGTTCACGGCATCCTCCAAGTGAATGGCCAGCTTGCTGATCCCCACGATGCTGTCATTCTCCGCCGGATTGGGCGAGCTCGGCAACGGTGCGGCCTCCATCAGGCTGAACACGGCATTCGTCGGAGACTGTATCCGGACCTGCAGCCGCTTGTTTCCTTTCTTCAGGATAGCCGTTCGACCGTCTTGTCCGATGTCCACTTGGGATGCGGCAGTATGCATGAACCACCAGATATCCGAGGGCTGCAGCGTTTGGATCTCATCTTGAATCAGCACCCGGCGCCGATGATCGAGCAGCGCCACCCCTCGCTGGGCCGCCAAGACCTGATCCCCGTAGGCAGGCGTCAGATCCACGATCGTATATGCTTCTTCCGGCCCGTATACGGATTGGGTAATGCCTGATACCGCATAAGGGTCCTGGTCTGCCCCCGCGTCAGGATTCACTACGATCGTGTTGTGGCCTTCCGCTCGTTTTTTGTAATAGGTCCATCTGGTCGCCTCTTCGTCGAAGCTCCACAAGTCAGAGGAGCCATAGGTCTGTACCCCGAGATCCATCGCCCATCTGACGCCGAGCGCATCGAGCACGAACGACCCGATATCCAGATCGCCGTGACTGGACTGGTTATCGCCACCCTTCACGCCGACGAACAGGGCATTGTCGTGCCCCCATGTGCTTCGCATCGAGGCGACTTCTTCCCCCCCTGCGAAATGCTTGTCCAGGGCGATTCCGGCATCTTCCGGAGTCAGGTAGTTCTCGGGCTTCGCCCATAGCAAGCCTTTCACGCCGATTCTCGGATTTTGCAGTGTGAAGCCTCCAAGCACAGGCAGATTGTAACGGTTCGCTATCCAGTAATTCTCGTCCTTGTACAGACCGGATGGATCGGCATCGCTGTAATTAAAGACGCTCCCCGTCGGAGACGTCATATACAACGGATAGAAGCCGGCCTGCGCCATTCCTTCCTTGTCCGTAAAGCCGTAGTCGCTCCCAAGAGCGGTCTCCAGCGAGGCGAACAGATCCACCGCATATTGCATCGCGTAATTCCAATACATCGGCCCTTCTGCCGAGGCCCCGTCAGGCGCATACTGGTCCAGATGCTCCTGGACGGATTGCAGCGCCGCCTCCATAATTTCCTTCGAAATGGCAGGCGCCTCATCGGCAATCGCCAGCGCTGACATCGCCAGCGCACTGTTGACAACCGCGTTCTTGTTGTTCGGCGAGTTGAACCAGCCTCGTTCGATTCCCGTGGCGGGCTGCTTCAGATAGACCTTCAACGCCGGCTCGAATGCCTGATCCGATATCGCCGAGTACAGCGCTTCTCTCTGCTGCTCGGTCCAAGCCTCGTAGAACCAGTCATACGCAATCGCATAGGCGAAGGACAATTCAGCCGTAGCCAGAAATTGAGGCGGATTCCAATCGGCAAACGCGTTCGTAACCTGAAGGTCCTGCCAGGCTCTGTTCACGTAGACGCTGTCGCCGGTCATCTGGTACATGAAGCCCCAATGCAGCATTCGATCCAATTCGACCCTGCTGACACTGTTAAGGAAATTGCCGTTCCCGTTCGTCTGTGAAGTATCGTATACCGGCAAAGGATCTTGCAGCATGCCGTCGGCTTTCTGCTCAATCTGCGCATACCATTGCTGGAACACCGGGTCCGAGGCAATCCTTTGGCGAATTGCGTCGAAGTCATCGCGCGTTGCCAAGAGACGCGGATGCTCGCCCACAGCGTGCTGCTGACGCAGATCGGCCATTACCGTATCGCCTGACGGTCCGATGAACAAGGTGATTGCCACCAGCGTATGACCGCCCTGCGAATCGGATACATCGATCTGGAATTGGTCCTTCCCGACCGAGCCCTCTGAGATGAATGTCCACTGTCCGTCCTCCAGCAAGGTCGCCGAGCCCTTCCCCGGGGCCTGCGCGATGGCGTAGGATAGGGCATCCCCTTCAATATCCTCGGCATATACCTGCCCGCTGACCGTCCCGAATTCGGTCAAGGTAAACTGCGCGTCCTCTGCCAGAGGCGCATCATTCACAGGCAGGATCGTGAGCTGGACTTGTACCGTGCCGAAGCCCCCGGCCTGGTCGGAATAAGCCGCAGTGAACGCATCCGTCCCGCTAATATTGCTGTCTGGGCGGTATACCCATGTCCCATTCTCGGCCAATACGGCTTCTCCATGCTCGGGCCATGCCAGCATTTCATACGTCAACGGGGCGCCTCCCTCGCTATATGGCTCCAGCGCCCCCTGAACAGCCGTGTCCTCGTCAGTCGTTACGTCCGGACTCGCCTGCTCCAATTCATAGGACCCGCCTATCACCACGAGGCAGCTCTCACGCACCTCTCCAGAGGAGGCTGTAATGAGCGCGATCCCGTTTTGCTGCGCGGTCACAACACCCCCATTGACAACCGCTACGTCCGGATTGGAGGTCGTCCAGGTTATCTCCTGATCGGTCGCATTGCCGGGTGTGACATTCGCCTGTATGTGCGCCGTGTCGCCGGTATCCAGTGAGAGACTGACAGGATTCAGCGCGATTCCCGTAACCGGGATATATTCGGACAGGGAGAGTCCGTCGAGCCAGTACGCGCCTTTCCAGGAGAAGTAAGGATTAAGCTGCATGCGGATTGCATCCTCCGGAACCTGGAAATGCGTTTTCACAAATCGCCAATCCTCCGTTCCCCTCAGACTGGTGCCCGGCAATTGAACCGTTTCCTTGCTGCCGTCGCTGCTAACGTAAGTCGTTCGCACATAGAATTCCGCGTTTTCGTTTAGCGGCTCCATTTTTAACCAGAATGCGAGCTGATACATGGAACCGCCTTGTACCCCAACATTTTGAATCGCCCCTGCCGTCTTGTCCGTCAATACGACCTTCAGCGACGCCTCTCCTTCCTGATATACGGCCTCATCCACGGTGATTTCGGCAGACTGTCCCCATGGCGTCCACCCGCTCGTGCCGGCTTCGAATCCGCCGTTTTGCAACAGGTTCCCGCCGCCCGAGCTGGCCGCCGCGCTGGGCGCATGGACGAATAGCTGCAGTCCGAGCATACAGCATTGCAGGACGAGTACGGACAGCATCCCCCTCGCCACGACGTTCATCAACCGATTCAATGGATTCGCTTTCATCTTTTTCCTCCCTCTCATTTGGATTGCATTTCAGGATCGGTTCATCCAGCCTCCATTCTAAGAGAGGAATTTATACGGTGTAAATCGCGGAATTTTTCTTGGCATCATCAATTTATGAGCGGGTGGTCATCATTTACAAGGGGGGATCATCAAAAAACAGGAGACTGCGAACAGTCCCCCGTTGCCGAGCGAATCCAGCTTATGAATGCGTCGCGAACGCCACGCCTGGGCCATACGGCGCCAAGGCAACCATCACATACGGATTAATGCACACATCGTCAACCTTCCTCGCGAAGGACCACAGTTGTTCGGAGAGCGAGCGCACCACCGGCTCATACTCCGCTTGCCCGAATCGATTGCAGGTCTCGTGAGGATCCTCTCGCAGGTCGTAGAGCTCTTCATAATCGAAGCCGTTATAGACGAATTTCCATTCCTTCGTCATGATCGAGCGCTGGATGCCATATAGCTCGTTGCCGTTGGATTGCGTAAAGACGGCCTCCCGCCAAGCCTCCGGCCGATCGTTCCGAATGAATGGTATCAGACTGCTGCCCGCGAAGACGCGATCCGTCTCAATGGAAGCCGCCTCCAGGAATGTCGGCGCAAAGTCCGCCAAATTGACGAATTCGTCAACGACCCTTCCCGGGTCCTTCACTTCGGCGGGCCACCGGATGACAGCCGGAATGTGGTAGGCGCCGCGGAAGCATGGGAGCCCCTTGCACCATAAGCCGTGCTCCGCCATATAATCGCCATGATCTGATAGATACAAGACCAGCGTATTCGCCGCTTCGCCGGAGCGCTCCAGCTCGTCCAACACCTGTCCGAACAAGTCGTCTTCGTACGTGCAGAACGCAAGGTAGTGGCGGATCGCCTCCTTATGCTCGCGCTCGGTCAACTGGTCGAAGCGACCGCGGGTTTTGCGGTACAAGCCGGGCTTGTCCTCCATGCGGTCGTAGAAGCTCGGCGGCAGCTCGATATCGTCAATCGCATACTGATCGAGATAGCGCTGCGGGACGAAATACGGATCATGCGGGCCAAGCGTGCCGGCGTAGAGGCACCAGGGGCGGCGGGCAGATTCGGAGCCAAGCTGGCGCAGCGAGGCGATCGCTTCCTCGACCGTCGCGCGATCGTTGAACGGATCCTCGTGCACGCCGTAATGCGTATAGGTGTCGTAGCCGTTGCGCATGATCTCGCCATCCTTGCGTTCGTCAGACTCGACTAGTGTCTCACCCCCTGCATATCGCGACCATTCTCCGGTATGCGGGCGCGCATGCCGATAACCTTCGACTGACGCGGCGGGTTCGTTGAAGCCGCGGTGCTCGGGACCCTCCGTCGCGCTGACATGCCATTTGCCATGGTAGCGCAGCTCGTATCCGTCGTCCCGTAGATCCTCGCTCCACAAGCGAACGCCCTCGTACAGACCGCGAGACAGGGTGTTGCCTACATCCACATTATTCCATACGCCGTGCTGCGATGGATAGAGTCCGGAGAAGAACGTGGCGCGCGAAGGGCAGCAATGCGGCGATATCGTATACGCATTGGAGAAGGTCACGCCTGCTTGGCAGAACCTATCGAGATTCGGCGTCTTTGCTTTTCCGTACGGCGGAATCGTATCGGCTCTTTGCTGATCGCTCATGAAAATCAGGATATTCGGTTTGCGCTGATCCGCATGTGTTGTCATTCTTATCCTCCCCAATCGTAAAATAGACCGTTGTCCGAACCTGCCAGATTCGATGTAATAATTTTCACATAGAGGCCGTGCACATGGCAAGCTTTAATCCCATTTCGGCAAGGGATAACCGATCATATTCGAAAAAAAATGTAGATGTCAAGAAAGAATGCCCAGTTCTTTAGTCGTATAGCTTGGACTGGGAGCCGGAAACGAAAACAGTCATCGGCGACAACAAACGGTTTCACATCGAGCTACAGCTCGGAAGTGAGACGGCAGCCTGGGCGGCTGCCGTCTTCTATGTTGACGAACGTATACGACTAGATCTTCGGGTAATCGACAACGACAACATTATCCAGCATACCGTCGAGCGATGCCACAAACTGCTGGTGGGCAGGATGCGGTCCATAGGAACGCAGCGATTCGAGGCTATCAAAGGTTACCCTCAACCCAAGCGTGTAGCCATGAATGTTGTCCGTCTCCTCCGTGACGTTGATGCCTGCGCTTATATCAATGATGCCGGGAATCCGTCCCCGGAACCCCAGCAATTGATCCAGTAATTCCTGCTGCTTGCCGGGGATAATGTCGGTGTTGAATTTAAAAACGACAAGATGTTCGTACATCGCTTTCTCCCTCCATATTTAAAAATTCACATTAGCTTCATTGTACACGATCGATCAGGCAATTTTTTATTTTTTATGAGGCGGTACTTTTTTCGTCATTCAGGCTTATCGAATACTTGCAAGTGAACGAGAACTTGATGACAAAACTCCTACTGTCATACGACCATTTTCAAACTGTAAATTCCAGTGAATTGAATTATGATGTAGGGGAGCAAGCGCGAGCGCTCATTGATGCAGCGGTTCATGACAAAATCCATTGGCAAAGGAGGATCGCTTCGTAACTATCATCGTAAATTGATACCGCTTTCATCTCGATCAAATGATATTGGAGGCTAATCAAATGAAACAAAGAATGCCGGTTCACCGATTTCTGCTAGCTTGGGTATTGCTGCTCAGCCTGATTATAACACCCTCCTTTTCCCCTTCCGCATATGCAGCGGTTCCATCCGGATGGAACAGTCAAGATATCGGCAGCGTCGGCCTTGCGGGAAGCACTTCTTATTCCGGCGGAGTGTTTACCCTCGCAGGCTCGGGGACGGATATTGTCGGTTCCAGCGATCAATTCCATTTTGCCTACTATGCCTTGACCGGCGACGGCTCCATTACAGCGCGAATTGTATCTCAGCAAAACACGCACGCATGGGCGAAAGCCGGCGTTATGATGCGCGATTCACTGACGCCAAACTCCGCTTTCATCGCTCAACTCGCGACCCCAACGCACGGAGTGCGCTCCGCCTATCGAACGACTGCCTATGGAGGGGTAAGCGATTCGTCCGCGTCGGCAACCGCAACCGTTCCTGTGTGGCTCAAAATTACCCGCTCGGGCAATACGTTCACAACCTATTTGTCCGCCGACGGCGTGAATTGGGGCTCTGCCACTGCTACACAAACCATTGCCATGGCCACGACCATTTATGTCGGGTTGGCCGTTACCTCGCATAATAATTCGGCGACCGGAGAGGCGACGTTCTCTAATGTATCCAATCCAAGTGGAGGCGGAGGGGACCCGGGACCTGGGCCGGGACCCGGACCGGGAGAAGGTTCCGGCTTGCCCAAAACCTTTCTGAATCGCTCCATGGGCATCAACCTGGATAATCCGCGGGATTCAAGCAACTTGAAGCTCTTTGCCAATGCATTCAAAACGATTCGCTTCGGCTCGCCTTCCAATCCGACGGACAACACCAACATCTTCGACAGTAATGGCGATCCCAATCAAGATTTCTCCATTCTCCTCTGGGACGGAAATGGCTACATGAGCGATACCGAAGGCAGCTACGCGATTCAATTCAACGGGCAGGCTACTGTATCCATCACAATTGGAAACGCATCGCTCTCAGCAATAAGCTATAACGCGTCAACAAATACAAGCACAGGGGTTCTGACCGTTCATGTCAACAGCACTGTAGCATTAAGATTTCTCAACACGAAGCGCACTTCATCCAGCTCTACAAATACGGGGATTACCAATGTAAAAATCATGCGGCCGATCTCCAAGGGCTCTACGACCAGCTATCCGACTTCAGCCGTATTCACCAATCCGATCGTCTCACTGATTGCCAATAATTTCGATGCGATCCGCTATATGGACTTCACAGCGACCAATGGGAAAACCTCCGAAGCGCAGTGGTCTGATCGCGTCCGGCCTGCGCTAATACAAACGCTAAAAGGCACAACCGGAACTGGCTGGCAAGGAAGAGGCGGCTCATGGGAATACGCGGTCATGCTGAGCAACGCAACGAATACGGATATGTGGATCAATGTGCCGGTAGCAGCTGACGACGATTACCTCACTAAATTGGCACAGCTGATCAAATACGGCTCCGACGGCGTCAATCCATATACAAGTGTACAGAGCAACCCTATTTACCCTCCGCTTAACAGTTCGTTGAATGTATATGTGGAGTATGCAAATGAACTCTGGAATTATGCGAGCGCATTCAGTCACTCCAATTGGAATATGAACGCGGCTGTCGCTGAAGTCAGCGCGGGGGGGTCCAACCTTAATTATGATGGGATGACGAGCACCTATCAGCTGGGCTGGCGCAGACAAGCACGCCGCACGGTTGAAATCAGCAATGCGTTCCGCTCCGTATTCGGCGACAGCGCGATGATGAGCCGCGTGCGGCCCGTGCTGGAATGGAAGCAAGCCAATAATCAGGATACCGCCGGCGTCATGCTTAATTTCCTGGATAACTGGTACAACAACGCAGACGGCAATCATGTGGCGAATCCACGTGCGGTGAATGATTATATCTGGGGAGGCAGCGGATCAGCGTATTACAATCCGGACAACTCCAGCGACACATTGACATTATCCAATATATGGACATCGAAGTCCTTTAATCCGGCAACCTGGATCAATGGGCAAACGATCGACGCCTCCTATGCCGCCGCTTTCGGCCTGCATAGAACCGCTTATGAAGGCGGCCCTTCCATGGATTACTCGGGCCACAGCGAGGCTGTGAAGGAACAGGCCTGGAATCATTCCGGAATGAAGACCAATATAGTCGACCATCAGAACACCTGGGAAAATGCAGGCGGCGAGCTGCTGATGTACTTCAACCTTACCGGCTCCAGCTACACGCGATATTATGAATGGGAATTCGTTAAAAATATGCTTGACCCAATCAATACATCGCCGAAAATGCAAGGCATTCAGCAACTAATTGCCGCCGCGAAGCAGCCGGTCACCATCGGCGCATCGATGCCCGGTTCAATAAACGGAAACAACTGGAGCGCCATAAACCGCAGCTGGGGTACGCCAGGCAGTGGATCGCTGAATCTTAACGGCAACGATCTGCGCTGGGCGGCATACAACTTCAAGGGCTCCGGCAATCGTGCGGCCAAGGTCGACTACTCGTCAGGAGGCGCTGCAACGGCCCGCGTCTACGTCGACGGCAATCTCGCCGGCACCATTACGACCAGTGGCGGGGCCGGTTCATTCACCGCCACCAGTCAATTGTTCAACGATGGCCTTCACAGTGTTCGCGTCGTTGTCACATCCGGTTCCTTAAGCATTGTCAATGTATCGATGAACTAGCCGAGGTGAAGCGGCTGCGCCGTCCTATGACGACGGGTCGCGGTACATTACGGGAAATATAGAAAGTGCGATAAAACCATATACGTTCCTATATTTCAAAAAAGGTACGAAGCGGAGAATTACCCGCTTCGTACCTTCATAAGGTTGCAACGCATGACTACGCTTGCGGCCCGGCCCTGTCCTGCTGCTGATTCAGCATAAGAATGCTCCCATTTTATCCAAAGCGTCTTTACGATATTCAGAGGGGAGGAGTCCTGTCTCTTGCCGAAACATTTTACTGAAATATTTTTCGTCTCTGAAACCGATGGATTCGGCGATCGCATAGATCGGGAGCTTGGACTTCCCTGCCAGCAATTGCTTGGCTTTGCCCATCTGAAGAGTCCGCATCGTTTGATGAAAGGAGCTTCCGGTTACTCGTTTGAAGATTTTACTGAAGTAGCCTCGGCTCAAGCTGACATGATCTGCAACCTGCCCTTGAGTGATGCCCATCGCGAGGCCTTCCTCCATCTTGATCAATGCCTTCAAAATACAGGTGAACACTTCGTTCGAAATATGATGCCAATGGATGGTTTGCTGGCACACACTTCGCCAATAGCGGAGATTGTTCTCCATCTCTTCCCAGAAGTATATGTTGTCCGTTAAGACGCGTACGTGTTCCTCCGCTTCCGCACGAATCCATGTCGTCCATACCTGCAATGTATGCTGCATGCGACACAAAAGCTGCTCCTTCGGATGTCGTCTGCGCTTAACCTCCCGCATCAGCGCTTCAAAGCTGCAATCATCAAGCACCCAGGCACATAACGCCCACTGATTCCACAAATCGGTCAGGCTTCTGGACGCATTAGCCGCCGTTTGCCGCTTGCGTACATTCACCAGTGAACAGCAGGGCGTCTTTGTCCAGGAGGCGTAGTCATAGAACATATCGTGCGTTGCAAAATGCCGCAATAGCGACACCACCGTTTCATGAGCATAATTCCCGTCATTTACGATCCTGTACGCAATAAACTTGCCGGAATCCGCCGATGTCACCCATTCCAGCAGCCGTTCTTCCGTATCAGCAGCATCGGGCACTTCGGCATACCAGCACGTATCCGTAATCCGTTGCCAAGGGAGCCTGTCATTGTTCATCAATAGACCAAATGAGCTTGCTTCCTCGTCCGGCGACGTCGGACAAATGAGCAGTCCATGAATCGGGCGTAGCGGCGCGACTCCCGGAGCGGGCAGACTTGCAACCAGGTATTCTTGGCTGGATCGTTCTCTTGATAGTCTCCTGGCGGCGCGATGAAGCATATCCAACAGCACATCCCGCTGGAATCCTTTCATGACAACGTAATCAATCGCCCCCAGGCGCATCGAGGACACAGCCGTTTTCATATCCTCCCGACGGGAAAGAACCACTACTCGAACATGAGCGAAGGCTTGATAAATTTCCTTGAGCAGCGCCATGCCGGACAACGCCGTTGCCGGTCTGGAGAGATCAATCAGCGCCAGCTCAACCTTGCGGCACTGAAGCAAATCCATTGCTTCCATGCCGTGCCGCGCCTCGCCTGCCAGTTGAAACCCTCCGGCCTCCTTATATATTGCATGAATAAGATTCTGCCTTAACGCAAGATCTTCACTTACAATGAGTACCCGGTACAATCCCCGTCCTCCCTTCGCGTGTCCGCAGCGGCCCGTCGATATGGAATCCCCCCTCCCCGCCATTGGCAGTAATTCAAATTCGGGTGGTTCGACCCTGACCCATCGGTGTTGACGCCTCTATCACATTCAATTGACCGCATTCAGCCTTTAATATGCGCTGTCAGTCACTCCATAACGCTTCAACATGGTTTCCTGGCGTTTCTAAATTCTGCCCGGCGCGACTCAAAAGCCGCTTGGTTGCCGCCTACCATGTGCCTGTAACCAACGCCCCAATCCAAAGGGAACAGTTTCATTATAAAAAGCTTTGTAGTAGAGAACTAGAAGATAATAGTGACTTCCATTAACTTATAACAACTTTCTGCTAAGAACAGCGTGTTGCTTAAGCCTCCCTGAACGCGTGCCTGAGAATTTACAATGTGGGGATTCGTCCGAATACCAGAATTCTGCTCACAAAGGGAAAGACGGCTGCCTGAGCGACTGCCGTCTTCTCTTTTGACGAACGTATAAAACAAAATTTCCGACGCGGTTCTGATCGACACGATGCCGTTCAAAAGAAGGGCAGCTTCATCAACTCGGCAACGATCTTCGCCGCCTCTGCGCGATTCATCGGCACGTGCGGCTGCAGCGACCCGGTTCCGCGCCCATTGAATATCGCACTGTTGATTACTCAATCCATGAAGCCTTGCACTTTGTCGTTATAAGTCCCGCGTGCGCCCCGCGATTCCCCGCTGAGCCGCCTCGCGATATTCAATCGGCGTAACTCCCGTATTTTTCTGGAAAAACCGGGTGAAATACGGCGGTTCCAGTCCAACCTCCCTCGCTATTTCATGGATCTTCTTCTCATTCGTCTGAAGAAGCGCTTTCGCCCGTCCGAGTCTCGCTTCCATAATATAATCGGATGGCGCTTTCCCCGTTGCCTGTTTGTACAGCCTGCATAAATATTTGGGATTCAAGTACACTTCGCGTCCAATTCTGCCGAGGGATAGATCGCCGCCGATATTCGCGTCAATGTAAGCATGTACGCGCTCAATCACTGTGCTCGTCTTGGCATGCCGATCCTTCGCCATGTGCTCGAACATCGCATCCGACAACCGCTTCAGATAACGAAAGGCATTCGTTCGGCATGTATGAGCCCCCGCTTCCATAAGCCGGGACGGTTTGTAATCTCCGCTGAGCAAGCTGTCCATACGCAGCCGGTTCATCTGGGAGAACAGCATGGTCGCCAACGTATAGTAGGTTTCCAGATACAGATGCTGCGGAATTCGTTCGGATGAAATGGCTACCTCCTCGTACAAACGCTCGAACTCCTGGCTTTGCCCTACCTCCAGATAATAGGACAAAGTGTCGGTTTTCTTAAGAAGCAGTCTATGCGCAGAAGCAGCCTTCTCTTCCCGCTCGCATGAATTCGCTTTCAACATGACGGACGAATCCCCCGAGCCGTGTCCGAAGAGCATGCTGAAGGTCAATTCCTCATAACGATTCGGCAGCTTTTCCCAATGAACGGGCTCGGAAGCTACCGCTAGTGATAAAGTCAACTTAAGCAGGTTGGAGCAGGTTTCCTGAACTTCGTACAAATAACCTGCAACGAATTGAATCAATTCATCATAGTCATTGCTTTCCGTATTCGGCTGAATGAGCCAGAAGAAGCGATTTACATCAAATTGGATAAATTCGAAATGTACTTTGCGCCCAAGAAACTCCTCCGTAATGTTGCCGATCGCATACATGAGCAGAGTCTGATCGGACAAATCGGGAACATTCCATTGATCGATGCGTCCCGCGCCGAGCAGCACAGGAAGAGATGGATTGAATTGGACGCCCAACTCTTCGAAACGTTTCGTTCTCACATTCTCCGACAACCCGCTCTTCACTATGGTCAGAAACAATTCCCTCCGCAGAAGCGGCTGGGCTGCCTGAAGCTTCGCACGGGCGCTTCGAATGAAATCCTCCTGCCGATAATCTTCTTCAATGCTTATAATCGCCTTGTGGATCGCTTCGTATATCGCCTCGTAGCCTTCCGATTTCAGAATATAATCAAAGCTGCCTTTACGAACTGCGAATTGAATATAATCGAATTCGTTATAACCGGTCAGGAAGAGAAAGCGGCACCGCGGCCAGCGATCGCATATAATCTTCTGAAGCTCCAGGCCGGACATGCCGGGCATCTGGATATCGCTCAGCACAATATCGATTTTGGTCTCGGACATTCTTGCGATAGCTTCGGAGGCATTCTTGGCCGTGTACACATCCAACTCGTATATCCCCCACTCTTTCATCCGATTCGACATGGCAGTCAATATATACAGTTCGTCATCCACAATCAGGATCGTGTACATCACGTCACCTCGCTAATCTTCGAATGTTCGGAATGGTCTTCGGTCAAAGGGATACGAAGCTCGACCCGCAGCCCTCCCCGCTCCCCGGAAGTCAGCGTCGCGCCGCTGCCTTCTCCGTATTTCAGAAGCAGGCGAGAGTGGACATTAATAAGCCCTGTACTTTCGGCAAGCTCCGTGTGAATCCGAAGGCTTTCCTGCAGCTCCGCCAGCCGCAGCTTCGTCATTTGATCTCCGTTGTCCTCGACCCGAATGACAAAAATGTCATCCTCGAGCATAAAACCGATCTTTATTTGTCCTTCCTTCTCCATGGGCTCAACACCATATTTGAAGGCGTTCTCTACCAGCGGCTGCAGCATAATTCTCGGCACCATCAGATCCCGGCAACTCTCAGGCATTTCCCCAATCTCTACCGTTATCCGATCGCCGAATCGAATCAATTGTATCTGGATATAGGCAGAAGTAAAGGCAAGCTCCTCATTCAGGCTGACTTCATCTCTTCCGTGTCTGGTAATAAAATGAAAGTACCTGCCTAAATGCCGGGTAAATACCTTCAGCTTAGGCAGATCCTCTACCTCGGCCATCTCGTTCAGGATGAAGAAGGAATTATACAAGAAGTGCGGGTTGATCTGGGATTGCAGCAGCTTGAGCTCGGAGCGCTGCAATCGGTACTGGTGCTCGTATATTTCCCGGATCAACTTTTTCAACTGAACGATCATGGAATTGAATTGCGTATACAAGTATTTAAATTCATCATTGCTTCTACGCCCCACGATAATGTCGAGGTTGCCCTTCTCCACGCTTCGGAAGGCGACGACGATTTTTTTCAGCGGCTCGTGAATTAATTTGATTAATCCGATCGAGAACGATGCGATTACGAGCAATGATACGACAAACAGCACCAATAGCCAATATTTAAACCTCTGCAGCGGGCCGAGCGTCACATGCTCGGGTTCGATCATCATAAGCGCCATCGGCACATTGGCCGCAGTCTCCCAGGCAAGGATGACCTTGATCTCATCTATTCGCTCCGCCCGAAAGCCCTCGCTGCCCGATGTCAGCCAATCCGGAGGCGCATTGTCCGCGAATCGCGAATCGCTTAAGCTGATATTGGATACTGCCCATTCCGTATCCGTACCGATAAGCACTACTTCCGTTGTGGCACTGCCAAACTGTCGAAGCTCCTCCTGGATGAACGCCTTGGACAAGCGATTAACGAGCAGGAAGTTCGGCTCATGGGCAAGTCCCGGGGCAGGATAGCGCTGAATCATAAATAATTCGCCCTCATACAGAACAATCGACGCCGGATGTTCGCAATAGTGTTCATCAAGACGGGTATAGAACCCCTCGCTGTCATTATCGTAATAGCTGCCTGTGGATACGCTGGCGCCGATAGCCGGAATATATACGCTTGTTTCCGCAATATATTTACTGGAGTGCTGCATCAGGCTCAGACGCTCATATACTCTTTGAATCGCTTGCGTCCGCTGCAAATCGCTCAAAGCCGGATTCCATACGCTCAAGTCGCTCAAATCGCGATCCAGCACATATTCTTGTTGAAGAACGCCGATCCGTTTGATTTCGCGTTCCAGCGAATCCACATAGAAGTGCACCTTGGTGCGCATCGATTCCGAAATTTCGCTTCGCACGGCATCGGCTCCCTGCTCATAAAGCAAGTATCCGATAGCAAATAATGGCGCGATTACCAGAAGAAATGCGCCAAGCAGCTTATGAAATATTGTAAGTCGCATCGTGAAGCCGGCCAAAGCGCTCTCCCCCGTCTGGTCCAGTATCCCTCCATTATAGAAGCCGCCTTCCGAGGTGTATAGATGCTCTTCTGCCTACTCCTTGACGCTTCCAAGCACAATGCCTTTGACAAAATATTTTTGCAGGAACGGATACAGCAAAAGAATGGGCAGCGCGGCCAGGAAAATTTGCGCAGCCTTCAACGTTCTTTGATTGATCTTCGCGATCGCTTCATAGTCTGTGCTGGACAGCAAATCCGAATTCGGCATAACCACCATATTCTGCAAGTAGCTGGACAGCGGGTAATGCGCCGGGCTGTTCATGTACAATATGCCGTGGAACCACTCGTTCCAGTGACCCACGGATATAAATAATGTAATCGTTGCAAGCGCGGGCTTCGACAGCGGCAAATATACGTGCCACAATGTTCTGAGGTGACTCGCTCCGTCAATATACGCCGCTTCCTCCAGCTCCTTGGGCAGCGTTCTGAAGAAGTTGAGCAGCAGCACGACGTTGAACACCGGCACGGCTCCCGGCAGCACCAGCGCCCAGATGGAATCGATCAATCCGGTCATGTTGACAATCATATACGTCGGGATCAATCCCCCGCCGAACAACATCGTTAGCACGAACGCCCAGACGTAGAAATTTCTCCATTTGAAAGCATGTGACTCTTTCGCAAGCGGATAGGCGATCAGGATGGTCATCAGCAAATTCATGCTTACTCCGAGCAGCATGCGCTGCGCGGTGATCGTAAAGCTGTTCAGAAACTCGGGCTTCGTAAGTGCGAAACGATAGGCGTTAAGTGTGAAATCCACCGGCAGCAGCTTGACCATATTGCCTTCCGCCGCTGTCGAGGAACTGAACGAGATCGCCAGCACATGTACCATGGGCATGATGCATAGCACGGCCAGCCCGCCCAGAAACAAATAATTGGCGATGAGGAAGCTTCTTCGGCTCCAACTGATGTCATTCATGTTCCAGCCTCCCCTAAAAAATTCGGTACCTTAAATATTTGTACGCCAGCGCGTAGGACACCGTAATCAAAACGAATGAAACCAAGGATTTGAATAAGCCTACAGCGGCGCCAACGCTGAACTGGGCATCCACAAGGCCGATTCGATAAACAAGTGTATCGATAATATCGCCGCTCTTGTAGACCATAGGGCTGTACAAATTGAATATTTGATCGAAGCCTGCGTTAAGCACATTGCCCAGACTTAACGTAGCGGTCAACGCAATAATCGGCATCATGCCCGGCAGCGTAATGTGCAAAGTCTGCTTCCAACGGTTAGCTCCGTCCACAACGGCCGCTTCGTATAAATTCGGATTAATGCCCGTTATCGCAGCCAGAAATATAATGGTACCCCAGCCGAAGTCCTTCCACAGGTCGGTCATGACGATCGTGTACGGGAACCAGTTGTTGTCTCCAAGGAAGTAGATGGGCTCGAGTCCCAGAGATTGAATAATTTGATTGACAATGCCGTAATTAATCGACAGAATATCCGTCAGAATACCAGCCAGAATTACCCAGGACAAAAAATGCGGCAAATAAATCAACGTTTGAACCGTTCTTTTAAAATACGTCTTGCCCACTTCATTAAGCAGAATTGCGATAAAAATGGGCACAACCTGTCCCGCCACGATCTTCATCGTAGCGATAAAAAACGTATTATACAGCGCGGACTTGAAATCCGGCAGCTTGAAGATATATTCGAAGTGCTCCCAGCCGACCCACTCCGAACGAAAAAAACCTTTCGCCGGGGAATATTCCTGAAAGGCCATGACGATGCCTACCGTAGGCAAATAATGATACACCAGCACGATCAGCAGGCCCGGCAAAACCATCAAGTGCAACGGATAATCCGCTCTCCACCGTGAACGCTTCTTCGCACCGACGGCTTCCGTTTGTTTTTTTTCGACTGCGATATCCATGATGTTCCTCCTCAAACCAATTCAAGCACGAGAGGGGAGGGCGGCCTTGCCCCCCCCCTTGTCGCAAGCGTCACCGACTATTGCTTAATAGTCGCGTACCAATCATTGACTTCCTTCGATATTTCATCCCCGCCAAGCGCCTTCCAATCCGACACAAACTTGTCGAATTCCTCGATCGGAGCCCCCAGTACGATGCTTGTGAATACTTCTTCCTTCTTCTTGTCAAGCGTCGATTGTTTCTTGGACATCGTCTCCGTTGTCGGTCCCCAATATTCGTCGTTAATCTTGCGATTCTCTCTTACGTACATCTCTTGCACGGAATATGTGCCTCCCTCTCCAAGCAACGCCCAGTCCTGCCATGCGTTCGGATCGGTTTTGTCCGTCTCCCACTTCTTCAGACGCTCGTAGCTTGCGAGATTGTCGCCAACCCCGAGCTGTGAAGGATCTCCCGATTTGACGGCGTCGTTAATCAACTTCATATTCTCGAAGACAGCCTCATGATTCTGCAGTCGGATTGGCGCGTATTTGAATACCTCGATAACACTCTTGCCTCCGTTGCCGTCATCAATACTGGACTTCATATATTTGTTGAAATTCTCTTCAGTGACGTTAAGGCTGATGTCCGCAAACAGATTGGCGAGCTTGATCGCCGCCTCCGGATTCGGATAGCCCTTCTTGACGACAAAGTAGTTCTGTCCATTCGGCTTCACGGGAAGCAGCGCCGGCTTGTCATCGATGGATACAACACCGTACGAACGCCAGTCCGCCTTGTCATTCGCCCATGAATCCTTAAGCGGCAGTGCCGGCGACCATTGGGGTCCGTAGAACATGCCGATACGTCCCGCCACAACATCCTGATTCACCTTGGAGCTGTCTTTGACCCCGAATTCCTTGTCGATCTGTCCTCCCTTGTACATTTCCTGCAGCTGCAGCAACACGTCTCTCATCTCGGGAAGAATCGTGGATTGCGTCAGACCGCCCTTGCCGTCCTGAATCCAGGTATCCAGATAAGCATGGAAGCCGCTAGCCAGCCCCTCGATGCCAAACGGCACCTTGTTCTTCGAGAAATCCTTCTGCAATCCGATTCCATACGTATCTTTCTTGCCGTTGCCATCCGGATCCTGAGTGGCGAACGCTTCCGAGATTGCGAATACATCCTGCAGTGTCTTCGGTTCGTCCAGGCCCAGCTTATCCAGCCAGTCCTTCCGGATGAACAGCATCGTATTCGGAACGGTGCTGGCCGGTTCCGGGATCGCATACAACTTGCCGTCACGCTTCGCTGTATTTAGCGCAATTCCCCCGTCCAGATTCATTAATTCCTTTAACCGGGGCGAAGCATACTTCTCGTAGGCCTCGGTCAGGTCGGCCAGAGAGTCTGCATCGGCTAGCTGGGAAACTTGCGGCCCCCAGACCTGCATCAGATCCGGAATGTCGCCCGAAGCGATCGTCACGTTCATCTTCTGCGGGTACTGCTGCTGATTGGCGGTCCAGGCATACTTCAAATCAATGCCCAGCCGATCAAGAAACAGCTTGTTCCAATCGTTGTTGTCAATGGATTCGCCGGGCTTGAATTTAAAGGTGGTATCCACCAGCCTGGCCATCTTGAGCTGAACCGGCGAATCATACTTCCCGAACGGATCCGCCTCTGCCGGACTTTCGCTTTCTTCCGCCGCAGCCTCTGTTGGCGAAGGCTGCGGCGCCTCCGTTGCGTTCGGCTTGACATTTGCTGAGGAGCAGCCCGTGATTACCGCCGCTGACAATGATAATGCAAGTACGGCGCTTGCCCATTTTTGAATCGTCATGTTACTCATAACAACCTCCCTGAATGATGTTCATTATTTCTTTTCTCTTGCACCTTTATTATAAAAAATCGCCTTCAGGCAGACTACGGGAATGTGGTGACATTGGTTGACTTATCGGAACCAATTTTCAAGCCTGCAATATATCACTATGAGATAACGTCTATCGAGTAGGCGGTAAAAGAAAAAAAGCTCCAGCAGGAGCTTTACCCGTAAATCAACCCGGTATATCAACCTACGGAAGAAGACGCAAAATCACACGATAGATGGCCGGACCGGACAAGGAGAGGCAAGCATATACGGAATGTTCGATTCGCTCTGTCGTATGCGGAGCTTCGACGCCGTTCACACGCGCATCGGCAATGCCCAAGCAGCCTTCCGGAAGAAGACAACGCAGTTCTATGCCCTCTCCGCCCGATGTGACCTCCAGTTCCATCTCGCGGCTCGATCTGCGATAACGATATCGGTACGATACGTACCCGGATGAAGCCGGATAGCGCGCCGATACGGCTATATCGGTTACATCGGCGCACGACCAGCGTGGCGACAGCCGTACCTGTCGAAAAGCTCCCGACAGATCCTTCACCCCGGCCAATCCCTCAATTAAAGCGCAAGCGACGGAAGCCGAGCCCCATACATCCGGTATCCCGTAGCTGATCGGACTCTTGGGCAAGACTTCTTCCACATTGGACAAGGTTATTCCGTACAGATGCCATTCGTTCGACATGCCGGAATGCTCCAGCACAATGCTGCGGACAACTTTGTCCGGATATGGATTTGCCATGGAATACACGGCCACGCCAATGCGTTCGCACGCCGGAGAACATCCTTGCCAGGCGATTCGCAAGCGGGATTGCCTGTATCTTCCGAATCGCTCGCCTCTCTCCGACTGGAACCAGCGGACGATCTCTGAGCCCTCGGATACATATTGAACATGCCTCGTGCCATCCTCATACTCCAGATGAATATGCCCTACCGGACTTTTGCCGCTCATCGTGTGAAGGAAGTTGATCGAAGCGCAGGCTTGATCTGCCGGAATGACGATCGATGGCTTCGATCCGGGTACAAGCGATACACTGCCGTCTACACGGAACGGTATGTCGCCATAGCGGATCTCGCCGCTCAACGGCCCCCTCCACTCCCAAGGGTCGCTGCTGGCCAACTCCGAGGCATGTACAACGTCGTGTTCGCTCAGGAAATCCCCATTAATGCAGGGAACAAGATTCAGCATGGTGAAGTCAGCCTTGGCCGCCGGCTCAACCGCCCCCAGGTATGAGGCGTGCAGATAGCCGTCCGTCCGCTCGGACAGCTCGTCTATTCGCTTCAATATATCAAGCGCGTAAGCCTCGCTGCCGTGCTCGAATGCGCCTTGAGCAAGCTCGCCCGCCACAATCGGAACAACGCTGCCGTTCATGTATTCCCATTTCTTGCTGCAGTTGTCATTGAAATTGTCGAACGGCGGATAAATCGTGTACCATTCTCCAGGCGAGCCCGCAGGCAGATTCTCCCGAATACTGCGATAGGATGTAAGAATAGCCTTGCACATATCGTGAGAAATTCCTCTGTTCAGCGCATAGGCATTGGACAATGAAATCTGTTCGTCTTCATCGACGCCGAAGTCCCGATTGACCTCCGGATGCTCCGGCACATGGTGCTTGTAGTGCGTGCCCCTCCACGCGAGCCGGTTCAGCCGTTCCTGAATTGCCACCGACAACTCGGAGTAACGCGCCGCCTCTTCCTCGCGAGCCGCCTGCTTCAGCATCTCTGCAAGATAACGAAGCGATTGGGCGAAGCCCGTATTGTCGCCGTGCATGACGCCGAATTCGGTGCGGTCGGGATCGATGAGCATGATATGACCCGAATTCGGGACGTCGTAACGACTTTGGAAATCCCATGTATCGATCGTGTATCCCCGTTTGATCAACCCGAACTTGCTCGACCATCGAACGGGACTGTTTAGCACGTAATCGACAGCTCGCATCATACTGTCGAGCATCGACACCATCCACGCGTCGTCTCCTGTCGCGCGCCAAGTTTGATAGACGCCTTCAATATACAGATATTCGACATCCGCTTCGACGGGGATTCTCCGGAATTCGTACTGCAGATCGTCGGACTCCTTCAAGTATCCGATGCCCTTAAACAATTGGGTAAAGTACCCCAAATCCTTGCCTCGTCGAATGTAATTATCATAGATCATGCCGTCTTCCCGCTGGGAATCCCTGAACAGCTCCATTGCGCTCTTGACATCGCCTATAAAATATTTCATGCCCTTCAACGCGTGAGTATGATCTCTGACCCAGCATACGAGAAATCGATATACCTTGCCGTTATAGCTGGCAAAATTGAGCCCGTATTCGCCGCCCATGGCGTAATGCAGCTTGTTCAGCAGTCTCTGGAAGCCTATGTGGCCGTCGATGCGAGTCTCGCAGTCCACCGTAAATTCCAACCTGCCCCTTTGCTCGCCGCTCACATCAAACAGTTCCACCCGCTGTCTGCCAAGCGCGCCGCCAATCTGAAAACTCAGCCCCGGGGCGACGTTCATCTCATGATACTTTCGCCCCTCGCCGTCCGACACTACTATCTTCCCATTCCGGAGCCCGCATTCCAATTTCAAGGTCTCCAGCGGCAAAAAACCGCCTGCGCCTGTCTGTATAATCCGAAGCAATAGCAATCCACCTCCATCTAATCAGGATTATCCATTCACTGCTCATATAGCTGCAACTATCGAATGCGACGCATGCACCATATGCGGATGCGGCGAGCCGCCGTATTCAAGCTTCACACCGTAAATCGGGCAAGATGCGGCTCCTCGGGATCCGTTCGCAGGCACCATTCAATCATCAGCTGCATCAGTTCGGGCAATACCTCGGCAAGCGCGGGATCTCCCCATCGGTTATTCATCTCCTGTGGATCCGCTTCCATATCGTACAATTCATTGCCTCCGCGCAGGCGAATGATGAGTTTATACTTGTCGGTTCGCACCATCTTGGCGCGCGCCATGGCGTCGGGACAGCTTGCATAAGTGATCGATTTGGCATCCCTTCTTGCCGGTTGATCCGCACCGAACGACATCTGGCTTCCCATCTCCGCCTCGGCGCGCAGCAGCAAAGCATCCTCGTGTCCGCCATCGGCGAACACCGCCCGCTTCATGCCGCCTCCGTGTATAGCAGGAAGCAGTGATTCTCCATGCATGCCGGGCAGAGGCTCGAAGCCCAGCAGCTCACACAATGTCGGCGCAATATCCGTAGTATCGCCCAGGCCTCCTATTCGCTTTCCTTCCGGCAAGCCCGGTCCTCTCATCAGGAACGGCACGTGCATAAGACAGTCCTGGAAGCATGTATCCCATTTCTCGACAAGTCCGTATTGTCCGGCGTAATCTCCATGATCGGACCAGAACAGAACCAGCGTGTTCCGATCCAGTCCCTGCTCCTCAAGCTCCGCCAGGATGCTCCCTACCAACGTATCTACCTTCGTAATCATACCGTAATAAACGCTTTGAATTTCTCGCACCGCCCGCTCATTGTCGGATTCGCCTGTCCTGTACTTGCGCTGCGCGATCATCGGCAACGTTGCGCCTTTCGGAAGCGTATGCGGCCAAGCCGCAATTCCCTCCCGATCGTACATGGAGTAATACGGCTCCTCCACTCCGTATACAGGGTGCGGCGCTTCAATATTAACCTGAAGGAAGAAGGGCTTCGATCGATCCCGATAGTCGCGCAGATAACGAATGGCCTGCTCGGCTTTAACCTCGTCGTCGGCGAATCGAGTATTGCAGCCGATATAATCCCATCCATCCTCAAGTTCCAGCGGTATAGCCCCATTCGGGTTCGGTTCATGAACTCGAATGCGAGGGACCCCCTCCATAAGCTGGCCCAGCTCTCCCGAATAGGACCGATAATCGACGTCCCGCTCGTATACTTGCGTATCCCAGCAATGATTTTTGCCTAAGACGGCCGTCTCGTACCCCTGCTCGCGGAATCGCTCCAGCAGCGTGGTCTGTTCGGCAGGCAAATGCTGATACGCTACCGTACGCCACGCGCCGGTATGGCAATACCGTCCTGTCATCATACTGGCCCGTGCCGGCATGCACTTCGGGAATACCGTCATGAATTGCTCGAACACCACCGATTGACCGGCCAGACGGTCCAGGTTGGGCGTCTTGATATCCGGATTGCCCATAAATCCCGCACAATCGCCGCGCATTTCATCCGCACATATAATCAGAACATTCCGATTACTGAATGCTTTGTTGCCCACGAGCGTCTCCTCCTTTTTCACTTGAAACGACCTTGACCAATGGCGGAGCCATTACCTCGGACATGCCCGCTTTGCGGCTTACGCGCAGCAATCCTTGCGGAAGCGGAATGACGATATCATAATCGAAGGCTCCTGCAAACGGCTTGACTCCAACCTTCCCGCAGCCCGGCTCCAGAATTTCGAAGCCGGCCAAGCCGTACAGCAGAAATTCCGCCGGATAGGCCGACCATGCATGAGACTGGGTTCGCATAATCGGCGTGAACCCTCCATTTCTCCTGCTGCCGTTCGACTCCCATTCCTCGTACGTAGATGTAGCTCCCTTGAGCGCCATCCGCTTGCCCCATCTGTCCTTGACCAGGGCGACGGCCTGTTCTCTCATGCCTGCGCTCATTAACGCCCGCAACGTAATCATGGTATGGAACGGCTGCGATTCTGTATGGATCAGAGAGTCCTCTCCCCACAGTCGGTCGAAGATTCGTTGAGCTCTCGCGCGGCTGCATAATCCCCAGTAAATCGCCGACGTATTCGCTTGCTCACTGATGCGCGGCGACTGCTTCCCTTCGAAGGAAGCATCCGTGTAACACTCCCTCTCCGGACAGAACAGGACAGCGTCGAAGCCGTTCTTCAGCTTGCTCCTGGCCATTCGAAGACGCTCTCTCGTGTAAGCGTCTCCTTTAATCTCCGCCATCGCCTCTACCGCTCCAGCTACGCCGTAGAATAATGCATTCAGCGGCGTACTTACCCCCTTCCTGTCCAGATGAGCCCAATCAATAAAGACAGCATACGGCATATGTTCGATCAGCCCTTGATGGTTGACATATCCCAGGAAGGCATCCACCACCTTCAGCACATGCGGGTAATAACGGTGAATCCACTGCTCTTCTCCTGTATAGCGATAATGCTGCCAGAGTCCCCATACCCACCACAGCGAATAATCGGGATGCAGGCTGTCATTCGCAAGCGAATTGGTTACACTCGGCAGCAACCCGTCCGGCAGTTGGTTCGCAGCAGACTGCCGCAAAAATTTCCCCGGCAAAAGCACATCGCCGAAGCAGGCATAGATCCCTCCGAGCGTTACCGCCGAGACATCGCCCACGAATTGAGCCTGCTCCCTCCAGGGCGTATCCATGATGGAATCGTTCGAGCACAAGTCCAACGTATCTTTGCAAATGCGAAACACTTGATTCAGAAGTTGATCGGAGCTATGGAAGGACCCGCGCTCCTCGTACGGGTAGCGGCAGCGCGCAGCTTGCAGACGATGCAGCATCAGCGGCTCCGTGCCGGAGCGCAGCATCAGCTTGATGTACCGGAAGCTCTTCCAATGATACGACCGGAACTTCTGTCTGCCTGCCCTCGCCTCATAGCGATCCGCATACATTCCTTCCACCGCGTTGTTGAACCGACCATTCAACAGACGTTCCGCATAGCCGATATCGATGACCGCTCCCGCCGCGGCAGTCAAGTCCAGTTCGAGATACGCATTGATGCTCCGTCCAAAATCCAGGACAATACACGGGTTGTAGATGCCGTCCAGTTCCCGGCTCAGATGGCCGACGCTGCAACGCAGCTCCGTGTCCCCGCCTTCCGCCCCGAGCAAGCCCTCCGCACGGTGTATCATCGTAAACTGCAAGGGTTGCCCTGCCATTGACAATCCAATTGAGAGATCCTCGCTCCGCATTCGATTCATTAGCTCAATCGATTCTTCCATATAAGCGATGGCCCGGGCATATTCCCGCGTCTCGATCAGCTTTGGAATGTCCCGCTCAATCAGCCTGGTCCACGGCGCAACCGCCGGCGGAGAATCCGAGACCGGACCGCTCCATATTCGGGGGCGGGCCCAACCATCGTCCCGGAAACCCGACTCCTTCCAGCCGACGGGCTCTCTGGTCGAAGAATAATGCTCTTGGAATGGAGAATACATGCTCATACGGAAAAACTGCGTATCCGAACGCCACGCATCAGCCTTAACGGTTCGCCAACTGTCGTCGGTCGACATGAGAACCGCACCGTCCGCATCGGTCAGTTCAGCAAGCAAGCCGCTTGGCCCGGGAATTGAACCAAGCCGGTACACTTCCAGCGCAATACAGTTGATCCCTTCTTCTATCGAAGGCGTTACATCAATAACGTCATAATACTGATAATGATTGACGCACATCGCCGGTCCGCTCCCTGTCGGCTGTCCATTGATATGCAAGCGATAGCGGGTATCCGCCGTGATATACAACCGATAGGAGGGAGAAAGGTTCTTCAGTTCGATTTCCTTGCGGAAATAATAATATACATTGCTCCCGTTGCCGCTCTCGTCTTGAGCGGGAGCCCATATCCACTTGCCTTTCCAATATCTGCTCAAGTCCGACTCCCCGCCTTTCTATACGCACTCGGCGTGCTGCCTGTGTAGCGCTTGAACATCCGGTTAAAGAAGCTGCTGTCCTCAAATCCTAATTGCTGAGAGATGTCCGCGATCGATCCCTCCCCGGAACGAAGGAGCTTCCGCCCCAGTTCGACCCGATATTCGTTTCGATAGTCTATGAACGTTGTTCCCGTCGTTTTTTTGAACAAGCTGCTGAATTTGCCCTTGCTCATCCCGCATAGCTGACTCATCTGCTCGACCGAGAAGTTCTCGGCGTAGTGTCTCCGGATGAAATGGCAGATATATTGCATGGCATCGTCATCCTGCGAGCTCTGCGGATCCGCTCCGTCCAGATGTCGTTCGTAGCACCTGCTAAGATATACAAAGAAATCAATCATCATGGCCTTGATCTTGATCTGGTAGCCCATCCGCTTCTCATTCAGCTCCCGGATGAATGATTCGAGGTACTCTTCGAGCTCTACGCATTCGCCCGGATGCAAATACAAATGAGGCTGAAAAGGCGTAGCTTCCCTTAGAAACGGCTCCAGATAAAAGAAATCGACGAATGGCGTCACCTTGGACATTTCCTTCAATTCCGAAGCAAGCAACCCCGTCAGGAACAAGACGTTGCACACCTTCAATGGTTTCCTGCCGGATACTTCATAATAGTGCACCGCCCCTTCGGCAATGACGAACACATCCCCTTGGGATACCCGATAGCTTCTTCCATTGTAGTGGTGAACCGCCTCACCCGATGCAACGTAGACCAGCTCGATAAATTCATGCGAATGAATTCGACTGGATGATCCTGCCGGATGAGTATGCCAAACACAAAAAAACGGAAATTCGGAACTATTCAGGAATACATCGTTTTTGAACTGTGTCATAATGCGCTCCGATCCGCATAAACTGGTTTCTTCCATTATGACATGGCGGCAGGAGAAATTTCACGGATGATTGTTCAAATAAATCAGCACTATCGTACATCGGCAAGCCGGGCATGGTTACTTCACTCTCAGCTCTTCGACTGATACGCGTCGTTGCCCGGATGGCTTCGGGTCTGCGGCTTCGATGTCCGGCAACGGTTCGCCGGCTGCCGCCATTCTGACGAGCAGCCGTTCCTTTAATTCATCCGCAATGCTTCTGTAAGCCTCCATGCCCGCCAGGTTCGTCAGCTCGTAAGGGTCCGCATGCAGGTCGTACAGAAGCTCCTCCCGATATCGTTCCGAGCCGCTGTCCCTCCAGCCGTCCTTATCTGCCGCCGACACGGAGTACTTCCACCGTTCTGTCCGGATGGCCCGCCCCACCTGTGATTCGCTGATCTGAAGGAATACCTCCGAGGGCCAATCTGTCTCTTCCCTGTTCACCAAGGGCATAACCGACCTACCCTGCATATCCGTCGGCACCGGGATGCCTGCCGCATCCAGCAATGTCGGCGGCAGATCCAGCAGGCTGACAAGCTGGCTCACTTGTCCGCCCTGCATGAATCCCGGGCCATACGCAGCAGTGGGAATACGGATCGAGCCGTCATGCGCCGAGCGTTTGTATTCGCCGTTGCGCGTCTTGAAGTGATTGCCATGATCCGAAGTGAAGAGGATAATCGTATTCTCGAGCATATTCAGGCTCTTAAGCGCATCCATCAGTCTGCCGAGAGCCTCGTCCAGCCTTCTGACCATGCCGTAGTATCCCGGCAAATGCTGAGGCGAGGTGCCGCCCAGTTTCTTCAGATCGGGAGGCGTCCAGCCGTCTATATATCTGCTTTCGTACCCGTCCGGCGCCGGATAGTTGTCTGTATGGTTCTGATGATGAGGCTCCAGGTAGGACAGGAATAAAAAGAAAGGGTTGGCCTGATGGCCGGCGATATATCGTATTGCCGCGTCCGTCTGGGCATCGACGCGGTATCCCGGCAGCTTGACGGGCATGCCGCCCTCGTCGTACAAGACGGTATCATAGGCGTCCGATGAAAATTCCAGCACGTTGGAGGCCAGCCAATAGTCGTATCCGCCTCTCTCCGCCGCCGGCACAGGTTCATGACCGCTCAGATGCCACTTGCCGATATAACCGGTATGATAGCCATGATCCTTAAAGTGGTGCGCCAGCGTCTTGGCATCCTGCGGCAACGGGATGCCATTGCGGTAACAGCCAGTCGTCGTGGCGTATTGTCCCGTCTGCAGGCAAGATCTGGCCGGACCGCAGACCGGCTGGCAAGTGAACGTATGGTACAGATGCGTCCCCTCTCTGGCCATTCGGTCAAAATTTGGCGTCAATCCCAGCGGATTGCCGTGCGCGCCCGTCGTATCCCATCTTTGTTGATCGGTAAAAAAGACAATAACGTTCGGTTGTTTGTTCTGAACGGTCATACATTCCACTCCTTCGCGTCGTCGTGATAGTCCCATTATAGGACGCGCAGGCGGATTTTCTTAGCGAGCAAACAGAGGTATACTATAACAAAACGGAGATTGAATGATAGGAGGATGTCCGATGGTTATGCGGCCGGGAATTAACGAAATCATGGCAGAGCATATGCAATGCGGCTTTTATTTCGCTTTTGAATGGGATAGAGGGCCAGATTGGAATTTCCACCAATATCCAATTCCGGCCATGACCATCTGGTATATCCTTGATGGTCAACGGATGCTGCATATCGGACAAGAAGAATACGAGCTTCTGCCGGGCGACCTGCTTGTGCTTCCGAGCCAGGCCGTCGTCACGACCCGGCACGCGAAGGCTTTATCCGAGCCTTTCCGCTACCTTTCCCTGGGTCTGTTTTTCACGATCGGGGCAATCGAATGGCCCGAATGGTACGGCATTCCGGTCCGGATGAAGCTTTCCCGCGATGCCCGTCTTACCGAGTGGCTGGAATCGTGGCGACACCTCGCCCGCCGGTTCTCCGCGAGTTCCGCGGAATCTGCCGCCAGTGGCGAAGCTTTCGTCGGAACCGTCTCGGCCGCAACGGAGTATTTGGAACGGGACGCCCGATTCCGGCAATGGCTGGCCGCTCTGAACAGGCTGGTCCAGCCTCATATGGCTCAGCCGCAGCCCAGGCCGAATCAACGTTTATCCCGCATTTGCAACTATATTCGGCTGCATTATGCCGGACCGCTTACCGCAAAGGAGCTTGCGTCGCGCGCTTGCATAAGCGAGGGGCATTTGCGTGCCGTCTTTCGCGAATCGCTCCGGATGTCTCCTTACCAGTACGTCATCCATGTGCGATTGTCCAAAGCCAAGCAGTTGCTTTTGACGACCGATCGAACGCTTCAGGAAATCTCCTCCTCCGTCGGATTCGACGACCTCAGCCATTTCATCAGCTTGTTCAGAAGGAAAATCGGCGTAACGCCCGCACATTACCGCAAGCGCTCGCATTGGAGCGTCTGACAGTCTTCTATCGAGGCCAACCTGTTGGAGAGGAGACTATGATCTTGGCGAGCTCAAATGCCTCGGCGCAATTTCAGTCCTTGATCAGTTTGCGATCTTCCAGAATCCAGTTCCGCATGAATTAATTTTCCAAATATGAATGATTACACAATATAGAAATTGCAATTATTCAAGGGGCTTTCGCCGCTTTAGGCCAGCGCCTGCAGCGGTATCCGTATAAATCGAACTATTATGCCCGGCCAAACGCAGAATGCGCTTGACCTGGTCATCGACATGCGCAGACAGGCCCCGTACGGTCTTGCCGCCCATCGAGACATGGATGACCTGAGCAGAGGATGTTAATGACCATGGCTTTGATGTGCGTGCCAGGCGAAACCTTGCAGTAGGCCGGATCCCACGTGAGCGAACGGTTGATTTGGTCTTCTAATCCGATTTCATCGCACAGCGCGGCGATTAATTGACTCGGCCCCGCCGAAATCGATACCATATCTTCAAATTGCATGTGACAGTCAGTGGCAGTCCCCGTTTTCGAAGCGTTTCTTGACTATTTCGGGTAAACGAGAGAAATCCTCTGTTTTTAATTTTAATTTTCCATTTTATTTATGCGGAAAACAGATTATAATGAATAATGTTTCATTCATTAAAGGGGGATCAGTTTGCCACGCACACCTGAACAATACGAGGCGATGCGCCTTGCAACCCGCACCAAAATCCAGACCGCGGCAATGCGGTTGTTCGTTCGCCAAGGCTACGGCTCGACCAATGTGCAGCATATTGCCGATCAGGCTGGCATCAGCACCGGTCTGCTATACCGCCATTACAAAACAAAGGAGCAGCTATTCGAGGAGCTGGTGCAGTTTGCCATGGCCGGCATGGAGACGCTGATCGACAGATTTCATACGAGCGGGGAGCCGGCCGAGGAACTGGCACGATTTGCGAATGAGGTCTATCTCGATCTGTCCACCGGCGATGACTTGGAACACCTTTTACTGTTGATGACACAATCCTTCTTTTCCACGGAGACGAACAGTCGGAAATCGGCGCTCAAGCAGCTCCATACCGATCTATTGCAAGCCACTTCCGCGCTCATCGTTCGAGGGCAGCGGCAAGGCAAGCTCCGAGAAGGCAACGCCTATGAGATGGCGCAATACTTTTTTTCCGCTATTCAGGGACTGGCGACAATGAAGGTGATTCTGGAAGAGAAATTTTCAATGCCGTCGAGATCGCTTTTGACGCTAGTATTTGATCAGGAAGGTGGTTCACTATGAAGCACGCAGGCGCATTTGAGGTGGTCCGGGCAGACCGGGCGGGTATGGAAGTCAGAAGTCAGATCGCGGAAATTTTTGCCGACGGCTTCTCGCAGTGGCTTACGTATTTCTCAAAAGACCGGGATGTCATCGCAAAGGCCTTCGCCCATATGTTTGTGCTGGATCAATTTTATGTAGCGCTTGCCGGCGATCGGGTGGCGGCCTTCGGGGCATGCACGGACTGTCGGAGCTTCGCCCTGGCCCTTCAGCGCGCGCCGCTCCGCCGGCATCTGGGCTGGTTCAAGGGCACGATGGCTGCAATTGTTTTGAAGAAGGAGTTCCAAAAGCCGTTTGCCGACCCGCCCGCCGAAACGGGCTCGGTCGAGTTCATCGGCACTGCTTTATCCTTCCGCGGCCAAGGCGCGGCGTCGGCAGTGATTCGACATATGCTGGATCATCTGCCGTACCGCACCTATCTTATTGAAGAGGTCGCCGATACCAATATCCCGGCTATCCGCTTGTACGAGAAGCTGGGGTTCACCGAGTACAAACGCAATTCCCTATCCCCCAGGCAGGCCCGCATGTCCGGGATCCATCACATGGTCTCGCTGCGCTTGGAGAAGGCCTGAGCTACGTCCAATTGGAATGCAGATCCGGGATGACAGCGGACCGGGTCTCCCACGTTATACCCTAAGTTCCTGCCCCAATTATAACGAGGTTGGAGGCGGGAACTTAGGTATAATGTTTTTTAGCATTTTAAAAGGGAGCCACGAATCAATCCCTCTGGCTCCCTTCTAGATGCTGAAAATCATTTATCTTGCATTTCGGTTCACGACATCTTTTGCTGGTTCATGACATCTTTTACTGGTTCACGACTTTTTTATACTGGGACAAGCATACCGATTTACCCTGAGAACCTACTCCACCGTCACACTCTTCGCCAAATTCCGCGGCTTATCGACATCATGCCCCAGCGCCAGCGACGCATAGTACGCCACGAGCTGCAGCGGTACAACAGACAGGGCCGGGGTGAGAATCGGCAGCGTGTTCGGGATCGCGAACTGCTCGTCGACCGACTTGGCGACCTCCTGCAGGTTGCTCTCGTTGGTCACCGCCAGCACATGGGCGCCACGCGCCTTCATCTCCTTGATGTTGCTGAGCGTCTTCTCCGCCAGCTCCTCCTGCGTCACGAGCGCGATCGCCGGTGTGCCCTCCTCAATCAACGCCAGCGTGCCGTGCTTGAGCTCGCCGGCCGGATAGGCCTCGGAGTGGATGTAAGAAATTTCCTTGAGCTTGAGCGAGCCCTCCTGCGCCACAGCGAAGTCCAGGCCGCGTCCGATGAAAAACAGGCTGTTGTGCCGCGCCAGCTTCTCGGCGATCGCCTTGAGCGCATCGGCCTGCGCCAGCAGCGACTCGACCTGCTCTGGGAGTGCCAGCAGGGCGCTCGCCACCTCGGCGATCGCCGCCTCGTCGCGCGTGCCCAGCTCCTGAGCCAGGTACAGGCCGACGAGGTAGAAGGCAATCAGCTGCGACGAGTACGCCTTCGTCGAGGCGACGGCGATCTCCGGCCCGGCCCAGGTCGTCAGTACGGCATCCGCCTCGCGCGCCACCGAGCTACCGACGACATTGGTGATCGCCAGCACGCGCGCCCCGCAGCGCCGCGCCTCGCGCAGAGCAGCCAGCGTGTCGGCCGTCTCGCCGGACTGGCTGACGACGATGACGAGCGTATCCGGCGTGATGATCGGATTGCGGTAGCGGTACTCGGACGCGACATCGGTCTCCACCGGGATGCGCGCGAGCTGCTCGATCACCGACTTACCGACGAGTCCTGCGTGATACGCCGTACCGCAAGCGACGATATGAATGCGGCGAATTTCTTTCACTTGCTCCTGCGTCATACCCAGCTCGGAGAGCTGGATCGAGCGCCCGTCCTCGGCGATCCGGCCCATCATCGTGTCGCGGTATGCCTTGGGCTGCTCGTAGATTTCCTTCAGCATGAAGTGATCGTAGCCGGCTTTTTCCGCCGTGATCAGATCCCAGTCGACATGGAATATTTCCTTGGAAATAACGTCGCCGCCGATCGTCAGCAGTTCGACAGCATCCCGTGTCAGAACGGCCATCTCGCCGTCGTCGAGGATGTACACGTCGCGCGTATGCTCGAGAATCGCCGGGATGTCCGAGCCGATATAGTTCTCACCTTGGCCGATGCCGATGACGAGCGGACTGGCGTATCGGACGGCGACGAGCCGGTCCGGCTCGTATTCGGTCAATACGCCGAGCGCGAACGCGCCGCGCATGCGGCCGACCGCGCGCTGCACCGCCGCTACGATATCGCCGTCGTATTCCGACGCGATCAGATGCGAGATGACCTCCGTGTCCGTCTCCGATACGAACCGGTGACCGGCGATCGCCAGCTCCTCGCGCAGCTCCAGATAATTTTCGATGATGCCGTTGTGCACGACGGAGAATTTCGATGAATTGTCCGTATGCGGATGTGAATTAAGGTCTGAAGGCTTGCCGTGCGTCGCCCAGCGCGTATGCCCGATGCCGACCGAGCCATGCAGCGGCTCGTCGCTCAGCTTCTCCTCGAGCACGGCCAGACGGCCCTTCGACTTGCGCACCTCGAGTCCGTCCGCCGTATAGACGGCGATCCCGGCCGAGTCGTAGCCACGGTATTCCAATTTTTTCAAGCCTTCGATCAAGATCGCCTTCGAGTCGCGTCCGCCAATGTATCCTACAATTCCACACATGATTGAACAAGCCTCCGTTTTCGGTTGGGATTTTTGGGATCCCCGCTTCCACGGATGCCTGCCGCCCTCATGCGGCGTTGGCTGTCTATGCTAGTGTCCCTTCGTGAATCGGGCGCCGGAGCGTCAACTTGCCTGGCCGCGTTGATCGGAGCGGCAGCATGGATTCACGGGATACGGGAATATGGCCATGCCTTTTCAGCACGTATAATATGAATCGCCTATACGGCTAAGCGCATTTACCATTAAGCCCGTTTAAGATCAAGTCGATTAATCATTTACCCTGTACCGTATTCCGCCGCAACGATTGTGCGCCCGGTCGCCCGAACGTTTTGCATTGCGGCTTGCGGTCGAATACCCAACCGGGAGGTCCCCGCCGAAATTTCGAACACCTCCACCTCGTCAGCTTGCGGCAGGCGGTCTTGCTCCTTCGTCCCATCCTGCTTCTGTGCAAGCTCTGGCGCTTGTCATGCTAATGGCCAACCTCGATCCTCGCTTTCGCTTCTCGAATAAAAGATACTTCCTATCATATGCAATTCCGGCCCCGGATGCAACCATGTCGAACCATGTCGGCCCTTCTACGCTTACCCGAACCCGTCCGATGCGAAACGCCAATGCATCCCCCGCTTGCCCTCGCCGGTTGTCTCCATCCATAGCCAGCGCGCCATCTCTTGGCCAGCGGCCATGCAGCAGCCAACGGCGGTCTCATTCCGATTCCCCTAAGACCGCCAGTTGTCATGCTGCGCTATACAGCTCCCGGCTCGGTCAGGATCAGCCGGATCAGAATATCTGCGGCGACCGCGACCTCCTCCAGCTCGACCCACTCATCCTCGGTATGCGCCTGAGCGATCCGCCCCGGGCCGAACACGACCGACGGCACGCCGACGCGGGCGAGCTTGCTCGCATCGCTGCCGTAGGCCGCGCCGCGCACCAGCCCCGCCGCACCGTGCCATAGCGCAGCGGCGCGCAGGTCGCGCACGACCGCCGCATCCTGCGGCGCCGCCATCGCGTAATCGATCAGGAACGGCGGATGGACTGTCAAGCGCAGGCCGGACACCTCGCCCGCTAACCGGTGCAGCCGCTCCGCCAGGGCGGCATAGGCCTGCTGCGGCTCCTCGCCCGGCACGGTGCGCCGGTCGATCGTAATGAGGCACGACTCCGGCACCGTATTGGGCGCGATGCCGCCCTCGATCATGCTGATGCAATGCGTCGGCGGGCCGACGAACGGATGACGCAGCGCCGGGTAGACATCGCGCGCCCAAGCGCGCAGGCAGTCGATGACGACCGCCATCCCCTCGATCGCATTGACCGCGGCCTCCGGCTCGGAGCTGTGCCCCGCCGTGCCGTGCGTCTCCACGCGGAAGCGTACGCAGCCCTTGTGCGCGGCGATCAGCTCGAGCCCGGTCGGCTCGCCCACGACTGCGCCGCTGCAGGGCAGCTCGCCGGCCGCCACCTGCGCCGCCAGCGCCGAGACGCCGGTATAGTTCACTTCCTCGTCGACTACGGCCGCCAGCCGCACCGCGCGCGGCGGCGTCCATCCGCTGTGCGCCACCGTCTCCAGCGCGACCAGCATCGCGGCCAGCGACGCCTTCGTATCGCAGGCGCCACGGCCGTACAGGCGGCCATTCGCAATCGACGCGCCATGCGGATCAATCGTCATGCCCCCGGTCTGTACCGTATCCATGTGCGCCTCCAGCAGCAACGCCGCCGGGTCCAGGCCCGGCAACAGCCCGATTACGTTGTCCCGCCCTGCGGCGACGCGCTGCCGCGCGCTGGCCAGACCCGCCTTCCGCAGGAAGCGGTCCACATAATCGGCGAGATCCGCCTCGCCGGTGCCGCCTGGCAGCGCCGGGTTGACGCTCGGAATGCGCACCAGCTCTTGCAGCACCTCCGTCACACGCGCGCGCGCGGCGCGTGGTAGATCTCGGTTCGCGGTGTTCCCCTGCATGTCTGCTCGCTCCCTTCTCCCGATTGGTCTCGCGCCCTGTGTCATGCTCCCTCTACCCTCTACCAGGGCCGGGTCTGCTAATAATTGCAGCCGCGCGCCTCGACTGCGATGCGCTCCGTCACTCGGCCGCCGCGCACGCCGGGCAGGGCGTCGTACAGATTCGGAATGACGCAGGAATGGTTCGGAATGATCAGCAGCCGATCTCCGACAGTCAGCCGCCCTTCCTGCGGATCGTACACGATGAAGCCGTGCTCTTCGTTCAGCCCCTCGATGCGCAGGTCCGGCCGCCCGACGACGATGCCGTGGCCGGCGCGGTTGTGCGCCTTGTCGCTGGTCAGTGTCTTGGTGCCGGCGTCGATCGTCGCCCGTCCCGGACACGGCGTGCTGACGACCGTCGCCAGCACGCGCAGCGCGCAGTCCGCCTCCGCGGCCAGCCCAAGTGCGACGCCGCTGGCGTCGAAGTACAGGTAATTGCCGGCCCGCACCTCGGTGACGCCTTGCAAGTGCTCGCAGTACAGCGCCGACGGCGTCGAGCCGCTGCTGACGATGCCGGTGTCAATACCGTGCTCGCGCAGCAGCGCCACCGAGGCGGCGAGCTGACGCGCTTCCTCCTGCACCGCTGCGATGAAGCCCGCGGGCGATGTATTGCGATAGATCGTGCCGGCGTAGTTCATCACGCCGCGAATCTGCAATCCGGGCAGCTCCATCGCCTCCAGCGCGAAGCGCAGCGTATCCTCGCCCGGCTGGCGGCCGCCGCGGTGAAGGCCGCCGTCGATCTCGATCAGCGCCTGCACCGGTCGTCCCGCCGCCACGCCGACATCGGACAGGCCCCGCGCGCCCGTCAGGCTGTCGATCGTCGTCAGCAGCTCGCCCCCGCCCGCATGCAGCGCCGCGAAGCGCCGCAGCTGCGGCGCGCCAATGATCGGATAGGCAATCAGCAGCTCGCGGATGCCCGCCGCGGCGAACACCTCCGCCTCCGCCAGCTTGGCCACCGAGATGCCGATCGCGCCCGCCTCCAGTTGCTTGCGCGCCCAGGTCACCGACTTGCTCGTCTTGATATGCGGACGATGCCGGATCCCCGCCCGGCGCAGCCGCTCCGCCATGCGCGCAATATTGCGCTCGGCGATCTCCAGCTCGATCAGCGCTTGCGGCGTCGGCAGATCCGCATAGCCGTCCAGTACAGGCGGCGCGGCTGCCGCGCCGCTCACTTCGTGATGCTCCATCCGTTCCCCGCTCCTTTCCCTGATGCTCTATAGACCGTCTTCGCAGCCGGACCGGCGCTTCATGTCGCTTCGCCCGGCGCCTGCACCTGCTCCGCCGCACGCGCCTCAATGTCCAGCTCGCGATACGACGCGATCACCTCGCCCGCCTCGTCGGTCGCGAACAGTACGCACCGTCCGCGCGGCAGCGTGAAGACATAGCGCCGCCCCACTGCCGGGTGCCCGACCTCGATCCGCGCATCATGCGCATACTCCGAGACGAACGTGTACAGCTGGCCGCCGCGCAGCAAGAGCTGACTGCCGTACACACCGGGCAGCTCGCCGCCGCTGTGCCAGACCATCGTCCGCGTCACGCCGGCCTGCCGGATCGCGTAGTCGTACACCGCCGCGATTGTCGCCGTGCGCTCGCTCAGCTCGATCGGCAGCGGACAGTGCAGCAGCGTCCCCGCTCCGAGCGGCCAGGCGCGCAGCTCGGCCTCCGCTTCCGCGGCGCCGCTCCTCTGCCCGACATCGACCATCTGTCCATCACCGTCCGTCCCCCATGCGCCGTCTGTCCGGACGGCCGCGTCCGCCTCGCCGGACGCGGCAAGGTATGCGTCCTTGCTCGCCTCGCCGATCCGCTTGCGGGCGTAGGAGACCGGATGACGCCGACCCTCCAGCAGCAGCGTCTCCTCGCGCAGCACGTTGACGACGCGCCGCTCTCCGGTCAGCTCGGCCAGCCGCGCACGCGACCGCCAGTAGGCGTCCAGGCCGAGCGGACCGGTCACGAGCAGCGTCCCGCCGTGCTCGCGCACATGCCGCAGCAGCGCCTCCAGCGCCGCGTCGCCGAAGTTGTGCGGGCTCGGCACGACGATCAGCCTCGGCGGCTGCTCCGCCAGCGCCTCCAGGTGATACTCGCCGAATGCGCGAAACGGCTGCTTCAGCTCATAGCCGAGCACCCGCGCCGCCGCCGTCGTGGCGTCGAAGGCAAGCGAGCGGCTGGAGAAGTCGTTGCTGTACGGATAGACGACCGCGATCTCCTCCAGCGCGCGATCCGCGAAGAGCGGCGCGATCTGCGCCATGAAGGCGCCGAAGTCGTAGGAGACGTCCGCCTCCGGCTTCTCCGTGCCGTCCGCCCGCAGCGCTCCGATATTCGATTCGTTGACGTTGTTCATGTAATAGTTCGTATTCCAGATCCACTGCACCGCGCCGGCGCCTCCGGTGGCGAAGGCATAGGCGTACTTGCGCTCCAGGATGTCGCGCAGCTCGCCCTCCGTCCGCTTGGCGCGGCCGTCCGGCGTCTCCAGATACATGATGCCCGTCTCCTGGACGAGGCACGGCTTGTCCGGCGCCTTGGCGAACACACTGTCCCATACGAGCTGATCGTTGAGCCACCAGGTATGCACCGTCGTATAGTCGACCGCCTCGGCGTACCACAGCGGCGACGGGCGCGGGCCGCGGCCGAGCGCCTCGTCCTGGCCGACCGTGACGAGCCGGTCCGGCGCCAGCTTGCGAATCAGCGCCCCGAGCTCCGCCGCCCAGCGATTGTGCATCGCCATCGTGAACAGCGTGTAGTCGAGCCAGCGGTTGTGCTTGCGCGGCAGCCGCATATTCTCGATGTCGAAGCTGATCTCCTCGCGCTCCGGCGGCCGCGCCGCCGCGAAGGACGGCAGCTCGTCCGCCGTCATCATCCAGCTCGCGCGCAGCGCCTCGATGCTGCCGTGACGCTCGCGCAGCCACTGCGCATACGCCTCCAGCTCGCCCGCGTCATGCAGCGGACGCGGCCCGGTGAAGATGCGCTGCGGATCGAACAGCGACGGCTCGTTGATCAGATCCCAGTGCACATGCGTGGAGGCCGCGTGCCGCGACACAATTGCCGCAATGAAGCGCTTCTGCGCCTCGACGCTGCGCCGATCAAGATACGGATTGGCGCCCTCCCACGCCTCCGGCGTGAACGCGAAGAAGGTGAACGTCACCTCCAGCTCCAGGCTGGCCGCCGTCAGCAGGAAGGCGTCGATCGCGCGCATGGCCTCCTCGGAGGCGTGGCCGTCCGTGAACATCACCTGCCGCCACGCCGTCCACAGCCCGGTGCGGATCAGATTGATGCCCGCGCCCTTCATCGTTCGCATATCGCGCTCCCAGAGCGGCGCATTGGGCAGGAAGACGAACTTGCGCGAGACGTCCGAGGTCATGTACGTCATGCCGACGATCGGCAGCGGCTGCCCGTCCCGGTGGAAATAGTCGCGGCCGCGGGCAAGCGGCGCCCCGCGCCGCAGCCGCGCCGCGTCGAACCCCCACCAGCCCTGGCGGTAGACGCGGCGCTCGCCGCCGGGCGCGGCCGCAGTGCAGACCAGCCGGTATAGCCCCGGCTCGATGTCCAGCGGCACCGGCACGGCGCACAGGCTCAGCTCGGCCTCCGCCGCCAGCTCCAGCTCGTGCGTCCACAGCGCTCCCTCCGTACCGTCCTTGTACACCTCGAGCCGGCAATGCACCGTCTCCGGTACCGCTGCGCGCGGCAGCCGCGCGCGCGGAATGCGCTGCGCCTGCAGCTGCAGCGTCGCCCGCTCGCCGGGCAGATAGCTGGCATAGCCCGGCTTCACCCACAGCTCGAGCACGCCGCGCGCACAGCAGGCTGCCCAGTCTGCGAGCGCCTCGACGCCCTGCGCGCACCAGAAGCGCGGCCCTAGCGTCTGGGTGACGAGCAGCCAGCGCCCGCCGGCGCAGTCGCCCTTCGTATTGTCCAGCAGCACGGCGGGCGCAGCCACCTCGCGGCCGTCTGCGGAGATGCCGTAGAGCAGCGGCTGAATCTGCATATCCATCGGCCCGTTGGCCCCGCTCTCGGCCGGAATATCGCGCGCATGCGTCGCATGCAGCACGAGCCCGCGCGCCGGGGCGATCGGCAGCAGCGCCTCCAGCCCCGTCAGCAGCGGGATGTCCGCGTTCGCGCGGAGACGCGCGATCGGCGCCGGATCGACCGCCAGCGCCTCGTGAATGCCGAGCCGCTGATGGTAAGCCGTCGTCTCGTCCTGCGGCGTCCAGCCGTCAGCGGTCCGTGCCACCGGGATGCGATACGGCGCGCCGCCCGCATGCACGAGCCCGCCGCCCGCCTGGAGATACGTCAGCAGCGCCGGCCACGCTTCGAGCGGGAAGTACGGCCCGTGCAGCTGCACGAGACAGTGCGGCTCGCCTGACTGCAGCGCCTCCGTCAGCGCCCTCGCCAGCGCGTCCGCGTCGACGATGCGCATCCGCTCGCCCAATCGCGCCAGTGCCGCCTCATCGGGACGGGTGCCGGCATACGGGAATGCCGGGTCGTAGAATGCAATCGGGCCCGTCGCCGGGCCCGCTGTCGGGATGGAATTCGTGTGTGCAGTCGATCTCGTCGTCATAGATGCAGCTTCCTTCCGTACTCCTGCCATATTCTGTTCCTGTCGTGCCCTATCAATTGCCTGTCGCATGCCTGCGACCATCCTCGCCTACCCCTTGACCGCGCCTGCCACCATGCCCTTCATGATCTGCTCCTGGAAGATCAGGAAGATCACGATCGTCGGCACGACCGAGATCGCCATCGCCGCCATCGTCAAGGCGTAGTCGGTGCCGAAACCGTCGGAGAAGATCGCCAGGCTGAGCGGGATCGTCTTGAGCGACGGCTCATTGATGAAGACGAGCGCGAACGCGAAGTCGTTCCAGTAGCGCAGGAACGCCAGGATCGCCACGGTCGAGATCGCCGGCAGCGTGAGCGGAAAGATCATGCGGACGAAGATGCCCCAGTAGCCGGAGCCGTCGATGATTGCCGCCTCTTCGATCTCCTTCGGGATGGCGGACATATAGGCCGCCATGATGAAGATCGCCAGCGGCAGCTCGAACGACGTATAGGGCAGGATCAGCGCCCAGTACGTATTGAGGATGCCGGCCTGGTTCATCATGATGAACAGCGGCACGAGCGTGCTGTGAATCGGGATCAGCATGCCGAGCAGGAAGACCCCCGAGAGCAGCGTCCGCCCCTTGAAGCGGAAGCGCGACAGCACGAACGCCGTCAGCGCGCCGAGCAGCACCGTCAGCACGATCGCAGAGCCTGTAACGATCGTCGAATTCAGCGTGGCCCGCCCCATATCCGACAGCGCCCAGGCGCGCGTGATGTTCTCGATCACCCACGTGTCAGGCAGCGCAAACGGCTTCTCAAAAAAATTCTGATTCGTCTTGAACGCACTCTGGAAAAGCCAGATGAGCGGGTACAGCGTGGCCAGCGCATAGAGCAGCATGGCCGTATTGGTCAGCGTCACGCCGGGCCGCGGCCATCTGCGACGCGGCGCCGGCTGCAGCCGGGCCGCCGTTGTCGATTCGGGCATAAGCGCCTTCCTCCCCTGTCATGAATTCCGGCGAAGCGGCCGGCCGTGCCGGCCCCTTCTACGACTCCTTGCCCCGCATCAGCACCTGGCTGACGCCGATCATCAGCATGCTGATGATCACGATCAGCGTCGACACCGCCGAACCGTAGCCGTACCGGTAGATGTTGAACGTGTTGTTGTACATGTACGTTGCCAGCAGCTCAGTCGACTGCGCCGGACCGCCGCCGGTCATGACGAATACCTGGTCGAACGCCTTGAGGCTGCCCGCGATGCACAGGACGATGACGACCTTGATCATATTCCAGATCATCGGCAGCGTCACGAGCAACAGCTTCTTGCGCCCGATCGCACCGTCGATCAGGCAAGCGTCGTCGATCTCGGACGGGATATTCTGGATCGCCGCCACGAACATGATCAGGTACGGACCGATGAAGTTCCAGATGATCGGCACCGCCACCGCGTACATGTTCACATCCGGATCGGAGAGCCAGCCGCGCGTCCAGTTGTCCAGACCGACCGCCTCCAGCACGAAGTTGACCAGGCCGAACTGCGGATGGTAGATATAACCCCAGATCAGACCGACGACGACCGTCGAGAGCACCATCGGCATGAAGACGGCACTGCGGACGAAGCGGTGAAACAGCGAATTTTTGTTCAGCAGGATCGCCAGCACGAGCGCGATCGGCACTTGGCCGAAGATCGAGGCGGCGACGATGATCAGGTTGTTTTTGAGCGCCCGCCAGAAGACCGGATCCTGCAGCGCCTCCGCGTAGTTTTGCAGCCCGATGCCCTTCGTCGCGCCGACACCCGACCATTCGAAGAAGCCGTAGTAGGCCGACCAGAAGACCGGCACGATGACGAAGAAGCAATAGAGCAGCAGGGAAGGGAGCAGCGCCAGCGCGACGAATCTCCCGGATCGCATTGAAGTAATCATGGCAGTCTCCCCCTGTTGCAGGTGATGGTAGTGTAGTCAGAGAGCGGGGGCTGTGCCCCGCTCAGTTGCCGACCGCTTCGGCTTGCGCGTTCTGAATCTTCTGTGCGACAGTCTCCGGATCGCCGCCGAGCATCAGCTCCTGCAGGCCGTTGTTGACCGCCTCCGTGCCGGCCGACGACAGATATGCGTCGTAGATCGGCGTGAAGCCGACGCTCGTGACGAGCTCGTACGTCTTGTTGAACAGCGGCGTCACCTTGGCCGGATCGACCTCGACCTGATAGTTGACCAGCGTATTGCTCTGTGCGATCTGCTGCTGCGCTTCCGGCCCGCTGATCGTATAGATCAGGTCCAGCGCGGCCTCGCGCTGCGCGCCGGTGACGTCCTTGTTCATCGCGAAGCCCTGGCCGGTCGAGGCCGTGATCGTATTCGGATCGCCCGCGCCGCCCGGGATCGCCGGGAATACGGTGACGCCGACCTGCTCGAGCGCCTCCTCCGAGGCCGTCGCCGCCAGATTGGTGAGCGTCCACGTGCCGCCCAGCGTCATCGCCGCGTTGCCCTGGATGAAGTATTGCTCCGCCTGGGTGTTGTCGATGCTGTTCGCCCCATCCTGGAAGGCCTCCGCGTCAGCCAATTGCTTGAAGTAGCCCAGCGCTTCGACGAACTGCGGATCGGTGAAGGCGGCGCCGTCCTGCTCGACCGCGCTCAGGAACCACTCCGAGCCGGTGACACGGTCGGCCAGCGTGCCGATGATGGTCGACTGCGCGACCCAGGCGGCCTTGTTGCCCATCGAGATCGGCGTGATGCCGTTCGCGTTGAACGTCTCGATTGCCGTCATCAGCTCGTCCCAGGTAGTCGGCACCTTCACGTCGTATTGCTCGAACAGCGAATGGTTGTAATACATGATCGAGGAGGGCGACAGATTGACCGGCGCCGCATAGATCTCCCCGTCGAACGTATGCCCTTCAAAGGCGCCCGGGAGGAAGCCATCGCGCCACTCGGGGTATTGCTCCAGCAGATCGCCGATCGGCTGCAGCAGGTCGCCGTTGTAGAATTCCGCGATCATACTGCCGGGATTGCTGAGGAACAGGTCGGGCATTTCGTTGGCCGCCGCCACCGTCTTGAGCCGTTGCTTGTAGCCGTCCGGCGGAATCGCCTGCACGTCTACCTTGACCTCGGGATGTGCGGCGACGTATTGCTCGATCAGGCCGCGCATCGTCTGCGCCCGCAGATCGTCGCCGGAGAAATTGTGCCAGATCGACAGCTCGACCTTGGGCTCGTCTGCCGGGGCGGACCCGGTGTCCGCGCTTCCTCCGCCGTTGTTGCCGTTGCCGCTGCCGCACGCCGACAGCAGTACCAGTGCAGCGAGCGCCGATGCGCTCAAGACCCATGCTTTTTTGAATTTCATTGGTGTGCCTCCTCGCAAGTTGTATCTGACTTCTTCAGTGTAAGGGAGGCGGCGCTGCGGGATAAGGGGGGGGAGTTCAGGAGTAGGGGGGGCGAAGTTCAGGAGTCAAGGCGGGGGGCTATCCTGCTCCGCCGCCTGCGCTGCGGTAATCCGTGGGCGTCTGCCCGGTGTGCCGCTTGAACAGCTGCGTGAAATGCTTCACGTCCTGATAGCCGACGCGCCGCGCCACCTCGGCGATCTTGGCCGGCGTCTCGAGCAGCAGCGCCATTGCGCGCGTGATGCGCTCCTTGGTCACGAACAGGCTGTAATTCTGCCCGGTCTCGCGCTTGAACAGCTCGCTCAGATAGTGGGGATGGACGTGTACATGCTCGGACACCTCCTGCAGCGAGATCGGCTCCTGCAGGTGCTCGCGGATGTAGCGGGCCGCCGATTGCACATAGGAGCTCTGCCCCTGAGTAAGCGCCAGGTACGCCTCCTGCACGGCCAGCAGCCGCATCGTCAGCCAGGAGCCGGTGACAACGCCGGGCTGCTCGGCATGCGACGGCTGCTCGCTCGGCGACGGCTCGCCCGCCCCGAGCGCGGCGGCCGTCCGGTCGAGCCAGCGCTGCGCCGCGACATAGAGCGAATGCAAGCGCGAGCTCAGCGAGGCGGGCGTCGCCTCCGGGTCGCCGCGCAATGCGGCATACCGCGCTTCCACCCATGCGCCGAGCGCCTCCGCATTGCCCTGCTTCAGCACCGCGATCAGCGCATTCTCTTCGTCGATCGAGCACACGGTGCGGATGCCGGAGCGGCGGCTGACCTCGTCATAAGCGACATAGTCGGTATCCTCCAACAAGTCCCTGTACCGCAGCGCAGCCGTCGCCCGTTCGAAGGAGGTCTTCAGCCCCTCGAGACCGTATTCCTCGCTGCCCGCCGCACAGCACAGCCGGGCCTCGCTACGCTGCGCAAGCTCGCGGAGCGCAGCCCGCACCCGCGCCGACAGTTCGCCCGCGCCGGCACGCGCGGGGCGGACGACCACAATCGCATGCCCCTTCCACAGCGCTGACGGGCCGCCGAGCCGACGCGTCAAGACACTGCAGCTCTCCTGGGGCGGGCAGGCTTCGGCATCGTCCGCGGCGACGAGCAGCACCTGCATCGGTTCGCCCGCGGCCTCGGCCTCGGCCAGCTCGGGATAGCGACTGCGCAGTTGCTCGGAGAGCCGCCCTCCGGGCAGATCGTCGGCGAGCAGCCAGCGCTCCAGCAGTTGGCTGTCCTGACGTTCGCGGCGCCGCTCCAGGAGCCGCTCGCGAATACGCAGCGCCGTCCGGAGGATATCGTCGCGGCGGCTTTTTTTGAGCAGATAATCGCTGACGCCCTCCTTGATCGCCTGCTGGGCGTATTCGAAGTCGCTGTAGCCGGAGAGCACGACGATCTCCGTCTCCGGATAAGCCGTCTTCACCTCGCGGGCCAGCTCCAGCCCGCTGCGCCCGTTCATGCGGATATCGGTGAAGATCAGATCCGGCCGCTCCTGCGGAATGCGCGCCCATGCCTCCTCCGCCGACACCGCCGGACGGAGCAGCTCGAAGCCATGCGCCTCCCAGTCGATCGCCCGGCTCATCCCTTCGCGAATGATCATCTCGTCGTCGACGATCAGCAGCTTCATGCGCCTTCCCCCCTTCGTTGGTCTGCTGTGGGAATTGCGAAGGACACCCGCGTCCCTCGCCCCGCCTCGCTCTCGATGGACAAGCCCGCTTCCGGGCCGTAATGCAACTGCAAGCGCGTATTGACATTACGCAGGCCGTAGCTGCCGCGCCGTCCGGGCACATACGGCTGCAGCGCGCCCGGCTCGTGCGGCGCGATGTCCGCACGCAGCCGCTTCAGCGTCTCGCCATCCATACCGACGCCGTCATCTTCGACCGCATAGTGCAGCGACGCGCCGCTGAGCCGCACCGCCACTGTGATCCGGCCCGGCCGTTCGCGCTTCAGGATACCGTGCAGCATCGCATTCTCGATCAGCGGCTGCAGCAGCAGCTTCAGCATCGCATGTGGCCGCGCCGCTTCCTGGGCGCGAATCCGCACGTCGAACTGATCCGGGTAGCGGATGCTCTGGATGCTGACATAGCTGCGCACATGCTCGATCTCCTGCTCCACGAGACACATCTCCTCGCCGCTGTTAAGACTGAACTGCAGGAAATCGCTCAGCGAACCGACCATCTCCGCGATTCGTTCGTCGCGGTCGAGCAACGCCAGCCAGTGGATCGAGGACAGCGTATTGTACAGGAAATGCGGATTGATCTGTGCCTGCAGCGCCTGCAAGTCAGCCTCCTTCTTCAAGGCCTCGCCTTGCTTCACCTCGTCGGTCAGCCGCTCGATGCGCTGGGTCAGCCTGTTGTAATTGACGATGACCTGTCCCACCTCGTCAATCGCCGCCACCGGCAGCATCGGAATCGGCTCGTCCGGACTGGCGCGCTTGAGGAAGCGCACCAGCGCGGTCAGCGGCCGCGTCACGCGCTGGATGAGGAACAGCACGAGCCCGACCGAGAGCAGCACCGCCATGCATACTGCTACCGCCGTCAGCGTCAGGACATAGCGGTTCTGCGCGCTGTATTCCTCGAACGGAATGACGCCGACGAGCGTCCAGCCGACGCGATCGACCTGCTGATACAGGATCGTGCTGCGCTCGCGCTCTCCGCCTGGTTCGCGCTCCCGGGCATGCGTGAAGGCGCCCCGTTGCCCCGGCATCGCCTGCATCCCCGGGAACGCCTCGCGCAGCGGCCGGTACAGCAGGTCGTCGGACGGTCCGGCCATGACCCGCCCCTCGCCGTCAAGCAGCAGCACATAGCCGCCATTCTCCAGTTCAGAGCGCAGCAGCAGCTCCTCCAGCGTCTCCTGATTGAGACTGATCGTCAGCTTGCCGACGCGCCGAAAGGTATCGATCGTACTGCCGATCGGCCGAACCAGCGAGATGACGCGCTTCACGCCGCCGGTCGTGCGGTCCTCGTACAGCGACGACCACCACTTCGCGTGTGTGGCATAGTAGTCCGGCTGTGTATCGCTGATGTCGCGTTTGCCGGTATCGAGAATCGCCGTCTGCGCGATCGACGGCTTGCCGTTGTCCGCATCGATGACAATGTTGGCAATGTATTTTTTGCTGAACGCCAGATTCGTCAGGAAGCCGACGATCGCCGTCTGCGGCACGAGCTCGTCCTCCGAGACAAGATAACGCTGAATCTCGTCGTTGCCGATCAGGAACACCGACATATTCTCGATGTCCTCGATCATCAGCCCCATCTGAATCTCCAGCTGACGCAGCGTGTTGAGCCCGGACTGCTTGGCCTTCTCTTCGCTGATCCCCGAGGCCGTCCGATATGCGAAAAAGCCCAGCGCCAGCAGCGGAATGAGCGTGGAAATGACGATCATGACCGACAGCTTGTGCTTGAGCGACGTTCTCCATCCGAAATTCAAGCGGCACCCCACCCTATAGATGTCCGTAAACTTCTCATCGCGATGCCGATCAGAGCGGAACCTTATGATTTATGTAACCTACCATAACGCCGCTTGTTTGATATCGTCAAGTGTAAATTAAGGCCGTGAATCGATGAGCATGATGCCAGTAATGATTGATGCGGTTCCTTTGTCGCTGTATGACATGCAAAAAAGCAGTCGTATCGCCCCAATTCCGCATGTTCCGGAGTTTTGACGAATACAACTGCATCTTTACCGTAGTTAGCCTGCTTCTGACTGCGGCCGCTAGCTCAGCTCGGCCTTCACCACATCGACAATGCGCGTCACATGGCCCTCCAGCTCGCCCTTGTCCGGCCCTTCGGCCATGACGCGAATGAGCGACTCCGTGCCCGACGGACGGACCAGCACGCGCCCGTTGTCGCCGAGCGCCCGCTCGACCTCGGCCACGATGCCCAAGATTGCGGCGTTGTCCATGTAGCGGCTCTTGTCGCCGACGCGGACATTGACGAGCACCTGCGGGAACTTGCGCATCAGCGCCCTGGCCTCGCTCAGCTTGCGTCCGGAGGCGACGAGCGTGCTCACCAGCTGCAGGCCGGTGAGGATGCCGTCGCCGGTCGTATTGTGATCCAGGAAGATGACATGCCCCGACTGCTCGCCGCCCAGATTGTAGCCGCCGCGCCGCATCTCCTCCATCACATAGCGGTCGCCGACCGCTGTGCGGGCGGTCTGCAGGCCGAGCTGCTCGGTCGCCTTGAAGAAGCCGATATTGCTCATCACCGTCGTCACGACGGTATCCGCATGCAGCGTGCCGGCCCGCTTCATCGCGTCGCCGCAGATGCACAGGATGAAGTCGCCGTCGACCTCCTCGCCCTGCTCGTCGACGGCGATCAGCCGGTCGGCGTCGCCGTCGAACGACAGCCCGAGGTCCGCGCCTTCGGCCACGACCGTCTGGCGCAGCAGCTCCGGATGCGTCGAGCCGACGCCGTCGTTGATATTCAGGCCGTCTGGCGCAGCGCCGATCGTCACGACCTCCGCTCCGAGCTCGCGGAAGACGGCGGGCGCCAGCGCATAGGCCGCGCCATGCGCGCAGTCCAGCACGATTTTGAGCCCGTCGAAGCGGCTCTGGATTGTCGTCTTGAGGAAGTCGGTATACAGCGAACCGGCATCCTCCCGCAGCGTCACCGTGCCCAGCCCGGCGCCGGCCGGACGCGGCAGCTCGTCGAGCGCCGCATCCATCAGCGCTTCGATCTTGAGCTCGGTCTCATCCGACAGCTTGAAGCCGTCGCCGCCGAAAAACTTGATGCCGTTGTCCTCCACCGGATTGTGCGAGGCCGAGATCATCACGCCCGCGTCGGCCTTCAAGTGGCGCGTCAAATACGCCACCGCCGGCGTCGAGACGACCCCCAGATTGATGACGCTTGCACCGATCGACAGCAGGCCGGCGATCAGCGCCGCCTCCAGCATCGGGCCCGAGATACGGGTATCCCGCCCGATAATGACCTTCGGACACGTTGCCTTTCCTGCCAGTATGTATCCGCCGCAACGGCCAATTTTGTACGCCAGCTCCGGCGTAAGTTCCCGATTCGCGACCCCGCGGACGCCATCGGTTCCAAAATATTTTCCCATGTCCAAGCTTCTCCTTTGCCATCCCAATAATTATCCCTCACATCATGTACGCCTCACACCATGCGGCTGCCGCCGTTCTTCACGGCAGGACTGCCCGAAGGCGCTGCGCCATTCTGCGTGTCCGCGTCGCCTGGATTCGCGGCGTCCGCTTCCGTATCATGCCCAGCCGGGTCAAGGTCAATCGCTTCGTCCTCATCCGCTGCCTGCTCGTGCTGCTGCGCGGGATCGCGCTCGGCCTGTGTCGTGCCGCCGGCCGATTCCCCCGTGACATCGCCGCTCCCCGTCTCTCCGGCGCCGGATCCCTCCGGTTCGCCCGTTCCCCCGGGGTCTTCTTCGCCATCGGGACCGTCCGCTTCCTCGTCGGCCCCGTCATTCTCCCCCGAGCCAGTGGAGCCGTCGGTGTTGCCTGCGATCGGCTGCTCCTCGTCATCCGGATCGGCGCCGCCCGCGCCATCCTCCGCGGCGTCGCCATCCGCGCCTGCGTCTGGATCCGTCCCGTCTGTGCCGGGATCTGCGCCGGCGTCGCCAGCCGGCTCCTGTTCGTCGTCAGCGGGCGGCGAGCTCGTCTCCCCGCCCGCTCCCTGCTCCGGGTCCGTGCCGGACGCCTCCGCCCCGTCGCGGATCACCACCGTCGCCGTGTATTCGTCGCTTCCGACAAGTGTGACATACCGCGGCAGCGTCACCTCGACCGGCACCTCGTGCTCGCCGGGCGAGAGCCCGTTGAGGTCGATCGCCAGCCCGATCTGCTCCGCCGACAGCGCCGCCAGCACACTCGGCGCGCCGCGCACCTCGATATCGAATGTGCCGTCCGCCGGCGTGACGAAGCTCGCCTCCAGACCGCCGGACAAGCCGTTGGTCGCGATCGGCACCTGCGGCAGCATGCGATTCTCATAGGGCGCGACCTCGATGCGCACCCGCAGCTCGCGCGGCGACACTGCCGCCAGCCCTTCCATCGGCTCCAGCTCCAGCGTCACGGTCTCCGACTCGCTCACCGACGAGAGGTTCACGACCGCGTTGTCATAGCTCTCATATTTGTCCAGCTCCGCCTGCGGACCGTAGACGGTCACCTCCGAGACCAGCGGCTCGATATTAACCAGACTGAGCCCGGCGTCCAGCGCACCCGAGGTGCCGATCGCGAGCGGCAGCTTTTTGGCCGGACGAATGATCGGCACGTCGACCGCCACCGTCTCCGGCTCCACGACGGCGTCCGGAATCTCCTCGCCCGACTTGTCGTAGACGATGAGGCGGACGCGGCCCTCGCTGACCATCGCTTCGCGGCCGTCGACATCGATCGTCGCGCCGACGCGGCCTACCTCCTCGAGCAGGTCCTCCGGCAGCGTCACCTCCACCTCGCCCGAGGGCTCGACGATCGGATCGCCCACCGTATAATCATATGCCGGATTGCCCATCGTTACGATATCGACGGGGAACGAGGCGGTCCGAATCGGCACGAGCTGCACGGTCACGCGGTTGGGCGACAGCTCCAACAGCTGCAGACGGCGCGGCAGCTCGTAATTGAGCTGCAGCACATGCTCGCCCTGCGGCACCCCGGAGAGATCGACCGTCACCTTGTAATCGTCGGCCGCCGCCGAGATGATATCCGAGCGGTTGCCCTGCACCTTCATGCGGACGACGCTCGGCTCCAGCAGACGCAGATCGTAGCTCTCGTCGAGATTGATCGGAATGACGGGCACCGCCTCGAGCTCCTTCGTATCGGTGAGCGAGGCGACCGTATTGGGCGAGGAATCCGAATCCATATGGACGACCGCCCACATCAGCAGCGCGAGCAGCACCGAGATGACTTTCAGCGCGGTCGGGTGACTGAGCCACTTATCCATTGCGATCCTCCTTCCGCCGCCAGAACCAGACCCGCGAGCGCGCGCGATCTGCGGTCGACTTGGGCTGGAGCTCGTCGAAGAGCTTCGAGATCAGCGATTCTTCCTTGATGTCGCGCACGACCATGCCGCCGATCGCCAGCGACACCTGCCCCGTCTCCTCGGAGACGATGACCGACACCGCATCGGCGACCTCGCTGATGCCGATGGCCGCGCGATGTCGCGTGCCGAGCTCCTTGCTGATGAACGGATTCTCCGAGAGCGGCAGATAGCAGCCGGCCGCCATGATCTGGCCGCCGCGCATGATCACCGCCCCGTCGTGAAGCGCCGTATTGGGCGCGAAGATCGTCGTCAGCAGCTGCGAGCTGATCTGCGACTCCATGCGCGTGCCCGATTCGATATACTCGTTGAGCCCGGTCTCGCGCTCGAAGACGATCAGGGCGCCGATCCGTCGCGCGGCCATGTAGTTGACCGCCTTGATCAGCTCGCCGATGCGCTCGTGGATGTCCCGGTCCAGCTCGGTCGAACGTCCGAACAGCTTGCCGCGGCCGAGCTGCTCCAGCGCCCGGCGCAGCTCCGGCTGGAACAGGATGAGCACGGTGATGACCCCGAAGGTGAACATCTGATTCATGAGCCACTTCAGCGTGTACAGGTCGAACCACGTACTGACCGCCCAGGTCGCCACGAGCACGAAGATCCCCTTGAGCAGTTGGACCGCGCGCGTTCCGCGTACGAGCACGAAGAGCTTGTATATAATAAAACTGACGATTGCCACATCAATCAGATCTTTAACCCACATGTTCCAGGTCATATCGGCAAAGTAGTTCATTGCGCCAACCCCCATCGGCCGTATAAACATTATTATTTTCGAGATTGAAGCGCCCAAACCCTTTTTTTCTCTTTATTATAAAACGAAGCGGTCGCCAAAGTAAAAAAACCTCCCTTGCCAGGGAGGCCGCTGTTTAGTTGGCGAAGCCGCTGACGGTCTGTGTCACTTTGTACCAGAGCCAATCAAGGGCCTGGTTGATTTCGCGGTTCTGACCGATGATTTTGGCCGTGGAAGCCAACTGCGTGGAGCCGTCGATGACGATCAGGTCTCCCGCCACCTCGCCCTGAATATCGGCTTTGCCGTTCTCCACGGTCAAATTGCCGTTGACCTGCACGCCTTCCGGCACGATGACGGTATCCCCCTCGATGACCACATGCTGCAGATCGGTGCCGCTGACGACCAGCTCCGTATCTTGTCCCCACATGGAGAAGAAGCTTGTCATCATCAGGAGCACAAAAACGGCAGCCACGGTAATCGCCGGGTGATTGCGAAACATACGGGTCCAGCTCCGCTTCCGACTGGGCGTAGGGAGCGCGCCCATGATGCGCTCGGACAGCCGGTCGGAACCCGCCTCATGCGTCGCTGCGCCTGCGGCAATCGGAAGGGTGCTGGTATCGGACAACGCGCTCATGGCGAAGGCCTCTGTCCGCTTCAGCTGTTCAAACCGCAATTTGCAAGCTTCGCAGCTTTGCAAATGCGTCTTCAGCTCCGCCGTTTGCACAGCGGGCAACTCGTCGTCCAAATAATCGTGCATATAAAGAATGGCGACGTTGCATTTCATAGCAGCCCAACCCTTTCTGCAAAATTGCACGGCAAGCCGTCGTGTTTCTCTTTACGATACGTGGCAAATCCGAAGATGTTTCAAAAATTATTTTTTGACGCCAGATTCGGCATAGACGCCCTAAAGCACCCGCTCCAGTTTTTTGCGCAAAAAGTCGCGTCCCCGGTGCAGCCTCGTCTTGACCGTCGTCACCGGCATGTCCAGCACCTCGCCCACCTCCTGCAGCGACAGCTCGTGCAAATAGCGCAGCACCATCACCGACTTGTACTTGGGCGGGAGCGTCGCCATCGCCTGATGCACCGTGCGCTGCGTCTCCGAGAGGAGCGCCTCGCTCTCGGGGGTGCGGTCGTCGCTGGGCAGCATCGAATACCCGTCCAGCCCCTCGTGCTCCGAAGACTCGGCGTCCAGCGAATAGCCCGGCCTTCGCTTGCGCAGCCGGTCGATGCTCAGATTGGTCGCGATGCGATAGATCCAGGTCGAGAATTTCATGGACTGGTCGTAGCGCTCGAGATTTTTGTGCACCCGAAGGAAGGTGTCCTGCACGACATCCTCGGCTTCCTGGCGATTGCCCAGCATCCGGTAGGCCATATGGTACAGCTTGTCCTGATAAAGACCGACGATCTCGGCGAACGCCTGCTGGTCGCCTTTTAGCGCCATGCGCGCCAAGCGCGCTTCGATAGATATCACTGCATCTTCCTCCAAATTGTCGCGCTGCGGGGAGAGGGGCCGGACGGGCGCCTGCCCTGTCCGGCCCCTCTCGGGATCAGGCCGCGAAGCTCCGCGGCCAGGTCGATTGTGCGATCAGCCCGTATTGCGCAGCCCGGCGGCAATGCCGTTGATCGTCAGCAGCACCTCGCGCAGCAGCTCGGCGTCGTCGGCCTCGCTCGCGCGCAGCTCCCGCAGCTCCGTGAGCAGCTGGACCTGCATGTAGCTGAGCGGATCGACGTACGGATTGCGCAGCCGGATCGATTCTTGAATGACCGGTACGTTGTCCAGAATCTCCTGCTGTCCGGTAATGCTCAGGATCATCTCCGAGGTCCGCTTGTATTCGGCCTCGATCTGACCGAAGATACGGTCGCGAATCGCGTCGTCCTTGATCATCGAGGCGTACTCGCGCGCGATCTGCAGATCGGCCTTGGCCAGCGCCATCTGCAGATTGTCGATCAGCGAGCGGAAGAACGGGAACGACTCATACATCTCCTGCAGCTGCGCCAGGCGCTCTGCGCTGCCGTCCACGTACTGCTGCAGCGCGCTGCCCGAAGCGTACCAGGCCGGCAGCAGATAGCGGCTCTGCGTCCAGGAGAATACCCACGGAATCGCGCGCAGGTCCTCGAAGCGGTCGCTGTTTTTGCGCTTGGACGGACGCGACCCGATATTGAGCTCGCCGATCTCGCCGAGCGGCGTCGATTCCTTGAAGAAGGTGAGGAAGTCCGAGTCCCGGAAAATCAGGTCCTGGTACTTCTCGAGCGCCGTCTCCGAAATCTGCTTCGCGATCGCGTCCCACTGCGCCTCCGACTCCGGCGGCGCGCTCGGGAAGCGGGCCAGCCGCGCTGCGGTGATGAGCGCCCATGTCGCCTGCTCCAAGCTGCGATAGGCAATGCCCTGTATGGCATAGCGCGAGGACAGCACCTCGCCCTGCTCGGTGATCTTGATGCCGCCGCCGATCGTGTGCGGCGGTTGCGCCAGGATGCTGCGGTTCAGCGGCATGCCGCCCCGGCCGAGCGCCCCGCCCCGGCCATGGAAGAACTTCAGCTTCACCTGATGCGCGGCGGCCGCGGCGGTGATGTCCTTGAGCGCCACCCGCAGCTCCCAGTTCGCCGTGACGGCGCCGCCGTCCTTGTTGCTGTCGGAGTAGCCGAGCATGATCTCGTGCAGATTGCCCATCGCCTCGACCGCGCCGCGATAGATCGGCAGCTCCAGCAGCGTCGTCATGATCTCCGGCGCGGCATGCAGATCGTCGATCGTCTCGAATAGTGGCACCGATTGCAGCGTGCAGGTGATCGCCCCGTCCGGCTCCTGGCGGAACAGGCCGACCTCCTTGGCCAGCACCATGACCTCCAGCAGATCGCTCGCGCCCTGGGTCATGCTGATCAGATAGGTGGAGATGCAGCCCTGGCCGAATTCCTGCTGCGCCCGGTAGATCGTCTGATACACGTCCAGGCATTCGCGCGTGCCGTCCGAGTAGGCGAGATGGCTCGACGTCAGCGGACGCGGGTCCTGGAGCAGCTTGTGCAGCAGCTCGATCTTTTCGTCCTCGGACAGTGCGCCGTAATTGTCGACGATGTTCATCTTGGCCAGAATCTCGCCCATCGCGTTCTCATGCTCCTGGCTGTGCTGACGCACGTCGAGCGAAGCGAGGTGGAAGCCGAACAGCTCCACCTGGCGGATCATCTTGCGAATATAGCGATCCGCTACGTAGTCCGCGAAGTGGTGGCGCAGGCTGCGGTCGATCGTGTGCAGATCGGAGACCAGCTCATCCGGACGATTGTAGCGCCGATCCGAGCCCTTGAGCGATTCGTCGCGCGCGTTGCGAAGCTTCTCGAGCATGAAGGAGAGCTTGATGCGGTACGGCTCCTTCTCGTTGCGCCACAGCTCGCCCTTGGTGAGCCGGTCGATGCGCTCGCGGTCGGTCCGGATCGATTGCTGCAGCTCATCGGTTACTTCAATAATATTGGTGCTGAAGCTGAGCAGATCCATCAGCTGCTTGAGCGTGCGCTCGTACTTGTCCAGCACGAGCTGGCGCTGCAGCGTCAGCGTCTCCCAGGTGACCTTGGCGGTGACGGACGGATTGCCGTCGCGGTCGCCGCCGATCCACGAGCCGAAGCGCAGATACGTCGGCACGTGCCAGTCTTCCTCGGGATAGTGCTTGTCCAGGCAGCGCTCGAGCTCCTCGTAGACGCTCGGCAGCACCTCGAAGAGCGTCTCGTCGAAGTAGTACATGCCGTTGCGCACCTCGTCGATGACGGTCGGCTTGCGGTCGCGCAGCTCGTCGGTCTGCCACAGCGTCAGCACCTCGTTGAGCAGCCGCTCCCGCAGCTTCTCTCGCTCGCGATGCGTCAGCGTCGGATTGTCCAGCTCCATGACCTCGCTCGCCATGCGCTGATGGATGTCCATCACCGCGCGGCGCGTCGCCTCGGTCGGATGCGCGGTCATCACCAGCTCCAGCGAGATCTCCGCCAGCAGCTCGCGGACGACCTCGACGCCGATGCCCTGCTCCTTGAGCTCTTGCACCGCGCTCTCGATCGAGCCCGGCTGCACGCTCTCGCCGGCGGAGCGCTCGTAGTCGCGCTTGCGGCGGATCCGGTGATTCTGCTCGGCGATATTGACGAGCTGGAAATAAATCGCGAAAGCGCGGATCACCTGATGACGGATCTCCGGGCTCAGCGAGTCAATGGTGCGTTTGAACTCCTCATACAGCTCGGGCACGTACTCCGCCCGCAGCGTTTTGCTCATTTCGCGAATGCGCTCGACAATGTCCAGCAGCTCTTCGCCGCCTTGATGGACGAGCACCTCGCCCAGAATATTTCCCAAGAAGCGAACGTCCCGGCGCAGCAGGTTGCTGGTTTGGGGACGGCTCGCAGTTGCAGCCGATGTACTTTGTTCAGACATACATTTCCTCCTGTTTTGCATCGTTTGCACGGACGCGGAATCACTTTTATTATCATACTACAAAACATCACACGGTTGAAGTCCTTTCATAAAAGCCTTCCAATCCGGCTGTTCCAAGCCCTTCAACTCGTAATACTATATATTTCATATTTCAAAAAGCCTCGACAATTGTCGAGGCTTCGAATGGATGGATGGAGCGGAAGACGGGAATCGAACCCGCGACCCTCGCCTTGGCAAGGCGATGCTCTACCGCTGAGCCACTTCCGCACGGTTAATCGGTTGTAAGTTGGTTTTAAGTCCATTTCTGGAATTCTCGCCGCCCATAAAAAAAGCCTTGCGCGCAAGGCTTCTCGATGACGGTATGGAGCGGGTGATGGGAATCGAACCCACGCCATCAGCTTGGAAGGCTGAGGTTCTACCATTGAACTACACCCGCATCTTTAGTGGTCGGGACGACACGATTTGAACATGCGACCCCCTGGTCCCAAACCAGGTGCTCTACCAAGCTGAGCTACGTCCCGTTACTGCTAAAAGATAAATGGCGCGCCCTGAGAGATTCGAACTCCCGGCCTTTTGATTCGTAGTCAAACGCTCTATCCAGCTGAGCTAAGGGCGCATATTGTATGGAGCGGAAGACGGGAATCGAACCCGCGACCCTCGCCTTGGCAAGGCGATGCTCTACCGCTGAGCCACTTCCGCATTTGCTTGATTTCGCCAAAACATCAAAGGCGACAAGTAATAATATATCAGGTATTCGGCAGGAATGCAAGCTTTTTTTTAAAAAAAATTGGGGGAACGCAGCACGACCTTGAACGCGGCGAATCGGACGCAACAGCGGGCAAAGGCGAGCGGCTCCCTCGTGTACGAGAGCCGCTTGCGTCTGTATGCTAAGAGCCGACGTTCACTCATACGACAGCAAGACGAAACGGCTGGCGGCGTCCTGCCCCGCGCTACGCGCCGACCGCCGCTAACGATTTCTTGCCGGCATCCTCCGCTGCCTGCTGCGGCGCGAGCGCGAACGGCAGACAGAGCGGTACGCCGGTACGCGGATCGGGCACGACATCCGCCTCGATGCCGAACACCTCGCGCAATATGTCGGGGGTCATGACTTCGGTTGGTGAGCCCTCGCCCGCGACACGGCCCTTCTTGATCGCGATCATATGGTCGGCGTAGCGCGAAGCGTGGTTGAGATCATGCACGACCATGACGATCGTTCGTCCTGCCTCGCCGTTTAACTTGTGCAGCAATTGAAGCACCTCGAGCTGATGCGCCATGTCGAGGAACGTGGTGGGTTCATCCAGGAACATGATATCCGTCTCCTGCGTGAGCGTCATCGCGATCCAGGCGCGCTGCCGCTGCCCCCCGGAGAGTTGGTCCACCGGACGCTCGGCGAATTCTGTCATAGCAGTCGCCTCCAGCGCCCAATTGACGACGCGGCGATCCTCCTTGCTCATCGAGCCGAAGCCCTTCTGATACGGAAAACGCCCGTAAGAGACGAGTTCGGTCACGGTCAGCCCGTCCGGAGAAGTCGGGTTCTGCGGCAGGATCGCCAGTTGCTTCGCCACTTCCTTCGTCGACTGCTTGTGAATCGATTTGCCGTCGAGCAACACGCTGCCGCTTGAAGGCGACATGATGCGCGCCAATGTTTTCAGGATCGTGGATTTGCCCGATCCGTTCGAACCGACCAGCGCCGTGATTTTGCCTTGAGGAATTGCAATATTCAGATCCTCCACAATTTTGCGTTTCTCATAAGCAATGTCCAGACCGGTGGTCGTCAAACGAATCATCGCAAACTTCACTCCTCTTAAAGTAGATTTTATAGTTTAGAATGATTACAGATAAATGATAATGATTCTTACTTGCATGAATTAATGATAATCGTTCTCAACTTTAATTGTCAACCATTTTTTTCACAATTCTGCTTGTGAAATGTTACAGCTTCGCGAGCGCGCCGCACAAATAAGCCGCCTGCAGGCCGTGTACCCGCTCGCTGAAATGGACGTGGTCGACGTAGACCTCGTCCGCCCCGAGCCAAGCAATAAGCCGCTCGCTAAACCCATACAAATCGATGGAATACCAGCCGAATTCGGCGACCAGCGCATCCGCCGTCTCATTGTAGGCGATGGTGTCCCGGTTAAAGCGATGGAACGCCATGCCGGGCCGGTCATTATGACGCGCATCCTCTACCGGCGTCGTCCGCACCCATACCCCTTCAACGCCGCGCCGCTGCATCAGCTCGAAGACGGCGCGCAGATTGCGCTGGTAATCCGCGATCTCGACCTGGACCTTGCCCGTGGCCGGATCAGTCTTGATATCATGCAGTCCGCAATTCAGCAGCAGCACCATGCCCGGCTTCCAAAAGCCCTCTGCGTCACGCTCGCACACGTACTCCAGCACCCTCGCGCTGTCGCCGCCGTTCATCTGCGCCGGACGGTCCAGGTCGGTATCCTCGGGGCCGCGCGCGCCCTTGCGGTCGTACACGTAGCTGCCCTCTACCATCGCCCGCAGTGCGGGGCCATACTGAATCGAGATACTGTCGCCAATCACAAATAGCGTCTTCATTTCGACCTCTCCTTTATCACTTGGCATAAAAGCTTCACCTCATTCCTATCATACCGCTGCATGCGGGGGATGCCAATACCGATTCGCGCAAGGCGCACTCGCGAACGAGGCCGCCGGCGCACAGATCATCGGGGCACGGAGGTAAGCGGAGCGCCCGTCCTACCGGCAGAGCCCGTCCGTGTGGACCCGCTCGGTATACATACCGAGCAGGTCCGATCGGGAGAGCCCCTAGCTCGGCTCCGGCTCGTACAGCGTCATCGTCCCGGAGCGCGCGTACAGTCCGAAATAACCGGGATCGTCGATCCGCTCCGCCTCCTCGTCGAGAGAGTAGAACACATTCTCGCCGTCGATATTCAGAATGAGCCGTACGCCGCCGCTCTCGTTGACCGCGCCGACCTGCACCCGGTGACGCTCGCCGAAGGGCAGCACATCGTTCGGAATGGCCGGTCCGCCCTGGCTCGTGTAGCCCGCCAGATTGCCGTAGATGACCGTGCGCTCGCCGCCGTTGAAGCGATGCAGCTCGATCACATCCGCCTTGAGGCAGATCAGATACAGATCATTGGTCGCGGTGCTGAAGCTCTCGTCCGGCTGCCGGCTGCGCAGCACGAGCGACGGCCAGCCGCCGCTGGCGTCGATGCGCAGATCCATCGTCAGCAGCTCGTCCTCGTACGTCTCCTCCTGATAGGTCGCGAAGCCGGAGGGCGTCGTCACGGCCAGGCTGCCGGACTGCGCTTGCAACGTACCGCTGCCCGCGATGTACCAGCCGGTATCGTCGGCGATGGCATCATCGAGCGGATACGCCGGATAGGCCAGCCCCGCCGGGTCGCCGTATTGGATGACCTCCACCGTGATCGTGGTCGCGCGGCTCTGCCCGCCCACGACCGCGCTCACCGTCAGCTCGGCGCTGCCGCCTCCCGTGGCGGCCATCAGCCCCTGGGCATCCACCGTGAAGACGTCCGTATCGCCGCTCGCGTAGACGACGGAGGTGACCGGCAGCCGCTGTCCGTACAGCGAGTGCGCCTCCACCTTCAGCTCCCGCTGCTCCTCCATCACCATCGTGTACGGATCGGCCAGCTCGTGCTTCGCCTTATTCTCGACGAAGTACACGCTCAGACGGTCGAAGGCATCGTCGACGTAGACCGGCACCTCGCGCTGCCACAGCATCTCGTCCGTCCGCACATGGACGCGGATGCGCGCGGCCCCCGCGCCGGCCGCATAGACGCTGCCCGCCGCGCTCACCTGGGCGACGGATGTATCGTCGCTCGTATACCAGATCGAGGCGCCGACGAGGCTGACCGGCTCGTCCTTGCCGGTAACCGCTCCAGCCTCCAGCACGGCGCTGTCCCCGGTATTCAGCTCCAGCTGCGCCGGCAGCACGATGCGCTCAGGCGTCTGTCCGGCGATATCCTGGTAAGCCGGCTCCAGTCCCGCACTCGCGATGATCGCCTGGGCCTCCGCCGGCCAATCGCCGTCCGGATGCAGCCGCGTATCGCTTTCGGAGACGTTCGTGCCGACGATCTTTTTGCCGGGAGCGGTCGTGTAATTGCGGTCATAATGCAAGTCGTGACTCGTCAAGGCCCCATTGACGAAAATCCACGACACCGGGAAAATCTCGTCCCACACCGGCGTCTCCCGCTGATCGATCACATTGCGCGCCGACGTCCAGAACGTCGAGCCTTCGTCATTGTAGATGACGCCGTAGCGGTTCATCTGATTGCGAATATAATTCTCCGTAATCGTATTCGGATTGGCCGCCGTGCCGCCTGTGCCGCCGACCGTATAGATCGCGCCGCCATCGTAGATGACATCCCCGAGCAGATCGTGGATGAAGTTGCCGTGAATGCGCACATCGCGCAGCGCCGAGGACTTCACGTACCCCAGGCCGTAGCCGGCCGTGATGCCGGTATAAGGGACGTTGAAGATTTCATTATGGCTCACCTCCGCACCCGATACGAAGCCGAGCCCGATCGCCGCCGACGAGCGGTAGTCGACGCCGATGTCGTGAATGTAGTTGTTGGTGATCGTCATATGCTTGAGCAGCTTGCGCGGATCGGACGGATTGGCGATCTCGTCGTCGTGCTTGGTCGTCTCGCCGACATTGATCGCGCTGCCCGACAGATCGTAGAAGCGGTTGCCGATGATCTGGCTCTCCTGGACCCCGTTCACCATCTTGATTCCGGCGATGCCGAGCTTCGCGAACGTATTGCGTTCGAAGCGGATATGCCGCGCCTTCTCGACCGTAATCGCGCCCGCCGGCAGCTTGTCGACGCCGTAGCGGAGCAGATTGTTCTGCGCGTCGGCATGGCCGAGATCCGAGCTCGGACGCAGCCAGGTCGTATACGCGAACGTCAGCCCTTCGAAATGAATGCCGTCCGCCGGCGTCGCCAGCGTCGTCCCTCGAATCGTCACCAGATCCTCTACGACCGGCGCGATCACCTCGGCCGTCGCCATGTTCTCGCCGGGACGCGGCATGTAATAGAACGTGTCGGTACTGCGGTCGAGATACCACTCGCCCGGCTCGTCGAGCAGTTCGTAGGCATTCTCGATATACCACGGCACTTCGATGCCCGAGCGGACCGTCACGTAGTCCCAGCCCGGCTGCCGCATCGTGATGACCGCCTGTCCGTCATCGGCGACGATCGTGTCGACGCCGCTGCGCGGGTTCACCCACTCGGTATGATACACGAATTCCAGGTCGCCGACATTGCCCCAGCCCGCGAGCTCCGGATCATCCGTGATATAGCCGCTCTCCGTCTTGACCGGATCGGTCAGCGGATCGTCCGCGCTGCGCGCCCGCACGCCGCGGATCCCGTTCACATAGAGCTGCCTCGTCTCGATGTCGGCGCCTGCAGACGCCTTGTAGATGCCGCGCGCGGCATCGTGCACCGTCCAGTCTGTGATCGTGCGGCCGCCGTCGATCACCGGCTCTTCCTCCGAATACGCCAGATAGCGAATCCAGTAATCATTGGTGCCCGAGTCGCGCTCGTCGAAGGCCAGCGTCTCCGTCTGCCGGTGCAGGCCGCCGCGCAGGTAGACGACGATATCCCCGGTCATGTCCCCATTGATCGTACGCACCGTATCGCGCGCCTGCTGCAGGGTGCGCAGCGGCTCGGCCAGCGTGCCCGGATTCGCATCGTCGCCATCCGGCGACACGTAGTACGTCGCCTGCACATTGCGCGCCACGACCGTCACGTCGGCGACTGCCGTGAAGCCGCCGTCATCGGTCAGCGCCGTGATCTGCGCGGTGCCCGGCTCTCGCGCGTACACACGGCCCTCGTCGTCCACCTCGGCGACCGCCGAATCGCTGCTGCTCCATGCGACCGCCGGATCGCTCGCATCGGCGGGCAGCACCGCCGCCGTCAGCGCCCGGTCCGAGCCGGCGGGCAGCGTCAGGGACGTGCGATCCAGCGTCACGCCGGTCACATCGCGCGCCTCCACCTCGATCGTCACGCTATCCGTGAGCGCGCCATCCGCCGTCACTGCGCTGAGCACCGCCGTGCCGTCGCCGAGTGCCGTCGCCCGGCCCAGCGGGTCAACCTCGATGACCGCAGGATCGCTGCTCGTCCAGGCCACCGCCCGGAAGGTCGGATCGACCGGCGTGAAGGCCGGCTCCAGCGTCAGCGTGCGGTGCAGGGCCAGCGTCTGCGGGATGGCGGACAGATCGAGTCCGGTCACCGCCTGATAGCTGTAATGCTGCAGATCGTCGAACAGCGCCGCGCCCGTGGAGAGCCGGTACAAGCCGAACTGAACCCGTGCGATGGCGTCGGTGCCCGCCGCCATATCCAGATCGAGCCGGACCGGATTGCCGTCCACATACAGCTCCCACCGGTCTTGCGTCGTATCGAGCGCGAGCTCGAAGCGATACATTCTGTTCGACTCGTAGGGCATCACTTCCTGCCAAGCGCCGTCCTGGATGACCCCGATCTTGCCGTTCTTGAGGAAGGCGGCCTGGGCCAGGGCCGCTCCCGCGCTGTCCCGCACGACGGCGGCGAACACCACTTCTTCCGTCTGCAGCGCCATCGCCTCGAAGGCGATCTTCATCTTGGCCGGCGAGCCCGGCACCGTCCGCGAGACGTACGCCGTGCTGGCGGTCGGCCCGGACTGCTCGATCAGCAGCGCCTTGCTCGTATGGTAGGGATGCTCGGCCACCTCCGCCGTCACGCCCGCAGCAGTCGGGTAGCTCAGCGCCCCCGGCTGCGCGCCCGGCGCAGCGCTCTCGAAGCGCTCGCTGAGCAGATCGCCCCCGGCCGTCACCTGCACCGCCAGCGTGTCCGCATAGTCGCCGTCGTCGCTGACGGCCGTGACGACCGCCGCGCCCGCCTGCAGCGCCGACAGCGTAGCGGTGCCGGCATCGACGTCGTAGACGACCGACACGACCGTGGGCGCGCTCGATGTCCAGCGCACCTGCTTGTTCGTCGCATAGAACGGCGTCAGCTCCGCCTCCACCTCGACGCTCTCGCCGGTCAGCAGATCCAGTTCCGGCGAAGCGGAGGCGATCGTCAGCGCCTCGACCGGCACGTCCGGCCCTGGCGGCACGGTCACCGTCGCTTCCGCGTAGGCCCCGCCGGCCGAGGTCGCCCGGATGACGGCGCTGCCGTAACCCCAGGCCGTCACTTCCCCGGCAGCGTCGACCCGCGCCACCGCGGGATCGCTCGACGTCCATGTAAGGGTATTCATAAATGGCGCCGAAGGCGCGACGGTCGCGCTCAGCTGCTCGCTCTGTCCGAGCGGCACGCTCAGCGTCGTCTCATCCAGCGCGACCTGCTGCGCGTAGATGTCCAGATCGTCGAAATACGCCGTGCCGATCGTCGTGCGGTACATCTGATACTCGACATTCGTCAGATCGTCGGCCGCCGCATTCTTGAACGCCAGCGGTCCGGCCCTGCGCACGCCGTCGATCCAGATGCTGTACTGCTGCGCCTCGGTATCGACCGCGGCTACGATCTCGTACCACACGTCCGCCTCGTACGGCTGCATGGCGACGGACCCGCTCGGCAGCTGATACCGGATGTTGCCGTCCGAGGACATGACAATCGCGGCCAACTGGGCCCGGCTGTCGTCGCGCAGCTCCAGCGCCAGCACCGTCGCGTCGGTCTGCGCCGCCATCGCCCGCGTACGCACGACATACTGGCCCGTAAGCGCGCTCGGATGCGTATAGCGCGCATACAGCCCGCTGGAGGCGGAGGTGGCCGTGCGGTCGATCTTCAGACTCTTGTCGCTCGCATCCGGCAGCTCCGCGACCCCGATCGTGCCGTCGGCCGAGCCGAACCGCCAGGCCGAGCCGCTCGGCAGGTCGCCGGTGGCGATACTGTCGTACGCCTCATGAACCAGTTCGCCCTCCCCCAGCGTCTCCGCTCCCGCCATACGTCCCTGCAGCGGCACGATTACACTCAGCAGGAGGCTGAGGGCGGTCGCCGCCGCCAGCCTCCTGTACCCATGCTTGCTCATCATCGTATGATTCCTCCCGTTCGGATTGGAATGACTCCTAGCTCCGAGGATGCCCGCTACAGGCGCACCTCGGCGCCGCGCTCCGCCGAAGCGTAGAGCGCAGTCAGAATCTTGATCATCGCCACGCCGTCCTGCGGCGCGAAGATCGGCGCTTCGCGGCCCAGCGCACATGCGACGAAATGATGAATGTTCAGCCCGTGCGGCGACTCCGTCTGCTTGCTCAGGCGCGGCACGATGTCGACCAGCGTCCGCTCGAGCTCGGTCATCAGCTTGAGCTCGCCGTTATTCAGGCGACAGCCGGCCTGCGTGCCGCGCAGCTCCACGTACTTCGAGCCTTCCTCGATATTCGCGGCCCAGCTGAATTCGAGCTGCAGCGTAGCGCCATTGTCGAAGCGAATCATCCCGGTCGCCAGGTCCTCGACATCGAAAACCCCGCCCTCCCTGGTAGCGCCGAAGCGGCTGTCGACCGAGTCGGACAGCGTCGAATCGGCGAACTTGCGATACGTCTCCCCGCTGACCGCGACCGGCTGCGGATTGCCCATCAGCCAGACGGCCAGATCGATCATATGCACGCCGAGGTCGATCAGCGGACCGCCGCCCGACAGCGCCTTGGTCGTGAACCAGCCGCCCCTGCCGGGGATGCCCCGCCGCCGGATCCAGCCGGCGCGGCCGGTGTAGATCTCGCCCATCGCGCCGCTGTCGATATAGCGCTTCAGGAATTGCGACGCCGCCGAGAAACGGTTGTTGCGCATCACCATCAGCACCTTGCCCGACTGCGCGGCCGCGTCCGCCATTCGCTGCGCCTCCTCGGGATTGACCGCGTCCGGCTTTTCGCAGAAGACATGCAGCCCGCGCGCCAGCGCCGCAATCGCAATCTCCGAATGATACAGATTCGAGGTGCAGATGTCGACGGCGTCGAGCTCCTCCGTCTCCAGCATCTCCTTGTAGTCCGTATAGATGCGCGCGACACCCGCTTGCGCAGCGGCCGCCTCGGCGGCCGGCCGATGCGCGTCGCATACGGCGACGATCTGCGCATCGGGATTCGCCGCCCACGCCGGCGCGTGCGATCCGGTATAGATTTTCCCGGTTCCGATGATGCCCACTCTCAACATGCTCATCTTACCCTCTCCTATTCCCGGTCCGGTACGCGCTCGAGCGGCGGTACCGCCTTGTAGTATCGCGGCGCTTCACGGCGCACCGGAGCCGCCCAGCGGATCGCATTGGCAATCACGCGCAGCACGTTGGCGTCCCGATACGTCGGGTACAGCTCGTGCCCCGGACGGAAGTAAAAAATCCGGCCTTGTCCTCGTGCGTAACAGCAGCCGCTGCGAAACACCTCGCCGCCTGCGAACCAGCTCGTGAACACGACCTCGTCCGGCCGCGGCACGTCGAAAAACTCGCCGTACATCTCCTCGCGCTCCAGCTCGAAATAAGCGCCCAGTCCCGCCGCGATCGGATGACTCGGCGCCGTCACCCATAGCCGTTCCTTCTCCCCGATGTCGCGGTACAGCAGCGAGCAGCTCGTGCCCATCAGCTTCTTGAACACCTTCGAATAATGCGCCGAATGCAGTGCGATCAATCCCATGCCGCCAAGCACCCGCGCGGCGACGCGGTCCACGACCGCATCCTCGACCTCGCGGTGCGCGGTATGGCCCCACCACAGCAGCACGTCGGTGTCGGCCAGCGCCTCCTCCGTCAGCCCGTGCTCCGGCTCGTCCAGCGTCGCCGTGCGAATGGTCAGATCAGCCGCCGCCAGCCGCTCCGCCAGGCAGCCGTGGATGCCGTCCGGGTAGATCCCGCCGACATCGGGACGGCGCCGCTCATGGCGGTATTCATTCCATATCGTGACCCTTAGTGTCATATTGCCCTCCCTCAGTCCTCCTCGCCGCCGTCGATGCCGCTGCGGTACTTCCCGGGCGTGACGCCCTCCAGCTTGCGGAAGGCGCGAATGAAGGCATGGCGGCCCAGATAGCCGACCTCGGCGGCGATATCGTCCAGCTTCAGTTCCGTCTCGCGCAGCAGCTCCTTGGCCGCCTCGATGCGGCGCCTCGTCACATAGTCGATGTACTTCTCGCCAACCACCTCCTTGAAGCTGCGGCTGAAGTGCCCCGGCGACATGCCGAGCTGACGGGCGAACTCCTCGATGCCCAGCTCGTCGCCGTAGTGCGCGTCGATGTGGGCGGTCACCCCGGCGAACAGCTCCCGCTCCGCGCCCCGCCGGCGCTCCGTGAACAACTCGTCCGCCGCTTCCTCCACGAAGGTCCGAATCTCGCCCTCGGTGTAACAGCGATGCAGCCGCTGGAACAGATGCGAGAACTGTGCGATGTCGACATCCTTGCGCTTGTCGTCCGCGATGGCGCGCAGCCACGTATTGAGGATATCCGTACACAGTTGGCGTACGGCCTCCGCCGTGGCGCGCCCCGCGGCGGCATGACCCAGCAACCGCCGCGCCAGCTCCCGCATCGCGGCGTATTGACCCGCTGCATGCAGCCTCGCCATCTCGTTGACGTGATCCTGCGAGAGGAAGCGCTCGGCATAGGCGGGCTCGTCGCCGCGTCCGTCCGCATCGGCGCACACCTCCGCGCCTGCCTCCAGACTGCGGCGACGGAGCAGCCGCAGCCCGTACGCGTACGAACGATGCAGCTCCCACACCGCCTCGACCGCCCGACCGACTCCGATCGTCGCATGCACGTCCTCCAGGTGCGCGTCCAGGATCGTCCGCAGCGCCTCTGCCTGGCGCAGCGCGTCCGATGCGGCCGCTTCGGACGCGCTTGCCGTCCGCGCCGCTTCCGCTCCGTCGTCGGGCAGCCGCACGATGCAGACCAGCAGCCCGCTACTCACCCGGCACTGCCAGAGCGCCCCGGGCAGCTCGCGCCGGATCGTCTCCTTGAGCGCCGTCAGGCGGAAGGTCTTGGCCGTCTCCGACAACCGCTCCCGGCCGCGCTCGTAATCGTCGAGCCGGATGCACAGCGCCGCCAGCCGACCGCCTCGGTCCTGCTCCAGATCGAGTCCGATCTCGGCCGCGTAATACCGTACCGACAGCGGATCGCGGAATTCGCCGAGCAGCAGCCGACTGACGAACGATTCGTGCATGACCGGCGCCATTCCGCTGATCGTCCGATTCATGTGACTGTGCTCGCGCAGCATCGTCTCCGACCAGCGCTGGATGAGCTCGAATTCATTGCCCTCCGGACGCCCGTCCTCCCCTGCCGCCGGCAAGCGGCTGCGGCTTAGCCGCGTCTTGATCTCGCGAATCGGCGAATACAGCCGCTTGCTGAAGCCGTACGACAGGAAGGCCCCGGTCAAGAACAAGAACAGCAGCAGCCCGATGCTCGCTCGCCGGATCAGCGCTGCCGGCTCGCGCAGCTCGCGGACGTCCGCGAGACTGACATAGACCCACGGATACTGCGTCGACTCGTCATAGGACAGCTGCAAGCGCCGGCCGTCCAGCGTCATATAGGCCGGCTCTCCGGCATGCTCGAGATAGATGTCCAATAGCGCCGTCCCGTCGATATCCGCGACGCCCGCCGCGGCCAGTGTCCGGCCCCGGCGGTCGACGATCGCCGTTGCGATCTCGCCGGATTGGCGAATCGCGATGGCCTGCTCGAGCTGCGCGACGTCGAGGTTCACGACGAGCAGCACGTCCGGCTCCGGGCTGCTGAACGGATAGCCCATGACGGCCGTTATATAGGTGCCGCTGTCATGGGCTGCGTTTTGATAGATGCCCTTCTGCTCGATCCGGACGGGCCCGGACCAAGCGATCAGCGCGCTGCCGTCGTAGAGACGGTCCGGCTGATCGCCACCCGAGTTATTCAGATACGTATAGTACAGCTCGCGCTCGAAGACGCCCTCCCCGGCGATCACGGTATGCTGTCCGGGCATGAGCAGATGGGCATTCGCGATAAGCGCGTGATTGCGCCCCAGCTGCTCCAGTTGATCGGTCAGCGTCACGATCCGGTCCAGCCGGACCTGATCCGCCGCCGGACGTTCCCGATCATGCACGAACCGCTTCAGTCCCGGACTCTCCAGGATCGCCACCATCTCCTCCCGGATGCGGCTGATCATGCCGTCCGTCTGCTCCGAGAAGTGTCCGATCAGGATGCCGCTAGAGGATTCGACCTCACGCTCAATCAGATCGACCACGTATACGTAAGTGAACAGACACGCGATCAGGGAAGGCACCAGCACCAGGACGAGAAAGCTTGCAAAAAACTGTCCGAAGACGCCAATCGATTTCCCGTTGAGCCGCCATGCTTTCATGCTGTCCATCCTTTCTGCTGCCGCCGCCTGTACGAACGAACGCCCCACTATTCCTTGCTACTTCCTATAATGAGGAGCGCCCGGCGGAATGTCCACATTCGCGGCCCTTCGGAGATCGAACTTACGGATTCTGGCGTGCGTACGCGCCGTTGTACATATCGCGCAGCTCGTGCGCGCCCAGCTTCACGCTCTGCTCCAGGAAGCTCGCGAACGATTCGTCGCTGATCGGCGTGCGCCCGGTTACGAATTCGGCCAGCTTCTGATCGATGTAGGACTGCAGGTTCGACAGCACATCCAGCTCCAGCTCGCTCTCCTCGTCGCTCAGCACGAGCGTGACCGGTTCCTTGACGAGTCCGTCGTACATCTCCTGCACCGCCTGCGCATCCTCGTCGTACACCTCCGCCTGACGCGCCTTCTCCATATTGAGTGTGATGCGCGGATAGAAGACACCATACTCCGACAGCAGCTTCGTGTACGGCGTCGGGCTCTCGAGGAACTTCGGCTCGCCGTCTACGAGGTGATAGGTCTCGCCCTCGATGCCGAGCGAGGTCAGATTCGAACCCTCCTCGCTGTACAGGTAATCAAGGAAGCGCGCGGCTATCTCCGGGGACTTGATGTCGCCGGCGATCGCGATGCCGTTGCTCGTGTTGTACCTGGCCCTGCCGTATACATAATTCTCGATGCCGTCCGCCGCGAACACCGGGATCGAGCTGAGCTTGTAGCCTTCGATCAGATTGGCCTGCGCGGCGTTGTTGTTGAAGGTCGACACGCGCGACTTGGAATAGTAGGAGATCAGCGACTTGCCCGACAGCATCCGCTCCTCCCACTGCGTGCCCGTCAAAATCGGGAACTCCGGATCGAGCAGCTCTTCGTCATACAGCCGCTGCAAAAATTCGATCGCCTCCCGGAAGCCCGGGTAGTCCGGCGTAAACGCATACGCCTCCGTCACGGGATCAAAAGCTACGAGTCCCTGCAAGCCGGTAAAGGAACGGATAATGGCCGTGAAGGCGCTGCTGTCCAAATAGAAGTTGCCGGATTGCGGCAAGAACGGATAGCTGTCCGGGTAGGCTTCCTTCATTGCCTTGAGCATATCGTAGAATTGCTCCGGACTAGCCGGCGCCTCCAGTCCGAGCTCCTCCATGACGTCCTGCCGCACCAGCCAGGCGTGCGGGAAGTCGACGCCCTCGATCAACGGAAAGGCGTAGATGCCGCCGTCGTCGCCGGTGACCAGCCGCTCGGCTTCGGGGGAGTCGGCGAGCAACTGTTTCACATTCGGCATCACGTCGAGGTAATTCTTCAGATTGAGAAATACGCCGTCCGGACCATACTTGCGCACGTCGGTATGGTTCACGACCATGAAGTCCGTCGGCGAATTGGTCGCAATCAGAATTTGTAACTTGTCTTCCAGCCCGCCCGCCGGGACCGGCTCGAACTCGATTTGCACATTGGTGTTCTTGAAGATCTCTTCATACGGCTTCCAATCGTCGCGAATCGGCGCCTCGCGCCGCTCCTGCACGAGCCACTTGTACGTAATCGGCGCCTCGCTCAGCAGACTGCCTTCGGTCTCGCCGATGGCGTTATCCTGCCCGCTTGAGGACTCGCCTGGCTGCTCAGTCGCGTTGCCGTCTTGCGCAGTCAGGTCATTCTCATTGCTTGAGCAGGCCGCGAGCAGCGTCATCGCCGCGAGCAGACAGGCCAGGGTCAGGATGGCCCCTTTGGCGCGTAATACGTTTAACATGTTGTTTTCCCTCCCTTTTTCTTGTTTCTTGCTTTTTATGTCAAGGCGAAACGGCGAGGCCGTCTATAACGCCGAGCAAGATTCGTTCCGAGAAATAGAGCGCCTTGTTCTACGTGTGAAACATAAGAGCTCGCTCTATTTCAAGGCGAAACGGCGAGGCCGTCTATAACGCCGAGCAAGATTCGTTCCGATAACCCTACCCCTTGATGCCGCCGATCATGCTGCCCTGCACGAAGTACTTCTGGATAAACGGGTACACGCATAAAATCGGCAGCGTCGCCACCATGATGACGGCGTACTTGATCGTTACCAGGAAGGTGCCGCTGTCCGCGACGTAGGTGTCGCTGGCCGCATCCTTGATGACGATGCCGCGCAGCAGGATCTGCAGCGGGTACATGGCGCGCTCGTTCAGGAAAATCAACGCGTCGAAAAAGGAATTCCACTGCTGTACGGCGGTGAACAAGCCGACCGTCATCATGACCGGCATCGAGAGCGGCAGGACGATGCGCAGCAGCACGCCCAGCGAGCCGCAGCCGTCGATCGTCGCCGCATCCTCGAGATCGGCGGGCAACGCTTCGAAGAACGTCCGCATCACGAACAGATACCAGGTATTGACGAGCGTCGGCAGCACGATCGCCCAGATCGTATTGATCATGCCGAGCTGTTGCACGACGAGGAAGGTCGGGATGAGTCCGCCGTTGAACAGCAGCGTGAACGCGGCCAGCAGCAGGATCAGCCGCCTCCCCGGCAGCCAGTGCTTGGCCAGCGGATACGCCATCATCGCCGTGATGAGCAGCGTCAGCCCCGTCTGCACAGCCGTATAACGAATCGTGTTCCAATAACTGGTCCACAGCTGCGGCAGCTCCAGCACCCGTTCGTAAGCGATCCAGGTCAGACCGCGCGGCACGAGATTGACCTCCCCGCTGGCGACGAGTCCAGGATTGCTGATCGAAGCGACCGCCACATAGACGATCGGATAGAGCGTGACAGCCGTCAGCGCCAGCATCAGCAGGACATTGACGGTGTCGAAGACACGCGAGCTCAAGCTTACTTTCATTGTCGTTTCCTCCTTACCACAAGCTCGTGTCGGACACCTTGCGGGCAATCCGGTTGGCCGCGATGACGAGCACCAGCCCGATGGCCGACTGGAACAGTCCGACGGCGGTGGCGAAGCTGAAGTCCGCGCCGAGCACGCCGCGCCGATAGACGAACGTGTTGATCACATCGGCCGTTTCGTAGATCATCGGATTGTAGAGCAGAATGATCTTCTGATACCCGATTTCCATCATATTGCCCAGGTTCAGAATGAACAGGATGACGATAACCGGAATCATGCCGACCAACGTAATGTGACGGACCTGCTGGAAGCGGTTCGCTCCGTCAATCCGCGCCGCTTCGTACAGCGTCGGGTCGATGCCCGCGATGGCCGCCAGGTACAGAATGGTGCCCCAACCGAGCTTTTGCCACACCTCCGTGCCGATATATATGGTACGAAACCACTCCGGCTGAGAGAGGAACATAATCCGATCAAGGCCGAGCCAATCGAGCAGATGGTTGACGATCCCGCTGTTCAGCGACAAAAAATTCACGGCCATGCCGACAATGACGACGGTCGAAAGAAAATACGGCATGTAGCTGACCGTCTGTACGAATCGCTTGAATAGCACATTGCGCAGCTCGTTAAGCAGCAGGGCCAGCAAAATCGGCGCCGGGAAATGAAAGAGCAGGTCGTAAATGTTGAGCAGAAACGTATTGCGGATCAGCTTCCAGGCATCGGGCGTCTTGTAGAAAAACGTCACGAACTGCTGCAGCCCGATCCACTGGCTGCCCCACACCCCCCGCGCCACGGAATAGTCCTGAAACGCGATCAGTACGCCATACATCGGGATATACTTAAAGACTACATAAAACAAAATGCCGGGCAGCATCAGCACGTACAGCATTTTGTGCCGGAGCATCGTTCTCCATAGGCTTCCCTTCGAGCCTCTCGCGGCGCGATGTTGATTTTGTTGCTGCGCGGATTGCGACATGTCTCACCTCTCCTGTCTGTCTCTTGCCTATCTATCTCTTGCCGATCTCCGCCGAAATCCGTCTATCCGGCGGATGTGTTCAGTGATCGCGGATCGCTTTCACCAAGTGTAGCGCTTTCACCTTTCGACAATCCCATCGTAGCGAATCGAGTAATTCGAAGTAAAGTTGCGATTTTTACCGGCTGCAACCGCGCAAAAAGCCTTGCTGCAGCGCGTTTTTTTGGGGAGGAGCCTTTTTTTGCAACCCATCGGCCCGTCTGTCCACTGCATCGCGCACACTTTGTCGCGTTCGGCTGCGCGCTGCCTTCGGTTCTTTCCGTGTTTGATTGCCGCGACTGCAGGTGAATAATGAAGGATACCATGTATTACGATAATCTGGGAGGTCACTCGCTTATGTACCATTACACGCACCTGCGCAACCGGTTCCGCTGGTGGAACGCGGCCGGATTGGCCCTCGTGCTCCTCATGAATACGCTCGCCAACGTACTCCCGCTGGGCGGGGTTACAACTGGCGAGATTTCGGACCGCTATCCGGTGCAGATCACACCGGCCGGATACGCATTCTCGATCTGGAGCCTGATCTACGCGCTCTTGCTCGGCTATGTGATCTACCAGGCTCTCCCGCGTCATGCGGGCAACACCGGCGTGCGTGCTGTCGGCATCTGGTTCCTGGTCAGCTGCGTCTGCAACGCCGCCTGGATTGTGCTGTGGCACTATGAATTTCTGACGGCCAGCGTCTTTGTCATGCTGGTGCTCCTGCTGTCGCTCATCGCCATCTACCGGGGCGTCCGCTTCGGAGGCGGCAAGAGCATCCGTCCTTTCGCCGGCGAGTACCTGCTGCTGCGCCTGCCCTTCAGTGTGTATCTGGGCTGGATCAGCGTGGCGACGATCGTGAATATCACGGTCGTCTTGTATGCGGCCGGCTGGGACGGCTTTGGCCTGTCTGGCGAACTGTGGACGATGCTGCTGCTTGGCGCAGGCACGCTGCTCGCGGCCGTCATCGGTATTGCCTACCGGGACCCGACTTACATGCTGGTCTTCGTCTGGGCATTTGCTGCCATCTCGATCAAGCAGCGAGATGCCTCACCAGACGTGGCGGCGGTAGCTCTGGCCGCGGCCGCTCTGATTCTGTTGCTTGCCATTGCGGTGCTGATTCGCGCGCTGCGACGGGGCTAGCCCGCCGCTTGCATGGCGGCGAACGCGCGTCTGCATGGTACAGTCGCTACAGCAACAGGTGCAATTCTTCCCCTTCGCGCACGAGCTCGAAGCCCCTCAACTTCACGGACGGGTCCGCCAACAATTCGCCGGTCCTGAGATCGAACTCCCAATTGTGCCACGGACACCTCACAATCTCGCCCTCGCGCCCGAATTCGTGCTCGTAGACGCCCGAGGGCAGCATCGTACCGCACACCGTGCCGGCGCAAATCGGCGCCGCTGCGTGCGGGCATAGATTACGCCAGGCATAGTAGTCGTTCCCGACCTTGAAGAGGCCGATCTCCACATTCTTCACCTGCACGACCAGCCGGTCGGCCTCGCCGAAGTCGCCGACCCGGGCGACCGGATAGGCCTGCTTGCCCTCCCGTCCCGTCATACGCTCGCCCCCTCGCCCGGCTTCTCCGAGAGTCCGTACAGTTGGATCGCGTTGTCCGCGAAGATGCGCTGTCTTAGCTCACGGCGAATGCTGCGCAGCGCGACCTTCGGATTGTCGAAGTCCCAATGCGGATAGTCCGAGGAATACATGATCATGTGATCGCCGCCGATCATGTCGAGTATCTGCCCCAGATGCGCCGGATCGTCCGGCTCCTCGATTGGCTGCGTCGTCAGCAGGATATGGCCGCGGATATATTCAGACGGCTTACACTTCAGCCACGGCACCTGGTCGCGCAGTCCCTTGTAATTTTTGTCCATGCGCCACATCAGATGGGGCAGCCAGGCGAAGCCGCCTTCGATCGCGACGAACTTCAGCTCCGGGAACTTCTCGAACACCCCTTCGCACACGAGACTGTTCACGTGCGACATATAGTTAATGGGAATAATATTATGCCACTCGAAATATCGCGTCGGATGGCCCGAGGGCGTCGGCGGCCCGGCGTTGCCCCGCCCTTCCGTGCCGGGGTGGATCGCCACCGGCAACCCATGCCGCTCGGCCGCCTCGTAGATCGGATGGAACATGCGCTGCCCGAATAGATTGCGCGAGCCGCTGCACATGATCACCTGCACCATATCCGGATGCGGCCCCATGCGCTCGATCTCCTGCACGGCGGCCTGCGGATCGGAATGATTGATCAGGATCGAGCCCTTGTAACGCGGACTGGCCTTGAGCCACGTATCGGCCAGCCAGTCGTTGTACGCCCGGGCGATGACGTTGCCGTAGTCCGGATCAGATACGAGCGAGATGCCCAGTATGCCCGATCCGGTCAGGATCGCGTAGTCGATCCCGTATGGGGCGAGATGGTGCCGGATCACATAGTTCGGATCGCTCGCGGGCGGCCCGCCGCCGTCGGGTCTGGCGTCGCGGCGGGTGACGCTATGCGCCCCCGTGCCGAGGTAGCTGCCGCCGTACCCCGCGCCGTAGGCCAGCCAGGCTTGATGGTAAGCCTTGGGCAGATACGGCAGCAGGTCCTGCTTGCCCGTCATGCTATTGTGCACGTCGGTGTCGATCATCGTCGGTCGATTGTCGCTCATGCTTGATCGCTCCTTGCCTTTTGAAAGTGTCTGACGCGCCTTAGGAAGTTCCTTGCTCAATAATGCCCCCATTGTGACACCGGCCGCCGCGAAGGGTAAAGACGTGATTTTTTCGTTGCTTCCAGACTCCACCGTCAAGTCCGCGCACCTCGCCGCGCCGCGCGGTCCGAAGACGCGCTAGGGGCGGCGACGCATACCCGGCTATCGAGCGCTCGGCGCCGCTTTCACAGGCGCGGTGCGTTTTTTTTCGCATTGGCAAGGGTTAAAAAAAATCGTTCCTCGCACCGCGCCCCAATATGGCCGCCCACGAAGCAGCCGAAAAAATGGCGCCTTTACCCTGCCTGTGCGCGATGCCACAATGAGGGTCAGCCTGCCCGAACGCGGAGCTCGCAATCATGACTGGAAAAGGTGGAGAAATTATTGAAAAAGTATGTCGTATGCGGCGTCAGCCATCGGGGACTCGGGCTGTTCGTCGGCTCCGTCGTCCAGACCTATAACCAGCGGCACCGAATAGTCGGACTGCTCGACGTCGATCCGAAACGGTTCGAGGAATGCTACCGTCGCTATCCCGAGACAGAGGGCATCGCGACTTACGGTGCGCACGAGTTCGAACGGATGCTGAAGGAAACCACCCCCGACGCGGTAATGGTGGCGGGGATGGACAGCACCCATGCGGAATATATTATCGCTGCCTTGCGGCACGACCTGGATGTCATTACGGAAAAGCCGATGGCAATCAGCGCGGAGCAGTGCCGCGCGATTCTCGCCGCGGAGCGGGCGAGCAAGGGCGAGGTAACCGTCGCCTTCAACTACCGTTACTCGCCTTACCATCGCAAAATCAAGGAACTCATCCTGGAGGGGAAAATCGGGAGGGTCACGTCCGTCGATCTGAATTGGCTCGTCGATACGCACCACGGCTCCAGCTATTTTAAGCGCTGGAATCGGCGGCGCGCACATTCGGGCGGCCTGTCCATCCACAAGAGCACGCATCATTTCGATCTGGTGAACTGGTGGATCGACCAGAAGCCCGTTCAGGTATTCGCGCACGGAGCGCTGCACTACTTCGGTCCCGACAGCGAGCTCAATCCGCGCCGCGAGGACGGCCGCGTCTGCGAGACCTGCGCGGTCAAACCCGAGTGCCGCTACGTGATGCGCTGGACGTCCCGCAGCAAAGAGGTGGCTCCGCCCGACGATCATCTGACTTGGCAGGCAGTGCCGATCGCGGATCGCTTCACCGCCTACCGTCCGGATCGCTGCATCTTCGATTCCGAGATCGACATCGAGGATACCTATGCCGTCAATGTCCAGTATGATCGAGGCGCGCTGCTCAGCTATTCCATTCACTTCTCCGCGCCGTACGAAGGCTACCGGCTCGCGATCAACGGCACGAAGGGACGGATCGAGACGCAGGAGTTCCACGCGCCGGCACGGCTGCCCTTCGACGTGCCGACGCATACGATCGACTACTTCCCGATGTTCGGCTCCAAGCAGGCGATTCAAGTCGTTGAGCAGCAGGGCGGACACGGCGGCGGCGATCCGCTCATGCTGGAGGACATGTTTTTGGGCCCCGACCCGCTGCGCGACTATCGCGTGCTGGCCGGGGCCCGGGAAGGGGCATATTCAATTGCGATCGGCGAGGCGGTATGGCGATCCGCTCAGGACAATCGGCCAGTCTCCATCCCGCAGTTGTTGCAAGAGGCGTATTAATCGAGCGACTGGCACTCGTCCGGCCGCGGCGCCCCTAGAGCGCCGCAACCAGCGTACGCAAGGCGTCCAGCGTCATGCGCGTACCGTCGCGCTTCGTGCCGCCGGCAGGGGCGTAGTGCGTCTCGATGGTGAACAGCCCCTCGTAGCCGTCGGCGGCGAGCGCCCGCAACTGAGCGATGACCGGCACGTCGCCGGAGCCCAGCGGCACGCAGCGCGGCTGGCCGTCTGCGCCGATGTACGCATCCTTCAGATGGACATGTGCGAGCGCCTCCCGCATGCGGCCGTAGCCCGCCGGATACGCCTCGCGTCCGCCGTACGCTTCATTGCCCGGGTCCCACAGCCCGCGCAGCGCCAGCGAATCGACAGCCTCGACGAGCGCCGCCACCTCCTCCGCATAGCCGCCGTTGCAGGCCGGCTCGTTCTCCAGCAGCAGCTGTACCCCGGCCGCCGCTGCGATATCGGCGGCGCGGCGCAGATGCGCGGCGATGTCGGCGGTATAGCGCGCCGGCTGCTTCTCGCGCCAGAAGGAGAACACCCGGATGCGCGTCGTGCCGAGCAAGCCGGCAATCTGTATCACCCGCTCCAGCTTGACGAAGTGCGCCTCCACGTCCTCTTCCGCCTGGCCGAACGTATCGCCGGACGCCACCTCGCGCTGCGGATCGAGCGCGCATTTGAACAGCGGCGAAGCAATCGCCGAGACGAACAGCCCGCGCGCCTCGACCTTGCGCCGCACCTCGCCTGCTGCCTCGTCCGTCAGCGCGGCGGCGTTCACGCCGTCCACCATCCGCACCTCCACATGCTTCAGACCTTGCTCGGCGGCCCAGTCCAGCGCCTCCTCGAAGTGCTCCGACACCTCATCGCTCAATACGCCCAATCGATCCAATACCATGCGCCTAGCGCCTCCTTTGTGCGGCTGTCGCCTGTTTTCGTTTTAATTAGTATAATATTTATACTAAATCGAGTAAAGAAAATTACGGAAGACGATCCTCATCGCGAGCGTGCAAGAAGGGCAGGCTGAGGTCCTGGGGCCGTCCGCGAATGGCCAATATTCCCTCAGCTGCTAACGGACAAAAGTGTCCGTTACAATTCGGAATTGACGTAATTCGCATTGTAACGGTCATTTCTGTCCGTTGTCGCCGTCGCGGCGCCGGATGTTCAGTGCTCGAGCTCCTCCGCGGGGGGATATAGGCCGCACCCCATGCGCGCGGAGATCTCCGCACCGGCGCGGAGCAGCTCGGCCATGATGTCGGTGAGTGCCTGCCCCTCGAAACGATGCATCGGACCCGAGAGACTGAGCCCGCCCTCGACGCGCCCCTGCATATTGAAGATCGGCACGGCAACGCAGCGCGCGCCCAGCGTGATCTCCTGATCGTCCAGGGCGTAGCCGCGCGCGCGCACCTGGCGCAGCGTGTTGCGCAGGCTGTCCGCGTCCGCAATCGTATATGCCGTCAAAGCCTCCAAGGCACTGCTGCCGAGCAGCGCTTCCCGCTCGCGCTCCGGCAGATAGGCGGCAATCGCCTTGCCCAGCGCCGTTGCGTAATAGGGCGCTTGCGAGCCGACTGTTTCGGTCATTCGCAGCGCATGCGTGCCTTCGATAATTTCGATGTAGATGATCACGCCTTCGCCCGTCAACACGCCGAGATTGACCGTGTCGCCAAAGCGCGCCGACAGACGACTCATCTCCGGCGCAGCGGCCAGATTGAGCTTGCTTCGGGCCATCAAATATTTCGCCAGGCTAAGCTGCTTGTACCCCAGGCAGAACTTGCCGTCCTCCGAGCTGCGCCCCACATAGCCTCGATGCTCCAGCGTCTGAAGAATGCGAAACGTCGAGGACTTCGGCTGCTCCAGCAGATCCGCGAGCTCGATCAGACTGAGCGATCCGCGATCCGCCAGCAGCTCCAGCAGATCGAGCGACTTGTCGATTGATTGAACGGTGTAGCGTTCTTGCTTTTCTTTTTCCTTCGGTTCCTTGGCCATGCCTTGCATTCCTCTTTTCCGACTTCCTGTTGTGCCCAGCTTACCGCATCGACGGTATGCCAGCAACAACGTCCAAGGATTAACGGCATCGCTGTCTTCCAATGGGACAGGCGCCTGCCGGGTGTCCCGTGTCGCGGACGGCTGCAACGGACCCACATTTCGGGCGCAGCGGTTCTACTTGTTCACCGCGCTTCTAATGCGCCGGGTCTTGGCGTCTGCGGACGCCGCTCCCTGTCTGCAGACGCTGAAAATGCCGCTTGAACAGCCACATGACCAGCAAAGGCTCGCGGCTGCCGCGCAGGTAGATGCGGCTCACCCGCTCATCGGTCCGCTCGACCCGCAGCAGCCAAGGGGCCAGCCGCGACATCCAGCGCATGTATTCGCCGCCTACCCAGGACGCGTCGCACCCGGCGGGCAACGTCAGGCGCTGCACCGAGCGGACGTCCCGCGCGCCCGGACCGGCTGCTCCGTCTGTGGACACCGCCCCGTCCCGGGCACTGGACGCCGCTCTGTCCGCAACATCCACCTCGCGATCCGACGCATCCACCTCGCGGCTGCGCGGCTGCGCTATGCGTGCCTGCTCCTCATCTTAGCGCTCGTGCTCGTCGTCCCCCTGCTCCGCGCGCTCCTGTCCCTCACGCTCCTGCGCCGCACGCTCCTCCTTCTCCCGCTCCAGCGCGTCCCGGGCCGCCTCGTCGAAGCCGCGCACGCCGCGCCCGAGCTCGTCCTGATGGCCGGGCCGGGCCACCACCGGATGCGCGAGACTCTCGATCAGCGGGTAGACTGTCGCCTTGGGTGCGCCGGTCACCAGGGACACCCAGAGCCGCGACAGCCGAATCGTGATCAAGGGGAAGGGCAGCACGATCAGCCGCTTGCCCAGTATGCGCGCCGTCTGCACGCCCTTGTCGTCGAATCCTTGTCGTCGCGCCTGCCGCTAGCCGCGGTACCTGTATGTCGGCACGCCGCACACCCCGGGGCGCACAGCGAACAATGCGCCCGCCTGCGGGTAACGCTCCAGCGCATCGGCATCCATGCCCTCGCGAGCCGTCGTGATATACAGCACGTCGCGCGCCGCGCCGCCGAAGACACAGGAGGTGACCTGCGGACACGGCAGTGCGATCTCTTGCAGACAGCGGCCGGCCTCAGCATCCCACCGGGCGACCTTGGAGCCGCCCCAGAAGGCGATCCACAGCATGCCCTGCTCGTCGATCGTCATGCCGTCGGGCGTCCCGTCCTCCGGGGCGAAGGTGATGGCCGCCCGGCGGTTCGAGATCGCGCCGCTCGCCCTTTCGTAATCGAGCGCCCACACGACCGGCTCGCCCGAATCGATATAATACATCGTCTGCCCATCGAGGCTCCACGCGAGTCCGTTGGAGGTCGTCACGCCGTCCAGCATCTGGTGCACACTGCCGTCCGTATCGAGCCGATACAGCGATCCTGCGCCCCGACGTCCGTCCATCGCCATCGTCCCTGCCCAGAATCGTCCCGCCGGATCGCACTTGCCGTCGTTGAAGCGAATGCCGGCGTCCTGGTCGGGCAGCCGCCAGATCGGCTCGACGCCGCCCTCCTCGTCCTCCGCCCGGCAATAGATGCCGTCTTGCAGCGCAAGCACGACACCGCCCTTTTCCCGCAGGGCCAGCGTACCGAGATGACTGCCGACCTGGACAGTCTCGATCCCCTCGCCGACAGGATCGTACACATGGTACCGGAATCCCGTGATGTCGACCCAGTAGAGCCGTTTGCTCGGCTCGTCCCAGGCCGGCCCCTCTCCCAATTGGGCTGTAATTGATGTCATACGCTTCAGTTCCATTTTCAGATCGCCTCCTCTCCATTAGTGTAGCATGCTAACGATTACCCTTCCTAGCTATTCCTTCAAACGCCGCTTTACAGCACGAAAAATACCTGTTAATATGACTTTATAAAATCTACACGTGTAAATTTAGTCTGAAATTTACACGTGTAGATTAATTGAAGGAGGCTTTATCTATGCAAACCTTTCCGAACCAAGACGAGCTCGTCCGCACTTTTCAAGAGCAAGGCTATCTCATCCTGCGCAACGTGCTGCGTCCCGAGCATGTCCAGCGCCTGAACGCGGCGGTCGATCAGCTGATTGCCGCCGAGCCCGACCCGGGCGCGCTGGCGCATAATGTGTACAACAGCGTCGACCGCCACGACGACATCGCGGCCCTGATCGACGAGCCGCGCATCCTGGCGCTCATGGTCCGGCTGCTCGGTCCGGCCATCCAGCTCCATATCTCCCATCTGACCGTGCGCCGGCCCAATCCGGATAACGAGCAGACCGCCACCAACAGCTTCATCAACTGGCATCAGGACGGTCCGAATCCGAAGTTCCCGTCGGTCGGCGGCGTGACCGGCACCTACTACATCAAGGCCTGCTACATCCTCAGCGACATGTCCGCGCCCAACCGCGGCAATACCAAGATCATTCCCGGCTCGCACAATCGTCCCTATCAGCCCGGCGGCGACGTGCACGGCGAGCTGGAGGGCGAGCTGCAGGTATGCGGCAAGCCGGGCGATGTCTTCATTTTCCCTCAGAATCTGTGGCATGCCGGCGCGCCCAATCGGTCCGAATTCACCCGGCGCCAGCTCTTCATCGGTTACAGTCAGCTCTGGATGCGGCCGATCGATTATCACCAAGCCTCGGAGCGGCTGCTCGCCGGCGCCAGTCCGATCCGCCGGCAGCTGCTCGGCCGCATCAGCGACAATCCGTTTCATTATTATGTTCCCGGCCAATCTATGCTACCATTGAAGGAGCTGGCGGCCGGCAGCGAGCAAGCGACCAAGAGCGTGTACGAGTGATGCCCCTGGGCGTCTACGCGCAACGAGGCGCTTCGCAGCCGCATCGCGTCACAGGTCTCGCTCCTGCTCGTCCGGCCGCAATCATCTCATGACCACTGGAGGCGAACGATACATGTCAGAGCACGATCCGCAGTCCACTCCGTCCCGCCAACCCGCCACCGCGCCAGACCTGCACGGGCAGATCGCGCTCGTCACCGGCGCTTCGCGCGGCCTCGGCCGCCATATCGCCGTCGCGCTGGCCCGCGCCGGCGCGCGCGTCGCGGTCAATTACGCCCATTCCGAAGCGGACGCCGCCCAGACCGTGCAATTGATCGAGCAGGAGGGCGGCCAGGCACAGGCCTTCCGGGCCGACGTCACCGACGAGCAGAGCGTGGGCGCGCTCGTCGATGCGATCGACTCCGCGCTCGGTCCGGTCGACGTGCTGGTCAACAACGCCACCGGCCCGCAGCCGATGCTCGCCATCGAGGAGAGCCGCTGGTCCGACTTCGCCGATCAGCTCGACTTTTTCGTCAAGGCGCCGCTGCTGCTCGTGCAGGCGGTGCTGCCGGGCATGAAGGCGCGCCGCGCGGGCAGCATCGTCAATATCGGCAGCGAGGTCGTGCAGATCGGCAACGCCCGCTTCTCCAGCTACGTCACCGCCAAGTCGGCGATGATCGGCATGACCCGTTCCTGGGCCAACGAGCTCGGCCCGCACGGCATCCGTGTCAATCTGCTCGCGCCGGGCTTCATCCCTGTCGAGCGCCATGCCGGCGTCGACCCCGAGGGGTACCGCGTCAAGGTGCCGCTGCAGCGCATGGGCGAGCCCTCGGACATCGCCGACGCCGCAGTCTTCCTGGCCTCGCCCCAGTCGCGCTTCGTCACCGGCCAATGCCTGTCGGTCAACGGCGGCTACACGACGGGGATCTGACCGGTGGCGACGCGTCAGCAAGTCGCGGAGCGCGCCGGCGTCTCCGTCGCCGTCGTCTCCTATGTGCTCAACAACCGCAAGATCGTCAAGGAGGAGACGCGCCGCAAGGTGCTCGAGGCGATCCGCGAGCTGGGCTATCGGCCCAATCAGACCGCGCGCAGCCTCAAGACCAAGCAGACGCGACAGATTGCCGTGCTCATTCATTATATCGGCAATCCGTTCGAGGCCGGCTTGCTGCTGCATATCGAGGCGACGGCCAAGCGGCACGGCTACTTCATCTTCGTGCAGACGTACGAGCCGGCCCGCGAGGAGGAGCTGCGCGCGATGCTGATCGGACGCGTCGACGGCGTCCTGCTGCTCGGCCATGCGCTCGCGGCCGAGAGCCTGGACGACTTCCGCGCGCTCGGCATCCCAGTCGTCTCCGCGATGCAGCCGGCGGATGGGGCCGCAGACGCCTCTACTGACGGGACAGCAGGCGGGACAACGGGCGAGGCCGGACTCCCCAGCATCGATGTCGACTGGCAGCCGGCGATGCGCCGCCTGATCCGGCACCTGCGGGAGCAGGGACATACGCGCATCGCCTTCATGACTGACGCGACGCCCGGCTCGCCTCTGGGCGTGCGCGCCGCCGCCTTCGCGTCTGCGCTGGGCGATGAGGGCCTGACGCCGGCGACGTCGCCGCTGGACGGGGGCGGCCGCTTCGAGCGAGCCCGGGAGACGCTCGACGATCGGCTCGCGACGCAGCCCGCCCCCGCCTTCACCGCCCTCGTCTGCGCCAACGACCTGATGGCGGCGGGCTGCCTCGCCGCCTGCCGGGACCGCGGCCGCCGCGTGCCGCAGGAGCTGGCGATCGCCGGCTGCGAGGACATCCTGATGTCGTCGCAGACCGACCCGCCGCTGACCGCGATCCATTACCCGCGCCAGGCGGCGGGCGAGCAGGCGATGGAGATGCTGCTGGCCGCCATCGCCAAGACCCCCATCGCCGGCGCGCGACTGCCTGGCGAATTGATCGTGCGTGGCTCGACAAGCATCAGGTAACTTACCCCTCATAATAAACTTCCAAAAAAAGGCAGGAGAGGACTCGCCCTCTCCTGCCTTCTCATCTGGATTTGTATCAGAAAATGTTTACCTGTTTTTCAGTTTTTATTACGGGAAAACATCGATCAATCCTGAAAAAATTCGCTTATGGTGGGCTGGAAAAAGGTTCATTGGGCGTAGTTATGCAAAAATTGCAAGCCGAACAGATTGGCAGCTATTCTGTCATTGTCGACGACGAAGCAGTTTAGCACAGAAACGAATACGGAAAAGAAAATTTTGTTATCGTCGTGGATGACCGGATTTGGAATTCCACCCCCACGTTTGAGGTCGTATTTTACGATACCGGCGGCAAGAACATCGGGGGATTTCATTATTGATTTGAACCTTGGCGGCTTTGGAATGCGCATAAAGAAGCGCCAAGCCGCAGCCTTGGCGCTTCCATTGTACTTGCAGCAAATGTCGTTAAACGCAAGAAGGCTTAGATTTAGATCAGGCCGCCTCCCAGCGCTCCTTGAAGAACCGGCGGTACACCCGCGTCACGACGATCTTGACCGCCATGTAGAACGGAATGATCAGCAAGATGCCGAGAATGCCCGCCAGATCGCCCCCCACCAGGATCAGCAGGATCGTCGTCAGCGGATGGATGTCCAGCGACTTGCCGAATACGTACGGGGCGATCAGATTGTCCTGGATCTGCTGCGCCGCCAGGATGATGATCAGCGCCCAGAGCGCCGTCGACGGCGACTCGACGAAGCCGACGATCACGATCGGCACGGCCGAGAGGATCGCCCCGATGAACGGGACGAAGTTCATGATGACCGCCACGACCGTCAACAGCAGCGCGTACGGGAGCCCGATCAGCAAGAAGCCGATGTACATCAGCACGCCGAGCGCGACGTTGACGATGACGCGGCCGACGATGAAGCCGCTGAGCGCATGGTCGATCTCGCCCACCGCCTCCGTGCCCTCGTCGCGGAAGCGCTTCGGCAGGAAGCCGACGATGGTGCGCCCCATTTTTCCGCCTTCCTTGAGCATATAGAACAGGATGATCGGGAAGGTGAAGATCACAATCGCAAAGTTGGATACGAACGTAAACAAGCCGCTCAAGTAATTGGTCAGGTACTCAAAGCCCGAATTCAAATACTCGCTCACCTTGGAAAACAGATTCGTATCCTCAGGCAGCACGCTTGCCAAAAAGCCATTGCTATCCAGCTCCTGCAGCTGCTTGCTGAGCGAATTGAACAGATTCGGCGCAATCTCGACGAGATTGACCACCTGATCGCGCAACGGCGGCCACACCCCGCCGGCGAAGCCGACCAGCACGCCGGCGATGACGACGTAGATGATCAGGATCGCCAAGGTCCGGTTCATCTTGCGCCGCTGCATGAGATCGACGAGCGGACGCAGCAGATAATAGAAAAAGCCGGCCAGCATCAACGGCACAATCACGATGTTGAAAAGCGAGATCAGCGGGCGAAAAATAAAATTCGCCTTCGCGCTTAAATAGAAAATCAAAAGCACCAAAATAATGCCGAAGCAAAGTTTGAAAAACCGATTGGTCCGCAAAAGCAAACCACTTCTCCCCTTTCGCCAGCCGAATATATGTCTAGTCTATCATCCGGGGCGCTCGCGGTCTATCCGAAACTGACACGGGTGCAGGCGCAGGGCGTGGCGCAGCTCCCCCTGCGCGCCTGTGGGCAGCCAGGCTCATGTCGCTTCCAGATTGCGCCTGCCGCGGGGGAGTCCCAGACGCAAGCGGTGCATCGTTTGCTCGACGCGGGCAAGGCAAGCCGGCTTGATGAGGTAATCGGTCGCAGGCAGATCATAGGCTAGCAGAGCGAGCCGGGCATCGGCCGTCACGAACACAATCTGCATCGACGGATGCAGACTAAGCAGTTGATACGCAGCACGCAGCCCGCTGCGGCTCCTCAATTGCACTTCCATGAAGATGACATCCGGCTTGTGAAGACGCGTCAGATCCATCGCCTGTCCGGGCGATCTGCACGTCTCAACGATCTCCACGTCGGCAAAAGCCCGGAGCACGCCTTCCAGCTCTTCAAGCGCCTGCCTGTCCTCATCCAGCAGCAGCACCTTCATTGCGCCTCGTCCTTTCTGCATGATCTGTCGTCTTCTATATGAAGCTGCGGACCGGGAGGACGACGCTACTCTTCCGCATTCGCCGCCCCGCGGCTGCGCCAGTTGTCGTACCAATCGGAGATATACCGGCTCGGCTGCTCGCCCAGTCCTTCCTCCAGCGCCGTGCATAGCGCGCGATATTGCTGATGCACAGCCAGGCGGCTCCCCGTCGCATCATGCAGCCGCATCAGGGCATAATGCGCCCGTTCCTCATGCGGCTGACGCGCGCACACCTGACGGTACCACTCGCCCGCCAAGTCCGCGCGCCCGTTCTCCTCGAGCCACTCGGCCAGTCGCATCGCCGCTTCCAGCCAGACGCCGCTGAGTCGCTCGCGCTCGTGCTCCGCCCACCAATACGTGTGCTCCTGCAGATAGTGTTCCCGGCATTGCTGCAGCACGGCCGCGTACTGCTCCGCGCGCGCCGGCGTCAGAGGGACTTTGTCCGTCAGTTTGCGCTCCATCTGCTCCGTATCGAATTGTACGCGGTGGATGTTCAGCGTATAAGCGTCCGAGGTGCTGCTTAATTCGAAATGATCGCCGTACCGCTCCAGCGTCTTGCGAATGTGGTAGACGGTCGTGTACAACTGCGCGTATACCTTGCCGAGGTCGTAATCCGGCCACAGCAGCTCGATGAATTCGGACTTGCGGATCAACTGACCGCGATGCTGCAGCAGATACAAGAACATCTCTCGCGCCCGGGCCGTCCGCCACTGCACCGCGGCCAGCGCACCGGACCGCTCGGCAATGCGCATCTGGCCGAGCAACTGCACTTGCAGGCCCTCCTCCCCCTGGAGGCGCTCGTCTGCCCGCTCTTGCTCGTGCACCTGTGTCTGCTCCAGACGAAAGCGAATGCGTTCGAGCGTTTTGGCCAGCCGCTGGGCCCCTACCGGCTTCACGACATAATCGAGCGCGTCCAGCTCGAAGGCTTGTACGGCAAAATCGTCATGCGCCGAGACAAATACGATATTCAGCGCCGGCTGCTCCGCCAGCAGCTGCTCCGCCAGCTCCATGCCGTTGACCTCAGGAAGGTGAATGTCCAAAAACACCGCATCCACCCCGCCGCGGGCCACGGCATCGCGGCCGCTGAACGGATCGGTATATTTGCCGACGATGGCGATGCCGCCCTGCTCCAGCAGCCGCTTCTCCAGGTATTCCAGCGCCAGCGGTTCATCATCTATGACTACGACTCGCATATCATTTGCTCCATTGTCAATATCCCCCCGGGGTGCCCCCGACTTTCGAACTAACTTCTATACGTCATCATACCTTAACTTCCTCTACAAAATATATACAACGCACTGCGTCTTGACGAAGCGGCGCCGAATCGCTATGATTCTCTACAATTAGGAGGAGGGGGCGGCCCATGGCTACTCGAAAGCTGATGATGATTGCACTGGTATTCGCAGCTGTCTTGCTCGGCATGCGGCTGTGGTGGTACGACGTTCATGACGAGGCATCGATTATCGCTGTGAAGGGCAGCGCCGATCTGCGCGGCCGTCACGATGCGCTTGGCGATCAGGTCCATGCCTTGCGCGGCGAGTGGGCCTTCTACCCCGGACGTCTGCTTGTCACCGAGCCCTCGGCCGCGCCCTTGCCAGATCCGGTCTATGTAAAGGTGCCCGGCCAGATCGACTCGGCCTTTGACCAGCGTACCTCCGGCGAGCGCCTGCGCTACGGCTCCTACCGGCTGCGGCTGCGACTCGACGAGACGACGCAGGCGCTGGATTACGCCTTGCGCCTGATCGACATCCGCAATGCTTCCCGCACGTTTGTCGATGGCGTGGAGATCGGCGCCTCCGGCTTCGCGAGCGGCAATGAAGACAGCCTCGGCTATCCGGTGCCATATCAAGGACGATTCGCCTCCGCCGGCGGCGAGATCGATATCGTGATCGAGCTGGCCGACAACGTCGCGCTCGGCAACGCCGGAATGCGCAACCCCGTCTATTTCGGCCGTGCAGAGCTAGTCGAAGCCGAGGCGGCCGTTTCCGTGCGCATGCAGCAACTGTTGTGCGTGGTGTTAGCCGTTCACGGACTTTATACGCTGCTATGCTATTTTTTAGGTCGGCCGAACAAGGCGCTTCTTTACTTCACGTTGGTCGTGATGTTCGCCATGCTGAGCGTCCTGAGCGACGACGAGCGTTTACTGTATCAATGGCTGCCGGTCTCGGGCGAGTGGGGAAGTCGTCTGATCTTTTTTGCCTATACGGGGATTTTTCTATTACTGCCGGAGGTGGCGCGCCACCTTTTCCCGGAAGGACAGCGACGATTTGCTCCTTTCCAGTGGCTGCGGGTGTTCAACATCCTATATCTTTTAGTTGTGCTGCTCGCGCCCTACGAATGGGTTTGGTCAACCAGGTTCTTGCTGTTCTGGATCATGGTGCTCCCGCCGCTCGCCATCGCCGTCTACATGGCGCGCATCGCCATCTGGCGGGATCCGCAGGTCGTATTCCTGCTGCTCTCCTCCATCAGCATCGTCGGCAATGTCGTTTGGGCCACGATCAACAGCCGGGAGGCGATACTTCCCTCCGTCTTTTATCCGGTCGATTACATACTGGCCTTCCTGTGCTTCGGCGCCTTTTGGCTGCAGCGATTTTTTCGCACGAGCCGACAGGCCCAGCAGCTCGCAGCTCGGCTGCAGCAGGCCGACAGGACGAAGGACGAATTCCTCGCGACGACCTCGCACGAGCTCCGCAATCCGCTGCACGGCATGCTCAACATCGCCCAGAGTCTGCTCGTGGAGGAACACCGGCCGCAGACGCGCGACCGGCTGCAGTTGCTGCTCGCAGTCGGTCGGCGCATGTCGCGCATGGTCGAGGAGCTGCTGGAATTGACTCGCCTCAAGCAGGAGACGGTGACCCTGCAGCCCCGACCGCTGCGGCTGCAAGACGTGCTGCCCGGCGTGCTGGACATGCTCCCCTATGCAGCGCCAGGCAAGCCGGTGCGCATCGCCAACCGCCTGCCCGGCGAGTTGCCTCCCGTATACGCCGACGAGCATAGGGTCGTGCAGATCTTGTTCAATCTGCTGCACAATGCCCTGAAATTCACCGATCAAGGGATGATATCCGTCGACGCCCGGACCGGAGGAGGCTATGCCGTGGTGCGAATCAAGGACACCGGCATCGGCATGGATGCCGACCTGCTGTCCCGCGTATTCGAGCCCTACGAGCAGGGCGAGTCGGGTCTGGATGCACACGGAGGCGGTTTCGGACTGGGGCTGAGCATCTGCAGGCAATTGGTCGAGTTGCAGGGCGGGACGATCCGGGCCCGTTCGTCGCACGGCGGCGGGAGCGAATTCGTCTTCACGCTGCCACTCGCGAGTCAGCCCGAGCAGGAGCCGCAGACGCTGGCTTTCGAAGCCGCCGCGACAGAGGAGCCGGCGACGCAGGCGGCAAGGCCGAATCATCCGGACGAAGCGGCTGCCGGCGGTCCCGCCGAGTCTTCGCACGCGGGGGATTCCCAGGGTCGCCTGCTGATCGTCGACGACGATCCTGTCAATCTGTCCAGCCTGCAGGCCTTGCTTCAGGCCATGCACTATGAGGTGGTGTGTGCCGATTCCGGCACCGCGGCGCTTCGCTTGCTCGAGCGCGAGCGATTCACGCTGATCATTGCCGATGTCATGATGCCGCGGATGTCGGGCTATGCGCTCTGCGAGGCTATTCGTCGACGGTTCACGCTCTCCGAACTGCCGGTATTGCTGCTCACAGCTCGCAATCAGCCCGAGGACATCCAGGCCGGCTTCCGCGCCGGGGCCAACGATTATGTCACCAAGCCGGCGGATGCCGCCGAGCTGGAGGCGCGCGTGCGGGCACTCGCCGAGCTGCAGCGTTCGGTGGCCGAGCGCCTGCGCTATGAAGCTGCCTGGCTGCAAGCGCAGATTCAGCCGCATTTTTTGTTCAACACGCTGAATTCCATTGCGGCCCTGAGCGATATCGATACGGAGCGCATGCGCCGGCTGCTGGAGACGTTCGGTACCTATCTGCGCTTGAGCTTCGACGCCTACCACACGGAGCGGCGCGTCATGCTGTCGCATGAGCTGCAATTGGTGCGGGCCTATCTCTATATCGAGCAGGAGCGCTTCGGTCAGCGACTGCGGGTAGCCTGGGAACTGGACGAGAAGGCCGATCTGCTGCTGCCTCCACTGGCGATCCAGACGCTGGTCGAGAATGCCGTCCGGCACGGCATCCTGCCCCTGGCGCGCGGCGGCACGGTGACGATTCGGCTGCAGGAGGAGCCTGGAGGGACGCAGATTGCTGTATGCGACGACGGCGTCGGCATCCCGAGCGCCCGCATCCCGGAGCTGCTGGACGGATCGCCCGAGACGAGCCGCGGCATCGGCCTGCGCAATACCGACCGCAGGCTCCGGCAGCTCTATGGCAGCGGACTCTCGATCGCGAGCACGCCCGGCAGCGGCACGACAGTCTCCTTCTTCGTCCCGGCAGCGGGTGAGCCGGAAACCGGCCGTCCGACGGCGCCTTTGTAAGGACAGATTCGGACAGCAGGAGGCTCAGATCCGCGGTGATCTCCGTGAGGTACATCGCTTGATCATGCCGATGCTCTGCTTGCCCTGGCCCGCCGCGAAGGTACCCCGGCGGGCCTCAATCCAGCCTCACCAGCAGCGTCTTGATCTCGTACGGCGCCACCTTCAGACGGATTGGGCCGCTCTGCCATGCGCCGATCGGACGCTCCATCAGATCGCACTCCGCCCAGGCCGCCAGAGCGGCGTCGCTGTTCAGGACGACCGTGCCGCTGGCGCCGCCGAATTCATGCAGACGCACGAGCAGCGCCTCCTCGTCCTCGGCCCGCTTCACCGCGTCAATCGCCGCGTGCGGACAATCGACGGTCAGCAGCGAGTAGCGCGATTGCCGTGCCGCGCCCGCCTGCACGGTCAGCGGATCGTTGAGATCCCACGCCTCGCGCTCGACCTCGCCCTCGTACCAGTCGCCCCGGTGCGGCAGCAGCGCATACGTGAACACATGCGCGCCCTTGTCCGCTTCCGGATCCGGCACATTGGCGGACTTGATGAGCGAGAGGCGCAGCACGTTGTCCTTGATGTCATAGCCGTACTTGCAATCGTTCAGCAGCGCGACGCCATAGCCGCGCTCGGACAGATCGGCCCACTGGTGACCGACCGACTCGAAGCGCGCATAGTCCCAGCTCGTGTTCCAGTGGGTCGGGCGCCGCACGTTGCCGAACTGGACGTTGTACGTCGCCTCGGTCGCCCGCACCGCCACCGGGAATGCCGTCTTAAGCAATTGTCGCCGCTCCTGCCAGTCGACCTCGGTGACGAAGTCGAGGCGGCGGCTGTGCGCATAGGCCGTCAGCCGCTGCACGATGCGGGAGCCGCGATAGCGCCAGACCAGGCGCAGCACCGCGCGCAGCTCGCCGCACGCCTCCAGCTCCAGCTCCAGCAGCTCGGTCACCGCCGACATCTTCTCGGTGTAGTAGATGTCGATGTCCCACGCCTCATGGCGGCTCTTGGGCTTGTCCTCGAACACCTGCAGCTCGTTGCCCCGCGCGCCCTCCGCCAGCACCTCGCGCGCCGCGCCGCGATCGTACAGGCGAGCGAGACGCCCGGCCGCGTCGAGCACCGCGACGTAGTACGGCGTCGTCAGGGTTCGCCGCTCGGGCTCCCAGACGAAGGCCTCCCGCTGCGGCTCCGCGCCGCCGCGCGGCCGATCTGCCGGCGGAGCTCCCGCCTCGCGTCCGATGACCGCGTAGCCCAGCGCGGGCACGTCCGGCAGCCGCACGAGCCAGTCCGTGCCGACGCGCTGCGCCTGCAGCGGCCGCCCGCCCGCGTCCTGCCACCCTGCTCCGTCTGTGGGCGCCGCTGCGGATGCGGCCCCGCCGATGCGCACCAGCGCGCCGCGCGGCCACGAGGCGCTATTGAACACGGTCCATCGCCCGCTCCCATCCCGCTCTGCGCTCCCGCTCCGCTCCGGTCGACCGGCCCCACCGCCGTCCGCGTCGTCCGCATCGGCAGGCGCGATGCGCGCCTGCGCCGCCTGCAGCGCCGCCTGCCCGATCTCCTCCGCCTCGGCATATTCGAGCCGACAGTCGTCGTACACCTCGCGGATCGAGGAGCCGGGGATGATGTCGTGGAATTGATTGCGCAGCACGATCGTCCAGGCCTCGCGCAGCCGCTCCGCCGGGTAGCCAGCCCAATCTCTTCGCTCAGTCGCATCCAGCGTCTGCAGCCACTCGGCCTGACGCAGCAGCAGCTCAGCCTTGCGATTGGCGCGCTTGATGTGAGCCTGCGACGTATACGTACCGCGATGCAGCTCCAGGTACAGCTCGCCGTCCCACGTATGCACGTACCCGTCGGTCTGTGCGACCCGCTCTTGCAACCCTACAAAGTAATCGTCGGCCCGTCCGGTCACGACCTGCGGCAGACCCGGCATGTCCGCCAGACGTCGCCGCAGCTCCAGCATCTCGCGATTGACGCCGCCGCCGCCGTCGCCGTAGCCGTAGGCGAGCAGCAGATTGCGATTGATGTCCTGATCGCGATAGGCCTCCCAGATGCCCTGCACCGTCTCCGGGGTGACCACGCCATTATAGGTATAGTAGAAGCTGCCCTCCTGCCCGCCCGGGTCCGGCGTCGTGATGAAGTGGGTGAGGATCTCCGAGCCGTCGATGCCCTTCCACATGAAGGTGTCGTGCGGCATCCGGTTGTACTGGTTCCAACTGATCTTGGTCGTCATGAAGACGCGAATGCCGCTCTTGCGCAGGATCTGCGGCAGCGCCCAACTGTATCCGAATACATCGGGCAGCCACAGATAGTCGCAGCGCACGCCGAACTCCTCCTGCAAGAAGCGCTGCCCGTACAGCAGCTGCCGCACGAGCGATTCGCCCGAGGGCAGGTTGCAATCCGCCTCCAGCCACATCGCCCCGCCGGCCTCCCAGCGGCCCTCGGCGATCCGCGCCTTGATTTGCTCGTAGAGCTGCGGGTAGTCCTGCTTGAGATAGGCGTACAATTGCGGCTGCGTCTGCAGGAACAGGTAATCGGGATACTGCTCCATCAGGCGCAGCACCGTCGCGAAGGAGCGCGCCGCCTTCTCCCGCGTATGGCGCAGCCGCCACAGCCAGGCGACATCGATATGCGTATGGCCGACGCAGGTGACAGTGACCGCGGCGCGCTTGTCCGGCAGCGCCGCCAGCGCCGCCCGTAGAGACGCGCCGGCGGCAGCCGCCGAAGCATAGAAGTCCGGCGAGCCCGGCTCCGCCCAGTCGAGCAGCCGCAGCGCGCGGTCCAGTGCCTGCAGCACGTCGCCGCGCTCGGGCGCATGCGGCTGCAGCACCCGCACCGTCTCGATGCCGGCGCGCGCGGTATAGTACAGATCGTCCACCGCCTCGTCCAGCCACGCCAGCGAGGCGTGCCGCAGCCGATGCTCGGGCCGGGCCCCGATATCGTAGCCGCCCAGCCCCGACCAGAGCCGGAAGCGCAGCTCGACCAGCCGGCCTGCCGTCCGCGGCGCGAGGAAAACCTCCCTGTGATTGCCGTCCACGCCTTGATACGGCTCGCCGTCGACGTATAGCAGCGACTCGAAGCCGCTGTTCGTGCCGCCCCCAGTCGTGCCGAAGTCGAAGCGTCCGACGATGCGCCGCTCCGCCCACTCCGCCGGCACCGTCACGTCCGCCGCCAGCCAGATGTACTGGTCGCGCCCCGACCAGTCGTCGCCGAGCTCCATCGCCTGCCACTGCCCGCTCTCGCGTGCGGGCGGGCGCGCCCCGATGGCCCCGTCCGGATCCTCCTGAGCGGCGAAGGGCCCGATTGCCATCGCCTCCCGATAGCGGTACGGCTCGAGCTCGCGAATGCGGGCTTCCAGCTTTTCCTCCGTCCATCGCATCTGCATCTCCTCCTGTTTTTGCGCCAAAGGCGGACCGCGCAAATTCCGCGCGATCCGCCTGCTGTATGGTCGTATTTATCAGTCTTACTTAGGCAATCTATCGTTATTGCGCGCTGGCCAGCGAGCTCTGCAGCGCCGCAGCGCTGAAGTCCGGATTGGCCTCGATATTCGTCAGTCCTTCGGCGCGCGCCGCCTCCAGCGCCTTGTTGTACCGCGTATCCAGATCGGCAATCAATGCGTCCAGATCCTCACCGCCGGTCATGATGTAGCGCGTGAACGCATCGCTCATCTTGAGACCTTCCAGCTTGGTCTCCGTGATCGACAATGGCGTCGCCGGATACAGGCCGTCATAGGCGGTCGGCAGGAAGCCCTCGATGCCGGCGATCTCCGGCGCGCCCGCCGCTTCGTTGACATACGGCAGGACCGAAATGCCGTAGCCCGCCTCCTGGTAGTCGACCCGCAGCTCCTCGCCGTACAAGTATTCCATGAACTTGTAAGCCGCCTCTTGCTTGTCCGAGTGCGCGTTGATGCCCAGATAGGCGCCCGCATTGACCCAGGTGACCCCCGCCGGTTCGCCGCTGGCCGTCGGCACGACCGCCGCCGCCCAGTCGACCTCCGTCGGGAACTGGTTCGCATAGACTGCCGGTTCGCTGGAGTGGTTCACATACATGCCGATCTTGCCTTGGGCGAATTGCGCCCGCAGCGGATCGATGTCCAGCGTCTCCGCGCCGGGCAGCATGCTGCCGTCTTCCTTCATCTGACGCATCGCCTGCACGACGTCCTTGTACATGCCCGTATCGTACTGCCCGGACTGAATGTTGTAACCCTCGTGACTTGTGTCCGAGCTCAGCGTGCCGACCGCATAGGCCGGACGGGTGAAGCCGGAGTTATTTTTGAAGTTGCTGGCGAAGCCGTACGCGCCTTCGGCCTTGCCCGCTTCGGTAATCTTTTTCGCATATTCCACCATTTCATCCAGCGTCTGTGGCGGTCCACTCAGACCCGCCTGCTCGAACAGGTCCTTGTTATAGATCAGACGCCAGTATTGGCCGGTGTTCGGGAGCGAGTAGAGCTTGCCGTCGATCATGTTGACGTTCTCCGCGAGAACGCTTTCGAATTTGCCGCGAAATTCGTCGTCCATGAAGCCGTCCAGCTCGGCCAGGTATCCTTTTTTCACGTACGTTACGAAGTCGAAGATGCGGAGAATATCCGGCGCCTGATTGCTGGCGTACGCGACCTCGACGGCCTGATTGTAATTGTCCGCCAATACGGTCATCTCCACCTCGATGTTATCTTCATTTTCAGCATTAAAGGCGTCGACCTTGTCCTGCATGAAGTCCATATCATGGCGATCCATCGTCCAATACGCGATCTTCGTTTTGCCTTCCGCCGCAGCATTCGTGCCGCCGCTTCCCGACTCGTTCTGTCCGCCGGCATTGCCGTTATTGCCCCCTGACGAGCACGCCGTCAGCGCCAGCGCCAGCAGAGCCACCGTTCCCGTCTTCAGCCATTGCTTCTTTGCCATTGCCGATTGCCTCCCTTTTACTATACCCTCATCCGGTTGAATGTTCCACCCGTTGCTAGCGAAGGCTTGCTTCCTTCCGGGTTGTCCCCATTGTATCACCGGGACGCCGCCGGGCAGGAAGGACATATCGACGGACCAGGGCGGGCAAAACAACTGTCCGGCAATTCCGCGTGCGCAAGGCATCGCACAGCCCGGCCAAGTCCAGCGCCGACACGATCGCGTCTGCTGCGGCGAGGGCGGCGCTCGGTCAGCTGTCGTGCGCGTCCGTCACGTGCTGCGCCCGGAATTCCGACGGCGTCAAGCCCGTGTGGCGCTTGAACAGCTCGCTGAAGTAGGGGCGATCCTTGTAGCCGAGCTCGTACGCGATCTCCTGCACCTGCTCCCCCTCGAGCAGCAGCTCCTTGGCCCGCTCCATGCGGGCCGCCGTCACGTATTGCATGAAGGTGCTGCCGGTTTCTTTTTTGAATAGATTGGAGAAGTAGCTCGGACTTAAGTGGACGGCCTTGGCGCACTGCTGCACGGTGAGCTCGGTCAACAGATGGCGGGCAATGTAAGCGCGCGCCTGCTCGATGAGCTGGCGCGAGTCGCTCTTCTGACGCTGCTGCATCATCGCGCAGCTCTCCAGTGCGATCGCCTCCAGATCGTGCTTGAGCAGCCGGATCGAGCCAGATTCGCCGAGTTTGAGCGCAGCCAGACGCGCTTCCAGACGCGCGCGCTCCTCGTCCTCCAGCTTCTCCGCGACGACGCGATACATCGCGAAGGCCAGTCCGTAGAACAGATTAACGAGCATCGCCGGCTCGGGCGGCTCCTGCAATTGCAAGGCCTCCTCGTAGATGGCATGGAGCTGCCGCTGCACGCCCTCGCGGTTGCCCGAGCGCAGCGCGTACAGCAGCTCCGTCTCCTTGTCCGGATCGTAGCGCAGCGTCAGCGCGCTCTGGCGCTCGATATCCCGGTAGTGCAGGACGCAGTTGCCGCCGGTGTAGAATTGGTACGACAGCGCCGTGCGCGCCTGCTCGAACGAGACATGCAGCTCGGCGAGGCCGGGCGCCTCGCGGCCGACCCCGATCGAGACGGTGCGCTTCGCGTAGCGCTCGACGTTGGCGCGGCACTGCTCGGCGATCGCCTCGGTGTCGAGGCCCGGGCCGCTGTTCGCGATCGCCACGAACTGATGCACCTGCTCGCGGAAGACGATTCCCTGCGTCTGCATGCCGATCGTCTCCTGGATAATATTGTGCACCGCGAAGCGCACCAGCTCCGCTTCCCCGACCGCAAGGCCGTGCACCGCCTCGGCGAAGCCGTCGATCTCGATCAGCAGCGCGGTCAGCCGCTCCGGCCGCATCGTGATGCCAAGGAAGGCCCAGCGCTCCTGCGCCTGCGCCGGCTGCACGCTGCTGCGCAGCAGCAGCCGGAAGTATTCCTGGCGCAGATAGGGCATGCTTTCGCGCACCTTGCGCTCGAGCTCGATCCGGGAGGCTGCCTGCAGCCGCTCCTCCTCGAGCTCGCGCCTGGCGCGCAGCACCACTTCGACGATCTGCGGCGGCGTGAACGGCTTGAGCACGTAGTCGAAGGCGCCGAGCCGCACCGACTCCTGGGCATATTCGAAGTCGGAATAGCCGCTCAGGAAGATCACCTTGACCTGCTCCTGCCGCTCCGGCTCCGCCGCGAGCGCACGGATCATCTCCAGCCCGCTCATGCGCGGCATCTTGATATCGGTGAGGATGATATGCGGGCGGGTGCGCCGGATCAGCTCCAGCCCCTCCGCACCGCTGCCCGCCGTGCCGGACACCGTGATGCCGTGCTCCGCCCACGGGATTTTGCGGGCGATGCCCTGGGCCACCGTATCGACATCGTCAATGATGCACAGTCTGATCTCATGCTTGTCCATGGGCTTCTCCGCCTTTCGGATCAATCGGGATGACCAGCGTGACGCGCGTCGCCTCGCCGGGCACGCTCGCCAGGCGCACTTCGGCCTCGTCGCCATATTCGAGCAGCAGCCGGCTTCGCACATTCGAGAGGGCGTAGCTCTGCGACGATTCGCCCGGTCGCTCCATGCGCCGCCGCACCTCCTCCACGTTCATGCCGGAGCCGTTGTCGGTCACCTCCAGCAGGAGGCGCTCCCCCGCACGGCGCACGTCGACGACGAGCCGCCCCTTGTGCTCCAGCTCGCGGAGACCGTGCTCGATCGCATTCTCCACCAGCGGCTGGAGCAGCAGCTTGAGCACCGGGAGCTGCCGCAGCTCCGGCGCCTCCAGCCGAATCTCGTAGTCGAACAGTCTCGGGTAGCAGCGCGCCTGCAGGATCAGGTACTGCTCCACATGCTCCAGCTCCTGGCCGAGCGTCGTGTGCTCGCGCCCGTTGTTCAGCCCGAGACGGAACAGCAGCGACAGCGAGACGATCATCTCCTTGGCCGTCTCATGCTCCTCCATCTCCGACTTCCAGAAGATCGTGTTGAGCGTATTGTAGAGGAAGTGCGGGTCGATCTGCGCTTGCAGCGCCTTGACCTCGGACTTGCGCTTCTCCTGCTCGGAGCGCTTCACCTCGACGATGAGGGACTGAATCTGCTCCAGCATCGCGTTGAATTTGTAGCCGACCTGGGTCACCTCGTCCTCGTACCGGCTCTCGAAGCGGACGTCCAGCTGATGCTGTCCGGCGCGCTGCATCAGATTGCGGAGCTTGAGCAGGGGACGCAGCAGCAGCTCCGAGAGCAAGCTGGCCAGCAGCAGCGCCAGCAGCAGGCATACGCCGGTGATGCTCAGCATCGCCCAGCGCAGATTGCGCAGCGGGGCGAGCAGCTCCGCCTTGGACTGGTAGCCGAGCAGCACCCACTGCGGATTCATGTCCAGCGCGGCGAAGTTGACGAGATAATCGCCCTCCGCGCTGCCATACTCGAAGTCGCCCCGCTCGGCGTCGGCAATCTGCGCCTGCAGCGCTGCCGGATCCGCCGCCGGCATGCCCGGCAGTGGCTCCAGCACGAGCTCGCCGCCGCGGGTCAGCAATACCTGATTGATCCTGCGATCGTCGAGATTCTGCCGGATCAGCTCGTCGATCGTATCCTGCTTGATGTTGACGACGATATACACATCCGGCACCGGCGTGTCGTAGATCGGCGTCATGACGAGCGTCACCACCTGCTGAGTACGGGTGAACAGCTCTTCCGCATGGCCTGGCACCCATAGCGTCGTCCAGGGCTCCCCGGCGGCATTCGCCGCCTGGACCGCCTCGTAGACCGTCGTCTCGTCGAACGCCGCGCCTAGCCGCCTGGCCTTGTCCGTCGGGTAGAACTCGCCGATCGGCGTGACGATGTACGCCGAATCGATCGTCAGCTCGTTGAGCTTCATCTGCGTGAACGGCGTCTGCAGCTCCGACAGCAGGTTGAAGTATCCGCTCGCGGCCCCGCTCTGCACCTGGGCCATGAGACGCTGAAACGGCTCGCCGATCATCAGCGTCGACGTGGCGACGATGATGTGGCGGAGCCGTTCGTCGACGACCTGAGCCGTCTTGTTGAGCCGGTCCTGACTCGTCTGCAGCGCGCTGCGCTCCATCACGCCGGAGGCGTAATAGTACGCATACGAGCCGGTGACCGCGACCCCGATCACGGTCACCGTCAGCAGGGCGACCCAGATTCGGCGCTTGAGCGAGATCTGCATGTAGAATGGTTTCATGCCTGTCCCACCTTTGGCCAATTATCCCTTCACCGCTCCGACGTTGACCTGCATGAAGGAACGGTTGGCGAAGACGTAGACGACGAGCAGCGGCAGGATCGAGATGCAGGCGCCGGCCAGCATGTATTGATTCTCCGAGGCCGCCCCGAAGCCGTAGCGCAGATTCGCCAGCCCGACGGGCAGCGTCTGCAGGTCCGGATTCGTCATGGAGAAGACGAGCGGCAGGATGTACTCGTTCCAGGCGCCGCGGAAGGTGAACAGCGCCGTTACCGCGAGCGCCGGCCGCAAGAGCGGCAGAATGATGCGCCAGAAGATCGAATAGAAGTTGCAGCCATCGATGAGCGCCGCCTCGTCTAATTCGCGCGGAATGCCTTTGAAAAAACCGATCATCATGAAGAAGATCTGGGCATGCGCGCTAATTAAGATGATGATGACACCCCAGAGCGTTTTTTGCAAGCCGAGCTGCACCATCAGGTCGAACTGGGGCCGCAGCACGACCGCGCCGATAGAGATGAACAGCGTGAACGACTGCAGCACGATGTAGATGCGCTTGCCGCGAAAGTTGACCCGATCGACCGCATAGGCGGCCATCGCTGTGATTAGCAGCGTCCCGACTGTCGTAAAGACGCTGACGTAAATGCTGTTCCAGGTGAAGCGGGCAAAGTTCGCTTGCTTCCAGGCATGGGCGTAGTTGCCGAACTGCCACACCTCCGGCAGCAGCGTCGCCCCCGTCGTCACTTCCAGATTTGTCTTGAACGAGCCAAGGATCGCCACCACGATCGGGAACAGCATCAGTCCCGCCGTTGCGAGCAAAAAAATCCACAGCACCGTCCGCGTCAGTCCTCTTGAAATCGCCACCACTGCCGCCCCCTTAGTATGTCTCGTTCAGCTTCCTGGATATCCAGAAATAAATCATCGTGACCAGCCCGACGATAAGCGCGGTCGTGAAGCCGACGGCGCTGCCGTAGCCGATATTCTGCACACTCGAGCCCTCGCTCGTCAGCGGGAAGAACAGCTTGTACAGATACAGATACATGACCTCGGTCTTGCCGAACGGCCCGCCCTCGGTGAGCACCATGATGCTTTCGTAGCCCTTGAGCGACACGGTGATCGCCAGCATGATGACCATCTGCAGCACCGGTCCGAGCATCGGTATGGTGATGTGCCACAGCCGCTGCAGCGGATTGACGCCGTCCAGCGAAGCCGCCTCGTATACGTCGTCCGGGATGCTCTGCAGCCCCGCCAGGAACAGCAGCATGTAGTTGCCCACCGCGCCCCACACCGCGATGATGATGACGGTCAGCATCGCATTGCCCGCGCCGAGCCAGTCGATCGGACTCGAGGCCAGACCCAGCTTCATCAGGTACTGATTGAGAATGCCGTTGTACGAATTGAAGACAATATAGAAGACGATCGACATGACCGAGGCGCTGAAGATCGTCGGCAGGAAGTACACGGCGCGCAGCAGATGCCGGCCGCGCAGCGCACGATTCAGGATGACCGCCAGGATGAGCGAGAGCGGGATCGTCAGTACCAGCTTACCGGCGGCATAGACGAACGTATTTTGCACGGATTGCCAGAACTGTGCGTCGCGCGCGACCCGGAAGAAATTGTCGAGTCCGACGAATTGCGGCGTACCGTATCCCGGGTAGGCAAAAAACATGTAGCGCAGCGCCCAGAAAATCGGATATATGCCGAGTACAAGCGTCAGAAAAAGGCTTGGAAAAGTAAACACGTACGCGTGCAGTTGCTTTCGTTTCATGGGTAATCGCCCTCCTATCGCAAAAAGCTTGTGCCCCTCATTATACGGGACGGGCAAGCTGGCGCGAGACGGGCAATCCGACGAAGCAGAGGGGAGAAATCTACGGGGTTGGGCTTGTAGAGAAATTGTTTAGCCGCGTCCGGTATGCTACGGAATAAGGACAAATAACCCCGGACTTTAGTCTGCATTGGTTGCAGCCACAAGGGGAAAGAAAGGATACGCTCGATCATGAATCAGCTTTTGAGCAGCGTCATTACCCTGCGTCATTTCACCCAGCCTCAGCTTGTGGGCCGCTGGCACGCAGACGGAGCGGCGTGGAAGGAGCTCTCGGCCGCGCGCATGCCCGCCGGGGAGATCTCGCGCGGATTTTATACCATCTGCGACGACCGCTTTATCGCGGTGGCGGCCTCGTCGGAGGGCCCGTTATTTGTCATCGACAAGGCCGTCTACCCGCTGCGGCTCGAACGGGCCAAGCTCGATTTGCAACAGGAGCGCAGCTACAATACGTTTTCGTTTCAATGGGACGGCGAGACCAAGCTGATGCTGACGTACAAGCGCAAGCTGTACCATGACGGCAAGCATTGGCTGGACGACAAGACGCGGGACTTTTTTGCGTGGATCGTACACGGCGTAAAACAAAAAAAGTTCTATGCGTACTATACGCAATAGCCGCATTGAAAACAATTCGGCTCGATTCGAGATAGCCGCATTGAAAACAATCCGGCTCGATTCGAGGTTAGCCTTTGTCACGCCAAAAACGTGCGTGGCCGTTCTTTGGCGGCCACGCACGTTTTTTAAAATAGCAAAAGCGTTTTTCCTAGAAATAAACCATTTCGTGAAGCCCGACATCCCATGCCGTCTCGTTCCCTTCCAGGGTGATTATCAGTTCGCTTCCTCTTTCAACCTGCCCTTCAAACGCTCGGCCCCGTCCTGGTAGCGTTCGTGGTACACTCTCCCGCTTCGCGCGCCGTCTGCTCGGCCAGCTCCCGCAGCTTCAGCACGGTGCGCCAGTTGCGCATCGTCGCCCGCTTCCATAGCTTGTTCAAGGCCGGCGGCAGCTTGGCGTCGCGCAGTCCCTGATGATAGAGCTGGTAGATATCGCGTCCGACGATCCGATAGTCGACGACCTCGCTCTCATAGTCGGTGACGCCGCCGGTCAGCGCCTCCTCGGGCGCCGCATTCAGGAAGCATACCTGCACGCTCTCCCGCTCGCCGAGCTCCCGGTCTGCATACGGATTGGCCGCGATGAGCGCCTCCAGCTCGGCGGCTGTGCGCAGCACCACTTCCAGCTGCAGGCCAAAGTCGGATGCGATCGCCCGCGCGACCAACTCCCGTACCTGCTCCTCGCTCGCAGCCGCGGCAAACGCAATATTGCCGCTCTGGATATACGTGCGCACCGCCTCCAGCCCGGCCGCTTGCAGCGTTTCGCGCAGCTTGGCCATCTGGATCTTGTTATGCCCGCCCACGTTGATGCCGCGCAGCAGCGCGATATAGACCGCCATGACGTTCGACTCCTTTCTTCACGAGGCCGCTCCACCGTCCAGACGCGCGTTCGCCCACCTGACGAGCGTTCGCCCACCTGCAGGCAGGCCTTTTATTTATGCTGCAGATGCGCAAGCGTCAACGTGAACAATTGCTCCACATGATTATCGTCCAGGGAGTAATAGACCGTCTTGCCGACCTTGCGGCGCTTCACGATGCGCGCATTGCGCAGGAAGCGCAGCTGATGCGACACGGCGGACTGCCCCATGCCGAGCACCTCCGTGAGATCATGCACGCACAGCTCGCTCTGGAGCAGGGCGTGAATGATTTTCACCCGGGTCGGATCGCCCAGCGACTTGAACAGATCGGCCAATTCAAAAGCCGTCGCTTCGGTCACCAATTGCTCCCGCACCCGACCGACGTCGACATCCGTCCCGCTGCAGGTCGTATCGCAAGCGTCTTGCACCGTTCTTTCCATCGCTTCCACCCGCCTGTTTTCAAAGTACCGCCATTATACCATATCCCTTCCGAAACCGTAACTTTTACCAAGAGGCGAAACCGCAAAACAAAAGGCTAAACGTACAGACCTTAAGGTCTATTACAGAATAACCTGGTGCGATTGAAACCGTCATTAGCCCTTCACCATCCGCCAACGAACCTAACGGTTGCCACAGCGGCTATTGCGCCCAAATAAGCGCCGATTGCATTGTAACGGTTGCCACAGGTCTTATTTTCTTGAAATCCATTGAAAAAACGCGATTTAGGCCAAATAAGCGCTGTGGCAACCGCTAGCCTGGAAATCGCCTGAAATTGATCGAAATAAGCGCGCGGGCAACCGTTAGCTGAGGTGCGTCCGTTTGCCCGCCTGATGGATGAGCTGTCTTTGGTTATTTCGTGAAGGATCCTTATTACGGGCGCCGCATAAATGGGTTTGACATTTTTCGCCGATTTGCATATGATCAATATATGAATAATTGTTCATGTATTGGATAGAAAGGATTGAATCATCCATGCATATTTATAAGGTAAAGGGGCTGTCCTGCGGCAATTGCGCGCAGGGCTTGGAGGCCCAAATTCAAAAGCTGGCGCACGGCGCCGACGCCTCGCTCAGCTTCGCCTCCGGACGGCTCAAGCTCGATCCCGCAGTCGATCTGGACAGCGTCGAGCGCATCCTCCGCTCGGACGGCGCGGTGCTGGATCGCAGCAGTCTGCGACGTGCACCCGGGAGCGCCAACGGGGCTAGCGGGGAAGGCGCCGCCGCTCGGCACGAGGGCGAAGACGCGTGTGCGCAGGGCGGGTGTGACGGTAGCCATCGACATGACGGCAGTGACAAGTCTGACCGCGGCGAACACGGCCACGATCACCTGCACGCGCATGAGCATACGCCTGCTCGCAGCCATGTACAGCGCCATGCTCACGGGCACGACCACGCACACGACCATGGCCAGGGGCACGATCACGGGCATGGGCATGAGCACGGACATGATCACGATCATGCCCATGGCGGGACGCGCACGATGCTCGCCCTGCTGGCGGTGTCGGGGCTGCTGTACGCGGCTGCGCTGCTGCTGGAGGGCATCTGGAGCGCGCCCGTCCTGATCGGCATGTACCTCGGCGCGACGGCCATCAGCGGCTACACGACATTCTGGCGCGGACTTCAGAATCTGATGCGCTTGAGATTCACCATCGATACCTTGATGACGATTGCCCTGATCGGCGCCGTCGCCATCGGGGAGTGGAGGGAAGCAACGCTCGTCGCGATCTTGTTCGGCGTCAACGAGCTGCTGGAAGGGATCGGCATGGATCGGGCCCGGCGCTCGATGGAGGCGCTGCTCGAGGTGGCGCCGAAGCAAGCGATCCTGCTCCAGGGCGAGCGCCAGCGCACCGTGGCGATCAGCGAGCTGCGCGCCGGCGATCTTGTGCTCGTGCGCGCCGGCGACAAGGTCCCCTCCGACGGCACGATCGAGCAGGGCGACGGCTCGGTCAACGAGGCCGCGATCACCGGCGAATCGCTGCCGGTCGACAAGACCTCCGGCGATACGGTGTTCGGCGGCAGTATCAATAATGAAGGCACGCTGCGCGTGCGCATCGACAAGCCGTACGACGACTCCTCGCTGGCCCGTATCCTGCATCTCGTCGAGGAGGCCCAGGAGACGAAGACGCCGACCGAGCTGTTCATCAACCGCTTCGCCAAAGTCTACACGCCGCTCATCATGGTCGTCGCGGCACTCGTCATCCTCGTGCCCCCGCTGCTGCTCGGCGGGGAATGGACGCACTGGCTGTACCAGGGGCTGGCCGTGCTGATCGTCGGCTGCCCGTGCGCGCTCGTGCTGGCCTCGCCGATTGCCATCGTCTCCGGCATCACGCGCAGCGCCCGGGCGGGTATCCTCGTCAAGGGCGGCGTCCACCTCGAGCAGCTCGGCAAGCTCGACGCCATCGCCTTTGACAAGACCGGCACCTTGACCAAGGGCGAGCCTCGCGTCATCGAGGCCGTCGCCTACGACGCCGATCGCTTCTATTCGGTCGCAGCGGCGATCGAACGTCAATCGTCGCATCCGCTCGCCCATGCCGTCATGGCGCACATCGAGGCGGAGCGCCGCCATGGCGACACGCTGCAGGCCGAGGAAGTCCGCACCGTAGCCGGGAAGGGCGTCGTCGCCCGCATCGCCGGGCACGCCTACCGGCTCGGCAACGAGCAGGCGCTTGACGGCCTTACGCTCGGCGAGCGGGCGACAGGCGACATCGCGCGGCTCAAGCAGGACGGCTTGACCCTCGTGCTCGTCGCCGACGAGGCGAGCGTGCTGGGGATGTTCGGCATCGCCGACGAGATTCGCGAGGAGAGCCGGCGCGTCGTCGACGCTCTGCACCGCATCGGCATTCGCGACACCGTCATGCTCACCGGCGATCACGAGGCGACGGCCAGGCGCGTCGCGGCGGCGACCGGCGTGCGCAGCTACCACAGCGGCCTGCTGCCCGAGGACAAGGTCGCTCGCATCCGCGAGCTCGGCGCGCACGGACGGATCGCGATGATCGGCGACGGCATCAACGATGCGCCTGCTCTGGCGACGGCGCAGCTCGGCATCGCCATGGGCAAGGGAACGGCCAGCGCCATCGAGACCGCCGACGTCGTGCTGATGCAGGACCACCTCGGCCGGCTGCCGGAAGCAATTGGCACGGCCAAGCGCGTGAACCGGGCCATCCGCTTCAACATCGCCGCCGCGCTCGGACTGAAGCTGGTGGCGCTGCTGCTCACTATTCCCGGCTGGCTGACGCTCTGGATCGCCATCCTCTCGGACATGGGCGCGACGATCTTCGTGACCCTCGTCAGCTTGACCATACTGGTCAATCGGTCGCCGAGGCGTGTGAACGGGGCGGCATCTGAGCCGCAGGGCGCAGCTTTGCAAGAGCATTAGATCCGAGTAGACGAACAAGGGAAGTCAGGCCAGTGGCCTGACTTCCCTTGGTTTACGCGTCCTTTCGATGTCCTTTCGGCTTCGTTTCGATATCCTTTCGGTTCCTCTTGCTCTGCGCTTCCTCTAGCCCCCCGCTTTCTTTTTCCGATTCATCGCTTTCTGCAGGGCCCATGCCGCTGCTATCGCAATTCCCCCGCTGATTGCGGCCATTCGCCATACTGGCTTGGCGTCACGTTCCACGGATTGATTCAGGACCAGAACGCCTCCATCGTTTTCTTGCTCCTCGGCATTTTGCGAGACCTTTAATTGTGTGACCACGTTTTCGGATGGAATAAGGCTCGCTTTTTGTTCCCCGTATAAGGCAACGTTAGATTCAGATAAGGCTACTTCTTGATGATCCACGCTGGACACGAGCACATGCGTCCCCTCGATCATCGCCAGAATCACTGAACTGTCCGGGTCTGAATGAACGGATATTTTTTTATACGCCTTGTCAAACGCTTCGGACGTTCCACCGGCCGCCACAACATCAAGCGCATGATTGATCTCGCCGATGGTTAAAAAAGAAGTGGCCGTTCCATCAACGAATACAGTAAACTCCCATTGGTTCGAAGGGCGGAGGATTGATTGCAGGCTCGTGTTTGCATCAGCGGCACGCAGTTTGCCTGCATCCACCCAATAAATTGGAAGTCCGTCGCCTACTACAACCGACTCAATTTGGGCTGTGTTTTTAAAACCATAGCCCTCCGGATCTTCGAGCATTAACTTTTTAAAAACGTCCAGCCCTTCTGATTCGGCAAAACGTTTGACCTCGTCCATCTCGTATGTTGCCGAAGATGCTACACTAGGCATGATCAAAATAATTCCAATTATAGTAATAAAAATGTATTTTTTCATTATTTTCATCTCCCTGTTCTAATTTGAAAAACCATCTCTGCCCCATCGCCATGTTCGATCTGCACTAGATCCACCTTTAAATGTTGTATAATTCATTGCTATTTTTACTCCACTAGTACACAGTAGCACAATTATAGGATCACATTTTAATTAGAACTGGGCAAGTCTTCCAACATGCGATAGAATAAAGACAATTTATAGA
>NZ_JACXIZ010000070.1 GCF_014705605.1 Paenibacillus sabuli
CGGCGCCGGCGCCGCGCGCGGCGGCAGCGGCTCGGCCAGCCAGAGCGATTCGTCCACATTGCCGTTGAAAGCATCGACGAGGTAGACATCTACCGTGTAGGAGGCATCCGGCGTGTTGAACCACTGTGTGAATGCGAAGCTCTCGCCGGCGGCCGCCACCTCGGCAGCTCCGGTGGCGAGCACGCGCCCGTCCCGGCGCAGCTGCGTCACGGCTACGGCCGGTCCGTCGTACTCGCCGGTCGCGGTGCCGGTGACCGTCACTTCGAGATTGCCGTCGCGGCCCGTCGCCGCCTCCAGCTCGTACACCGTCCACAGCGTGTCCGCCGTATACGGCGCGTCCGATACCAGCACGCGGCCCGGCGCCCGCTGCTGAGCGGCATCGCCGGCGAGCCGCACCTGCACAGCCCCCGCATCCAGCGCGCGCGGTCCGACCGATTGCGGATTGGCGCCGGCACGCTGCCAATTCAGTCCGCCGTCCGTGCTATATTGGTAGTCCGATGCCTCCGGATAATCCGGCAGCGCCGCCCAGCCGAACGTATTGGCCGCGTCGTCCACGACCGGCGCCGTCGGCGCATCCGGCACCTCCAGCTCATGGATCGCCGTCAGACGGAAGGCGAAGGCGATATCCGAGCTGGTCGCATTGACCTGATGCACCTCGGCTGCCAGCACATTCTCGCCCTCCACCAGGTAGGCCGGATCAATCGCGTAGCCGTTCCAGTCGCGCTCGTCGCCGACGGTGCCATTGGCATACGTGTCGTAGGCGATGTCGCCCTGCGGCATGTTGGTGCGAATGATCTCGCGCCCGTTGAGATAGACGACCGCGCCGTCGTCGCGGATCAGGTCCGCCTCCAGCGCGACGACGCCGTCCGGGTCCGCCACGTCGAACGTCTGGCGGAAGTACGTCGTCGGATGCTTGTCGCTGACATCCGCGCCGTAGCTCACCACCGTGCCGTGCCCGGTGTTGTCGCGGTTGTAGCCGAGCGGCGCGGCCCCGACGGACCAGGCGCTATCGTCATAGCCGCCTGCATGCCAGCCCGCCTCGGCCGGCTGTCCGCTGTCGTCGTAGCGCCACTGCGACTCGGCCGCGATCAGCTCGGCGCGTCCGAGCAGCTGGTCAATGTCCGCCGTGTAGTCCGTCTGCCGCGGCGCCGCTTCCGGCGAAGCGCCCCATGCGGTGTTGGGCGTGTCTCCCATCTGCAGCTCCAGCACGCCGCCGGCGGTCACTGTGTCGTGGCCGAGCCACGCCTGGTCGAATGCTCCGCCATTCAGCGTCGCCGACTGGATGTAGCGATTGTCCGCCGATACGCCCTCGGCGCGGATCGTGAACGTCTCGCCATTGTCCAGATGCAGGGTCAGCTCCGGGAAGACCGGCGAGCCGATCAGGTAGTACGGATCCCCCGGATTGCCCGGGAACAATCCCATTGCACTGTAGACGAACCACGAGGACATCGCCCCGGCGTCGTCGTCCATCGAGGGCAGATAGCCTTCCGGATCGGCGCGGTAGACGCGCGACTTGATCGGGTGGGCGTACAGTCCGTGATTGTGATAGCGCTGCACGACCTCCTCGGTCGTATATTCGCGTGCGTAATATTGCGTCAGATACGGCAGTCCCAGATAGTTGAACAGATACGGGACATGGAGATCCGGCTCGTTGACCGCCACGTACTCCTGCGCCTCGTCGAAGAAGTACAGCAGGTCCTCCGCCAGCTCCTGCTCGCCGCCGCGCAGCTCGGCCAGCCCCTGGATGTCATGCGGGACGAACCAGCGATACGTCCACAGATTGCCCTGATACGCGTACTCGTTCACATTGGAGACGCGGCTGACGTCGCGACCGTTCGGCGTGAAGAAGCCGCGCACATTCCCCTCGTCATCCGCCTGCTCCGGATTCCACAGCGACTGGTACGATTGCGTCATATCGCGGTACTTCGCATAGGCCGAAGCGTCGCCCAGCATCGCCGCCAGCTTCATCGGATAGTAGGCGCTGTAGGCCTTCTCCAGCTTGCCGGAGATCTGTCCCTCTTCGGTCGCGTAATGATCGGTGTCCTCGGCCATCCCCTGGAGCGCAGTGTACAGCTCCGCTTCGCTCAGCTCCATGCCCTTGCCGATCGCATCGAGCAGGATCGTGCCGCCGAATTCATTGCGCACGCTGGCGCTCGGCCAGTAGCCGCTCGCCCACTGCGTGTACGACCCGCGCGTCTCGTACAGATCGAGCAGCGAGCGCGCCATATGCTCGTACTTCTCCGGCTCGAGCAGCGAGTAGAGCGGATACTTGCGGAAGTCGTCCCACGTCGACCAGCCGTTGTAGTAGTCCACGCCCTCGCCCAGCTCCGACGCCTCGCGGATCGTCGTCTCGTCCTGCCCGCCGCGGAACTGCCCGGTCGAGCTGGTGACGTTGTTCGGGTGAAGGAATGCCTGGTACAGCTTCGTATAGAAGATCTCCTTGAGCTCTTCCTCGCCGCCGCCGATCTCGACCTTGTTCAGCAGCTCGGACCACGTCGCGCGCGCCTCCTCATGCGCGGCATCGAATTCCCAGCCCGCAATCTCGTGCTCGCGCTCATAGGCCGCCTGCTCCGCGCTGATCGCGGACAGCCCGACCTTGGCCTGCACCTCGCGATCCGCGGCCGTATCGAAGTCGAGCCACACCCCGATATTCGTCCCCGTGCGCGATGCGACCTCGCCGACATCGCTGCCCGCCCAGGACGCATACGACGTGAACGGCTGGTCGAACTGGATCGAGTAATACAGCGTGTAGTAGCCGTTGCCGCACACCGTGCGCGACTGCACCATGCCCGAGAGCTCCGTGTCGCTCTCGACCGTCAGGCTCGCGTCCACCATGCCTGCGTACGCATTGGCCAGATCGACGAGCACCGAGCCGTCCGCTTCGCCCTCGGGGAACGTATAGCGATGGAAGCCGACCCGCTCCGAGGCGGTCAGCTCGACCGCGATGCCGGACGCGAGCTCGACCGTGTAGTAACCCGGCGAAGCATCCTGCGAAGCGCGGTCGTAGCGCTCCTTGTACAGACTGCTCGTACGGGCGAAGTCGCCCGTCGACGGCTTCATCAGCACATTGCCGCCCGCGCCGCTGCAGCCGACGCCGTTGAAGCGCGTATGCGAGAAGCCCTTCAGGTTGTTGTCCTGATAGTAGTACCCGCTGAATGCGCCGCCGTCGCTGTCCGGCCCGAGCGAGACGAGCCCGAACGGCACGGTAGCGGCCGGACTCATCTGTCCGTTGTCGCCCATCGTATTGACGAGCGGGTCGACATAGTCGACCGGCGCCAGATCCGTCGGCGGGTAGGCCGGCGTCTGATCCGGCGTCGTGCCGTACAGCTCCAGCTCGAAGATGCGGGCGGTATGCTGCGCCGCTGCGCCCTGCGTCACCAGCAGACGCACGTAGCGCGTCGTGAATACCGGGACGTAGCGGTCGACAACCGACTGCACATTGTCCGTGATGTAGTCGACGTTCGTCCACGTCTCGCCGTCTGCGCTCGTCTGCAGCTGCGCGTCCTGCGTGTTCCAGAACGGGCAGCTGCCGGACTCGCCCATGCAGGCATTGCTTAGCACCCAGCGATTAATGGCATAGTCCTCGCCCAGATCGAGCATCAGCCACTTGTTCGCCGCATCCGACCCGTCGCACCACTTGGTGTCCGTCCGGCCGTCGACGGCGAAGCGCGCCGCCTCGGCCGCGTTGCACTGCCCCGAGGCGGACACCTCGGCGCCGAGCGCCACGTTCCAGCCCTCGGCAATCTCGATCGGCGCCGCCTGCGCCGCCGGGGTACCGGCGGGGAGCGCGATGGCGCCCCCCAGTCCCGACAGCAGCAGCAGTGCTGCCAGCAACGTAATGGCTATCTTTTTCATGAAAGTCTTGCCCTCCCGCTCCATGCTAATTGACCTCCGTCACAAGCCGTCCGATCATCGTCGCCACTTCGGCCCGCGTCGCGCTCGCTAACGGGTGGAAGGCGCCGCCGTAGCCCTCGATCAGCCCGAGCGACCAGGCGCGCTTCACGTCCGCAGACGCCCATTCCGCGATCTCCTCCCGATCCGCAAAAGCAGGCGAACCGCTCACGCTTCCACTCATGCTGCCGCTCATACTCGCGCCCAGCCCTAACAGGTCCGCCGCCCGCGCCAGCAGCGCTGCGGCCTCCTGCCGCGTGATCGCGTCGCCCGGCCGGAAGCGGCCGTCGTAGCCGCGCACCAGTCCGAGCGCCGCCGCCGCATGGACATGCGCTTCGTAGTAGCTGCCCGCCTGCACGTCGTCGAAGCGCACCGCCGCCGACGCTGCCCCTTGCGCAGCATTCGCACCTGCAGCTCCTTGTGCAGCGACTTCCTCCGCGCTCAGCCCTGCGTAATCCAGCCCGCGCATCACCAGCGTGGCGAACTCGGCCCGCGTGATCGCGCGCTGCGGCTCGTAGCGCGCCGCGCCGACGCCGGTCACGATATGCCGCGCCGCCAGCCTGCGCACCTGCTCCTCGGCCCAGTGCCCGCGCAGATCGGCGAAGCGCCGGTCGTAGTGCAGCACGGCATAGGTCGAGAAGTGCGGCGCCGCGAAGGTCAGCGTGCCGTCGTCATCCAGCCGTCCGCCGGCATAGAGCAGCTCGCCGTCATCCACCAGGTAGACGCCGGCCACGGCCGGATCGAGCTGCGCGAGCCGACCCGCATCCAGCGTCAGCCGCACATGTGCCGGCTCTGCCAGCGCGCCCGCATCCGTCTCCTCGTCCCCGTCGAGCACGGTCAGCTCGACGCGCAGCGCCAGATCGGCTGCGGAATAGGCCGTGTCGCCGCCCATCGCCTGCGCCGCCGCCTGCGCGGCCGTCTCGCCCCAGCCGAGCTGCAGCCGGATGCGCAGCCGGCCCGACTCGCGCGCCGTCTCGGCGCTGCCGATCGCGCCGGCCGGGAAGTCGAGTCGCATCCCGCCGCCGCCCAGCACCAGCGCAGCGTCTTGCGCCTCCAGCTCGTACAGCGCTTCGACCGGCAACTCCAGCCAGCCGCCGTCTGCCAACGCTTCGTCCGGCAGCTCGATGACGACGCGGCCCTCCGCCGCCTCCAGCGCGGCCCGGATGCGTGCGATTCCCACGACCAGGCGTCCGCTCGCTTCCATCTCCGGCGCAATGACGCCGCCGCTCGCCTCGCCGGCCTGCGGCGGGATGCGTCCGTCGTCCGCCGCATCGTCCACGTCGCCGCTCTGGCTGTCTTCGTTCGCTCCGTCGCCGCCCGATCCGCCGTCATCCGGATCGGGATCGCCGGGCTCGTCCGGTCCGCCGGGTGCGCCCGGTTCGTCCGGTTCGCCCGGTCCGCCTGGCTCCTCTGGTCCGCCCGGGTCACCCGGCTCGTCTGGTCTGCCGGGTTCGCCCGATTCACCGACGACCTCGAAGGTCGCGCTCGCCGTGACCCCCTGCGCCCCCGCAGTCACCGTGTATGCGCCCAGAGGGGCGAGCACGGCATCCTCGGGGATGCGCACGGACACGTCGTAGCGGCCGTCCGTCACGTCCAACACGTCCACGTACAGCAACGATTGGTCGGGACGGACGATCTGCACCGTCACCCGCGCCGCTGCCGCCGGGGCCGACCCGCTCACCGCCATGCGCTCACCGCGCTTCGCCACGGACGCTCCGAGCTCCAGCGCGAGCCCGTCCGCCACCGCTGCCGCTGTCGCGGTCCCGGCCAGCGCCGGGACCGCGACGAGCAGCAATGCCAGCCACAATGCAATATATCGTTTCACGATTATCATAGCCTCGCTTTCCTCTGCCCTACTCCAGCACGAGCGGCTGCGCCAAATATTCCGCCATCTCCGCACCGCCGACGCGCTCGTCGAATACGAACACCTTCACCCGGTAGTCCGCACCGCTCACCGCGAACCGCTCCTCGACGCTCGTCCGCTTGCCCTCTACCGGCACACCGTGCAGCAGCAGCGGCGTGTCGCCGTCCATCAGCTGCACGACGAGTTGCGCCTCGCCGTCGTACAGCGCGGTCTGTTCCGCCGTCGCGCGTACGATCAGAGTGTCGTCCGCGCGCTTCAGCGTCGCCTCCAGTGCGAACGCATCGTGCACGCTGTTGCGCGTATACGCCTGCCCGGTCGCCAGTACATGGCCTGCCTGCATTCCGCCCGCCGCCTGCACGCGCACCTGCACCTCGCCAGCCGGGTACTCGCCGTCTCCTACCGGCTGCGGATGGGCTGTGACCGGCTGCCAGCTCGCGCCGCCGTCCACACTGTATTCGTACGCGCTCGGCGCAGCGTAACCCGGGACCGCCGTCCAGCCCAGCGTATTGAAGCCGTCGTGCACGACCGCAGCGGTCGGCGCCGCCGGCACCTGGCCATCCACCGACGCACGCGCCGTCTCCGAATTGTCGCGATTGTCCACCGCCGTGACGGCGAAGCTGTAGACCTGCCCGCTGTCCGCCGGCGCGTCGATGAGCTGGGCGTAGTCCGAGCGGCCACCCTCGGCCGGTACGTACAGACTCCAATTGCGTCCGAGCTGGCCGGACTGCTCCACGATGCGGTAGCCGCGCACCGGGTCGTCTGCGCTCGCCCCCGCCTGCTTCGGCGCCAGCCACGACAGCTGGATGCGCCCGTCGCCCGTCGCCCCCGCCGTGAGCGCGCGGACCGGCTGCGGCCGGGCGTCGTCGCGCCTGATCGTGTACGTGTCGAACGGCTCGTCCTCGCCCGAGCGGTACGAGTCGATCGTCAGGCTGTCCGGCGTCATGCGGATGCCGGAGAAGACCGGCTTGCGCGGCTGCTCCATCACCGCCGCATAGTAGTGATCGATGCCGCTCCGCACGTCATAATACTTCGTCCCGACCGCATTGCTCACCATATACAGCGTGCCGTCCGGATTCCGCACCGCGCCGCTCTCGTCCGTCTCGACCTGGGTCACCGGCTCGTCGCCGTACATCTGATGCGAGCGCATGAAGGTATGATCGTGTCCCTGCAGCACGACGTCGATGCCGAGCTCGTCGATCACGCCGTGGAAGTCGCGGCGCAGCTCGAGAATGTCGCCGTCATTGGTGTGCCCGCCGACCGAGTAGATCGCCTTGTGCATCATCAGCACCTTCCACTTGCGGTCGGTCTCGGCGACCTCGCGGCGCAGCCACTCCACCTGCTGGCGGAATGACTCGCGCTGGCGGTCGTCCCAGCCCATGTCCATCGTATTGAGCACCATGAAGTGCGCGTCCCCGTAGTCGAAGGCATAGACGCTGCCCGCCGGCAACTGATCCTCGACCGCGTCGGTCGGATAGTTGAAGTGATACGAGAAGTTGTTATTATAAGGGCCCTCGTGATTGCCGACCGAAGCCTGGATCGGCAGATTGAGCAAATCCGCCTGCGGCTTGCCGAAGAAGTCCAGCCACTGGTACTCGAGCGCGCCGGCGTCGACCTGATCGCCCGCCATCATCAGGAACCTGGCATCCGGGAAGTGGTCCAGTCCCTGGGCCAGCGTATCCGCCCACACCTCGTAGTCGTAGCTGTTGCCGCCCTGAGAGTCGGTCATATACAGCAGCTCGTACGTCGTCTCCGCTTCGCCTTCGGTTACGATGCGGCCGATCGGGCTCCAGTTGTCCACGCTGCCGAGCCGGTACTGGTAGGCGGTGCCTGGCGTCAGGCCGTCCACCACGACCTTGTGACTGACGAAGGAGCCGGTCTCCGAATGGGTAATCTTCAGATTCGTAAGCACCTGGGCGTCGCCCTCGTACACCATGACCGCATCCGAATCAAAGTCCGCGCCAGCCGGCACGACCTCGACGATGCTGTCCAGCGCATCCGCCGGTGCCGTCTGCGGGTCATAACGGGTATACCAGGCGAACGAGCGCTGCGTCTTGGGATCGCCGTAGAGCGACATCGCGATCGCGATCGGCGGCTCCACCGTCACTTGAGGCTCCTCGTCCGAGGCTTGCAGCGACAGCTGGAAATGCAGGTCCGAGCTGGTGCCCGCATTCTGATGCACCTCTGCGGTCAGGACGTTCTCCCCCTCGACCAACAAGGCCGGATCGATGCTGAACGCCTCCTCGGGCCGCTCGTCGCCGACCGCGCCCGAGGCCGGCGTCCGGTAGCCGATCTCTCCCTGCGGCATGTTGACGCGGTACACTTCCTCGCCGTTGAGGTAGACGACCGCGCCGTCGTCGCGCACCAGCGACGCCGTCAACGTCTGCACCTCGGCGGTATGGCCTGCCTGGAACGTATGCCGGAAGTACGACGCGAGGTGCTTGTCCCCGCTGTCCGCCCCGTACCCGATGACGGTGCCCAGCCCGGCATTGTGGCGGTTGTAGCCGAGCGGCGCCGCGCCCGTCTGCCAGACCGCATCGTCGTAGTCCGGCGCGCGCCAGGCGCTGCCCGGATCGCTGCCGTCATCGAGATAGCGCCACTGCGCATCGGCGGCGATCAGCTCGGTCTCGCCGTCGATATACACCGTGTCCGCCACCGTGACGGATGCGTCCTCGCCATACACCGCGCCGGCCACTGTAACCGGGTTTTTCCCGCCATATTGGCCGCCGCTCTGGGCGGCCAGCAGCGGGTGATCGAGCCCGCCTGTCGCATAGACCGTCACCCAGCCCAGCATGAACGCCAGCATCAGGCTCGTCCATGCGCTATGTTGTTTCTTCTTCACTTCTGATCCTCCCATACCGGTAAATTGCATTCTGCCTGCTTGTAGCAGCACACAACTTCACAGTCTAGGGCCGAATTGTTATCGGAGCGCAAAATGGAAGATAAGAACTTGTAAAGACTGGGACAAGAACATGCAATGGCTGGAAAGAGAGAAGCTTGGGCGAGGGCTGGCGAGAAGACTTAATCCGGGAGAATGACGCACGGGGTCAGGAGGGGCGCGGGGATGCGGCGCTTGAAGCGATGGCGAAAAATTGAGGATGTTGTTCATCATAACTTAAAAAAGGGACAGCATGTTCGAAATGCGCAAATAAGGGGCCGCGTGCGCGAAATGCGCAAACCGCTCGAGAGAATGTGGCATCGAGCAGGTCATATACGTTCGATAGATGTGGACCAACGCGGGCGGACGGGGCCAGCGTGGTCTGGCGAGGGCAACAGCCCAACAAGCGCGGGTAGCCTCGAACGGCCTGGGCTGGCGAAGCGCTAATCGTCCATTACAGAATAACCTGATGCGATTGAAACCGTCTTGATCCCTTCACCATCCCCAACGAACCTAACGGTTGCCACAGTGGCTATTGCGCCCAAAAAAGCGTCGATTGAATTGTAACGGTTGCCACAGGTCTTATTTTCTTGAAATCAATCAAAACAACGCGATTGAGGCCAAATAAGCGCTGTGGCAACCGCTAGTCTAGAAATCGCCTGAAATCGACCGAATTAAGCGCGCTGGCAATCGTTAGCTTAGGAGAGATCGATTGCCCATTGCCCGCGTGATGGATTAGCTGTCTTTGGTTATTTCGTGATGGAGCCTAAGCGTCGCTCTTTCCCATTACAGCCAGCTTGAGTAGCTTCGTGTTTACGCATGGGATGCGACCTTAGACAGCTTAAGTTGCGCCTCATCTGACGAGTTTCAATCCACGCATCCGCGAGGGATGCGACTTTATTGTGACACAGATAGCTTAGTTTTTATTGGTGTTTCAATCCACGCATCCGCGAGGGATGCGACAGGTCACGTAAATTCGAGGTTTTACAGACCAAGGTTTCAATCCACGCATCCGCGAGGGATGCGACTCCCAACTCCCACATAAGATCCATCTTTTCTCTGAGTTTCAATCCAGCATCCGCGAGGGATGCGACGAGCGTTCAGCGCCATAACAGGCGCTGAGGTTGGGTTTCAATCCACGCATCCGCGAGGGATGCGACCCGGATCGAGCCGCGTACTTGCTGCCGTCACTGAGTTTCAATCCACGCATCCGCGAGGGATGCGACCTGGGTAGGCCAACCCTTGAAAACCTTTACTGTTGTTTCAATCCACGCATCCGCGAGGGATGCGACCCATCAGCGCAGCACCTTCGCTTTCCATGTGGAAGTTTCAATCCACGCATCCGCGAGGGATGCGACAGCGGCACCCGCGACCCCTTATGGGGCAAGGGATTTCGGGCCCAAAAGTGCGAACCTGTTTTTAGTATACATTTTTTAGGATAAAAAAACGAGTCCATTCGCAAAAAAGCCAGTGCCGGCGCGGGTGCGAACCCCCCAGCGATTTCATGTGCACCTGGGGTTCGCACTTACCGCCCGCCCTTCCTTTCGTCTCGATAAGCCCCCCTCACCATAGCAAGCATGTGTAACGGACACTTTTGTCCGTTAGGAGGCGGGCTAGTCGATAATGTCATTGGTTTCTCGCTCTAACGGTCAAAAATGTCCGTAAGAATGTGGATTTCCGAAGAAATAACCGCTAGCGGACATTTTTGTCCGTTAGTGTAACTTGCTGCAATCGTCCTATCGGCAGATTCCGCATCCGTGCCACGGACTCCCGTCGCCAAGTGAGGCTCATGCCACGCTTTCGAATGAGAGGCACCCTTCGGGACTGGATAAACAGCAAAGCCTGTGTGTGAAGCGTGAGCCATCCGACGAACTGATAAGCAAGATGGATCCGCACACTTGAAACAGCCACTTTTCTTTGCTTCAAGGTGTAAAATGAGGCTGTACATCACTGGGAATGGAGGAACACGGGCAGGATGTATGGAATTATGCTTATTTTCTCACACGCAATCCCCACCAAGCCGACGACATCGCCCAGGACGTATTCATCAAAGCTTACGAACGGATTGCCGATTATCGCGGCGATGCCCCGATCCGGCATTGGCTGCTCGCCATTACGCGCAACATGGCACACAATGCGCGCAATCGCGCCTTCATATCCCGCATGATTCCGCTGGAATGGGTGCGATCCCGCGATGTATCACCATCTGCAGAGCATGAATACTTTACCTCGTCCCGCTTCACGGACCCCATATGAGAGCACGTGATGGCCTTGCCGGTCAAATTCCGCGAGGTGCTGACGCTCCATCTGCGCCACGATCTGCGCGTCGAAGAGATCGCGTCCCTGCTGCGCATTCCTGCTGGTACGGTGAAGTCCAGATTGCACCGTGCCCGACAAAATCTAGCAACCCAACTAAAGGGAGGAGATCCGCATGAATAGGCGAGAATGGGAACACCGTCTGCAGACCGGGCCGTTCCGTGAACGAACCTTTACCTATCGCCATATGCGCCGCATTGCCGAGCGTCTCGCCTCCGGCCCCCCACGGAGCAAGATACGGTTACCGGCTTATATCGGCCCGGCAGACGCCGTATTCCTCTTGCTCGGTCTGCTCGGATTCGCACCTGCGCTGCTGCGCGAGTACGCCCCTGTCGCGCCTGCGGCGATCACCGACGCCGATACGCCTGTCGAGTTGCCGCTTTTGCGGCCGGTCGGCAATCAGTTCGCATTCGATCCGATGTATGACAACATGGATCAGGGACGTAAAGTACTCATGGAAGGCGCGCTGGTGGATCCAGATTATTACCGGTCGCATGCCTTGCGGCGCGGCGACATCGTCTATTATGACGGCTCGCTCCTCTCGGACCGGCTGCAGCAGCAGGAGCTTAGCCGCGTGGTGGGCCTGCCGGGCGAGACAATCTCGATCCGTGACGGTCAACTCTATGTGGATGGGATGCGACTCGATACCTTCTACGGCTCAGCACGCTGGGGTGGAATGGATCGCGAGGCCTTCCTCGCGTTATCTGACAGCCCGAACCTGAACAAGGCTAACATTCTTGAGGCCACATACGGCTTTACCTTGGAAGCCATCACGCTGCCGCCGGACGCCGTCTTCCTGGTCGGGGACAACTGGCTGCTGAGTCTGGACAGCCGCTATCTGGGGCCGGTCCCGGTCGAGCACATCCATGGCAAAGTGGTCGGACGCGCCGCTTCCAAGTAAATGCGTACTGAATGAACGGAGACTACGGCATCCGTTACGTCACGAAGACGATCTGGCGCCGCGATCGCGCAGCCACTTCACCAGCGTGTCCGATGCGCTACGCATAGCCGCATCCAGAGGAGTGCGTCCATCCCATACGGCGGCCCAATTCAACTCGGCTCCGCGTTCGAGCAAGGACTCGGCCGCTCGGAGCTGACCGCCATAACAGGCGCACCAGAAGGCGACCGTGACTTCGTGCGTCGACGAAGAAGGACGGGGCCCACTTCCATTCCCACCCATTCCCCAAGGATAACGTCGATTCAGCACATCTCCTGCAAAATGTGCCTCTATCGCTTCCAAGCGACCGAGCGCGGCCGCGTGCCAGAGCGAAAAGTCGGCGCCGCGCTCCACCAACCGACGAGCAGCCTCCCACTGTCCGAACGCGACTGCATCGTCCAGTGGCGTGCCGCCAGCAATGACCGCACCCGGAGCCTCAATATCGGCCCCGGTATCCAGCAATGCATCAAGCACATCAATGTCGTTGCTGCTGGCTGCCCAGTGCAACGGCGTCTCCATATGAGCGCCGACGAATCGAGCATTGACATCAGCTCCGGCTCGGACCAGTATCGCTACGGTCGCCGCGCCGCCGGGGAAGTGGCCGGGCCAGTCGGCCGCCACATGCAGCGGTGTACGAGACATCTCGCGTTGACGACCGTCAATGGCGACAATTCGCGCAGTCGCTAATCCCGGGTGCGCAGTGAGCAGATGTTGCAGCGCCGAAGTGTCCCCGGTGCGAATTGCTTCGAGCAAAGCCACAGCAAGCGGATCGGTCTCGTTGATCCTCATCTGCTCAATCCTCCCTTCACAACAGAATCGCCCGCATTCCGACCGAGGCCCATAACGTTGCATCGAAGCGTGCAGTTCCCGGCCTATGTAGCCTTACCGCAAACCGCAAACGAAAATCAGCTCCGGTCCTTCGCTGGACGGACGCCGATCAAACCAGCCATACGCCTCGTGCACCATGAAGCCGGCCTTTTCGAGCAGCCCGCGCAGATCCTCTTCCTCATACCATCTCATCCGCACACCTTCCCGAAGCTCGTTGACGTTACCGTCCGCCTCCGTGACGCGATAGATGAAGTCCGTCCAAAGCAAACGACGCTCTGAATCGCTGGCCCTCTTGATCGAGTATCGGGTCACCTTCTGGCCTCCCGCAATCTCCGCTTCAAAGTCGAACTTTTCCTTCTTCTCCGCCCATGCCGCTCCCATAGGACCGCGCGGCTTGAACACGTGTACGATCAAACGACCGTGCTGCTCCAAATGACGCCGAGCGCACGCCAGACATTGGAGCACCTGTGCATCCGACTCCAGCAATTGCAAGCTGCGGAACGGGATCAAGATCAGACGAAACGCTTGAGCCAAAGCAAAGTCCGTCATGTCCCCGCATGTCACATGCAGGCGAGTTTGCACAGCTTCCGGGTACGTCTCGGCTTTTTGCTCGAGTACGGCCAGCATCTCTGGCGAAAGGTCGAGTCCCCATACGCGACTGCCTTGCTCCGCAAGCGCAAGTGCGATCCGGCCAGTACCGCATGCCAGCTCCAGCACGTTGCCGCCCATTCGGCGCGCCCTTTCTTGATAAAAGGGGAGATCCGCTGTCACAATCGGTCGTGGATCGGCATCATACAGCCACGCCGTCCCCGCATAGCGGTTGTACACACGCACCACGCCCTTTCCTTTGTTTCATTCCACGCTCCGCGAGGGATGCGACGAAAATAAGATCTACATCAACTTGATTAAATTGCCCCCATGTAAAGAGTCTTACGGCACGATCCTGGCGTTAAAAGTGTCTACAATAATATCAATATAATGTTTTATGGGCTTCTGTAATCTAATCTTCCTCCAATGGTTTTCGTTTTCCTTACACTCTGTACTATCCATCTTATAAACTTTTTTTCGTTGAAGAGTACGGATTGTAATACTTAAATTTTACAATGTCATCCGCTTCTATGCTGATTAACTCTGATAATGCAACAAATAACTTAATAGGGACATCAAGTTTTCCTTGTTCATATAAGTTATATGCTGACTGATTTATTTTAAGTATTTGAGAAAGTTCGGTCTGAGTATAACCTCTCCCTTCCCGCCCTTCCTTTAGAGTTCCATCTTTAAGAGAGACATTTTTTATTTTTGATTTTAATTTAACTTCCGCAGTTGGGATCGGAGCGCTCATAATAAATTCTTTATATCGCTTAATTTTGTCTGCTGCCATCGGATAATCTTCTTTTAGTTCAAATTGAGATATTTGAGCATAGCTACATCCAACGTGTTCACCTACTTTAGTAGCAGTAAGTTTTTTAGATAATCTCATTTCTCTTAGTTTTGCACGCTCTTTCGATGTCATTATTATCTACCTCCTCTCCGACCACGCATCCGCGAGGGATGCGACATTTCGCTGGAGAACTCGCTTCGTATTTCACGTGTTTCAATCCACGCATCCGCGAGGGATGCGACTGATTCCATGACACCGCACCGGAAACAACGTGCGTTTCAATCCACGCATCCGCGAGGGATGCGACACCATCGACACGGCGTTGCCCCACATGCCCATTTGTTTCAATCCACGCATCCGCGAGGGATGCGACGCACGCGGGCCTCTTCTGTAATCTCTCTTTGTATGTTTCAATCCACGCATCCACGAGGGATGCGACTACGTGGTATTTGACCCGTAATGCAACGATCAAAGTTTCAATCCACGCATCCACGAGGGATGCGACATGCGGTGTTTCGGACCATATACGTAGCTGGGGTGTTTCAATCCACGCATCCACGAGGGATGCGACACTAAAGGTGTCAAAAAGTTCAATCGGCATGTATGTTTCAATCCACGCATCCACGAGGGATGCGACCGGTAGAGTAGCCCCTAGAGGGCTTTTTATTTTGGGTTTCAATCCACGCATCCACGAGGGATGCGACGCGCCATGTCTGGTGTCGGTAGCCAAACGCCTGGTTTCAATCCACGCATCCACGAGGGATGCGACGAAAATCGCACTACCCGCGATGCCCAGGGCGATGTTTCAATCCACGCATCCACGAGGGATGCGACATTTAATTTCAAGGGGGCCAAACCATGCCGTACGTTTCAATCCACGCATCCACGAGGGATGCGACGCGCGCGATCGGCGACCTCGTCGCCGCGTGGTGGTTTCAATCCACGCATCCACGAGGGATGCGACACAGCAAATTGTGGACCATCAGTATTCGCATTTTGTTTCAATCCACGCATCCACGAGGGATGCGACAAGGACAATTGTTGCCGGTGCCTAAGCCGTGTGGTTTCAATCCACGCATCCACGAGGGATGCGACTCGTCAAGTCCATCACCGGCACCGGAACAAAGATCGTTTCAATCCACGCATCCACGAGGGATGCGACTTGCCGAGGGCGCGGGCGTCGATACAGCCATTGAGTTTCAATCCACGCATCCACGAGGGATGCGACGGATACAATCCACTTGATCGGGGGGTTGCAGCGTGTTTCAATCCACGCATCCACGAGGGATGCGACGCGTCGGAGTCTGGCACGGAGGAGGACCGTAATGTTTCAATCCACGCATCCACGAGGGATGCGACAACACGCGCCCAAAAATCGAACCGGAATAAAAATGTTTCAATCCACGCATCCACGAGGGATGCGACACCTTAGTGGAGGCTTGGGCAGATACAGCACGTAAGTTTCAATCCACGCATCCACGAGGGATGCGACTTGTAGTCCCTGCTTTTTTTCGGGTCGTACATCCGTTTCAATCCACGCATCCACGAGGGATGCGACACCGGATTAATCTCGATTAGATTTTCCGTAGATAGTTTCAATCCACGCATCCACGAGGGATGCGACCGAACCGCGCAAGATTGCAGTGCTGGTGCACAGGTTTCAATCCACGCATCCACGAGGGATGCGACAGCGGCACCCGCGAGCCCTTATGGGGCAAGGGATTCCGGGCTCAAAAGTGCGAACCTGTTTTTAGTATACATTTTTGGGGCTAAAAAAACGAGTCTATTTGCAAAAAAGCCAGTGCCGGCGCGGGGTGCGAACCTCCCAGGGATTTCATGTGCACCTGGGGTTCGCACTAGTCGCCCTTGCTATCATCACGATCGGTCCCCCTCTTTGCAGCTTCCTTGTGTGTAACGAACATTTTTGTCCATTAGTGCAAACCTGAAACGCTTACCGCTGCCACGGTGCTTTCTCTTTATCGCTCATTGGGCTTGATCTCTCGACGGTTCAGCGGACAGTCGCGGCTTGCAGGCCGACCGGCTTCCCGCGCTTACACAACCTTGCACCTGGCTTAATTCTGCCTTGACATTGCCCCGATATACTGGACATATCACGCAGATTGCACGATGCTGCATGATGTAGAAAGGAGAACGCCAATGGGACTTCACACGTATTTCCAATCGCTGAACGATCTGGAGCGCATCATTCGCTGCCCCGGCAAGTTCAAATTCGAGGAGCACAGCGTGTCCGCGCACTCCTGGAAGGTCGTGCAATACGCCAAGACCCTCGCCGATATCGAGGAGCAGCACGGGGTGCAGATTGACTGGAAGAAGCTGTACGAGATTACGAGCAGCCACGATTACGGGGAGATCTTCATCGGCGACATCAAGACGCCGGTCAAGCACTTTTCCCTGGAGCTGCGTGCGATGCTGCAGCAGGTAGAGGAAGGGATGGTCGCCCATTTCATTGCGGAACACATTCCCGAGGATCTGAAGCCCATCTTCCGCCGGCAGCTGCGCGAAGGCAAGGACGATTCGGTCGAGGGACGCATTCTGGAGGTGGCAGACAAGCTGGACCAGGTGTACGAGGCCTTCTCCGAGCTGAAGCGGGGCAATACGGAAAAAGAATTCGTGACAATGTATCGCCAGGCGCTGGTCAAAATCAAGCAGATTCGGCTGCACGGCGTCGATTATTTCCTCGAACGCATCCTGCCCGATCTGGTGAGCGAGGGCACGCAGTGTCCGATCGACCTGCGCCAGATTACCGACGAAGCGCTCGCCATGTGAGGCGCACATCCGCATCCGCCGAGTGCCCGCCATCTCTGATTCAGCTATACGCCCCCGTGCCGACCTCAGCCCTATTCCGCCTGACTCCGTCTTATTCCACTCGTCTCATCCCGCGCAGCACGTCCTGCACCAGCTCGTCCGACCACAATTCCTGATGCAGCTTGACCCTACGCTCCAGCATCGCCTCGACCAGCTCCACATCCCAGACCGCCTCGCTCGCACGCAGCCGAGCGCACTCCGACTCGCCGAGCGGGATGCCATGGGCCGCATAGCGCCGGTAGGTAGCCGCATCCATCCGCCATGCACGATACATCGCCGGGTACCGATAACGCAAGCCGTTCGCGATCCCGAGTCCCGCCGCGTCGAGATCGCCGGCATACTGCAGCGTACGCGCCGCGCTTGCGCCCAATAGCCCGTCAAGCAGCCGGATGACCGCCGTCGTCGGCTGACCGCTGCCGCAGACGACGACAGGCTGGCTCAAGGCGACGCGCCCCTTCGTCCTATCGCCTGTGCCGGACAGTCTCCGGGCGGCATCGATCACCTCCGCGAATACGGACGGGTTCTCCACCATGAAGATCCGGTCCGCAGTCAGCCCCTCCAACTGCCCGGACACGAGCCGCTCCGCTTGGCGCAGCGTCAGCACCCGCTCCTCCCATTCCCCGAACAGCTCGGGTGCATATAGCATGACCTGGGAAGATAGATCATCATCGGCGACGCCGCCGCGCCGGTAGCCTTCGCGAATAAGCAGGGCTTGCCGGTGCCCGCCGTCCGGCACGTTCGGCGCATCCGGCACCTCCGGCGTATCCGGCACTCCCGGTGCATCCGGTGTATCCGGCACTCCCGGTGCATCCGGTGTATCCTGCCCATCCGGTGCGTCCGGTGCATGCTGCCCATCCAGTGCGTCCGGTGCATCCTGCCCGTCCAGCGCATCCGCAGCGGAGGCGCGCGAAGCAGACACGCCCGTTGCATCTGACGAAGGCGACGCGGCGGGCCAATCCGCTGCTCCGCCCGACGTATCCGCGACCTGTATAGCCGGCTGCCGGTTGCCCGATCCCGACACGGCCTCCAGCCCCCACCAGAACAGCCGCCCGAGCGGCTGCTTCCAATCGAGGGCATGGGCATCGCCGGTCACCTCCGCGGCCAGCACCGGCAGCCGGACCGGACGCGCGCCCCCCGGCTCGTCCAGGCGGCGCAGCGCGCGCACGCAATCGCGCAGGCAGCGCTGCGCCTGCTCCGGCGATTGGCCAAAGACGAGACGCAGCGTACGGCTGCCGGGCACGCGCTCCGCGGCCAGCCCCCGGACCCACGCGGCCAGGCGCGCATCCGCCGAGCCGACGGTCGGCGGCGACGGGACGTCGCTTACCGATCCGCATGCGCTCGGCGCCACGCAGTCGTTCGCCGGCCTGCCTGCGTACAGTGGCTTGCCCTCCTTCGCAGACTCGCCCTCGTCCGGTGACGAGCCGCCGCTCGCCGAAGTATCGTCCCCGGGCGGCTCGAGCCGCCAGCCGGGCAGCGCCTGCTCCAGCGCCGCCTCGATCATCGCGCGCCAGCGCGCATCCGTCTGCGCCTCCCGCTGCTCCCGCGTCAGCACCGGCGCGCCGCGCAGCAGCGCCAGCAGCTCCGGCACCGTCAGCGCATAGCGGCTCTCGCGCAGCAGCCGCTCGAACTTCTGCAGCGAATAGCGACGAGTCTGATCCGGCGCAGGCGGCGTGTAGGTCTGGTAGAAGGCGTCGAGCGTCTTGCGCTCCTCGTCGGTCACCGCGCTCAGCGTCACATAGCCGCGCACGCCGTGGCGCGAGGCGCTGTATTGGCGCTCGAGCAGGCGCAGGAAGCGCGCGAAGCCCGGCTGGCCGAAGTAGCGCCTCGCCGCTTCGCGCTCCTTCATGACGTCCCGCCCTCCTCGGCAGCGGCCACCGACTCCAGCAGCCGGCCGTCCCAGCGGTAGCGGAAGACGGTCACGAAGTCCGCGTCCTTGGGGCGGTAGATCTCGCAGATGCCCAGTCGGGGCACCGTATCGTAGCAGCCCCACAGCACCTGCGAGGTCATCATGTAATCGAAGTCCATCTCCGTCAGCAAGCCGAACAAGTCGCGGATATTCTCGTCGTCGACGCCGGCGAACGCCTCGTCGAGCGAGATGATCTTGGGCGCCTCCGCGCTCGCGTCAGCGTATCTCGAGTACGTCGCCGCGAACAGCGGGATGTACATCGACATCGCCTTCTCCCCGCCGCTCAGCACGTTGAAGCGGGCGTCGGTCAGCTCGCGATAATTCGACTCGCCGCCCTTCTTGTAGCGCAGCGCGAACTGGAACCACGAGCGATAATCCAGCATGTCGTAAATGTGCTTGCGCAGCGCCTCGCGCTCCTCGAGCGCGCCTTGCTTGGCCCATTGCACCCGCGAACGGAAATGCCCGACCAGCCGCTCCACCTCGTCGTCGTGCAGCAGATGGGCGTCCTTGCGCAGCAGCTGCACGAGCTCGTCGCTATTGAGCTCCGACTCCGACTGCGCCGCCCGCGGCACCCACTGCAGCTGCAGCTTGAGCCCGCTCGAGGTGTCGCGCTCGGCCATTAGCCGATTCATCTCCGCCAGCCACAGCTCCGCGCGCTGGATGCGCTGGCGGATCGACTTGCCCACGCTGCGCAGGATGATCTCCTCGAACAGCTCGCGGTCCTTGTCGCTGAGCAGATGCTCCTGCTCGAGCAGATGATCGCCGAGCTCGGCCAGCAGCGCCGAGGGCTGCTGCGGCCGCGTGCGGTCGCGCAGCGAGAGCAGCGTGATGCGCCCCGCCTCGCTGATCTCGATCTCCAGCACGTACTCGGCGAGCAGCTGCTTGGACGCATTGTAATGGTCCTGCACCGTGCCGCTCAGCCGCTCCCGGGCCGAGCGCCCGACCAGCCGCTCCAGCTCCGCCGTGAGCGCCTGACAGACGGCGAGCCACTGTCCCTGATCCTGCTCCTGCCCTTGCTCGTCTTCGGCGCCGGTCAGCTCGCGACCTCCGGTCTCGGGGACGAGCCCCCGCTCCCACTCCGCGAAGTAGTCGCGCCGCCGCCGCTCCTGCTCCTCGGCCTTGTCTTGCTCGCGCTCGGCGAGCACCCTCTGGCGCTCGCGCAGCACCTCGTGCCGCGAGGCCGCTTCGACCAGCGCCTGCGCCAGCCGGTCGCGCTCGGCGTCCAGCTCGCGGCGCCGGGTCTTGAGCGCGCTGAGCCGGCTGTACAGATCGCCAATACCGAGTTCCTCCATCAGCTTGCGCAGCTGCTCGGCCTTGACCTTGAGCCCGTACTGCTTGTCCAGCAGCTCATCGCGCCGCTCCTCCTCCAGCTCTGCCGTCTCAGCCAGCTCGCGCGCCTCGGCCGCGCAGCGCGCCGCCTCCTGCAGGTGCTGCCGATACTCGCGCCAGTCCGAGACGAGCTGCGACATGCCCTCCAGATAAGCGCCGACGCCGCGCAGCGCCTCCTGCAGATCACGCAGCGTCTTGAGCCGCGTCCAGCCCGCCGTAGCGGCGATGAACGCCTGCTTGAGCTCGCTCCACTGCTGCTGCTTGACGCGCAGCTGATCAGCCTGCTTGCGCTCCTGCTCCAGCAGCAGCCGAAAGCGCGTCGTCGCCTCGTACTGCGCCGACCAGGCGGCGAGCAGCGCCTCGTGCGACTCGTCGCCGAGCGGGAATGCCGCCAGCTCGCGCTCCAGGCGAGCCAGCCCCGCCTCCTGCTCGCCGATCTGCGCGCGCAGCGCCGCCAGCGCCTCGTCGCAGACGGCGATCGCCTCGCCCAGCCGGGCGATCTCCGCTTGCTGGAAGCGGCGCCGCGCCTCGCGCCCGATGTACTGGGCGCGGTGGCTCGTCCCGTCCAGCCGGGCCGCCAGCGGGCCGAACCGGTAATGATCCGTCCCGATGACCGGCGGACCTTGCTCGGCCGCGGCCTCCACCGGCTCCATCGCTTCGCCCCAGGCGAACGAGCGCAGCGCGGCCTCCACCTGCGCCGCCGTCAGCCCCGACTCGGCGGGCGGCGTCGGGCGCAGGACGTCCGCCAGCGTATAGCCCCACTCGATCGGCTGCGGCACGATCCAGCTCTCCTCGTCGTGCTCGCCCTGGACGGCGATGCGCCCATCCGGGCGCAGCCAGGCGTCGAGCGCGCCGCTGCCGAGCAGCGTCAGCTCGATGGCCGCGCGCTGCGCCTCTCCGATATGCGGCAGGAACTCGCACGCCTCGTAGAGCGGCGCGCCCGCACCGGCCGTATAGCCGGCGCGCGTGCGGCGCCGCGCCTCGCTGCGCGGCGGCTCCGGCTCGCGGCTGCGCGCC
>NZ_JACXIZ010000071.1 GCF_014705605.1 Paenibacillus sabuli
AGCCGCGCCTCGCATCGCGCGCCGGACGCGCCGCGCCCGCCGCCGTCTGCTGCGCCGGCGCTCCAGACCGCCTCGACGGCGGCCGCGGCGCCGCCGAGCTCGAAGCGCAGCCGCAGGTCCGAGGCGGCAATCGCGCTCTCACGGATCATATGCAGGCTGACATGGCGGTCGCCGCCGTCGGTGCTGAAATTCACGCCGAACAGCACCTGGCCCTCGTGCTGTGCGGTCGTCAGCAACGCCCCCGCGAAGTCGTAGCCGTCATGGAGCAGCCGCATATGCAGATAGACCGGGCCCGCCGCGCTCGGCGCATAGGCGAGCAGATTGCGGCGCTGATTCCACATGTCGCTGTAGCTGAAGGTGCCCAGGCTGTAGGCCGGCGTCAGATGCGTGGTCGCCAGCCGCACCTTGCCGGTCGCCTGGTCCGTCTCGAGCGGCTGGTGCAGCGTGCGCTGCGCGGTCTCGACGAACAGCGGCGCGAGCCGCTCCGGGCAGGCGATCCCGGCGCCGTACCACATCGTCCGGTACGCCAGCTCCTTCGGTTCCAGCCACCGGACGCGTCCGCCGAGCCCGAGCTGCAAAAACGACAGCACATGCGTCGGCAACAGCTCCGAATACGCCCGCGCATGCGGACCGGACCATTGACGCGACGGCGCGTGGAAGCGCTCCGCCGCCATCGCCCAGGCGACATCCAGCATCTCGGCCGCCAGCTCGCGCCCCTCCGCGCTGCCGGTCTCGGCGCGAATGCTGGACAGCTCTTCGATCGCGACCGTCGTATACGTCGGCGAATTGAACTCCTGGAACGTGCCCAGCTCCCGCGTATGAGCGGCAAACTTGCGTAGCCGCTCCAGACCGTACGCGCGAATCGCCTCCTCGCCCAGCACCTCCCCGCCGACCAGCGTCACGAAGGCGCCCATGATCGCGATATTCGTATAGCCGGGCCCGACATCGCGCAGCATGATCGCCGCGCAGGCCCGCCGCACCGCCTCGCGCGTCCGTTCGCGCAGCTGCTCCGGCAGCGCGTCCGCGTGACGGCGCAGCATCAGCACGAGCCGCTTGCCGATGAAGTCGGCCCAGTTCCAGTCCGGCGGCGCCATCTGCGTCAGCGGCTCCTCATAGAACCATGGCCAGATGCCGTAGGTCTTGTTGGCGCGGTCGGTATCCTGCAGGGTCAAGAGGCGCTCCAGCACGGCGTTTGCACGCTCGGCTCTTCCCGCTTCGCCGCTGTCAAGCAGCGCCAGCGCATAGCTCGCATTCGTGACGGTCTTGTGCACCTCGCCGGCCGCCTCGGTCAGTGTCGTGTGGTAGCCCGGGCTGGAGAACGGCTCGCGCACGAGCTGCACCTGTTCATCGTAGGTCGCCTCCAGCGCGTCGAGCTCGCGCAGCAGCAGCTTCCTTTCGTCCATCTGCCTACCATCCTCTCTGAGTCGCTTATCCAACGCATTTTCGGCCACTCTGGCACTTTTTCACCGCACTTCCAGTGCAACGTCAATTGCCGAGCGTGTACAAGTCCTCGGTCAGAATCGCATCGTCGCTATTCGTTTCGTACCACTCGGCATACCAGGCATCCACCTGCTCGCCGCCGGATTTTTTCCAATACGCCTGCTGGTCCGCGACCGCTTGCTCCACGCTGGTCTTGGCGCCGCCGACGAGCGCCTGCTCGACGTAGCTGCGCAGCTGCTCTGCCGTGTTGGTGACGATCAATTGCAGGTCCTTGGGCGGCGAAGACATGTGCTCGACGTGCGTATATTGCGCCATCGGCCGCTCCGGCGTCAGGTACGCTGCTTCCGCCTGATCGATGATGGCCGAGAAGGCCTTGTCGATCGGATCGTCCATGTCGAGACGGTTGCGGAACGTGCCGCACTCCCCGAACAGCGCCGTCGAGACGAGCATGCGCATGTCGCCGGTCCAATCCTGCTCCTGCTTGTTCTTCTCCGCATCGATTGGCTTCGGGCAGCCGCTCTCCGCGAGCTCGTAGTGCTCGCCCTCGATGCCGTACGTCAGCGTCCGCATCGTCGCCTCTTCCGTCAGGAAGTCGACGTAGGCCATGACCGCCTCCGGGTTGTCCGCATTCGCATTAATCGCAGCTGTCGCCTGCACCGGATTGCCGATGACCGGGCTGAATTGGCCGAATTCGCTCTCCGGCAGCTCGATCGCCATCACTTCGGCGTCAGGCACATTCTTTTTGAGCGCAGTATAGATGCTGTACCCTTCGCCGCCCGCGCCGGCGTTGGAGCCGTAGAAGCCGAGCTTGCCGTTGATGAAGTCCTGCTTCGCCTTCTCCCCGTTTTTGTCGGTGAGGAAGTCGCGGTCGATCAAGCCGTTGTCGTATAGTTTTTTGACGAAGCGGTTATGCGCGATCGCATTGTCCCACGTGCGCACCAGCGTGCCGTCCTCGACCTTGTAGCCGACGTCCTGGAACATCGCCTCCAGCACCTGGCCGCTCACCCCGGTCACCGCCATGCCCAGCGTATCGTCCTGACCGTTGCCGTCCGGGTCCTGCCGCACGAATGCCTCGATGGCTGCGTAGAATTCGTCGGTCGTCTGCGGCACGCCGAGTCCGAGCCGGTCCAGCCAGTCCTTGCGCACGAACAGCACGTGATTGGTATACACCCCGTTGAGCCGCGCGAATTCATACATTTGGCCGTCCTCGCGGGTCCCGACCTGCCGCAATAGCGGGTATTCCTCGAGCAGCGCCTTGTAGGTCGTGCTGTGCTGCTCGATCAGCTCGCCGATCGGCATCAGCTGCTTTTGGTTGATCAGTTCGTTGCGATAGCCGGTCGCATATTCGAAGATCAAGTCCGGCGCCGTGCCGGAAGCGAACATGACGTTGAATTTGTCGATCGACTCCCAGCGCGGCACGGCCTGGAAGTCCAGATCGACCGGTCCGTTCTCCTCCAGCCAGCGCGTCCAGCGATTGTCCTCGGCCGTGCCCTGCTCCCCTGGAATGCTGCCCCGATCGTAGATCGAGACACTGATCGCGGCCCGCGCTTCTCCGTTTGCGGACTCGCCTCCGGTTCCGCTCTCCTTGTCGCCGTCGCCGCCCGAGCATCCCGCCAGCAGCGCGCCGGTCAGCACGGCTCCCGCCGCCATCCCCATCCATCTCCGTCTTTGCATGCGCATCGCTTGCTTCCCCCTTTGAATAGTCATCCCTTGACGGCGCCGATCATGACGCCCTTGACGAAGTACTTCTGCAAGAACGGGTACACGATCAGCATCGGCACCAGCATCACGACCACGCCCGCCGACTTGATCGTCTCCGGCGTCAGATTGGCCATGTCCTCCGGCTGCAGATTGTTGAGGTCCTGCATCATCGACTGGCTCTGCACCATCTGCTGCACGAGCACGGTCAGATTGTACTTGGCCGGATCGTTCATGAAGATCAGCACGTTCATGAATTGATTCCAGAAGGCGACTGCGTAGAACAGCGTCAGCGCGGCCAGCACCGGCACCGACAGCGGCAGCACGATCTGCGCGATCAGCCGCCATTCGCTGCAGCCGTCGATGCGCGCCGCCTCCTCCATCTCCACCTGCATGCTCTCGAAGTACGTCTTCAGCACGAGCATGTTGAATACGCTTACGAGCGCCGGCAGCCAGATCGCGCCGTAGGAGTCGATCAGCCCCAGCCCCTTGATGACCAGATAATTCGGAATGATGCCGCCGGTGAAGAGCATCGTGAAGATGATCGCCAGCGTGAAGAGGCGGCGTCCGTACATGTCGCGGCGCGACAGCGGATAGGCGGCCAGCACCGTGCAGCACATGCACAGTGCGGTGCCGACGACGGTCAGCACGACGTTGTTGCGGAACGCATTGACGATATCGCTGCCCTCGATCAGCGAGGTGTAGGCGTCCGTCGTCCAGCCCAGCGGCCAGAATACGACATGGCCCGACGCCACGTGATGCGCGTCGCTGAGCGACATCGCTGCGATATGGACCATCGGCAGCAGGCAGGACAGCGCGATCAGGCCCAATACGACATAGTTGACGGCATAGAACAGCTTTTCGCCGCGAGTCGCCTTCATGCTTGTTCCCCTCCTACCAGAGCCCTTGGCCGTAGCGGCGGGCGATTGTGTTGGTGATGAGCACCAGGACGAGACCGATCAGCGACTCGAACAGCCCCATCGCCGACGTCAGCGAGAATTGCAGACTTTGCAGCCCGATCTTGTAGGTGTAGGTGCTAATCACCTCGGAGATGCCGAATACCGCCGAATTTTGCAGCGTGTACACCTGGTCGAAGCCGACCTCCATTACATTGCCGACCGACAGAATGAAGACGATGACGATCGTCGGCGCGATCCCAGGCAGCGTAATATGGCGGATCTGCTTCCACTTGTTCGCTCCGTCGATGCTGGCCGACTCATACAGACTCGGATCGATCGACGACAGCGCCGCCAGATAGATGATCGCGCCCCAGCCCGCGCCCTTCCAGATGCCCGAGCCGATGAACAGCGCCAGCCATGAGCCCTCGCTGTAGAGGAACTGGATCGGACTCCAGCCCAGCCAGTCCGCGAACAGATTGTTGATCACCCCTTCGATGGAGAAGATCGTGATGACGATGCCCGAGACGATGACCCACGAGAGGAAGTGCGGCAGATAGACCAGCGTCTGCACCCCGCGCTTGAACCAGACGCGTCCGACCTCATTGAGCAGCACCGCCAGCAGGATCGGGAACGGGAACCCGATCAGCAGCGCCAGGACGCTGAGCACGAACGTATTGCGAATAATCCGCAGCGTCTGCGGATTGCTGAACAGCGTCTCGAACTGCCCGAGCCCTACCCAGGGGCTGCCGAATACGCCGTCGGCAAAGTTGTAATCCTTGAACGCAATGACCAGCCCGCCCATCGGCGCATACTTGAATAGTAGAAAATAAACGATGATCGGCGTAAACAAAATGAAATACGGGATGTTCTGCCTGAGCCGCCTGCGGTTGCGCCGCTGGGGCATCCTCACCGCCCCGCCGCCGACCGCTTGTCGCTCGGCCATGCTCATACACGCTCGCCTCCTCTGCCGCAATCCGGATTGCACGGGCTGCGATTGCGGCTTGGTCCCACTGTACCGCCGCCGCGCGCAGCGGGTCAATCCGCATGATTCCGACCCCGTGCACAATAATCGCGAATGCCCGCCACGCCGGTGTTTGTCGCGCCGGATCGGCTCCGAAGCGGCCGGGAAGAGGTGCCGGGATCCACCTTTTTCGGGCCATCCACCTTTTGGCGCAGCCGCGCTTTACTCCGTCTCCGCATATTTGCGGTATTCGCCCGGCGTCATGCCGGTCTGTTTTTTGAAGGCACGGATGAAGGAGAAGGAATGGGTGTAGCCAACCTGCAGCCCCACGTCCTGGATCGAGTCGGCCGTGTCCGCCAGCAGCCGCTTGGCCCGCTCGGTGCGCACGCTGGCGAGGTAATCGACGAATTTCTCGCCGAATTCCTCCTTGAACAATTGGCTCACGTACTTCGGACTCAGCTCGAACGCCTCGCTCAGATGCGTGAGCGACAGGTCCGGGCGGCCGGAATGGGCGGCAATATAGCGGCGCACCTCCAGCATGGTCGCCGAGTAGGTCCGATCCTCGCGCAGCTCGCCCATCCGGGCCTGGACGTCCCGCAGCGCCTCGCGCAGGGCATCCGTCAATCCCTCGAGCGTGTCGTGCGCACGCATGAGGGCGGCGATCCGGCTCGACTCGGCCTCCCAGGCCTGCTGGTAATCGCGGCTCAGCTCGGCCATCTCCTTGGCGAGCTGGTAGACGACGTAATTGACCTGATAGAGCAGCTCCTCCTTCGGCGCGACGCGCGCGCGCAGCGCCTCCGCGAAGCGGTCGTACTGGCGCTCCCAAGCGCCGTCGCCGAGCTTGAACGCCTGCACGAGCCCGCGCAGGTCCGCCGCCGGCTGCGGCAATGCCCCGCCCCCCGCCTCCGGCAGATCGCGGCTGCCGATGACGCGCCCGCTGCCGAGCGCCATTTTGTAGCTCAGCGCCTGCAGCGACTGCTCGTACGAGCTGCTGATCTGCTCGACGCCGCGCACCGTATCGCCGAGGCCGATCGTGATCTCGAAGTCGAGGTTGTCCGCCACCCATTGTATGAGCTGCCGGGCGTAGAGCGCGACCGCCTCGCCCGATTGCTCCTCCTCCTGCAGACGAACGACGGCGCACCATTTGTCCGCCTCCAGCCATTCGCCGTATACGGCGAGCCCGCGCTCCCCGGCCAGCTCGCCGACGACGTTGCCGATCAGGAATTTGAGCAGCGACTGGTCGCGCCGCGAGTACTTCTCGCAGAAGGCGAGGTAGCCGTCGATCTCGATCGTCATCGCGCTCGCGCGGACGAGACCGCTCTGCCAGCCGAAGCGCGCGGAGATGGCGTCCCAGTCGCGCACGACCGTATCGTAATCGCCCTCGAGCGTCTCCTTGATCCAGTGCCGCCGCCGCACCTGCATATGCTGCTCCTGCTCGGTCATCAGCTCGTCGGACTGGGCGATCATCTTGTCCAGCGCCGACTCGATGAAGGCGAATTCGTCGCGTCCGCCCGTGCGCAGCAGTTGCTCCGTCTTGAGCCGGGCATAGCCGCCGAGGCGCGCGGTCAGCGACTGGATCGGCCGATAGTGACGTCTGGAGATATAAGTAATGAACCAGGCCGCCGCGACGACGGCGACGCCGCCGCTGAGCAGCAGGATCAGATTGAAGCGCGAGGCGAACAGGTAGAAGGCGCCGCCCTGCAGCTGGCTCCTGATGCGCCAGCCGGAATAGCTGGAGCCGACCTCGGTCGCCGCCCCTTGCAGCGCCGGCAGCTCGGCATCGGAGGCATAGAGCAGCTCGCCCTCGCCGTCCATCAGTACAGCCGTGATGAAGCCCGTATCGGACAGATCCTTCACCAGATTGGTGATCGCGCGGGCGCTGACGTTGACCACCATGACGCCGTAGTCGCCGGCCGGCACCGGATACGGCTTGACGAGCGAGAGCACGTCGGTGTCGTACTGGTTGGGGAATTCGCGATACGGCCGCTTGCCGGTCCACGAGGCCCCCTTGCGCGAGCGCAGGTACTCCTCCACGAAGGCCCGGTCCTCGAAGCGCTCCATCGTCAGCGCCGCCGTATCGGTCAGCACCACCTCGTCCTCCCAGTTGACGAGATAGATCGAGTCCACGAGCGGGAATTGATTCTTCATCTCCGAGAGCAGCTTGGACGGATTGACCATGCGGCGGATCGGATCGTCCTCCAGCGTCGCGTTGAAAAATTGCTGAATGCCGTTCGTCGCGCCGAGCTCCTTGATCATCATGTGCTCGACCGCCCGCAGCGAATTGTCCACGACCTCGAGTATATGCTCGGACGTGCCCCGATTGACCGTCTCCGCGGCCTTGCGCGTCACCTCGCCCATACTGAAGAAGAAGATTGCAATCAAGAAGGAGATGACGGCAAAAAAGATCGGCAAATATGAGAACAGCAGCTTGTAGAACCACGACTTCGCCACGCCTGCACCGCCTTTGCTTCGTTGTGTTTTTCCAGTGTAGCCATGGCGGGCGGCGAACGCAACCGCTGGCGCATGCACATCATTCCGGGCATGCACATCATTCCGCTGCACGGCTCGCCGACAACAAAAAAAAGCCGGCCGGGCATGCTCCCGACGGCGGCGTTCTGCCTTGCTGTTTTATCCCAAGTCCGGCTGATCTCCGGCGGCCAGCGTTTTGCGGTATTGCATCGGCGAGCATCCGACCGCCGCCTTGAAGCAGCGGGAGAAGCTGGACAGCTCGTGAAACCCGAGCTCCTCGGCGATCTCGCCTACGCTCAGGTCGGCTTGCGCAAGCAGCAGCTTGGCCCGCTCGATTTTGATACGGCGCTGCATGACCACCGGCGACGTGCCGAACAATTGCTTGAACCGCACGCTCGCGTACGCATCGTTCAAATGCAGCTCGCGCGCAAGCTGCTTCAAGGTCGGCGCTTTGCCGGATTGACCGGTCATGCGATACAACAGGCTGAGAAAGGGGGCCGTCACGGCCGGATTGACGGCGCCCGCGCCTTTTCCGAGCGCGCTGCCCAAGAGCAGCGACAAAATTTCCAATCGCTTCGCCTTGCGATACAAGGCCGCGGGAATAGCGCCCGGTCCGTCGTCCGGCTTCATCAGCTCCGAAAACGCTTGTTCGAACGCCTCCGTCCGATCCATCTCATACACAAAAGGGAGGTCGAACAAAGCCATAATATCCAGCTGATTGCCCAAGCGGTACGTGAAATGCCACCATAGCAGCTCGGTCTCGTCGTCGCGGTCCTTGAATTGATCGTGCTCCAGCCCGGGCGGGATCAGGATGACCTTGCCCGGGGACAGCGGATACACGGCCTCCCCGACACGCAGCTGAGCCGATCCGCGCTTGATGTAGGTCATCATATAATAGGTACTGAGCGTGCGCTTGTAGATGCCGATCTCGCGACGCACATGATGATCGAAGGCGAGGACCCGGATCTCCGCATGCTCCAGCAAGCGCAAGAGCGAATCGTTCACGGGCTGCCCCTCCCCTCTCGCTGTGATGTTCCCAGTATAGCACAGCCCAAGCGCTACTCCCGCACCTCGACCAGGCGCGCCATGATTTGCCGGAACAAGACCAGATCCTGCAAGGCGTCCTCCGCCGTGCAGACCGGGTCCGCGCCTTGCGCGACGACCGCATGCCAGTGCTCCAGCTCGGCGACGTACGCATCCTTGAAGGTCGGCCGCACCTCCCGTTCCGCATCCGTGTCGCCGTCCGTCTCCCGGACATGGAGCAATGTCGGCAATTGCCGTATATACGGCGTATTGTATTGGACCTTCACGGTCTTGTGCGTGCCGAACACCTCGATCCCGGCGTCGAAGCGCCGCTGCCGATCCGTGCCGACCTCATAGGACGCGATGAAACCGCCGTAATCGAATACAAAATGGCCGTAGTTGCCGCATACCACGCTCGACACGACGGCCCGCGGCATCCCGAGCAACTGCCGCATCGCCGACAGGTCGTGGCTGGACAAGCCGTTCAACAGCCGATACCAGCGCTTCTCCTGCGCCGATGCTTCCCCGCCGAGGGCTGCTCGCAGCTGGTCCTCGCGCTGACGCTCCAGCGCCTCCAGATCGGCCGGGGCGACATCCGCGGGCCGCAGCACGCGGCTGGTCTGCTCGACGAACAAGGCATTGGCGCCGATGATCGCCCGCAGATGCGCATATTGCACCGGCCCCAGGTGTTGCAGCTCCGCGATCGCGGCCCGAAAAGCCGGCGCGAAGCGGCGCATGTAGCCGACCATCACCTGCTTGCCGGCTTCCCGCTCGGCCGCGATCACCGCCTCCGCATCTTCCAGCGTCAGGCACACCGGCTTCTCCACGAAGACGTGCTTGCCCGCGCGCAAGGCCGCAATCGCGCAAGATGCATGCATCGCATCGGGATTCAGCACCATCACGGCATCCAGGTCGGGCTGCCGCACCAGCCCGGCATAGTCCGGATGCCGCCCGCTCTCCGGCACGCCGTAGCGCATTCCGATCGCTTCGACGAGCGTGTCGGAGATGTCGCATACGGCGGAGATTTCGAATCGATCCTTCAGCAGCTCCAGCACCGGCAGATGGATCACCTGCGCCACCTCGCCAAGGCCGATTAGTCCGATCTTGATTCGCCTCATTTTTTCCTCCTTGTGAATGAACTTGGAATCTAATGTCTATTGTAGCGGCATTTATTCCCGGAGGAACATGGCGGTTTCTTTGCGATAGTTGACCGTTTTTTAGGTGGCGCGGGCATGGACAACCGCACGGACTAGGCGTATACTATGCCATGGCGCACAGGCGTGCGTTCTTTTTGTATCCGCCTGACCCACACCAAGCCGCCCGCGCGGCGTTTGCAAAGGATCTGTCCACTTATGGCGCGTACCGCAAGCAACCTGACATCACGAACCGCTTTGCCCGATCCATATCGACAACTGAAGTTTTTCAATTTTTTTATGTACGGCTCATGGTCGCTGCTTAACCCGTTTTTGCCGCTTTACTTTCAGAATATCGGCTTCAGCAACATCCAGATCGGCCTGCTGATGACGATCGGACCGATCGTCTCGCTGCTGGCCAATCCGTTCTGGGGCTATTGGAGCGACCGCTCGCAAAACACGCGCCTCATTCTGCTGATTATGCTGAGCGGCAATTTCGTCGCCAGCCAGCTTTATTTCCAGATGGGCACCTTCGCGACCGTGCTCTCGTTTATGCTCTTGTTCTTCTTTTTTCAGACGTCGCTCAATCCGCTCACCAACTCGCTGATCCTGCAGGCGATTCGGGGCACGTCCTATTCCTTCGGCACCTACCGGCTCTGGGGCTCGCTCGGCTTCGCGGTCATGGTGCTGGCCGCCAGTCCGCTGATCGCATGGGCGGGAGTCGAGAATCTCGGCTACCTGTACGGTTTTTTTGTATTGGTGGCGCTGATGATCGGCGTCCGACTGCCGAAGGCCAAAAGAAGCGGTCCCTCGCGCCGCATTTCGGGCAAGGGCATGCTGCAGCTTGCGCTGCAGCCGACGTTTGCCGTCTTTCTCGTGCTGTCGGCGCTGCTCTCGATTCCGAATTACATGAACATGTCGTTCATCTCCGTCTATATTACCGACCTCGGCGGCTCGGAGGTCTCGGTCGGATGGTCGTGGTTCCTGGCGGCGATCATCGAGGTGCCGATCTTCGTCATGCTCGACCGCTATCTGCGCACGACGGCGCGCACGATGTTCGGCCTGATGGTGCTCGTGAGCGGACTGTTCGTGCTGCGGTGGCTGCTGATGGCGCTGAGCACCGAGCCGATCCATATCATTCTGATCCAGCTGCTGCACAGCGTCACCTTCGGGGTCACCTTCTATACGAGCACACAGCTCTGCAACTATCTGGTGCCCGAGCAATACCGCACCTCCGGCCAAGCCATCTACGGCCTCGTGTGGATGGGCGGCGGCGGCATCGTCGGCGGGCTACTCGGCGGCTGGCTGTTCGAGACGCACGGCCCGAGCATGCTGTACTTGTCCGGCGTCTTCATGTCCATCGCGGGCATGGCGGGCTTCGGCGGGCTCTGGCTGCGCTATCGCAGACTGGGCGAGGACGCTCCGGAGGAGGTCCAGGCCGAGTAGACATCCCGCATCATTTTGGCAGTACAGCCCCGCTCCAGGCGGCATTTGATCTTCCGATCGCTGTTGAACCCTGAATTTCCTGATCTCTCCCCTATGGGTGAAATTCAGGATTCAAAGGCGAACGCTGGCGCTTCTCCAGATTCAAATGCCGCCTCCCGCTATTGCCCTCTTATTTTTCCGTTCTCGTGAACTGGCCTGATTCAACACGTCCGGAGCTGGGTAATGAGTGTATCTAGTCTCGCTTAATCAAGGACGGCGCGAATCGTCTGCGCCTTGGAGGAGGGATGACGGTGACAAGGGAGCGAAGAGGTCCGGACCAGATCCCGCCAAGACGGCCTGGTCAAGACCCCGAGATCGAACCGCCGCCGGCGCCGGGCCCCGGGCCGGCGCCTTCGGTACCCGAAATCGAGCCCGACCGTACGCCGGAGATCAAGCCGGATCGCACACCCGAGATCGAGCCTGACCGACCGCCGGAAATTCAGCCCGAGCGGCCGTCCGAGCTTCCGCCGGATTAAAGCGGCGCATATAGGTACGTGGAACAAGGGCCGCTCCGGCTACAGCCGGAGCGGCCCTCCCTTTACCACTCGCCAATGAACCTAACGGTTGCCACGGAAGCTATTTAGCTGAAAAAAGCGTAGATTGAATCGTAACGGTTGCCACAGGTCTTATTTCCGTGAAATCAATCAAAAAAACGCAATTGAGGCCAAATAAGCGCTGTGACAACCGCTAGATTAGAAATCGCCTGAAATTGTTCGAAATAAGCACGCTGGCAACCGTTAGATTAGCAGAGTCCGTTTGCCCGTTGCCCGCGTGATGGAGTTCACTTTATCGCTTGTTCCGTTGTTCGCTGCCATTGCCGATCCTCTCCTTCATTCGTGAGGTTGGGAAGTGCATGCTTCCTATTACCTCGGATCGGCACACTTGTAACATCGATCGCCGGACACGCCAAAAAAGCGGGCGAAGGCCGCAATGCCCTCGCCCGCTCACCGACTGCTCTGTCGCCCCCAAAATCAGGCGCTGCAGCCCTCGCACTCGTAGTACTGATCGCCTGTCGTCTCCTTCGTCGCCAGCAGATCGCCGACCCGGATATCCTCGACCTCGGTAAATTCGAAATCGGCGATTTTGGCTTGCACCTGCTCCCGCGCCTCTTCCTCGGTCGCGGCGTTCCAGCTGAACTCGCCCTTGCTGCCGGTCGATACGACCTCAAAGGCAAACAAATAACGCGCCATAGCCTTGGCCTCCTTCCTTCTCGTCGCTCGTCTCCATTATATACCTCGCGGACCCGGCGGCGAAACCCCCGGCTTCAGCGGCCTTCGAGACAGAGCCGAACGAGATCGTCGACATGCGCGGTGGCGAGGCACTCGTAGGCATCGGCGGCGCCGTAGTACATCTTGACCTCGCCGTCGTCCTCGAGAATCATGCCGCCGGGGAAAATGACGTGATTGCGGAAGCCGCCATCCGCCTCGTACGGCGCATCGGGCGCCATCAGCGGCGCGCGGTGCATGCCGACGATGCGGCGCGGGTCCTCCAGATCGAGCAGCATGATGCCCGCGGTGTAACGCTTCTTCCATGTCGGCTCCCAGCCGTTCTTGCCGCGACTGTCGTCGCGGTCCACGGCGTGGAACAGCGTCAGCCAGCCGTGCGGCGTCTTGACCGGCGGCGCGGCGGGGCCGAGCTTGTCGTTGGCGAAGGGCACCTGCTCGACGGCCAGCAGCAGGTCCGAGTTGCCCCAGTCGCGCAGGTCCGGCGAATCCGACAGCCAGATGTCGAAGCGGTCGACCCCGCCGCGGCTATAGACGGTGAACGGACGCTCCAGCCGCACGTAGCGGCCCCCGATGCGCTCGGGGAAGAGCACCATGTTGCGATTGTCCGGCGCGGAGAGGCTGAGCACCTCGAAGTGCTCCATGTCGTCGGTGACGGCGATGCCGCCGCGCACGCCGTGATGGGTGTCGACGGCGAAGCACATGTAGCAGCGGCCGTCCATGACCGTCAGACGGGGATCGTAGGTGCGGATGATCTCGTCGTCCTTGAGTCCGAATACCGGCTTCGGACCGACCTCCCAGGTGATACCGTCCGCGCTGTACGCGATGCCGAGATTGGTCGTGCTGCTGGGCAGCAGCGTGCCCGCCTCGGGATCTCCGTAGTCGTTGCGGAAGACCATGACATACTTGCCCTGGAACTTGGCCACGCCGGCATTGAAGACAAGGGCCGGGTTGTACGGCACGTCGGCGGCGGTCACGAGCGGGTTGGCCGGATGGCGCTTGACGATCGGGTTCGAATGCAGCTCGCCGATCAGCGGCAGTTGATTAGGCATAGGATTCTCCTCCTTGGGAATCGAGAATGAATGGGCTAGTGTTGCTTGCGTCGCTAGCATATACTAGAACCATCCCGGAGAGCGGACAATTGTGTACCGCATTGTCTCACGATTTCTCCGATTCGCGAAAGGTCTGCCTATGACATTCTATCCGATGAGCAAGCAACTCGCCGATTACGAGATGATCCCGCGCGACTTCCCGCTGCATGTCTCGCGCAACGAGATTCGCCACGTCTTCCCGCCGCACCGCCACGACTTCCTCGAGTGCTCGCTCGTCGTCGGCGGCGCGGGCTGGGAGCTCGTCAACGGCGAGCGCCACCCGATGCGCCCCGGCACGTTCACGCTGCTCCTGCCCTACCAGGTGCACGAGCTGATCGCCGAGCCGCCGGGGCCGCTGCTGCTGTACAACTGCATGTTCGGCCTCGAGCTGATCGCCGGCAGCGCCGGCCAGGGCGAGCTGGCCGGCGAGCTGCTGAGCGGCGAGGAGCCGCCCCATGTCCAGCTCGCGCCCGAGCCGGCGGCGCGGCTGGAGGCGCTGATGGCCGCGATGGTCGAGGAGCAGGCCGCCGCGCGACCGCTGCGCCGGCAGCTGATGACGCTGCAGCTGCGGGAGCTGCTCATCCGCAGCCAGCGCGAGCGGCTCGCGGCTGCGCACGTGCAGGGCGCAGCCGCTCACGCGGGAAGCGCGGCCACGGGGTCCGCGCATCCTGAGCGGCTCGGCCGGGCGGATGACGGGAGGCGACGAGACGGAGACACGAGCGCCGCGGGCCAGGCTGCAGCGCCCCGGCCCGTACAGCGGCCCGATGCGGCCATCTGGCCGATCATCGCGCACATCCACCTTCATTACCGCGACGAACTGTCGCTCGGCGCGCTCGCGGCGCGGTTCGGACGCTCCCCCTCGCGCCTCAGCATGGCGATCAAGCGCCATGCCGGGCTCACCTTCACGCAGCTGCTGCACGAGGTGCGGGTGCGTCACGCCTGCGGTCTGCTGGCGACGACGGCGATGCCGACGGTGGAGGTCGCCGCGGAGGTCGGCTTCAGCTCCTACAAGACCTTCGCCCGCGTCTTCCGCGATCGCAAGGGCGAGACGCCCGGCGACTACCGCAGCCGAATGCGGAGCTTGCGCGCCTGAGGCGCGCAGCCGGCGCCGGCACGCGCTTATCCCTTGAGCCCGGCCGGGAACAACACCATCGACGAGCCGAACTGCCAGACGGTCAGCAGGCTGATCGTATACAGCGCCCAGTCCGGACTGCCGAGCCAATCAACAGGCTGCCAGCCCAGACGCGCGGACATCAGGTTGACGACGCCGTCGCGGGAGAAGATGAAGCGCCACAAGATGGCGACGGCGACGCTGCCGCCCATGATCGACGGCAAATAGTAGATCGTGCGGAAGGCGTTGATCCCTTTAAACCGCTGATTGAGGTCGGTGAACGAATAGAAGAACGAGAAGATCAGCGGATACAGCTCGAACACCAGAAATCCGACCAGCCACGGCGCGATGTACAACAGGCCTGTGTATTTGCCCCGCTCGCGCCTGCGCCGCAGGCGCGAGCGGCGGGCGACAGCGCAGTCGCTTGTCCTTTCATTTGGCGGCCTCTCCTTTCCTTACAGCGGGCGGGCAGCGACTGCGTCGCGCCCGCCCGGCGCATGCATTATTGACTGCTCTTGAGCTCCTGCAGCTTCGCGTTAAGCGACGCGATCATCTCCTGCGCCGCCTCTTCGAAGCCGAGCGTATAGTCGTCCTGAATGAACTGGTTACCCGTCTGCTGACGCACGTAATACTTGAACAGCTCGCTGTACAGGCCGGGATCGATGTTCAGCAGCACGTCCTGGCCGCCGCTCTTTGTACTGCTCGGACTGTCGCTGCTGCTCGGCATTGCCATTGCCTACGTGCTCAGCAAGCGCAACTATGCGAATCTCAAGAGCATCACCTCGCTCATCACCGCGGCCAAGCAGGGCAAGCCGTTGCCGCCGCCGCTGCGCGAAGGGCGCGTCACTGACGAGTACAGCTTTATCTTGCAGAATATGATTAAGACGTTCCTCGAGCAAAATTACTTGAAAACGCAGCTATCCGAGCATACGTATCGGCTGCGCTATATGGAGATGCTGGCGCTGCAGGCGCTGCGCGGCAGACTGGAGGCGCAGGATGAGGACGCCGCCGCGGCCATCGCAGAGCGCGGACAGCATATCGGACTGGCGAATACGCACAAGCGGTTGCGCCGCATGTACGGCGCAGCCGCGGGCGTGCGCATCCTGTCGAAATACGGAACTGGCACGATAGTCGCGCTGCGCATCCCGCTGCGCGAGGAAGGCGAAGAAGACAATGAACTGCGATCTATCGGCCTCATTAAAGACCAGGCCCAAACAGGCAAGGCCCGGGAGCAAGCTCCCGGGCCTTTACTCTCGCTGCAGCCACCGCTGCGGCAGGCCTTCTCATGGCCAATCAAGGCACATACTGCTGGACGATCTCGATAATCTCGCCGCCGCGCACGGTCAAGTGGTAAGGGAATTCACGAATATCCAGCTCCCCGCCCTCCTGCAACAATTCGGCTAAGCGCTCGACGCTGATTCGCTCGTTCCAGACGATATCCGCCTCCAGCGGATCGCCGGTGCGATCGTACAGCTGCATCCGCACCTCGGCGTCCGCCGCCACCGGCAGCTCGCGCAGCTGCGCGCTGTCGTTGGTGATATAGTAGCCGTTAGGCGGTGCCTCGATCCCGGCATCGGGCTCGCGCTCGCGGAAGAGGGCCGCCGCCGCCTCGCCCTCATACCAGCCGATCTCGTCGATCTGCAGCACGAGGCGCCCGCTGCCCGTCCAGCCCAGCCCTTCTATGTAGGCGGCGTGCTTGTCCGGTCCCGGCTCGACCGGCACATACTCGCTGTCCGCCGTCGTGGCCGCGCTGAATAAGGCCAGTACCAGCATTACACTTGCTATGGTCAGTCCGATCCGTCTCCCGTTGTTCGCCGCGCGTGTTCGCATGATTCGCCCTCCCCGTTCTGCGATACGGCCTCGGCGCCGCGGCTGCCAATTGCTGCAGCCCGGCCCGTTCAGCCACTTCTATTATCCCTCGTTACCCGCCCTTACGCCGCTTGAATCCGGCGTGAGGGCATTGTCTATACTAATAAGACGAATAAGCAGGGCGAAACGTTGCAAAAAAATTCGAATTATCAGACAAATTGTCGGAAGACTGCCGCTAGGCCGCTAAATAAACAGCAGCAGGCTCAGCGCCATCAAGGCCATTCCGCCGATCAAGCCATAGATGGACAGATGGCCTTCGTCATACTTCTTGGCCGCGGGCAGCAGGCCGTCCAGCGAGATGAATACCATGATGCCGGCCACCGCGGCGAAAATGACGCCGAACATAATATCATTCAGGAACGGCATCAGGATCAGAAACGCGATCAGCGCCCCGACCGGTTCGGAGAGGCCCGAGAGAAACGAAAGCTTGAATGCTTTGCGCTTGTTGCCCGTCGCATAATAGACCGGCACCGAGACCGCGATGCCCTCGGGAATGTTGTGAATCGCAATGGCTACTGCGATCGCGATGCCGAGCGCCGGATCCTGGAGCGCCGACGTGAAGGTCGCGATGCCCTCCGGAAAGTTGTGAATGGCAATCGCGATCGCGGTAAAGGTGCCCATCTTCAGCAGCTCCGGATTGCGCACCGGCCGACTGGCATCCTCCACCTTCTTCATCTCGTGCGGGTTGCCTTGCTTCGGGACGAAGCGGTCGATCATCGCGATCAGCAGTATGCCGCCAAAAAACGCGCCGACGGTCGCCCAGTTGCCGGGGCGCACGCCCAGCTCGGCGACGAGCGCAACCTGCGCCTTGACGAAAATTTCGATCATCGAGACATAAATCATGACGCCGGCCGAGAAGCCAAGCGAGAGCGACAAAAACTTCGTATTGGTCGTCGAGGCGAAGAAGGCAATCAAGCTGCCGATCCCCGTCGCCAGCCCCGCCAATAACGTCAGTGAAAAGGCAAACAGCAGGTTGTCGTCCATCGTCCAATCCCCATTCTTTTTATAGTTTCGCAGGTGTATAGGTGCAACTGCATTGCATTATATGCAGCGCAGCCAAAATGTTTACCCTGAGAAACATTTTATACCGAGGGAAACTTGGCCGTCAATCTTTTTGTTGCGCTCGCGTGTCGGCGCCCGCGACGCTTAGCCCGAACCCGGAGGCTGGACTTACGGATTTACACAGATCATGCACCCAACGAGGTCCACCAAACGAAGGCAGGCCGCACGGAGCGTCTTCTCAGCATGTACCGGCAGTGTAAATCAGCTAAAAGGAGGTGCGTTGCATCGATCGCACCGTCATCAAGCGGTTTGGAGCGGTGGAGCGTTTGGAGCGTTTGGAGCGTTTGGAGCGTTTGGAGCGTTTGGAGCGTTTGGAGCGTTTGGAGCGTTTGGAGCGTTTGGAGCGTTTGGAGCGTTGAAAAAGCGCCCGCTGGTGCGGGCGCCTCTTTGATATCACAACTATTCGGCTCGGCTTCACGAGCAACAATTTGGCAAGGGTCTATTTGGAATCGCGCTCAGCGTTCCAGCACAATCGCCTCGTAGTCCCGCAGCAGCGGCAGCTCGACCATCAAGCTCCCCGTCTGCGTCTCCGCGACTAGCGGCAGCTCGGCTCCGCTGCGCAGCAGCCGGGCACGCGCGTACAGGCCGCCATCCCGGACCGCGATCCGAATCGGTCCGATCGGCAGCGGCTCGCGGTAGGTGACGCCGTTGAAGCCGGACAGATTCAGCAGTTGGAGCAGCAGCTCATCCTGTGGCGTGTAGCCGCAGCATAGCTCGACCTGCTCTGGCGCATCGGTCTCCACGGCATGGCGAACGCCGAGCCGATCGAGCAGATGGAGCAGCAGTCGCCGGTGATCCTCATAGCCGTAGCGCAGGTAAAGCGCACCGGCCTGCCAGGGCAGCGCCGCGCCGGCTCCGCGATCGCGAGCGCGCGTCAGCGCGCCGCCGTACCAGGGCCCGAGCCGATGCCCGTAGGCGCGCTCCGGCGGCCCGAAGGTCGACGGCTCGACCAGCGGCCAGAGCCGCTCGGCATCGGGACCGAAGCGCATGCGGTAAAAGGTGCCCGCGACGAACACCCAGTCCCGGCCCGCGAGCGCCGCCCGCGCTGCGCCGGGCGCGCCCGGCTGCGCGAGGTCGCCGCTGCCGGCCACAGGCGCCGCGGACGCAGGT
>NZ_JACXIZ010000072.1 GCF_014705605.1 Paenibacillus sabuli
GCCGATGCGGTGCGCAGCGCTCCGCTGCAGCGCCAGCTGGCGCTGCTGCGGGCTCACCCGGAGCTGGGCGCGCGGCAGCGGCTGACCGCCGCATCGGCCGCCGAGCAGCGGGGGGCCGGCCTGGACCGGCTGGACGACGCGCGCCAAGCGGCATTCGAAGAGGGCAACCGCGCCTACCGCGCGCGCTTCGGCTTCCCGTTCATTATCGCGGTCAAGGGCAGGCAGCCGGCCGAGGTGCTGCAGGCGCTGCGCGCGCGGCTGGGACGATCGGCGGCCGAGGAGCGCGCGGCTGCCATCGAGGAAGTGCTGACGATCGCCGGGCTGCGGCTTGACGAGCGGCTGGGCGAGGGCGACCGCGCATAGGCGACGGTGAGGCAGGGAGAGAAGGAGGAATGGAAGAGATGCAAGCGAGCGACGGAAGAACGATGTATTACGGCAAGGACGATGTGTTTGTCTACCGGACGTATGCCAGGCCGTTGACTGTCCGGCCGATTCCCGAATCGACGTGGACGGGGGAGGACGGCGTGATTTTCGCCCATCGCATCACGTTCGCTGCGGGCGGCGACGCGTTCTTCTCTTCCTTCGCGGAAGGGGACAATGCGCGCATCGTGGCGACCGATTCCATGAAAAATTTCATCCTGCGGCAGGCGGCCGCCTACGACGGGGCGACGACGGAGGGGCTGCTGGCCGCGCTGGGGCGGCGCTTCCTCGACACGTATGCGCATGTCGGCGAGGTCAAGCTGTCGGCCGAGCGGCTGCCGTTCGAGCCGGCGCTGCTGTCGGGCGCGGACGGTCCGGCGCCGAGCGGGCTCGTCTACCGGGCCTCACGCGGCGAACGGCTCCGCGCCGAGCTGACCTTGACGCGCATCGCAGACGGGAGTGCGTCGCTGGCGGCGCAGGAGAGCGGGCTGAGCGAGCTGCGGCTGATCAAGGTGAGCGGCAGCTCGTTCCAAGGCTTCATCCGCGATGCCTATACGACCCTGCCGGACAGCGCCGACAGACCGCTCCATATCGAGCTCGACGTCGGCTGGCGCTATGCCGACCCCGAGGACGCGCTGGATGCGGAGCGGGGCCGATACGTCGCGGCGGCCCAGGTGCGGGATCTGGCGCAGCAGGTGTTTCACGCGCGCCATTCCCCGTCCATTCAACACTTGATCTGGCAGATCGGCTTGCAGCTGCTGCGGCGGTTTGCACAGCTGGAGGAGGTGCGCTTCACTTCGGCCAATCGGACGTGGGAAGCGGTCGTCGAGCCGGACGAGGGCGGGCGGGCCGTCTATACGGAGCCGCGTCCGCCGTACGGATTCCAGGGCTTGTCCATGACGCGCGCGGATTTGCGACGAGAGGAGGAGAGGCGATGAACGGTCAATTGACGACCCACGTGCTCGATCTGATGCGCGGGGAGCCTGCGGCGGGCATGCGCCTGCAGCTATGGCGCGATCGTCCCGACGGGGTGCGCGCGCTGCTGCTGACGACGAGCGCCGGTCCGGACGGCCGTCCGGACCGGCCGCTGCTGGAGGGTGGAGCAATGACGGCGGGCGTATACGAGCTGGTGTTTTTCGTAGAGGCGTACTTCCGCGAGCGCGCCCGTGCGGAGAGCGGGGCGCGGGGCGAGGCGCCCGCGGACGCGTCTGCAGCGCAGCAAGAGGCGGCCACCGCGTCCGCGGAGCCTGCGGCGGCGCAGGACCGGGTCCAGCCGGAGCCCGGCGGCGAGCCGGACGGGCCGTTCCTGGAGACGGTGCCGATTCGCTTCCGGATCGGCGCCGTCCACGCGCATTATCACGTGCCGCTGCTGGTCGCGCCCGGCGGGTACAGCACGTATCGCGGCAGTTGATCGGGCTCGAGCAGCCGTTCGGCGGCGAAGGCGGTGCGGAACCGCAGGCTTTCCGCCGGGTCGCGCAGCGGCCGGCCGGTCAGGCGCTCGCATTTGTCGAGCCGATAGATCACCGTATTGCGATGCACGAACAGCCGCTTGGCCGTCTCGGCCAACTGGCAGTGCGTATCGTAGTAGACGTACAGGGTGCGCATCAGGTCCTCGCGCTCCTTGCCGCCGACCGCGAGCAGGGCGCGGAAGGTCTCCTCGTAATATTCCCTCAGTTCTTCCTTGGGCAGCATGCGCAGCAGGCTGCCCAGATCCTTGGCGCGGTACGGCTGGACGAAACGGCGCTTGCCGGCCTTGCAGCCGGAGGCGAGCGCCTCGGTCGCTTCGCGGTACGAGAGCGGGATGTCGGTCAGCTGCGGCACCGGATTGCCGACGCCGATCGAGATCGGGATCTGATGCGCCTCATGCAGCCGCCCGACGATCTCCTCCAGCATGCTCAGGAAGGTACGCTCCTCCTTCTGCGCATTGGCGCCCTCCTCCATTCGTCCGATCAGGAAGCAAAAGCCGTCGTCCTTGGGGAACAGCACGAACCGCAGACCGAGCCGAGTGGCCGCCTCCTTGAGCAGCTGGTACAGCCGGTCGCGCTCGGAGATCCGGCGGCCGCCCTCCGCCAGCAGCGCGCCGTGCGCGGTCGAGCGGAAGGCGGCCTCGTCGTCGCGCCGGACGAAGGCGCACAGATACGCGCTGTGGTGCAGCAGGCGGTAGTGCTTGCTGCGATGCGCCAGCTCCTGCTCGGAGGTAATGCGCCCGTCGACAAAGTCGCAAAAAAATTCGTTCTTGTAGCGGCGCGAGCGCTCCTTGACGGCCTGGCGCTTGACCAGCTCCAGGCCGAGCACGCCCGCGGCCTGCTCGACGGCGTGCCGGATCAGATTGAGCTGCGGGTGGCCGCTTTGCACGATTGCGATCAGATCGCCCTCGGGCTGGAAGGTGACAATCGGGTGCAGCTCGGCCGTGTAGACGCGCCCGCCCTCCTGCAGCGTAACGGCGCGCGGCTCGGTCCCGTCTTCTCCGGCTGCGCTCAGCTGCGGCAGCAGCCGTGCGTGCCACGCGGCGTCGCATCCGGCGCTGCGGGCGAGCAGCGACGCATGGCGGTCGGCGAGCAGCACGGGGGCCTCGATCCGCTCGGCGAGGGCGTTCAGTAGCTCCTCGGTGGTCGAGCCGCGCATGATCATTTGCGTGAGCTGCTTGTGGATGGACATGGCATAATGGAGCTCGTCGGTCCGCTTCTCCAGGATATGACTGAGCGACAGATTGGCGATCTCGCCGAGCGAGCGCTCCAGCGACAGCTCGATGACCGGGAATTGCAGCGCGTCGGCGCAGCGCAGCACGTCGGCCGGCACTTCGTCGAAAAAGCGGCGCGTCTTGATGGCCAAGCCGGCGCAGCCGACCTCGGCCATGCTTTGGACCAGCGTCAGCAGCGCGCCCGGCCGATCCTTGATGGCGTAGCCGGTCGTCAGCAGCAGCTCGTGCGGTTTGAGGAAATGAATGATGTCCGGCGCGTCCATGATATTCACCGAATAGACGCTGCCCGCCATCCCGTCGCCGCCGGCCACTACCTTGGCGTCGGCATACATCGGCAATCCGATCAAATCCTTCAAAAACATGCTCCTCGCCCCTTCCTGTGTCAATAAATATACCACGAAAACAGAAGGGTGTGAACGATTATTTGGTTAAGATGCGCAAAAAGAGCCGGATCTTTTTGGATTCATCGTACAATGACATTTGGATTCGCGCCCGATATAGTTAGGTTATGGAAAAAACATGTGAGTAAAACTGACAAAACTGGGGTGAGGCTGATGAAGCTGGAGGTCAATCAGGTCGGCAAGCGCTTCGGCAATCGGACGGTGCTGGGGGAGATCAACCTCTCGGTAAGGGCGCACGAATTTGTCTGCATTCTTGGGCACAGCGGCTGCGGCAAGTCGACGCTGCTGAACATGGTGGCGGGGTACCTGCTGCCGGACCGCGGCGCGATCACTGTCGACGGTCAGCTCGTCAAGGGTCCCTCGAAGGCGCGCGGCATGGTGTTCCAGGACCATGCGCTCTTCCCTTGGCTGACGATCCTCGACAACATCGCCTTTGGCCCGAGCGTGCAAAAAAAGCCGAAGGCCGCGGCGCGCGAAATCGCGATGCAATACTTGAAGCTGGTCGGGCTGGAGCAAGCGGCGGCCAGCTATCCGGCCGAGCTCTCGGGCGGCATGAAGCAGCGGGTCGGGATCGCGCGGGCGCTGGCCAGTCAGCCGGATATCCTGCTGATGGATGAGCCGTTCGGCGCGCTGGACGTGCTGACACGCGAGACGATGCGCGTGGAGCTGCAGAAGATCTGCAGCCAGCTCAAGCCGACCGTGCTGTTCGTGACGCACAGCATCAGCGAGGCGGTGTATCTGGCGGACCGGGTCGTCGTCATGAAGCATGGCGAGATCGCGGGCATCTTCGAGGTCGATATCAAGCAGCCCCGCACCTCCCATTCCGCCGGCTTCGGCGAGATGATGAGCCGCATCGAGTGCGTGCTGATGGACGACGCGCAACTCGAGCTGGTGGCAAAGGTGGGGACGTAACGTGAACGAAGCCAAGCTGCCGACCATGAAGGAGGCCGCCGCGCCGCCGCTGGCCCAAGCGCCGGACCAGGAACAGCCTGTTAACCCGACGCTGCCGGCGCCCCGGCTGCGCGCGCAGGGGAAGTGGAGCCGATTCCTGCAGAAATACAATCTGTTGCCGACGCTGCTGTTCTTCGTCATCTGGGAGCTGTTCTCCCGTCTCAATGCGAGCATCGAGCTGTTCAATCCGCGCTTCCTTCCCGCGCCGAGCGTGCTCGTGCAGGAAGCCTGGCGGCTGGCGGAGAGCGGCGTGCTGCTGGAGAGCATCGCCGCCAGCACGGTGCGCATCCTGATCGGCTTCGTCATCGGCTGCGTCGCGGCCGTCGGGATCGGGGTGCTGATGAGCAAGTTTCGCCTCGTGGAGCTCTGGTTCTCGCCGATCCTGAATCTGGTCGGGCCGATTCCGGCGCTGGCGCTGCTGCCGTTGTTCATCATCTGGTTCGGCATCGGTGAATTCCCCAAGATTCTGCTGATTGCCTGGACGACGTTCATCCCTGTGCTGGTCTATACGGTGGACGGCTTCAAGTCTGTGCCCTCGACGCTGATTCGTTCGGCGCTCAGCCTGGGCGCTTCGGAACGTCAGGTCTTCATGCGGGTCATGCTGCCCTCGGCGATCCCGAACTTTCTCGTCGGCGCGCAGGTCAGTCTCGGCCTGTCGTTCTCGGCGCTGATTGTCTCGGAGATGATGGGGGCGGACAGCGGGCTCGGCTATATCATCGTCGACGCGCGCAATTACTTCAAGATCACCAACATGTTCGTGGCCATCATCCTGATTGGATTGGAATACAGCCTGTTCGCATATGCGCTCAGACTCGTGGAGAGGAGGGTCATGGCCTGGCGCAAGGGCGGCCTGCGGGATGCGGTAGAAAAATAAGCGCCGGGCCTCTGGCAAGCGTCCATTGACCGCAACGTCAGTCATCAGGGAGAAGGAGAAAAGAGAGAGTTTATCCTATACTGTGGAGGGATTTCAAAAATGAAGAAGATGCTGACCGGATTAAAATTGGGGGCTGTACTGCTGCTGATCGCCATGGTCGTGGCGGCTTGCGGAGGCGCGAACAACGAGCCGACGAATGAGACGTCGGCGAGTACCGGCGCGCAGACGAATGGGGCGGAGGAAGGCGGCGTCACGCCGGCTAATGCGGAGCCTGCCGAAGACGAGGATGCGTCCGAGCCGGCGGAGGAGCTGGAGACGACGGAGCTGACGCTGGTCGGCGTCCGCGACGCGCAAATCTCCTCGCAGCAGATCATCGCCGACAAGCTCGGGTACTTCGAGGACGAGGGCCTGACGGTGGAGAGCAAGCTGATCGAGAGCGGTCCGGATATCGGTCCGATGGTCGCGGGCGGCAGCGCCCCGGTCAGCATTCAGACGAACTTCATGGACATCATCCTCAAGTCGACCGACGTCCCGGTCAAGATCATCGCCCCGCTGGCGCAGATTGCCGGTACGCAGGCCGTCGTCGGCGGCGCCGATCTGGAGCTGACGAGCGCCAAGGATCTGGAGGGCAAGACGATCGGCATCCCGAGCGGCGCGGACGTCATGATCGCGATCAATAACATGGCCGACGAGCTCGGCGTGGACGCGAGCAAGATCAAGTACGTCAATCTGGCGCCGAGCGACGCGGTGGTGGCGCTGGAACGCGGCGATATCGATGCGATGGCGGCCTGGGAGCCGTTCATTACGAAAGCGATCCAGAATGGCGGCAAGTTCCTCTTCAGCGGCACCAAAGCCGAGCTGCCGGATAAGCAGGGCGACGTAGACTGGATGAGCGTGCATACGACGATTCAGGTGAGCGACAAGTACCTCGCGGACCACCCGAATACGCTCAAGGCCGTGCTGCGCGCGCTGAGCCGGGCGACGGATTACATCAACGACAATCGCGGGGATGCCATCGCCGTGCTGGCGCCGGAGCTCCACCTGAGCGAGGAGGAGCTGACCGAGATCATGAACCGCAACGTCTACTCGATGGAGGTCGGAGATGCCTACGTGAACGGCAGCAACGGACCGGCGGTCGGCGAGTACCTGCTCTCAGTCGGCAATATTGCGTCGATCCCGGAGGCGTCCTCCTATCACGATCTGAGCCTGCTGGAGGCGGTCGACCCGGCATTCATCGCGATGCCGCTGGACTGAGTGGCGTCGCCCGCTCCAGCCGATCGGCGGCTGGCGAACGAGACTCGATCTTGCAATTGAAATAGACGATTCGCTGCAGGGAGGAGGCAGGTCTATGCATACGCAGCAGGCACAATGGGACCTGATCGTCCGCGGTGGACGCGTCGTGCTGGCGGATGCTGTGCAGACGCTCGATATCGGCATTCGGGACGGACGTATCGCGGCGCTGGGGGCGCTCCCGGAGGACGGGAGCCCGGCGCTGGCGGCGGACGGCCTGATCGTGATGCCGGGCATGATCGACGCGCATGTGCATCTCAACGAGCCGGGCATGGGGCACTGGGAAGGCTTCGCCAGCGGCTCCGCAGCACTGGCGGCGGGCGGCTGCACGACGTATGTCGACATGCCGCTCAACGGCATCCCGCCCACGGTCACGACCGACGCGCTGACGCGCAAGCTCGAGGCGGCGCGCGGTGCCTCGCACATCGATTATGCGCTCTGGGGCGGACTCGTCCCCGGCAATCTGCAGGAGCTGGAGGCGCTGGCAGAGGCCGGCGTCGCCGGCTTCAAGGCCTTCATGTCCTCGCCTGGCGATCCCGGCGAGGAGGCCTTCCGCGAGGTCGACGACCTGACGCTGCTGGAGGGGATGCGCATCCTGGCGCGGCTGGGCCGGGTGCTGGCGCTACATGCCGAGAGCGAGCCGCTGACGGCATCGCTGGCTACGGCGATGCGCGCCGCAGGCCGCACCGGCGCGGCCGGCTACACCGCGTCCCGGCCGCCGGTGGCGGAGCTGGAGGCGGTGCGACGGGCGCTGTTCTACGCCGAGCAGACGGGCTGCGCGCTGCACTTCGTGCACATCAGCACAGCTGCGGCGGCGGAGGCGATCATGGCCGCTCGCAGGGCGGGGGCGGATGTGACGCTGGAGACGTGCCCGCACTATCTGATGCTCACCGAGCAGACGCTGCTGACGCGCGGCGCGGTCGCCAAGTGCGCCCCGCCGCTGCGCAGCGCGGAGGAGCGCGAACGGTTGTGGGCGCTGACGGCGCAGGGGGCGTTTGACTTCATCGCTTCCGACCACTCGCCGTGCCCGCTCGAGCTCAAGCAGGGGGCGACGATCATGGACGCCTGGGGCGGCATCGCGGGAGCGCAGAGCTCGCTGGAGCTCATCGTCGGCGAGGGTCACCTGGCGCGCGGGCTGCCGCTGCCGCTGCTGGCGCGGCTGCTGGCGACCGGGCCTGCGCGCCGGCTCGGGCTGGCGCCGCGCAAGGGCGAGATTCGGCTCGGCGCCGACGCCGATCTGGCGCTCGTCGATCCGAATCGGCCGTACCGGCTCACGGCGGCGCATCTGCTGCAGCGCCACCGGCACAGCCCGTATATTGGCGACACGATGCGATGCAAGGTGACGGCGACCCTGTCCCGGGGCCGGCTCGTCTATACCGCTGAAGAGGGAATTCGCGGCGCGGCGGCAGGCATGTGGATGCGGCCGATCCAGACATAACGAGAGACAGGAGGGAGCCGCGATGACGCAGCATGTCTGCCCGGATCGCCGGGAGCGGGAAGCGCTGCTTGGCGAATTGGCGGAGGAGCTGACGGCGCTGCTGGACTGGCTCGCTTCGCTCGCGGCGGACGCGGGCGGCGGCGTGACAAGGCTGCTCTACAGCCCGTCCTGGCTGCGAACGCAGTTGGCCCTGCGCGAGCGCATGGCGGCGAGCAGCCTGGACGCGCGCTTCGACGAGGTTGGCAATCTGTACGGCCGCCTCGCAGGCGCCGACTCGTCGGCGCCTGCGATCGTCACCGGCTCGCATATCGATACGGTCGTGCAGGGCGGCATGTACGACGGAGCCTACGGCGTGGCGGCGGGCATGGTCGCCCTGCGCTATCTGCAGGCGCGCTTCGGCCAGCCGCGCCGCACGTTGGAGGTGGTCGCGCTGTGCGAGGAGGAGGGCAGCCGCTTCCCGCTGGCTTATTGGGGCTCGGGCAGCATCACCGGCGCACGCGGCTTCGCTCAGCTGACGGGATTGGTCGATGGCGCAGGCGTGCCGTTCGAGGAGGCGATGCGGGGCTGCGGCTTCGGCCCCGGGTCCGGTTCGCTCAGCCGCCGCACCGATATCGGCGCCTTCGTCGAGGCGCACATCGAGCAGGGGGCGCTGCTGGAGGCGGCGGGCGCCCAGCTCGGCCTCGTCGAGGCGATCGCCGGCCAGCGGCGGCTGCGCTTCGAGGTGACGGGCGAGGCCAATCACGCAGGCACGACCCCGATGACGGGCCGCCGCGACGCCTTGCAGGGGGCCTGCGCGATGGCGCTGGCGCTCGAGGCCGAGGCGCTGCGCCTGGGCGCGCCGCTGGTAGCGACGGTCGGTCGGATGGAGATAGCGCCCAATGTGCCCAACGTCGTGGCCGGACGCGTGGCCTTCACGGTCGACGCCCGTCATGTCGACGAGGCGCAGCTGGATGCCTTCTGCGCCTGGATGCGCCTGCGCTTCGAGGAGCTGGCGAGGGAGCGGAGCCTGGAGCTCGGCGCCGAGGAGTGGTTCCGCGAGTCGCCGGTGCCGATGGACCCGCGGCTGCTCCGCGAGCTCGGCGCCGTATGCGCCGAGGCGGGCATCGAGGCGCAGCGCATGATGAGCGGAGCCGGGCACGACGCGCAGATGTTCGCGGCGTGCTGCCCGACGGCGCTGCTGTTCGTGCCGAGCCGGGGCGGGATCTCGCACGCGCCGCGCGAATATACGGACCCTCGCGACCTGGCCGCAGGCGCGCTGGTGCTGGCCGAGCTGCTGTACCGATTAGCTTATGAGGAGGATGCGCCATGACGCGTTACCGCGAGCTCGCGCCGCCGCCGCGCACGATCATGACCCCCGGCCCGGTGGAGGCGGACCCGCGCGTGCTGCGGGCGATGTCCTACCCGATGCTGGGGCAGTTCGACCCGGCGTTCACGGCGCTGATGAATGAGACGATGGAGATGCTGCGGGCGCTCTTCGCCACCGCCAACGGCTGGGCCTATCCGGTCGACGGCACGTCCCGCTCCGGCCTGGAGGCCGCGCTGGCGGCGCTGATCGAGCCGGGGGAGCGGGTGCTGGTGCCGATCTTCGGCCGCTTCGGCCATCTGCTGCACGAGATCGCGCTGCGCTACGGCGCCGAAGTGAGCGTGATCGAACAGGAGTGGGGACGCGTCTTCGATCCGCAGCAGGTGATCGAGGCGATCGATCGCGTCAGGCCCGCGGTCGTGGCGCTCGTGCACGGCGAGACGTCGACCGGCCAGCTCCAGCCGCTGCGCGAGATCGGAGCGGCGTGCCGCTCGCGCGGCGTGCTGCTGGTCGTCGACGCAGTGGCGACGATCGGCGGCGTCCCGGTCGAGACCGATGCCTGGCAGCTCGACGCCGTGGTCGGCGGCACGCAGAAGTGCCTGTCCGTGCCGCCCGGCATGGCGCCCTTGACGTACAACGACGCGGCCGAGCGCAAGCTGCTGGCGCGCCGCCGTATCGAGCGCGGCCTGCGTACGCCCGAGGGCGGGGAGGCGCAGGCGGCGCGGCAGATTGCGGACGCGCAGGCCGGGATGTTGCCGCGGGAGCGCCATATCCGCAGCAACTACCTGGATCTCAGCCAGCTGCAGGATTACTGGAGCCCGGCGCGGCTCAATCATCATACGGAGATGACCTCGATGCTGTACGGGCTGCGCGAGGGCGTGCGGCTCGCGCTGGAGGAGGGGCTGGCGGCCCGCCATGCGCGCCATCTGCTGCACGGCGGGGCGCTGGCGGCGGGGCTCGAGGCGATGGGGCTGCAGCTCTACGGCGAGCGCGTCTCGCGGCTGCCGGTCGTCGCCTGCGTCCGCATTCCGGACGGCATCGACGGCGAAGCGGTGCGGGCGTTGCTGCTCGAGCAGTTCGGCATTGAGATCGCCAGCTCGTTCGGCCCGCTCAAGGGGATGATCTGGCGCATCGGCACGATGGGCTACAGCTGTAGCCGGCGCAACGTGCTGCTGACGCTCGGCGCGCTCGAGGCGGCGCTGCTGCGTCACGGCCTCAGGCTGCCTGCCGGCGAGGCCGTGCAGACGGCACTTCAATACTACACGAGGAGTGAAGGGATATGAATTCAGGGCTTGCCATGGGATATCGCAGCATGATCGCATCGCCGCATCGGCTGGCAAGCGCCGCCGGCAGCGCCGTAATGGCGCGCGGCGGCAACGCATTCGACGCGGCGGTGGCAATCAGCGCCACGCTCGGCGTCGTCTATCCGCATATGACGGGAATCGGCGGGGACGCGTTTTTTTTGCTGCGCGACGGGCGCACCGGCGAGGTGCGCGGGCTCAACGGCAGCGGCCGCTCGGCGGCGGCGTGTACGCCGGCGCTCTATACCGGGTGTGGTCTGGACGCAATCCCGCAGCGCGGCGTTGGCTCGGCGATTACCGTGCCAGGCATGGTTGACGCCTGGTGGGAGGTGTCGCAGCGCTACGGCCGCTTGCCGTGGGACGAGCTGCTGGAGGAGGCGATCGGCTACGCCGAGCGCGGCTTCCCGGTATCGCCGGGACTGCGGCACTGGATTGTCAAGGACGAGCCGCTGCTGCGCAACGATGCGGGCCTGTCCCGCACCTATCTGCCAGGGGGCGCGGTGCCGGACATCGGCGCGCGCCTGACCCATCCGGAGCTGGCCGCGACGATGCGCGGCATCGCCGCCGGCGGCCGCGACCACTTCTATAACGGTGCTCTGGCGCGCGAGCTGGCGACGGCAATCGCGCGCGACGGCGGCGTGCTGACGATGGACGATCTCGCGGCCCACCGCGCCGAGTGGGTGACGCCGCTGCGGACGACTTATCGCGGCTACGATGTGCTCCAGATGCCGCCCAATTCGCAGGGCTTCTCGCTGCTGCTGATGCTGAACATGCTGGAGCGCGTCGAGCTGGGGGCGATGCACCGCGAATCGGCTGAATTTTTTCACCTGATGGCGGAGGTGGTGAAGGCGGCCTTTCGCGATCGCGACCGCTATCTGACGGACCCGGACTTCGCCGATATCCCGCTCGAGCGGCTGTTGTCCAAGCCCTATGCCGCCGAGCTGTACGCCGCCATCGAGGCGGCGGGGGCCGCAGCCTCGCCGCTCGCCTCCCCTCCGATCGGCCAGGATACGGCCTATGCCGCCGTCGTGGACGAGGAGGGCAACTGCGTCTCGTTCATCCAGAGCCTGTACTTCGACTTTGGCGCGGGGTATACCGCGGGCGATACCGGCGTGCTGCTGCAGAATCGCGGCTCCTTTTTCGCGCTCGATCCGCGCCAGCCCAATGTGCTCGCGCCGCGCAAGCGCTCGTTCCACACGCTCATGCCGGGCATGGTGCTGCGGGGCGGTCGGCCCCATGCGCTGCTCGGCACGCAGGGCGGCGAGGGGCAGCCCCAGACTTCGCTGTCGGTGCTGACCGGGCTGCTCGATTTCGGCTGCGACGCGGAGCAGGCGCTGGCCCTGCCGCGCTGGATCTACGGGCGCACCTGGGGCGAGGCGAGCGATGCGCTGCGCATTGAGGATCGCGGCTACGGCGAGCAGGCGCGGCAGCTGAGGGCTATGGGGCACAAGGTCGAGCTGCTGTCGCCGTGGGACCTGGGCACCGGCACGGCGCAGGCGATCACGATCGGCGCCGACGGCCTGCTCGGCGGCGCGGCGGACCCGCGCGGCGACGGCATGGCGATCGGGCGATAAGCGAGCGTCACCGTCCGTGCCGGAGGAGGACCGGACGGAGGCAAATGGACAAGTCGCCGATTGGAAACAGCGTACAGTGGAAAAAAACATTGTGCAAGATAGGAAATGTTGGTACAATAGGCTCATACATTTTTGAGATATGTGGGAAGCACCTGCAGAGGCAAATTTGCCTTCTTGCGTGTGCTTTTCTTTTTTTTGAAGTTAGAAGGTATATATGCATGCCGACATCAAGGGCACGATGTGCGACGAGCTCGGCGCTTGTTCGGAGGCGACCTCAGGCCATGGTATTCGTTTGCCAAGCGGCACCTTGATGGCCGCAAATCGTAAAGGAGAGGATAATAATGAATTGGAAATTTGGAAGCTTAATGCTAGTAGTTGCAGTAATGCTAGTCTTCACGGCCGCAGGTACGTCGGCAGCTGCGTCAGGGTTCAAAGATGTGAAAAGTGACCATTGGGCGAAAGGGGCCATTGATTTCGCAGCTAAGCGCGATTACGTCGGCGGCTACCCCGATGGCAGCTTCCGGCCGAACGGTACAATTACGCGAGCTGAATTTGTCGTCGTGCTGGCACGGATCGCGGAGCTGCCGGCGGCGAAGTCGGGGCTGTTTACGGACATCGCTGGCCACTGGGCAGAAGGCGCGATTAAAAGCGCGGTCGCAGCCGGCTTTGTGACGAAAGCGGACTTCGGAACGCGGTTTAAGCCGAGTCAGGCGGTTACACGCCTGGAAATGGCCCGTATGATCGCCAGAGCGCTTGCGGAGGGCGAGGACTACCAGGCGTATTTGAAAGCCTTCAGCGGCCTTTACAACGGCGACCTGCCGTTCGTGGATTATCGGGATATTATGAAGGCCGATCTGCCCTTGATTGCGCTCAGCTATGGCGCAAGCATCATGAACGGGTATCCGGATGCGTCGTTCGGGCTGGAGAAGACCGCGACGCGGGCCGAAGCGGTCGTCATGCTCAAGAGCTTCCACGACAAGCGCGAGAAGGCGCCGGAGGACTTCCAGTACCTGCGCGAGCTGAAGGAAGTGGCCGAGACCGGCATGAACGCGCAGGCAGTGTCCAACCTGGAGCCGCAAGTCAACCTGAAGACCGACGATATCACGCTGGAGACGCGCAACTATACGGTGACGCTGAAGCGGTTGTATGTGTTGCCGTTCGAGGGCGATACGGTGAGCATGTACGAGCGGAAGTATTTTTGGGACAGGAATCTGATTGCCCCACGTCTTCTAGCAAACAAACAGGGCTACCTGATTGGCGTTGTGAACATGACGGCAAAGGTGACAGCAGGTCGCGATGAGATTACCCGGACTTTTCACTTGAACCCCAGTGCGGCCCTGTTTTATGAAGAGCCTACCGAGAAATTTGGTCTAATTCATCATGACATGAAGGGGCAGTACTTTTCTGAAAAAGGCAGGACTGATGAAATCACGATCTATGGCTACTATAACCTTGACTACTTCTACACAATGTTCCAAGCCGATTCAAACTTAGATTCGCATATCTTGTTGTTTAACCCAGATAAACCGAGAGTTGAGTATAATGTCCAGTAAGCTGTGCCGGCAAATTGTCGGCTTGCTGTTGATCGCCGTGCTGCTCTTAACGGATGTCGTCGGCTGGATCGGAGGGCTGAAGCAGACAGTTTCAGCGGCTACGATCTCGATTACGGTCACCGCGCAGGCAGAGCGCATTCCGGGCTTCTACTGGTGTCAGCATCTTGACGACCACTGGAGCACGTATAGCGAAATTTCGGGCACCGTCACAGCGGCAGACGACCACGGTGAGCCTCGGAAAACGTGGGTGAAGACGGAGACTACGGTAGCCGTCCCTTCGGGAAATGCCTGGTTTGGTGAGGACGGTAAAATTTATAATCTTGAAGATGTTATTAACCCGCGGCCTAATACAGTGGTGATGAACCCCGATCGGGCGGTTCCAGAAATGGAGGGCAAGCCGGCCATATCCGGATCATATGTCGTAATTGAAGGCTATTCCGGCCAGGGGGTTCCTGGTGGCTACGACGGGGGGAAGTGTGGTGCCAGCCCCGGCATGGTTTATAATTTCCCAATCATCGTCGACTTCGTCGGCACGGTAGAAATTGAGATCCCCGACAACGGCACCCACATCACGCGCTATTACACCACGACCGGCCAAAGCCTGGCCTCCACCTTCCCGAGCCGCGAAATCAAAATGATTCAGGGCGAGACGTACAACACCGACTCGCCGCCGACGCATCCGGATTACGAGTATGTCGGCTACAAAAAGACGACCTCCGGGACGCCGCCGAGCGGCGGCAGCATCGTCAGCGGCGAGCCGCCCGCGTTTGCCTACACCGGCGACTTCGACACGTACTACCTGTACCGGTACTACAAGCCGAAGGTGCCCGACCCCGGCAGCGGCGAAATCCATGTCCGGCACATGGTCCGCACCGGTTCCAGCGGGGCCTTCACCAAGGCCGGCGAGGAGCTGCAGATCGTTGAATCGCTGCCGGGCTCCCGGACGATCCAGCCCGAGTCCAGCTATGGCGAGCTGCTGGGCTCCAACGTCTACTACAGCGGATACGGCAGCGCCTACAGCAATGCCGGCCCGGTGCCGGTAAACCTGACAGCCGCGCAACGCACGGCTTACGTATCGTTTTACTATGAGGCCGAAGAAGACGAACCGAACGAGCCCGGCACCTTCAGCGGCGACTTCGAGGTCGTACCGGGGACGATTACATACCGTGATCCGTTCGAGCTGGTGCCGACGGACTTTGAAATGAACGGCTGCGAGTATCAATCACACCGTTATCGCATCGTCCACGTCGCCACCGGCACGACGAGCAATGTCAACGCGGAGGGCATGACGACGCCGACGAAGTTCGTACACGACACGTATCCGAATGCCATCAAGACCGGCACGCACCAGGTGTACTTGAAAATCTTCACCGATTGCGGCGAATCCGAATGGATCGGGCCGAAGCCGCTCGAGGTCGAAACAGACGACGACAACCGGCCGCCGGTGTTCCAGATCGCCTTCGTGGATCCGAGCAACCCGAGGGTGCCGGTCTATACGGCGCAGGAAGGCGACGTCCTGGACCTCGTGTATATCGATGATCCCTCTGTCCCGACTCCGTACGATCCGGACGGCGATCGCATCACGTTTCGCGGATTCGACTTTTCCGAAAGCACAGATTGGGCCAAAACGATTCCACAGCGTGGGTTATCCGGGATTACAATGTCGCAGCACGGCATGCATGCCAACATCAAAGGCACGATGTGCGATGAGCTCGGCGCTTGTTCGGAGGCGACGACGTACATTCGCGTCATCCCGCCGAATCCGGTGCCGCTCATCGACGGGCCGGAGCGCGTTGTCGAGGGACGCCCGTACGAAGGCGAATTCGACAGCTCACGCAGCTACAGTCCGGTTGGTCGCAGCATCAACCATAGCCGGGACGAGTGGACGAACGTACGCGAGATCTACCCGACGCCAGGGCAAGAGATCATCACGCTCCATGTTTATGATTCAATCGGGCTAAAGTCCGTCGCGCCCGACCGCTACGAGCTGACCGTCCTCGAGGATCTGCCACCCGAGGTCAAGCTGATTGGCTCGCGCACAGCGGTGCGCAACACACCATTCACGTATACCGTGGAAGCCAGCAGTCCGGATGGGGACCAGATCGTCAAGCGAACCGTGCAGCGGCGATACGACGCGGCCAACGATGGCTCTTTCACAAATGATTCGCCGCTGAGCATCAGCATTAACGGCCAGTACAAGTTTACGGAGACGTTCAGCCGCGTGGGGAAGTACCAGTACGAAGTGTGCGCGGAGGAAGACTGGGGCAAGCGAGCGTGTACGTTGGAGATCGTCGATGTTGTCAACGACGCGCCGTTTGTGACCTTCGATATCCAGTCCACCGTGCAGCAGCCGGTCGCGATTCCGAAGATTCCGCTAGCGGCCGAGAAGTTCATGCTATCCACCTGGAAAAACACGGACATCGCGACGAACAACAAGGTGAAGGCGTGGTCGGCCAACCCGAGCACCGGCGCTCTCGGCGCAGTGCCGTATACCGGCGGCCTGGAGCCGCAGCCGACCCTTTCGCAGATCAGCCGGACGTATAGCGCCCAGGTTCCTGGAGAGTACGAAGACGCAGGCACAGGCTGGCAGAATGCTTCGTATCGAACCGAATTTTTGAACGACGATTTCTTGATATCATGGTCGCACTACAGAATGGGCTATTATCACGATATTTATGTCATTCAACGTTCGAACGGTTCCAGGCGTGCGATAGAAGATCGAGATTTAATCGCTTTGAACCGGCAAGAAGGCATCGTCGTACTGCGCGCCTATAACGGTGGAAATCTAACCTATGAATGGTACACTTTTGACGCCCTTACCACGCCTTCCGGCGTTCCGTATCAAACGACAACAAAGGAACCGACGAAACTAGATCTGACGAGTGCGTTGTACGATTATGCATACGACGACCAGTTTTATGCATGGTCCAATCTGCAAGCGCCGGTCAGCGCTACCCTGCCGACATCCGTCAGGGAGTGGGCCTCCAATCTCATCATGACTGACCGCCAGGGCTACTGGTACTTTAACAATGAGGACTACCCGCGAGGGCTCGATCGCTACAACCCGATTACGAAAGAAGTCAAGCGCGTCGTCTCGTTTGTGCCGCCCTATCACATCGTCTACGAGGTCATGGTTTCACCGGACGGTCGGTACGCGCTGATTGACGGTGGCACATCCTTTATCGGCGTGGTGAACCTGACGACCGGTAACGTAGCCCAAAATCTCACCGGTGAGATCTCGCGCTATTGGGTATGGAACCAATACGGGGAACACCTGCTGTTTCAGAACACGTCGCAGGGTCAAACGGTTGCCTACAAGTGGGGGTCCTCTGGACTCACCAAGCTTTGGGAGAAGGACCACTACCTGCAGGCGCTTGTTGTGAATCAGGATAGCCAGGGCTTCTATTTGACTCACGCGGATGGATTATGGCGAACGTACGAGCTGCGCAAGGTCAACCTCGATACGGGGGCCGAATCGCTGCTGAAATTTTATGATCCGTTCCAACTGAACAGTTACGACGAGGGCGATGTATCCGGTAGTATACTGAACGGCACGGCCATCGGGAGTGCCCTGCAGATTAGTTTTAGATTGGATCGATCAGGCCGAACGGAGCAGAACAAGGTGTACCTCGAGTCCGGCACAACCGCCGAGAGCAGCACCGTGCCGCTACTGACGGATAACCAATTGATCGGCGGCCCGAACCTGGACAACGTGGAGATCCAGTTCCGGATGCGGCTGAATCAGGTGCCCTCGAGCCTGCTTTACTCCGGGTTCGCCTATAAGATGCAAGACCATCGCAATCTGTATCGCGTGGAGCTGAATCTGGAGACCTTGCGGCTCGTGAAGGTCGTCAACGGCAAGCGCACGGTGATCAAAAGCGTCGCGCTGGACACGCAGCCCAGTTCCTACACGCCGATTCGCATCCACGTCCTGGACGACCGGCACCGCATCTACGTGAACGGCGCACCGCTAATCGATGTCATGGACAGCACCTTCTCCGGGGGGCAGTTCGGCCCCTATGCCGGCATACCACGCACGGAATTCGACCAGGTGCTGTATGCGGACCTGGCCGTGCTGAGCAACGAGCTGCGCCTGACGAATGTGGCGCTGGTGGATACCGACGTCGAGTACCAGACGACGAGCGAGGACGCGGAGAA
>NZ_JACXIZ010000073.1 GCF_014705605.1 Paenibacillus sabuli
AACATTTGGCCAAGCCTTTTCGTTGGACGTTTGACGGCAAATTGCTCAATATCTAAGATGTGATCTTGAATTTAAGCTATTGTGTACTAGCAAGCCGAAAAGGGTTTGCAGCAAGGTGTATTTTATCGTATTCCAATAGCTGAGCCAGATAAAGGGGTCCTCCGCTACACGCTGGTAGGCCAGCGTCGTGAAGCCTTTCGGCCACCAGGATACCGCGCCGCTGGCGAGCATTGCGGGTTGACTCAAGGACGCTGCCGTCACATACACAAACGGATACAGCATGATGACGGTCAACAACAACATCAAGATCACATTGACAACATCAAATAAACGCGACAGCACACCTTCTCCCGGTTGAAACCAGCGATAGGAGCGCTTCTTTTTCCCGGTTAACATGCCTCTGCTCCTTTCCGCAGCTTCACCACAGACTCGTTTCGGTGTACTTTTTGGCCATGCGATTGAAGAAAACGACCAGGACCAGCCCGATGACCGATTGGAACAATCCGACAGCGGTTGCAAAGCTGAAGTCCGCCTGAATCAATCCCCGCCGGTAGACAAAGCTGTTGATGACATCGGCCGTCTCATAAATCAACGGATTGTACAACAGGATGACTTTCTGTACGCCAATTTCCATAATATTGCCGATCTTGATCATAAACAGCACGACCATGACCGGTATCATGCCTTGCAGGGTAATGTGCTGCACCTGCTGCCATCGTCCGGCTCCGTCGATTTTGGCCGCTTCGTACAATGCCGGATTGATACCCGAGATCGCCGCCAAATAAAGAATGCTCTCCCAGCCAACCTTCTGCCACAGCTCTGAGCCGATGTAGATCGTACGGAACCATTGCGGCTCGGCCATAAAGAAAATCGGCTCAATGCCGAAGCGCATCAGCAAATGATTGACAATGCCTGTCGAAGGCGACAAGAAGTTCACCAGCATGCCGGCGATGACGACCGTGGAGATAAAGTGCGGCAAGTAGCTGACGGTTTGCACCAATCGTTTGAACAACACATGCCGCAGTTCATTGAGCAGCAGCGCCAAAACAATCGGCGCCGGGAACACGATCAGCAGCTCATATGCATTAAGCAGCAAGGTGTTGCGAATCAACAGCCAGGCATTGTGCGTGGTGAAAAAATTGCGAAAATGTTCCAGCCCGACCCATGCGCTCCCCATAATTCCTTTCCCGAGCGAATACTTTTGAAAAGCGATAATCACGCCGTACATCGGAACGTACTTGTAGATGAGATAATACAGCAATCCGGGAATCATCAACATATACAAGACCTTATCCTTGACGATCATCCGGACGTACAGACGCCACTCCGATGTATTCATCGCGTTTTCCTTTCCCCCTTTCCGCATTCATCGCTTGGACCTAAAGCGCTACCGGACTAAATGCCGCACCGGCAGCGCTTTCTTTCAAGCCTCCCCACTATACGACTTCCTCCGCAAATCCGTAAATCCGGCATATTTTCCAATCACGGTTTCTTGCTGGGCAAGGGGTTTGCGCCTGCGTACAGGAAAAAAACCGGGATAGGAAAAAAACGTACAGCGCATTATCCGCTCCCTTGCACTTTAATGAAACAAAAAAAGCTAAAGGGTGGTCCCATGAAGGCTTTGCGCCGCTTGCTTGCTTACTCGCACACCAACAAACTGTTCCGGCGGTTCATGCTCAGTTTTTCCTTAATGGTCATTTTCCCCTCGCTGGTCGCCAGCGCTGCCACCTACACGTATATTGTGAATAAATTTGAACAGGAAGCGGAAAAAAACCACCAGCTGATCAAAAATCAGCTCGCCCAGGAAATGGATCAGTTTCTCGGTTCACTGCAATCCGATATGGTCGGCGTGGTCGGCTCGGTGGCGGTCGAGCGTTGGATCAACCTGATTAATCAGCCCATGTTGTATGAACGAATTGAAGTTCAGGCCGGCGTGGAGCAGCATTTGCACGGCTTGCTCGATAACAAACGGATAGTTGATAGCGCATACATATTTGTGCCGGAGGCCAATATCGTGATCGGTACAGGAATCGGCGCCATGAGCGCCGCGCATTATTTTGAATTTTTGCAGCATCCTGCGGCGGACTCGGCCCCGGCTGTCGATCCGCAGTTTGCCGGCCGCCATATGATGACGTTCCTGCCCGGCGTTCATGTGGAGGAATACGGGTTGTTTACTTCGCGGCTGGACACCTCGAAGCGCCTGGTTTCGGCTGTCGTCAGCTACCCGCTTAATTCCGGCTCGCCTTCCGCATACCTGGTTGTGAACCTGCGGGAAGAAATGCTTGGAGAAGCCCTTCGCATCGATCACTACATGCCGTTTGAAACGGCCATCCTGGATGAAGGCGGCAGGCTAGTTGCACAGTCGGACGAGTTGCCGGTGGACGGCATGCAAATTGCGGCAGCGATCCCCGATGGATCGGCTGACCCGACCGTCGCTTCGATGATGAAGCTGGACGATGCGACGCAGCTATCGTTTATTCACTCCCGGTTTAATGCGTGGACGTATGTCATTCTGATCGATCTGCAAACCATTTTGGCGCCGGCTGCCGCCATCCGCCAATTGGCGATTGTGTTTCTGATCCTCTGCACGGCGATCGGGCTGGTCGTATCGCTGTTTTTGAGCCGGAGATTGTATCTGCCGATTCGCAGCATCAAGCAGCAGTTTGAAGAAGCGGGGCTGATCGGTTCGGCAGCGGCTCACGTCGCCGATGAAAATGAACTGCAGCTGATCAAGCGTTGGACGTCATCGACGTTGAACGAACATGCTTCGATGAATCGCCGGCTCAGCGAGCTGCAGCCCCTGCTGCATGAGCGGCTGCTGAACAAGCTGCTGGGCGGCGAAATCAAGGATGCAGATCAGATGGAGCGCGATGCGTTGGAATTGGGGATGGCTTTTGGCTATGACAGGGCCAGCGCCGTCATTGTCGTGGAATATCGCTTCCTGAAGCCGCCCGGCGGAGGCCGTTCCGTCGGCGAGCAGCACCTGATTCTGAGCAAGATCAAAACGTTGATTGGCGAGGCGCTTGAATCGGAGGTATGGATCTCCCAGCTGCAAGAGAACCGGTTGAGCTGCATCGTCCAGCTTCTCGACCTCCACAAGTCGGGGGACGGCAGCCGCGAAGCCGAAAAAATCCGGCAGGCGCTCAGTCTGTTCCGCGACGACCTGCGGGCAACGATCGCGCTTGGGCCGCTCGCGCACGAACCCGTCAAGCTGCGCGCCGGATACGCGCAAGCCTGCGCCTTGCTGGAGTGGAGAAGCCTGACCCGCGAAATCGAGGTGCTAAGCGGGATGATTCCCGAGGAGCGCAAGCTGATCGAGTGCTTTCTATCGGAGGAGGACACCGACAAGACCCGGCATATGCTGCTGCTGCCGGATACGCGGCTGCTAGCGCAAACGTTGTCCGTGTTACTCGACGATATGGCGCAGAAGATGGCCAGCGAACGCCAGATGCTGCAATTCGGACATGACATTTTAAACGCCTTGATTCGCGTACTGGGCAGCCTGACCGATCAGAATCTGGAGCTGTACGTCGCCTGGTCGCACGCGCTCTCCGAATGTGCCGACATGGAAAACCTCAAACATTTCTTTACCGGCGTATGCCAGGATATCGGGCAGATGATTGAAGACAATGAAAACCGCGACAGCGTGCTGGGGGAAATTATGGCGTATATCGAGGCGCATTATATGGAGGACTTGTCGATGGAAGCCTTTGCCGACAGATGCAAAATGTCGCTCGGCCACTTCAGCCGCTCCTTCAAAAAAGCTTCCGGCGTAAAGTATGTAGACTTTGTCGCATTTTGTCGCACGCATTCGCACCAACCAGGCCAAGGAGCTGCTAAAGCGCTCCGACCTGAAAATCGAACAGATCGCGAAGCAGGTCGGCTTCATCTCCAGCAACTCCTTTATTGCCAGCTTCAAAAAGATGGAAGGGATTACGCCGGGCAAATATCGCGCGATTTATCCGGAATAATTCATAATCATGATGCGACCGATTACCCCTGCGTCAACCCATTCATGTCGAAGCCATTGGCAAAATGCCGATGGTACGGGCGCGCGGACGGTATAGTGCTGGGGATGCATCAGATGCGCTGGCAGCTCCTGTATTCGCTAATATAAAAATGAGCCACTTAGGGGCGGTTTGATCACAATAGAAGTGAGCCACCGGATTTCCAATTCTATCGGGACCATCGAATTGGAGGAGAGTTCTGTTCGGGGAGTGTGTTTAAGGTTACGTTGGTGGGGGGTTGAGGAGGTGCAAGGCCGCGGCAAGGCAAGTGTAAGTCGACAAATGTTGGCGAGGAATGCCGCCTGTTTGTCACATCAATGAGTAGCACTACCATTACCATGGTTCATTAAAATAGCTCGAATTCTATTAATCCTTAGCACTTTTTGGTATAATCAGGAGGTGCAACAGACTTGGGTGGGTAGTATTGCCTCCAGAGCGGAGGTGATGCTCATGCAATTTTCGTTAACAGAAGTGGTCATGCTTGGCATGTTTTTGCTGGCTCTGCTCACATATCTGAAAAAACGAAAATAACCCGCCCAGGTTAGCGCCGAGGGAACGGGTTATTTTCTAAAGTCTCTCTGGGAGGCTTCCCACCCAAAATGTTGTACAGGGAGTCGGATGGCCGTCCGGCTCCTTTTTCTATACTAATCATAACACGGTTACTTTATTCATGCAATTGATCGGATGTCAGGTTTTCTTATAATGCTACATAGAACAGACAGCGAAAAAGGAGTATCTTAGTTGTATGAAACCTACACGAAGGAAGTTCACTCCCGAAGAAAAAGCGCGTGTAATGCTGGAAATGTTGAAGGAAGAGAAATCAGTTTCGCAGCTAGCGTCTGAGCATGGCATTCACGCGAATGTCCTCACCCGGTGGAAAAGCGAAGCGGTTCAGAACCTCTCGCAATTGTTCGTGGATGATCGAAAAGGCATCACGAAAATGAAACAGGAATACGAACAGCAAATCGACGAACTCTACGCTGAGGTGGGGAAACTCACCACGCAATTGTCGTGGATCAAAAAAAAATCTGGCCTCTAATTGGTCACGTGAAGAACGCCTCAAGCTTCTGGAATGGCAGGATCGCGAGCTGGCGATTGCCCTGCAACTGCAAGCCGATCTCCTCAGCCTGAATCGAAGCTCCCTTTACTACCAACCGGTCCCTCCCTCCCCGGAGGAGATACACCTCGAGCACCGGATCGATGAACCGTACACCGAGCACCCGTTTCTGGGGTACAGAAAGATTACTGCGATTATGAATCGGGAGGGCGATCCGATTCACAAAAACACCGTTCGGCACTATATGCGAGAGATAGGGATCATGGCCATCTATCCCGGCCCGAATCTGAGCAAGCGAGACCTGCAGCACCGGATTTATACCTATTTGCTGCGCAAGCTAAACATTACGGAGCCAGATCAGGTCTGGTCGGTTGATATTACCTACAGTACGCCCAGCTAACAAGCTCCCATAGTGGAGCGAAGTTACTTGAGCATGTTTGGAATACATGTCGATTTTTTTTTTACAGACATGTCCTTTCCCTGCTGTGAGGGGAAGTGAGCCGAAGCGGCGGTGACTTGCCGACACTGGCAAGGTGACGTAGTCCGCGGGAAACGGGGCTTGCGGCGAAGCGATTACGCCAAGATGAGTCTCTAGGCTGAGCATGGGAAGGTTGAGGAACACGAACCTATTAAACCGCATCTGAGGGTTGAAATGTCACCTCTGCCTACATCGCTTAACAGGCAGGTCGTGGATTGATATCCGTCACAGCCAGGGACGGTGTCACAAAAGTCGGTTGAATATGTAGGTTTACCGGCTGGAGTCATGAAGAGCGCACAGCTAGGTCATGATGTCTGCGACGACTTGCAGAAAGCAAGGATAAAGACTGCGATAGGCAACCTAACCCATGTGTGGAGTCCAACATGTGAACTGGGGAAGGTCTGCATAGATGTTAAAGAAGTGTGCCTCCGATGATATGCAGAATGACGGAGCCTCCGTAGTAGTCCGAGGTCGGGAAAGCCGGCTACATGGCAAAGGGAGGCAGTTTAAGTGGTTTGCTTGGCTCATTAACTGACCCTAGTGAGGTGAAGACCTTTGATAATCAGTGAAATGCAAAGCAAACTGGCGACATGGTCAACAGAAAACAAGGAACGCAAGTTCGACCGACTATTCAGACTAATGGCTGACAAGTCTTGGCTAAGTGAAGCGGCTCGCATCACCCTTGCTTCAAGTGGAGCTCGAACACCGGGTATAGATGGCATTGACAAACGCAAGATGGAAGAAAGACTTGATCTTGAACTGGAATTGTTACGCCATGAATTGCTGACTGGAAGGTACTGTCCGCAACCTGCCCGACGGGTGTACATCCCCAAAGCGAACGGAAAACTCAGACCGCTAGGTATTCCCTGCCTTAGAGATCGTATCGTGCAAAGAGCAATGCTGATGGTAATGGAACCGATATGGGAAAGTGATTTTCATCCTGCATCCTATGGTTTCAGACCTGCGCGAAGCGTCCATCATGCCATTCGAACTGTCAAGATGCAATTGCAAGATGGAAATGAACAAATGAAATCAACTGCTGGTCGCTGGGTCATTGAAGGTGACTTGGCAAGTTATTTCGATACTGTTCATCATCGGTTGCTCATGAAGGCTGTTCGTAAACGCATCTCCGACCATAAATTCCTTTCCTTGCTGTGGAGGATGATCAAAACAGGATGCGTAGACCGTGGTTTATTTCGCGCATCAAGCGAAGGAGTTCCTCAAGGCGGCGTCATTTCGCCGCTTCTATCCAATATTATGTTACACGAATTTGATCAATGGATGGAAGCAAAGTTTCTGAGTAAGAAGGTACGGAAAGATCGCTGGGCATGGAACTTCGGTATACAGAATGAGCGTCCGATTGCGATACGTGAAAATCGGCAATGGAAACCAGCAATCTCCTACTGTCGCTATGCAGACGACTTTATAGTCGTTGTCAAAGGAAGCAAGGCACAGGCTGAAGAAGTGCGAGAGGCATGTCGGGAATTTCTAGAAGATACACTGAAACTCACGCTAAATATGGAAAAGACACATATTACACACGTGAACGACGGCTTTATTTTTCTCGGTCATCGCATTATTCGCAAACGAGGAGCCCGCGGACGAATGCGTCCGGTCTCATCCATTCCATGGGAGAAATACCGCCGTTTCACGGAGAAGCTAGTCAAGCAACTGTCAGGTAATTACAGTGTGAATAGAATGGATTTGGTTGAAAGCCTTAACCGGCAACTTGCAGGATGGGCAAATTTCTACCAATATACCGACCATACTGCGACGATATTCAGTAAAGTAGATCGCACGGTATTTTGGAAACTCGGACACTGGCTTGCACGGAAGTACAAGCGTGGTTTCAGGGTTCTAATGCGAGAAATGGTCCGATCTCCAGAAAAGGGTAAAGCTAAGATCTGGGTTCTGCAAGGTCAAAATAGTCGGGGGCTCTCTATGGGGAGCTAGCGCTCAGACGACTAATAACCAGTCGAAAACGTTGGTTCACATGGCGAAATCCAGACGAAAACCCATACATTCTGCGTTCTGAGAAACGTCGAACAATTGAATCCTATTATGATGAAGTCGCCTTTGCTTTGAGCAACACTTAAATGGAGAGCCGGATGCGCTGAGAGGTGCAGGTCCGGTTCGGGAAGAAGAGGCAGGGAAATAGTTCGACTACGCCCTGTCTCTTACTTCACTCCGGATGAAGCACGGGTGGATGTATCTGTTTGCCATCATCGACTGGTATTCTCGATTCATCATCGATAGGCAGTTCGATCAAACGCTGGAGATTGGCTTTGTGCTGGAGACGATGAAACGAGCACGATTACTTCAAAGGCCTCACATCGTCAACAGCGATCAAGGCAGCCATTTTACCAGCCCCAAGTACATTAAACTGCTCATTAAACATGAGGTGCTAATCAGCATGGACGGCAAGGGCCGCGCGACGGATAACATTGCGATTGAGCGCTTCTGGCGTAGTCTAAAGTACAATGAAATCTATCTTCAGGACTACCAGAGCCCCAGAAAAACCAGGCAAGGGATCGAACGCTACATTCACTTGCACAATCGGTATCTGCCGCATCAATCGCTTCGTAACCTTACACCTGAGGCGGTATACACCCGGACTGTTCTGCTTCCATCCACAAGTGAATAATCAGGGGCTCCCGCGCCTTCGCTTGGGCCTTGTCCTCCACCAGTGGACATCGCTATGTGGGATGCCTTAGTTCCCAAATTTCCAATTCTAATGCTTTTCCAAGCGGAGGCAACGAAACGATAGAACAAACATTGTACATCTTTTCTCACCTTAAGATTTTAAAATAACTGTCTTGACATCTTGTAGCACCATAAAAAATCATATTATCCCGCGATCACTTAGTTGATTTGACAAAGTGTGAAGTGGGAGAATAATATCATTTGCAACCTCGAGAGCTAAACTTTTATCAATCTTTGAAGGGTTATGCGTCAATGAGTGTAAAAATTTATCGTAATTTTCATTCGCAAATTTAACATTAACACCAGCTAAAAAGTTATTGAGTGCATAGTGTCCTTTGAAAATCTTTTTAACTTCCTGCTTTTGATGTTCTAATGGATCATTTCTAGTAATGCGCATAACAGATTGAATATCAGATAACATACCAGTGATATTATCTTTAAATTCACTACTGAGAGGGAACGGTCTCTTAGAGTAATATTTCTTTACAATATCCTCAAGGATAGCACGAAAAGAAATTACATAAAGCATATATTTATCATCGTATTTCAAGCCTACCAATTGTTTCACTAACCCGCTAACATCTCTCAAATCGATATCTCCATGAAAATGACTACTTGTTGTAAAGAAATCATCTTCACTAACCATCCCAGTGATTTTTCTTTTTTTAACCTTAATAAGGAGTGTTTCTTTCATGCTTCCTTCATAATAATCGATGTGATATTCACCGTGTTGATTCTCGTGCATAAATATATTATTTTGAATTTTACATGCGCTTCGAGGTATTATTTTCAAAGTAGCTGTTGTATATTCACTATTTATAATTGTTGGGTCTAATAAATAACAATTTTCACCCATTGTTATATTAATTTCGGAAACCTTTAATATTTTCCGTTCCTCTTCAACTGAGTCAGGTTGTCCTCCCTGACCTTGCTCGCCTTGGCCTTGTCCGCCTTGGCCTTGTCCACCCTGGCCTTGTCCACCTTGGCCTTGTCCACCCTGGCCTTGTCCACCTTGGCCTTGTCCACCCTGGCCTTGTCCACCTTGACCTTGTCCACCCTTGCCTTGTCCACCTTGACCTTGTCCACCTTGGCCTTGTCCACCTTGGCCTTGTCCACCTTGGCCTTGTCCACCTTGGCCTTGTCCACCTTGGCCTTGTCCACCTTGAGCATTGTTTGTTGGAATAAAAGTGTGGTTTTTAATTGCGTAATCAATATTTATAGTTATAAATAAAATGTAAATATATAAAATATCCATAAATTTGTGATAATTAATATTTTCAATGAAGCCACCGCGCTCATTTGAAATCTTAAGACCAGCTTCATGCTCATTAAATCGATCAAAATTAACATATCCGTATACATTGTGTTGTCTAAAATTGTTATTTTTCTTAACCTGACTTACATTAGTTAATTGTAGCCAATCGTTATTTTTATTCAAATAGTTGTATAATGCAAACTTGTTGACATATAGACGAATACCGCTCTCAAACCTGTGGAATTTCGCATTCCTCTTGTCTCTTTTCATATACCACTTTCCCTCAAAGCTCGGTACAGATATTTCCCTTCGTTCGATAAGACCATTTGTTAAAAAATCATCAAATGACATACTAAGTGGCTTAATATTATATATGTCTCTAATAATTTCATTAGCAGTAAATAAGTTATCAATTTTAATTTCAATCTCCGAGTTCGAAACTCTAGAATCTTCTACATCATACTTGTACTTTAGTATGTTTGTTTTACTTTCATAGCTAAAAGACACTATCGCATTGAATTCTTCTTCAAAGCTATTAACGTTATCTATATCGAGGTTAAATCTAACCCCATTCTTAATCACTATTACTTTTGGCACTGTTATCTTTGCTTGAAAATTGTATAATGAAATATGTTTAAACTTACTAAGTTCCTTTTCGGAACTTAATAGAAGAATGTTGTCTTCTTCTATGCCTGAAATTAGTATTTCTGTTCCTAAAGCATAGTTTTCATGAGCAACATATTCATAATAAAACTTTTTATGCCCTTTGAACCATTCGAAGTAATACTTTTCCCCGTTGGAGTTAAATGATCTAACTTCAATTTTCGTTCCTAAAGAAAACATAGAATAGAAAGCAAGCCCTTTACTACCTAAGAGCATCTCTCCATTTACATTTTGAATAAAGTCGTCTCTTTTTTTGTTTGATGCTGCAATATTCCCAAGATTTAATATATCTTCGAGTTTGAAACCATCACCATTGTCAATTACTTTTATCGTATTATTTATTGTATCAATATGGACTGTAACTGATTTTGCATTTGCATCCACGCCATTTTTAATTAATTCTGAAAGAACTACGAACGGGCTAGTTACGTTGCCAATTACCTCAACTATGTTTTCTTCTTCTACTTTAACTTCGACACTATTCATACACTCTCCCCCTTCCTAAATATTAAAACAGTTTCTGAATTCATAGACTGTACTGGACCAATATTTTCTATGCGCGAAACCATTTTGGGAATTCTTTTCCTGGAAATACTTCTATCTATTTCAGCTTCAATTTCTAATCCATTTTTTATACAGAATTCCTTTGTAATTTCATCTAATTTGATTTCTGTATTATCGACTCTTCGATTACCTAAAGTTAAAACCATCATATGGCCCGGCTTAAGAACGCGGATCATCTTCTGGATAACAATAAAATAGTCATGAAAAAAATTTTTAATCTTTTTTTGCTTTTCAATACTAATAGTCTTCAGGAGATTAACTAGAACTTCTGATGGAATATCATCCGACTTAGAGATAACAGGATTAATTTTCCCTCCTAAACTTGAGGAATCGATAGCAGAGAAGTTTTTGATTAATTCATCACTTGATATGCTTAGATCTTTATGATCTATCCACAGCAAGCTCAAAATAGAAAATTGTCCATATGTCACTGTAGTTCCATTATCTCCATATGGCGGCGACGTACAAATAAAATCAATACTGTTTGCCTCCATTTTATCCATTGCATCCAAAGCATCTCCTTGTATTAACAACTTGCTATTGGACTTAGGAGTATCAAAAGAATTAACATTATTCTCAACAGCGCAAATAAAATCTTCAATAATGTTATTCTCCATAATTTTGATTTTGTTTTCTTCTTTTATATGTAACTTGAAAGTGGAACTTCTAGTATTACTATACTTCCTAACCAAATCGGACATGCATGTCCAGTAGTATTCCCTATTTCGTTTGTCTTTCTCATCAATTATACTTCTTCTAATAATTGATAAATCGTGAATCACATCTTTCCTAAACCATTTTCCGATTTTCTCGAAATAATGCAAATCCATCATTTTTTCTCTATATTTATTTATTCTTAAGAGAAGTTCCTCGTTACTGTTGTATATAGTGTCCTTATTGACTCCTTGAAGCTTAACCTTTGTAATGAGATTTGCCAAAGGATTTATGTCAATACCTATTAAGTCTAAACCGAAACGATTACCTTCTACTAATGTTGTGCCTGATCCGTGGAAGGGATCAAATATATTAGATATGTTACCTTCCATATTAATAACATCCTCAATTAACTTATGTTGCATGGGGGCAACCATCATTGCAGGATAGTTAGCTATTTTATGAACTCCGTCTCTCTTGATTTTCTCAAAATTCCAATATGTATCTCCGTAGCTTTTTAGTTTTTGCTGTAAATTTAGTTTCATAGTCAGCCACTTCCCACTATTGATATATTTCCAGCTAATTAAAGAGATCACGTACAAATCTTTACTACAATAATTCACAGTTGATCCTATGATATCATATCCTGCTGTCGAATGCTGTCAAAAACAGTCGGGCACAGTGGCACTTTTTATAGTACGGGGGATATCCTGAATCTCCCTAAAAAGCAATGTCTTCAAAATCAGGTACGTATTCCTTTCCAGCGTATGATCCGTGAACACCTGATTCGTGATTAGTATCTATGTTAAAAAAATCAAAGTTATACGAAAGACCACCTCTATTTTAGCTTGACAAGGTGGTCTTTCATTATTTTGCTGCTGATATTCATTTCAAAAGTAGCTGAACTGAAGAGTCCTCTCTTTGTATGTTAAAAATCACTCCTCATATCCACCCATTTCAAATCCAGAACAACCGATACTTTAATCGTATCCCTCAACATCTTGTTTTTATAGTCACCGTCATCCTGTACAAAGGAGAAATACTTCGCCGAATGCTCAAAACTATAGACTTCTAGGTATCGACGCGACATATCCCCACCACGCACTCCACATGTGTTGTATGCGGAAACATATCCACGGGCTGCACCTCCACCGCCTTGTAGCCCCCGCCCTCGAGCACGCGCAGGTCGCGGGCCAGGGTGGCGGGGTTGCAGGAGACGTAGACGACGCGCGGCGGGCGCATCTGCAGGATCGTCTCCAGCAGCGCCTCGTCGCAGCCCTTGCGCGGCGGATCGACGACAATGACGTCGGCCTGGATGCCTTGCGCGCGCCAGCGCGGCATGACCTCCTCCGACAGCCCGACCTCGAAGGTCGCGTTGGCGATGCCGTTCAGCTCGGCGTTGCGCCGCGCATCCTGGATTGCCTCGGGCACGACCTCGACGCCGTACACCTGCCCGGCCTGCCGCGCTAGGAACAGCGAAATCGTGCCGATCCCGCAGTAGGCGTCGATCACCGTCTCGTCGCCAGTCAGACGTGCATACTCGACCGCCTTGCGATACAGCGCCACCGTCTGCTGCGGGTTCACCTGGTAGAACGAGCGCGCCGAGATGGCGAAGCGAATGCCGTCCAGTTCGTCGTAGATCACCTCGCTGCCCCACAGCAGCTTGGTCTCGTCGCCGAAGATGACGTTCGTCCGCTTCGTGTTCACGTTCTGCACGATGCTCGTCACGCCTGGCAGCGCCTCGCGGATCTGCGCGATCCACTCGTCCGCCCGTGGCAGCCGGGCCCCGTTCGTGACGAGCACGACCATCGTCTCACCAGTGGCGAAGCCGCTGCGCACGACGACATGGCGCAGCAGCCCGCGTCCGCTCGCTTCGTCGTAGGCGCGCACGCCGAGCGCATTGCCAATCTGCTTCACGATGCGGACCGCTTCGTCGTTGCGCCCATCCTGAATGAGGCACGCGTCCATGTCGATGATGCGGTGACTGCCCTGCGCGTAGAAGCCGCCGATCAGATGGGTGCTGCCCGCTCCCCCATCAGCCCCGCCGCCGCTAACGCCATCCGCCGGCGCGCTGCCGATCGGCACCTGCGCCTTGTTGCGGTAGCGCCATGGCTCGTCCATGCCGAGCGTCTCGTGCACGACGATGCCGCCGGCCAGCTCGGCCGCCCCGCTCCCGTCTCGCTGCGGCGACGCCTCGCCGGAGGGCTCCGCAGGGGCCGCCTCAGGCAAGCCATCCGCAGCATTTTCAACGCTCGTCCTCGTTCTGTCCGCTGCAGCTCGCTCTGCGGTCGATCCGGCTCGAACTCCCGCCTCCCCCGCCACATCCAGCTTTCCGATTCGCTGCAGACTGTCGATCACATGCTGCCGCTTCCAGCGCAGCTGCGCCGGATAGCTCAGGTGCTGCAGCTGACACCCGCCGCACTGGGCGTGGATCGGACACGGCGCGTCGGTGCGGTCGGGACTCGCCTCCAGCAGCTCCAGCAGCTTGGCGTAGCCATACGTCTTTTTGACCTTGAGCACCTTGGCCCGCACGCGCTCGCCCGGCAGCGCCCCACGAATAAAAAGGGTAAAGCCGTCCACCCGGCCTACCCCGTCACCCTCATGCGTCAAGCCGACGATGTCGGCCATGACCGTTTCATTTTTCGTTACCGGTATACCCGTTGCACCCTTGTCTGCCATCACGATCCCTACACTCCTACCCGTCCCCAGATTGTCTCGTTCGTTCCGGATTGTCTCGTTCGTCGCCGCAGCAGCAGCGCAGCGCCCAACCAGCTCCCAGCGAGCTCCCAACACGCAGTGTTGTGCTGCATGACGGCGGTCGGTCATCCACCAACTGCAAAAGTACAGTTATTTTGCATGAAATCGCCTGATTTAACGCCGCAAAATGCAAAAATACAGTTAAAATCAAGAAATATACCCGATTCGGCAAAAATACGCTGCTTTTAACTGTATTTATACAGTTGAAATGCCCAAGGGCATGAAGAAACCAATTTCAACTGTACTTTTGCAGTCCGCGCAGCCAACATCAACATCCTTACCTGCACCAATCGAATCAAGGCGATCCGCCTACCGGTACGAAGAAGCCCCCGACTCATCCACGATGATCTTCAGATGCGAGCGCAGCACGGTGAAGCTGCACGGCAGCGTGCCGCCGTATTCGCCGTCGAGGTTGAGCTGGACGTAGCCCGGCGTCGTGACCTCGAGATAGTTGGTGCGGAAGTGGAGCACATGCGGGTCGTTGAGGTGCTCGCCGCGCAGCGCCATCGAGGCGATGCGGATGAATTCCGCGAGGTTGCACTTTTTGAGCAGGATCACGTCGAACAGGCCGTCCTCCAGGCTCGCGAGCGGGGCGAGCTTCTCGAAGCCGCCGACGGAATTGCTGTTGCAGATTAGGAACAGCATGAATTCCTCGTGCAGGTCCTCGTGCCCGTTGGCGCGAATGCGCAGCTCCGTCGGACGCAGCCGCGTCATCTTCTCCAGCCCCTTCATATAATAGGCGAGCTGGCCGATCATCGTCTTGAGTCGGCTCGGCACCTCGTACGTCAGCTCGGTGAGCGAGCCGCCGCCCGCAATATTGATAAAGTAGCGCTGATTGGCCCGCCCCACGTCGATCTCCCGCGTATACTGCTGGATGATCAGGTCACAGGCGTACTCCCAGTGCTTGGGGATGCCGAGCGCCCGCGCGAAGTCGTTGGTCGTGCCGAGCGGCAGGATGCCGAGCGGCGGCCGGTTGGCCTTGCCCGCCATGCCGTTGATGACCTCGTAGAGTGTGCCGTCGCCGCCCGCCGCGATGACGAGGTCAAAGCCGCGCTCCACCGCCTCCGCCGCCGCCAGCGAAGCGTCCCCCTCGCCCGAGGTGGCGTGGCAGCTCGTCTCGATGCCGCCCATCTCCAGCCGCTGCAGGATGTCCGGCAGCCGCCGCTTCATCTCTTCTCTGCCCGAAGTCGGGTTATAAATTAATCTTGCCCGCTTGTATGTCATTCGCCACGAACCCCCGTTCGCATGTCATCGATCCTTGCCGCCGCCCCCCAGATGCTCCACCTTACTCGCCGTCGTCGGGCGCTCAGCCGTCCAGCCGATCCTCAGCGCCGCCGTCCAGACGGTCCGCAGCGCCGCCCGCAATCCAGGCCGCGATGCGCCGCTCCATCCAGCGCACCGCCGCCGCGCCCGGCAGCAGCGCACGGCCATTGTACCGATAGTCCAGCTCCGCGAGCCGCCGCGGAATGACCTTACTCGTAAAATATCCGCTGCTCAAAAACACCGGCGCCACCAGCACCGCGTCCTCCGGATGCGCCGCCTGCAGCCTGCGCAGCGCCGCGCCCGCCTCGTCCGGCAGCAGCAGCGCCGTCTCTACGCGGGCATAGCCGCCGCGCGCTTGCAATTGCTCCGCAAGCCCGCGCAGCCCGGCCATCCAGCGCGCCCGCAGCGCCGGCAGCTCGCTGCCGTGGCCGAGCAGCAGCACCGACTCGCGCGCCGGCGCCGCCGACAGCTCGCGCAGATGCGCCAGCAGCTGCTCCGCCACCTCCGCGTCGGCGTCCATCGGCGCGCCGACCGTGACACGGGCGCGCCTCACCGTGAACGCCGGCAGCTCGCCCGCCCGCTCCGCCGTCAGCGCCGGGCCGCCGAAGGCTTGCGTGATGTCGTCGACATGCGTGCTGCCCGAGGAAACGAACAACGGCAGCACGTACAGCTCGGTCACGCCCTGCCGCTCCAGCGCGTCGACGCCGTCCTGGATGAGACGGCCCTCCACCAGCTCGAGGTACCCCGCCACGATCGGCACGCCGCCGGGCGCCGCGACCTGCGCCACCGCCTCGTCCACGAGCCGGACCCATCCGGGCTCGCGCGAGCCGTGGCTGACGACCAGCACGCCGCGCGTCATCGGCTAGCGCCCCAGGCGGTCGAGCGCCAGCTTGTAGCCGTCGTTGCCGTAGTTGAGGCAGCGCTTGACCCGCGAGATCGTCGCCGTGCTGGCGCCCGTCTCCGCCTCAATCTGATTATACGTCGCACCCTTGCCGAGCATGCGTGCGACCTCCAACCGCTGGGACAGCGACTGGATCTCGTTGACCGTGCACAGATCGTCGAAGAAGACGTAGCATTCCTCCACCGTCTTGAGCGTCAGGATCGCCTCGAAGAGCTGGTCGACCGATTTATCGTTCAGCTTTTTCAGCTGCATAGCATGATGTCCCCCTTAATACGTGCTTCCTACCTGTATTGTATCGGCTTTCTCCCCGTTATTCAAGCGTCACCGTATTCACGCTGTACAGAGTCAAAGAACCGCCTCGGCCTCCAACCCCAGGCAAGCGCAACACCGTGTCGCCCCCCGAAGCAACCGCCTGCCTGGCCGAATGGGCGCCGCCACGTCGACAACCGTCGCGAGAAATGCGCCGGACCGGGACATCCGTCCAATCCGTATGTTCGCCTACGACATAGACTGAAGTAAGAAAACTATTGAAAAAGGGTTGTGATTCGTGTGCAATATCGTACGCATCCGCAAGCGCGAGGCGCCCACCGGGCGTTCACCGGGCAGCAGCCGGGCATGCCGCAGGCCGATCCGTTCGCCTTCGGCGGCGGCATGCAGGGCCAGGCGCCGCAGGTGCTGATGCCGCCGGTCGTGCCGGGCGCGCAGCAGCTCGTCGATCCGTCCGCTTCGTCGGCCGGCGGGGCCGCGGGCGCCGCGCTCGGCAAGCTCGGCGAGCTCAAGGGCATCATCGACCGCATGGGCGGCATCGACGGCATCGTCGGCACGATGGGCAAGGTGCAGAAGATGATTGCCAGCGTCCAGCAGATGGCGCCGATGGTGAAGCTGCTCATGGGCTCGCTCGGCAGCAAAAAGGGCGGCGGCGTGGCCACCTCCGACGACGACGATGGCGAATGGGCGCCGCCGCGCCGCCGCAGGCGCCGCCCCGCAGGCAGCGGCTCGGCCAGCCGGCCGCGCCG
>NZ_JACXIZ010000074.1 GCF_014705605.1 Paenibacillus sabuli
CGCAGCGGCGCGGCGCCGGTCGGCCGCCGCATGGCGGCCTGCACGGCCGCGCGCTCGTCCGCCAATCCCGGCAGCTCCCGCGGCGCGGCGACGACCGCGCCTGCCGGCACCTCGATCTCCAGCTCGCCTCGGCCGTACAGCAGACGGACCGGCTTGGTGCCGGCAGCGGGGGCATCAGTCATACAGCTTGTACAACGCCTGGGTGCCGCTGTCCGCTTCGCCGGCGCTCGCCAGCCGCTCGTACAGCGACTTGGCCAGCGCCAGCCCGTGCGCCTCCAGACCGAGCGCCTCGGCCGATTCGAGCGCGATGCTCATGTCCTTGATGATATGCTTGACGTAGAAGCCCGGCTCGAAGTCGCCCTTGATCATGCGCGGTCCCAGATTGCTCAGCGACCAGCTGCCCGCCGCGCCGCTCTCGATGCTCCTGAGCACCGTATTCGGATCGAGCCCGGCCTTCTCCGCGTAGCGGATCGCCTCCACTACGCCCATCATCGTCGAGGCGATCGCGATCTGATTCGCCATCTTCGTATGCTGGCCCGCTCCGGCCGGGCCCTGGTATACGATGTTCTGCCCGATCGCCTCGAGGATTGGCAGCACCTGCTCGTACGTCTCCCGGGCGCCGCCGACCATGATCGAGAGCCGCCCCTCGCGGGCGCCGACGTCGCCGCCGGATACCGGCGCGTCCAGCGCCTCGCAGCCGCGCTCGCGCGCCGATTCGGCCAGCCGCTGCGCCAGCTCCGGGCTCGACGTCGTCAGATCGATCAGCACCGTGCCGGGCTTGGCGCTGCCGAGCAGGCCCTGCTCGCCATAGTAGACCTCCTCGACATCCTGCGGATAGCCGACGATCGTCATGACGACATCGCTCGCCGCGGCCAGCTGCGCCGGCGTATCCTGCCACGTCGCGCCCTCGTCCAGCAGCGGCTGCGCCTTGGCCTTCGTCCGCGTATACACGTGCAGCTCGTAGCCGGCCTTCATCAGGTTGCGGACCATGCCCGTCCCCATCACGCCGGTCCCGGCGAATCCGATTGTCCGTTGCTTGTCGTTCATAATAGGGTTCCTCCTTGACTTGATTCTTGCCTGCCCCTACATTGTACCCCTCCCCCGCCGCGGCGGGAAAGGGACATTCCTTGCCGAGGCGCTAATCCCGCGCGGCGAGCGGGATCCGGCGTCCCTCGCGGGCGCTCCGGATGGCGCCGAACACCATCGCCATGCTGTGGATGTTGTCCGTGCAATCCGTCTCCGCCCGGCGCCGCTCCCGCAGCGCGGCCAGCATCTCGTCGAAGCAGCCGTCGTGCCCCTCGCGGCCAGTATACGGCTCGGCCGGATCGAGGCGCGTCAGCTCGCGGCTGAATCGTCCCGGCTCCTCGTCCTCCCCGATGGCAGAGGCGTAGGGCGGGTTAGTGCCGTCCCAGATCAGCGTGCCCCGCGAGCCGTTGATGCGCCACTCGCCCTCCCAGGAGGTCGGCGCGCCCTCGGCGCACCACGAGCCGTTGTAGGTGAATACCGAGCCGTCCGACATCTCGAAGACGCACACCGCCGCCGCATTGCCGTCGTACCACGAATGCGCCGGGTTGAACTCGTGGCAGTACACCGACACCGGATCGGCCTGCAGCAGATAGCGCGCCTGGTCGAAGGTGTGGATCGCCATGTCGAGCAGCAGCGGATTGTCCATCGCCTCGCGGAAGCCGCCGAAGTGCGGTCCGAGGAAGAAGTTCGCCGTCGCAAAGCCGGGACGGCCGATCGCGCCGCCGGCGATCAGTCCGCGCGCCTCGCGGATCTGCCGGGTGTAGCGGCGATTCTGCATCACCGCATAGCTGCGGCCGTGCCGCTCCACCGCCCGCATCATCGTCTCGGCGTCGGCCATCGAGGCGGCCATCGGCTTCTCGCCCATCACGTCGCAGCCGAGCGCCGCGGCGGTCATGACGATGTCCTTGTGCACCTGCGGGATCGTCACGTCGAAGACGAGATTGGCGCCGCTCGCCTTCACCGCCGTCTCCAGGTCAGTGAAGCAATGCTCCGGCCCGAGCCCGAGCGTCTCGGCCATCGCTTCGGCGGCGGGGCGGTGAATGTCGACGAGCGCGACGATGGCCATATCCGCGCGCTGGGCGGCATAGGCCGTCCACTTGCGCGCCATGTTGCCGCAGCCGACCTGGACGACCTTGAAGGTCGGTTGCTCGCCCGGCGCCGTTTGCATGCTTGCTGCCGTTTGCTCGCCCGCCGTTGGTTGCTTGCTTGCCGTCGTTTGCTCGTTAGCGTGTGTCATCTCGCGTTCTCCTCTCGCTCAGGCCCGGCCGATCGATTCGAGCGGCTTGCTGTTGCCGTACACCGGCGCCGGACGCGTCGAGGGCGCGGCCCAGGCGGCGGCGTTGCGGATGACGCGGCGCACCTGCTCGTTGTAGTAGGTCGGATACGTCTCGTGCCCGGGACGGAAGTAGAAGATCTTGCCCTGCCCGCGCCGATAGGTGCAGCCGCTGCGGAACACCTCGCCTCCGGCGAACCAGCTCAGCAAGACCAGTTCGTCCGGCTGGGGGATGTCGAAGTGCTCGCCGTACATCTCCTCCTGCTCGAGCTCGATGTATTCGCCGATGCCCTCGACGATCGGATGGCCCGGCGCGACGACCCATAGCCGCTCCTTCTCGTCGGCCTCGCGCCATTTCAGATTGCAGGTCGTGCCCATCAGCTTCGTGAATACCTTGGAGAAATGGCCCGAGTGCAACACGATCAGCCCCATACCCTCGCGTACGCGCTTGCACACGCGCTCCACGATCTCGTCTTGCACCTCGCGATGCGCCTTGTGCCCCCACCAGATCAGCACGTCGGTCGCGTCCAGCCGCTCCTGCGTCAGTCCGTGCTCGGGCTCGTCCAGCGTCGCATAGGCCAGCTCGAATTCTCCGCCCATGCCTTCGCCGATCGCATGGTGGATGCCCTGCGGGTAGACCTCCCGCACCTTATCGCTCGATTGCTCATGCCGATATTCGTTCCAGATCGTGACCTTCAATTGTTCTGCCATTCGTCTATTCGCCTCCTGTAAGGGGTTCGTCATGCTCCCTCGATTATAGGCCTTTCCGTACGGCCAAAGAAAGCGGCAATCATGCGCAATTATTCTCCGATTGTGACATCGGCGGCGACGAATATGCTATACTGATGCTAATTCGAAGCGCGACCGGCCGCCCGGGAACGGTCGTCAAGGAGGCATCCGTGTGACCACGCTAGCCGCATCGCAGTCCGAGCAGATCAACGAGGAACGGGTCGTCTATCAGCATCCGCTGCTGTATCTCAAGGTGTGGGAGGTCCGCACCGGCGCGACCGAATATCGCGACGACCGCTATCGGCCCTGGCATTATCACAAGGAAGTGGAATTGCTGACGGTGACGAAGGGCAGACTCGCGGTGCAGACGCGCGAGGACACCTATGCGCTCGGCGAAGGCGACGTCGTGCTGCTCGGCTCCAAGCAGCTGCACCGCACCCGCAGCCTCGACGGCTCGCCGGTGTCCTTCATCGTGCTCCAGATCGATCTGCTGCAGCATTTCGACTCGAGCACGCTTCCCTATGCGCAGTGCTTCTCCGAGCTGACGCGGCCGCTCGGCGATCTCAATTACATGTTCGGCGACAACTCTGCGCTGCGGCGCGAGATCGTCTCCGCAATTGTGCGCATCTACCGCGAATCGCAGGATATGCGACGCGGCTACGAGCTGGCGGTATCCGCGGCGATCCGCGAGCTGCTGCTGCTATTGCTGCGCGGCGACACGCGCGGGCTGCTGCAGGAGGATCCCGGCGGCGAGCTGCTGCGGCTGCGGCCGGTGCTCGATCATGTCGAGGCGCACCTGCAGGACAAGATCGCAGTGGAGGACGTCTGCCGGCTGATGAACTTCAGCTACCATTACTTCATCCGTTATTTCCGCTCGGTGATGAGCGTGTCCTTCATTGAATATGTCAACTACAAGCGCATCAAGCGCGCCGAGCGGCTGCTGCTCACCCGCGATCTCAGCATCTCCGAGACCGCCGCCGCCGCCGGCATTCCGAGCATGGCCCAGTTCTACAAGCTGTTCCGGCGCTACAATCGCTGCTCGCCCAAGGCGTTCAAGCAGCGCATGCGCGCCTCGGTCTGACGAAGCCGCTTCGATCCGGCAGACGCGTGCTTGCGCCCGGCGGGATCCGCCGCCCGAAGGCGAGGCGCGCGGACAGGACAGGAGCCGGACACCCGTGCGGGTGCGCGTTGTCCGCTTCGATCGTATGGGTGCCGGGGCCGCGCGAGCGGACTTTACTTCTACGAGGCGCATGCGGGCACGCGGCGAGGCCCGGCGGACCAGCTGTTGGGGCCGGACATTTCTTCTCTCCCGAAGCCGTCAAGTAATGTCTCTACCTTGCCTGCCCTGCCCCGCGTATGATGGGATCAGGACGGGCGAACCGTCGCCCGGCTGCATCACGACGATCAATGGACCTACCAAAGGGAGGCGCAAGAGACACATGAATCGAGGACAAAAAAGGTTGACTTGGCTGCTCGCCGCGGCGCTGGCGCTCGTGCTGGCCGCAGGCTGTGCCGGCAATGCCAATAACGGAGCGGCAGGCAACGGCGGCAACGACACAGGCAATGGCGCGAGCGACGGGACGGCAACCGGCGGCAGCGGCAGCAACGCGGAGGAACCGCTGGAGATTCAGATGTTCGCCGGCCTGTACAATGAAGTGCCGGATATGGACAATGCCTTCTGGACGGAATGGCAAGCGCGCACGAACACGAAGCTGAACGTGGAATGGGTGCCCTCGGGCGATCTCGATACGAAGCTCGATCTGCTGCTCGCTTCCGCCGAGCTGCCGGAGGTGCTGGCCGCGCCGAACTTCCGCCGGCCGACGCTCGTCAACGCGATCAAGAGCGGCGCATTCTGGGATCTGACCCCGTTCCTGGGCGACTTCAGCGCGTATCCGAATCTGCGCGACAACGTCGTGGACAATGCCTACAAGTATCGGACGATCGACGGCAAGATCTATTCGCTGCCGGGCTCGCGCTCGCCGATCGACATCGGCATCAAGATCCGCAAGGACTGGCTCGACAAGCTGAATATTCCGGTCCCGACGACGCTGGACGAATACGAGGCGGCGCTCAAGCAGCTCGTCGAAGGCGATCCCGACGGCAACGGCCAGGACGACACGCTTGGCCTGATCGGCGGCGGCGTCATCGTCAGCGACGGCGACGAATCGTTCGCGGCCGGCTTCGGCGCGCTCGATCCCGCCTACAACGACGAGGGCGGCCTCATCTACACGCAGCTGAATCCGAAGTACACGGAGATGATCGAGTGGTTCCGCGGCCTGTATGCGGACGGCGTCTTGTCGCAGGAATTCTCGGTCATGAAGCGAACCCAGTCCGAAGAGCTGTACAAGACCGGCCGCGCCGCCTCCTACGCCCGCAGCATCTGGTGGGACAAGGAATGGGAGGACAGCAACAAGAAGAACGGTCAGCCGGACGCCGAGATTATGAACCTGACGATGGAAGGGCCAGGCGGCACCGCGGTCGCGCTGACGACCGGAGGCAACGGCGCCTTCCTGATCTCCAAGAAGGTGCCGGAGGAGAAGGTATGGCGGCTGCTCGACTATTTCGAGCAAAGCGCCTCGCAGGAGCTGACCGACCTGGCCTATTACGGCATCGAAGGCGTGCATCACACGGTGGAGGACGACCAGAAGGTGCTGAATGAGCAGGGCGTGCTGGAGATCAACACGACGAGCAAGCAGGTCGGCGTGCTCGCCTCGCTCAAGTACGGCAAGGTCGTCAGCGCCTCCGGCAGCAAGGCGTACAACGAAGCCAAGATCGCCGAGGTCGAGCATTTCGATCAGGTCGGCACGGTCAATCCGTTCGGCTACCTGATGTCCGACACGTGGAACAACGTCTGGGCGCGCTACGAGAGCGAATGGAAGTCGATGGTGACGCAGGCGATCGTCGGCCAGATCACAATCGACGAATACAAGGCCTTCATCGCGAAAATCAACGCGCTGCCGGAAGCAAAGCAAGCGTACCAGGAATTCGCCGAAGGCTATGCCGCCTTCCACGAGCAGCAGTAGGCTGGCTGTATGACCCGGGCACCTGCCAGCTTGCACTCAGGCGGCCCGATACACGTCAGCTGCCCCGGCAACCGGACGACGCCTTCGTCCGGTTTGCTGCTTTGTATACCCCCATGCTGTTGTTCTACCCCATGATGTTATTGACGACCATGACGAGCGGAGGGATGGATGTGAAGCGTTGGCTGACGCAGCTCGGCGCATGGACGCGCGGCTGGGTGCCGCAAGGCACGCCCTACTGGCGCAGGCTCGTATGGCTGGGCTGCCTGTCGGTGACCCTGCCGGTCATCGTGCTGGGCAGCGCCTACTATCACTTCTCGATGGACAAGCTCAAGACGCAGTTCGAGGAGAATAGCCGGGCCGCGCTGATGCAGCTCAAGGATCGGACGGAAAATGAATTCACCCGCATCGAATACCAGTCGATGCAGCTCGCGCTCGACCCGCTGTTGCGCCATGCGCTCGGCCAAGCCGGGTTCGCCTCTCGCTATTCGGACAAGCTGGCGATCCTGGATACGCTGCTCATGCGCAAAAACGCCAACAATCTGGTCGACGACATCCTGTTCTACGAGCAGGCCTCGGATACGGTGCTGACCAATGCTTACGGGGGCTCCTCGCTGGCGGATTCGCCCGACGAGGCGGACATCCGCGCCGCGCTGGCGCTCGGTCGCAAGGAAGGCTGGCACTACCTGCCGGGCTTCCGCCAGGACGGCAGCATCTCGTACATCCGCCAGTTGCCCGTGCTCGGCGGCGGTCAGGTGCAGGGCCTGCTCGTCTATCAGGTGCGAGAGCGCGACATCCGCAGGACGCTCTTCAACCCGGGCGAGCGCAGCGGCGGCCATACGATGCTCGTGCTCGATGCTGACGACAATGTGCTGCTGCATGCCTCCGATCCGTCCCTGCTCGGCACGCCGGCCGGCCGGGACGCCCTGCTCGGCCGCGTCCTGGCACGCGGCGAGACGCCCGGGCAATTCGTCGTCAAGGACGCGCGCGGCGAGCGGCAGATGGCGATGTCCTTTACGACTACGCTCGGACGCACCTACCTCTCGATCATCCCGGAGCGCGAGATGACCGATCAGCTCGCCTGGATGCGGCTGTCGATCTTCGTCACCGTCCTGCTCATCCTGCTGCTCGGACTCGTGCTGACGATCGCTTCGACGCGGCTCGCGTACAGCCCCATCGACCAGCTGATCCAGTACGGCGCCCAGCTGCGGCAGGGCAAGGACGGCCGGCTCTCGCGCGGGGAGAACGAGATCGACTACATCCGCTCCAGCCTGACCTACCTCAGCGATCAGACGCAGTCGCTCAGCCGTTACATCGCCCGGATTCAGCCCAATCTGCGCGATCAGTTCCTGCTGCGGCTGCTGACCGCCCAGTCGCCGCCCGGGGCGCGTGCCGTCGCCGAGGAAGCGCGCGCATATCAGCTGCCGGCGGACGGCCGCTTCGCCGTGCTCGTAGTCAAGGTCGACGATCTGGACAAGGAGCGGCGCTTCCTGCCGAGCGAGGGCCCGGTCATCGTATTCGCGCTGCAGAATGTCATGCAGGAGCTGCTCGAGGCCGAGCGCGAGATCGTCGGCTATGCGCTCGGCAAGGCGGACAAGGAAGCGATTGCCGTGCTGCGGACGGAGCTGCGGGAGCTGGACGAAGACGGCCTCCTCCGACAGGCGACGGCGTATGCCGAGCGTGTGCGGGAGGCGCTGCTGACGCATCTCTCCTTCTCCGTCTCGATCGGCATCAGCGGGCCGCGGGCGCACCTGGCAGAGCTATCGGACGCCTACCGGGAGGCGCAGCTGGCCTTGCAGCAGCGGCTGCTTGACGACAGCCGGCACCTTTTTCGGTACGAGGGCGAGCGGGGCAGCGCCGGGCGAATGGCCGCGTTCAATTATCCCAAGGATCTGGAACTCGCGATCGTCGAGTACCTGCTGCAGGGCGAGGCGCAGCTGGCCGAAGAGCAGTTGCAGGCCTTCCACGCGCGGCTGCGGGCGAGCGAGTCGTACAATACCGCGATGCAGAGCTATCTGATCTTGCTCTCGTCGATCATTCAGTCGCTGGAGGAGGTCGGCTACGGGGTGCTGGACAGCATCGGAGACAATCTGTTCGAGGAGCTCAAGGCGCGGCAGACGTTCCGCGAGGTGCATGCCTGGTTCGTCGAGCGGCTGTTCGCGCTGCATCGCCGCATGACCGAGGAGATCCGCACCAACGCCACCACGCTGGCCGTGCAGAAGGTATGCCGCCACATCGAAGCCCATCAGGGCATGCCGTCGCTGATCGAATGCGCCGAGCTGGTCGGCATGAGCCCGTCCTATCTGAGCCGTACCTTCAAGCAAGAGGCGGGCATGTCCTTCATTGAATATCTGATGAACTACAAGGTCGAGCGCGCCAAAAAGCTGCTCCAGGACACCGACCACAGCGTCATGCAGATCGCCGAGCTGGTCGGCTACTCCGAGCGCAACCTGAACCGCGCCTTTCAGCGCCACGTCCAGATGTCGCCCAAGCAGTACCGCATGTCGCTGCGGTAGTCGGCTGCTCATGTCGTTGGCGGCATGAGCGCCGTCGCCTGCTACCCGCTGCGGTGCAAGGTCAGGCGGATAAAGCCGCTGGAGCCGCTGGCCGAAGGCGGCGGGCGGCGGGGATGCTGGAACGTATCGGTTGGGGCGATGGCGGGCTGGTGGAACGTGGCGGTTGGGGCGGTGGCGGGCTGGTGGAACGTGGCGGTTGGGGCCGCAAGACGGTGGCAATTGGGGCGGCGACGGACGGGGCTGCTGGAACGTGGCGGTTGGGGCGGTGGCGGACGGGGCTGCTGGAACGTGGCGGTTGGGGCCGCAAGACGGTGGCAATTGATGCGTTCGCGGGCTGCCACCCGATCAGCTAGCCGAAAACGAGCGATAGTGAAGCCATGGCAAGCGGTGACGGGCGAGGGCACAAGCGATGACGGCGAAGGCGGCTCGTCTCCCCTTTACTCCTGTCGCCCACTCTCCATACTCGATAGTCCGAACTGCATAAGTACAGTTCATTTGCTCCACTTCGCAACAATTTGCAAAATGAACTGTAAAAGTGCAGTTAAATTTATCGATATCGGCCAAAAACGACCAAAATTGATGATTTTTCAAAAAACCAACTGCACTTTTGCAGTTCAACCTCCACTAATCTCGTATTTACTCAAATTCAACTGCACTTTTGCAGTTCAGCCAGTGTGTACCGATGGGTACCGATGGGTACCGATGGGTACCGATGGGTACCGATGTGTGCCGATGTGTGCCGATGGGTGCTGATGTGTGCTGATGTGTGCTGCTGATGTGTGCCAATGGGTAATGCCGTCTTCTGATTAGCCGCAGCCTTGCCCGAGTTACGGTGTGGTTACCTCATATGCTCCATCATGCCAAGGTAAACTCCTCGCGCAACAGCCCGTACACGTACTCGTCATGATACGTACCTCCGGTGTAGATCATGCTGCGCAAACGCCCCTCAAGCTGGAATCCCAGCCGTTCCTGCAGGGCAATCGAGCCTTCGTTGAAGGCATAGACATGGGCTGACGCCCTCTCGTAACGCAGCTCTTCGAAATAATAACGGAGCAACAGCCTCACCGCCTCTGCGCCGTAGCCGCGCCGCCAATGCGGGCGGAAGACCAGCACGCCGTACTTGAAATGCCCATGCCGCGCACTGCAGCCATGCGCGCTGATTCGTCCGGCCAGCTCGCCTTCCGTCGTCTCGATCGCCAGCGTCATGTCATCGCCGATGGCGCGGCGCTGCCCGTGCTGGGCAGCCCAGGCGCGACTGCCTTCCTCCGAGCGCGGAAAGTAGATCGCATCGAACAGCCGCGCCGCCTCCGAATCCTGCTCCCCGACGTGAAACGCCTGCCAGTCCTCCGTGCGGATCGGACGCAGCCGTACCTTGGCGCCTTCCCATATATTCACCGTATCCCTACTCCTTTCGTGCGGCGCAGACTTACGCATCCCAAAGCTGGCCGTGCTCATCCCGACTTACCTCGGCGCTTGTCGATGCGGTCGACGCATCCTAATTCAGCCGATGCTTGTCTTGGTTTGTCTTGTCGCACGCTTTTCTTCTATTGTAAGGATAGCATACAGTGGGGCGCAACCTGACGCGTCGAGCAGCTATCCCGCCAGGGCGAGAGCCGGCCGGCGCTGTTCTCACGTCTACATCAGGCTTAATACAAGGTGGACGACGTTGTCCCTGAGCTCAAGGCGCGAGACCGACGGTGTCCTTGGGGATGGCTTTCAAATCTAACGGTCGCCACAGCGCCTATTTCATAAAAATCGTTGGAAATCGCTCATATTTTGCTAAATAGGCGTGCTCACAACCGTTAGCTTTCAAATCGATCCATTTTCGCCAATTTAAGCTCGATGGCAACCGTTAGCGTCCACATCATCTCATGTCCGCTCGCCGCAGTTCCCCTGCGCTCCATGAGCGTTCACTCGCCGCAATTCTCACTTCGCTCCTTAGCGCCCACAGAGCGTCTACTCGCCACGCCCCTACTACGCCAGCTCCACCGCCACGCACGCCCATACGTCGAGCCGGACCACGGTGAGCCGCAGCCGTCCGCCCGCGACCGTGTACGGCAACGCCTCGCCGCTCATCAGCTCGCGCACGCCGGTCACGGTGCGGCCTTCGACGCGCAGGTCGACCGCGATTTCGTGCAACGGCAGCGCAGCCGCCAGCGGCCGCCGCCCCGCGCCGTTGACCAGATGCAGCAGCATCTGCCCCGGCTTCTCGAAGAGCGTCGTCTGCAGGCCGGGATAATGACTCGTCTGCAGCAGCCGGTCGCTGCCGAGCGCGACGCCTAGCGCATTGTCCAGCAGCTGGTAATGCTCGCCGAGCCGGAATTCGCCCAGCAGCGCGCTCAGCGAGAAGGCGAGGTACACCGCGCCGCCGCGGCCGACCCGGTGGTGCACTGCCAGCGGAATGTCCGTGTGACTAACCGGCAGCGAGGCCCGCTCCGGGGGTGCGCCGACGCTCTCCAGCGGCGAGAACGGCGGCACCAGCGTCGCCAGCACGCGGGCCGACGCGCTCGCCGTCCGCACGTAGTGCACGCGGCCGCGGTGGGCGATCAGCTCGGTCTGCGCCATGCTGCGCTGCAGCGGATTGTCCGTGTCCCCGCTCGTGCCTTCGATCGCGCGGTCGATCGCGACGTCGGTCGAGCCTTCGGCCGTTCCTTCGACCACACCCTCGAAGCGCAGATAGGCCGCCGACAGCGGCTCGCTGACCGTCGCGCCGCCTGCCAGTCCGAGCAGCGCCAGCAGCCGCGGCTGCTCGGGGGCCGCCCCCTCGAGCAGCACATGACCGCCCGCCTCGGCATATCCGGCCAGCACCTCGACGAATGCGTCGCCGAGCGCGATGCCCTCCGGCAGGATGAGCGCCTTGTAGCGCGCCAGACGCTCGCTCGTCGCCTGCTCCGCGAGCAGCACGTCGAACGGAATCTGCCGGTTGATCAGCCCGTCGGCCCAGCTCTCGGCCGCGGCGTCGGCCGTCCACATCAGCGCCACCTCGGCCAGCGGCGCCGCACCGTGCATCGCGTCCTCCACACACTCCACCTGCTGGTTGAATGCGCCGACCGTCTCCAGGATGCGCTTGTCCGTGATCGTCTCCGGGAGGCCGGTGAGCGAGTGCCAGATGCTGCCGCCATGCGCCGGAATCTGCGACAGCCAGAAGCGGTACTCCGCCGGCGGCAGCCCGGTATGCCGCCACTCCATGCCCGGGCTGGAGTGCACGATGCCCAGCGGCACCGGATGGCCCGGCGCCGAGCGGCCGAGCTTGATGCTCAGCGCCGGCTTCCAGAACTCGGGAATGCGCTGATGGCCTTCGGAGAGCACGTCCTGCGGCTCTGTGCACAGCATGTCCGCCGTCTCCAGACGGGCGTACAGGTTGTCGCGATACAGATTGTAATACAGGATCATCGGCAGGTCCGGCTGCCGCCGCTTCACGTAGCCGTACATCTTGTCCATATTGTCGCGAATGCACACCGACGCCCAGTCCGGCGCCAGCTCCGCGCCCTCCGGCGGCAGCGGCTCGCCGTAGCGCGCCATATACTTCTCCTGGCAGGTGCGGCAGTAGCAGCGTACATAATGCGGCGCGTTGAAAAAAATGCCGTCCACCGCATAGCGGTCCAGCACCTCCTCCAGCACCGGGATCGCCACTGCCTCGTTGCGATACGGGCCGTTGATGCACGTCGTCATCAGCAGCGACCACGGTCCGGGACGGCGCCCGCCGACGATCTGCGGCTGCCCGGCTGCGTCTCGCACGAACCAGTCCGGATGACGCAGATAGACGACATCGTCGGTCTTGCTGAAGTCGAGGCGCGCGATCAGGCGCAGCTCCTCCGCGTGGCAGGCCTCGATCACCTCGGCCAGCAGATCGCGTCCCTCGGGCAAGTGTTCATTGACGTGGTGGCCCTCCACCTGCGACGGATACCAGGCATAGATGCCCCCGACGTTGAAGACGAGCGCGGTCGCGCCCAGCTCCTTCATCTGCCGCGCCAGCCGGCGCGGCTCGATCTTGTCCGTATCCTTCACCTGCAGATTCGTCTGCACGAAGCGCTGCGGCTTGTGCCACCACAGTTCGTCTTGCTTGCTCATTTTCCATTCTCCTTCCTTGTCCTTGTGTCGGAAGCGCATTTCGGTCACGTCGGCCTTCTTTCTCACCATACGCTTATCCCTTGACCGAGCCGAGCATGACGCCCTTGGCGAAGTGCTTTTGCAGGAATGGATAGACGACGAGGATCGGCGCCATCGCCAGCACGATGGAGGCCATGCGGATCGTCTCCTGCGGCACCGACTTCTCGTCGCCGCCCGCGCCGGCCATGCCGGCGATGTCGGTATCGATGACGAGTGTCTTGACCAGCACCTGCAGCGTCCATTTCTTGGAGTCGGACAAGTAGATCAGCGCGTTGAAGTACGTATTCCAGTGCGTGACCGCAAAAAACAGCGTGAACGCCGCAATCGCCGGCATCGAGAGCGGAATGACGATCCGCAGGAACACCGCCAGATCCGAGCAGCCGTCGATGCGTGCCGCATCCTCCAGCTCGGACGGCAGCGATTCGAGGAAGCTTTTGATAATAATGAGACTCCAGGCGTTAGTCAGTACCGGCCAGATGAGCGCCCAGTACGAATTGAGCAGGCCAAGCTCCTTGACGAGCAGATAATTCGGGACGATGCCTGCGCTGAAGACGAGCGTGAAGACGATGAAGCCCATCATCATGCCGCGCCCCGGCATCCCCTTCTTGGTCAGCGCGTAGGCCAGCGAGAAGGAGACGACCAGATTGAGCACGGTGCCGACGACGGTGATGAATGTCGTGCTCTTGAGCGCATTGAGGAAGCTGTTGGTCGACAGGATATACGAATAGGAAGCGAGCGACCACTTCTCCGGGAACAGATAGAAGCGCAGCGGCACGTACACCTCCGGATCGGTGAAGCTGACGCTGAATACGTACAGGAACGGAAAGATGCACAGCAGCGAAAACAAGCTCAGCAGGCTGTAATTGACCCAGTCGAACAAGGTCAGACGTTTTTGGGCGACAAAGCTCATGGCGGGTCCTCCTTGCGCGGCGCCGGTCCGCGGATTAGTAAATGCCTTCCTGGCCCATCTTCTTCACGATGTAATTGGAGCCGACGACGAGCACGAAGCCGACGACGCCCTTGAACATGCCGACCGTGACGCCGGTGCTGATCTGGCCGCGCAGGATGCCCTGCGTATAGGCATAGGTGTCGAATACCTCTGCAACCTGCATGACGAGCGGATTCATCATGAGCAGCATCTGCTCAAAGCCGACATCGGCCATCTGACCAAGCCGCAGGATGAGCAAGATGATGATCGTCGGCCGAATCGCCGGCAGTGTGATGTGCCAGATCTGGCGCCAGCGGTTGGCGCCGTCGACGACCGCCGCCTCGTAGCGCTGCGGATCGACGCCGGCCATCGCCGCGAGGAAGATGATCGTGCCCCAGCCCGCTTCCTTCCACATCGTCTGCGCGGTAATCATGCCCCAGAAGTAATCCGGCTCGGACAGGAAGGAGATGCGCGGGAAGCCCGCCTCGCCGACCAGCTTGTTGACGATGCCGACATCGGTGGACAGCAGGAAGAACGTCATGCTCGCCACGACCACCCAGGACAGGAAGTGCGGCAGGTACACAATCGATTGATTGATGCGCTTGAACGCCTCGTGCCGCACCTCGTTGAGCATCAGCGCGAGAATGATCGGCAGCGGGAACATGAAGACGAGGCCGAACAGATTGATCGCGAACGTGTTGCGCAGCATCATATAGAAGTTGCGATCGGTAAACAGCGCCTCGAAATGCGCGAGTCCGACCCATTCGCTGCCGAAGAAGCCCAGGTACGGATTGAAGTTCTGGAAGGCCAGCAGCAGCCCCCACAGCGGCGCCAGCTTGAACAGCAAAAAATACAGGATGCCGGGCAGCGCCAGCACATACATCGTGCGGTACTGCAACAGCCGCCGTCCCAGGCGGGGCCAGTAGCCCTGCGGTCGAACCGCCGGACGGGGCGCGGCGGAGATGGCCGCTTTGTCCATCGTGGTGCACCTCTCTCTCGTCGTAATCTAACATCCGGCATGTCCGGACAGGAGCGAGCAGCCGCCGCGGCGATCGCGGCGGCATCTGCGTCTTGAGGCTATTGTAGACCGTGCGAGGGAAGCAGGATACAGACATAACTTGAGCTATACGTACAAGGTAGTCTGATGCGCATGGACGGCAAAGGATGTCTGTGCAGCCATGGGGACAGAAGCTGTTCGGCGGCAAGGCGAGTTCGTGCGGATGCGTGCGAGGCCGTGCGAGGCCGTACGGACGAGGTGGAGTGGAGATGCAGCGGAAAAGGCAGCCGGCGGCAAGACAAAAAAAGTCCGTACGCGCAGGGCGTACGGACTAAGGGCGAACGGGGATGTCTTGCCGATAAGCGCCGCATGATCCGGATCGGATCAGATCCGGTTCGGCGGTGTCGATCTTCGCCCCGCCGGTAGCGTGGGGCAGTCGGTCCGTAACGGCTCGTGCGGTCCGGTCGGTCCGTGCGGTCCGTGGCTCGGCTGCCCAGATGACTTCGCCTTCGTTATTTCGCCCGCGGCGAGGTGAGCGTGACGGTCTTCGTCGCGTTGTCCCAGCGGACGCCGTAGCCGGTCAGTCTGGCGACGTCGCGCAGCGGCACCATGACGCTGTAGCCCTCGTAGCGCGACGGCGTCATGGCGACCTTCTCGCCGTTGACCTTGGCCGTATCGCTGCCGGGGCGATGCACGATCGTGCGATCGCCGGCGATCGCCGTCACCGTGCGGTCGGCCTGGCTCCAGCGGATCGTTGCGCCGAGCAGCGTGAAGCACTCGCGCATCGGGATGAAGATCCGGTCGTTCACCAGCAGGATCGAATTGTTCAACTTCGGCTCGCGGCCGTTGACGAGCAGCGTGCCGGTGAATTCGGAGACGCCGACCTCGTAGCCGTATTTCTCGGCGATTCCTTCCATCGACAGGCTCGTCGTCGTGACGATGACGGGCGTGTCGACCTGGATGCGGTCGTACAGCCAGCGGACCTCCTCGTTGTGCATCCGGATACAGCCCGCGCTGACGTATTTGCCGATCGAGCTTTCGTTATTGTTGCCGTGGATCGCGTACGTGTTGCCCGGGGTGCCGTTCACATCGAGCCCCAGCCAGCGGTCGCCGAGCGGATTTTTTGGATCGCCGCCGGGAATATTGTCAGTGTAATAAGGGCGGTTTTTAATTTTGTTGACGATCGTGAAGGTGCCGTCCGGCGTCAGCTCCTCGGTCTTGCCGGTGGCGACGGAGAAGGTCCGGATCACCTCGCCGTCCTCAAAGAAGGCGAGCTCGTTGCTTTGCTTGTTCACAATAATCAGTTGTCCCTGCGCCTTGCGCGCGGCTGCGGCGTCCCCGCCGTGCAAGCCCGCTGCGCACGTAAGCAGCACGGCCAGCGCCAGGACGAGTCGTGCTGTCTGTCTTCCCAGTTGCCTCATCTGGTCTCCTCCTCATGACCCGAATACTCCAGGATACCGCGATCAGGCGCGTCCTATGCCTACGATTCAGGATGGATAATTTTACTTTACATTCCTTAATCACACCTGACAAGACGAATTGAAACAAATATTCGCGTATCGAGACCTTCCGATTCGAATAAGACGCAGATGGCACAGTTTCCGATGAGCAGTGCCAAGCCCCCCTTGTACTCGGCCCAAATCGTATGCTCGATCGGGCTCGACCGATTGGCCAAGCAGGCGGGCTATCTCGCCTCCAGCAGTTCGCCAGCCTGTATCCATACAATTCCCAAAAAAAAGCACCCGACCATGGCCATCATAGCCTTGCTCGGGTGCTTTTGGGTTTCCGGTTCTGTTGTCGGGGGAGGTGGCGCTTGTTCTCGAGGTCTCCGTGCCGTCTCCTCACTGCCGCCGGTGCACCTGCACCGACTCGAGCACATGGCCGATGATCCGGATCGGCACCGCGTCGGTCTTCTCCACGCCATTGGCATAGC
>NZ_JACXIZ010000075.1 GCF_014705605.1 Paenibacillus sabuli
CGCGGCGGCGTCCAGCCAGCGCGCCAGGCCGCCTGCGCGCAGGCCGAGCAGGCCATAATTGACATAGCTGGAGCGGCCGCGGAACAGCGCCTGTTCGTAGACGCGCTCCACGTAGCCGTAAGGCACGGAATCGAGCGTGAAGCCGTGCTCGTACCCGGCGGTCAGCGAATCGCCGATGCCGACGATCCGGTACGTCTGCGGCGCGATCGCCTCGGCGCGAGCGGCTGCCGGCGGCTGTGCGCCGGTCTGCGGCGCAGCGGTCGCCGGTGCCGTCAGCGGGGCGAGCAGCGCCGCGCTGAGTGCGATGGCGCCCAGCGCGGGCGACCATTTCCTGAACTTGCCAGACATCGTCTCACTTCCTTCTGATAGAATAGCGATACAAGGACTTCATCCCCGCCGGAGGGCAGGCCGCAGGGCGGCTCGCGCCGGCGATAGCCGACGCTTTATCAGCGCCATAAAAAATATTGAATTGCTATCGTTTTGGGGGGATGTTAAAATAGTTGAATAATGACAATGCGCGTCATGTGCGCGGGCGTCCTTCAACACGAAGTAACATGAAGCGTCCGCAGTTTTCATTTTATGCGATACACGGACGGAATTAAAGAAGTTTTTCCGCGATCCGCCCGCCCCTGCTTTTATCGGCGCACCGCCTTATTCCCGCATCCGCTCGCGGGAGCAGGGTGCGTCTTCCAAGCTGTAGTTCACCGGCTGCCACGGCCGATATACGCTGCGCGCTTCGATCCCATTATCAGCCAAGCATTGACGTCAGGGGAGCCGGGCAGAGCCGGCGCGAACACGGGCGAGGATTGACCGGGGGGCATGGGACGCGCGAAACGAAAATTTTTTTGATAGGAAGGTAGCACAACATGAACAAGACGCATTATGGTTTGCCACCGAAGCAAGGTCTGTACGATCCGCAATTCGAAAAAGACGCCTGCGGCATGGGGTTCGTGGCCAATATTAAAGGCGTCAAATCCCATACGATTATCCGCCAGGCGCTGACCGTGCTGGAGAATATGGAACACCGCGGCGGCCAGGGCAGCGAAGCCAATACCGGCGACGGCGCGGGCATCATGATCCAGGTGCCGCACGACTTCTTCCGCCGCGAGCTGGAAGCGCTCGGCATCCAGCTGCCGCAGGAGGGCGACTATGCCGTGGGCATGCTGTTCCTGCCGCACGACGAAGCGCTGCGCGCCGCCCAGGAGCGCGTCCTGGAAGAGATGATCGCCGAGGAAGGGCAGACGCTGCTCGGCTGGCGCACGGTGCCGACCGACGACGCCAAGCTCGGCGACTCGGCCAAGGCGGCCAAGCCGTATGTCCGTCAGGTGTTCATCGGACGCAATCCGGAGCTGGAGGGCGAGCTGCCGTTCGAGCGCAAGCTGTACGTCATCCGCAAGCGCGCGGAGCATGCGATCCGCTACTCCGGCATGGAGGGCGGGGAGATGTTCTACTTCTCCAGCCTCTCCAGCAAGAAGATCATCTACAAGGGCATGCTGACGACCGAGCAGGTACGCTCGTTCTACACGGAGCTGTCCGACGAGACGATCGTTACGGCGCTGGCGCTCGTGCATTCGCGCTTCAGCACGAACACGTTCCCGAGCTGGGAGCGCGCGCATCCGTATCGCTATCTGATCCACAACGGCGAGATCAACACGCTGCGCGGCAACGTCAACTGGATGCACGCCCGTCAGACGCTCTGCGAGAGCGCGCTGCTGGGCGAGGATCTGGAGAAGATCAAGCCGATCATCAATCCCGACGGCTCGGATACGGCGATGTTCGACAATACGCTCGAGTTCCTGTATCTGGCCGGCCGCTCGCTGCCGCATGCGGCGATGATGATGGTGCCCGAGCCGTGGGCCAATCACGAGAGCATGAGCGACGACAAGAAGGCATTCTACGAATATCACAGCACGCTGATGGAGCCGTGGGACGGGCCGGCGGCGATGGCGTTCACCGACGGCACGCAGATCGGCGCGCTGCTCGACCGCAACGGACTTCGTCCGGCGCGCTACTACGTCACCAAGGACGATACGATCATCCTCGGCTCGGAAGCCGGCACGGTGCCGGTCGACGCCGCCGATATTCTGTACAAGGACCGCCTCCGTCCGGGCCGCATCCTGCTCGTCGACACCAAGGAAGGCCGCATCATCAGCGACGACGAGGTGAAGCATGCGATCGCGACCGAGCATCCGTACCGCGAGTGGCTGGATGAGCATCTGATCGGCCTCGGCGAGCTGCCGGACGCGCCGGAGCTGCCGGAGCCGGATCATCAGACGGTCCAGCGCCGCCAGCAATCGTTTGGCTACACGTTCGAGGACCTGCGCAAGGTGCTCGAGCCGATGGCCGGCAGCGGCGTCGAGCCGATCGCCTCGATGGGCTTCGACGCGCCGCTGGCCGTGCTGTCGGAGCGTCCGCAGCGGCTGTACAATTACTTCAAGCAATTGTTCGCCCAGGTGACGAATCCGCCGATCGACGCGATCCGCGAGGAGATCGTCATCTCGACGAGCACGACGATCGGACCGGAGCGCAATCTGCTGCTGCCGGAGCCCGAGAGCTGCCGCCACATCCGGCTCGATACGCCGGTGCTGTCCAACGAGGACTTCGCCAAGCTGCGCCATGTGCGCCGCCCCGGCTTCAAGTCGATCACACTGCCGATCTTCTTCAAGGCGGCTGAGGGCGAGGCGGGGCTGCGAGACGCGCTCAAAGAAATGTGCGAGGCGGCTGATCGCGTCGTCGCAAAAGGGCATAATATCATCATTCTGTCGGACCGCGGCATCGACCACGACAATGCGGCGATCCCGGCGCTGCTGGCCGTATCCGCGCTGCATCACCATCTGATTCGCCAGGGCACGCGGACCAAGGTCAGCCTGCTGCTCGAATCGGGCGAGCCGCGCGAGGTGCACCACTATGCGCTATTGCTCGGCTACGGCGTCAGCGCGGTCAATCCGTATCTGGCGTTCGAGACGCTGGACGATATGATCCGCCAAGGCATGCTCAAGGGCATCTCGCACGAGAAGGCGGTCAAAAACTATATCAAAGCGGCGACCAAGGGCGTCATCAAAATCCTGTCCAAGATGGGCATCTCCACGATCCAATCGTATCGCGGCGCGCAAATCTTCGAGGCGGTCGGTCTCAAGCAGGAGCTGATCGACGAATTCTTCACCTGGACAGCCTCGCGGATCGGCGGCATCGGCCTTGATGTGATCGCCGAGGAGACGCTCAAGGCGCACAGCCGCGCCTTCGCGGGCAAGGAAGGCACGGTGATGGAGCTCGAGTCCGGCGGCGAGTACCAATGGCGCAAGGACGGCGAGGACCATCTGTTCAGCCCGCAGACGATTCACACGCTGCAGATGGCGTCGCGCGCGAACGACTACAAGCTGTACAAGAAATATTCCGCGCTCGTGCAGGGCGAGGACAAGAAGCATCTGACGCTGCGCTCGCTGCTGTCCTTCCGCAAGGACGGGCAGTCGGTGCCGCTCGAGGAGGTCGAGCCGGTCGAAGCGATCGTGAAGCGGTTCAAGACCGGGGCGATGTCGTTCGGCTCGATCAGCAAGGAAGCGCACGAGAGCCTCGCGATCGCGCTCAACCGGCTCGGCGGCAAGTCCAATACGGGCGAGGGAGGCGAGGACCCCAATCGCTTCACCCCGGACGAGAACGGCGATTCGCGGCGCAGTGCGATCAAGCAGGTCGCATCCGGCCGCTTCGGCGTGACGAGCAACTATCTCGTCAATGCCGACGAAATTCAGATCAAGATGGCCCAGGGCGCCAAGCCGGGCGAGGGCGGACAGCTCCCCGGACGCAAGGTGTATCCGTGGGTGGCGGAAGTGCGCGGCTCGACGCCGGGCGTCGGCCTCATCTCGCCGCCGCCGCATCATGACATCTACTCGATTGAGGATCTGGCGGAGCTGATTCACGATCTCAAAAACGCCAACCCGCGTGCGCGCATCAACGTCAAGCTCGTCTCCGAGGTCGGCGTCGGCACGATCGCGGCTGGCGTGGCCAAGGGTCGCGCCGACGTCATCCTGATCAGCGGCTACGACGGCGGCACGGGCGCTTCGCCGCTCGCTTCGATTCGTCACGCCGGACTGCCGTGGGAGCTCGGTCTGGCGGAGACGCATCAGACGCTGATGCTCAATAACCTGCGCGACCGTGTCGTCGTGGAATGCGACGGCAAGATGATGAACGGCCGCGATCTGGCGATCGCGGCGCTGCTGGGCGCCGAGGAATTCGGCTTCTCCACCGCGCCGCTCGTCGTACTCGGCTGTGTCATGATGCGCGTCTGCCAGCTCGATACGTGTCCGGTCGGCGTCGCGACGCAGAATCCGGAGCTGCGCAAGAAGTTCATGGGCGACCCCGGACATGTCGTCAACTACTTGCGCTTCGTCGCCGAGGAGCTGCGCGAGATCATGGCCGAGCTCGGCTTCCGCACGCTGCCGGAGATGGTCGGTCGCGTCGACAAGCTGGAGACGAAGCAACTGATCGAGCATTACAAAGCAAAGGGCCTCGACCTGGCGCCGCTGCTGCATCAGCCGGACGTAGCGGCGGAGGCTGCCCGCTACTGTGTTCAGGAGCAGAATCATGGCCTGGATGAGTCGCTGGATGTGCGCGAGCTGCTGCCGCTGGCGGCCCCTGCGCTGGAGCGCGGGGAGAAGGTGACCGGCGAGCTCGAGATCTGCAACACCAATCGCGTCGTCGGCACCGTGCTCGGCAGCGAGGTGACGCGCCGCTATGGCGCGGCCGGTCTGCCGGAGGATACGATCGCGCTGCGCTTCAGCGGTTCGGCCGGCCAGAGCTTCGGCGCATTCGTGCCGAAGGGCATCACGCTGACGCTCGAGGGCGACTCCAACGACTACGTCGGCAAGGGCCTCTCCGGCGGCAAGCTGATCGTCAAGCCGGACAGCCGCGCGACCTTTGCCGCAGAGGAGAACGTCATTATCGGCAATACTGCGATCTACGGCGCGACCGGCGGCGAGGCGTATATCCGCGGTATCGCGGGCGAGCGCTTCGCGGTGCGCAACAGCGGCGCCTCCGTCGTCGTCGAGGGCGTGGGCGACCACGGTTGCGAGTACATGACCGGCGGCAAGGTCGTCATTCTCGGCGGCACGGGCCGCAACTTTGCGGCCGGCATGTCCGGGGGCATCGCCTATGTGTACGACCAGGACGGTCAGTTCTACCAGCATTGCAACCTGGAGATGGTCGGGCTTGAGCAAGTGGAGGACGAGGCGGATATCGAAGCGCTGCGCGGCCTGCTCGAGCGTCACGTCGCCTACACGGGCAGCGTGCCGGGCCAGCGTGTGCTGGACAATTGGGACACGGAGCTGGACCGCTTCATCAAGGTCATTCCGAAGGACTACAAGCGCATGCTCGAGCAAATTCGCAAGATGGAAGAGAGCGGACTGCAGGGCGACGAAGCGCTGCTGGCCGCCTTCGAAGCCAACATGCGCGATCTGGCCCGGGTCGGCGGCAATTAAATCGTCGGCCACTAGCCGGTTGCCCGGCAACTTGGCTGTCTCGGTAACTCGGTTGTCCCGAGAACTCGGCGGTTGGCGGCAACGAAAAAGTACGGAGTCGAATGATAAAAAAAGCTGCATCGCGGGATTGCCTCCCCGCGGTGCGGCTTTTTTTGATAGAGAGCGGATGATCTCGCGTATACAAGCGGCTCCCGTGTCCGTCAAAATCCAACCGTTACAGCCCGGCGCCACAGTCCAACCGTTATAGTTGACCCGTTACAGCCGGTTTGTGCGCGTATCGTCTATCGCTTACTTGAGCAGGCCGTTTGGAGTCGCGAAGCAACTGTCGCAGGGAGGTGTTTTTAGGCCAAAGGTAGGAATGGAGCAGCAGAAGGATGTCAAATGGCGGGTGAGTCTGGAAGCAGATGTCCAAAAGGCAAGCGGGCATGCAGGCGAAATCGGAAAAACACGCGCAGGAAATAGCGAAAAAGCGCGATTGGCGGCGCGCTGGGAATATGGACGGGGCTATGTCGTACTATTGCCTAAATTAGGAAGGATGCAGTATATTTAGGTTGTTACAAGCGAAACAGATTGACTGCTCTTGGTGCCGTATTTGTGTCGTTTTTCGAGCCTCTCCATTCGAAAAACTGCCGCCGAGCGGCTGCTCGGTCGGCAGTCCTCTTGGTCGCCGTATTATCTGGGAAACCAGGTCTCGTCCGGACGCAGGCAGATCGGCTTGCCAAATGCGTCGATAGCGACGTTGGGCGGATCACAGGAAATGAGCGTCTCGAATTTTACTTGCTCGTGCAGCAGTACAGCCGGTTTTGTATAGCTCCGCATGAAGGTCACCTCATTTCTCCGGTGTAGGCGTATTTAAATGATACGTATCGTATCATTTACCTAACTATAGGAAAAATTCGTCTATCCGTCAAGCAGAGAATTGTCAGGACCTCGCGGTAACTCGTCCAGACCAACGTCTGCTTAGCCATATTGCGAGCAAGATGCCGGCTGTGTCAATCAGCACGTCGTATAACCGCCCTCCCCGGTAAAAGAATAACTGCATCACTTCGGTTGCCAGCGCATAGAGTATCGCTGCATAGACTCCCCAACGGTTGCGCCCCAGATTGCCCAGCAGCAGCGCGAGGATGAAGAAGCCCGCCATATGACCCAGCTTGCGCAGGATCCACTCCGAATCCGATACATCAAAGTCTTGAAGTTTGAAAAAGTCCATCCAGTCCGGGTTGGGCTGCAAAACAAAAAAAAGTTCAAAGTCGTAGACGAGGCGGTGAAAGCTGATCGCGCAGGTAAACACAAATAAAAGCAAGGCCCACAGGATACCGGTGAGGATTCTCAGCACGCGAAGACCGCCTTTCTGCATCGAGTGTGGCATAGCGTCCGCACTGTCCGATAGGAGCGGGCGGGTTAGTAGCAAGTATAACGCGAAGCGGCGAGATTGACTAGTTGATGAAGAGAGGGGGGGCGGTCGGAAATGAATGGGTTGATGGAATGAAGAGATTGGCTGGCGACTGGAAGTGGGCGGGCTGATGAATCCGACAGGGTCGACAAGAAGGCGACAGAACTCGCCAAAAAAAACGGCATTCGACAACGAGCTTATGACAAATTCCAAGCGGGGGGAAGGCTATAATAGCAGTTATATAGTGCCGCATGCGTGTACAAGGGATCAGTGTCAAAGGGGAAGAGCGGACCCCGATCCACTATAATCGGACGAGTCTACATAGGAACGTAAATATAGAACGTGAGTCATAGAGGGACATCGATTAAGGAGTTGGAGCGGAGCATGGGCGATCAGAAGAAGGCGGAAGGCTGCAAGCCGGAGCGTATTCCGCTGGATGTACGCGTAGTGTTGAAGCAATTGGGATTAGAAAAAGAGCAGCAAGCGGTCGAGTTATTGACCGCATTGCACAAGCAGTTCAAATCCAATTAAATTACAGGCCCCCCTTTCCTAATTCATGTTGCGTTCAGCACGCACAAATGCAATAAAACGTCGGGCTTCTTCTGCTGTCAGCTGTTTGCCGTCAATGGTCAGCGCGAACTTGGACAGAATATCCTGATCCGACAGTTCGAGCTCGTCAACAAATTCGCGTACCTCGGGATCAAGCAAAGTATTTTGAGAACGGGTGCGTCCCACGATAAAGTCAATCGAGACATGAAACAAATCCGCAAATTTGGACAACGTTTCCGTATCCGGCTCACGCCGGTTTTTTTCGTAATGCGACAAGGCCGCCCGCGAAATGCCCAGCATTGTGGCGGTTTGTTCCTGTGTCCATCCCCTCTCATCCCGGAGTTGTGCAATACGCTCACCAGTGTTCATTTGTACCCCCCCAACCGAATATAAATCCATATTAATACGGAAAAGCAAGAAAATCATAAAATGAAACAAAACGTCGCAAACAACGAAAAAACTAAAATTTATCGCTTGACATGATACGATCTGTATCGTAAAGTAAAGCGTAAAGATGATACGTTTTGTATCATATATGTAGGCTAGTTTGCCCGATTTTCGTCTGTTTTAGACCGGATGTGGCGACTGGCGTTGAAGGAAGTGAAGGATGAATCCGCTTAGCCCCTCGTGGCGTCCCTACCGGCGTCCGATGCAGCTGACGCTGCATCCGGCGATTACAGCATCTCTTAGTATACATGAATTAAACGGCATGTGCCCATCCTCCTCAAGCCGCCGGGTATTGGTTCGCAGCGTGGGCATGGAAGCGGCTGTGTTTGAGACGAGCCTTTCGATTCCGCTCGGTCGGCCCTGTAAGCTGCGGCTGGAAGCGCGTCTGGCCGATACGGCTTTTTGCTTCGTCGGCCATGTGGTATGGGGCCGGAGATACGACAATTTGTATCGCTACGAATTGCAGCATGGCTCCAACACGGAGCGCGAGCGTTCTGACAGGAACAGGCTCGCCGCCGCGCTGAATGGGCAGTTGCTGAAGCAACTGCCGCAGCGCCACGAACTTCATGTTCTCTATTGGCGGGCCGCCAAGCGAAGGGTTTGACGCTTTACAAATATAGACGATGGATAGGGTGAGTGGGATGAAAAAAGTGAAAAAGGCCATTATTCCTGCAGCCGGTCTAGGCACACGTTTTTTGCCGGCGACGAAGGCAATGCCCAAGGAGATGCTGCCGATTGTCGACAAGCCGACCATTCAGTACATCGTAGAGGAAGCGATCGCATCGGGCATCGAGGACATCATCATCGTAACTGGCAAGGGCAAGCGGGCGATTGAGGATCATTTTGACAATGCCTTCGAGCTGGAGCAGAGCCTGCACGAGAAGGGCAAGCTGGAGCTGCTGCGGGAGGTGCGCAAATCGTCCGGCGTCGACATTCATTATATTCGGCAAAAAGAGCCGCGCGGCCTCGGACACGCCGTATGGTGCGCGCGCAGCTTCATCGGCAATGAGCCGTTCGCGGTACTGCTCGGGGACGATATCGTACAAGCGGAGCAGCCATGCACGCGCCAATTGATCGCGCAATACGAGCGCACGGGCGCTTCGGTCGTCGGGGTGCAGGCCGTTGCGACGGAGCAGACCAATCGCTATGGCATCGTCGATCCCCAAAAATCGGACGGCCGGCTCTACAGCGTGCGGCGCTTCGTGGAAAAGCCGGCGCCGGGCAAAGCGCCCTCCAATCTGGCGATCATGGGACGCTATGTGCTCACACCCGATATTTTCGCTCACCTGGAGCGGCAACAGCCGGGCAGAGGCGGGGAGATCCAGTTGACCGACGCGATTCAGCAATTGAACGAGACGACCGGTGTCTATGCCTACGACTTCCAGGGCGTACGCTACGATGTGGGCGAGAAGCTGGGCTTCATTCTGACCTCGGTCGAATTCGCGCTGTGTCACGCCGATCTGCGTGCGCCCCTGCTGCATGCGCTCGAGGAGCTCGTCGGACGCGAGACGCTGACGACGTCGCACAGGCAGGGTGAGGGCGCATGAGCATGCCAGCCCCGGGACGCGAGCGCGAGATGGCCGCGGACGCGCGCGGGAGGTATTACACGGGGGAGCGGGGCCCGGCCGAGCGCGCATCGCAGGCGGGCGAGACAGCGCTGCCGGTCTATCTGGCGCTCAAGCGCCTCCTCGACGTTGGCGGCTCGATCGCGGGTCTGATTGTGCTGGCCCCATTGTTCTTGGTGGTGGCGATCGGCATCAAGCTGGAGGACCCGCACGGCGCGGTGTTATTTCGGCAGGTGCGCATCGGCAAGGACGGGCGCCCGTTCCGGATGTTGAAGTTCCGCTCGATGGTCGCGGACGCCGAAGCACAGCTGCATCAGCTGATGCCGCACAACGAGACGAGCGGCGCCATGTTCAAAATCAAGGATGATCCCCGCATTACCCGCATCGGCCGCTTCATCCGTCGGACGAGTATCGACGAGCTGCCGCAGCTGTGGAACGTGCTGACGGGAGAGATGAGCCTCGTCGGTCCGAGGCCGCCGCTGTCGCGCGAGGTGGACGCTTATACAGCTTACGACATGCAGCGTCTGGCTGTGACGCCGGGATGCACCGGCCTGTGGCAGGTGAGCGGACGCAGCCGGCTCGGCTTCGCGGAGATGGTGGAGCTGGACCTGACGTATATCCGCACTCGCAGCATCCGGCAGGACATCTGGATTATGCTGCGTACACTGCGAATGTTGCTCGGCTCGAAAGATGCATATTAACGGTTGTATATTAATGGAAGAAAAATGGAGGGATCGGCATGAGGGTGGTTCTGTTGTCCGGCGGCTCGGGCAAGCGGCTGTGGCCGCTGTCCAATGACGCGCGTTCCAAGCAATTCCTCAAGGTGCTGGAGGATCCGAGCGGCATGCCCGAATCGATGGTGCAACGGGTGTGGAGGCAGCTCGGCGCGGCGGGTCTGCAGCAGCAGGCGTACATCGCGACGAGCCGGTCGCAGGTGGAGGTGCTGACCGGCCAGCTCGGCGGAGCGCCGCGTCTCGTGGTAGAGCCGGCCCGCCGCGACACGTTCGCTGCCATCGCCCTGGCCGCGACCTATCTGTATGCAATCGAGGGCGCTTCGCTCGGCGAGACCATCGTCGTCATGCCGGTCGATCCGTACGTAGAGGCGGACTTCTTCGGACGCCTGCAGGAGCTGGACCGGGCATTGGAGGAGACGAGCGCCGAGCTGGCTCTGATCGGCGTGCGGCCGACGTATTCTTCGGAGAAGTACGGTTATATTCAACCGGTCGGCTCCCGGATCGCGGAGGCCTCGTCGGGGCCGCTTGCGGTCGGGCAATTCCGCGAGAAGCCGTCCGAGACCGAGGCCGAGCGGCTGATTGCGGAGGGCGCGCTGTGGAATTGCGGCGTCTTCGCCTTCAAGCTGGATTATTTGATCAATCTGCTGATCGCGATGGACCTGCCCATTCAATACGAAGAGATGGCGCGGCAGTATGCCAAGCTGCCGGCGATCAGCTTTGATTATCAGGTAGCCGAGCAGGTCAAGCAGGCGGTCGTCTTGCCCTACGAAGGGCCGTGGCGCGATCTCGGGACCTGGAATACCCTGTCGGGCGAGATGAAGCACCGGATCGTCGGCAAGGGCGTCGTCTCGGCGGATTCCGTGCGGACGCATCTGATCAACGAACTGGATATTCCCGTGGCGGTCCTGGGTCTCCCCGATGCGATGGTGGTGACGAGTCCGGACGGCATCCTCGTCTCGAGCAAGACGGCCAGCCCGCGCATCAAGGAGCTGGTCGGCGCGCTGGAAGGGCGGCCGATGTACGAGGAGCGGCGCTGGGGCCACTACCGCGTCATCGACCACGTGACGTATGACGGTGGCGCGCAGGTGTTGACCAAGCGCATCTGGGTGCGCGCGGGCTGCAATCTCAGCTATCAGTATCACGACAAGCGCAGCGAGGTGTGGACGATCCTCTCCGGCGAAGGCGAGTGCGTCCTGGACGGGCGGATCCTCGCCGTTCGTCCCGGAGACGTGCTGCAGATCCCGCGCGGCAGTCGGCACAGCGTGCGGGCCGCGAGCGATCTCGAATTCATCGAGGTGCAGCGCGGCGGCGAGCTGGTCGAGGAGGATATCACGCGCCTGCGCATGACGTGGCCGGAGATCGTCGACGGCTGCACGCGTACGGCCTGACGGATGGGGACGCGGCCAACAATGAGACGCGGCGCCAAGCGGCTGCTGCTGGGACTGGCGGCCGCGCTGCTGCTGAGCGCGACTGCGGCTGCGGGCTATGGCTGGATGGTGTATCGCCAGGCGGAGCGAGCGGCGGCACGGATGTACGAGCCATTGGCGCCGGCGGAGCCGCCACTGGCTTATGCGGCGATACCGCAGCCGACCCGTGTCATCGAAGCGGGGGGCGGTCTCGGTACGGCAGGCAGCGGCCAGAGCGAGAGCGCGGGTCGCGCGGCGGAGCCGGTCTCCGGGCCGTTCGCGTTCGCCAGCGAGGCCCGGGCGCAGCCTTCGCCGGAGGAGGGCGATCCGTTCACCGTGCTCATGATGGGTGTCGACGAACGGGCGCATGACCGCGGTCGTTCGGACACGATGATCGTGCTCGGCGTCAACCCGGCGCGCGGCTCGATGCTGATGTTCAACATTCCGCGCGATACGCGGACCGAGCTGGTCGGACGCGGTACGCTCGACAAGATCAATCATGCGTATGCCTTCGGCGGCGTGGAGATGGCGGTGCGTACGGTGGAGCGGTTCGTCGGGGAGCGTATCGACTATTATGTCAAGGTCAATATGGAGGGCTTCGCCGAGCTGATCGATCTGCTCGGCGGCGTGCGGGTGGATAATCCGTTTGCCTTCGACTTCGAAGGCTATCACTATGCGGCCGGGGAGATCGAGCTGACGGGCGAAGCCGCCCTGATGTACGCCCGGATGCGCTGGGACGATCCGCGCGGCGACCTCGGGCGCAATGCGCGGCAGCGCGAGCTGCTCCAGCGCCTGCTGCAGCGGCTCGTCTCGCTGGAGACGCTGGGCCGCACGGGCGAGCTGCTGGATGCGGCGGGGGATCACGTCCGCACGAATCTGACCTTCGCGTCGATGCGCGGCTTGGCGCTCGACTACGGCGCCCGACTCCGCGATGTCCAGACCACGGAGCTGGCGGGGCGCGGCCGTACGATCGACGGCATCTGGTATTACGAGGTGACCCGCGAGGAGCGCGACCGCGTGCGGCGGCTGCTCGCCGATCAGCTGCGCTAAATGGCGCGGCGCCCGGCAGGCTTCCGGCAGCCTCCGGGCTTGTTGCCGTTGGGCGACGGAGCAAGTGTCAGGGCTTGGCACGACTTCACGCAATCTCTCATATACTGGCGTATGACTGATAGACTCTGGCTCTCCGCCCGAGCAGTAGGCGGCAGAGTCGGCCGGGAGGGAATTCGTGATGAGAACGCCGTATGTCAGATGGGTGTTGACGCTGATGTTGGCGCTGGCCATGCTGCTGACAGGAGGACGCGTCTTGCAGGAGCCGGTGGTAGAGAAGGTCGAACTGGAAGCCCCCTATGCCGATGCACGCCAACAGGAGGTGCCCTTCGGGTATAATTCGATCTATTACGCCCCGTGGCGTGCCTATATGGATACATGGGATGTCGGCCGCTATCGCGCGGCGCTCGGCATCGGCTTCAATGTCCGTCCGGAGGAAGCGGACGCGACGGCCCAGGTGCTCGCCGAAGCCGGGATCAAGACCGCGCGCATCGAGATCGGCTGGGGGGCGCTGGATTATGACGAGCCGGCGCGTCTGCAAGCCGGCCAGGAGCGCAGTGTGCGGACGAGACTGGAGGCGCTGCGGCGGTACGGCATACGGCCGCTAATCTTGCTCAATGCGAACTCGGGCCTGCCCGCGCCGGCCAAGCAGTGGCAGGTGCGCCTCGTCGCCCCGGCCGCGGCCGGCGCTACGGAGCTCGCGATCGACGACGTACGCGGCATCGTGCCGCGCTACACCGGGCTGAGCGGCCAGGGGCCGCTGATGTTCCCGGTTATTACGGCGGTCGATGCGGACAGCGGGACGTTGACGCTGTCTGCGCCGCTGCCCAAGGCGCTGCCTGCCGGACCGCTCGGTCTGGCCAAGCTGCGGGTGCAGCCGCTGTCCGGCGCGACGCTGGCTGGCGGCGAGCCGTACCCGGCCGCGCAGGAGACGCTGGACGGGTGGGTGCAGTACGTCCGCACCGTGACGACGCTCGTCAAGGAGGTGCTGGACAGCCCGGACCCAGCGGACGCAGGATTCGACCTGGAGGTGTGGAATGAGCTGTCGTTCGGCAGCGAATTTTTGGACATCAACCGCTACTACGAGCCGGACCTCGCGTTCGACGGGCCGGTGACTTACAGCCGGGACGGCAAGACGGCGAGCGGGGCGGAGGTGCTCTACCCGCTGACGCTGGACGAGGTGCTGGAGCGCGGCGACGAGCTGGCGGGCGTGCGGGTGGTCAATGGCTTTGCCAATCAGCGGCCGTGGGACAACGGCACGCAGGCCTGGCCGGGTCAGCACGGCTTCAGCCGCCATTATTATACGGGCTGGGAGCCGGAACGATCGATCATCAATGCGGACAATCCGCTCGTGCGAGCGGACCGCCTGCTCGATGCGGATGGCGAGATCGCAGCGGCGCCATACGTCCCGGAGCATACGATGGCCTTTCCCGAGAGCTGGTACTATGCCTACCGGACCGAATATATCGTGCGCGACCTGCAGCCCTTCCCCGGTCCGTGGGGTCAGCATTATCGCTACGCCCATCCGGGAGACGGACGCCCGCCCGGCGTGTGGATGACGGAGACCAACTTCTACCGCGAGCCGCTGGCGCGCCGGCTGGCCGAGGAAGCGCAGGTGGGGCTGGATGCGCCCGAGCTGGCGGCGCTGCTGCACGGGCTCGCGACGAAGACGACGCTGCGCACGTACCTCTTCTCCGTGCACAAGGGCGTCGAGGCGCTCTACCTCTACGCGGCCAAGGGGGGAGACACGCGGTTCGGCGTGCTGCCGGACGCCTTCTTCACGGCTCTGGCCGCCGACGATTACCGGCTGACGGCCCGCGTCCGTGCCGAGATCGGCCCGCAGCTGCAGGCGATGGCCCGAGTGGACGCGCTGCTGGAGCCGGGCGAGTCGATCCAGACGCCGCGCCCGCTGGAGCTCACGCGGCTGGTGGAGCACGAGCCGCAGCTCGTACTGGAGGGCAACGGCACGCCGCAGTACCCCGATGTGTATCAGCGCGACGACTTCGCGATGCTGCCGTTGCAGCTGACCGATCGCCGCTTCGCGATCGGCTACTATGTCGTGACCCGCGATGTGACGGCGGTCCGCAATCCCGCGGCGGAATTGCTCGACGCGAGTCGGTATGCGATGACGACGCAGACGTACGAGGCGACGATCGCCAATCTCGCCGGCACGGGCGCGCGCGTCTACGCCTACGATCCGATCCTGGACCGCACGCTCAAGGTCGAGGTCGTACGCGCTAGCGCCTCGGAGCTCACGGTGCGGCTGCCGACGGTCGATTACCCGCGCTTCCTGATGGTGGAGGAGCGCGGCACGCAGCCGCTGCTCGAGTCGCCGGAGCTGATCTTTGGCGGCGGAGATGGCACGGCGGCGCTGGTCTTCACGACCAACGCAGCGGGCACGGTGCGCGTGACCTGGGGGCCGTACCCCGAGCGCAGCGGGTCGGGCGCGGTCGAGCTCAGGGCCGGCGCGGGCGAGCGGGTCCGGGTCGAGCTGCCGGGCCTGGCCGTGCACGATGGCGTGCGGGCCGAGCTGATCGGCGGCGCGATCCGCAACGTATGGCCGCGCTGGGACTATGACGTGCGCGGCGTGCGCTGGCCCGACTAGCGCGCGCGGGTCAGGTAGCGCGGCGTGGGCCGGCCCGGCTGGCACCGTATGCCGGCCCGGCTAGCGCGCGGGGGTCTGGTAATGCGGCGTGAGCCGGCCCCGACTAGCGCGGTGGGTCAGGCAGCGCGATGTGTGCCGGCCCGGCCGTCGCGCCCGGGCGGATCACCCGAAAAAAAGGCTCGCCGTCTGTCCCGTTGCGCCTTGACAGGCGTCGATCGGTGTAATACAGTGAAGAAGTGAATTGTTACAATATGTATCATTATAAAAATTGTAGATACGTATTGGATCTATTCGAAGCAAAAAAATCGGCAAAACGATGGAATTGACCAGACCCCAGTGTAAAGAATCCGCACGACAGAAGTGAGGGGAAGCATCGGAACGATGGAGCATCGGAACAACTCTAACGGACACCAGCGATGCTTAGCGCCTGAATCGAACGCATGCGTGGCTGTAACGGTCATCAAATCGCCTGAAATTGATCGAAATAAGCGCGCTGGCAACCGTTAGCTGAGGTGCGTCCGTTTGCCCGCCTGATGGATGAGCTGTCTTTGGTTATTTCGTGAAGGATCCTAAGCGTCTCTCATGTCCGTTGCGCGCCTAGCAAAGCTAGGCCTGGCTAACTGATGGAAGTTCAGTCGGGGTAAAGACCAAGCTGCCCTGTAGCTAGTAGGCAAC
>NZ_JACXIZ010000076.1 GCF_014705605.1 Paenibacillus sabuli
GGCAGGCCCACGTCCTGCGTCACGCTCGCCGCGCTGTCGCCCGGCGCGTACGTGATCGCCAGCGCCGCCTTGTCGTCCGCCACGGCTTCGGCGTCGGTCTGCGCCTGCCGGATCACCGTCAGCGCGAACGTCTGCGTATCACTCTCTCCACCCTTGCTGATCGTCGCCGTCAGCGTCACAGCCGCGTCGCTATCGGTGTACGCCGGGCGTACCACCGTGCCGTCCGTATCGATCACGCCATCCTCACTGCTCGACCACGTGATCGTCGTGCCGCTCGAGCCGCCGGTCGGCAGGCCCACGTCCTGCGTCACGCTCGATGCGCTGTCGCCCGGCGCGTACGTGATCGCCAGCGCCGCCTTGTCGTCCGCCACGGCTTCGGCATCGGTCTGCGCCTGCGGGATCACCGTCAGCGCGAACGTCTGCGTATCACTCTCTCCATTCTTGCTGATCGTCGCCATCAGCGTCACACTCGCGTCGCTCTCGGTGTACGCCGGGCGCGTCACCGTGCCGTCGACGTCGATCACAGCGGTGTCACTGCTCGACCACGTGATCGTCGTGCCGCTCGAGCCGCCGGTCGGCAGGCCCACGTCCTGCGTCACGCTCGCCGCGCTGTCGCCCGGCGCGTACGTGATCGCCAGCGCCGCCTTGTCATCCGCCACGGCTTCGGCGTCGGTCTGCGCCTGCCGGATCACCGTCAGCGCAGACGTCTGCGTATCACTCTCTCCACCCTTGCTAATCGTCGCCGTCAGCGTCACGGCCGCGTTGCTCTCGGTGTACGCCGGGCGCGTCACCGTGCCGTCGACGTCCACCACAGCATCATCGCTGCTCGTCCACGTGATCGTCGTGCCGCTCGAGCCGCTCGTCGGCAGGCCCACATCCTGCGTCACGCTCGATGCGCTGTCGCCCGGCGCGTACGTGATCGCCAGCGCCGCCTTGTCGTCCGCCACGGCTTCGGCATCGGTCTGCGCCTGCGGGATCACCGTCAGCGTGAACACCTCCGTGTCGCTCTCCGCTCCCTTGGCGATCGTCGCCGTCAGCGTCACGGTCGCGGCGCTCGCGGTGTACGCCGGACGCGTCACCGTGCCGTCCGTGTCCACCACCGCATCGTCGCTGCTCGACCACGTGATCGTCGTGCCGCTCGACCCGCCGGTCGGCAGGCCGACGTCCTGCGTCACACTCGCCGCGCTGTCGCCCGGCGCGTACGTGATCGCCAGCGCCGCCTTGTCGTCCGCGACCGCCTCCGCGTCGGTCGGACCGGAATCGACCTGGATGCCGGTCGTGCTTGGCACCGTGTAGGCGAGCGGAGCAGGACTGCTGTCTGCAGCCTTGATCGTCGCGCCGCCCGGCAGCGTGATCGCATTGTCTACGCCGATGCCATCCTCATCCAGCAGACCTGCGGCCACTTCATATTCGAAGGTCAGCGACTGCAGCGCCGTTCCGCGCGCGCCCGTATAGTCCGCCTCCACGGTCTGCGTCGATCCGGCGTTGCCGATCTCGAGCGCGATGACCGGATCGCCTGTGACCGTCACCTCGTCGGCGTAGCTGATCGTGAATGCCAGGACGTCATCGCGACCGTACGTCCCGTCGGCAGGCACCGCAATTGACAAGGGCACGATCTCGGCCTCGAAGGCCGCGATCGCGGCCAGCAGCGCATCCGTCGCATCGGCGAGCGGCTGGGGATCGACGTTCTCCAGCTCGTCCGCCACGGATTGGGCTGCCGGCAGCGCAGCGACGAGCGTATCCCGGGCCGTCTGCGGTACCTCGCCGGCGGCCGTGCCGGCGGGATGCGCATCCAGCAGGTCCGCCGCCAGATCCAGTCCATCCAGGAGCGGCTGACCATAGCGTTGGAAGCTGTGATCATTCGCTGCAGCGTAGCTCTCCGCGGTCGAGCCCGGATAGCCAATAAGCGTCAAATCATCCGATTGGCCATAAAACTGGTTGGCTCCAATCGTCGTCGATGGGTTCAAGAAGGTGACTTCGGCCAAATAATAGCCGCCAAATGCAGTGTCGGCAAGCGAAGTCACACTCCGCGGGAAGACAAGCGAAGGCAACCGGTTGTTCAAAAAGGCATCGGCGCCAATCGACTCCAGTCCCTCCGGCAGCTCCAGGCTGGTGATCCAGTTCGATTGAAACGCCTCCGCGCCGATTGAAGTCAGTCCGTCGGGCAGCACCACGCTTGCCAGTTGATTAAACTGAAAGGCGCCTGGACTGACGGTCGTCACGCCATTCGGCAGCACAATGCCGGTCAACTGATTGTTGCGAAACGCATCTGTGCCGATGGCGGTCACGCTATCCGGCAGATCCACACCGGTCAACTGATTGTACGAAAATGCTCCGTTTCCAATCGTCGTCAGCCCATCCGGGAGGCTTAGCGACGATAAGTTGGCATAACTGAACGCATAATTGCCAATGCTCGTCACTTGATCGGGAATGACCAGCGAGGTGAGCTGCTGTGCCCACGCAAATGCCGAATTTCCAATCGTCTGCAGGTTATCCGGCAACGTCACGGAGGCCAGGTTGAAATTCGAAGCGAAGGTATTGTTGCCAACGCTCGTCACCTGATCCGGAATGGTTACACTGGTTAACCGGTTGCTCTGAAACACACCGTTCGCCATGCTGGTCACGCCGTCCGGCCAGTCAAAGCTGGTCAACTGATTGGCCATAAACGCGCTGGCTCCAATGGTTGTGACCGAATCGGGGATCGTAATGCTGGTCAACGCATTGGCTTGAAAAGCACCGCTGCCGATTACGATCAGGCTGTCCGGGAGGACGACGGAGGTCAATGATTTGGAATAAAAGGCTAGGGAGCTAATCTCCGTGACCTCGTATTCGTCGCTAGCTCCCACCCGCTCGGGAATGACAATATCGGTGTCCGTCCCGTTGTAGGCCGCGATCCTTGCGGTCGCTCCGTTGACATAATACGTAAACGGTCCTTCTTGCGCCGCTTCCGCCACTTGGGGCGGCGTCAGCAAGGCGCTCTGCAGCAGCAAGAGCAGCAGCAGTCCGGCCGTTCCCGCCCTTTTCCAGCCCTTACGGGAACGCCGGTGTCTCCTCCTTACTAGACTTTGCATGCGTTGCATCATACACCTTTCCTTGGTATTCACTTGCTCGTCTCCATTGCTTTTTGGTGCCTGCCCCTCCTTTACCTGTGCGAATTGCCGATATTCAGGTCCTTGCCCGGCTACGCTCCCCAGTGTAGCAAAGGCCCGTGAACAAAAAATGAAAGAACCTCCCGCTCCACCGCGAGGTGGTGCGAGAGGTTCTGTAGAAGAGGGTCTGGTCAAGAGGTCTGCGCCTCCCGATGCTCCGGCGCGGCCGGGAATTCGATAAAAAACCGACTGCCTTCGCCGGGCGCGCTCTCCACCCGCAGCCGCCCTCCGCTGAGGCGCAGGAACTGCCGCGTCACGAACAAGCCAAGCCCCGTGCCGCGCTCGCCCTCCGTGCCCGGGAACGACTCGAAGCGCCTTTCGTCGAACACGGCGGTCAACTGCTCCGCCGACATCCCCACGCCCTGATCGCGAATTTCGAGCGTGACGACCGGTCCTGCCAATGTCGCCTTGAGCTGTACGCCTGAACCGCGCCGGGAATACTTGATCGCATTGGACAGCACATTGCGCAGGATCAGCACAGCCGCTTCCCGGTCCACCATCACCGCCGTGCGCTCCGGCACATCCAGCCGCAGCTCGATGCGCTTGGCTCTGCTCTTGACGAGCAGCAGGCGACTGGCTTCCCGGACCAGCTCGGCCAGCTCCAGCGGCGCAGGATGCAGGACGATGCCTTCCTTTTGCCCGCGGAACCATTCCAGCAGGTTCTCGACCATCGTGTAGGTGCCGCGAATCTGCTCGCTCAGCGCCTCGATGACCTCTTCGTTGTCGGGGCCGTATAGATGCTTGTCCTCCTCCAGCACCTCGATCAGATTGACCTGCACCGCCAGCGGGTCGCGGATATCATGCGAGACGACGGTGAACAATTGATCCTTCATCTGATTGAGCCTTGCGATCTGCTCCATCCGGCGCTGCCGCTCCGTGATGTCGACGAGCACCGATACCGAGCCCAGCTTGCGCTGACGCTGGGACAGCAGCGGATACACCTTGACCATATAGATCCTGGAGTCTGCCCCCGTGCCCGCCGCAATCTCCAGATTGGCCGCTTCCATGCTGCGGCACGCCGCCGCCCACTCGCTCCACGGCGCGAGCAGCTCGGGGGCGTGCTGACCGAGTATGAGCTGCGGGTCGAACAGCGGCCGCAGATGCGGATTGCTGTCAATGATTTTGCCGCGATGATCGACAATCAGGATGCCTTCCTGCATCGTCTCCACGACGACATTGCGCGCCATCGGCACGATCGAGAACAGCTGGTTGCGAAAGGCGATCCACAGCATCGCCATGCCGAATACCCCGGTATAGACCGAGATCGGCAGCAGCCATGGAGACAACCCCGGCAGCGCGAACTTGACGATCGCGACAAGGAACGACATCGTGCCGAGCCCCACCAGCCAGATGCCCGGCTTGCGAATCTCGGGGCGGGCGCGCGCGATATGTCGGATCAGGTAATAGACACAGACGATCAGCACCGTATAACAAGCTACGTTGAAGGCGATGCCGTAAGGGGTCTTGGTCAGCTCCAGATAGCCGTCCACGAGGCGAGGGGGATTGTCTACCAGGCCGAGCTGCGGATTGAGCCAGACCAGTGCGACCTGCGCGCCGAATACAAGCAGCAGCGCCAGATGCCAGCGCGGCTTGAGCCACTTGTCCTTGCCCAGCAGATCCAGCACGCACAGCACCATCAACGGCACGATAAGCGTAAGCGCAGACTGGTGAATATTGCGATACAATACCTTGGCCGCCAACGTATCGCTGGACAGCTCCAGAATGACCGAGCAGGCAAAAACAACCCGGCACATTACGACCCACATGAAATAGCGCACGCCCCGCTCGCGACGGTAGATAAAGGCGTATGTAAAAAATGCAAGCATCATGATTGCGGAGACGACAAGCGCCGTATAGATCAGCATCCTTCGCCCTCAAGCCTCGTGCGCCATCGCACGCAGTCTGCGGTACTGCTGCTCCAGCTCGCTCGGCACAGCCACGCCAAGCTCTTGGCGGTACAGGCCCGTAAAATGACTGTAATGCTTGCGCAGCGCAGCGTGATCGCGCAGCTCGCCGTAAACGCGCAGCAACAGCACATTGGCCTCCTCGTCCAGCTCGTTGCGCTGCGCCAGCCGCGTCGCAGGCGGCAGCGCCTGCTCCGGAGAGCGGCACTGCAGCAGCCAGCCGACGAGCCGCTTGGCGAACTGATTGTACAGCTTGCCCAGACGCGAGCGCTCGGTCAGCGCCCACATATAGGACTTGTCCTCGTACAGATCGCCGGCATAGCGCTGCTCCCAGTGCAGCGCCTCCGCCACATTGTCCGCATGCAACACGTCGAGCCCCTCGACGAAGGCTTCGAACTGTACAAAATCGACCTCGAGCTGGGCGTAATCCAGCCGGAACTGGTCCTGCGACGAAATGACCGCATTGCGCAAGCCGTGCGGATGCAGCGCCTGACGCAGCTGATAAGCCGCCGTATTGAGATACGTGCGCGCATTCTCCTCCGCCATATCCATGAAGAGCTCCTCAAGGATTCGGCTTTTGGACACGTACCGGCCGCGGCCGAGCAGCAGATAGGCAAACAGCTCGGCGCTTTTTTTGGAGCGCCAGCGCACCGCGCCGGCGGCAGCGCTGGATACATCCAGACCGCCCAGCGCCTGCACCTGCAGACGGGTCTGCGTCTCGGCGGCCGCAGCAGCCGGAGACGCCTGCACCCGCCGCTGGACCGCCCGCGCCACCGTCTGCTGCAGCCGCTCGCGCGAGATCGGCTTGACCATATAGTCAAGCGGATAGATGTCGAACGAATCGATGGCGAATTCCTTGTGCGAGGTGAGGAATACAAGGTCCATGTCGCTGTTCCCCTCACGCAGCCGACGCGCCAGCTCCAGACCGTCGTCTCGGCCAATCTTGATATCGATAAAAGCCAGATCGAAGCTCGACCGGGCAATCGCATCCAACGCTTCATCTGCGCTTTGGCAGCAGGCCGCCGTCCGCACATCTTCGAGCTTGGCGAGCATGCGCTTCATGACTGTCAGCATCGCCCGTTCATCGTCAATGACTAGTACCCGCATGATTCCCTTCCCATCCGAGCTTCCTTACTCGCGCTCCGTTTGGGTTTATTTTACCATAGACAGGGGTACGCTGCGGATCCTTATTTCAGCCCGGACACGTTCATGCCCTCGACAATGTACTTCTGGAAGAAGGCGAAGATGATCAGGATCGGCACCACCATGAACGTCGCGCCCGCCATCTGCATGGCGTAGTTGGTCGCATACTGCCCCTTGAGCAGCGCCAGACCGACCGAGAGCGTATACAGCGACTCGTCATTGGCGACGATCAGCGGCCACAGGAAGCTGTTCCATGCCGCGATGAAGGTCAGGATTACCTGCACGGCCAGGATCGGCTTGGCCATCGGAATGATCAGCTTGAAGAAAATGTAGAGTTCGCCGCCGCCGTCGATCCGGGCCGCCTCCAGCAGCTCGTCGGGTATCGTCGTCATGAACTGGCGGATCAGGAAGATGTTGAACGCCGCGATCAGCCCCGGCAGGATGATGCCGGGCATCGTGTTCGTGAGCGACATCTCGTTGAGAATGAGATACACCGGGATCATCGAGACCTGACTCGGGATCATCATCGTCGACAGCACGAGCAGGAACCAGGCCTCCCTGCCCTTGAACGCATACTTGCCGAAGCCGTAGCCCGCCATCGTGTTGAACAGCAGGCCGACCATCGAGAACAGCACGATGATGATCGTATTGCGCAGATAGATGCCGAAGTTCATGTTGCGGAACAGGTCGAGATAATTGGTGAACGTGACCTCCTGCGGAAAGAGCGTCGGCGGGATCGCCAGCACCTCGCGCTCCGTCTTGATCGAGCTCAGCACCATCCAGATGAACGGGATGGCGACGAGCAGACCGCCGACGACCAGCAGAATCGTCACGATGATCCGGTCGCGTCTGGGATGATAAGCACTCGTCTCCATGCTGCGTCACCTCACTTCGTCTTCGGATTGGCGGAACTTGAACTGAATCAGCGTCATGATGATAATGAAGATGAACAACACGAACGAAGCAGCAGCGGCGTAGCCGAATTGGCTGTACTGGAAGCCTTCCTGATAGATGAACAGCGCCATCGACAGCGTGCCGTCCAGCGGCCCGCCCTCGGTCATGACGAACGGCTCCTCGAAAAATTGCAGCCAGCCGATCAGCGTCGTCACCGTGACGAAGAAAGTCGCATACCGCAGGGACGGAATCGTGATGTAGAACAGCTTCTGCCAGCGGCTCGCGCCGTCGATATCCGCCGCTTCGTAGTAGCGCGACGGGATCGCCTGCAGCGCGGCGAGGAAGATGATCATATTGATCCCGATGCCCTTCCACACGGCGAGCAGGATCAGCGACAGCTTGGCGATCAGCGGGTCCTCCAGCCAGGGAACATCGCCGATGCCGACGTAGCCGAGCAGCGTATTGAACAAGCCGTAGTCCTGGTTGTACAGGAAGCCCCACACGACCGCGATCGCGACGATGTTGGTGATCGAGGGCATGTAGTAGACGACGCGGAACACGGAGAACAGCTTGCTCGTCGCAAAATTAAGCAGCAGCGCCACCGTCAGCGCGCACAGGATGACCAGCGGCACGCCGATGATCACGTAGAAGAACGTGTTCAGAATCGATTGCAAAAACACCCCGTCATCCAGCAGCACCGCAAAGTTGTTGCCTGCGTTGAAGCGAATCGACGACCAGTTGGCCAGACCGCGCAGATCAAGATCGGTGAAGCTGATGACGAGCGAGATGACGATCGGAATGATCGAGAACACAATGAGCAGCACGATCGCCGGCATGATGAACAGGTAGGGGACAGCACTTTTTTTCACATCTTCCACCTCCTCGGGCGCTTGGTGTTATCTGGACAGGATGCTGTCCGCTTCGTCGCGAAAGCGCTCCAGCGCTTCATCGAGCGGCGTGCCGCCGACGTTGATGCGCTCAATCGCCTTGCGCAGCTCCGTCGCGATCCGCTCGTACTGGCCGATCAGCGGCGGCGCCTTGACATGCTGCATCTGCTCCTGGAATACGCCGAGCATCTCGTCCTCGGCCAGCGCCGGCGTATCCCAGGCCGACTTCACCGCGGGCAGCGCCTTGGAGACGTCGTACCACTCGGTCTGTGTCTGCGGGTCGGCGAGATACGAGATGAAGGCGAGCGCCTCCTCGACATGTGGCGAATTGTGGAACACCGTCATATGCGCGCCGCCGATCAGCGAATCGCGCGTCTCGCCCTCGGGCATGAGCGTCACATTCCACTGTCCCTCCAGCTCGGGCGCCTGATCCTGGATCGTCCGCACCATCCACGGCCCGCTGAAGAACATCGGCTTGATGCCTTGGCGGAACGCCTGGGTGATGTCCATGTCGTCGCTGACCGGCGCCTCGCCGCGGGCGAAGAAGCCCGTGTAGATGTCCATCGCGCGCACGAAGCCGGGCTCGGCGAAGCTCTCCGCGCCCGCCTCGATCTCATACTGCCAGCCCTGCTCCCACGCCAGCATGAACGGGAAGTTCTGATCCTGCTGATCGATGTCGAGCCCATAGCTGCGGCCGCCGCGCGCCGCCAGCTGACCGGCTGCGTCCTCCACCTCCTCCCACGTCTGCGGGCCTTCGGGGTAGCCGACGTCGGCGAGCAGATCGGTGCGGTAGAACAGCACGCGCGTATCGACATACCACGGGATGCCGATGATTTTTCCGTCGAATTCAGTGGACGAAGTCGCCCCCTCGAAGAAGTTGTCGCGCGCAAAATTCGGATATTCCTCCATATAGTCGGTCAGGTCCAGGAAGGTCTCGGCCTCGCCGAACTCCGCCACCCACGTCGTGCCGATCTGCAGCACGTCCGGGCCTTTGCCGGAGGCGACGGCCGTCAGCAGCTTGTCATGCGCGTTGGCCCATGGAATCGCTTGCACGTCCACCTGGATATCGGAATGCTCCTGTTCGAATGAGGCGGCGAACTCCTCCAGCAGCTTGCCTTCCTCCCCCATCGCCCATACCTTGAGCGTCGTTCGGCCCGCGTCCTGGCCGCTGCCGCCGCATGCGCTCAGGGTCACGGCCAGCAGCGCCAGCGCCGCAGCCTTCCATCCGTGTCTGGTCATGGCGTTCCCTCCTTCGTGAATGGTCAACGGACCGCTCGTCCTCTTCCAACTCAACTGAATACTAGGTTTCCATGGTTACTATAACCTTAAACCTCCCGCCAGCGGCCTGAAACGAAAAAAAGAACCCCTCTCGGGGTTCGAAAGCTGCGCAAAAGCGCGGATAAGGCCGGATTAGCGGATGCTCTCCAGCTCGTGGGCCAGGTCCTCGATCGTCGCCACGAACGAGCTCAGCTCCTGGGAGGCGGCTGCCTGGTTGCGCGCCAAAGTGCTCGTGCGACCGGAGGCATCCATGACCTCAGCCAGCACCGTCAGAATCTCCTGCAGCGCCTCCTGAATGACTTCGAGCGATTCCTTGGAATGCGCGGCGAGCTTGCGGATCTCGCCGGCGACGACGCCGAAGCCCTTGCCCGTCTCGCCGGCGTGGGCGGCCTCGATAGCGGCATTGAGGCCGAGCAGATGCGTCTGATCGGAGATGCCGCGCATCAGCTCGCCGACCTGCGTCAGTTCGCCGATCTTCTCCTGCAGCCGCTCGACCTTCTCATGCGATTGCTCCTGGATATCGGCCGTCCCCGTCGCCGCCTCGGCGACGGATTGGCTGCTGCTGTTGAGCTCCACGATCATCGCCGCCAGATCCTGCACGACCTTGCCCACCTGGGTCAAGGTCGCCTTGCGCTCCTCGTAGAGCGTCTGGATCTTCTGCTTCTCGTCATGCTCGTACGCCTCCAGCACGAGCTGCGAATCGAAGTTGAACATCTTGGAGAGCGCCAGCAAGAGCTGGTGCCAGGTCTCCGGCATCGACGCGCGCAAGGCCTGGAGCGCGATGTCGAGATACTGCATGTATGTACCGAGATACCAGTCCGTCGTCAGCCCGATCCGGGAATGGACGCGTCCGATCTGCAGCCGGCGTTCGACGAAGGCTTCGTCAATCCGCCCGTCCGTCATCGTCATGAAGTACCACTTCTGCGTCTCCTTGAGCCGCTCGATCGTGGAATGGTCGTCGATCAGGCGGAGCATTTCGGGCTGTGCGGCAATATGGGCATACAGCCGCTCCACCACGGTGTCCGCCACGGCCTCGAACCGGGGCCGGTGCCGCTGCAGCAGGGCCAGATCCTCTTCCGTCAGGCCAATATAGCGAAGCTGCTTGCGGCGAGCTTCATTTACGTCAATCATCGTCTCCCCTCCTGGATCGATTATACCATCTTTCGCCAGCAAGCGACGACAAAAAACAAGGCCGCTCCCGTTGCGAGAGCGACCCGAATCCCTACCGTGGTTACCGCCGCAGCGCCTCCACGACCGTCCGAATGCCGTAAGACTGCCCGATCGGCCCGTAGCCGAGCGCCAGCGAGCCATCGATATCATAGACATGCCCGTCCTGCACTGCCGGCAGGCTCTTCCACACCTCGGTGCCGGTCCACGTATCGGTAAAAGCCGCTAGCGAGGTATCCAGCTTGTTGAAGTACCCGAGGAACAGATGATCGGGGCCCAGCGTGCTCAGCCCTTCCAGCGAGAGCTGCCCGCCCTCCGCCATGACCGCGTCATCCGGCGGCGTCAGCCCCAGACGGTCATAGTACAACCCGGTATACTGAATGCCTTGCAGCCAGACCGTATCCTCGCGCACCTGGGTAAAAGCGACTGTGCCCTCTACGCCGGCTAGCGCCTCGCGCGCCGCTTCCACGCGGCTGTCGAAGTCCGCGATATAGGCGGAGGCGGCCTCCTCCTGCCCCAGGAGCTCGCCGAATACCGTCACCAGCGCCGGCCAATCGGTCCACACGTCGGTCTGCGCCTCGTCGATGATGACGGTCGTCGCGATCTTGCGCAACTCGGCCGCGATCTCCGCATTGACGCTGCTGCCGCCGATGATCAGATCGGGGTCGAAGGCCAGCAGCGCTTCCATGTTGACCTGCTGATTCTCCCCGACATACGTCACCTCCCGCCCCTCCACATAGGGCTGGTATTCCTCGCCCTGCAGCGCCGATTGCCGCTCCGTGAACGGCAGCGCGAACGCCGTCTGCGGCATGTCGAAGATCAGGGACGGATCGATGTAGCCCCAGTGTACCACCGCCACGCGCTCGGGCTGCGCTTCGATCACCACTTCGCCCTCTGCGTCCGTGATCGTACGCGGGAAATCCGCTTCTTCCCCGCCAGTCGCCGCTTCCGTCGTTCCTTGGCCTATCGCTTCGTTGGTCGGCGTTTCGCCGTTCCGCTCCCCATTACCCGCATTTCCGCAAGCGGCGAGCACCAGCATGACGCCCGCCAGCAACAGCCCCGCAAGCCATAACGGCCGATTTTTCCGCATTGTCCCAGCACCTGACTTTCTCGTTGTATGATCGATAACGATTCTCATTATCGAATAAACAATAGCATGATTCGTCCGGTCTTGGAATGGACAATTTCCCGTTTGGGAAATGGATCATTTCATCTAAGCAGGAAGATAATTGGGATGGCGTCCGCCACAATGACCACAATCAAGAGCGGCGCCTGCTGGGCGCGGTGCCGTGATGCTTTTTGAACAGCCTGCTGAAATAATACGCATCTGCGTACCCGACGCTGCGCGCAACATCCGCTACGGTGAAGTCGCCGGTATCGAGCAACTCGCAGGCGCGGTTCATGCGGCAACGGATCAGATAGTCGATCGGCCCGCGGCCGACATGCTTGCGAAATTGGTGCGAGAAATACTTCGGCTTCATGCCGCAGCGCGCAGCCAGCTCCGCCAGCGTCAGCGGCTCGGCATAGTGACGGCGGATATAGCGGATCGCCTCCTCCATCGCCGAGTAGCTCGCCTTGCTGCGCGCGCGGCGACCGGACTGCAGCAGTTGGCCGAGCAATTGATAGAACAGCGTCTTCTTCTCCAGCTGTCCGAGCTGATCCGGCGCCGCCGCGGTATGCTGTAGCCGCTCCAGCAGCTGCAGCACGGACGGCTCCAGCGGACAATCGAGCTCGTTGACCGCTGTCAGCAAGCGCGCCTGCTCCGGCGCCGGGGACGGCTCGTCGGGCAGGTAGTGGACGAGCCCATACTCGAAGCCTTCAGGTCCGGTCTCGATGACCATGCGCCGGCCGGCGCCCCCGAGCAGCGCACGGCCCGGCGCCAGCGCGCAGACCCGACCGTCGTCGTAGCGAAAGGCCGCCTCGCCCCGCAGCGCAATCAGCAGCCCGCTGTATGCGGTCGGCTTGTGCATATGGCCGTCGTACAGCGGTCCCGGCGCCAGATAGGTCCGATAGACGCCGTACAGCCGCAGCGGCACCGCGACGAGCGCGCCGGCCAGTTGCTCCTCTTGCATCCCTACCTGCCTCCCACTGTGCGTTGTGCGTTATGACCCATTATAGCATATGGGAAGGGCCGAATGGACGAGTTCACTAGACCCGCGAGACCCGCGCGTCCGTTACGACTCGGCGTAGTCCTTGGACATGCTGCGGAAGAAGGCCTCATATGCTATACTTGATGAAAGTCATGCTTCCGACGTCGTTCATCTTCTCACAATTCATTTACTCATTTTAGAATCGGGGGGCCAATAATGACCAAGAGCATTTGCTATCGAATCAGCATATATTTTGTGCTGGTTGCTATCGTGCTGCACAGCTACATGTATACGCCCGTAGCGTCCGCCGCCACAGCCACTACCTGCGCGGAGGTCAAGTCCGATCTTCCCGCTGCCGCCGACGGCAATTATGTGTTGCATATCGACGGACACGACATTGAAGTGTACTGCCACGATATGAACGGCACGCCCATGGAATATATTAATCTCTTCTTCTCAGGAACAAGCGACAACTTCTCCAGCTATCCGGCAGATACACACGGGAGCACCGATCCCGGCGTCGTCACCATCTTTCACAAGCTGCGCCTGGATGTGACGACGCTGATGGTCGACACCACCAATTACACCTTTGCCCAGAGCGAGGGCTATAACTCTCACGGCAATCGTTACGAAATTCCCTATGCCGTTGCAAGAGCCTGCGACGCTTTGGGTGTCCCCGGTTATGCCAATATCAACCTGAAAGGCACGCCTTTCACGGTGGAACCTGGGCAATTCACAGCTGGCGGCCTCGTAGATTCCCATGCTGCTAACTACTCAGCTTCCGACCAGGTTGTCGACCTTTCGGTAGTCGGCTTCTGCGCCTGGATTGCGCCCGAAAGCACGTATGAGGCGCCCGGCGGCAGCGTGCTGCAGCTGGCGACGGTGGACGATCCCGTGGTCACATCCATCGAGCCAGTTCTCCTTACTGTTCCCTACGACACGGACGCGAGCCAATTGAACCTGCCCGATCAGGTGGAGGTGTCGTTGAGCAACGGAACCACATCCATGCAAGACGTCTCGTGGAGCACCTCCACTCCGACATACGACAAGACTCAGTCCGGGAGCTATACCTTCACGGGAAGCATTGACACACTGCCTCCGGGAGCCGTCAATATGGGGGGGCTTGAGGCGACAGCCGTCGTGACCGTGCTCTCCCCTTCCATTGCGAGTGTCGACGCGCTGGCCGATATACCCGTCCCGTACGGCACGGCCCTGGCGGACGCGGGACTGCCCGCCAGCGTAGGCGTCACCCTGCAGGACGGCAGCAGCGGCAGCGCCTCCGTCGCCTGGGACGGCGGCGCCCCCGCCTACGATCCGGACGCCGCGGGCAGCTACA
>NZ_JACXIZ010000077.1 GCF_014705605.1 Paenibacillus sabuli
TCGTCGTACGCCGCCAAGGTGCGACTTGTGCAAAATCTCGAAATCCTGCGAATGCGTGAGCATTCGTGAGCAACCCTCTTAAATACGAGGGATGGTTGTGAGCGAGCTTATTTCGCAGAAAATCAGGACATTTGCAGGCTAGCGGTTGCCACAGTGCTTATTTTCTTAAATCTTGTCTTTTCAGGAAGATTTCAAGGAAATAGCCACGGTGACAACCGTTAAAATTGGAAACGAGCCTTTTTAGGCCGAATAGCCGCTGCGGCAACCGTTAGCTGCCAAAGGCCCCCGGGAGCGCAACTGCCAAAGCTGCCAAAGTCGTCTGGGCTGCCACGGGGCCAGGAAGAATGGCTCCCAAGCGTCCAAGCGTCCAAGCTGCCAAGGGCATCCGGGCAAGTAGTCCGCGTTCCACCTGCAAAGGTCTTTCGCCCTGTTTTCTGAAAATTTACATGAGAATTTTCAAAAAATGATTTACTTTTCAATTCGATATGAATTATAATCAATCCCACAATTACACAAATTGAATAATAACCGCATGTGTCGCAGGTTCGCTCTGCGATTCTCAGCAGCTTTCGGCAGTAATCGTCCAAGGCGTGCCGTGTGTAGCGGAAAGGTTTTGTCTGGGATAGGGCGCTGCAATGGATAGACTCTATGCCAACTAAGTCGCGGACAAGCCTCGCCAAAGCATGGTGAGAGTCGTTTTCATTTGACTTGGAGGTCGCGAAATGAATAATAATTGGTGTGAAAATGTTCGATATTCATAGTCACATCCTGCCGGGTGTCGACGACGGAGCCGCCGACGAGGCGGAAGCGGTCGCGATGGCGGAAATGGCCGCCGCCGACGGGATCACGCACATGATCGCCACGCCGCATACCGGCGACAGTCGCTTCGATACTGCCTCGCAGCCTGTACTGGAGCGGGTGGCGTCCCTGAACCGGACGCTGCGAAGGCGCAGTATCGGCGTCGAGGTGCTTCCCGGCCAAGAGGTGCGCGCCGGTCGCCGGACGCTCGAGGATGCGGCCGCAGGCCGGCTGCTGACACTCGGGGGCAGCCGTTACCTGCTGCTGGAGCTGCCCTCGTCGATGGACGAGCGGACAGCGATCGAGCTGCTGCATGAGCTGCGTATGGTGCATATGCTGCCGGTCATCGCGCATCCCGAGCGGCACAAGCGGCTGGCGACCGATCCGGAGGCGCTGCAGCGGCTCGTGGAGGCGGGCGCTCTGGCCCAGGTTAATGCGGCCTCGCTGCTCGGCGACAATGGACGAGCTATCCGGCGGGCCGTACGGGCATTTGTCCGACGCGGCCTCGTGCATGCCGTCGCCTCGGACACGCACAACACGCAGCGCCGGCCGCCCGGTCTCGCCGCCGCCTACAACGAGCTGGCCATGCTGGGGGGAGGGGCGTTGGTCCGGACGCTGCGCGACAATGCGCGCCGCATCGCGCACGATCTGCCGGTCGTGCAGGTCGCGCCGGCCGGCCCGCGGCTCGGCTGGCTCTCGCGCCGTCTGAGCCGCCGGGTGTGAAGACAAGGTCCGGCGTCCGCCGCAGACGTGGCTCCACGGACGACCGCAGACATGGTTCCATGGACGATTGCAGACGCAATGAATAGACGACGACGGACATGCCCATGGACGATTGCAAGCGGCGTGCAATGGACGACCGCAGGCGCGGCGCGATGGACGAATGAAACGAGACGGGAGGAATGACATGGAGCTCAAACAGTATTGGAGCGTAATTCGCAAACGGCTATGGTTCATTCTGCTGCTGATTGTGGTCGCATGCACGGCCACCGGCGTGTACTCGTACACGTTCATCACCCCCAAATACGAGGCTTCGACGAAGCTGATCGTCAATCAGACGGGCGGCTCCAGCGATCTGCTGGCCAAGCTCGACCTGGGCACGATCAATTCCAATATTCAACTGGTCAAGACGTACAAGGAAATCATCAAAACGCCGCGTATCATGGATCTCGTCGTCGAGCGCTATCCCGATCTGGGCGTCAGCTCCGGGGAGCTGATTCGCAAGGTCAGCGTCTCGTCGATCAACGACACCCAGGTCATGTCCGTCACGGCGCAGGACGGCTCGTACGCCAGGGCGGCCAAGATCGCCAACGCCGTCTCCAAGGTATTCGTCTCGCAAATTCCGGTACTGATGAAGATGGACAACGTGTCGGTGCTGAACGAAGCGAACCCGCAGGCCGGGGCGCCGCCGATCGCGCCGAATCCGCCCTTGAACATCGCCGCGGCCTTCATGGTGGCGCTGATGCTGAGCGTGGGGATCGCCTTCCTGCTCGATTATCTGGACGACACGATCAAGACGGAGGAGGACATCACGGAGCTGCTCGGACTGCCGACGCTATCGGTCATTCCGCGGATTCGCGAGGGCGACCTGACCCGCTACCGCGAGGAAAAGCTGCAGACCGGCGCAAGGAGGGAGAAAAATGTCACGTACGAAGCGTAGATGGCCGCTCATTACCGAATCCAATCCGCAGTCGCCGATCTCCGAGGCGTACAAAATGCTGCGCACGAATGTCGCCTTCTCCAACCTGGACGACGAAATCCGCACGATCATGGTCACCTCCTCCACAATGGGCGAGGGCAAGAGCACGACCTCGGCGAATATCGCCGTCACCTATGCGCAGGCGCACCGGACCGTGCTGCTGATCGATGCCGACATGCGCAAGCCGACCCAGCATCATATCTTCGACGTCAGCAATCGCGGCGGACTCACCTCGGTGCTGAGCCAGCAGCAGGAGCTCAAGGACGCGCTGCTGACGACGAGCATCGCAGGCCTGAGCATCCTGCCCTCCGGGCCGATCCCGCCCAACCCGTCGGAAATGCTCGTCTCGCGGCGCATGAACGCGCTGCTGGAGACTGCTTCGCGCCTGTACGATGTGGTGATCATCGACACGCCGCCGATCATGATGGTGACCGATGCGCAGATTGTCGCGAGCAAATGCGACGGCGTCGTGCTCGTCATCGACTCCGGGCACGTCAAGCGCGAGAGCGCGCGGAAGGCCAAGGCGAGCCTGGAGCATGTCAATGCGCGGCTGCTGGGCGTGGTGCTCAACAACGTCAAACGCAGCAAGGCGGAAAGCTATTACGCCTATTACGGCGAACAGGCAGGCAGCAGCTAGCAGGCGTCCAGCTCTTTTAAAAGGATGAGGAAGGTAATGTCTCCTGCACCTCTATCACCGGAGGCACTCGACTGCGCTGTGGGCCGGCCGTCAGGCCAGCCTTAGACGTTCATCGTCAAGGGTGTGGTGTGAGGCGGGGTTGGATGCCCCATGAGCAAAAAAAGAGATTCATAAATTTTGTAAGGGATAGGGTGATGAATGATGAAAAAAGTGAAAAAAGCGATTATTCCCGCCGCCGGTTTGGGCACGCGCTTTTTGCCGGCTACAAAGGCAATGCCGAAGGAAATGCTGCCGATCGTCGACAAGCCGACGATCCAGTATATCGTCGAGGAAGCGGTCGAGTCGGGCATCGAGGACATCATCATCGTCACCGGCAAGGGCAAGCGCGCCATCGAGGATCATTTCGACCATGCCTTCGAGCTCGAGGACAATCTGTTCAGCAAAGGCAAGTTCGAGCTGCTCGACGAGGTGCGCCGCCCCTCCAACGTCGACATCCATTATATCCGGCAGAAGGAGGCCAAGGGGCTCGGCCACGCCGTCTGGTGCGCCCGCAACTTCATCGGCAACGAGCCGTTCGCCGTGCTGCTGGGCGACGACATCGTGCAGGCGCAGACGCCGTGCGTCCGCCAGCTCGCCGAGCAGTATGAGCTGACGGGCAAGTCGGTGATCGGCGTGCAGAGCGTGCCCGACGAGCAGACGCACCGCTACGGCATCGTAGCCCCGCTGGAGAAGTACGATCGGCTGTATCAGGTGAGCCGCTTCGTGGAGAAGCCGCCCGCCGGCAAGGCGCCGTCAAATCTGGCGATCATGGGCCGGTATGTGCTGGCGCCGGAGATCTTCACGTATCTGGAGGAGCAGGAGGTCGGCGCGGGCGGCGAGATCCAGCTGACCGATGCGATTCACAAGCTGAATCTGGACCAGGGCGTGTACGCCTACGATTTCGAGGGCATGCGCTACGACGTCGGCGAGAAGCTCGGCTTCATCCTGACCAGCCTCGACTTCGCGCTGCGCCGCAACGAGCTGAAGCATCCGCTGCTGGAGGCGCTCGACTCGATCATGGCCCGCGAGCGTGTCAATCCGCTGCTGGCGGCGGGAGGGGAATAACATGGCGATGCACTCTCCCTCGTCCCGCGATGCCAAGCTGGTGCTGCGCGGCGGCCACCGCTACCGCTCTCCGGAGCGCATGGCGGCAGGCGCCAAGGAGCGACGCGCGTACCTGGCGATCAAGCGCATGCTCGATATGACGGCAGCCGCGATCGGTCTCGTGCTGCTCGCGCCGCTGCTGCTGCTCGTGGCGCTGCTGATCAAGCTCGAGGACCCGCGCGGCGCGGTGTTCTTCAGCCAGACGCGGATCGGCAAGGACGGTCTTCCTTTCCGCATGTTCAAGTTCCGCTCGATGGTGCACAATGCCGAGGAACTGCTGCAGGAGCTGCTCGCGCGCAACGAGATCGAAGGCGCGATGTTCAAGATGAAGGACGATCCGCGCATTACCCGCATCGGCAAGTTCATTCGCAAGACAAGCATCGACGAGCTGCCGCAGTTGCTCAACGTGCTGCGCGGCGAGATGTCGCTGGTCGGACCGCGGCCGCCGCTGCCGCGCGAGGTGGCGGAGTATACGGCGCACGATCGGCAGCGGCTGGCGGTCGTGCCGGGCTGTACCGGGCTGTGGCAGGTGAGCGGGCGCAACGAGCTGAGCTTCGCCGAGATGGTGGAGCTGGATCTGCATTACATTCGCAGGCGCAATACGCGCTTCGATCTGCTCATTCTGCTGCGCACGGTCAAGGTGCTGGCCGGGGCGAGAGACGCATTCTAATGCATTCTAATGCACAAGAGCCGGCATGCGCCGGTCGGGGAGGGAGGTAGGCAGGCGATGGCGAGAATCGTCCATGTCACGGAATTTTCGAAGGGCGGCATCGAGACGCATCTCAACGAATTGCTCATCCGTCAGAGCGGACGGCACGACATCTACCTGATCGCGGCGCAGCAAGACGAGGCCGCCCGGACGCTGCGCGTCGCGCCGGACCGTCTGCTGCTGTATCCGTACCGCAGGCACCCGCTGGCGATGCTGCAGGCGCTCTTGCATATTCGGCGTCTGCTGCGCCGGCTGGCGCCGGACATCGTTCACGTACACGGCACGTTCGCCGGACTGTTCGTCCGTCTGGCGCTGCCGCCGGGCGGGCGCAGGCCGCGCGTCGTCTATTGCGCGCACGGCTGGTCCTTCCTGATGGATACGGCGCCCTGGAAGCGGCGCCTGTACGGACTGGCCGAGCGCCTGCTCGCGCTGCGCACCGACCGGGTGATCAACATCTCGGCCAACGAGCATCGCGCCGCGCTGCGCATCGGCATCCCGGCCGCCAAGTCGAGCGTGATTTACAACGGCATTTCCGGGCAGGAGAAGGCGGAGAATCCCGCCGCGAGAGGCGACGCGGGACCGGAGCCGGGCTCAGAGCCGGGAACGCTGTCCGGGGCGACGGAGGAAGCCGGGACTGGCGATACGGCGAGCGCGCCGGCAGTCGCTGCCGCAGACTTCCTCGGCGAGCGCCTCCCGTCGAAGCCGCCGCCGATCCGGCTGCTGTATATCGGGCGCTTCGACCGGCAGAAGGGCTTCGACGTGCTGATGGACACGTTCCGCGGCGCAGACTTCCCCGGCGTGTCGCTGCAGCTCGTCGGCGACGCGGTGCTGGGCGGGCTGGCGTGCGACATCCCGGACGGCGTGACCCGGCTCGGCTGGGTGCCCAATGCCGAGATCGGCCGCTGCATCGACGCTTGCGACGCACTCGTCGTGCCCTCGCGCTGGGAGGGCTTCGGCATCGTCGCGATCGAGGCGCTGCGCGGCGGCAAGCCGGTGATCGCGAGCAATCGGGGCGCGCTGCCGGAGATTGTCGCGCATGGGGAGACGGGCTACCTGTTCGACTTTGACCGCCCCGAGCAGCTGGCCGCGATCATTCGCGGGCTGGACAAGCGGGCGCTGGCCGAGATGGCACCGGCCTGCCGCGCCGCGTTCGCAGCGCGCTTTCATGCCGAGCGGATGCTCGCCGGCATCGAGCGCTTGTACGCGGACACGCTGGCGCGCCGGCCGCGGCGCCGCGCGGGTCGCGCGGGTTGGGAGGCCGGACATGAGCGCGGGGGCGTATGAGCGAGAGCGCGGTCGCGCCCGCGCCGTCGCGAGGCGGGCCGAAGCAAGATTGCCGATAGCCGGCGCTGCCGCTATGCCGAGCGGTCTGCAACGACGGCTGGCCGCGGCGCGGGAGCGGATCGGGGCGGGAGAGCGGACGCGCGCCCGGCAGCCGATCTATGCGCTGTATCTCGCCGTGCTGCTCGTGCTGACGGTATACCAGGATTTCCCGCTGGTCAATCGGATCGGCGAGATCGGCCGCACGCCGATCATTCTGCTGGCGCCGGTTTTCGTTTTTTGCGAGCTGGCCCTGCTCGCCCGGCACAAGCGAATCGCGGACTTGACGCGGCTGCAGCGGCAACTGCTCGGCTTCCTGGCGTATTTGGCGGTCATCAGCTGCCTGTACGTCTTCGGCCAATTTTTGCAGGGGACGTATGCGTACGGCTCGGAGAACATTCTCGTCAAGGCGGTCAAGGTCGGCATCTATCTGGTGCTGATCCTGCTGTATGTGCGGCATGTGACGCTGTTGCTGCGCCGGCTCACCGACCCCCGCTGGCTGTTTTTGAGCTTCTTCGCCGTGCTGTCGCTGCTGTTTGCGGTCATGCTCGTCGAGCTGGCGAGCATGCCTTACGCCCTGCCCGGGCTGCATTCCGGCAGCGGCCCGTATTACCGGGTGCGCATGCTGACCTCGGAGAGCAGTACGACCGGCTCGATTGTCGTCGTGCTGGGCGCCATTTATTTGGTGCTGGCGCGGCGCCTCGCCGGGCAATCGGCGCGCATGTTCGCTTACCTCTACCTGGGCGTGTTTGCCGCTTATTATGTGCTGACGACGTCGTCCAAGGGCTTCCTGGTCATCGCGCTGGCGACGATGCTGGTGACGATGCTGCAATTCATGAATTTCAAGCGCAAAAAAAACATGCTCCTGCTGCTGGTGACGCTGCTCGGCGCGGGGCTGTTCGTGTTCTATTTCTCGGGCAGCGTGCTGAGTTCGTTCGCCAACGACATGGAAAATTATACGTCGTCGTACACTCGTCTGGGCACGGTGCTGATCGCGCTGCTGACGGTGCTGCATCATCCGCTGGGCGTCGGGACGGGCGCTTACCTGGTCTATTTCGAGGCCTATATCAATCAGGTGATCGGACTGCTGTCGGAATTCTACTACAATGTGTTCGGGATGAGCCAGATCAACGCCGGGGAGCTGCTCAACTATGTCAGCTCGGACAAGAACCTGGGCGTCAAGTCGGGCTTCTTCCAATGGCTGATGTTCGGCGGCATCGGCACGGTCGTGTTCTTCTTCGTCCTCATTCGCGGCATGCTGGCGCGCGCCCGCGGCAGCCTGGTGCTGTACGTCGGTCTCGTGTTCACGCTGCTGTCGCTGCTGTATGTGACGCTGGAGATCAAGTATGAGGTGTGGCTGCTGCTGGCCTTCCTCAGCGTATGGGGAAGGGGCGGCGCCGCAGACGACGAAGCGGACGACCGCCGCGGCGGCGAGGCCGGGAGCCCCGATGCCGAAGGCGACAACGCGGCAAGTCGCCTGGCAGGCGGGACGAGAAGGCCCCGGGAGGACAAGACGACAAGCCGCGAAACGGAGGCGAAGGCCGAATGAAATTGCTGATTGCATGCAACGATTATCCCTATCCTGCCGACCACGGCGGTCGCGTCGACATGTGGGGGCGCATCCAGGTGCTGCGCGAGATGGGCTGCACGGTCGATCTGATCGTCTGCACGGCGCAGACGCCGGGGGACGAGGAGCTGGCGGAAATGAAGCGCTATGCGCGCCGCATCCTCGCCTGTCCGCGCCGCACGCGTCCGGCCGATCTGCTCGGCGGTCTGCCGCTGCAGGTGCTGTCGCGGCGGTCGCTGGCGGAGGCCGAGATCGGCGAGGCCTACGACGCAGTGCTGCTGGAAGGCGACTACGTCTATCCGGTGCTGCACAATCCGACGCTGCGCTACGGCGAGGCGCTGCTGCGGGTGCACAATGACGAGCGGGCGTACTTCCGCGCGCTGGCCGGCAGCACGAAGCGGCCGCTGCACAAGCTGTATTACTGGTCGGAGAGCTACAAGTTCGGGCGGCTCGCAAGACGCCTGCTGCAGGAGACGGACGGCTGGCTGTTCATCTCCAGCAAGGAAGAAGCGGCCTTCCGCGCCCGTTACCCCGAGCGGCGCAGCGTCTTCCTGCCGCCGCCGGTCGCGCGCGGCCGCTTCGCTCCGGCTCCGCTGACGGCGGCGCGGGTTGTCTTCATCGGCTCGCTGTTCATGCCGAACAACCGCGAGGCGATCGACTGGTACTTGCGCCGCGTCCACCCGCAGCTCATCGCCGATCCGGAATACCGCTTCGTCATTGCCGGCAATAGCCGCGGCCAGGGTCTCGGCTGGCTGCAGGCGTATGATCTGAGCCGGGTAGAACTGCATGATTCGCCGCCGTCGCTGGATGCGATCTACCGCAGCGGCTACCTGTTCGTCAATCCGATGCGGCACGGCGCCGGGGTCAAGCTCAAGACGATCGAGGCGATCCAGCACGGCCTGCCGGTCGTCTCGACCTCGATCGGCTGCGAAGGCACAGGGCTCGCGGACGGCAAGCAGATCCGGATCGCCGACACGGCGGACGGCTTCGCGGCTGCGGTGCGCGAGCTGCTCGGCGACCGCCGGGCGGCGCTCGGCCTGCTGGCGGCGGCCCAGGCCTACATTCGCGAGCACTACGATCACCGGCGCGTGCTGGAGCGAGCGCTCGGCATGCAGCCAGGCGCCGCTGCCGCACACGGGCCGCAGTCGGAGCGGCAGGTCCAGCCAGGCCAGGCGGCGCAGGCGGTGCCGCGATGAGTGCGAAGGTGCGTCACAGCCGTACGAAGGATGCATCCGGAGCGGCGGGTGGCGCGGTGCGTGCTGAGGATCGGCGCACGCGTCTGATGTTCGTCACGCATTCGGCGCAAAAAGGCGGCGCGGAGCAAAGTCTCATCCATCTGATCAACTACGTCGATCGCACGCGCTACCGCGTCTATCTCGTCTGCCCGCCGGATACGGCGTATGCGCACGAGCTGAATGAGAGCTGTACGCTCGTACCGCTGGCGCTGCCGAGCGTGAGGCAGGGGCTGGGACTCGGCTACGTCCGCGCGGTCCTGCGGCTGCGCCGCTTCGTACGCGAGACGGGGATCGAGCTGATCCACGCCAACGGCTGGCGCGCGCCGTGGTATGTCGCGCCGCTGCGCCTGATGCGCGGCGTCAAGCTGATCTGGCATCATCGCGATCATACCGACTCCCGGCTATTCAATCGCGTGCTGCCGACTGGCTTCGACCAGGTCGTCTGCATCTCCGAGTTCGTCGCCTCGGCGCTGCCCCGCGCGCGCAAGCGCGTCATCTACAACGGCGTCGACGCCGCGCGCTGGCCGGATCGTCCGCGGCGCGGCTTCATGGAAGACGGCGAGCTGGTGATCGGCACGTTCGGCCGGATCGTCGAGTGGAAACGATACGATCTGATGATCGAGGCATGTCGTCAGCTCGCCGAGCACGCGGTGACGAATTGGCGGCTGCGGATCGTCGGCAGCACGGCGATGGACGGGACCGAGCGTTACCTGGAGCGGCTCCGGCGACAAGCGGAGCGGGCCGGCATCGCCGACCGCGTCGAATTCGCAGGCCACGACTCCCGTCCGCTCGAGGCGATGAGCGCCTGCGACGTGACGATCAACTTCTCCGACCGGGAGCCATTCGGCCGCGTCATCATCGAGTCGCTGCTGACCGGCACGCCGGTCATCGTAGCCGACTCGGGCGGCGCGCCGGAGGTGGTGCGCCGCACCGGCGGCGGGCTCATCGTCGGCGATGGCGACGAGGCCGCGCTGGCGGACGCGCTGCGTCGGCTGCACGCTGCCGGCGCGGAGGCGTGGGAGGCGCTGTCCGCGCAGGGACGGGCGGGGGTGCGCGAGCACTTCGACATGGCGCGCGTCAGCGAGCAAGTCGATCGGCTGTACGGCGAGCTGCTGGAGCGCCGCCCGCCCGGGCGCCGGCGAGCAGCGCCGGCGAAGGCCTAGTCGCCCGCCCGCAGGACTATGGCGCCTCGCCAGGCCCCGGGCCCGGGCAGCGGGGGACGGCGAGCTGCGCAGACGAAGGGCTAGGGTGAGGTCAGTTGGCGGGCAATAGAGTGAATGAGTAACGTTACTGCGCCTGAGTGTGCAGGGGAGGGATGGCCATGAGCGCATATCCGAGCAAGATTACGCTGGGCAAGGCGTGGGCGGTAATGAAGGGGATGGCGCTGCTGAAGGCGTCGGCAACCCGCGTCGGCGCGCTCGCCCGCGTGCGGGGGCGGCTGCGGGTGGTCAACCGCGGCGAATTGATGATCGGCCGCAGCGTGTCCTTTCACGCGCAGCCCTTCCCGTCGGCGATTCATGTGGCGCGGGGCGCCAGGCTGGAGATCGGGGACAACGTGTTTTTTAACTACGGCCTCGACATCGGCTGCGAATGCGGAATCACGATTGGCGACAACACGATCATCGGGCCGATGGTCAATCTGATGGACTCGAATTATCATCCGGTGGATGCGCGAGCGTCCGCCGCGCCGCGACCGATCGCCATCGGCGACAACGTCTGGCTCGGCCGCGGCACCGTCGTGCTGCCGGGTGTGCGCATCGGCCGCAATACGGTCGTCGCCGCCGGCAGTGTCGTCACCAAGGACATTCCCGCCGATGTGGTGGCCGGAGGCGTGCCGGCGCGCACGATCCGGCCGATCGATGTCCCGCAGGACTGGATTCGCAGAGACAAGTAGATCAAAGGACAGGAGTGGACAAGGCATGGCCATGACAATGGAGCATCAGCGCACGAATCAACAGAAGACGATGAGGATCGAGGGCGGCCGCGAGCTGTCCGGCACGATCCGGCTCTCCGGCGCCAAAAACGCCGCGCTGCCGATGATCGCCGCCGCCTGCCTGGGCGAGGAGCCGACCATACTGGACAATGTGCCGATCGAGCTGCGCGACGTGCAGATTCTGATCCGCGTGCTGCGCGAGGCCGGCGCGTATATCGCCCTGGAGGGCAGCTCGCTCGCCTGCGCGCGCGGCGACTTCCCGCGGGGCACGGTGAACCGTGAGGCGAGCGAGATACGCTACTCGCTGCTGCTGCTCGGACTGGCGGCGGCGCATCGCGGCGAGCTGCTGCTGCCGATGCCGGGCGGCTGCAAGATCGGCGATCGCAAGTACGATCTCCATCTAATGGGTCTGCAGCGGCTGGGCGCGCGCATCGAGGAGACCGAGGCCGGCATCCGTGTCGCCTCCGAGGGCGGCGTCGGCGCGGATATCGAATTCTACCTGCCGACGACGTCGGGCACGGAGAATCTCATGATCGCCGCGGCGCTCGCCTCCGGACGCACGACGATCCTCAACGCCAACACGCGGCCGGAGATCATGGAGATGGCCAAGCTGATGAATCTGATGGGCGCCAAGGTGAGCTGCAGCAATCGTGTCGTGCAGATCGACGGCCAGTCCCGGATCCAAGGCGGCGTGCGTTACGCCATCATGCCCGGCTGGGACGAGGCGGTGACCTACATCGTCGCCTCGGCAATGACCGGCGGGGAGATCTGCATCGCGGACTTCTCCCTCGACTTCATCCGCGAGGACGTGCGGCATCTGCGCGAGATCGGCGTCGACGTCTTCGAGTGGGGCGGGGCGGTATACGCCTCCGGCAAAAAGCAGAAGCGCGCCTTCGACCTGTTCACGGCGCCGTACCCGGGCATCAACTCGGACATGCAGCCGATCTTCGCGGCGCTCGCCTTCACGGCGGCGGGCAAGAGCACGATCACCGATCTGCGCTTCACCGACCGCTTCCGCTATGTGGAGGAGCTCAAGAAGTTCGGCGGATCGATCCACGCCTTCGGCAACACCGCCATCGTCGAGGGCGGTCGGCCGCTACAAGGCGCGCACGCGACGGCGACCGACCTGCGCGGCGGCGCCTCCTGCGTGCTGGCGGCGCTGATCGCAGAGGGCGAGAGCATCATTACGAATGTGAGTCAGATCGAGCGCGGCTACGAGAATATCGCGGGCAAGCTGCGGCAGCTCGGGGCGCGCATCGATACCCCTTAATCGACACCGATTCAATCGAAGAAAGGAGCGGGAGGGCCATGACACAGGTGCAGGAGGCATCTCCGTTACCGAATCCTGATCTTGCGGACCAAGCCGCATCCGGCGGTGGAGGCTACCGCGCGGTGCTGCGCGCGCTCGGGCGGGACCTGCGCTTTTGCGGCGGCTCCCGGCTGCGGCGGCGCGTGCTGACGGTGCTGTTCTCGATCAACTTCCAGGTGCTGCTGCTCTACCGGCACGGCCGCTACCTGCACCGCAGCGGACGCCTGCGGCGCCAACTCGTGCAGGTGCTCAACTACGTCGCGCGCACCCGCTATCAGTGCTATGTCTCGGAGCTGGCCGAGATCGGCGCGCGGCTCAAGCTGCCGCATCCGACCGGGATCGTAATCGGCGAGGACGTGCGGATCGGCGACGGCGTGACGATCTTCCAGCAGGTGACGCTCGGCAGCCATGGCCGCAAGGGCGAGGGCCGCGCCTATCCGATCGTCGAGGACGATGTCGTCCTCTACGCCGGAGCCAAGGTGATCGGCGGCGTGACGCTCGGCCGGGGCTGCGTGATCGGCGCCGGCTCGGTGGTCACGCGCAGCGTGCCGCCGGGAGCGGTCGCCGCCGGCGTCCCG
>NZ_JACXIZ010000078.1 GCF_014705605.1 Paenibacillus sabuli
AACCCGCGGCTGACCGACTCCGCGATGACCAGCGCATCCTTGGCGTCATTCTTGGACGGGCTGTTGTCCCGATTTTCCTTGTTGCGGTGCGTGGTCATCGGGTTGACCAGCATGACAGCCACGCCTTGCTCCACCAGCGCATTGGCCAGATTGAACCAATAGTGGCCGGTCGGCTCCATGCCCACGAGGTACGCCACCTTCCCGTGCTGGGCGCAGGCCGCCTCGATCCAGTCCCGCAGCTTCTGGAACCCGGCTTGCGTATTGGGAAAGGGGAGCGCGCGCCGCGCCAAGGTCATCCCTCGAAAATCGACGATTTGGGCGACGTGCGTCTCCTTGGCAATGTCGATGCCGACGATGGCGTGTTCGGCTGTGATGCGGGCGATCCGTTGATTTGTAAGCTCCATTCGTGTATGATTCATCTTGAGTGCCTCCTTGATGGATTATTCGGGCGATTGACCCTTCACACCTCCATCATACGGGGCACTCCTGTTTTTTTCAAAGCCGCTAGCTTAGCGTTTACAGGAATGTTTAGCCAAGGCGAAACGGCGAGGCGGGCTTTTATGGCCGAGTCAGTTTCGTTCCGAGAAAGATAAGACCGGTATGAGCGATCAGCTTATACCTTCTTATCTTTCAAGGCGAAACGGCGAGGCGGGCTTTTTATGGCCGAGTAAGTTTCGTTCCGAGAAAGATAAGACCGGTATGAGCGATCAGCTTATACCTTCTTATCTTTCAAGGCGAAACGGCGAGGCGGGCTTTTGGCCAAGGCGAAACGGGCAGGCCGTCTTTTACGGCGCAACCCGTTTCGTTCCGAGAAATTTAGACAAGGATATGCGAGATCATATACTTTCGTATCGAGTACGCCGCTCTTCTATGAGCTTGAGACAAAGCGGTCCCGCCTGCGACGAAGCGGCTTTCTCTGCTCCGCGCCCGCCACGCGATCACCAGTTGTTGCCGCTCACCCGCACGACGTCGAAGTCGGGGCTGCCGGCCTCGCCGTAGATCGCCTGCACGCCCGGATTGTTGACCTGGACGTTCGTGAAGGAGGCCTCTCCGACCGCCGGTCCCTGACCTTGCTCGGCCCGTACGACGAGCTTGATGCCGTAGCGCCCCGGATTGTTGATGCTGACGTTCTCCACGCGCACATTGTCCATTGCGAGATTTTCCGGCGACTTGGTCTGGAACATCAGGCCATAGTAGATCGGATCGTTGATGTCCACGTTCTTCACCAGGATATTCTGGAACGCCCGGTCCCCGCCGTAGAACCAGATCGCGCCGAAGTTCTGGTAGTTGTTGATCTTGTCGTCCGCGCCGACGCTGGTCCAGAAGTCGCCGCCCGTACGATCCAGCGTGACGCCGTCGATCACCGTATCCACGTCGCCGAAGCCGAGCGTGTTGTACCCGAAGCTCAGGCTGCTGATCGTCAGGCCCGGATAGGTGAGCGTATCGGCGGCGTACAGGTTCTGGAACAGGTTGCCCGAGCCGCCGTAGACGGCGAAGCCCGCCGCCCGCCGCACGTTCGTCGCCGTCAGGTTCGAATACGTATTGCCGACATTGTAGGAGCCCCCGGCGTCGATCGCGCTGAACAGCGCGAATGCATCGTCGCCCGAGCCGCGCGAATAGTTGTTGTCGATCAGGTTGTACGACGAGCCGTTCGTCATGTTGATGCCGTCGGCAAACACGTTTTTGATGCGGTTGTTCGTGAACGTATTATTGGAGGAATTGACGCCCCAGTACAGGCAGATGAAATGCTCCACCCACAGGTTATCCACCGTGACGTCCTGCATCCCGTTGCCGTCGATGAATTTGCCCGGGCCGTCGACGCGGTAGACGTAATTGCCCCATGCCGACAGATCGCGGATCGTCGAGCCGTTGGCCGTGGCGCCGATGTTGAAGCCAATGTCGGTGTTCGTCTGATCTTGCGGCGCCTTCAGCTTGGTATGCCACGGTCCGGCGCCGACGATCTCGGTGCTGCGGCCGTACAGATAGATTTTGCCGTTCATCGTCCATTCGCCCGCCGGGATGAAGATGCCCTGCTTGCCCGCATCCTGGCGGAATTCGGTCAGCGCTTGCTCGATCGACTTGGTCGCCGACACCTCGACGTACAGCGCAGGGTCCGGATTGACAGCCGGCGGCGCGACCTGCTCGGTCTCAATCAAGTCGAGGTAAATCCAGGAGATGTCGCCCGCGTCCAGTTGAATACGGATCGTCGTGCCCGCCGGATACACCTGATCCAGCAGCAGCTGCGCGTCCTCATAGAGCCAATAAGCGGTCAGCCCGGCGCCCGGCTCGTTGTCGTACCCCAGCCGGCCGAGCGTGTCCGGCGTCGCGTACACATGGGAGAACGTGGAGCTGACGTTGAAGGCGCCCGCCTTCGTCCCGTCCGCATACAAGCTGACCGTACCCGACGCGCCTTCCGCGACCGCGCTGCGCAGCACGAAAGCGTTGGCCGGAGACGTCAGCTCGAATTCGACATACTCGCCCGTCGCATCAAGCCGCACCGCCGAGCGTCCGGATGCCTCCCCGGCGTAGTCGCCTAGCTCGTAATTGGGCGCCAGCACCGTGCCGTTGGTCGGATTGGACAGCGCTTCCGCTTCGACGAGCGTGAACGGCATATTCGCGCCGCGGCCGACGTAGAGCGACTTCGTGCTCGAGTTGTTGCCTTGCTTGGACGCCGCCTCGCCGGCGTCCGGCGATACAGTCGCGGTCACCGTATAGCTGCCGTCGGCCGCCGTCCAATTGCCCATCCCGATCGTCTGCTCCGCTCCGGGCGCGAGCACGTCCGAATAGGCGCCGGTCAGCGTCTGCAGCGTCGTCCCCTGCCCGTCCTTGAGCGTAAGCGTGAGGTCGTGCGGCCCGGCCGTCGTCGCCTGATTGCCCTGATTGCGCAGCGTCACCTGGAACGCGACCGGATCGCCCGCTGCCGGGCTGCCCGGATTCCAGGAGGCGGCCGCCACCAGATCCGCGCTGGCGATCGCCCCGACCTCGAGCGCGGACGGGTGGGTCGCCGTATTGTTGTCCTCCCGCATCTCGATCACCGCATTGTCCTCGTCGACAACAGCGCGCACGGCATAGGTCCCCGCCTGCTGCGGATCGATCGTCGCCGCGACCGTCTGCGAGGCCCCCGCCGCGAGCGCCCCGACCTGCGCCGTGCCAGCGAGCGTATCGTCGAGATACAAGCGGATGTCCGTCGCCGCCGAGCCGATCTCGCCATCATTGTGCACGACCGCGCTCAGCGTGATCGCGTCCGCCTCGCTCGGCGCGGACGGCGTCCACGACAACTGGTCCACCGTCAGATCGGGATTGGGCGCGGGCGTGCCCCATACCTCCAATTCGGCCACTTGTCCCGCCGGCGCGCCGGAATTGGCCGTGAAGACGAGCCGCACGTCGCGTACGGTCGCCGTCACCGGAATCGTCACCGTATTGCCTGCAGCCGGATCGAAGGCATGCGCCTGCGCTCCCGCGACACTCGCGAACCCGCTCGCATCCTGCGCGCGCCCGCGCACCTCGATCGTCTGCGTGCGGACGCCCCATTCGGATGCCGGATTGAGCTTGACGACGACGCGGTCGAGCGTGTGATCGGAGCCCAGATCGACCGTCAGCTCGCTCGGCTGTCCGCCGCCTTCCCAGTAGGTCGACGTATCCCCGTCGTTCGCATGGGCGGCCGCATACGTATGGACGGTCGACGAGGCGGCGATCGGCTTGCCGAGCGCGACATTTGTCTCGTCCCCCTGCGCGCCCCCCGAGCTGAACGTCACCGTATGGCTGGGCGGCGAGGCATTGCCGGCCGCGTCCTTGGCCACGATGTAGTAGCTGACCGTACCGCTCGGCGCGCTCGCCGTGTAGCTCAAGGTCGCGCCCCCGACCGTGGCCAGAAGCTGTCCGCCGGCATGAATCTCGTAGGCCGTCACGCCGACATTGTCCGATGCGGCCGTCCACTCCAGCCGGATACCGGAGGCTCCCTCCTCCGTCAGCGTTAGATTACCGGGCGCGCTCGGCGCCTGCGTATCCGACTCCCCGCCAGCGGTGCCATACACCTCCAGCTCGGACAATTGCGCCGCCGGCCAGCCCGTATTGGCCGAGAACGTCAGCCGGACATAGCGCACCGCCGTCTCACCGATCGCGATGCTCACGACATTGTCCTGCGCCGGATCGAAGGCGTAGCCTGCCGATGCGGCCAGCGTCGCATAGCTCGAGCCGTCCGCGCTGCCCTGCACGGTCAGCGTCTGCGTCCGCGCCTCCCAGCCCGGCGGCAGCTTCAGCACCACTTCGTCCACGGTGACCGCGCTGCCCAGATCGACCTCGATCCATTGCGGCCAGGCGTTGTTGACGCTCTCCCAGTAAGACGCCGGATCGCCGTCGTTGACCTTGCTCTCCGGATATACGTCATTGTAGCCGCTCGCCGTCACGCTCTTGCCCGCCGCCAGATTCGGCCCGTTCGCGGCTTCCGCCGCCGGCAGCGGACCGATTGGCGCCAGCGCCGCGAAGAGCAGCAGCGCCGCAAGACCCAGCCAGACGAGCCCGCGACCTCGCAGGGCCGGGATTCGCCGCGTTTGTTGCGCTTGCAGCGCTTGTTGCATTTGGTTCCTTCGCGTCGTTCGGCTCATCCGATGCCATCCTTGACCGGCGGCCCTGCCCGTATCCCTCTTATTCATTACCCATCCTCCCATTTTCGTTCAGTTTGTTTGCGCTTACATATACAGGCCCCGCTTGCGCGATGGGGCGCCCTGCCCCCTCGCCGCCTTCTCCTCCCTTCCCCCGCGCTTCCCTGAGTGCCGCAGATCCGGCGGGTATCTTCATTATAGAGCGCTTCGGCCCTCGCCTTAAGGTGTGATTCCACGCAGGATAGGAGCGAAATTACCCATCTGCGAGGAGCGCTGGCACGAAGCGGGTACATTCGTCCATCGAGCTCGGCAGCCCGCCTTGCTGCAGCGGACGCGATCTCTTTTTGCGCGCCACGCGACAAAGAAGCGGCCCCGTTCCCGGGACCGCTGGGCCATGCACGCTTACTTCACTTCGATCGGGTCGAGGAATTCCGTCTGCACCAGCTGCGCCGCCGCGTCGAGCTGGGCCTGGACGTCCACGTTCTCGTTGGCGAACACTTCCTGGATGACATTGGTCATCGTGGCATAGTAGTCCTGCGTGTTGAACTGCGCTTCCGGCTTGCCGTCCATCAGGGCGATGCTCGCCGGGTCGTATTGGTAGACATTATCGAACTTGTCGTACACGGCCTTGACCTTCTGCCCGAACGCCGATTCCATGTCGAAGTATTCGATAACCGGCGGAATGAAATACTTGCCGTCGTCCTTGCGCGCCTGGATATTGGCCTCCAGCGAGGTCAGGAAGTTGTCGGAGAAGTAGTCGAACGTTGCATACCGGAACGCCATCTCCTGCTCCTCCGGGGAAGCGTTCGGATTGACGACCAGATAGTCGCCGCCCAGCACGCCGGTATGCGCTCCGCCCGCTTCCATCGCCGGCATCGGGTAGACGGCGATGTCATCCGGGCTCATGCCGCCCTGGTTGAGCCCCTGGTCGACCGGGCCGTCCGGGCCGGCGATGACCATCGCCGTGCGGCCCTGGGCGAACGAGCCGACCGCGTCGCCCCAGTCGAGCGCCCAGTCCTGCGGGATCGCGTTCGCTTCCCAGCGCAGCCGCTTGTAGAAGTCCAGCGCTTTGGCGCCCGCCTCCGAGTTGAACTTGGCGACGACCTTGCCGCCTTCGATCGCCTGAATCTCGCCCCCCGCCTCGAACAGGAAGTTCGTCCAGTTCCAGCCGGCGTCGTTCGCCTTGCCCATCGGCGCAATGCCGGAGATGCCCGCGCCCGGGTCCGCGACCGCCGGCGCCGTCGTCAGCAGATCGTCCCACGTCCAGTCGAGCGGCGGCACCTCGGCGCCGCGCTCGCGCAGCATCTTCGTATTGACGACCGTGCCTGTCACATAGCCGCGCTGGGCGATGCCGTACACCTTGCCGTCCAGGATGAATTGCTCCTGCAGGATCGGATTCATCTGCTCCTTGTACGCGTAGTCGTCGAACAGCGCGGTGATATCCGCCGCCCAGCCGCGCTCGGCCAGGAATTTACCCTCGGTGGCGTACGTGTTGAACAGCGTCGGCGCCTCGTTCGCCGCCATCTTGATGCCGATCTCGTTGGGGCTGTATTGCCAGTCGCTTTTGACGACCTCCACGTTCGGGTATTGCTCGGTGAAACGCCGGATCTTGTCGTCCTCCAGCTTGCGGTCGTCCTCGCGGTCCGGGGTCGGGTAATAGATGCTGATCGTGATCTTCTCCGCCGGGCCGGCGTCGCTTCCCTCTCCGTTCGCCGCATCCGAGCCGTTCGCGCCGCCGCTGCCTGCGCCGACCGGCTCCGCACCGCCTCCTGCGTCCCCGCCTGCGCTGCCGCCGTTGCTGCAAGCCGCCAGCAGCAGCGCTGCGAGCATCATCATTCCGAGCAGTGTGACCATCGTTTTCCGCACTTCGATCTCCCCTTTGGCATCATTCGGATTCTTTGCCCCTTCATCATACTGGACGCTTGACGGAGCGGGCGAGGTCCATATCGACGGCAATGATGTGCGCATCTACGCATCCCCGACCGGCTCGCCTCCTCCTCCCCGCACCCTATCCCTTCACGCCGCCCAGGTGCAGGCCGCGCACGATGTACTTCTGGAACAGCAGGAACACGACGACCGGCGGCAGCGTCACCATCGAGAGCAGCGCGAACTTGATGTTATTGTCCAGACGCCGCACCTCGATGACGTACTTGTAGACCGCGGTCGCGAGCGGATACGTGCGGTTGCTGTGCATGACGAGCGAGGGCCAGTACCAGTCGTTCCAGGCGGTAGCGAAGACGAAGATCGCCAGCGTGGCGAAGATCGGCACCGACAGCGGCAGCGCCAGCTGGAAGAAGCAGCGCGGCTCCGAGGCGCCGTCGATGCGCGCCGATTCGAACAGCTCCATGCTGATCGAGTCGAAGAAGTTCTTGAGCACCAGCAGGTAGAAGGCGCTCGCCCCCGCCGGCAGCCAGAAGGCCCAGAACGTATTGAGCAGGCCAAGCGACTTGAGATTCATGAAGTTCGGAATGATGTACGTCGTCGGCGGGATGAACAGCGTGATCATGAAGAACAGATAGATCCACTGACGCCGCGGCACCCGCAGCCGCGACAGGCTGTACGCCGCCAGCCCCGTGACGAGCACGGTGGCGACCATATTGCCGACGAAGATCTTGAGCGTATTGCCCAGGAAGCCGGGCAGGGCGATATAGCGCCAGGCCGTCGCGTAATTCTCGAAGTGCCAGCTGCGCGGCAGCCAGTGCGGCGGGAACGCATTGAGATCCGTATTCAGCTTCAGCCCATTGAAGATCGTCACCGTGAAGGGATACAGCATCGACGCGATCATCAGCGCGATCGCCGCCAGCATCGCGCCGTAGGCGAGCCTCATGCGCGGGCGGCGCAAGTCCGAATGCGACAGGATGCCTCGTTCATGCGATGTCATCGGCTCATTCCTCCTTCGCCTGCCAGCGGTATTGGACAATCGCGACGAGCCCGAGCACGACGAACATCAGCACGCCCATCGCCGAGGCGGCGCCGTAATCGAGCCGCGTGAAGGCGTACTTGTTGATCAACAGCGCGTAGGTCATCGTCGTGTTGTTGGGCCCGCCGTCGAGCAGCGCGAGCTGCGACTGGAAGCCCTGCGACGTGCCGATCACCTGCAGCAGCAGCATCAGTACGATGAGATGGCGAATCGAAGGCAGCGTGATATGGCGGATGCGCTGCCAGACGCCGGCGCCGTCGATCTCGGCCGCCTCGTACCAGTCGCGCGGCACGGTCAGCACCGCAGCCAGATAGATGAGCAGCGCCGAGCCGAACTGCTGCCACGTCTCCATGATCACGATCGCGATCATCGACCACGACGGATTGGTGAGGAAGGCGATCTGATCGAGCCCGAGCTTCATCAGCAGCGCATTGAACGGGCCGATCGGATCGTACAGCCAGCGCCACAGCCCGTACAGCACGACGACCGGTATGACGTTGGGCAGATAGGCCGCGACGCGGGCGAAGCCCTGGAAGCGGCGCAGCTCCGAGATTGCGATCGCGAAGCCGATCGGCACCCAGAAGCCGATCAACAGGCACAGCGCCATATAATAGAGTGAATTGCGGACCGCCTTGCCCGCCACCGGATCGCTCAGCACCGTGCGGTAGTTGTCCAGCCCGACGTACGTATTGCCTTTGACAAAATCGATATGCTGCAGGCTGTACACCATGCCCTTGACGATCGGCATCCACAAAAACAACGCGAATACGACGATCGCGGGCACCAGAAAGGCGTACCCCCAAAAATGCCGGCGCAGCTTGCCGGCCATGCGCGACTTCCCGGGCGACGCGCGTTGCGCGCGCACCTCTGCTGCGATGTGCTCCATTGCCACTCCCCCACTCCGCGCGGCCTGTCGGTTCACAGGCCGCGGCTCAATATGGCTTCATTGTAGAGGAGCGGCGGCATGGACAACAGGTCTGTATCTATGCAGATCATGGGCATTCTTATGCGTATTTTTATGCGCATTTTTAAGGGCATTTTTAAGGGCATTTTTATGGGCGTTTTTATGGGCAGTGTTATGGCGCCTTGCGCTTCCATTCGCTCGGACTGAAGCCGAAGTGCTTCTTGAACACCTTGCTGAAATGCTCCGGCGATTCGTAGCCGATCCGCTCGGCGATCTCGTAGCGCCGCAGGTCGGTCTGCTCCAGTAGCCGCTTGCTCTCCTCCATCCGCAGCCGGACCACGTATTCCCACAGATTGAGCCCGGTGTGCTTCTTGAACAGGTAGCTCAAGTAGTTGGGACTGACATGATTGCGACGCGCCACCTCGTTGAGCGTCAGCCCCTTCTGGCGATAGTCCGCCTCAATGCTCGCCTTGGCCTGCTCGACAATCCGATTGTTCCACTCGCGGCGTCCCTCCTCGCTCGCCGCCTCGTCCTGAAGCAGGCTCCATGCGAAGTCGCCGAAATAAAAGACCGCGTGATCGGGGTAATCCCGGCGGCAGGTCAGCGCCAGCCGGGCCTGCTCGAACAGCTTGGCCGCATGGGAGCGCTCCCGCATCACTTGGCTGATGCCGATCCAACATTCCAGCTTGAGATACGTATGTAAATTGTGCTGCAGGCTACGGCCGTACATGTCCAGCTCGTCCAGCTTGCCCGGCCGCGCCGCGCCGGCGAGCGGGTCCGCCGGCGCGGCGGACGGCTGCGCGGACGGCTTGCCAGAGGGATCGGCCGGGGGCGGATCGGCCGGCTGCGCGGACGGCGGATCGCTCCACTGCAGCAGGATCGCGATCTCGTCCTGAGCCGTGTACGCCGCGACATGGCTGAGCTCGCCGTGCAGCACCTCCTCGGCGATGTTGAGCGCGGCGTAGCGCAGCAGCTCCGCATCGTGCGCCGCGTGCGTCTCGCCGAAGTCCAGCTCCGCGCAGATGACTGCATAGTCCGGCCCGTCCAGCCGCATGCCGCTCGCCTGCTCGAGGCGCGCCCACGTCGCCGGCGGCGCGTCCGGCTCCATCAGCGCGCGCAATAGCTCGCCCAGCTCCGACGTCGGCTCGGCCATGCGGAAGCTGCTGCCGGACGAGCCGGGGCCGGGCGCGCCCGGCGGCTCGGCCGCATCGCCGCTCACCGCTCCTGCGACCGGCCCCGAGAGCGGCCCCGGCTGCGAACTGCGCAGCAGCGTATTGCGCACCGAGACGAGCAGTTGCTCCTCATTGAGCGGCTTGACCAGATAGTCCTTGACCCCGAGCCGCACCGCCGTCTGCGCATATTGGAACATCTCGTGCGCCGAGATGACGATCGTCTGCAGCCACGGCTTGATGAGCCGCGCCTGCCGGATCAGGTCGAGCCCGCTGACCTCCCCCATCTGAATGTCGGTGATGCACAGATCGATCTCCTCCAGCCGGATGCAATCGAGCGCCTCGTAGGCGTCGAAGGCCAGATGCACCCGGCCGATCGGCAGGCCGGATGCAGCCAGCAAGCGGCTGACGCCCTGGCCGATCAACGGTTCGTCGTCGACGACGAGCACATGGTACATGCGCTTCCCCTCCTTATGTGCCGCAGCATCCTGCCACTCGCCGGCCGATGCCCCGCTTGTCGCTCCGCTGGCGCATTCAATCCGCCGGCGCCCCGGCCTCGTCCGCACGCGCCGGCAGCCGCAGCGTGACGCAGGTCCCGCCGTCCCCATCCTCGGCCGGGGCATAGCGCAGACCGTAGTCGTCGCCGAAGTGCAGGCGGATGCGCTGCTGGACGTTGCGGATGCCGTAGCCGCTCCCGCTGCCCGGATCGGCGAGCACCTGCGCGATGGACGCGTAATCGACCGGCCGATAGCCATTGTCCCGCACCGCGACGACGACCTCCCCGCCTTCGGCCGACGTGCGAATGACGATGCGGCCCTCGTCCGCCATTTTTCGCACCCCGTGCAGAATCGCATTCTCGATGAGCGGCTGCAGCGTAATCTTCGGGATCGGCGCCTCCGCCGTCGCCGGATCGAGATCCCACTCGACGCGGAAGGCATAGCCGAACCGCTTTTGCTGCAGGCTCACATACGCCTGGGCATGCTCGAGCTCCTCGCGCAGCGGGATCAGCTCGCGGCCCCGACTCAGCCCGATCTTCATCAGCACGGACAGATCCTTGATCATATCGGCCGCGCGCGAGCGGCCTTCCTCGACGCTCTTCCAATAGATGCTCTCGAGCGTATTGTACAGCAGGTGCGGATTGATCTGCTGGTACAGCAGCTGCAATTGGGCCTCGCGCTGGCGGATCTCCAGCTCATACTTGCCCTGGACCAGCGCGTTGATCCGCTTCGCCATCTCGTGCAGCGCGCCGAGCAGCACGCCGACCTCGTCCTTGCGCCGCCGCCCCGGCGGGTCCGGCACCATCCGGCCGGGCTCGTATGACGTCGCGAACCGCGCCATCCGGCGCAGCGGATTGACGAGCGAGCGCCACAGGTACGCGATCACCGCCAGGATGAAGACGGCATAGACGATATATGAAAGCGTTAACACATTCAGCAAGCCGCGCTGCCCGGACAACAGCGTCCGCAGCGGAATGCGATAGACGAGCTTTTGCCGCATGCCGTAGCTGTAATCGACGACATACATCGTCTCCGCGTCGGCGACGCGCATCGTGCCCGACGGCGCGACAGGCCACGCGGCCACCGGCGGCAGCTCCAGCGTCTCGCCGAGCCGCTCCATCTCCGTCGAGGCGAGGATGCGGTTGGACCAGTCCGTGACGTACACGTCGCCCTCCAGCATCGATACGGCGGGCAGCGATTCCTGCAGCTTTTTCTCCACGCCCGCCGCCACGAGCACGCCGATCAGGCCGGCATTCTGATCGGAGACGTCGTTGATCGCGCGCACATAGGCGACCGTTCGCTTGCCGCTCGTGCCGAAGTGTTCCAGCAGCATCAGCTCGCCCTTGCCCTTGTTGGCGACGGCTGTCTCGTACCAGGGCGGACGCGTCTTCTCGTCCGTCATGAAGTAGACGCCGGCGCGGTCCATCGTCGCCAGCGGCGCCTGCGGGGCGAAGCTGTACAGATTGTCGGGATCGTTGACGAAAAAATAATAATACACCGCCTGGCCGCCGTTAACGCCGAGCGACGAGCTCGACAGCAGCTTATCCAGCTCCTGATACTTGTCGAGATGGCGGCGCACCGTCGCTTCCGGCTCCCGCAGCATCTGCTGCGCGGCGGGGTGCAGCATGATCGAGCTTGACACCCGGTTGATGGTGTCCAGATCCCGGCTCAGCAGCTGGCGGTTCTGCTTGATCAGCTCCACATACGCATCCGTCACGTTGCGTTGGAGGATCGACTCCGCCTGCCGGTTGCCGTAGACGTTCACCAGTAGCACCGGCACGATCAATAGCGCGAAGAGCATTATGAATTGCTGCCTCAGGCTGAGCCTTGTCATCCGTCCCCTCCCATTATTGGCAGTGTTGAACATCTACAAATATGAACAAGTTTACCATGGACGGCTACACTTCAAAAGGGGCATTTCTATCGATAGCGTGTGCGTTGTCGCGAAGCGGCGCCCGCGATGGACCGCAATGGCCGAACGCTGCAGAGAGGGATGCAAAAGAGTGGGGAAGGTCAGAGCTTCATCGGGAACGCCTTTTCAATCCACGCATCCACGAGGGATGGCGGCTAACAGGGGGTTCCAGATTAACCCGTTGCGATTGTAACCGTGCCGATCCCCTGCACCACTCGCGACCGACCTAAACATTCCTGTATACGCTAAGCTAGCGGCTTTGAAAAAAACAGGAGTGCCCCGTATGATGGAGGTGTGAAGGGTCAATCGCCCGAATAA
>NZ_JACXIZ010000079.1 GCF_014705605.1 Paenibacillus sabuli
TGTTTAACGAGCAGCTTGAAGCCATTATGACTCAGGTGGAGGAGATTCTGGAGGGGATCCCGGGAACGACAGAAATGCTGACCATACCGGGGGAGACCGTCATCAAAGTTGCCGTCCCAGGCGGCACATACAAGAATAAAAAACTCTCGTTGCAAGCCACAATCACGGAGGAGCAGTCGTATACCTTCTTCCTGCTCCCGTCATCCATGGGGGGCCCTCATTACTTCGGAGCAGGCGTGCCGTTCATCTTTGCCGAAGATACGCAGGGCTTGACCGCGGTTAGCAACGATTCTGAATTTAGCGCCCTATTTCGTGACGACCCGCTAACTATAGAGCAGCTACGGCAAAAAATCGCTGCCACTCCACAAAAATGCTTGTTAGCGACAAACCGGGAGTGCACTTACACGATCAGCGACTCCCTTACACGACCAAACTTTCCGCTCGCAGCTCCCAGCGCGGGGTCCGGCGGCATGACGGCGGTCGGACGGCCACATTCGTGCCGTCAGACAAACGTGGACAACGGCACGCGACAGCGCAAAAACGCGGCAGATCAGCGAGGGCGTCAACTGTAACGGTCACCACGGGCGCTTAGCGCCTCAATCGGAAGCGTGCGCGGCTGTAACGGTCATACGCGACGCTTAGCGGGCATTTGAGCCTGCTAGCGGAACCAAGATTCCCGCTAAGCGTCTCTGTTGTCCGTTAGACGCGGAAAGGAGCCCGAAAAGGGCTCTAAGCGTCTCTCATGTCCATTAGAGCAGAATCGCTGTGTCGGGGGCCGCCTTAGGAGCTCTGCCGTGGGCCACTCGTGCTCGCAGCGGGTTCACTTCACTCAGCGCATGCAAGCAGAGCGGGCTCGCAGCGGATTCGCGCAGCGCATGCGACCGGAGGCGGCTCCTCATCATCCTTGGCCGCGCCGCTTGCGCTTGCGGCTCCGCCGCCACAGCCACAGGCCGAGCAGCGCCGCCAGCAGGCCGCCCAGCACGGCGGCGAGTCGTCCGATATGCGGCACGGCGACCTCCAGCTCGAACACATTCGGGCGCGTCAGCGACAGGTCCCAGCTCAGCTTCCCGCCGTCTGCGCGATTCGCATTATGCGAGAGCGGCGGGATCGGCAGCGACAGCGTGACGTCGAAGTCGAACTGGCGCAGCATCATATTGAGCAGCATCTCGGGCACGAGACGATCCGCCGCCAGCGGACCCAGCTGCTCCTGCACATCGAGCTCGGCGCGTACCGCATAGACGGTGTACAGCCAGCGGTCCTTGACCGTCACCATGTCCGAATCGCCCAGGCTGAGCGCGCGCAGATCGTCGACATGGCGCGAGAGCCGGTAGACCCGCATGCCGTCCTCCGTCGATTGCTCGGCCTGCAGCTCCCAGCGCCGCGCGAGCTCGTCCACGCCTTCGCCGATCGTCTCCAGCGGCAGCCAGCGATTGTGCTCGTCTAGCTCCAGCCGCATCTGCAGATCGCCGCTACCGTCGCGGTGGATGTCCACCTGCGCGCCGCCGCCCGCGCAGCCCGCAAGCACCAGCATCAGCGTCAGCGCGGCGAGCAGCGGCGCGACGCGTGACCGCATGCTGCCTGTCCTATAGCTATCTGCCTCGGCTTCCCGCATCCGTCCGGGGCGACCGTCCTGACGCCGCCCCCAAGCTGGCGCGCCCGCATTCGCTCCCCTCATCTCTCGCGCCGGCCGAGTCGGCCGAGTCAGCCGCCCGTGCGGCCCATCCGTGCCGTATGCATCCACTTGATGCTCGTCCTGCCATTGCTTCTTCCTCACCGCTTATGTCCTCCCTGTAGTATGCTCCTCGATCAGATGCGCCGCTGCTGCCGGTATTGTCCCGGCGTCTGTCCGGTGATCCGGCGGAACAGCCGACTGAGATAAAAGCCCGACTGGTATCCGCAGCCGAGCGCGATCGCCTCCAAGGGCAGCTCCGTCTCCGCCAGCAGCTGCATGGCCCGCTCCATGCGCAGCGCGGTCAGCTGCGCCAGCGGCGGGCAGCCCCAAGCCTGCTTGTAGCGCCGGCTGAATACCGAGAGGCTCATCCCGCATTCTTCCGCAAGCGCCTGCAGACGCAGCGGCTCGAATGCGCGCATCTCCAGCTGCCGCCGTGCCTGTGCCATGACAGTCGAGACGCCGCCGGGACTCGCCGCGCGTACAGGATGGAGCGCATCGCACACCTGGAGCCACAGATCGGCGACATAATGCTGGGTCCTTCGAATCGACCGCGCCTCCCGCTGCGGCCAGCTATCCTGCAGCATCCGGTACGTCGAGGCGAGGCGCGATACGTCGCGCGGCGCCACCTTGCCGCTGGGGATTGCCTGCAGCAGCGCTTCGTCCGGGGCGTCCCCGGATGCGTCCTTCCAGCCGAGCTGAATCACGAACAGGCTGACCGGACAGATGACCGTGCGGTCGAAGCGGCGGTCGGGCGGACAGAGCACCAGATCGCCGAATGCCGCGACTCCCTCTTCAGCCCCGATACGATAGGAGAATTCCCCCCGCTCCGCCGCGAAGATCAGCCAGTTCGGATGACGCTTGCCACTGGCGACGAAGCGTTCGCGCCGCTCCCAGCGGTGCACAAAGTCCAATTCCGGCACCAGACTGTCCAGTCCCAAACGCTCCTCCTCCACCCGGCATCCCTCCGCCCGCTCCGTACAGCACGGAAAATTTGGTTATAGCGTAGCACAAAAACAGACATGTTCCCAGTGCACAAGCACGATTAAAATGAAAAAAACGCAATGAAAGGGGAACTCCTCCATGTCTGAACCATTCGCTGCCGTCCATCACTTGACCGCCCATCTACCACTGAATGCCGCTGCGACGTACGATGTCATCGTCTGCGGCGGCGGCGCGGCCGGCGTCGTCGCCGCCATCCAGGCCGCCCGTCTCGGCGCGCGCGTCGCCCTGATCGAGAAGACCGGCATGCTCGGCGGCACCGCCGTCACCGCGGCCGTCGACTTTCCCGGCCTGTTCCACGCCTGGACGAAGCAGGTGATCGCCGGAATCGGCTGGGAGCTCATTGAGGAGACTGCCGCGCGCGGCGGCGCCGAACTGCCCGACTTCGAGGTCCAGTATCCGCATCGGCGTCACTGGATGCATCAGATCCGAGTCAATCGCTTCGTCTACAGTACGGTCATGGATGAGCTATGCGTCGGCGCCGGCGTCGACCTCCATCTGCACGCGCTGCCCATACGCGTCGAACAGGACGAAGAGGGCTGCACAGTCATTCTTGGAGGCAAGGATGGCCTGCAGGCGCTGCGCACCCGCAAGCTCGTCGACGCGACCGGCGATGCCAATGCCGCAATCCTGCTCGGCTATGCTTGCGAAGAGAGTCCCGTACAACAGCCTGGCACGCTGATCTATGCGCTCGACGGCTACCGTCTTGAGGATGTCGATCAGCAGGCGCTACTGCAGCACTACCGCGAAGCCGCCGCCGTAGGCGAGATCCGCATCACGGATCATCGCCCTGCCGATCTGCCGCTATGGAGCGAGCTCAAGACCCGTGGCGGCAGCGCCAACCACATCCCGGCCCCGGGCGCGGCTTCTTCGACCGGTCGGACCCGCGCCGAGCTGGAGGCGCGACGCTCGCTGCTGCGGGTACGCTCGCTGCTGCGCCGCGTGCCTGGCCTTGAATCACTGCAGGTCAGCTTCTTCGCACCGGAGTGCGGCATCCGCGAGACGAGGCGCATCGTCGGCGAACAGACGGTAACCGTGGATCGATACACGAGCGGGTATGTCTGGCCCGATGCGATCTGCTACAGCTTTTACCCGATCGATGTGCACAGTGATCGCGACGGCACGATCGACGTCCGCCCGCTGCAGCCTGGTGTCGTCCCCACGCTGCCCTATGGCGCGCTGGTCCCGCGCGGCAGCGATCATCTGCTGGTCGCCGGACGCTGCATCGCCGGCGATCGCGAGGCCAATTCGGCCTATCGTGTCCAGGCCTCCTGCATGGCGACTGGCCAGGCGGCGGGCGCGGCTAGTGCGCTGGCCGCCGCCGAGGGCGTGTCGGTGCGCGAGGTCCCGCTCGCCGCGCTTCGCGCTGCGCTGGCCGCGCACCGTGCTATCGTACCGCCCGCCTGACAGGGCGGCATTCAAAAAGCCGGGAGCGGCGGCCTCCCAAAAAGAGAAGGCCCTCACTCCCGGTATGTGTGGCGCAATCCATGCGCAAGCGGCGGCTGATCCTCTACGCCTCGCGCGACTGCTTCAGCAGCGTATACAGCACCGTGCAAAATTCGCCTACGCTCACGCGATCGTTCGCCTCATCCCCTGTCTCGTGCCCCGCCGCTGTCTGCGCCGCAGTCTGGGCGTCCGTGCCGCCCCCGTCCTGCTCATCAAGGCCAAGCGCCTGCCTGGCCGCAAGCTGCCACCGCCTCAGCATTTCTCCGGTCAACAGCGGATGCGCGGACCAGTAGTCTTCCGGCAGCGGCTCCGCAGTCGGGATGCACGGACCCATATCGACGCCCGCTGGCAAGACGCGTGCCGAGGCCGGCAGAGCCGGCAAACGCCGGCCGCCGGTCAACTGCCGCGCCAGTGCCGTGAGGCGCGCAGCTTCGGCGACCGTGATCGGCGCTTGCGGTATGGCGTGCTCCGTCGTGAAGGCTCCTTTCGTACCGAGATATTGGATCGCTCGTCCTGCCGGACTGAGCGGATCGACATCCTCGAAGAACATGATCAGCTGCCGCTGTTCGAGCAGCTCGTCCTGCAAGCGATCGATGTCCACCTCCCGCTCGGGCAAGTCCGCCTCCAGCGCCAGATCGGCCGCGACGCCGGCCGCATAGCCAAGCTGCATCCAGCATGGCTCCATACGGATCGTGCCCAGTCCCATATGCGTCGCCGATACCGCCACCGGCACGAGCAGGCCGTCGACGCCCAGCGGTACCATGACCCCGTATGGAATCTGATAGATGCGCGTGATCCAGCGCAGACCGAAGAATCCGTCCAAGGCCAGATCCCGCCCCTCCGGTTCGCGCTTGCGGACGGCATGCGAGTCGATCGGATACGCGCCGACGGCGACGCTGTCGTAGTGGAGCGGGGACCGGCCCAGGCCAGGCGCGAGCCGGGCGTCATTCTCGGTGAAGACATACTCGCCCTGGATGCGACGTCCCTCGCGTACATACAACTGCGGCGGGAAATGGTCGCTGTCGGGGAACTCGTCGGCCGCGTACCCCCATTCCGACGCCTCCGCGCGGAAGGTCTCCGGCAGCGCCTCATCCTGCTGCAGGAACCAGAGCAGCCCTTGCAGATAGCTGCGGTGACGCGCCACGACGCGCTCGCGCTCCTGCCGGTCCCCTTCCAGGTAGGTGCCATTCTCCTCCGGCAGATCGCTGGAGCACATGCAGTAGTGATGGTTGTTCGCGTCGGTCTTGCCATTGGGGACCGGGAGAATATTGAGCACCTGACGAATCGAGGCCACCCGCCCTTCCTCCACGTCTGCGATCAGACTGACATAGTCCTCGCGACGATAATCGTCCGGCCGCCTCACCGGCACACGGTTCGCCGCATCCCGGGTCAGACAGAGCCGATAATTATAAGCCTGGATCCGTTCATCGCCTTCTCCGGTGCTGCCCGGCATGACTTCCTTGGACGGATGAAAATCCATATACAGCTTGCCGGCGTATTCCTCGTTCCACACGTCGCGGGACTCGCGTCCGAGCCAATACGGGACGCCCGCCGCAGCGGCAAGATCGCCCTCGTAGGTGCCGTCGATGAAAGCCTCGGCTTCCCACTCTGCCGCCACGCCGCCCTCGGCCAGCGCCGAGGTGCGCAGCATCCGGAGACGTCCGTCCCGCACGGTCGCCTCCTCGAGCGCCGTGTGACAATACACCTTGATCAGCGGCTCCGCCCCCAGGATCTCCCAGAGCAGCTTCAACGCCACCGACGGCTCGAAAAACATGCCGCCCTTGCAGTCCTCCACCTGCTGTGAGTCCGCCCCGTAGCGATCGGTGTAGTATTGCAATACCTTGCCTGCGAATTCGCGGTAAATGGCACCGGCCGCTTCCAGCCAGTCAATGTCGGTCCGCCCGAGTCCGCTCGTCATCATTCCCCCGATACGCGCAGCAGGCTCCAGAAGCGCCGTGCGCCGACCGCGCCGCGCCGCAGCCACCGCAGCCCCTATCCCGCCCGGCGTAGCACCATATACAATGACATCGTACTGCTGATTCATACCTGCATCCCTCCAGTTATGTGAAGCGCTTACGTCTCATTATAAGCACCATACTCCGGAGGCTCCATGCAGAAATGGTGCCGATGGATGCACTTTTTTTCCGTGGATGTGTTGAGGCGGAGCGCGTGAGCGCGTACAATATAACAGAAACGAGAACCGCAAGCATGGCAAGCGGTTAAGGCGGGGGCGCATATGGAATATCCGATTCAGGAGGCATTTTATCACTACGATGAACACAAGGCAGCCTTCGTCAAGCCTGTAGGCTGCGACCCGGCGCGCTGGACGATGCTGGTGCTCGAGCAGGGCAGTTTCGCTTATCGCATCGGCTCCGAAGCCGGTACCGTCAGCGCCGGACAGGCGCTGGCCTGTCCCCCCGGCTCCGAGCTGGAACGTCGTGCGCTAGCGCCGATGACCGTGCATTACTTGGGCTTTGTCTTGTTCGGACATGCAGCATCTCCGCATGCCCGTCTGGCAGATTGGGTAAGCGCCGGACATCACTTGCTCACACCTGTGGACCGCATGCGCTGTCACTCGACCCTGCGGCATTTGAGCCGCACCCTGGGCAAGCACGATCCCGACGCCCAACTGCTGCGGACCCACTATATCAACGATCTATGGCTGCTGCATGGCGAGACGTTCGTTGCGGCAGAGCCTTCGCGCACTCCGCCCGATGCCGTCATGCGAGAAGCCAAGCGCTGGCTGGACGAACATGCGTTGCGACCACTCCGTCTCGAGGATCTTGCCTTACGCCTTGGCCTGAGCCGCGTCGCCTTTACCCGCCAGTTCAGCGCCAGTTACGGCAGCTCGCCCAAGGCCTATCTGACCGAGCTTCGGTTGGAGCAAGCCAAGCGGCTGTTGCTCGACACCGACTACACCCTCGACCATATTGCCGGGCTTTGCGGTTATGACAATGGCTATTATTTCAGCCGCGTATTTGTCAGGCAGGAGCATATTCGTCCGTCCGAGTATCGACGCACTTACCGGCTGTAAGGCCAGGCCTTTCTTCATGCGATGAATCATTCACGCCTCGTAGCGTTAACGTCCCTAATTATTCTCGTCCTTCAGGATTTATCATATTGCCCGGCCAGCATCGCGATCTGCGGAGACGGGATTAACGATAGTCCATTCCCTGTACCGAGGGCAGCATGCGCCATCGCTTGCGCGACTGCGCTGCCGGCAATCGGCTTTGCCTTTCCCATCAGGGCATCGGGGATCCACCGGGCGGCTACGGTCGCCATATGCTCGCCGAACCGACGCTCTTCTCGTTGTCCGAGCAGCAGCGACGGGCGAAACACTTCCAATCGGAGCAGATCCAGCTTCGCGAGCGCCTCCTCCAGTTCGCCTTTGACACGACTGTAAAAGAACTTTGAACGTGGATCCGCCCCCATTGCAGATACGACAAAAAAACCCGCGGCGCCGCCTCGCTGAGCAAGTCTGCCCAGTGCCAGCGGGTATTCGAAATCAACGCGCCGAAAGTTTTCCTTGGAGCCGGCTTTTTTGATGGTTGTGCCCAAGGCACAGAATATAGCCGCATTCCGAAACCATTCCGCCGGCAGCGCGTCCAGCCGATCGAAATCCACAACTCGCTGCTCCAGCTGGGCGTGGCGTGGCAGCACCGGCCGCCGAACAAGCGCTGTTACCGGTCCGAACCGCTCATCCCTGCAAAGCGTATGCACCAGTTCACGTCCGACCAGCCCGGTAGCGCCAGCAATGATCGCATGAACCATGACTCATCCCTCCCTCCGTTGCTCAATCTGACTGCGCAACCGCCAACGCTCCTTCTACGTGCGCCGGCTCCGGCTGTTCGTAACCTGGGCGATAATACAGCATGGTCGTATTCACGCTGTCATGCCCCATGATTTGCGACAAATATGGCAAGCTGGTGCAAGCAGCCATGACATAGCCGAACCGATGCCGCAAATCATGGGCGCGCAGCCCTTCCAATCCGGCGGCTTTCGTATATTTTTGAACCAGATGCCGCAGCGCACGCTCTGACAATCGACTTCCCGTTTTCTCAGACCCAAACAAATAATCTGAATCGGGAGGCAGGATGGACACATATTTCTCCAATTGCTCGACGCAAGGACTCGTCAAAGGCACATGGCGCGATTTGTGACGCAGACCTTCGCGCACGTTCAGCGCATTGCCGCTCCCCTGAATCAATATGTCTTCAAGCAAAAGATTGCAAACCTCCATCGGACGCAGCCCAGTGCTTAGCATCACGAGCATGATCGTCTGATCGCGAACGGAGCCATGCTGCAAAACAGCAGCAAGCAGTGTTTCCTCTTCAGCATCGGTAATCTGCCGCGGACTCGTTTTTTCCTCCGGTATCAATTTAACGGTCAGGGAAGGATCGCGTTTGACGATCGCTTCCGAATGCGCCCATTCAAAAAATTGTTTTAGTGTGATGAGGCGTCGGTTAATTGTAGCTGGCTTTAATCCCATCGTCTCTTGCATCGTTGTTCGATAGGAATGAATCGTGGAGGGAAGAAGCTTCTCCATTCGGATGGGGGTATGGACGGGAAATTCTTTCTCCAGCCAATGCATAAAATGTCGCATATCACTTTGGTATTCCCTTAGCGTTCTGGGACTTAGCTTTCTAAGCTTGGAGATCGTTTGTATGAATTGTTGCGTGAGTGAAGCGGCCTGCTGGGATATCATAAGCGCTTCTTTCATTGCGCAGTACCTCCAAAGCTTTTGACTCCGCCGAAGGGCGGCGCCAGCCCGTTTTGCCTTGAAAGTATAGAAAGCAATTGATATCGCCTATACTTTTCTAACTTTCTCGGAACGAAACTTGCGCGCCGCCAGAGAGGATGGCGCCAGCCGTTTCGCCTTGACTTAAATTAGCGGACATGGTATTCTAATCTTAACCGATACATTAGCGGACATCAAGATTGTCTTTTGTTTTTTCTAATGCTCGAGTTAATACGTTTATGGAGGCTCTTAATGCAAACAGGTGTAGTAAAATGGTTTAATGCCGAAAAAGGCTTTGGTTTTATCGAAGTCGAAGGCGGCGACGATGTATTTGTTCACTTCAGCGCGATTCAAGGCGAAGGCTACAAATCGCTGGATGAAGGTCAACGCGTTGAATTTAACGTGACACAAGGCACGCGCGGCCCGCAAGCCGAGAACGTTACAAAAGTATATTAATTCTTAAAGCTGCTCGAAAGGGCAGCTTTTTGTTTTTTACAACAACAGACACGACAATAGATGTTGTCTGGTATTGAAATACACCCAATAAATGAGGGATCCGAGCATGAATAAGAATGACCTGGTCGAAGAAGTAGCTAAAGTTAGCGGCTTTTCGAAAAAAAATGCTGAAAAAGCGGTAACCCATGTGCTGGAATCTATTTTTGATGCATTGAAGCACGGAAAAGAAGTTCGCCTGGCTGGCTTCGGTAAGTTCGATGTGCAATACCGCGAAGCGCGCGTAGGCAGGAATCGAAAATCGGGCGAACAGGTCGAGCTCCCCGCTGGAAATATACCCGTTTTTACCGCAGCTGTTGATCTAAAAAAAGCGTTGAACCACGGTTGACGGGACCGACATATAAAAGGATTTCCCCGTTGTTATTGAAAGGGGCATGCAATGGAATCTGTGCAAGAGTTTACACAATGGAAAAAAGAAATGGCGAAGTATAGCAAAGCAGATATTAAAAAAAGCATCTGGCAGTTGGTTAATACGATTATCCCTTTTGTTTTGCTTTGGGGGTGCGCCTATATCAGTTTGACAGTCTCGATCTGGTTATCACTAGCCTTGATCGTGCCGGCCGCCGGCTTTTTGATTCGAATCTTCATTATTTTCCATGACTGTTGTCACCAAGCCTTTTTTAGAAATAAAAAAGCCAACGAAATTGTGGGTACCTTAACCGGAATCCTTACGTTTTTCCCATTTGGCCAATGGAAGAACGAACACTCCATCCATCATGCTACGAGCGGCAATCTATCCCGTCGAGGCATCGGGGATATCTGGACGCTCACGACCGAGGAATATGCCGCACTGCCGTTCCACAAGCGGCTCGGGTATCGCCTGTATCGCAATCCTTTTATACTGTTTGGATTGGGCCCAATCTATTTATTCTTGTTTGCCTATCGGATGAATCGCAAGGAGGCCAAGCAGAAGGAGCGTTGGAACACGTATTTGACCAATATCGGACTGCTCGCCTTGATGGCTTTGCTTGGCTGGACACTGGGGTGGCAGGAAGTGTTATTGATTCAGGGCGCAATTCTTTACCTGTCTGGGGCAGGTGGCATTTGGCTGTTTTACGTCCAGCACCAATTCGAAACGACCTATTATGAACATGCCGACCAATGGGACTATATCAGTGCCGCTGTTCATGGCAGCTCTTATTATAAACTTCCGCCTATCCTACAATGGATAACCGGAAACATCGGATTTCACCATGTGCATCACCTGATGCCTCAAGCCCCTAATTATTACTTGCAGCGCATACACGAAAGCCATGCCTCTTTAAAGAACGTACCGGTGGTTGCCATGCGATCGAGCCTCCAGGCGCTTCGGTATCGCCTATGGGACGAAAAGAGCAAACGCTACGTCGGGTTAGAGATGAAATAGATATAACTCCATTAAACATTTTATAAAGGCAGGGTCCGTATACGGACCTGCCTTTTGTGTAACAATCAAAAGCCATTTGAACCCAAAAAAGCTCTCATTCCGTCATAATGACGAATCAAGAGCTCGGATAGATAAAACTGGTGCGGTCGAGAGGACTCGAACCTCCACGGTATTGCTACCACTGGAACCTGAATCCAGCGCGTCTGCCAATTCCGCCACGACCGCATATGAAGTTGTCTTGCACTACACCAATGAAAATTGGTGCGCATGGAGGGACTTGAACCCCCACGCCAAAGGCGCCAGATCCTAAGTCTGGTGCGTCTGCCAATTCCGCCACATGCGCAAAACAAACTGGTGAGCCATGAAGGACTCGAACCTTCGACACCCTGATTAAAAGTCAGGTGCTCTACCAACTGAGCTAATGGCTCATGTGAATGGCTGGGGATATAGGATTCGAACCTATGCATGACGGAGTCAAAGTCCGTTGCCTTACCGCTTGGCTAATCCCCATTAAAAATGGTGGACGCTGAGGGGATCGAACCCCCGACCCTCTGCTTGTAAGGCAGATGCTCTCCCAGCTGAGCTAAGCGTCCACATGGGGTGAGGCTATACTCTTGAAAAGAATATGGTGACCCGTAGGGGATTCGAACCCCTGTTACCTCCGTGAAAGGGAGGTGTCTTAACCCCTTGACCAACGGGCCATGTTGCCAAAGCTCTCAACCGGGATCGAACCGGTGACCTCATCCTTACCATGGATGCACTCTACCTACTGAGCTATGAGAGCATGTGTGGCTCCCCGAACAGGACTCGAACCTGTGACAACTCGGTTAACAGCCGAGTGCTCTACCAACTGAGCTATCAGGGAACGATGTAGCGTAGCTTGTGTTCGTTTCTTGCGAAACGAAGCTTGGTGCGCTTATACTGCCAAGCGCAGCTTACACGCCTGAAAACCGGATGCGAAATGAAGCAAGTTACTTTAGCGAAGTGTTGCATCAGGATAAGCCCTCGACCGATTAGTATTCGTCAGCTGCACGTGTTGCCACGCTTCCACCCCGAACCTATCAACCTGGTCGTCTACCAGGGGTC
>NZ_JACXIZ010000008.1 GCF_014705605.1 Paenibacillus sabuli
CTCCAGCGCCGCCCACACCTGGCGCGCGCCGTCGGTGGGCGCGATGCGCTGGCCGAGCGGGCCGGGGTCTGCGGCACGGCGCAGGTTCAGGCCGCGCAGCAGCCACGGATCGACCTTCATTCGCGCCGCCAGCCGATCCATCTGCCCCTCCAGCGCGAACAGCGCCTGATTGCCGCCGAAGCCGCGGAATTCCCCCGAGACGCCGTTGTTGGTATACACCGCCCGGCCGGTGACGGTGACATTCGGACAGCGATACAGGCCAAGCGCATGCTCGACGGCAAAATTAAGCACCTCCGCCCCCAACGTCGCATACGCGCCGGTGTCGGCTACAATGTCCACCTCATGCGCAAGCAGTCGGCCCGCGCTGTCCGCGCCGGTCCGCATCGCAATGCGCATCGGGTGGCGCTTGATGCCGGCCCGCACCGACTCGGCGCGTGTGTGATGCACCTTGACCGGACGGCCGCAGCGCAGCGCCAGCAAGGCGCCGTACGGCTGCACATTGAGCTCGTCCTTGCCGCCGAACGAGCCGCCGATCGGACTGGAGACGACCCGAATCTCGCACTCGGGGCGATCCAGAATACGCGCCAGCTGCAGGCGGTCCATGCGCCCATGCTGCGAAGCGGCGTAGACGCTCAGGCGTCCGTCTGGCTCCGGTACGAACAGGCCGCCCTCCGTCTCCATGTAGGCATGCATCTGGCGCGGCGTCTCGTAGACCGCCTCCACGATGTGGGCGCAGGCTGCGAAGCCTGCGGCGATCTCGCCGCGCGTATACGCGGCGCTGTGCAGCACATTGCCCTCAGGGTGCAACAAGGCGGCATCCTCGGCCAGGGCGGCCTGCGGATCGTCCAGCACCGGCAGCGGCGCATAGCGGACCTCGATCAGCGCCAGCGCACGCGCCGCGAGCTCCGGCGTATCGGCGGCGACCGCCGCGATCGCATCGCCGACATAGCGCACGCGGTCCGTGCAGAATACCGGCTGATGCGGCCGCGCGATGCCGTAGCCGTTGTGCCCCGGCACATCCGCGGCGGTCAGCACCGCCCGCACGCCGGGCAGCGCCGCAGCGGCCGCGGTATCCACGCCGAGCAGGCGGGCGTGCGGGTGCGCGCTGCGCAGCACGCGCCCGTACAGCATGCCCGGGGCCGTGCGATCCGTCAGATAGGCGAGCCGCCCCGTCACCTTGTCCGGGCCATCCGGCCGCGGCCGCCAGCGCGGGCCGCTCGCTTCGCGATTCACCAGCATGCGCAGACCTCCTCCCAGAGCTCGGAGACGACGAGCGAAGCCGCGGCGCGGCGCTTGTACCCGGCGCCGGCGAAGGGATCGTCCGGCAGCGCGCACGCCTCCGCCACCGCCTCGCCGATGCGCCGCAGCAGCGCTTCGTCGCACCGCTCGCCCCGCGCCAGCCGCTCCGCCTCCGTCATGCGCTGCGGCACGCCGCCTGCACCGCCTGCCGCGATCCGCAGCTCGCGCAGCGTGCCGTCGCGCGTCAGCCTGCCGTTCAGCGCGACTGCGACCTGCGCGGGCGCGAAGGCCTCGCGCCGCCCGAGCTTGGCGTAGCGGTCGAAGCCGCGGCCCCCGTCCGCCGCCCCGGCGAGGCCGCTCGCTGCTACGGCTGCTGCGGTTGCGGCGGCGGTTGCGGCAGCTTCGGGGCCGGTGCGAGCGGCCGCGGAGGCCACCTCCGTGTTCTCGCCGGCTCTCGCGCCCGCGCAGCGCGCATCCTCGGCGTCTGTGCCGTACCAAAGGCTCCCGAGCGGGCCGGACCGGTCGGTCCCGAGCGCCGCCAGCGGCACGCGCAGCCCGCACAGCAGCGCGGCTCCTCCCGCGCCGCCGAGCCGATCCGCCGCCCGCGTCGCCGGCAGCGCCTCCGCTTGCTCGCCGCCGTCGTAGTACAGCAGCTCGGCGTCGCAGGCCAGCAGCGGGATCAGCAGATCCCCGCCGCCCGCGGCATTGCCGCCTATCGTAGCCAGCGTGCGGACGCCTGCCGCCGCCACGCCGCGCATCGCCGCGGCCAGTGCCGGCAAGCGCCTCGACAGCTCCCCGTCGCGCAGGCACTCCGCCAGCGTGAGACCCGCGCCGATCGTACAGGCCGCGCCGTCCCAGGCCAGGCCCTGCAGCTCCGGCAGCTGCCGCAGATCGATCAGATAGTCCGGCGCCCTCTCCCCCTCTTCCCAGGATAGGCGCAGCAGCGTAGCGCCCGCGCAATAGCGGGCCGCCGCGCCGCGGCTATGCTTGGCGCGCCACGCGGCAGCAATACTGCGCGGCTGGATCACGACCGGTCCGACATGCCCCTGCTCACCCATCGTCCTCATCACTCGCTCCCCTCCTTGACCGCACCCTCCGATCCCGACACCATCCCGCTCCACGCCTCGCGCGTCCCACACGCACACGCCTCGCATGCGCACCCCGAATACAAAAAACGGCGCGCAAGACTAGCGACGCCTGTCAGGCCAGTCTTGACGCGCCGCAATCGAATCGCGTGCCGAGTCGTGTAGATTATTCCATTCTTCCATCTGCGGCTCCAAGAGGACGCCGCGCACATCCGCTGCCGCGAGCAGCTCGCGCGCTCCGTCGTCTCCCTCCAGCTCCTGCAGCCTGGGGTACATCGAACGCGCGAACAGCGCCGGCGCCCCCAGTCGTCCGTCGCCTGCGCTGGCCGCGTAATCCAGCTCCGGGGCCTCCGCCAAAGCGTCAACCAGGCGCGCAATCTGACGGACACACGGACCCGGACGCCCCTCCACCGCCACGAGCAGCGCGTCGGGATCGGCCGGCAGCGCCGCATTCATGCCGCAGCGCAGCGAGAACGACTGTCCCAGATGCGCCGTGAAGCAGGTCTCCGCCCGCCATGCGCGACCGGACGCAGGCGCCGGCAGCCACTCCAGCGGGTCGTCTGCGCTCACGACGACAATGACCGGATCGATGCCGCTGACCGCCATCGCTTGCAGCGCATCGGCGCGCCCCGCCTCATCCTTGGACGATGCGCGAGCCCCCATCCCTGACCGATCCGGACGGCTGCGTCCCGCTGCCAACAATACGCCCGCGATTCTCATCGGCGACTCCCCCTTCCTCTGCGTGTCCGTCTGCCTGCCTGGCGCGTCTGGCACGGATCAGATCGGCCACGATGCTCACCGCAATCTCCTCGGCCCCCTCTGCGCCGATATCGACGCCGACAGGCCCCCGCAGCGCCGGCGGCGACCCCAGGGCCTCGCGCAAGCGCCGGGCGCGCGCGCGGGAGCCGATGACGCCGACATAATGAGGCCCCGCCTCCAGCGCCGCGGCCAAAAAGGATTGGTCGCGCTGCAGCTGATGGCTGCAGACGAGCACGTAGTCCTGCGGCCCGATCGCCAGCTCCCGTACCAGTTCCTCCATCTCGCCGGATACGATGTGCGCGCCGGGGAAATGCTCGCGCGCCGCCAGCCGCTCACGCCAATCGGCCACCGCGATGCGAAAGCCGGTGCGCGCCGCGAGCGATGCGATCGGCCGGACGTCCTCGCCGGCTCCGAACAGCACCAGCCGCGGCGGCGGCGCGATCCGCAGCGCCAGCAATACCTCGCCGTCTCCCTCCGCTGCGTCGCGCAGCTCCGCATCTCCCGAGAGCCGGTAGCGCAGGCCCGATTCGCCCTGCAGCCGATACAGCCAGGAGGTCTGCCCGCGCTGCAGCCGATCGTGGATGACGCACAGCAGGTCGCGGAAGATGCCCTTCACCGGCTCCAGCAGCACATGAATCGTACCTCCGCAGCCGCTCGCTTCGCCCCATGACAGATCGTCCGCGTCGCTGGCGTCGTAGACTGCGGTCTCCGATACGCCCTCGCGCCAGACGTCCGCTGCGCGCAGCTGCAGATCCGCCTCCAGGCAGCCGGGACTGATGCTCCCGACCCGCTCCTCCTCGCCGGCGAAGAGCATGGCCGCCCCGGCCTTGCGGTAGGCATGCCCTTCTACGCGGATGATCGTGGCCAGCACGGCCGGACGGTTATCGTATTTGATCCAGGACAGGATGCGCTGCATCTCCATCGCGTGTCGCCTCCTTGCCAAGTCTGTCTTCCCTGTGAGGCCGCCTTCGCGGCGCCATCGCCCATGCGCGAGCCTTTGACCGGCCTGCGAGCGCGCGTGTAGCGGCGATCAAGCGCCGGGCAGGCGCCGCAGCAGACGCGCGAGGGCGCGATCCGCGCCGTGCAGCGTATCGCTGCGATCGATGGTGAGTAGGCGCCGGCCGCGCATCACGGTCTCGCCGCCGATCCAGACGGAGTCGACATCGCCGCGCGTGGCAGCGTACACCACGCGGGCGAACGGATCGGCGTCGTAGGAGGGATAGGTATGATAGTCCTCCAGATCGAGCAGCTGCAGATCGGCGCGCTTGCCCACCTCGATGCTCCCGATTTCTCCTTCCATCCCGAGCACCTCGGCTCCGCCCATCGTTGCCATGCGCAGCACCTGCGGCGCGGGCATGACCTCGGGACCGCGGCGGACCTTTTGCAGCAGGGCGGCGAGCCGCATTTCCTGGAACATATCGAGATTGTTGTTGCAGGATGCGCCATCCGCGCCCAGACCGATGGCGATCCCCGCGTCATGCAGCGCCGCCACCTCGGCGATCCCGGAGGCCAGCTTCATGTTCGAGCCCGGACAGTGCGTCATTTTCACGCCGCGCCGGCGAATGATCTCGCGCTCCTCGTCGTCCAGCCACACACAGTGGGCGAGAATCAGGTTCGGACGCGCCAGTCCGAGCCGATCCAGATAGACGACGTTGCGCATCCCCCGCTCCGCCTCCACGATGGCGATCTCGGTCTCGTTCTCCGAGGCGTGGGTATGAATAAGGACGCCGTACTGCGTGGCCAGATCGCGCACTCCGAGCAGCAAGGACTCGCTGCAGGAGACGACGAAGCGCGGGCTGAACGCGTATTGGATGCGTCCGTCCGCCGCCCCGTGCCATTTCTCGAGCAGCTCGACGCTCTGCTGCAGAGAGTCGGCCGTCTCCTCCTGGAGCTCTGGCGGCACCTCCGTGCCGTGGTCCATCATGACCTTGCCGGAGATCGCGCGCATGCCGCTCGTCTTGATCGCTTCGAAAGCCGCGTCGGTATGCCGCACTGTCTCCATATCCAGGATCGTGGTCGTGCCGCTGCGGATCAGCTCCCCCAGCCCCAGCATCGCCGAGTAGTAGATGGAGTCGGCGTCATGCGCCGCCTCCATCGGCCAGATGCGCTTGCGCAGCCAGTCAATCAGCGCCATGTCGTCGGCGCGTCCGCGGAACAGCGTCTGACACAGATGGATATGCGTCTGGACAAAGCCGGGCAGCAGCAGCTTGCCGCCCGCTTCGACAACCTGATCGCCGGCCTCGGCCGCCACCTCCGGCCCGATCGCAGCGATGCGGCCTTGCGCAATTCGCACGTTGCCAAGCAGCACCTCGTTGTCAGCATTCATCGTCACAATTTGCGCGTTGCGGATTAGCTTGCCAGTCATTCAACCGCCTCCTTCATGATCGAATTATGCGGCGGCGCTGTGCTTTATCCCTATCGCCCACTCATGCATCCATTAACACGACATGGTTCTCGTTACACACATGAACTGGCTGCTTGTTGCACAAATGAACTGACCATCCTCTTAACGTTATATTAACTAACATTATAATCGGTTCACAGTTCCTAATCAATGCTATTATGTAACTAAATATTACACAAAAGTGAAAGAAGTTGTCCTTATGAGCGAGCGCATTCGCAAGGACTGTCGCCGTTTGCGGGTCCGCGGGTGCAAGAATTCCAGAGGAACCAGCTGTAACGGTCAAGGGAGACGCTTAGCGCCGTTTTTGGGCGCACTTCCATGTGTAACGGTCATGAGCGACGCTTAGCGGAGATGATGGGCCCAGTAGGCGGTTGAAATGCCCGCTAAGCGTCACTGGTGTCCGTTAGAGACGCGCACGCGTCCGATGGAGGCGCTAAGCGTCGCTAGCGTCCGTTAGAGCAGCGGGTAGATCTTAAGAAGCATGCGCTATTGGCTATGGATTATTATATGGAAGGATTATTTGAGCGCATAAGGCGAGAAGGCTGAGCGCATAAGGCGAGACATCGCAAAAAACCCGGGCCGATGAACATCGACCCGGGTAACGCCGGTCACAGAGACCAAGCTAGAAGCGGAAGTAGTGCTTGGCGTTGTTGTAGCTGATATTCTGCACCATCGATCCGAGCAGCTCCATGTCGTCCGGCGCCTCGCCGTCCTCGACCCACTCGCCGAGCAGGTTGCACAGAATGCGGCGGAAATATTCGTGGCGCGTGTAGGAGAGGAAGCTGCGCGAGTCGGTCAGCATGCCGACGAACTGACTCAGCAGCCCGAAGTTGGCGAGCGACTTCATCTGGCTCAGCATGCCGTCCTTCGTATCGTTGAACCACCAGGCCGAGCCGAGCTGAATCTTGCCGGCGGTGCCGCCGCCCTGGAAGCTGCCCGTGATCGCGGCCAGGATCTCGTTGTCCTGGGCATTGAGCGAATACAGGATCGTGCGCGGCAGACTGTCGTCCGCCGCCAACGCATCGAGCAGCCGCGTCATCGGAATGGCGACCGCGCCGTCGTTGACCGAGTCGAAGCCGGTATCCGGTCCGAGCTGATCGAACATGCGGCTGTTGTTGTTGCGCGAAGCGTTGATGTGGAACTGCATCGCCCAGTCATGCCGCGCATACAGCTTGCCGAGGAAGACGAGCGTATACGTCTTGTACTTCTTCTCCTCCTCGAGCGTCACTTCTTCGCCGCCGAGCGCCTTGGCAAAAATCGCCGCCGCCTCTTCCTTGGTCGTCTCGGCATACGGCACATAGTCGAGCGCGTGGTCGGAGACGACGCAGCCTGTCTCGTGGAAAAAGCGCACGCGCGCTTCAAGCGCGGCCAGCAATGCGTCGTAATCGCCAATCGTCGATTCGCTTGCTTCCTCCAGCTTGCTCACCCAATCGCGGAACGTCGGACGATTGATCTCCAGCCCCTTGTCCGGACGGAACGAAGGCAGCACCTTGACGTCAAAGTCCGGCAGCTCTTTAATCTTTTGATGATATTCGAGCGAATCCGTCGGGTCGTCGGTCGTGCAGATGACCTTGACGTTCGACTTGACGATCAGATCGCGCGCCTTGAAGCCGTCGCTTTCCAGCTTCGCCTCGACCAGCTCCCAGATGACGGGCGCGTTTTTCTCATTGATGACCTGGTTGACGTCGAAAAAGCGCTGCAGCTCCAGATGCGACCAATGGTAGAGCGGGTTGCCGATCGCATTCGGCACCGTTTTGGCATAGGCCAGGAAGCGGTCGTAATCACTTACGCCTTCGCCGCCGGTGACGAGCTCCTCGGAGACGCCATTGGCGCGCATTGCGCGCCATTTGTAATGATCGCCGTACAGCCATGCCTCGGTGATGCTGGAGAACGATTTATTCTCATAGATCTCCTGCGGGCTGAGGTGACAATGGTAGTCGATGATTGGCATTTCCTTGGCGTAGTCGTGATACAAGCGCTTGGCCGTTTCGTTCTTCAGCAAAAAATCTTCATCTAAAAACGGTTTCATGCATGATTCCCACCTTTTTACGCGTGATAGACGACTTCTCTATTCTAGCGAAAATCGACCAAGTCGTCGACCTTGACGGCTTGACCGGTCTGAATCGAGCGGTTGGCCGCGATGCCGGTGAGAATCGAGCGGGCGCCGTCCACGTGGTTCGCCGCGCGCTTGAAGCGGTCCTCGACCGGCGTGCCGAACAGATCGTTAAGCAGCACCGGATCGCCGCCGCCGTGGCCGCCTTTGCCTTCTTCTACTTCCACCTGATAAGGCGCTCCGAACATCGGATAGACGATGATCGACTTGCCCTTGAGCGCGCCCTCGAGCGCTTTGTCTCCGCCGGAGTTGACGTACGATTGCTCCACGATCGACATCTCCAGACGGCCCTTCGTGCCGTTGAAGGCGATGCGGTAGCCCTCCCAAGGCAGATAGGCGTTGAGCGAGTAGGTCAGGATGGCGTTGTTTTTGTACTTGACCATCACACCCATCGTATCTTCAATGTTGATGCCGTCGCCGAATACGCTCTGGTCGCGAAGATACCCGTCCTCGTGCTCGGCATCGAGGTACATGCCCTTCAGGTTTTCGTTCTCGTCCATGTGCAGGGCGAACGGATCGTCCTTGGCGTTGGGGTTGCCCGTGGCGCGCTCGTAGAACTTCGTCTCGCCGCGCGCTTCGGCATTCTCGCGGCCGTAGAACATCAGATCGCCGTAAGCGAACACCGATTCCGGCTGCGAGTTGATCCAGAAGTTGACCAGATCGAAGTGATGCGTCGACTTGTGCACGAGCAGGCCGCCGCTGTTGCGCTTGTCGCGGTGCCATCTGCGGAAGTAGTCGGCGCCATGGCGCGTGTTCAGCAGCCATTCGAAATGAACGGAATTGACCTTGCCGATCACGCCGTCCTCGATCAGCTCGCGCGCCTTCGTATGATGCGGCGCATAGCGGTAGTTGAACGTGACGCGCACGTTGCGCCCGGTCCGCTCGACCGCGTCGAGGATCTCCTGGCATTTTACCTCGTCGACGGTCATCGGCTTCTCGGTGATGACGTCGCAGCCGAGCTCCATCGCCCGGATGATATATTTGTGATGCGTACGGTCGACGCTGGTTACAATAACCGTGTCCGGCTTCTCGACTTCGATCATGCGCTCGAATTCCTCGGACTTGTACGTCCGCACAGCGTGGTAGTCATGCTTCTCGACCAACTGCTTGTTGGCGTAGTCCATGCGCGTCTGGTTGACGTCGCAGAAGGCCAGCAATTCCGACGTTTCCTTGAAATCGGTTGCAATGGCCGAATAGAAAAATTGCGCGCGTCCGCCGGAGCCGACCAATACGTACGTTTTCTTTTTGCTCATGAGTAAGGATCACCTTTCCTTTGCCGTTGTCTCCTTCATTTTAACGCATACAAATGCTATAATTCTCGTCATATGGTGCGGATATGCATGCTGACCCCGCAAATCTTGCGCTGAATCGGCTGGATCGCGGACAATCGCGGCGGTATACGGTGTATAGTTCGACATGCATGCAGCAATTCTTACCGGGTATGTAACAGGTATGTGACGGTATGTAGCAGCGATGTGACGGCAATGCGGCGATATATAGCGGATACGCGGCGTAATGCGGCGAAACTTGTCGTTGCGTGCCGGACGATAACGTGGCTGAAAATGTGCCGGCGCAGCGGAAGCGGCGCAAAGGAGGGAAACCGATGAGCGGAACGCAAACCGAGAACGGAACGCAAACCGACGCGAGGCTGATAGCGGCCAACTTCGGCACGCTCGACGAGGTCGTGGTCGAGTATTTGAAGCGGCCGGGCACGTACAGCATGGATGCGGATCATTTTCATGCGTTTTATGAAATCTATTATTTGGTGGCCGGGCGCCGCATTTATTTCGTCAAGGACCGGACCTACACGGTCGAGCAAGGCGACCTCGTGTTCATCGACCGCAGCGTGCTGCACAAGACAATCTCCGCCGGAGAGGACAGCATCGAGCGCGTGCTGCTCTACTTCGACGAGCGCTTCCTCACACGCCATGGCGCGAATCAGCAGGCGTTCCTGCTCAGCCCGTTCCGCCAGGCGAGCCCGGTGCTGCGGCTGCCGCGGCAGGAGCAGCTCGCCGCCGACGCGACCCTGCGCCGCGTCATCTCCGAGATTCGCGAACGGCCGACCGGCTTCGAGCTCGTGCCGGCGCGCGCGGCCGTCGAGCTGCTGCTCCTAGCGGCGCGTTATCTCGAGCGCCACGAGCCGCTGCCGCTGCATCTGGATACACCGATCCACGGCAAAATTTCCGAGGTGGTGCGCTATATCAATCATCACTACGAGGAGCCGATCAAGCTGCAGCTGCTGGCCGATCGCTTCTACATCAGCCCGTACCACCTGAGCCGCATGTTCAAGGAGGTGACCGGCTTCTCGTTGACCGACTACCTGACGCTGACGCGCGTCAAGGAAGCGCAGCGGCTGCTGCGCGAGTCGGAGCTGAGCATCACCGAGGTCGCGGCGGCGACCGGCTTCAACAACTTCTCCCACTTCGGCAAAACCTTCAAAAAAATCACGCGGCTGACGCCGCGCGATTACCGGCTGCAAGGCGAAATGGCTCGGCCGTACTAAGGCCGAGTACGTTTCGTTCCGCGAAATCGAGCGCCTGGTCCTGCACGCGTAGCGCAGGGCTCGCTCGATTTCAAGGCGAACGGCGAGGTTAAAAGCGAAACCAAGCTTGCATTTCGAGGTTACGCGGCCAGCTTCACTCCTGGGATGAGAATGAGCTTGTTTTGCGACTTGCTTACGTTTAGTAGCGTGACTTTCTCACTCTATTGCTACTTCGCCGTCCTCTCTCTTACGCATTAACGTGACTTTCTCACTCTATGGCAATCCCGACGGTCCCCCGCACACCCATTAGCATGACTTTTTCACTCTATTGCCATGTCGCCACCCTCTCCCACATGCAATAACGCTACTTTTTCACGCTATTTCCAGCCAATATCACTTCTCGGGCGGTCAGCTATTCCACTAGCTTCCCAAATGCTCGACAATCGCCTGCAGCCCGGCCACTTGCCCCAGGAAGAACGTGTCGCCGACCAGCGTGTCGACGGAGTACACCTGGCCGCTCTGCACGGCCTTGAGATTGTTCCACACCGGATTGTCAGTCCAGATGTTGATCAGCCCTTGCGGATCGTCCGGGTTCATCTGGCGCCGGTTCTCGGCGATGAAGATATGATCCGGGGCGAATTCGCTGAGCGCCTCGATGCCGATCCGGCCGCCGATCTTGCCATCCTCCGGCAAGCCCTCCACCGGCTTCAAGCCCACTTCCCCGTAATAAATCGGGAAATTGGCCGGATGCACGACCGTGAAGTCCTTGCCGTTGGAGACGAGGAACAGCACCGTCTCGTCCGCATGCCCCTTGGCCGCTTCGACCGCCTCGGCCTTGAGCGCCTCGAAGTCGGCGATCACTTCCTCCGCCTTCGCCTCGGCTCCGATCACCTCGGCGAACTTGCGCAGCCGATCCGGCGCGCTCAGCGAGAAGTCGATGACGACCGACGGCGCCAGCTTGTCGAATTCCTCGAAGCGCGCGCCCTTGCCCGAGCTCGTCATGACGATCACCTGCGGGTCCATCTCCAGCAGCGTCTCCAGGTTCGTCTTACCGCCCAGATCGACGACGTCCATCCCTTCCGCATATTCGGCAAATATCGGCGAACGCGCCTTCGTGCTGAAGCCCTCCGAGACAACCGGCGCGAAGCCGAGCGCCAGCAGATAGTCGGTGCCCATGATGTCCACGCTCGCCACGCGCTCCGGCCGCTCCTCCAGGACGAGCTCGCCCATTGCGTGCTCGATGGTGCGCGGCCACTGGCCTGCCTCCGCGTCCGCAGCGGCCGCGTCGGCGGAATTGGCCTCACTGCCCGCCTCGTCTTCGCCCGCAGCGCCGCTTGTCGCTGCGCCGTTGCCGCTTGCGGCAGCCTGCGAATCGCCGCCCGCCGCACTCCCGTTCGTCGCGCCTTCATTCGTTGCGCCGCATGCCGCCAGCGCCAGTGCGCCGATCAGCAGCAGCGCCGCTATACAGATTCGTTTCGATTTCGATTTCAATGTCGCGTTGTTCATTGCGTTTCATTCTCCTTTTGCATTTCGCATGAATGTTGTAGTAGTAAAAACGGCGCCATGCGGCATCATGTCCGCACGCGCATCAGCAAATAAATAAAATAAGGTCCGCCCAGCAATGAGATGACGACGCCTGCCGGCACCTCCGTATATTCCATGATGCTGCGACCGATCGTATCGCCCGTGAGCACGAGCAAAGCCCCGACCATCGCCGCCACCGGCAGCATGTACTGATGCTGCGGACCGACCATGCGCCGCGCGATATGCGGGCCGAGCAGGCCGATGAAGCCGATACCGCCGCCCGTGGCCACGCTGCTCGCAGCCAGGCCGACGGCCGCCGCAAGCAGCCACAGCCGCTCGCGATTGATCGCTACACCGAGCCCCGCGGCGATCTGTTCGTTCGTGCTGAGGATGTTCATGATCCGCGATTTCCAATAGACATACGGCAGCAGCACAAGGATCCAGGGCAGCAAGGCCAGCACGAATTTCCAGTTCGAACCCCACAGCGAGCCCATCTGCCACGTGACGACGAACTCGTAATTGCGTGGATTGAGCTGCAGCGTCAGGATGACGCTGACCGCACTCAAGCCCGCACCGACCGCGATGCCCGTCAGCAACAGCCGCGTCGGTGTAATGCCTGCGCCGCGTTTGTACGACAGCGTGTAGATCAACACCGCCGACATCGCTGCCCCGATCAGAGCCAGGAAGGGCATCAGGAACGGCGGCGCCATGCTCGTCGCCGGGTAGAACGAGACGAACAGCAGCACAGCCATGCCCGCTCCCGCATTGATGCCGAGAATGCCCGGATCGGACAAGCCGTTGCGCGAGATGCCCTGCAGCACCGCGCCCGAGATCGCCAGACCCGCACCGATCATGACGCCGATCAGCATGCGCGGCAAGCGCAGATCGAACAGCACGATCGCCTGCTTGCGGCTGCCCGCGCCGAGCAGAGTCTGCCACACCTCGAGCGGGCCAATGCTATAGCGGCCGGTATTGAGACTGACGACGAAGCCGACCAGCAGAATGATGCCCAACAAAACAACGATGCGTACGCTCCGCCCGGCTCGCCTGGCAGTCATGCCCTCGTTCCCCATCACAGCTCCCTCCTCTCGCGCCGCGCCAGGTAGAGAAAGAACGGCACGCCGAGCACAGCGATAATCGAGCCGAGCGGCGTCTCGTACGGCACCGCGATCATTTTGGCGCCGATGTCCGCCAGCAGCACCAGCACCGCGCCGAGTACGGCCGAGCACGGAATGATCCAGCGGTAATCGACCCCCACGAGATAACGCACGATGTGCGGCACGATCAGACCGATGAAACCGACGCCGCCTACCGTTGCGACCGAGGCGCCGGTCAGCACCATCACAATCGCCGCGCCCAGACCCTTGACCAGCTTGGTTCGCTGACCGAGACCAGCTGCCACATCTTCGCCGAGGCTGAGAATGGTGACCGAGCGCGACAGGATGAGCGCGCAGGTCAGGCCGGCGACGATCCAAGGCAGCATCACCGATACCTGGAACCAGTCCGCAGTCGAGATCCCGCCGGCCGACCAGAACGCCAGATCGTAATTGATCTGGAACAAGAGCGAGATCGCCTGGCTCAGTCCGGAGACGAGCGAGCCGACGACTGCGCCTGCCAGCACGAGCTTGAGCGGCGTCATGCCGCCACGCGAGAAATAGGCGATGCCGTAGACGAGCGCGACGCCCAGCCCGGCCCCGATGAAGGAGAACATAATGATGTAAGCGAACGGCAGCCACGGAATAAAAGCAAAGACGAGCACCACCGCAAAGCCGGCTCCGGCATTGACGCCGAGCAGGCCGGTGTCGGCGATCGGATTGCGCGTCATCCCCTGGATCAGCGCGCCCGACACAGCGAAGGCCGCGCCGACCAGCGCGCCGGCGAGTGCGCGCGGCAGCCGCAGCGACTGGATGATCTGATGATGATTATTGCCTCCATCGAAGCGTACCAGCGCATCCCACACTGTGCCGAGCGTGATGTCCGCCACGCCTACCGCAATCGATAGCCCGATGCCAAGGGCGATCGCGCCAATCCCGATCAGCAGGATCAGACTCGCCGCCAGTGGGCGCGTGCGAAGCGGCGGGCTAGCTTCCGCCTGCTGCTGAAGCTTCGCCATCTTGCTCCGCCGCCTCCACATCGCCTGCGAACGTGCGAATCACCGTCAGTTTTTCATCCAGCGCCGTGCGTGGCTGCGCCTGCGGCACTTGCTCGGGATAGCCGAGCAGCATCAGGCCGACGATCTTTTCTCCGGCTTGCACGCCGAGCTCTGCCTTAAAGTCCGGATTTTGCGTGAACGGGTCGGTTTTCCATACCGCGCCCAAGCCCTGCTCCCAAGCGGCCAGTTGCAGGTTTTGAATCAGCGAGCTGACCGCCGAAAAGTCCTCGTCCCACTTGCACCCAGGTTCGCTCTCTTGCATAACGACAAGCAGATGGACCGGCACGCTGCGATAATAATCCAGGTTTTTGCGTTTTTTGGCGTGACGCCTGATGGCCTGGACGAGCGACTCGCGACCATCGCCTACATAACAGGCGAAGCGCCACGGCTCCCGCAACCGGTGATTGGGCGCCCATACCGCCACCTCCAGCAGCTCGCGCAGGAGCGCTTCCTCTACTGCATCCGGCTTGAATTGCTTGATCGTCCGCCGCGCTTTGATAGCTTCGGCTACCGGAGTCTCGCGACGCACGGATGATAATTGGAACGACATTGAAACGGCACCCCTTTGCAATTGATATTCATTATCAACATATAGTTTACCTTGCTTTCTGAATATGAAAATGGAGAATCGTCCATTTTTTTTGGACGATTCTCCGAGTGAGGCATCAGTTCGAGCTTTGAAATAGACGCTCCGCCTCGTTCAACGCATCGTCGTGGCCAAGCGCCGAGTAGTGCAGCCAAGGATAAGGCCTGGAGAAATACAAGCGTGCCTTCAGTTGCCCGGTATGTAACGCCAGCGCTTCTGCCGACTGGTCGCTAAACAGGACCAAATGATCGGCGCCGAATGCATTGAGCGACGCGATGTCCGGCAGGTCCTCGTAGCCGAAACCGCTGGCCGAAGCTGGAGCCGTCAGTTGAAGGTCGCGATAAAGGACATCGCTCAGCTTGCGGCGGCGTCTGCCGAATACCCGTGCTTGTCCCCCCACGATACGGGAGGCCAAGACGGTCTGGCCGGCAAAACGCTCAGCGATCTGACGCCGTACGGCCTCGGCCTTGCGGTCGTAATAATGCAACCAGCTCTGCGCGACTTCCGCCATACCGATCTGAGACGCCATCGTGCCCAGGTGCTCGCGCCATGGACTGCGCTTGTAATCGATCAGCACGGTCGGGGTGATTCCCGACAGCCGCTCCAGCACCGGACGCTCGCGTTCCGTACCGAATATATAATCCGGACGCTCCTGAGCAAGACGCTCCCAACTGAAAGGATGCGCCTCGACGTTCATCAGATGCTTGGCGCGCGTCTCCTCGGTCAGCAGCACGACGATGCGGCGAGCATCCAGACCGAGCGCGCACAGGTCGCCGAGCAGCGCGGGCCCGAGTACGACGATCTTTTGCGCTGCCACCTGTTGATAGCGGCGCGGGCTAATGCCGAGCACCTTGCGGAACATTCGGCTGAAATAGTACGGGTCGTGGTACCCGACTGCACGCGCCACATCCTGGACTTTCGTCGGACCGGCGGCTAACAGACGAGCCGCCTTGTCTATCCTTTTTTTGGTCATGTATTGCAGCGGGCTCAGCGAGGTATAGTGCTTGAACTGTTGGTAGAAGGCGGTCGTATTCATCCCCGAGCGCATCGCCAGCATATCGATATGATACGATTCATCGCTGAACTCGTCCATCCGCGCCTTGATCGAGGCAATTGCCGACGCGCTCAGCGAGACGCCGGGAGGCTCCGGCCGCGCGGCAGTCGCCTTGCGCCACACCTCGGCCAGATGAAAAGCAGCCCGGGCTTGGGCATCATGTCGACCGAGATCGTCTTTCTCGCGGGCTTCGACCACGGACAGCTGCTCGAGATGATGATGCACGATCGCATCGCCCGTCCGAATAATTAGCGGACTGTCCAGCGCCAGCGCCTCGGCATGCCACCGGCCCGCAGCGCGCCATGTACGCGCTCCTGCGAAGTCGATCACGCTCGCCCACATCGTCCCGCCTCGCTCCGGCCAGTTGTCGAGTCCAGCAGTCTGGGCCGCGGAGACGAGCACCGCCATGCCCTGCTGCATAGCCGTCGCGCTCCCCTGAGTGCGGAAGACGCCCTGTCCCGACACAATGTAAATGAGCCGCAGCAGGTCCGGCTCCTCCGACTGCGGCAAAGCGCATGCTTCTGCTATCCGGATACGGCGTAGCCCGCCGGCTTCAATTGCAATCGCTTCGCGGCATCGAGCGCCCATTTGCCTCAACTCCATCTTTATTAATAAAAGAGTGTGATAATAATTCTCATTATCATTGTAAAAGAAATACGCAGATGCTGCAATATCCTCCGCACCCGCGGCAGCACGGGAGCGGAGACGGCAGTCTCTGCGCAAGGTCAATTCAGGACAGCTGCTGCGCCAGCAATGCGTTGTCGTACAATCGCGCCGATGGAAATGAGATCCTCCAAGTCTTTGCCCATATTATCGATTTTTTTGACAATATGGGCAACGAGACGAAGCTTGGGCTCGATCAGTACATTCCGGGAATGCAGGTCGCCCTCCGCAAACAGCCGCGGGTGACGCCTATTTGTGCCTGCGGACCAGGCCGCAACTCGGTTAGCCGCGCGTGTACACATCGGCAGGCGTGAGCTCGTTAAGCAGCCGTTCCCCCGCGCGATACCGTCGGGCATTCTCCGCTATGATGGCAATGGAGCGCTCCGTCCGATCGTATACCGGCGGCGTACAATGCGGGGTAATCAAGGTGCGCGGCGCATCCCACAACGGATGGCTGGGCGGCAGCGGCTCCTGGGAGAAGGTATCCAGCCCCGCTCCCGCCAAACGCGCTTCGCGAAGCGCGCAGAGCAGCGCCGCCTCGTCGACGATTGCGCCCCGTGCCAGATTAATCAAAAAAGCTGTCGGTTTCATCAGCGCCAGTTCGCGCGCCCCAATCAAATGATGAGTCGCATCAGAAAGCGGTACGGCCACAATGGCAAAATCGCACTCGCGCAATAACGAATCCAACTGCTCTCCGCGTTCAGCGCAGTACATCCGATCCACCGCCTCTGGGCAATCGGCTGCCCTGCGCCTGTAGCCGTGAACGCGCATGCCGCAAGCCTTGGCGCGCAGCGCCAATTCGCGGCCGATATTTCCCATCCCAATGATGCCCACCGTCTGGCCGTACAGACCGCGCAGCTTTTCCTGCCCCGGAAAGCCCCAGAGGTGCGCACGCTGGGCATCGAGAAACGATGGGTATTGAAACGTCAGCGCAAGCATGAAAAACAAAGCGTGATCCGCCAAGGCCGGCGCCGAACGACCGGCAGAGCCGCTGACCAACAAGCCGCGCTCGAATACCTCCGGGCGCGCCGAATTATTCAGTCCCGCATGATCGCAATGTATCCAGCGCAGACGCGGAGCGTTCCAGTAGCGCTCATCCAGATCGGATGCCAGTATCGCAACGTCCGCCAAGCGGAGTGCCTCCGCAATGCCGGCTGCATCATTTGGACGCAATTGAATAAAGCGCGCCTCCGCGAATACGTCGCGCAACCGTTGCAATTGCTCGGCCTTGAACCCGACCGTGCTCAAAACCGTCTGTATCTCGTTCACTTCACTTCCCTCCTCATCCCTCCAGGCATGCTGCGCCGTTACCAGTCCCTAACCGAGCCGTCCGTCGCGTCGAGCATGGGCAATACGACACGGCGCGGCGGACGGGCCGCCGCCTCCGCTTCGGCGAACGAGATGCCCAGTCCCGGTCCGTGCAGCGGCAATGCGTAGCCGTCCCTTACCTCGGGATAGGGCGCGGCGATCGCGGCATCCAGTTCGTCCGGATTTTTTCCGGAGATCGGGAGCTCCAGCAACGCAATATTTGGCAAGGCCAGCGATGCGTGCAAGCTGGCCGCCGTTCCTAGCGCTCCCCAATTGTTGTGCGGCACCAGATTGACATAATACGTTTCGGCCATAGCCGCAATTTTTCGCATTTCCGTCAAGCCGCCGCACCAACAGATGTCCGGCCTCAGGTAATCGACATAGCCGTGCTCCAGCAGCTCCCGGTATTCGTACTTGCTATGTCCGCGCTCCCCCGTCGCAAGCGGGATGCTGGTGTACGGTCTGAGTCGTTGATAGGCCTTCGGGTTCTCATGTCGAATCGGATCTTCAATGTACAGCGGACGGAATCGCTCCACGTTCCTCGCCAGCATCACCGCGTAATCGGGGTCGTAGCGACCATGGCATTCGATGATCAGATCGACCTCGTCGCCTACTGCGGCCCGAATTGCTTCCGTATATTCCACCTGTTGCAGGACCGCCCTTTTGTGATCGTGAAGGTCCAGTTCGTCCCAGTCGTGGAAGGCACGATATCGAATAGCGGTAATGCCCCGCTCCGCCAGTTTTTTGGCGTTGGCCGCAATCTCCGCGGCCGTCTTGCCGGCGACAGCTCCATACACCCTTACCTTATCGCGCGCCAGACCGCCCAGCAGCTGATAGACCGGCACGCCGAGCGCCTTGCCCTTTATATCCCAGAGAGCCAGATCGATGGCCGCGAGCGCGGAGCCGGTTACCGGTCCGCCGCGCGCGAACAACCGGCGGAAGCATGCCTGCCACAAATATTCGATGCGTCGCGGATCTTGTCCGATTACATAAGGCTTCAAATCTTCGATCATGCCCGTTACGGCATTCGGGGAGAAGTTCGTTCCTTCTCCGTACCCGACGAGCCCCTCGTCCGTCTCAATTTTGACGAAAACACCGCTCGTATGAATTACCGTGACAGCAATAATTTTCATTGGCCGGACCTGAACGTGCGGTACAAGGCGCTGTGATCCTCCCGCCCGTAGCCGTGCTCAATCAGGCGCTCCAACCGCTCAAGCATGGGGAGTGTCAGACTGAGATCGGCCCCGATTCCGCGTCCGGCGGCAACGGCATTGCGCAGGTCTTTGGCATGCAGCTCAACCCGGAAGCCCGGCTGATAGGTTTCTCGGCTAAGCGCGTCCATTTTGGTCTCCATGACCCGGCTGCCGGCCAGTCCGCCCCGGATCGCTTCGTGGACGAGGGAGAGATCCAGACCGGCTTGTCGAGCAAAGGCCATTCCCTCGGACAGCGCCGCAATATTAACGGCGACAATCATCTGATTAATTAGCTTTACCGTATTGCCGGCGCCGACTTCGCCGACACGGGTAATCGAGGTCCCCATCTTTTCCAGCACCGGTCTGACCCGCGCGTAGACATCCTCCGGTCCACCTATCATGATCGCCAACTTTGCTTCCATCGCGCCGATCTCTCCGCCGCTCACCGGCGCGTCGAAATAATATGCGCCGCGTTCGTGGAGCGCGTCGGCAACCTTGCGAGATACGGCCGGGTCAATCGAGCTGGTATCGACGACGATCTTCCCCCTGCTGATACCTTCCAATATGCCCGACGCGCCGAGCGCGACCTCCTCCACCTGCGGCGAATCCGGCAGCATCGTGACGACGAGGTCCGTCGCCTCCGCCACCCGGCGCGAGTCCGGACACGCCGTTGCGCCCAGCGCAACCAGCTCTTCCACAGCGGCCTCGCTGCGATTGTATACATACAGCTCGTATCCCGCTTGCAGCAGATGTTTGGCCATTGGCTTGCCCATGATGCCCAATCCGATGAACCCGATTTTCATTTCTTTTCCTCCGCTCTGCCGCCCCGGCACTCCCGGTCAGCGACTGATTTTGATCGCTTCGAACAACTCCAGACGGTCCAGCTTGATGGTCAGGACGCCAGCGCGGTACTCGAACTCGCGCTCCGCTTCGGCAACGAGGCTGTATACCGATTGCGGGGCCGCCTCGTACGCGAAGCCGACCTCCAGACCGGACAAAGCCGCCGGCGCAAAAAACGTCACGCCGAAATGACCGGTGCCATTGACAAGCTGCAGTAATGTCGCGTCCCGGCTCTGCTGCTCGAAAAGCGTCGCCTCGACCATCGGCGGCAGACTGCCTCGCAGCCGCGGCACACCTGCGACATGCTCCAGCAGATCGGCGGCAAAATCGCTCGTGTTGGTATAACCGTGCCGATAGAAATGCTCACCCGGCTTCCATGGAATATAAATGCCCTGGCCGCTTCCGTAACGATGAACCGTAAAGCCGGGATGCTCAGTAACCTGCGTATAATAACAGCGCTCTGGCGGACCGAACCTATGCGGCGGGACCAGTCTAAAATACCGCTTAGTCTCGTCGCGGTACGCCGCAAATACGTAATCGGTATCCAGGTAGATCAAATCGGTGTCGACAAACCGTGGAAAGCGCTCCTTGCAATCCAGCTTGAAATACGAGGCGCGGTTGTCCGCGCGCAACGACAAGATGTCGTGCATGCCCATAGAGGCAAACGGAGGCCCGGTGCGCGCTTCGCCACATTCATTCTCAAAGCCGCTTGCGCATGTGGAAACGAGCGTTCCCCCGGCAGCGGCATACGCATCCAGTCGGCTCACCACCTCGTCGCTTAGCTGCCGCACATCTGGCACGAGGATCGCTTTGTACTTGTCCCACGGTCGCTGCAGCGCCTGCGGGACAAGCAAGACGTCGAACAGGAAATGATGCTCCGTCAGCACCCGATACCAGCCGCGGAATTCTGCCTGATCGGCAACCGGCGCATTCAGCAGTGCGACCTCCGCCCGCGATTCAAGATTCACATATTGCTCGCCGTGCGTCGCGTGGTAGCGAAACATCTCCTTGATGCCCGCGAATCCGGAGCGATCCTCGTGATTGTCCAGCCGCCCGATCAAATAATAATCGAGCCCGCCTCCGTTCGCCAGCGCCTGCGCGAGCCTGAGCTGCTGCTGCGCCGGCGATACTGCTACATGGCGATGGGAAAAATCGAGAAAATCGACCGTCGTATTGCTCGATACCATGCTCGGATACGTGCCGACCGCCCATTTCGTATTTTCCGAAGCGCTGTACGGCCAGCGCGGCAACGGACGATCCAGCGCCGTATTCGACTCCTGGCGAATCATGCCTTCCTGCAGACGCAGACAATTGGCAATGCAAATGTCGGGGCGAGCCTTCAATATGACGTCCGTTATTTTATCCTCGTACGCCGCCAAGGTGCTCGCCTGAAACTGCCGGTAGTAACGAAATGCCGGATCCCGCAGATCTTCTTCCTTCGGCAAGTCCAAGCCGTACGCCTTCGCAAACGCGCGCCGGCAGCTATCGCAATGGCAGATGCCGTAATACCGGTAGCTATAATCCGTTACCTGGTAGCCGCCCATATTAAAGAAAATGCCGTCGACGTCCAGTTCAGTAATAGCCTCTTTGATAATTTCGGGCGCACATCGCTGCTGATACTCCCCGTTGAGACAGACGTGCACGTCGCCGTTGTAGTCGACAATCACTCCGTCCGGGCTTTTGTATGCCCATTCGGGATGCTGCTCGTACAACGGTCTGCGCACTTTAGAGAAATCGGTACGCGCGATCACCCGAATATCCGCACGGTGACAGGCGGCGATTATCTCCTCCAGGCTGTCCCCGGTCAAGTACGAGCTTTGGAAATGATAAGGCAGCTTCGTCGGATAGCTGGCGATGATGCCGGCCGTATTAATCATCGCCACATTGGCGTTAAATGCTTGCAAGTCGGCAACGTAGCGCTCGGCATCTATATCCCGCATGTCAATTTCCCGCAAATTCGTTTGAATTTGGCGCCATGGGCGATTCCTCCACCATTGTTGGGACTGGCTCATGCCCGCTCTCCTCCTTCAGCTTGTTGCTTGACCATATACAATTTTCACAGCCTCAAGCTGCTCGAGACGCGGAATTCGGATTCGGATCATACTGTCATTCTCCTCTTCGACCGGGTATGCTTCCCCGGTCATCAGGCTGCGTGCTTCACGCACCCCGCCCTCGACCGGCAGCGTTAGCTCCAGGTCGTGCATTGTGATTGGCGCATAGTAGCTGGTCCCGAAGTGTCCGGACCCGTTCACCAGATGCAACAGATCCGAGCCATCGTCCTCATTGCGATGCAACGTCACCTCCACCATCGGCGACAGATTGCCTCGCACCGGATCCAGACCGGCTAGCTCCTCAAGGACGTCGGCGACCAATCGGATTGTATTCGTATGCCCGTGCGCCGTGAACTGCTTGCCCGGCTCCCAGGGGAAATAAATTCCCTTGCCCTTTCCGTACGCATGGACCGTGACACCGGGATGATCCGTTTCGATCGTGTAGTAACAACGCTCCGGCGGTCCGTAATGATGCGGCGGAATGAGCTTCAAATACTTTTCGACTCGCTCATTGTAGTCCGCATATACATACGTGCCGTGGACATAGCACAAGTCATTGTCGTGAAAGCGAGGGAACGCGTCCTTGCGGTCGACCTTTAAATACGCCGCGACCATCCCCGTCCTGACCTGCTTATAACGCGTGATGCCGAGACATTCGAGCGCGGGCTGTTCGCGCAGCTCGAGATCGTCTCCCCGGAACCCTGCCTTGGACACGGCAATCACCGTCCCGCCGGATTGGGCAAATTCGTCCAGCTTGCGGCACAGCGCGTCGCCAAGCTGTTCATATTCGTGCACGATCACCGCCTTATAGCGGTCGAACGGCACCGTCTCGGCAGCGCCTTTCGAAAACGAATCGAACAGATAATGATTTTCCGCCAGGAACCGGAACCACCCCTGATATTCCCACTCGGCATTGGTTCGCGGATGCGGATTGTTCATGAGAATCGCAATATCCGCCTTGGACGTCAAATTCGCGTATTCCTGCTCATGCGCCGCGTGGTAATGGTACCATTGCTTGATGCTGTCGTAAGCCGACCGATCCGCTTTGTTGTCGACGCGACCGATAATGTAATAGCACATGCCACCGCCGTTGGCCAGGTTTTGGGCTTGGCGCAAGCTTTGCTGATGCGGCGATACGGCGACGTGACGGTATTCGATTCCGACAAAGTCGGCGCTCGAATTCACTGAAAGCATCGGGTAATGCGACGCCTTGGCATGCTTGGTATTGTCCGAGCCGCTATACTGCCAATTGGGGAGCGGCAAATAAATCTCTGCATGGGACTCCCCTCTTGTCAAGGCACCCTGTGCCTTATTGTTGGCAACGAGGATATTCGTACGAATTCCCGATACAAAATCGTACACCTGGCGCTCGTATACCCTGGATGTCTCCTGTTTGAAAAGCAGGTATTTGCGGTATACCGGATCATTCATGTCCTCGACGAGCGGTAGGTCGAGGGCGTACATCGCCGCGAATCGCGTGCGACAGTTGTCGCATTGGCAAATTCCGTGATGGTTGTTGCTGTAGTCAATGGTCTGGTATCCGCCCGCATTGAAGAAGATGCCGTCGAAGTCCAGCAGATCCAGTGTCTCCTTCATGATTTCGAACGCATGTCGCTGCTGATATTGACTATTGAAGCATACGTGGACGTCGCCGTTGTAATCCACGATGCTCCCCTCGTTTGAAATATAGGCCCACTCTGGATGCAACTCGTAGATCGGACGGCGCACCTTGGAGAAGTCCGTACGAGCCAGCACCGCAATATCCGCACGATGGCAGGCCTCAATGATCGTTTCCAGACTGTCTCCTTGCAAATAGGGGTTCTGGAAGTGATACGGATGCGTCGTCGGGTAGTTGGCCACAATGCCGGACGAATTGATCAGCACCGAAGTCGCTTTGAACGACTTGAGGTCGGCGACGATCCGCTCGGCGTCAATATCGAGCCAATCGATTTCGCGCAGATTGGTCTGCAATTGCCGCCACGGTCTTTTGAACCACCACTGTTCTTCATTGTTTTTGCCCTTCACAATCGTTCGTTGCATAGGTTCGCTCACTCCTTATTCGCATGAGTAACAACATCCATTACATAGTACGGCTGGCGAGACAAGGTGTCGTCGAGTCCCGGCAACTGCCAGGCGCGTGCATCCGGGCCGGCCAACTCGAAAAAGTAGAGCAGTCCGTATGGGGAATCCGTATATGCCCCCGGAATGACGCCTTCATAAACCGTTTCTTCCGCCCGTCGGTCCATGACGAGTATTTTATACGACTCGGCCTGATTGACATGCCGATAGAACAGCCGGACGGTCGCCACCGCATCGGCTCTGTCCGTCAGCGTCAAACGCAGTACGGCCGGCTGCCCTCGGACAAGGCTGGCTTGCGGCAGGTGCGACGCAATTGGACGCGTACGCAGATCGCACGCGCTCAGCCAATCGGCTACGCCGCGCTCCCCGGCGAGCGTGTCTTCGCCTTCTCGCTCCGCGGCTATACGCGCCACAGCCTCGATATCCTCATCGATGGCAGCGATTCGGTCGGACCAATGGCCCCGGGAATAGGGCGTGTGTCCAAACGTCAGGTCTCTATGGTAGACATCCTTGGAGGCGGATACGATGGCTTGCCAGGCGTCGCGCGCCGCGCGGTAATGCGCCAGCGTCTCCGTCAGCAGCCGCTTTCCGCCGGCTCGTTCGTAGATTGCGAAGGCAAGTCCGGCGCGATACTTGTCCGCAAAAAACCTCCCCAGCCCGGCCATGATGCGCACGTCGACGGCCAATCTCATGAATTCCGAGTCTTGCGAATCAATTGTCAGACGCTCGGCCTGCTCCAGCGCCAGCAGTGCCTGCTCGGCCATCGTCTGCAAACGATCGGCAATTTCGGAGGGCGTCAGCTTGCCGCAGCTACGCCCGGCAATGAGATCGTCGGCGAATTCATCGATCCGGTACACCTGCACGGGATCGAGCGGGCTTGCGTTCCCAAAGGTATACGGCGGCTCCATGTCAAAATCCGCATTAGCGGGCCATCCCGAAGCGGCGTACGGATTATCCGCCTTCTCAGATCCGCGCACAAGCGGAATGTTCGTGTACATTTCCGGCCAATACACGTTATTAGCCACTGAAGGCGCGTGCACCAGAGTCACAAACGGTAAGATTCGCGTCGCTTGCGCCAATGCCCGTTCGCAAGCGTCGGCGGCGCTGCCGTACACATTGCGCAAGTACCTGCGCCACTCATCCGGGTCTGCAACGGGATTGTAAGCCAGTCTGCCCCACAGCCGGTAGGCGTAGCAGTACTTGGTCCAATCGCGCAGTCCCAGCTTCAATCGCTCGGCGGTATACACCTCTCGGCCGCCCGCTCGGCCCGAGCCCTTCTTCCCCTTGAACGAAAGCGGATCGAACCATTCCACTCCCTCTGAACCTTGAAACCCTGCGTAACGTCCGATTCCCGCTGCCTGCTCGGGGTCCCCCCACATCAGGACGCGCTGCGTTCCCGGCCAGATCCGGTGAATGATGGCATAGGAACGTCCCTCCCGCATAAAATCGGCATAGCCGTAACGGGTGTAGCTTCGCTTGGACGTCACCGCCATGCCGCCCGCCCCGGCGTCATGATGACCCGTGCTCGGTGCGCGACCGAACTCCTTCTCCCGAATCGAGGCTTGATGATAGGCCGGCCCCATATGCTCCGCCCAATATTTGGTAGACAGCATTAGCCGCTTCCCCGTGCCGCCCACCAGTTCGATCAATTGTTCGCCCACGCCCTTTGCGTGAAAATCGATCTCGAGCAATTGTTCGGCCTCGCCGACTCGCTCAAGCACGACAGTCCAGAATTGATGCGTCGGCTCAGGCACGCCGCCCTCAAAATGCACGCGAAACGTCAAGCCGCGAATGCCCGGACACTCGCGGAGCAGCAGAGCCAGCGCGTCCCGACAATACGCGGCATGACAATGCGGATCGAGGCCCACGACGCTGTGCGTCCCTTCTGTCGCCCGGGGGCCGTAGTCGTAGGCATGGTTCCACAGACCAAGTCGAAAATCCAGGCCGCGCGTCTCGGCTGCAGCGGCAATGTAACGGAGTGTCTCGAGATTCAACGCGCGCTCTTCCTCCGCTAGCCCGACTACTCGGACGTCGTAGCCGGGAACGGCCAGCACAAAGGGATAAAAAAAGCAAAAATACGAATCCGGCACGACACGGTCGATCAAATAATCGTAACCGGTCCCGACGCCAAGCGTAAATCGGTTGAAACGATGCGTCGCCAGCTCCGTCAAATATTCGTCCCAGAAGCTTCGATCGTAAAACCAGGGCTTGTCCTCCGGCTCGCTCGTAAACAAACGGGTCACGCTCCGCACGATGTTGGCCGGACGTTCGCTTCGCTGCCGGACGGCCGCCAGCGCTTCGAGCGGACGCTCCGCGTGCCTGGCGACATCGGTCAGCTCGAGAATGGCGTACATCAGCCCGCGCGCGTCGCGTCCGACCAGCGACAGCGTCGTTGCGCCCCGCTCCTCGAAGCGAAGGATTGCGAACGAATCCGCTTCCGAAGGAACGTCTTGCCCCGCGCGCGCCGCGGCGTCTTGCCCATCCGCGCCCTCCAGCACAATTGTCAGAGCTGCTGCGGCATTCCCCTCGCACGATTCGACCGCCGCCTCATATCGTCTGACCTTAAGCTGTCCCTCCAGCAGCACCCGTTCCAAACATTCGGCTGCCCATCGAGGCTGCGGCTCTGCGCCAAACGCGCCGCGCCGCGCATCGATAATTGCCGCATCCAGATTTGCTGCTCCCACGCCTCATCCTCCTTAATCCGGTCGAATCCGCTCCCCGCCAGCCGTTCGACGAGGAGCGGACCCGGCGCTATGATTTCCAGTTTTTGTCGTATTCGGTCTGCATCATCTTAATATAGTCGCTCAGCCCCATCGACTCCAGCTCGGACAAGTATTTTTCCCAATCGCTGTCGAGCTTGCGGTTGCCGACAATAAAATCGGCGGTCGATGCCTGGACGTGGCGATTGACTTCATTTCTCAGCTCGTTGAATCGGGCCGCGTCGTCAGGGCCGAAGAAGAACGGCGGCACCATCGTGCCCGGCTCCGTGAACGCGTCGTACTCTACCGCCGCATTATATAGCGAAGTCTCCATGTCGTATTGCCCTTCCGGGTAACGCTCTCGCGCATCGGATCCGAACGGCGTATAGACGTGATTGGCGCCGTCCCAATGCGAGCTGTGCTGCTGCTCGGTCGTTGCAGAATCGATTGTTCTGTACATTGCCTGACCCCCGTTGGCCGCGACCTTTCCTTGCTCGGGCTCCTCCCAATCTACCCCGGGCACACCGTAACGATTGCGCATCGCGGTTTCGGGCTTATACATGAAGTCGAGCCACTTCATGACCAGATCCTTGTTTTTACCGCTGGCCGGGATGACGAACTTCACCGCATTGACGGCGCCGTATTCGTTGAAGTATGCATACTGGAAGCCGTCCGGCCCCTGAATTGGCGGTACAATCTCGTATTTCATTTTGGTTTCGTCGTTGACTCCGTATTCGATGCCGCCCGGGAAGGCGCCGACCGTATTGCCGTCGCTTAGTTCGATCAGTTGGTTCAATTGGTTTGTATCGTTGGTAAAAGAAGAAGGATCGATCAAGCCTTCGCTGTACAGCTTGTTCAAGTATGTCAGGCCTTCCTTCCATTCCTCCGTTACAAAGGCGGCATGGATGACGTCGTCCTTTACGTAAAGGTCGTTATCGTCCTTGTACGTGAACGCATTCAAAATGAAATCATGCACCTCCGTAAACCAACCGCGAGGCGAGCCGGTCAACGGAATTTCATCGCTTGGATCGCCGTTGCCGTTCACATCCTGCTCCTTGACCGCCTTCAAATACTGATACAGCTCCTCGGTCGTCTCGGGAACGGACATATTCAGCGCCGCAAGGAACTCTTCATTCACCCAGAAGCGCATGGAACGATCGCAGTTGTAGCAATTGCCAACCTTGTGCAGCGCGTAAATGTTGCCGTCCGGCGCAGTGGTCGCTTGCTTCATATTCGGATTCTCCTCAAACATCTCGTTGATGTAAAACCCGTTTTTCTCAATCAAATCATTCAGCGGAGCAAATATGCCCTGCGAGCCGTAGTTGGCGATCATGGCGTTATCCATTTCGAAGTCCGCCTCGTCAAAACCCATGATCAGATCGCCCACATCGCCGCCGGACGACAACTCCAGATTGAGCTTTTGTCCCGCATCGGCAGAAGGATAAAAGTTCCATTCGATATGGACGTTCGTTTGGTCCTCTAGCCATGTCGTCAGCTCGTTTTCCCCGTATTCGTAGGATAGAATATTGGAAGATCGAGGGACGGTGATTTTGATCGTCGTTTTTTCGTCGACCAGTGGAAGCTCGCCGGGCGCAGATAGGTTCAGCGACGTTTCGTCGCCTCCGTTTTGATTTTCCGATCCTCCCGTGCAACCGCTCACGACGATGGCGCAGCACAACAGCAAACTTAGCGCGATGCTATACGTTCTTTTCTTTTTCAAGCTTGCTCGCTCCCTTTTTGAGGTTTTGGGTCTTACTTGCTCTTCCTGCTTTTACGCTTGCATAGACGGGTTCAGCCTTTTATTGAACCGATCATCACCCCTTTCACAAAGTGTTTTTGCACGAATGGATACACGAGCCAGATCGGCAGGCTGGCTACAATAATGATGGAATATTTCAGTAGCTCGGCTAAGCCTTGCTTCACTTGCATTTGCTGTGCATCGGTCACGATGGCCGGATCGATTTCGTTTTGCACGAGAATGTCGCGCAGCACGATTTGGAGCGGAAACAGATCGGGGCTTTTCAAATACAAAAACGCGTTGAAGTACGAATTCCAATGGAACACCCCGTAGAACAACACCATGACCGCCGTAATCGCTTTCGACAAAGGCAGCACGATGCTCCACATGAAACGGAAATGCGAGCAGCCGTCCATGGCAGCCGCCTCGTACAACTCCTGGCTAATCGTCGTCTGATAGAAGGTTCTGGCAATAATGACATTCCAGATGGACAGCGCCGCCGGCAACAGCATCGCCCATCGCGTATCGATCATGCCCAGGTTTTTAATCAGCAAGTAATTCGGAATCAATCCGCCGTGAAAAAGCATCGTAAAGGCGAAAATGTACATGATCACGTTGCGGCCGACCATGGTTTTACGCGATAGCGGGTACGCTGCAAGGATCGTCAGCACGACATTGATGAGCGTGCCGGCCGCCGTATAGAAAAGAGTGTTGCCGTACCCGATCATAATGCGCGGGTCCTTGAACACGGCGACGTAACCCTCCAGGGAAAAATCGACCGGCCACAAAAACACCTTCCCGGAAATGACGGCTACGCGATCGCTCAAAGAAGCGCTGATGATATAGACCAGCGGATACAGCACAAGCAGGAACGCCACGATTAAAAACAGGTCGTTTACCCAATAAAACGTTTTGTCCGATCGGGTCAATCTCACTTTCGTATCTTTCATCCCGTTCCCTCCCTTTACCACAAACTGGTGTCGCCCGTTTTTTTGGCGATCTGATTGACTGACATAATGAGAATCAGGTTGATAAGCGAATTGAACAAGCCGATTGCAGTCGCATAAGAATAGTCAGGCGAACTCGAAGCCAGGCTCACCGCATACACGTACGTCGTAATGATTTCGGACGAACCGATATTTAACGGATTTTGCATCAAAAAGATTTTCTCGAAGCCGATGCTCATGATATTGCCGGAATTTAAAATAAGCAGCGTCACGATGGTCGGCATGATGCCGGGAAGATCAACGTATCGAATGCGCTGTAGCCGATTGGCGCCGTCAATTGTTGCCGCTTCGTGGAGATCCGGGTTGACGCCGGCGAGTGCGGCCAAATAAATAATGGTGCCCCACCCGGTGGTCTGCCAGATCCCCGACCAGACGTAGACGTGCTTGAACCAGCCCGGCTCCCCCATAAAATTCACGGCATCCAAGCCGACCAGGCCGAGCAGCATATTGACGATGCCGATTCGGGGATTCAAAAATTGCAGGATCATGCCGACCATAACGACCGTTGAGATGAAATACGGCATGTAAGTGACGAATTGAACCGTCAATTTCATCCGCGTCCGAAGCGTGGCGTTCAGAGCCAGCGCCAAAATAATCGGCAGCGGAAAGCCCGCCAGGAGCTCGTACATACTGATGAAAATTGTATTTTTCAGAACGGTCCAAAACTGATGGGAATGAAAAAATTTAATGAAATGATCGATGCCCGTCCATGGGCTTCCGGTAATGCCCTCCATAATTTTAAAATCCTTAAACGCCAACTGCAGCCCATACATCGGAAAGTACTGAAACAGCACCACCCACGCAACGGGCAGCATGACCAGCACATACAGTTGATAGTCCAAACGCATTTGTCGCCATTTCTTGATCCAATCCGATTGTTGACTTGCTTGCATCTGATTCGCTCCTTTTTAAAATATAAGAAAAATTAATTAGATTGAATTTTCTGAATATAATCATCGCAACCGCGCGGGGGACAGCCTAAATTTTCGCTGTCCGCGCCGCTTTCAACCCGGACGCATGCTTTCGCTGTCCGCATCGTCGTTCGCGGGATTCCGATTGGACAAGTCGGCTGCAAATTCCTGAAACGCTTTTTGAATCTGCGGATCGCGCTTGATTTTTTCTACGCATTCCTCGTATTCTTGCATCGATATTTTACCGGAGATGGCCTTGACCCACATGCTTTCCAGCTCTGCGCTGTACTTGGGCCAAGCCTCGATCCACGTATCCGAGATGAGATAGCGGAACGGATCGATGACGCCCAATTCTTCATAAGGAGCCGCCTCCAGCTTTTTTTCCTCGTTCCACGCTTGTGGCGCTTCCGGCGCGATTACTTTGCCCCAACGCGTGTACGACGGCGTGATTGGACTTAGCGTGTTGACGTTCATTTGTTCCCGCCCCAATTCGGTCAACACCTTTTCGCCGTTGTCTGACACGTTGTAATGGACACCTTCCTTGCCGTAATAGGCGAAATCGGTCAACTCGGCCGAGGCCGTCCTCTCAAAGTACTGCAAAATCGCCTCCACCTTTTCCCGAGACACTTTTTTGCTGATATGATGCGCCCCTCGCGTCCCGATATCCAAGCTTGCGGCATAATCGCCGTTCGGCCCTCTCATAGGAGGCAATGTGATCAACTGGCCTTCCGGCTGTACCTTCCGGATCTCATTCGTCCAAGAGTAGTCCCGATAGATGGCGTAATTAAAGGAGGCGGCGCGCCCGCTCTCTATCATGTCCGACAATTGGGTGCCGTTCAATGCGGCGAACTCGTCCGGCAGCGCGCCTGCGGCATAAAGCTCCCTAAGCCAGCCGACAAGCTGCGTGAACTGCGGCGTCAAATAGTTATACATCAACCCGCCCGCCTCGTCGTAGGTCGGATTATACACGCCAAACGCAGCCTGGAGCGACGGGTCCGGCTCCGGACCGATTGCCAGTCCGATCGTATCATCCATCCCGTTACCGTCGGGATCGCCGTTGGCAATCGCGATCAGCGTCTCCTTGTATTCGTCCATGGTCGTCGGTACCGGGAGTTCGAGCCGCTCCAGCCAATCCTTTCTTATCTTCAAGCCGCTGTCGATCAATGATCGACTTCTCGGGATCCCCATGATCTTATCGTCCACCCGAACATAGCTCCATGCGCCTGGCGTCATATTGTCGCGCAAATTCGGGTATCGAGAGAAATCGCCTAGAAACGGCGTCAAATCCCAAAATGCGCCTTGCCGAATCGCGTTGATCAGGGTCGGCTTATTGTGCTCGCGTCCAAACACCACCTCCGGAATGTCGCCGGAAGCCAGCACCAGATCAAGCTTGGTGCTATACTCATTGCCCGGTACCCAGAGAATGTTCAGCCTGGTGTTCGTAAGCGACTGGAACGCCGCCCAATATTCATTCGACAAATCCGGATTTTCCTGCGTCAAGTCGGTCATGATTTCGATTTCCAAGGGACCTTCGCTCGTTTTTGACTCACCGCCCTTTTCATTCAATGAGCATCCGCAGACAACCGCGAACAAGGCTGCGGCGGCAAGCGCTATCACGATTCGTATGCTGGCTGTCTTCGTTGGGGACAGCATGTGTCGTCATCACCTCCGGGCGGCATGTTGCTCGGTACACTCCCTATACTAAGCGAAGTGCGACTAGCGCTCAATAGTCGATATCTGACTTCTCTCACCATTAGCTTCAACACCGCCTGCACCAAGGATTTTTTCACTCTGGTAAAAAACTAGCTATGGCCGACCAACGTCCAATATAGGTATAATAAGGGGCACCTTGCCGCAGCTTGGGCTTGCGCGTTTCAAGATGTAGTCGCGGCGTGGGAAAGGGGATGCGAAACGCATTATGAGATCTTATTTGTACCGCTTAATCTGGCTGGGCTCGATCTCCATTTGCCTGCCCATTATTCTCGCCAGCCTGGTCTATTACAACACGTCGATGAAAAGAGAAATCGTACACATTCAGAAAAGCAACCAGATCTCGCTTGGCATCATTCAAACGTATATCGACAATGCCATGTTCGGCGTCGTCCAAGAGCTGACCAGTTTCGCTTTTGATCCCGATGTATTCGAAGCGTTTTTGGCGCTGGACGAGACGGCGAGAATTGACAACAACACGTTCATTTTGTCCAAAATTTCCGCGCTCTTGCAAAGCAGCGAATTTATTAACGAAATTTATTTCTACAACATGAACAACGATTTCATTTTGTCCAGCGCGCAAGGGAAAATTGCCGCCAACCAATTCCGTTTCGTCGACGATCTCGCGCATATTGCCAATGACACCAAAAGCGCTCACTGGACCTATTTGCCCGCCAGCGAGCAGGAGGGGTATATTTCGTTTGTATTGACGCTGCCTGCGATGTCGCTTCGCCCGCAAGGCGTGCTGGTCGCTCAGGTCGAAGTGGAGCAATTCAACCGATACTTGACCACATTTTTGACCATTACGAACAACCAATCGATATTTGTAAGAAGTGCAGCGGAAGGCAGCTTGTTTCAGTCAAAGCAACTGACGTCCGTCAACGAAGCAATAGCGAAAAAGATGGATCAGGATTCCCTGAACAACCCTTCTTCTGACAACGCTTCCATAAAAGGGGGAGGTGGCAGCGAATATTTTTATTCGTACCAAAAATCCAACTCGGGCCTGAGCTACGTTTCCGTGACTTCCCGTTCCGTTATTGTCGGCGAGTTGCGCTGGATCATGTGGAGCACGATCTTTGCCGTGGCCATTTTTTTGACGATGGGCATTATACTGACGATCTACAACTCCAGGCAGGCCTACAATCCGATCGGCCAGTTGGTCGATTACGGCAAGCGGCTTCGCGATCATTCGGCCGGCACGCCGGAAGAGGAATTTTCATTCCTGCGCCAATGCCTCGACCAGTTCAACAGCGAGGTCAATTCGCTTCATGTGATGGTCGCCAAATCCGAGCCGTTTTTGATCGAGCGCTTTATGCAGCATTTATTGAAGGGCAACTACACCTCTCGAAGTCCGCTCTACGAAGATTGTGAGCAATACGGCGTACCGGTCGATTGTACCTACGTCGTACTGGTCGTGCGAGTGGAGGACTTTGGCAAGAACGGGCGCTTTCAGTCCAAAGACAAGCCATTGCTCGCCTATGCGGTCATGAATGTCATGAACGAACTGCTGGAGGAATACCGCCTGGTTAAGGGCTATGTTCTGGATGATCTGCGCGGCCATGAGATTGCTGCTCTGTGCTTTGATCCCGATACCCCGCCGGATGCGGCTACCGGCGAAGCGCGCGCCTACGCCGAGGGCGTCAGCGCGGCCTTGCAGAACTATCTGAATGTGCGGGTTTCAATCGGAATCGGTCGCGCCTACCCGCATATCGGGGATATTTCCTTGTCCTACCGCGATTCCATGCTCGCCCTGCAATTCCGGCTGCTGGCGAGTACGGAAGCGATTATATCCATCGACGACGCGCCGATGGAAAAACTGACGCTGCCCGAATATCCCTACGAAACGGAAAACGCCCTCATCGAGGCGATGCTGAACGAAGATTCACCCGCCTTCAAGACTGGCATCTGGACGTTCAGCAGACTTGTGACGGAAAAGGAATCGTATTACTTCATTTATCAGAGTTATCAGGTGCTATTGTCGGCGCTTATCGCCAATGCCGAGAAAAAATGCGGCACTTCGCTGGGCATGCTGGAATACGATTTGTTCGATCAGTTCAGAACGAACGAGACGGTGGAGGAGATCGGCCTCTGGTTCATCGATACGATCCCTCCGCTCTATTCGAAGGTTATGAAGGACAACAACCGGACGGCAGGAAAAGCAGGGGTCAAAGAAGTCTGCAAATATATCGCCAATCATATTTCGCGCGACATTTCACTTACCGAATGCGCCGAACTGGCACATATGAACCCGTCCTATTTCAGCCGTCTGTTCAAAAAGGAAACCGGCGTGACGTTTCACGAATACTTGATCAAATCAAAAATCAACGCGGCCGTCAAGCTATTGGTCGAGAGCGACGTGAATATTAGCGAGATCGCCGAGCGTGTCGGCTACTCGCATCGCTCATTCAACCGCATTTTTCAGCAGGCCTTTCAGATGTCGCCCAGTCAGTACCGGGGTCTTCACCGTTAGACGACCGTCCGCTCCTCATTCCACCTGCAGGACGACTACGGACATCGGCGGCATATCCAGCGCGAGACCGGCTGCATTAAGACGCGCTCCGTCGAATCGCGCCGGTTGTACTCGGTCAGGTTCGTCAAAAGAATTGTGGCTGTTCATCGCCTCCGCCGCCAGCACCCGCCCGGAAACGCGCTTGCCCGCAAAGCCTTCAATCCCGCAATTTACCGCTGCAGAGCGGGTCGGGTCGGTGTTGCACAGCGTCACATGCAGCTTGCCCTGCGCATCGATCGAGGCAGAAGCGCTAATCTGGGCGATTGCCTCCTCCTTGCGAACATACATTGCCGAGTTGATCTCCAACGGCTGCATGACGGCGTCCTGGTGCACTTTGAACATTTCAAAAACGTGGTAGGTCGGCGTCAAAATTATCCGCTCCCCCTCCGTCAGAATGACCGCCTGCAGCACATTGACGGTCTGGGCGAGATTCGCCATCCGTACGCGATCGCAATGATTGTTGAAAATGTTGAGGCAAATGGCAGCCGAAACCGCGTCCCGCATGGTGTTCTGTTGAAATAAAAACCCGGGGTGGGTGCCGGTCTCTACGTCGAACCATGTGCCCCATTCGTCGACGACGAGCGCCACGCGCTTCTCAGGATCGTATTTGTCCATCACGGCCGAATGCTTCATCACCAGATCTTCCATATAATATGCTGATTTCATTACCGCGAACCATTCGCGTTCATCAAAGTCGACCGCGGAATGCGCATGCTTGCGCCCGTCCGGGTTTCGTAAAAACATCCGGTTTCCATCGGGATTTTCGATATACAGACCGTAATCCTTGACTCGGGTATAGTAATGAAGCGACAGGCCATCCATGAATGGAGCGGCTTCGCGCATCAGCACCTCTGTCCAATAATCATGATCATCCCTTGGTCCGCACGCAACCTTGTAGAGCTGATTGCCGCCGTAATTTCGGCAATACACGCTATATTGCTTATACAGGTCCGCGTAATATTCCGCCCGCATTTTTCCTCCGCAGCTCCAATTTTCGTTGCCGACGCCGAAATAGGTCAGCCGCCACGGTTCCTCGCGGCCGTTGGCGCGCCGCAGCTCCGCCATCGGAGACTCGCCGTCGAACGTCATGTATTGAATCCACTGCTCCATCTCTTCGACCGTGCCGCTGCCGACATTGCCGCATATATACGGCTCGGCTCCCAGCATATCGCACAGGTCAAAAAATTCGTGGGTGCCAAAATGATTATTTTCTACGACGCCGCCCCAATTCGTATTGATCATGCGCGGCCGTTGCTCGCGCGGGCCGACCCCCTCCCGCCAATGATAATTGTCGGCAAAGCAGCCTCCCGGCCAGCGCAGCAGCGGAATGTTCAACGCTTTGAGCGCATCGACGATATCATTGCGAATGCCGCGAGTATTGGGAATCGGCGAATCCTCCCCGACCCAAAAGCCCTCGTAAATGCAGCGTCCCAGGTGCTCCGCAAAATGCCCGTAAATGCTGCGATTGATGCGATGCTGCCCAGCGTGAATCTTAATTTTTATGCTGTTTGTCATAGTAAGCAATCCCTCCTGTTAGTGATCGTTCGAACGCCACTCGTAAATTACGGCATCTCTGCCCGGAATCGTGACTGCCCATCCCTCCTCCGTCGATTGCAGACTGCCTTCTCCCCAGATTCGCCTGAGCGGCTGCGGACGTCCGTATACGGATGCAAGACGGATGCCGGCGTACTGAGGCTCCCGCCGGGGGTTGATTGCCCATATATAGCGAGCGCCCCGCCCTTCATGCAGCCGGACCTGGATCGTCGGATTCGACGTCTGTATATGAGGGGTCTTGCCTATCCAGCGGCATACGACGTCGAACAACCGCCTGCCGCTCTCTCCGCCGTCCCGGTAATAGGCAATCGAAGGATGCGTCCCGATCAAAAGCGTCCTTCCGCGGCCGCAACGATGCTCCACCACCGCCAGCCGACCGTCGCGATACCGCCCGCGCGCAGTACCGCCCGCCAGCACGTAGCTCTGCTTGTATCCGTGCCCCCGAACAGGCGTGCCGTCCATCTCGAATTCAATGCGATCGCCGTGATCGGGCATGAACTCGACTTCGGACTCGCGCGCGCCGAATAGGCGGTGCAAGCCGTGATTCGGCTGCATGCTGCCCGCCTTGCCCTGTTCATCGAAATAGCCCGGACAACCCTCGCAGATCAGCGCTCCGCCTTGCTCTACCCAATTCTGCAATGCCCGCCCCTGCTCTGCGGCCAAGCGAATGGGATAAGGCAAGTAGAGGGTATCATAGTGACCGATATCGTCCAAGCGAACCCAATCTGCCTGGATGTTGCGATCGAAAAACCCGCGATACGCCCCCCACATCGCCTCGGAATAAAGCAGGCTGCTGCCGTACAAAGCGATGCCGGGATTTTGACGCAACAAATAATCGTACTCCTGCGCTTCCGGCACGACAAGGATTGCCAGATCGCCGCGCACGGGATTCGCTCGAAACAGCTCCGCTTGCCCGGGCTCGTTTGCCCACTTGGCAATCGTGCTGCCCATACGCGAGCGCGCCGTACGCGAACCATCCATGTCGTATGCGCCGAACGCGCCGAACAGCGGCCCGTCAAGCAGCGGTCGCCAGCGCGGCGCGAGCAGCCCCTTGGCCCCTCCGGCGAGCGAGATCATTTGCCATACCCGGAGGTCCTCCGGCTCGGCAATTCGACCATCCTCCCTTTCTCGTCCGATGATTTGCGGTTGCAGCCAGAGCGGTCCGCCTTGCATCTCCGCGTGCCAGAACGGCTTCCCCCGCGCTGCTGCGCGGACGAGATCCACTGCGTGCCACTGCTTCCAGGGCTCGTTTCCTTTTCGCGCTTGCACCCAGGTGAAGCCGTATACATCCACCTTGGAGGCTGCCAGCCAATCGTCGGCGCCGTGCGAAGCAAGCTGCGAGAGCGCGCCTGCCACGCCGTGCGCCGTAATGAGGCAATCCGGGTCGACGCTGCGAATCGTCTCGATGCGCCACTGCATTTGCGCATAGTAATTATCTTTCTTGAATTGCAGCCAATCGATATTTTCCCGGTACGGCGCGACGTTCACGGGCGGTTCCACTTGATCCCAAGCCGTATAGCTGTAACGCTGCCATGCCTTTCCCAGACGCTCCACTGTGCCGTATTTCGCAGCCAGCCATGCCCGGAATTTCTTCTTGGTATGCTTGCAGTAGCAGGCCGTCGGCGAGTACATGCATTCGTTCCAGATATCGTAGCCGAGCAGAGCCGGATGGCCCTTGTACCTGGATGCCAGCGCCGTCAGGAAGTCGCCCGCAGCCCGCTTTACGTCCTCGCAATCCAGACAGAGCACGCCGCCGCCGTGACTGAAGCCGCCCGTATTGCTGCTGCCGCCCATACCCGACTTCGCCCTGGTTCCGTCAGCATGAACCGTTCGTCCATCTGCATAACGGGATACCGCCCACTCCGGCACGGACTGGACGTATTCGGCAATGATCGTCTGCATGTTGTGCCGCGCCGCCAGCTCCAACTGCCGGTCGTAATCTGACCAATCATACCGTCCGGGAGCCGTTTCGATAGCGCCCCACATGAACCAATGGCGAAATAGATTGACGCCGTCCTCCTGCGCCGTCCGATAATCCCGCTCCCAATCCTCGGGAGGCGGGTTGGACTTGCGGAAATAGACGGCGCCGTACGGCAATTGCGACCTGGATTCGGACATCCTGACACTCCCTTCCGTCCCATGTGACATTCCCTTGCTTCCTCAGCCTAGTTCTTTCCTGCTCCAGCGCGCAATGGTCGATTGGTGACCTTCGGAAAAGACGGCCGTCAGCAGTTCGAAACGAAACATGTAAAGGATTGTCCATCACAGGCAAACGGCCTGACATTCGAGGATGTCAGGCCGTTTGTTCAAAGCCGCAGCTAAGACCGCGGCAAATATTCGAACCAATCGAAGTATGCAGGCGAGGACGAACGCTTGCCGGCCCCGGTCGCATACATCGCCAGGAAGACACCCGTAAAGCCGCCCGCCACCTCCGTCGCAAGCAAGCTGCTCTCCCCTTCGCCGAACGGTACAGGCGGTCCTGGCCGATCCGGATGCGCATATCCGAACGTATAGCGATCCGGCTCGGCCGACAGGTTCAACACAACCACGTCCCGCTCCCAGTCCTGTTCGCGCTCCACCTTCTGCAGACTGCCGACGCACCGGCGAAATATGAGTCGCTTCCGGCCGTTTTTTCGAGTCAATGCAATCTCGTAATGGAAGCGCTCGTTCATGAACACCGTTAATCCGGCCTCCTCGCCGTCGAGCCCCGGCTCAAAGCGCATGGCGGTCCGGCAAATGCATTGAAAATGCTGTTGCCGTTGACCGACAAAAGCAGGAGCACCGCAATCGTTCAGTGTAACGGCAGAGCCGTGCAGCGTCAAATGGCCCGCTCGCTCGACCAACGACCAATCGGTTGACTGCGGGTTACGAAGAAAGGTCCAGCCCGCTTCCAACTGCGGCTGATCGAAGTCGTCCCTCGCGGGGGACGGCGGAAAAGGATGTGAAGGGAGCGGCTCGATATCCACCGTTTCCCCGACCCGGCCGTTCTCTCCGATCTTTGGCCACCCTTCCGCATCCCAGTAGACCTGAGCGAGAAACGTCTCGCGCCCGAGATGATGTCGCCGCGGATAGCCGACCGGCCGAATGCCGAGAAAAACCGCCCACCATCGCCCATCCTGCGCTTGTACAAAATCGGCGTGTCCGGTCGCCTGAATCGGCAACGCCGAACTGCGATGCGTCAGAATCGGATTGCCCGAGAACGCCTCGAATGGACCGTCCGGCCTCCGACTCCGCGCAATCGTGGCCATATGTCCGTATTCGGTTCCGCCTTCGGCAATCAACAAGTAATACCAACCGCTTATTTTATAAAGATGCGGGGCCTCCGGGTATTGCCCGCCGGTCCCTGTCCAAATGATTAATACCTCGGACAAGCGCTTTCCGGTCTCGATATCGATACGGCTCTGAACAATTCCGGTTGTCGCTTCCCCGGAGCTTGTCGTGAAATAAACGCTGCCGTCCCCATCGAAAAACAAGTCCGGGTCGATTCCGCGCTGATCGACCCATATCGGTTCGGACCATTCTGCCTCGATATCCCTTGTCCACACGTAAAAATTGCCGCCGCCCGAAACATTGGTCGTTGCCATGTAGAAAATGCCGTTATGGAAACGCAATGTCGGCGCGTAAATTCCTTTCGAGCTCGGCGCATCGTCGAGTGGAACCTGGGAGGCGCGCGTCAAGCAGTGGCCGATCGCTCTCCAATTGACCAGGTCCTTGCTATGAAACAACGGCACGCCTGGGAAGTACTCGAACGAGCTAACCGCCAGGTAATAGTCTTCGCCGACCCTGCAAATGCTCGGATCGGGATGAAATCCGCAAAGAATCGGATTTTGGAACGCCATTTCCTTCCACTCCTTTCCTTATTCAGCGCTCGGATGAAGCGATAGACGCATCGCTAAGCCCCTTATTTCGTCCAGTGCGCTTGCACGCTTCTCTTCCCACTGATGAAGCGGAATCGACACGCTGACGGCTGACGTCGCGCGCTTGTCCGCTTGCCGGACCGGGGCAGCGATGCATTGGAAGCCCATGACGCCTTCCTCGCGATCCAGCGCGTAGCCGCACACTCTGATCTCGGCGAGCTGCATCAGCAGCTCCGTCCGCGACACAATCGTATGCGGCGTCAGACGCGGCAGCTCCTCATTCGGAAACAGCCGCAGCAGCTCCTCGTTCGAAAGATCGGCAAGCAGCGCCTTCCCCAGCCCGGTGGCATGCGCATACGCCCGAGCCCCCGGCCCGGATACCATCTGAACCGGCGCCGGCGATGTCGCCTTCGCCAAATAGAGCACCCGGCTCCCCTCCAGTTCTGCGAGATGAAAAGAAGCGCCTATTTTATGCAGCGACCGCTGCGCCTCGCGGTCAAATAGCGCAACGCGATCGTATTGATTAAAAAAGGCGTGCCCCATGTATCCGAAATGCTTGCCCAGCGAGTACGTGCCATCGTCATGCTGCAGCACCCACCCCAGCTCCTCCATCGTTTGCAATAACGAAAACAAGGTGCTTTTGCTAATTCCAGACGATTTGCACAGCGCCGTCAGCTTTCGATTTGCAGGATGCTGCGCAATTTCGCGCAGCACCGCATGCGCCCGCTCCAGCGCGGGCACCCGATAACGCTTCTCCATTTTTGACACGCTCTTTCCTCTATAATGAGCGGCCCTGCGGCCTCATCTGCTTGACCTCGATTCGATGGCGATGCAGGATTGGCTCTGTGTAGCCGTTCGGTTGCTCGATCCCCTGGAAGATCAATTCGCAGGCAGCCTGAAAGCCGGGCGATTGCGAATAGTTGGCAGACATCGGGCGGTAAAGGGGGTCTCGCTCGTTTTGTGCGTCTACAACCAGCGCCATCCGCTTCAGCGTCTCCATCACCTGCTCCGCCGAACACACGCCATGACGCAGCCAATTCGCCATATGCTGGCTTGAAATGCGCAGCGTAGCGCGATCCTCCATCAGACCGACTCCCCCGATATCGGGAACCTTCGAGCAGCCGACGCCATGCTCCACCCAACGCACGACATACCCGAGAATGCCCTGCGCATTGTTGTCGAGCTCGCGTTGGATATCCTCCGCGCTCCACGCCGGATTGCGCTGAACCGGAAGGCGCAGCATTTCATCCGGGCAAGACCTGTCCTCCGCTTGTATGCGGCGCTGCGCACTTCGCACGTCCACCTGATGATAATGCAGGGCATGCAGCACCGCGGCCGCCGGCGAAGGCACCCAGGCCGTACTGGCCCCGGATTCAACATGTCCAATCTTCTGAGCGAGCATATCCGCCATCCGATCGGGCATCGCCCACATGCCCTTCCCGATCTGGGCGCGCCCGGGCAATCCGCAATCCAGACCGACTCTGACGTTAGCTCTTTCGTACGCCAGCAGCCACGGCGATGTCTTCATTTCGTACTTGCGCAGCATTGGACCGGCTTCCATCGAAGTGCGTATTTCGTCCCCCGTACGGTCAAGGAAGCCGGTATTGATGAAAATGAGCCGTTCTTTCACCTCGCGCAGGCACGCTTTGAGATTCAAGCTGGTGCGCCGCTCCTCGTCCATGACACCGATCTTCAAGGTGTGCCGCTCCAGACCAAGCATGTCTTCGACCCGATCGAACAGCACATTGGCAAAGGCCGCCTCCTCCGAGCCGTGCATCTTGGGCTTGACCACATAGACGGATCCCTCGCGCGAATTGCGCAGCGGCCCCGAGGCCAGCAAGTCGTGCTTGGCAATCAGTCCTGTGACGGCCGCGTCGAGGATGCCCTCCGGAACCGCCTCTCCGGCTGCGGTCAGCACCGCGTTCGTCGTCATCAGATGCCCGACGGTGCGGACGAGCATGAGCGCACGTCCCTTCAGTTCAAATGCTGCGTCGCTCGGCGATCGATAGCGGCGGTCCGAATGAAGGCGGCGCACACTCGATTGGCCTTGCTTGACAATTATCGCTTCCAGATCGCCCTGCATTAGTCCGAGCCAGTTGCGGTAAACATGAACCTTGTCCTCGGCGTCGACTGCGGCCACCGAGTCCTCGCAATCCATAATCACGGTGAGCGCCGCCTCCAGCAACACATCCTTCACGCCCGCCGGGTCCGATGCGCCGATCGGGTGGCTGCGGTCGAGCTGCAGCTCGATGTGCAGCCCGTTGTTGCGCAGCAGCACCGCCTCTGGCCGGATCGACTCTCCCCTGTATCCAGCCAGCTTGTCCGCTTGGCGGAGCCCCGTCCGCTTGCCGTCGGACATCGACGCGACCAAGCGTCCCTCGATTAGACCATAATCGACGACTTCCCTATGCGAGCCCTCCTTCAAGGGGACTGTTCGATCCAGGAAGGCTTTTGCAAAGGCGATTACCCGCTCGCCGCGAGCCGGGTCGTAGCTGCCGACACCGGCTGCCGCATCGAGAATCGCGTCGGTGCCGTAAAGCGCGTCGTAGAGACTTCCCCAGCGGGCGTTTGCCGCATTCAGCGCGTAGCGCGCGTTGCTGACCGGCACGACGAGCTGCGGACCGGCCAATGCGCCGATTTCCGGATCGACACGCCGCGTCCCGATTTCGAATGCCTCCGTCTCCGCTTCCAGATAACCAATTTCTCGCAAAAATGCCTTGTAGGCTTCCGGTTCGAAGTCATCCTCATACTGCTTGTGCCATTCGTCTATGTGCGCTTGAAGCTCGTCCCGGCGCATCAGCAACGCCTTATTGCGGGGAATGAGTTCGGTTAAGACCGCTTCAAGTCCCGACCAGAACCGCGCAGCCGAGACGCCGGTCCCCGGCAATGCTTCGTCCTCTACGAAGCGCTGCAACAAAACCGATACCCGCAGATTCCCGATTGTCGCGTAATCCTTCACCGTAAGCCCTCCTCTGCTGCGCTTGCCTTCGCGACGCGATTGCGCAACCGGCCGATGCCCGCAATGCGGCACTCGACGACATCGCCGTCGCTGACCGGTCCCGCTCCGCCCGGGGTGCCCGTCAGAAGCACATCGCCCGGCTTCAAGGTCATGAAGGCGGATACATACGCCACCATTCGGGAGACGGAGGTGAGCATCAGACGCGTCTCGCCGCGCTGGCGGCGAACGCCGTTGACATAGGCCTCGACAACCGTCGCTTCCGGATCAAGCTCGGTCTCGATGATCGGTCCTAACGGACAGAAGGTGTCCCAGCACTTGCCGATCATCCAGTGCCCGTTCGGATGGAAGTAACTCGGCGCCGTCACGTCATTGGCGATCGTATAGCCGAAAATATAGTCTTGCGCCCGCCGCTCCTCGATATTGCGCGCCGTGTGGCCGATAATCACCGCCAACTCCGATTCAAACTTGATGCTCTCCTCGCCCGGCGGCAGTCGAATGACATCCTCCGTCCCGATTACCGTCGTTGTCGGCTTCATAAAGAGAATCGGCAATTCCGGCGCCGTAGCGCGCTGCGTCGCATCCTTCGCGTAATTGGCTCCAATGCCGATGATTTCGTTTGGGATGAGCGGTGCCAGGAAGCGAACATCCGCTTCGACAAAACTAATTTCCGTCCGCCTCCACTCTCCTGTGAGCACGCTGCCCTCAATGACACGCCACCGCCCCTCCTCGCCGATCCCGGTATATATCGTGGAATCGAAACCCGAAACAAATCGTGCAAACCGCAATCCATCACCTCGTTGTTCATTATAATGAACTAAATTCAAAATATCGCACTTTTATTTTACTTTTCTTGTTGTTCCCCGTCAAGTTCGCGACACGACCTTTCGAGCTTGCCACTTCGAATTGCTTCATTATTAGCGGTTACTGCTATGAGATGGTTGGTTTAACGAGGAGCAAAAAACGAAAAGGAGATGGCGTATCATTCGTTGAAGGGAGCCGCAAAGACGGGAATTCAAGCATCCATCTATTTTTTTGAAAAGCAAAAGGGCCGTTCAAGGATATATAAGGATGCGCGATTTTGCCGTGCAGTCCGCTGGCGCCTGATCATGTCAGTGGAATCACCGTATTCTGCCTTATAATCTGATGATTCAGGACAGCTGCTGCGCCAGCCAGTCATATGCCCGGCGTCCGCTGATCTCGTGCCGCCCCGGAAACAAATCCGTCTGCAGCCGCTCGCCCGCTCCAGCCTCGTCATATATGGCACGTAATTGCTCGGCCGCACGCGCGAAGCCGTCCCGCGGAAAGATCGGATCGTCCGCGCCGGACTCCAGGAACAGCGGCCGCGGCGCAATCAGCCCGATCAGCTCCGGCAGCTCGGCGTGCAAGAGCAGCCCGGGCGTGTAGTTGTCGATGCAGTGATTGATCCGCAAGATGCTGTCGCGAAACGTATTGGGGAACCCGGTCAGCACGGCCGCGCGAATGCGCGTCTCCCGAACAGCAGCGGTATACGCGATCAGCGCGCCGCCGGAAAAGCCCATGATGCCGACTCGTTCGCCGTCCACCTCCGGACGCGCAGCCAAATATTCGAAGGCGCGCAACGTCTCGTGCATCCGCAAGCCGGTCAGCGTGCGTCCGAGCATCATGAGCTGCGTCGCCAGCTTGAAGCAGGAGCTCGGCGCGTCCGGATCGGCGGCCGTATCGGCCTCCAGCCGGCGCTCGCCGAAGCCGACCACGTCCGGCGCAATGACCGTCAGCCCGCGCGCGACCAACTGCAGCGCGAAGTGCTGATGGATGCCCGGCGCTGCCGTGTCGGGCGTGCCGTCCGGGAGCAGCCCGACGATCTCGCGGCTGCCGTAGCCGTGCCCGTGCAGCGCGACGACTCCGGGGAGCGGAGCGGCTGCTCCCTTGGGCAGCAAGACGTAGGCGGCGAAGCGCAGCCCCGGCGTCGCAGACAACTCGACCCGCTCCCGGATGTAGCTGCCGCAATCGACCCGCTCCAGTACGCGCGGACGATTATTCGGCTCGGGCTCGAAGCTCCCGAGCGAAGCCAGCAGCGCCTCGCGCAGCCGCTCGCGGCGCTCCTGCGCGCCGGCCGCTTCGGCTTGGCCACGGTGCGCCAGCAATGCGTCTTCGTACAATCGTGTCATGTATGTATCCGCTTTCCATTCGTTCATCGTCGGAGAACCTTCCTTCCTCTTGCCTTTTGATCTGCATGATGCTTTCGAGCCTTAGTGTAGCGCAGGACGCGCAGGATTGTCGAGCAGCTTGCCGGACGCGTCGGCGATGCCAGGTCGTGCATCGCCGGGTCCTCCACCACTGTGCCCTGCGCCGTCTCATGCACCGCCGGGTCCTGCGCCACTCGGTCCTGCACCGCCGGCTTATACGCTTAGACGAATGACATTCCACGATTGCCGCGGCAGCGTCGCTGTCACGAGCGTGCCGTCCGCCGCAGCGTCGCCGCCGTCATGCGGCTTGACCGTGTCCGGCTGCGCTTCGGTATTGACCGCCTTGAGATCGTCATGCTCCAGTACGGTATGGGCGATCACCCGGCAATCGCCGAAGCTGCGCAGATCGGACTGCAGCGTCATCGCCTCGTCCAGACTGCGGTTGACAGCGAAGATTGTGACTTCGCCGCGCGCTTCGTTGTACACGGCGATCGACTCCAGATACGGCACGTCGGTGATCGTCTTGGTGTCGTACTTGGGCGACTGGACGAGCGGTACGAGCGCTTCGCCGTGGCCGTATACCGAGGCATGCAGGAATGGATAAAAGATCGTCTGCCGCCAGGCGCCGCCGTCATTGGCGGTCATGATCGGCGCGATGACATTGACCAATTGAGCCAGACATGCCATCTTCACACGGTCCGCCCGCTTCAGCATGCTGATCAACATGCACCCGACGAGCAGCGCATCCTCATGGTTGTAGACGTCCTCCAGCTGCGGCGGCGCGACCTGCCATGGCTCCATCTGACGGTCGGCCTCATTGGAGTGGTACCACACATTCCATTCGTCAAAGGAGAGATGGATGTCCTTTTTGCCCCGCTTCCTGGCCTTGACGTAGTCGCAGGTGGCGATGACGGAATGAATGAATTGATCCATCTCCAGCGAGCGGGCCAGGAAGGTCGGGCTGTCGCCGTCGCGATTGCCGTAGTATTGGTGCAGCGAGATATATTCGACCTGCTCGTACGTATGATCCAGCACCGTGGCCTCCCACTCGGGGAACGTCTTCATGCCAAGCGAGGAGCTCCCGCAAGCGACCAGCTCGATCGTCGGATCGACCCACTTCATGACCTTGGCGCTCTCCAGCGCCGTCCGGCCGTACTCGTGCGCCGTCTTGTGGCCGATCTGCCAGGGGCCGTCCATCTCATTGCCCAGGCACCACGTCTTGATCGCGTGCGGCGCATGGCAGCCGTGCGAAGCGCGGAGATCGCTATAGTAGCTGCCGGACGGATGATTGCAGTATTCGACGAGATTGCGGGCCTCGTCGGCGCCGCGCGTGCCGAGATTGACCGCCATCATCGCCTCCGTGCCCGCCTTGCGGCACCAGCCGGCGAATTCGTTGAGCCCGAACGTATTCGGTTCGATCGTGCGCCACGCCAGCTCGAGCCGCTTCTTGCGCGCTTCGACCGGCCCCACGCCGTCCTCCCAATTGTAGCCCGAGACGAAATTGCCCCCCGGGTAGCGCACGATCGGAGTCTGCAGCTCGCGCACGAGCGCCAGCACGTCTTCCCGGAAGCCCTGCTCGTCGGCCGTCGCATGCCCCGGCTCGTAAATGCCGCCGTAAACCGCACGGCCCAAATGCTCGATAAAGGAGCCGTAAATGCGCTTGTCGATTTTACCGATGACAAAGTCCTTATCCACCGTTAATTTCGCTTTCATCCCAAACACTCCTTAATAATATTATTAATTCTAATTCATTGAATTCTGTAATTATTAAACTACAAAATACGTTTGACAGCAATCTTTTTTTGGACGACAATAGAAATAATAAAATTGTTAATCAGAGGGGTACAGCGTATGATCCGAGCTACAACCGAAGAACAATGGCTGCCGTTGTACGAAGCGCTCGCGAGCGAGGTGCGGCTACGCATTCTGCGCCTGCTGGAGACGCGCGAGACACCGGCCAACATCAAGGAGCTCGCCGCGGCGCTCGGATTGAGCAGCGCCATCGTCACGATGCATGTGCGCAAGCTGGAGAAGGGCGGTCTGATCCAGACGCGCATGGTGCGGCGCGACGGCGGGACCCACAAGCTGTGCGAGCTGGCCGCGGCGGAGGTGCATATCGCCGTGCATCAGACGCAGGGCAATACCGCGCAGTACCACGAGGTATTTGTGCCGGTCGGCCATTATTCCGAATTCGAGGTCCATCCGACCTGCGGCATCGCCACCAAGGACAAGCTGATCGGACAGCACGACGATCCGCGCTATTTTTTGGAGCCAGAGCGCATGTACGCCCACATTCTGTGGTTCGCCGAAGGGTACGTCAGCTATCGCGTGCCGAACTATCTGCTGCCGGGCCAGCAGGTGGACGAGATCGAGATCGCCGTGGAAATCGGCTCGGAGGCGCCTGGTTACAATGAGAACTGGCCGTCGGACATACACTTCCATCTCAACGATGTCGCGCTCGGCGTGTGGACGTGTCCCGGCGACTTCGGCGAAAAGCGCGGCCGCTACACACCGGCCTGGTGGCATTCGAGCATCAACCAGCACGGACTGCTCAAGGTGCTGCGTCTGCGCCGCGATGGCACGTATCTGGACGGACAGCGCCTCTCCGACGTCGGACTCGGCGCCATCCCGGTCGACCGCAATCAGTGGACGCTGCGCTTCTCCGTCCCGGCCGATGCGCAGCATGTCGGCGGTCTGACGCTCTATGGCGAGGGATTCGGCAATTACAACGAAGATATCCGCTTCAAGGTCTATTATCGCGAAACGGCCCCCTCCGTCCTCTGACGGAAGGGGCCGCTCTGCGGTCGGTCGTAATCGGTGCTCGCCTAGCGCGCAGCGAGCCGATAGACCGCGCTGCCGAAATCGCCGGCGAACTGCGGCACCGGCAATCCGGCGTACATCAATTCCTCGCCGGTATAGACGGCTTCCTCGCCGCCCGGCTGCGTCAGCCGGTACTCCCGCTGCGGATCGAGGCCGCGCAGGCGGAAGCGGTCGAGCGGCGCATTGGGCTGCTTGAGAATTCTTGCGAACATGACGAAGGCCTCGCTGCGATCCTTGGCCACGAACATCCAGGCCGCGTCATTGCCCTCAAACGGACTGCGCAGACGTAAAAAATCGCCGAACTGCACCAGATGCCGCACGTCCTTGTAGAGTGCCACCTGCTCCCGCACCTCCTGCCGCTCCTGCTCGCTGAAGCGGGTCAGGTCGAGCTCGTAGCCGAAGTTGCCGGAGAGCGCTACATTGCCGCGCGTCGCCAGCGACGTGCTGCGTCCGACCTGATGATTGGGCACGTCGGAGACGTGGGCGCCCATCGAGCTGACCGGGTAGACGATGCTCGTGCCGTACTGAATGAACAGCCGGGATACGGCGTCCGTATTGTCGCTCGTCCACGTCTGCGGCATGTAATACAGCATGCCCGGATCGAAGCGGCCGCCGCCGCCCGAGCAGCTCTCGAACAGCACCTCCGGGTGCGCCGCCGTGATCCGCTCCAGCACCTCGTACAGCCCGAGCATGTAGCGATGCGCCGTCTCGCGCTGCCGCTCGGGCGGCAGCAGGGCCGAGCCGATCTCGGTCATGTTGCGGTTCATGTCCCACTTGACGTAGGCGATCGGCGCGCTGCTCAAGATACCCGACACGGTGCGCACGATGTAATCCTGCACATCGGCGCGCGAGAGGTCCAGCACGAGCTGCGTGCGCGCAGTCGTGCGCCGGCGCTGCGGGACATGCAGGCACCAGTCCGGATGGGCGCGATATAGCTCGCTGTCCGGCGATACCATCTCCGGCTCGAACCAGAGGCCCATCTGCATATCCAGCGCATTAATGCGCTCGGCCAGCTTGCCCAGACCGTCCGGCAGCTTGTCCGCATGCTCGAACCAGTCGCCGAGCGACGTCTTGTCATTGTCGCGCTTGCCGAACCAGCCGTCGTCGAGCACGAACAGCTCGATGCCCAACGCCTTGCCGTCCCTGGCGATCGCTTCGATCTTGTCCGCATCGAAGTCAAAATAAGTCGCTTCCCAATTGTTGACGAGGATCGGGCGCGTCCGGTCGCGATGCGCGCCGCGGCAGAGCCGCTCGCGATACAGATCGTGATAGCGGCGCGACAGGCCGCCGAGGCCGTCATGGGCGTGCACCAGCACCGCCTCGGGTGTCTGAAACGCCGCGCCGGGCTCGAGCCGCCAGCCAAAATCGAACGGGTTAATTCCGGCCGCCAGCCGCGCTGTGCCGTACTGATCGACCTCCACCCCGGCGAAAAAGCTGCCGCTGTAGACCAGACTGACGCCGAACACGTCGCCATGCTCCTCCGAGGCGTCCTCCCGCAGTAGCGCGAGGAACGGATTGTGCATATGGCTGCTCGACCCGCGCCGGCTCTCGACGGCCTGCAGGCCCGGCTCGAGCCGGCGCTTGTGCATGTGACGCTCGCGCGTCCACGTCCCGGACAGCTGCAGCAGCTCGTAGCGCGCGTCGTGCAGATCGAGGCTCATGCTCAGCGCCCGTCGCAGCGTGAGCGGCTCCGTGCCGCTATTGATCAGCCGTGCCGAGCGCGCGATCGCATCATGATGCGCGAAGACGGTATACGTCAGCACGACCTTGAGTCCGCCGAGCGCATCGGCCAGTACGAGCTCGAGCGTCTCGGCCTCGTCGTCCTGCTCGGCGTACGTGGCAGGCAGTCCGGCAAGCGCAGGCTTGCCGGGGCGGATCTCGTGCGATTCGTAGCGCAGCTCCGGCACCCGGTCGCCGCCGGTCAGCTCGGCCTCGAACGCCGGCATGCGAAAATCGGACGAGCCGAAGCCCGGATACTCGTGCGGCAGCGTATCGAGCGACAGCTCCGGGCGCGTCGGATCGGTGGACGGCGTGAACGACGGGCGCTCCTTCAGCTCCAGCAGCCGCTCCGGCTGCAGGCTCCGCATGCGTTTGCCCCAGTACAGATGTGCGGGATAGCCCGCCCCCACCAATTGAATGACATAGCTTGTATCCAGCGACTGCAGATGAAAGAGGCGCCGCTGCGCATCGTAATGAATTCCCATTTTATTCAGCTCCCATATGGCTTTTTTTGAGGCCTAATCCGCATCTCGTCTCTGAGCCCAGTATCATTATGCCACCCGCCAGCAAGACTGAATATGGACAAAAAGGCCATCGATATGGAGAAATGTGAGGAAAATTCATGATTATGCGGACGATGTACGCGTCGTCCTAGCCATGCCTTTGAGATGAATTGTGCGGTAGTTGGGAAGAGTGAGCATTTGAATCAGATGACTGGATCAAGCGCATATTACGAGGTTATACGAACAAATTCGCTCCAGTGGCCGATTTAAGCGTATATTTTGAGGTTACACGAACAAATCTGCTCCAGCGGCGCAATTAAGCGTATATTACGAGGTTACACGAACAAATCTGCTCCGGCGGCGCAATTAAGCGCATATTACGAGGTTACACGAACAAATCTGCTCCGGCGGCGCAATTAAGCGCATATTACGAGGTTACACGAACAAATCTGCTCCGACGGCGCAATTAAGCGTATATTGTGAGGTTACAACGTTGCGCGACAAAGCCTCGCCTATAGAGGTGGGTTTTATACAGGAGTGATGCCAAACGAAACGGCTTCGCTCCTCCCGCTCAGTTTTGCGCCGGGATGGGCGAAGCCGTCTTGAAGATCTGTGAAGAGTCGTCTCGCAGTTGGCAAGTCCTGCAGCAAATGCGCCTGGTCTCTGTACCGACAAGTCCTGCAGCAAATGAGCCTGGTCTCCATGCTGGCGAGACCGGCAAGAGCTGCGCCTTGTCCATAGCCAGCAAGATCTGCCATGCCTGCGCCTTGTTTCGCAGTCGTTGGTCGGCGAGACCGGCTACTTGCGCTTGACAGGCGCTTTACGTTTTTTCTTGACCCCCGGAATAGCGGGAAGATGACGGATGCTGCGCAGCATCGGGCCGCCGCAGATCGGGCAGACCTGCTGCTCCGTCGCAAATTCCTCTCTCACCCATGCGCGGCATGCCGCGTCGCGGCATTTAAAAATTTTTGTTGGCTCCAGTTCAGGCTTGGCCGGTTCGTCAGGTACTGCTTTCGTTTCCGTTGACACGTGATGCGCTCGCTCCGTTTCTCTCGCGTGATGATGGTCCGCAGCCGCAGAGGCGCGGAATTCAAAATTACCACAATCTTCTTTGCAGCGCAATCATCACTTGAAACGGCGCGTTCGTTACTCGCGTGCATCCAGCTCTTGCGTTGGTTTTCCGTCGGCAGACACCTTTTGAACCTCCGAGGTCCCTGCAGTACCAGGTTCTACACGAGTCATGCGATTTTAATCTTGATCACGGCCTTTTTCACATGGCTGGAGCCATTCAAGTGACATTTAACCTTGTGACCATCCGCAGGAAAAAAGAACATGCACAGTCCCGGCGTCGCTTTCACGATCATTATCAGGGCTGTAATCCACTACGCTGGCAAGCTCTTCGACAGGCGCCCAAAAAATGCATTCCTCACCCAGCAGCGGCACATGCAGATCAATGTATGCCCGATGGCTTTCCCATTTCATCTCATCCGGCGCAACCGTTTCATACTCAAAAACACTGGCGTAAATACGATCCTTGATCCTGTCAATTATCATATTATGACTCCTGTCTTTTAGCTTTTGGCGTATCTGGCACTACCCTGTGAAGAATGGAAAGCAAGCGTTAGATCAGGCAGTCCCGACGCTTTCATGGCAACGCGCACGGCGGCATGTCCGCCGGGAATCACTGCCGGTGCGCACAGCGCGCCCAGCGATAGGACGTCGCCCGCATACAATGTTGAACCGTAACCGATCATCTCGATCACATCTTCCGCCTTACAGACATAATCCTCGTATTGGGCATCCATCACCTGTTCTCCATCAATCTCAAGGAACACGCGCATCTGCGCCAGCTCGTCCTTCGATAGAGGCGTGACCACATCGCAAGTCCTGTTGCATCCGTCGGCCCATCTGGCGTAAATTTCCGGCATTGCGCTCTCCCTTGGAAGCGCCGGATGGATGACCTGCTGCGCGAGTCGCTTGTCTGTCACGCTAACCAAAGGAAGATAGCCGAGTATACAGTCGGACAGCTTCTCCTTGTCTGCCCATTTGACTGTTTTCCCGATGACCACGGCGATCTCGGCGGTGACGTACAGCTCATCCTTTGCATCGGGCGAATAGGATACGCTGCTGGAAAGGGCGGACGTGACACTCCAAAGATAACGCGGGATCGGCGATACCTGACAGCCGGAAGCCAGAGCGCTTGCCTGCGTATTCGCGTACGTCATCACGAAGTTGCGTGCTTTCCCCAGATCCCACTCTTCAGCCTGCATTGGCGCAGCAAGGCTGAATTCGCGACGCTTCTCCTCTAGTTCCGCATCATCCAGATAAGTAACCTTGTTTCGTAAAACACCCAGCTTCTCGATCTCGCATTCCACCTGAATCGTCTCGCCGCTAACCTGATGCTCCACATCAATCCCAATGCCATCCTTTCCATTTGCGCCCATATGAATGACATCGCCGGGCAGCAGCTTCATGAACGAGCTGAAATAAGCGATTGTTCGCTCAACGCCCACCAGCGTCGAACAGGTATTGGCCCGATCCCGAAGCATACCGTTCGTCCTGGAGTACAGCATCAGATCGTACGGATGTCCGACCTCGTCCTTTGTGACCAGATACGGCCCCACCGCGCAGCTGATGTCGGTGTTTTTATGGGTCCACCCATACGCCATAATGGACATCGGATCGGTATGCTTGCCCATCTCTCCGTATTTCACATTGTAATACCCGTGCGCGGTATCCGTGACCACCGTATATCCCACAACATAAGACATGGCTTCCTCCACGGGGATGTTCTTGCCCGCTTTACCGATAATTACGCCCAGCTCTGCATTAAAAGACATACTCACCTTTTGTCCCTTTGGTCTTCGGATGACGAAGGGCTCTCCATTCCCGATCGCGCTTCCCAGATGCCGCTGATGGACCTGCGGCACAAGATTAATGTGCGGGATATTGACGTGATTGCGACTGAATCCGGGGCAGTTGCCCACGAGCCCCAGCAGAACCCTCGGTTCGGGAACGGGGGGCAAAAGGCTCACGTCTTCTAACCGGTGAGCTGCTTTAGCGAGTACGGAAAAACCGTCTGATTGCTCGACAAATCTTTCAGTGAAGCTAACCAGTCTCCCAAGCGTGTCCATCCCTCCTTCGCCAAGCTCCAGAAACCCTTGCATCGTCAAAGGCCAGGGCTTCGGGGAGAGAAAACGCGGCACACTGAACTGGTAGCCTGACGTTTTGCTGACTGCGTAATGGATGATATCGGCTTCGGCCTTGCCGGGTTCTACCAGCAGCTCTTCGCCTGTTACCGGGTGAAGCAGCGAAAACCCAAATCGTTCCTGACCGTCAACTAAAAAACTTGCGAGCTTCATCGTACAACCTCCAATTTTCGGGCATTCCTTTTTCAGATCCTTGCTGCAACGCCGTTGGCTTCGAAGGGTTACGCTGCCGCCGCTGCGCCAGCGCTTACCGTCACGGTTACCGGGTCGCACACCGTCGTGCCGGCGGCATTCGTCAGCTCGCAGCTGTACACATAGACGCCTGGCGACCGTCCGGATCGATCGGTGAAGGCCGTCTGGGCGTCGGGCGTCTGCCCGCTCAACGTCTGCGTATCGATCAGCTGCCCGTTTTCGTACAAGCGATATTGCGTTCCGTTCGTTCCCCACCACATATGCATCGTAACCCGATACTCCGCTTCTCCGCTCCAATTGTTGTGCGACAAAACCGGCTTGCCCGGCACCGCATCGGTCACGGCTACCGTCAAGGGTTCGCACGTCGACGTTCCGAACGCGTTGCTCAGCTCGCACGTATACGTATAGCTGCCGTTTGCTCTGCCTTCGAGCTGCACGGTCGCGCTCTGGGCCGCGGGCGTTTCATCCGTCAGCTGCCGCGTCTCCAGCAGCTCGCCGTTTTCAAACAAGCGGAACGTGGTGCCGTTGTTCCCCCACCACATATTCATGGTGATCGCATAGCTGCCGTCCCGCAAGCCCGTATCGTAGCCGTTTTGGTCGGACAATACCGGCTTGCCGGGAGCAGACTCGGCGTTATTGACAACCGGTGTGGTTTCCAGAACCGATTTCTCAAATCGGACCACGCGTAATCGCTGTGCATTATGTGAAGATTTATCGTATTGCACAGAGTGTCCATAGAGCACATACAGATATTCCGCATTGATAAAAATGCTCGGATCAAGAATCTGATAGATTTGATGACCGTCTCCGTCCCCGTCTTGCGGGCCATTATGCACATGCCCGCCTGTCGAAATATTCCGGTCAACATCCCGTACGATATCCCAATCCTTGCCGTTCGTACTTTTAGCCAGTGTAAGCCGTGTGCGCGGCACAGATGCTCCTCTTGATTCCGGCGTATTGTTGACCCAGACCATATACCAGGTTCCCGGATTTTGCGGATCCTCAAAAACATTAAAGGAATTTACACCCGTCGGCAAATAGGGAACGGTACTAAATTCACCCCATGTAACGCCGTAATCAACGGATTCCGAGTAACCGATATATCCCTCGGAATTAAGCTTGGAAAAATAAAGCCGCAACGAGCCGTCCGAGCAGCTTACGATTTTTCCTTCCATTTGCATATATTTATCCGTTGCCAGATTGTAAATATCCGCTACCAGGTCCTTCGTACTCGTCTGAGACGCCGTCCAGGTATTGCCTTCATCGTCACTGTAGTAAACGACAGTATGTCCCGATCCCAGAACATTCGTAGTCGGCGATTTGAAATTTCGAAACCCTACCGGAACCAGAATTCGCATTGTGCCATCCGGCAGCTCGATTTCATTTATTCCATTTACATGAACAATGGGGATCAACCTCCCGGCAGACGTCCAAAGATCCGCATCGTCCACCACTTGCCCGCGATTTTCCCATGTCTTCATATCCGGAGAAGCTTTGGCGATAAAATCATCGCCTATTTGGATATAAGTACCACTTTTCAGTTGCATGAGGACCCTGTAGCTTCCCGAATGATTCAAGCCGCTGTATTCGGTGCTGATCTGCCAGGTTTCGCCTTCATCAGTGGAGACGTATTGCTGGGTATTCCCGGCCGCCAGAATCAGCCTGTCGCCAGATTGCTCGATATCGCCGTGCGTTGCATATCTATTTTCGTCCACCGTATACTCGATGACCCCATCTGTAACCGCTCCGCCATTCGGGAAAGTAAGATGGATGTCATCCACAAGCATAACAGCGTTGTCGGCATACAGACCGCTTCTGCCATACCAATCCCCATCGCCGTCGATCTCATTCTGAAGCGACAGGACTGTATTTCCGTCAATGCTTAGTTCAGCGTCATGATCCAGCAATGTCAGTTCAACGTTGTAATACGCATTTGTATTCAACGTATAGGCTGCGCTGTCGAACCGCTTGGTTTCATAATCCGGTCCCCGGCTGTATTCGACATACCACTTTGACGCAGCAACGTCATACCCCGCTTTCAGGTAAGCGCCGCCCATCACATATCTGGCAAGCAATCCAAAATTGGCGTTCGCTCCGAAATCTTTTGCCAGGATTTTCGCGCGAATCGTTGGATTCATCTCAAAGCCATGCAGCCAGGTGTGGCTATAGCCCGATGCGGTCGTGTTCCCATAAACCTTCGAATCGTTCTCATCCATTACAATCCAATGATCAGAAGCGGGCGGCTCGATCCAGTGGCTTGGGCTTTCCCCGACCGTTTCCTCCTCAAAGGTATCGTGATACGCGGTTTCATTCGTTTGTTCAGGCTCCTCCTGAACGCCTCTTAGCAGGATATTGTCGAAATACCCATCGCCGGTCGTACGCAATGCCGTATACCCGTAATCGGATATCGTATCAAATTCCTCTTCCGTATACGTAAGAATTTGAACGTCATTGAAGTAGACGATCAGTGAATGCGTCTGCCTGTCGACATTTACTCTTAAATTATGCCAGTGATCCTTTATATCGCTTTCGCTCAACCCTAATGCGGCAATTTCAGTAACCGGCAAGCTTTTGGCGACGATATAAGATTTATTTGTGCTATTTTTCTCCGTATATTTATTGATAATGACCTCATACGCATTATGACTCGATTGCTGCCTGGTGGTAAACCGCACTAAATACGTCGTTTCCGCGTACAAACCAACAAAAAAACCGGCGTACGCATTTTCGTTTAATTTGATGTCCCCTTGTATGCTTGCGATTTCAGACATCGCAGTGCTTATTCCCGCGGTGTTATTTTTATTCGTTCCGTCCGCTCTCTTATTGTCCGAATAAATCGCACCGTCCTTCAGTACCCAGGGACTATAGAACTCATCCATGTCATACCGATACGTGTATTTGCCGCTATCGATAAAATCGTCATAGAGAAGGACGTCATACTCCGATAAATGAGGATATTGCAACTCTTCCATTTTCTTAAGCATCAAAAACATTTTGTTGCGAAGCGCCGCCGAATCGTGACCGGCAGCCGCATACAAGGCCATATCCGTTGCCGTAAACTCCATAAATTGAGCCTTCAGCTCACGGATCATCGGACTGTCTGCGAGTGTTAAGCTGTCTATTGTCACTGACAGGACTTCATCCGCAATCGCCTTGACCTCCAGGCGACGGTCCGTCACCATAACGGGCAATTCAGCAGTCGCACCCTCGTACGACACAGTGATGATCTGATTTCCCGGTTGATCCGGATCGTAGCCCGACAACATCTCAATGGCAAGGGGAATGGTTACGCCAGGCTTCTGACTACCATACGATACGAACAAAGATAATTCCTCGACATTTAGGGGGTGTCCCAAGGCTGCTTGTAATACCCCGTCAGCGGGCAGTCCCAGAACGTCCAATGACGAAACGACATAGCTGCCCCAATCCTCGCATGGCTCTACGAGAAAATCGTCAGCCATGCCGGTGACGCTGATGGCCATAACGCCCGCCTTGCCCGGACTTTTCGTCATGTCGTCAATGGTGTACACGACCTGGCCGTCTACAAGGAAACGCGCGCGGCTACCGTAAAAGTCCATCCGTAGCGTGACCTCTTCACCAAGCTGATACCGCCTGTCATTCGCACCGTTCAAGGCAACGAGTGTCGTATTATTCCGCAGCCGCACGACCTGCTCCGTGCCGCCTCCTGGCAAGGACATCACGGTTAAAAACAAATCATACCCATTTTGCGCTCCAGTAGCTGCGGAAGGATTATACGCCGTTATGCCTACCCGGCTCAATGTCGTGCCGCTATCGAGAGCCACTTTGGCGGAAACCGAGTAATTGCTCCAGGAATCGGAACCCGCAACAAAATTCGCGAAGCCGCTCGTTGTTGCAAAGGCGTACGTTCCATTTTCAACCTTGTGCGTGGTGTTGTCGGGCGCTGTTGTCCAGCCGCTCAAGGCGTCAGACGAAAAATCATCCGCGAAATAAGTCGGTGGCTCGCCCCAATCCTCGGATGGCTCTACGAGAAAATCGTCAGCCGTGCCGGTGACGTTGAAGGCCATCACGCCGGCCTTCCCCGGATTTTTCGTCATGTCGTCAATGGTGTACACAACCTGGCCGTCTACAAGGAAACGCACGCGGTTGCCGAAAAAGTCCATTCGCAGCGCGACCTCTTCGCCGAGCTGATAGCGCCTGTCGTTCGCGCCGTTCAAGGTCACGAGCGTCGTATTATTCCGCAGCCGCACGACCTGCTCCGTGCCGCCTCCGGACGCGGGCATCACGGCCAAAAACAGATCGTAACCATCCAGCGTTCCCGTAGCTGCGGAGGGATTATACGCCGTTATGCCTAGCCGGCTCGATGTCGTGCCGCTATCGAGAGCTACTTTGGCGGAAACGGAGTAATTGCTCCAGGAATCGGAGCCTGCGACAAAATTCACGAAGCTGTTCGTTGTGGCAAAGGTGTACCGCTCGTTCTCAACCCTGTGTGTGGTGGTAGTGGGTGCCGTTGTCCAACCGCTTAAGGTGATTGAGGAAAAATCATCTGAAAAATAAGGCGATGCTTCCGGAAGCTCTTCCGCATGGACAGAGTAAGCGATTCCAAAAAATAAGGATAATACGAACATCCATTTGTGTATTCTCATTTTCCAGAACACTCCTTTCTGATCTGGTGTGGCAAAAACAGATAGACTTCACACTATCTGCTTTTGCCATCTGGTCATTCAAGTTTAATTTGACATATAGTTATCGTAGGTTTTTTGCATAATGGCAGTTAATTCGTCTACCCTCATGGATTGCAAGGAGCTCAAATAACCGTCCCATTCTTGATCGATATCGGATTGCCCCGTGACCCAGGAGGCTCTGAACTTGCTCACCGTATTGAAAATATCCGTTCGCATTTCATTGAGCTTGGTCGCATCTTCCGGATCCAAATAAGGGCGCGGCCATACTTCACTATTGATGACGCCAGCTTCATCATATAATGCGTAGGTTTGTCCTTTGAGTTGATCAGTCGCGCTCATCTCTATCTTTCCACTCATATAATCCGACTCCAGCACGGCCCCTGGAAGGTTGTTGGAAAAGTAGTTTCTGAAGGGACTTGGAATATTCGCCAGTTCCGTAGCAGGTATGGTGTTAACCTTATATACGCCGTTGTCCAAAGTAAGCCTCGGGTCTTCATTTGCGACTCCGTTATAAGCTTCCAGCAAATTTTCCATCAGGTAAAACTGATCAATGAAAGCCATCAGGATCTCCGGGTTTTTGCTATTGCTTGTCAGCTCAAACTGGCCTTTGCTTCCGGTTAAATAAGCCGGATTCAAATAGAATTTCGGTTGGTATCCCTCCACAACCGGGGGCAAAATGGCAATGTACTGATCGGCGAAATTCCCCGCGGCATTCTTCGCCGTGATGATCCCGTATTTGGCTGCGCCGGCATCGTTTTGAATCGCGCTAAACGTCTGAGGCGAGCCTGTAAAATACTCATTCCACAACCATTTATTTTCGTACCATTTTTGCATCGTTTTGATATAAGCCTTGTACTCCTCCGTCGTAGGAGCGAAAATAACGTTTCCATCTTTCACGAATACAAAATTTTCAAATGTACTGTCTTTTGTAGGTATGCCCCACAAGGAGAGCCAGGCTTCCAGGTGTTCGAACCCGGCTCCTGTGCGGGCCAGGAGCGGAATTTCATCCGCCGGATCGCCGTTTCCATTTGCGTCCTCCGTGGCAAAGGCTGCCATCACATTTTCGAGCTCTTCTAGTGTCGTCGGTACAGATAATTCAAGATTATCCAACCACACTTTATTGATCCAGATAGGACTTTCCAAATAATTTCCAGGAATCTGATTTATATAGGGCAGAGAGTAAATATTGCCATCCGGCGATGTAATTCCTTTTAAAATGTCAGGATTTTCTCCGATAACTCTGCTGTTGAATACAGGCATAATCTTCGGATCATTCAGGTACTGGTTCATCGCTACCAAATACCCTTCTTTCGCGTACAGGGCTAAAAAGGTTTCATTCATGGCAGATGCGCCCATAATCGCATCCGGAGCGTCTTCCGTACCTAATAGTACATTCAACTTTTCAATGGCGCCCGCCGCATCCGCGCCTAAGCTGATATAGTTGATATTTACGTTCGTTTTTTCTGACAGCTTCTTAAAGAACCCGGTCTCCTCCGGGTTTTGGCCATCCGTGCCGTTCACACCTGCAATTGTAAATGTGACGGCTTCCGGAAGCGGAAAGGTAATGCCCTCCGTCTCTGTTGTCGCGTCTGCGGGTGCGCTTGGTGCTGGCGTTGAGCTGTCGCCTTCTGTTGAACCGTTGCCGTTCGAATTTTCGGAGCAGGCTGCCATTGACAGCGCAATTGCCAGAGACAGGACCAGCGTTAAAAATCCTTTCATTTGTTTACTGCCCATTGAATAAACCCTCCTAAAAGCATTTTTTCCCGTGCTCCGTCTAAGCAACACGATCAAACCGAATCACCTTCAGCCTTTTACTGCGCCTAACATAACGCCTTGTATCAGATATCTCTGCAGAAACGGATACAAAATGATCATTGGAAGTGCACCTACAAACACTACGGCGTATTTCATCAGTGAGTTCTCCATGAGCAATTGATAAGCTTCCTCACTTGGCATGACCTCAAGCAGTGTTGTATCCAAAGTAGCGGCCATTTGCGCGATGACGATCGTTAATGGCTGTAAGTCAGGGGTTCTAATGTAGATTAATGGTGTGAAGTAATCATTCCAATGGCCCAGAGCATAATAGAGTAAGATAACCGCAATCATCGCTTTGGACAAGGGCAGAGCAAACCGGAAAAAAAACTGGAATTTGCTGGCCCCGTCTACAATGGCCGCTTCATAAATGCTTTCCGGTATGCCGCCCTCAAAAAAGCTTTTCGCGATGAGCAGATTGAATGCGGACACGGCGCCGGGGATGACCAGCGCCCACATCGTGTCCACCATGTTCAGCGATCTGACCAGCATGAAGCTCGGAATTAGCCCTCCGCTGAAGACCATCGTAAAAATGAAGAACACACTGAAAACCGCGCGTCCCGGAAGCGCTTTTCTGGACAAGGCAAAGGCAGCCGGCAAGGTCACCGCAAGATTAATAAATGTACCCACTGAGGTATAAATAATACTGTTCAGGTACCCCGTCCATACTTTAGGCGTATGCAGAAGCTTTTCATAGGCTTCCGTGTTCAGCCCGCTAGGCAATAGAAATACACGCCCCCGAAAAATATCCGAAGGATTGCTTACGGAAGCGATCAGAACAAACCAAAGCGGATATAGCGCCATTACCCCTAAAATCAGTAAAATTATTTTTACTGTAAGATCAAAAATACGATCATCTAAACCTGAGTATAGCTTGTGATTTCTTTTCAAAGATGTAGCTTTCATGCGATCACCTCCCGTTAAAAAATGGACGTTTCGTTAATCCGCCTGGACAACCAATTGATAAAGAGCAGCATAGCCAGATTAATGCAATTGTTGAACAAACCGACAGCCGCAGCAAAGCCATACTGCGCACCTTGAATTCCTGCCTTATAGACATAAGTGGCGATGACTTCAGAAGCTGAAATATTCAAATCGGTCTGCATGAGGAGCACTTTATCCACAGAGACGTTTAAAATATGACCCATATTCAGGATCAACATCGTAACGATGACAGGCAAAATCCACGGGAGTTGAATCTTCATCATAATTTTGAATTTATTCGCGCCGTCTATACGCGCCGACTCGACAATGGAACCGTCGATGGAATTCAGGGCCGCCAAATACACAATCGCCGAAAATCCTACGTGCTGCCATAGATTCGTGATGATGTAAAGCGGCAGCACCATATCGTTTCTTCCAAAAAAGCTGATTGTCTCCTGACCGGTTAACCTCAGAAAAATATTGATGAGCCCTGTTTCTCCGTTGACAAACAGGTTAAGTATACCGATGACCACAACACCTGAAAGCAAGTGAGGTAAATAAGTAAAGGTCTGCGTAAATTTAGCCAATCGCTTGTTCACAGCGTTAAAAATCATAAGCGCCAGCATGATCGTAAACGGAAAAGCGATCAAATAGCTTCCTACACTTAACAGAACCGTGTTTTTCATGATGGTGCCAAACCAACCGGCGTTAAAAAAGCGGACAAAATGATCAAAGCCGATCCAATCGCCATTCAGATAATTAGCGCCGAGACGTGTGGTTTTAAATGCAATTTGCAAACCATACAAGGGCAAATACGAGAACACAAACGTCACTGCAATGGCAGGAAGCAACATTACATAAAACTCCCAATTTGACAAAAAACCTTTTTTGATTTTTCTGGAGATCGGCAACCTTGCGGTTTCTGACATGAACAATCAGTTCCTTTCTTATTGTGCATGATGAATGAATACAGGTCGATCTTACGCCGTCGGGAAAACGTTTACAATCTTCAAAAAGGAAATACCGGCCGCGACAGACTTCATTTTCTGCACATGCAAAAACGAAACAGCTCAAATGGATAGATGCGCTAAACAGCCTATTGCATATGCGGCATCGAATCATGAAAAAAAATCACGAAACGTCAAAGGAGCTGCGCAAGTTATAGTCGAATAACGATTGCATCAGCTCCTCTGGCTTGTTCAATGCTAAAGCCGCTTGGCTTCTCCGAAATACCAATTTTTTCTTTTCCCTGCATAACTGGCATACGAATAGGAATTGCTCAGACGCGGCCAATCTCTTTCGACGCCCAGCTTGTCGAGACGGTATTGAAAATCTTCCAGCATGGTCCTGGTGTTGCGTACGGCGCGGGGAGACTCGCCCGTTTCAAGGCAATACGCCGCCAAGGCGCCTGCAGCTTCTCCAATGTTCCATTCGGTGGAATGAACCCGGAAGGAACCGTTCGTAACGTGAGTCGTACCGATGTTCTTGCAGGCAGGGATCAGGTTTTGAAGACGTACGGGAATCAGTGCGCCCAAGGCAAGCTGCTGCACCCAATGCTGGCCATGCACAGCGGTTGTGATGTTCGGCCCTCCGTCTCTTCCCTTCTCATGAATATCAATCCGGTAACCGGATACGCCTACGCTGTCCATGTATTCAACCGGTCCGTCAGGATGCATGTCCATGCGGAAATCCTGTTCGCGTATCGTAAACTCGGCTTTTATCCTCCGGCTTTCACGGATATAAGGATGAGCGGCCAAACCATCGCTGGTATCGAAGACGTCGGATCTTGGCCTAAGCCCTTTGAACCCGAGTTCGGACTGCAGATAATAGACCAGGGAGCGGGAAAGCGCTTTGGCCTCCTCAAGCGCGATTTGTTTTTCGGTCTGCGACACCCCGGCCAGTACGCCGCCGCGGTATTCATTCCCGTTCATCAGAACGGTAAGATCGCTACCAAAAAAGGTCTGGTCAAAATTATCGCGGCAAAAATGCCTGCGAAAGTTCCATATGCTTTGCCGGTACGCGTCCTCGTCATGCTCCGCAAAAAGCCCGGCCATCGCACCGCTGCGTTCCGTTGTTGCCGTAATATGGGAAAATTGGGGACGGAATTTCTCATAAGACACAGGCTTGGGAATCGTGAAGTCCTCATCCGGGTGATGTGAAAGCGCGATCAGATGCGTAAACGGCTGTTGCTTGAGAGGCTCGGCCTCTCCTTCCAAAGCCAAAGGTTCGCCTGTCTGGCTGATGCTTTCGGCACCCGTGACATGCTCCGCCCCGCACATGGGCAGAAGATCGCCCAATTCCGTTGCGTCCAGGATATAGTTGGCGGTTATCGTAACCTGCTCTCCATGGACGGATTGAAATTCCACCGCCTGGATCCTATCGCCGGTTAACACGGCTTGGACGGGGGCCAGTCTCTTGAAGATGGACAAAAGACCTGCCGACCGGTACGGGGCAAGCATCTCCTCCAACACGGCCTCGCCTACCCGCGGTTCAAAGCCAAGAGCGCTTACCCAACACGCTCCCGGATTCAAGGTTAAATCCTGCCGGGCCTTTTCATTCATGGGATAATTTCTGCGGTAATAATCCCTGACCTTGCTTCGGAATGTCAGGTAGCTGCGGGTGTGGCCGAATTTTTCGATCCATGGATGCTCGTCCAGCGGTACGCCCTGCCCTGTTGCCTGCCCGCCAATCCAGCCCGTCTCTTCTGTCAGGATCACGCGTTTTCCCATCTTGACGGCGGACAGTGCTGCGGATACTCCCCCAAAGCTCGCGCCTACAACCAGTATGTCTGTTTGATATTCGATGATGATGCTCTACCTCCTGTCGTCATGCTGTCGTCATTGTAAGACGAGTAGAAAGGCAGAAACAATGGGCGATTCAGAAACTGGCGGTTCCTCATAACCTCCATTTCGCATAGGCAGAAAATTCAACCGGCCTCGCTTCTATTTCTATATGGCCGATTGCAGCGATCGCTTTGACAAGTAGCTTGGGGTGCTACTCATCCTTTTTTTTATTTTCTTGATGAGCCAGGCGATAAGCGCCCGGGGTCAAGCCTGTTTCTTTTTTAAATCCCCTTGAAAAGTTTGTTACGTCAATCTTGCCGATTTTTTGAACGATCACAGCCAGGCTGTCATTTGTTGTAAGTAGCAGTTCCTTCGCCTTTTCAATTTTAAGAGAATTGACATACTCGGACAGCGTTTGTCCTGTATGCGTTTTGAAAATACTCCGCAAGTATTGAACGGACATCGAAAACCGATCTGCCAGCGAGCTTATTTGAAATTCATATTTCAAGCCATTTTCATTGATGTATTGCAAAATCTCCTCGATGAGTTGATCGGATTGCTGCTTCTTGTGGCTATTTAAAAAATCTGAAATTTTTTGAAAAACTTGTTCGATTAATTCAATCAAATCATCTACAGTCTGGAAGTTTTCGATTTCCAAAATATCGAATCCGTAATCCAGCGTATTGGAATAAGCCGTATCCAGTAAAATGGACAGACGTTTAAAGTATTGGATAATATCAAAACAAACATATCTGCATGTATAAAGCGTACACTTGTTCGTTTTCATATAGTTCATCATTTCATAAAAACTTTTTTGCGCCTTTTCGATTTTCAAATCAGAGAGATGTTCGCCAAAGGTTCTCAGCATTTCCGGAAGCGGCGCCTCCGTATCCGTTATATGCGAGATCTGCCGGTACTCAATGGTGCTTCCGATACTGTAAAGCATCTTATATTCCAAGGCTTCGCGGCTTTGCAAGTATAGCTTACCTATCAAGGATGGCTTTTCGTTTAAGTCACTTACGCCTACAGTCGCCAAGACGCCTAATTCTAAAAGCTGTTGAAGGATAGCTTCAAATGCCTGTATCAAATCCCTGTAATTTTCCCTTTCCAAGCAAAAGATTCCGACAATTTGCTGATTAAAAAGCAGATTTTTGAATTGGCATTCTACAGATTTAGGGATATTCCCTGCAATGGATTTTACAACATCCGAATACCCAATCTTATTCAAAATGTGAACATCCTCAATATAAATGGATGCAATGCAAAATTCACTTTTTGAAAAAAATACACCGATACGCTTTCCGGCAGAATTTAAGCTTTGCAAGTTATTAAATGAACTATTAAGTACAGATAATAATAAATTTTCATACAGCGCGTCTTCAGAATGTTCCGTGAAATTGCGGTAATCCACTTGCAGCTGATTCAGATCCCCGATAGCCCGTTCTATGGTACCTAGCTCATCGTTCCTGGTATTTGAATACGCTTTCAATTGTAAGGCGATTTTTTGGATAGGGAAATAATTGAACTTTAGGCCCAGTATGATAATGACCGCGCCAATGGTAAACAGGAGCGCAGTTACAACGATCACCCAATCTTTTATTTGGATCAGACTTTTCATGGCATATTGCATATCTGTAATCTTGACATAATAATAGCCTGTCGCCTCGGAATGCAAGGCGATGACATATAGCTTTTGTCCGTCCGCGTGAATGGTGTCCGAAAAATCGCCGTTGTGCTGCTTCAGGAGAGGAGAAATATGATTGTAGATAACCCCCTTTGAATCGGGTACAAAGCTGCTAAGCAATTGGAGGTCCTTATCAAATACAAGTACGTTTTCATTCGCATCTTCTTGTACGGAGAAATTAAAGAGCTGTTTTAATTTTTCATTGTCGATTACAAAAACAACCGTTCTTGATGGATTGGAAAAGTTAGGGGAAAGCGGCGAAAAATAAAACAAATAGGATTGGTCATTTGGGCTGATTACCCGGCGTATAATTGCAGAATCGGAATGGTTGACCAAAGAATAAAATTCTTCAAATTCCAAATCGCTGGAGGCGATGTAATTCGGCAATACATGTGAAAAAAAGAATGTGCCGGACGAGGAAAAAAGCTTATTGGACCCTCGTTCGTACAAAAAGATATCGCTCAGCGGATCCAGCAGTCGCGTCAAAAATGACAGCGTAGAAACAACGCCATCGGGATGGTTTTGGATTTGAAACATCGTCATGGAAGGGGAGCCGTCAATTTTTTCTGTTAACGTCCTTAATTCAGATATTTTGACATCGTATACATTTTTGACTGTGTTTAATTTGTTGATATTGGAGGTATAAATCTCTTTTTCAAATGAATGATACACAGCCGAATAGCAGAATAAAAAAAATACAACGATGGGTATAAACACCGCAAAACTGTATAAGAGCATCGTTTTTCGGAATAACGTGCTTCTAACCGATAGAAAAAGTGAATTCAACAGTCCCACCTCTGAACTATAATTTGAATAAATTATACTTGATCCCCGTCAAAGAAGAAACGGGAAAGCGTCCAAGCAAAAGCGGGCATTACGCCCAGAAAAATTCCGGAAGCCTAATGCCCGCAGGACAAACGATATTGTACCCTTTACGTTCAATCAAAAACGCGTCGCCCGATGCCTTGTCCGAGCTCGGCGCCTTGCGCAATCAAACGATGCTGCAGCTCGCGAATATTCAGCTCGCGCACCGCCTTGCCCTGCTGGACGCTCATCGCTGCCGCTACTCCGGCCGCTTCAGCCTGCGCCATCTGGATCGGGATGACTCTTGTCGACGACATCGCCTCATGCGTGGCCGAGATTGGCCGCCCCGCTACGATGATGCCCTCCAGTCCCTTTGGGAGCAAGCAGGAGAACGGAATCTCATACGTGCTCACCTTTTTCGTATTTAAGCCTTTATGATCGGGCGTATGGATATCCAGATGATATCCGCCGAGACAGATCACATCGTCAAACCGTTTGCTTTCGATCAAGTCTTCGCCGGTAAGCACATAGTCTCCGACGATATGACGCGATTCCCGTATTCCGATTTGATGCGCCGTATCCAGCAGCCGAATGTGTTCGAAGCCGGGCGCGTAAGTTTTGAGAAAATCGAAAATGTCTTTCATCTGCATCAAGCCGGCCACTTCTCCGTTTGAATAGCTCCGGTTGTCGTTTGGATTGATGCCCTCGACGCGGCTTGAGACGACGATCATTTGATCGAACTTCGGGATGCAGACGCCAACCAGATTTGCACGCGGAAATGGAATCCCGGCTTGAACCGCCTGCTCGATATACTGCTGCAGACCGCCCAACACGAACACCTCCGCTCCGTCCATCTGATCAATCAATCCATGAACGACCTCGTCAGTCATCGAAAACGGACGAATTTGCGACGTATGCTCGCGGAAATAGGCGATCAGCGGCTTGAAGTTAATCCCGCTCACCCGGAACACGAGCGAGGACACCTGAACCTTGTTGTCGGACGGCCGACCGTACACATAATCCGCGCCTGCCCGGACCGCTGCGTCTCCATCGCCGCTGCAATCGATCACGGCGCCGCAGGACAACAGCTGACTGCCCTCCTTATTTTGAATCACGATGCCCTTCACGCATCCGTTCTCCACAACCGTATCCGTCAGCATGCTATGCAAATAAAAGTCAACGCCGTCTTCCTGCAGCATTCGGGTGACGACATATTTGAACCAATGCGGATCTACGCCAAGCACGTCGCTTGTAATCGGATCCATATAAAATTGCGTCGCCGCTCCGATCTCTTGCAGCTTCGTTGCAATCTCGTAGGCGATTCCTTTGACAATCAACTGCCGCAGATTGTTATGAAAGCCAAGCAGCGGCAGGCCAGGAATGACATTGCCCCCGACGAACCCATTGTATTCGACGATCGCCGTCCTGGCTCCCGCCCGTGCCGCCGCCATTGCCGCGACGATTCCTGTCGCTCCGCCACCGACAACGACGACGTCGTATGAATATTGTTTTAGCATAGACTTCTCCCTTGTTGGATAAGTATTCGCAAAACCTGTATTACAATACCGGATGCGAGCTTTGCCGGACGACAAGCTCGGGCTGCAGCACGACAATTTTGTTGCTGCGCACCGTTTCGCCGTTCATCATGTCGAGCAGCAGCCCTGCGGCGCCCACGCCGATGTCGTATGTCTGAAACTTGACAGACGTCAGCTTCACCGGCATACGCTCGCACAACCCCGTATTGTCGTAGCCAACGACGAGGACGTCTCTGCCGACGATAAGCCCTTTGTCGCCAAGCGCTTCGCAAGCGCCTTTGGCGATGCCGTCGTTGAAGCAAAAGATACCGTCTGGCGTTACGCCGCTCTCCAGCAGCTGAATGACGCTGTCGTAGCCTTGTCGCTCCGTATCGAACGTCGGCTCGAACAGGACCAGTCGATCGTCCATATCCAACCCCGCTTCGGCCAGCGCACTCGTGTAGCCTTGATAACGTTCGTATGAAGTGGAATAAGCGGGACGCGAAATATAGGCGATAGCCCGGCAGCCGTTGCCGATCAGATGCTTAACCGCCGCATACGCGCCGTAAAAATTGTTCGACACCACCTTCGGCGCCTCCACCCCCTCGATCCCGCGATTGCAGAAAACGATCGGAATGCCGGCCTCCTGCAGCCTGCTGAACAGGCTCAAATCGGTATGGCCGATTATAGCCGGGACGATAATGAGCCCATGGATGCCCCTATCGATCAATTTGTTCATATACCCTGCCTGTTTTTCGATCTGATTGTCCGTATTGCAGATGACGAGGTTAACGTCATGCCGGTTCATAATATCTTCCACACCGCGTAAAATACCCGGGTATGTATCATGCCGGATGTCCGGAATAATGAGCCCCACGGATCGGAACGGACTTCTCGGCGCATGCTCCGCCGCCGCTCCCCGCGCCTCGGATACGTACGTACCGCTGCCATCTTTGGCGTACAAGTAACCCTCACCGATCAACTCGGAAATCGACCGCTCGATCGTCGTGCGAGCTGCATTATATTGCTTAGCCAACGCGTTGCGCGACGGCAGGCGGACATGCGGCTCAAGCAACTTGATCTGCTCGATCAGCTTATGCTTCACTTCCATGTAGCGATATCCGTATGCTTTCAAGCACTTCTCCCCAATCTGTATGCTTCCTATTGGTTTGATTGTAATCGATCAGGGATCGGTATTCAACAGCAGCGCAAACGCTATGTCGAAACCTGCGCGCTGTTGCTTTGCAACAAGCTGCTGCTCCGGTAAAACTCGGCGATGCGCGCCGTCTCCTCGGGTGTAAAGCGCTTAAGCGGCGAACGGACGACCGATGTCTTTAGCACACCTTGTAAGTGGAGTATCGCTTTTTCGTAAGGGATGACGTCAAATTGCAGCATATGGGCGATCACCTCGTTCGCTTGCGCTTGCAGCGCCGGCAGCTTGCTCCATTGCCCTGTCGCCGCAAGCGAAAACATGTCCCTGTAAAGCGAAGGCATCATATTAAACGTGCTGCCGATGGCGCCTTCCGAGCCCATGAGCACCGAGGCCGCATACACCTCGTCGTGTCCGCTCAGGATCAGGAAGCGCTCTCCGCACTTGTCACGAATTTGCTGCATCTCGAACAGATTCATCGATGTGAACTTGACCCCAAGGCATTGCGGATGCCGGGACATGCTTTCGTAAAAATCGACGGTCAGGCTGACTCCGGTCGCCCCGGGGAAATGGTAGATCAGCATCGGAACGGCTACGGCGGACATGATCGTTTCATAGTGTTGCTGCAATTCCTGTATGCCTGCCTTGTAGTAAAACGGTACGACAGCAGATACCGCATCCGCCCCGGTCTGTTCGGCATGCACGGCCAGATCGACACTATCCCGCGTGCTGATGCATCCGGTGTGCGCAATGACCTTCGCCCGCTTCGCCACCGCACCGACCGCCGCCTCAAGCAGCTTCTTGCGCTCCGTCATCGACAGCATGAACGCCTCTCCGGTGCTGCCTCCGACATAAAATCCGCTTACTCCCGACCGCAATTGGTGCTCGATAAGCGCTTGTAAAGAATCGTAGTCGATGTCCCCATTCTCGTTCATCGGCGTAACTAATGCCGTATACAGGCCTTTCATCTCCATACTGGACGTCAATGCGGTTGCCCCTCTCAAGTCGGTTTATAAACCTGTATTACAATTCATTCACAATATAACAAAAAGACTTCAAAAACTCAATAGACTCGTTTAAAATCTGTATTAAAATATTGCAATTGGAATTTACGCAATGTGTCAAGCAGTATATTGAACATTTCGATGAAATAGAGCCACTATTCCGGACATGAGGGAGTCAGGTCTCCGGAGACGGAAGGGGGTCTCTTTATCTGTTTCCCTACCGGTCAAGTGCTCAAAGACACCGGAAACGTGGCTTTCACGCACTGGTACGATGGCTGGCCCGAGCCAAAAAACAAACGGCACGGGAGTTTTTCCCATGCCGTTTCAATATCCTTTTGATCACGCAATCTGAATGACTCGTGTGCGTATACCTTTTGCGCATCCGAGTCCTGCGCCTCAAGCGCATCTGATTCATGATTCGGATGCATGTGCCTCTTAGGCCTCCGACTCGTGTGCCTCGCGGGCATCTGACTCGTGTGCATGTCCCTCATGCGCGTGTCCCTCGTGTGCATGTGCCTCGTGTGCATGTGCCTCAGGAGCATGCGCCTGGTCCGCATACGTCACGGACAGCTCGGCGTAGGCGACGCCCTTGAGCACCTGCAGCTGCTGATGCAGCGCGCGCAGTCGGGAGAGCCGGCCGCGTACGACGATCACCTCGAGGCATTGGTCGTGATTGAGGTGGACATGCATCGTCGATACGATATCGTGGTGGTAGCCGTGCTGCAGCTCGGTCAGCAGATGCTGCAGCTCGTTGACGTGGTGGTCGTACACCATCACGATCGTACCTGCCACGGCCTGCTCCGAATCCATGCGGGAGGGGTCCAGGAGCGCCTTGCGCACCAGATCGCGGATCGCCTCCGAGCGATTCGTATAGCCTTGCCCGCCGATGTACTCGTCGAATTGCTCGATCAGCGGCGCGGGGAAGGACACCCCGAAGCGCGTGAGTTCTTCCTTGTCTGCCAATGTCATCACCTTTGCTCGGGTTTTGCTCAATTGTATCATAAGCAGCGGCCTGCCCCAAGGCCTTGTCCACCACAAGCAAAAGCGCAGTGGCAAGCCGGACTAAAGCCGGCTCCGCCACTGCGCTCAGATGCCTCACAAGATTCGATCGTCTCACTTGAGCGGAATCCAAATCTCCGAATACGCGTCCGGCCCGAAGGGATCGGGATCCGGATACACTTCCAGGGTCGGGCCCTCCGCTTGCTCATAGGGATTGGATGGAAACCACTTCGAAAAGATGCGCTTCCACGTCTCCACCATCGCGTCCGGCATCGGGCCGCGCACCTCGAAGACCGCCCACTTGGCGGCGGAGACCGTCACCCGTTCGAACCCTTCCGGCGTCGTCCCTTCGCGCTCCGCCGCCACCCAGTAATTCATCGTGTTGTCGGCAGCGTCGTAGTCGTCCATCACCGCTGAATAGTGTACCTCACAGAGAGGGCACGCTGCCTGTCTTTTTGTGCGCAGTGCGGACCAACATTCGACGATCAGCATTCGGAGCGCTGCTGCACGGCCTTGCGGTACTCGCGCGGCGTCGTGCCCGTGATCTGCTTGAACACCTTGGCGAAATAATTCGGATCGTCGTAGCCGACACGGCGAGCCACCTCGGCGACCTTGAGCTCGGTGGCGGCGATGGCCAGCTTCGCCTTGGCGATGCGCACATTCGTCATATAGCCCACGAAGCTCTCGCCGGTTTCTTTTTTGAACAGGTTGCTGAAATAATTGGGGCTGAGGTGGACGACCCCGGCCACCTCCTTGAGGTCGCAGCGCTCCATATAGTGGCGGTCGATGTACTGGATCGCCTTCTCCACGATGTTGCGATTCTGCCCGTGCAGCCAGGTGCGGAATGCCGCCAGGAACTCCGCTGCGCGCGCCGCCGCCCAGCTCGCCACGCGCTCGGCGCTCGCCAGCGCATCGAGCGCGTCCAGCCGCTCGGCCAGGGCCGCGGGCTCGCGGCTCAGGCCGAACTCCTTGCCCATGATGCCGGTCAGCGCCAGGGCCAGCGCCAGCGCCTCGCGCTTGGCACGCGCTGGCCGCAGCGCCCGGAGCCGCTCGACGCGCCGCTCCAGATCGGCCCCGAGCCGGTCGCCCTCGCCGAGCATGATCGCGGACATGATCGCATTCTGCACAGTCCGGATCTCCGCCTGATCGCGCGGCAGAGCGACGGCCGCGCCAGCAATGTCGCCTCGACCGGCCCCCGGCTCCGGCAACCGGTCCATGCAGGCCGCCAGCTCGCCCGGCTCCTCCGCCATGCCCGCGCAGCGCGCATGCACCTCGAGGCCCAGCAGCTCCCGCACCTGCTCCCGCAGCTCGCGCATCAGCTGCGGCAGCGCAGCCGCGGCCTCCGGCGCCACGAACAGGGCGAACGCATCGTACACGACTGGGACGATGCGCGCGTCCAGCTCGCGGCCGGCGGCGAGCTCCTCGGCGATGTTGAGCACGGCGAATTGGAGCAGGCCGATGTCGTTATAGCCGTAGGCCTTACCCGGGGGCAGGTACGTATCGACCTGCAGCAGCCAGACCTCGCGGCCCAGGTAATGCTCGCGTACGCCAGGCAGGCTCGCCGCCTCGTACGGCAGACGCAGCATGAGCGAGCGCACCGTCATCAGCTCCAGCTGGCGCATCCCCTTGCGGCTGCGCTCGCGCTCGGCCTGGCGCCGCCGGATCGCCTCGCGCGCCTGCTCCAGCACCCGCACGACCTGCTCCTCGGGGCAGGGCTTGAGCAGGAAGTCGAGCACGCCGTAAGGGATCACCGCCTGGGCATATTCAAAATCCTTGTACCCGGTCAGGATGACGACAGCGACGTCCGGAGCGCGCAGATGCAGCTCCTTGGTCAGCGCGATCCCGTCCATCTGGGGCATCCGGATGTCGGTCATGACCAGATCGGGGGCCGCCTCCTCCAATTGCTCCAGCGCCTCGCAGCCGGTGCGGGCCTCGCCCACCACCTCCCACTCCGGCGCGTTGCGCGCGATCAGCGTCTTCATGCCCTCGCGAATTTTGCGCTCGTCGTCGGCGATCAGCACTCTGCATCGTCTCATGCTCTGTCCTCCCTATTCCTGCCTGAGCTCCAGCGGCAGCGTCAGCCGGATCGTCGTCCCCGCGCCGGGCGCGCTCGCGATATCCAGTCCCGCCGCCTGGCCATAGACCAGCTCCAGCCGCCGCAGCACGCTGCGCATGCCGATGTGCTCCCGGTCCTGCTGCTCGCTCTGCTCGCGCACGCGTCCACGCTCCCGCTGGGCCAGCAGCTCGCGGATCTCGGCCTCCTCCATGCCGCGGCCGTTGTCCGCGATCAATAGACGCAGCTGCTCTCCGCTGTGCGTGGCGACGATGCGAATCCGCATATCGAACGGATGATCGCGGAAGGCATGGACGAAGCTGTTCTCGATCAGCGGCTGGAGCAGGAAGCGGATAACCTGGGCATCCAGCACCGAGTCGTCCGCCTCGACCGATGTCTCCAGATCGTCCTCGAAGCGCGCCTGCTGGATGGCGAAGTAATTGCGGATCTGATGCAGCTCGTCGCGCAGCGTCGTCATCCGTCCGACCGGCTCCAGCGCGTAGCGCAGCATTTCCGAGAGGGCGACGATCAGCCGCGCCGTCTTCATGTCCTCCTTCATGTACAGCTCCCAGTAGATGGTGTCGAGCGTATTGTACATGAAGTGCGGATTGAGCTGCGCCTGCAGCGCGCTCAGCTCCGCCTCGCGCTCGCGCAGCCGACGCTCGTACACCTCGCGGATCAGCGCGTCGAGGTTGGCCGCCATCGTATTGAAGCCCTGGCCGAGGAAGGCCAGCTCATCCTGCGTCCGGATTTCGACGCGCGTATCGAAGCGGCCCTCCCGCAAGCGGCGCATGCCCTGCATCAGCAGCTTGAGCGGCCGCAGCAGCTGCTGGCTCGTCAGCAGGATGAGCACCCAGGCGATGACGATGCTGACCAGCGCCGAGTACAGCGCGATATTGACGATGATCTCGCTGCGGCTCTGCATATTCTCCAGCGACACCCGGCTGACGAGCGTGAAGCCGACCGTATCCGCCTCGCTGTTGGCGTACAGATAGGGCACCTGGCCCTCGCGCCGCACCTGCGTCCCGCGCGCACCCAGCAGCCGGGCGGCGTCGGCCGTGTCAAGTTCACGGTCGTCGGTATAGAGCAGCTGGTCGCGCTGGTCGAACAGATACACCTGGCCCGCCTCGTCGGCCGTCAGCTCGCGCAGATAGCGCGAGAACAACTGCTGGTCGAACACCATGATCAGCACGCCGTACGTCTCCAACTGGGCTGTCTTCATCAGGCGCGAGGCTACGATCATGCGGCGGTGGCCGCTGCGCTCGATCGCGCTGGGCAGCTCCATGCTGCGCCACACCGTGCTGCCGTTGGTGTCCTCCAGCTCCCGCGCCAGCGAGGCGTACGTCTGCGGCAGCAGCTTGTTGACCGACTGATTGTTGTCGTAATACACGCGCACGCCCTGCAGATTGTAGACGTAGAGGCTGCTGAGCTGCGGCGCATCAAGCTTGACCTTGTTGAGCAGCTCGCTGAGCTCCTGGCTGTTGACGTACTGCTCGAAGTCCGACTGCCCTTCCTCCGCGGAGGAGCGCTTGACGATCTGCTCCACGTACGGGTGGAAGACGATATAGTCCGACGTGCGATACAAGTTCTGAATATGAATGTCGAGCCGCGCCAGCGCCTGCTCGTTCGCCTTCGTGTACTGCTTGCTGATCTCCTGCTCGAAGAGGCTCAGGTGAATGCGGTAGGAAATATAGCCGCTGAGGCAGAAGATCAGCAGGATGACCGCCGACAAGCTGACGATCAGCTTGGTCTTGAAGCTGTAGCGCATCCCTCGCTCCCCCAGCCGCATTCCGCCTCGCCTCCTTACAGGTTAAAATTCAATATTCGCTCGCGTCCGCCCTCGTCCAGGCGCAGCCGCGTCAGACCGCTGCCGTACGCCCCCTGCCCGTACGGGCAGTCGATCAGTGGATGATCCTCGCCCAGCACAGGCGCGCCGCCAGCCGTGCAGGTCGTCTCCCAACCGAGCGCCAGCTCGCCGCAAGAGGGCGAGTCATATCGCAGGTCCTCGCCCCGGTGCTCCAGCCGGGCGCCCGCGATGCGCCGCGCAAAGGCCTCGAAGGAGCCGTCGGCCGACGCGCTGCCCGCCTCCAGCAGCCAGATGGAGCGCTTCTCCAGACAGAGCAGCTCGCGGTCCTTGTCCGGCCCGCTGCGCGTGATCGTGTACGGCTTGTTGCAATAGACCGCGACATACGCGTCGCCGTGACGGCCGCATAGCCAGTCTCCCACCTCGGCCACCTCGTCGAGCTGACCCATCGGGAAGTAGCAATGGGTGTAGCCGGCTTTTTCTTCAATAGTATAAATGTAAGCCAGCAGGTTGCGATATGCAACCGTCTTGGGATTGCGATACTGTCCGCCCCAGTACGACGGCCGCGTCGCGGCGGACTTGTTGTCAAAGCAGGTGACGAACACCGGCACGCGCCCGCCGAGCAGCACCTGCCCGGCCTGCACCTGATGGCCCGCCCGGCCGGCCATCGACTCGACCAGTCCCGAGACCATGTAATCCGCGGTGCGGTAGGTCGAGCAATTGACCCCGCCCAGCCCCTCGCGGGGAAACAGCCCCATCCGCGTCCGCGTCAGCAGCGGCTCCGGCGACGAAGCGATGCGGGCCAGCTCGCCGGGCACCGCGTAGCCGCTGTCGATCAGCGTCGCCGCGCCGATCGACAGCCGGTCCTCACGCAGCCGCCGCGGCGCGCCCAGCAGCAGCCAATTGAGATGACTCATGCTCTCCAGCTCCGGCTGCATCAGCGCATGCTCATAGCAGCGGCCGTGCGTCGTGCCCATCACGCCGTGCTGGCTGTGGGTCGCGATCAGCACGCCGATCAGGTCGAGCAGCTGGCGCGCCAGAATGCGCATGTACCCAGTCTCCTCGCCGAAGTCGTACAGATTGAGCATCGCCAGTATGTCTTCCTCGTAATACGTGTTGGAATGCCACTCCATGAAGCCGTAGCGGCCCTTCTCCTGAATCCAGCGCTCGGCCATGCGTTTGCCCTTCTGAATATGGAAGAGACCGTTCTGCCCGCTGCTGGCGAAGCGCTCCCCCGGAAAGAGCAGCCCCGCCAAATATTCGGCGCTGTGAAACAGAATCTCATGATTCTCCGAGCGCGTGAACATCATCGACGGCCCCGGCTCGTCCTCCCAATACTTGAAGCCCAGGATGCACGTCTTCATCCGGGCCATCAGCTCGGCCGGCGCATCGTCGTGTTCGAGCAGGCGATGATAGAGACGCAGCAAGCCGTGCAGCGCAAAATCGGCGCAATCGTAGCGGCGATTGATATAGGCAATCGTCGCTTCGATCCGCTCCGTCTCCAGCTGCCCCGGGCCGCCAGCGCGCAGCCGCATCACCTGCCGGTAGAGATGCTCGCGCACATTCGTGCGCGCCAGCGCCTCCGACGCATAATGCGCCTGCAGCCATCCGCTGCGGCCCGCATACGACGCGTCCGGCTCCACCGTGACGAACGGCGTCAGCTGCAGCGGCAGCTGCACGCCCTCGATCCGCACATCCGCTGCGAGCGCATCGATGCAGATCGCGTACTCCCCGGGTCCACCCAGCTCGTCGCCGCAGCACAGCGCCAGCTCCAGGGCATCTCCCACGCCCTGCACCTCGGTGCGCCAGCGCGGCTCGCGCTCGGCCGGATCGCCGCGCTCGGCGGCGTAGACCGTCACCTCCCAGCGGCTGCCCGCCTGCAGCGGGGATTCCAGACCGAGTCTGATCGTCTCGTGCGGCTCGGCGTACGGCCGCGGTATATAGAACTTGGCCAGATCCGCTTCCACCGCCTCACGCGCCGGCGGCTCCAGCAGCAGCGGCAGCCGGGTCTCACAGGCACTGTCCTCCACGGTCAGCCAGAAGGAATTGGTGCAATGCAGATGCACATTGAATAGCAGCACGACGAGGCGATTGTCGCCGCGGTGCAGCGGCACCTCGACCTCCCACTCGCCCTCGACGCGCCCGAGCCGGCTCGCGTCCAGCACGGGCCGGCCGTTGACCCACAGCTGCACCGCCCCTGCCGCCCACACGCGCAAGCGGCGCGTGCCGCTCTCCGGCACGGCAATCGCGCTCGCCGCGTACGTCGCGAGCAGGCGGGCGTGAATGCCGAAGCGCGCCCACGTCAGCTTGCGCTCCGCCGGATCACTGCGCTTGCAGCGCCAACGAAGCCGCTGGCCGTACAAGGCCAGCGGCTCTCCTTCCTGCGGCAAGGCGCCCAAAGGCGCCTCCCGCTTGGCTTCCTGCAGTTCCTGCGCGTACGGCGCAGTCGGCACGCGGTAGTTCGAATCGTAGCGCTCCGACACATCCCGCTCGAACGGACCGGCATAGATCCAGTCGCGTATCGGCTCCCCTGCCGCATAGCTCGTGTTTCGCATGACTGCTTCAGCTCCGTTTCATCATGAGTAGTGTGCCGAATTATTCGCAATCAATAGCCCAAATTATTTGTCGATGCCTTGCTGCTCGCGGATCACGGCGTACAGATCCTCGGCGAGGAAGGCCGTATCCTTATTGTTCGCGTACCAGTCCTTCAACCACGCTTCGGCCTCGGGCCCCATCCCGTTTTGGAACACCTTTTGCGCTTCCTCGAGCGCTTGCTGCACCGTATAGTTGGACCCGCTGACGATGGCCTTCGAGTACAGATCGCCGATCGTTTTGTTCGTCTCGCCGAGCGTCGTCTGCAGCTCCTTGGGCATCTGCGGCATATGCTCGGAGATCGTGATCTCCGAATACGGACGATCCAGATCGATGTAGGCTTCCAGCCCCTGGTGGAACAGATCCAGCCCTTCCTGCTCGAGCGGCACCTCCGGATTGAATTCCGACTCCATGCCGCATTTGCCCTCCAGGACATACGGCGCAGTCATCAGCATCTGCAGATCGACCGTGTAGCCCACCTGCTCCGTCTTGTCGTTGTCCAGGGCCACGGGACAGCCGTTCTCGCCCATTTCGTAATGCTCGCCTTCAACGCCGTACTTGAGCGTCTGCCCCGTCGACGGCTCGATCAGGAAGTCCACGTACGCCATGACCGCTTCGGGATTGTCCGCGCCGCGGTTGATGGCCGCCGTCATCTGGACCGGATTGGCGAAGGTCGGCGTGAACGCACCGGCGCGGCTTTCCGGATAAGGAATCGGGATGATTTCGGCGTCCGGCACATTGTCCTTGAGCGTCTTGTATTCGTTCGTCGTGAAGGTCTTCCAATTGAGCAGCACCGGATAGATGCCGAGCTTGCCCGTCACGAAGTCCTGGCGCGCGTTCTCGCCGTTTTTGTCGTTCAGGAAGTCGCGGTCAATGATGCCTTCCTCGTACAGGCGCTTCATGAACGAGGCTTCTTCCTCGAAGCTGTCCCAGGCGTAAACGATTTCATCGTCTCGCAAAACGAAGCCCATTTTTTGGAAAATCTGATCGAGCGTGCGCGTCGAGTTGCCGCTGACCGCCAGACCGTACGTGTCGTCCTTGCCGTTGCCGTCCGGGTCCTCGGTACGGAACGCCTTGGCCACCTCGTACAGCTCCTCGGTCGTCTTCGGATATTCGAGACCGAGCTTGTCAAGCCAGTCCTTGCGGATGAGCACGGCCCGGTTGGGCACGACCTCGTTGAGCCGGCCAAAGTAGTACAGCTTGCCGTCGTCCAGGGTGCCGGCCTTGCGCAGCGCCGGATAGTCCTCCAGCATCGCCTTGTACGACGTGCTGTGCTCCTCAATCAGCTCGTCGAGCGGCAGGAGCTGCTTTTGTTGGTACCAGATGTTGCGAATAGCGGGACTGTACTCGAACAGCAGATCCGGCGCGCTCCCCGAAGCAAGCAGCGTATTGTATTTGTCCTCCGATTCCCAGCGCGGAACCGCGGTGAACGTGACATTGGCCGGCCCGTTCTCCGACAGCCACCTGGTCCAGCGATTGTCCTCGATCGAGCCTTCGGCCGCCGGCACGCTGCCGCGGTCGTAGATCGCGCTGGAGATGTTCGCTTTTTCCTTCGGCTCGTTGCCGTCGGCACCGTTTCCGTTATCGGCGGAGCCGCCGCCATCGTTCGACGAGCATCCCGCAATCGCCAGGCTGAGCATGAGCCCCGCCGCCACAAAACCTTTTTTGTTCATCTTCTTCGCCCCCAAGATTAGAATGTGGTGCTTGCCATACATTAGCCCTTCACGGAACCGATCAGCACGCCCTTGACGAAATACTTCTGCAAGAACGGGTAGACGAGCAGCATCGGCACGATCATGACAACGACCCCTGCGGACTTGATCGCCTCGGGCGTCATCCGCGCCGCTTCCTCCGGCTGGAACGAGACCATCTCCTGGGTAATCTGCTGGCTGCGAATCATCTGCTGCACGAGGACGGACAGGTTGTACTTGTCGGTATCGTTGATATAGATCAGCACATTCATAAACGCATTCCAGTAGTATACCCCATAGAACAGCGACAGCGTAGCGATCATCGGCAACGACAGCGGCAGCATGATCCGCGCCAGCAGCCGCAGCTCGCCGCAGCCGTCGATGCGGGCGGCCTCTTGCAGTTCCTCCGGCAGATTCTCGAAAAAGCTCTTCATCACCAGCATGTTGTACGTGCTGACCAGGGCTGGCAGCCAGATCGCAAAATACGTGTTGATCAGGCCCAATCCCTTGACGACCAGATAGGTCGGAATAATGCCCGCGCCGAACAGCATGGTGAACACCATCAGCAGCGTAAACGCCCGGCGGGCATAAAAGTAGCGCCTGGACAGCGGATACGCCGCCAGCATCGTCAGCAGCATGCTCAGGGCAACGCCGACCAGCGTGATCAGCAGGCTGTTGCCGAAGGCGCCGATGACATTCGTGCCTTTGAAGAGCATCTCATAAGCATCCAGCGTCCACCCCCGCGGCCAGATCGTCACCAGACCGGACATGATCGCGCCCGAATCGCTGAGCGACAGCGCGGCGACATGGACCAGCGGGAACAGGCAGGTCAGCCCGATCAGCGACAACAGCACGTAATTAACAGCATAGAACCACTTGTCTCCAGTCGTGTCCTTCACACGCCCACCCCCTTAAAATAAGCCTTGGTCGAATCGCCGCGCGACCCAATTGGCCGCGACCACGAGCACCAGCCCCACGAGCGCCTCGAACAGTCCCATCGCCGCGCTCAGACTGAACTGCGCCCCCTTGAGCCCGACGCGATAGATGTACGTGCTGATCACCTCGGAGACGTCGGAGACGACGCCGTTCTGCAGCATGAACACCTGGTCGAAGCCGACCTCCATGATGTTGCCGGTAGACAGAATGAAGAGGATGACAATGATGGAACGGATACCCGGCAGCGTGATGTGCCAGATCTGCCGCAGCTTGCTCGCCCCGTCCATGCTGGCCGACTCGTACAGCCCCGGGTCGATCGTGGACATCGCGGCCAGATAGATGATCGTGCCGAAGCCCATCTCCTTCCACACGCCCGAGCTGACGAATACCGCGATCCAGGAGATCGGCTTGTAGAGGAACGGATACGGCTCGCCGAACCAGCGTTCGATCCAGTGGTTGATCGTGCCTGCCTCCATCGAGAACACCGTCACGACGATGCCGCCGATGATGACCCAATTGAAGAAGTGAGGCAAATACACGATCGTCTGCAACACGCGGCGGAACAGGACTTTGCGCACCTCATTGAGCATCAGCGCCAGGATGATCGGCGCCGGGAACCCGAAGAGCAGCTGAAGCAGGCTGAGCATCAGCGTGTTGCGGATAATCGAGAGGGTGCGGCTCTGTGTGAACAACAGCTCGAAGTTGTGCAGTCCGACCCATGGACTGCCGAACACGCCGTCAAAGAAGTTGTAATCCTTGAAAGCGATCACATTTCCGGCAATCGGCGCATACTTGAAGATGACGTAAAAGGCGACGACCGGCAAAAACATCGCGAGCAGCGGAATGTTTTGCCTGAACCGCTTGCGGCTGAATCCCTGCCGCCCGCCCGGCTTGCCCGATTGCGGCCGAGCGGCCGCCTCCGGGGGCGGGGAAACCGTTGTATTCATGGTGAAGCCCTCCTCTTAGTCCATATTGTAAGAGGAGCGGCAACCCGATTCCTTGAAATTTTACCGGCGAATCTGGAGAAATACCCGATCTGGTGGAATAAATAGGCGACTTGCGGCGCTTCGCTGCCTCCGCGTGATCCTCCGCGCGGTCCTCCACGTGGTCCTCCACGTGGTCCTCCGCTCCGCCGCACACCTCGCCGCACGTCTGGCTTTCGCGTGGTCCTCCACGCGCTCCTCCGCGCGCTCCTCCGCGCCGCACGCCTGGCTTGCGCGTTCGGTACGGGCAGCACAAGGCGCTTTGAGCTGGGAGCGCTTGGCTCATGAGCGCCAAAGGCAGGGCGTGGACGATGGAACGCAGTCAAGATCGTCAGGCAGGCGCGGATCGTGCCAAACAGCACGGCTTCCGGTTAGCGACTCTGTACGGCTGCTGGCGGCGGTACGGGAGATACGGGCGAAGCGACGGGAGATGCGGGCAGGCGTACGAGAGATACGGGCGGCGGTACGGGAGTTGCGGGCGGCGGTACGGGAGTTGCGGGCGGCGGTACGGGAGATGTGGGCGGGCGTATGAGAGATACGGGTGGCGGTACGGGAGATGCGGGGGCGTACGAGAGATACGGGTGGCGGTACGGGAGATGCGGGGGGCGGTACGGGAGATGTGGGCGGGCGTGTCAATTTACGTTTAAGGCAATCTGCGCCTTACGGACACTTTTGTCCGTTAGCGCGTAATTTCAAGCAGTTCCATTGGTCTAACGGACATTTTTGTCCGTTAGACCAAGTTATTGGCAGCAACGAAGAGGAAAAACCTCTCTAACGGTCAGAAGTGTCCGTTACAATTAGAATGCCGCGGATTCGTCGCTGTAGCGGTCATATCTGTCCGCTACAGACATCAACCGCGACTCAAGGCGAACCGGACAAGCCGTCTTTGGCGGCGCAGCGAGTTTCGTTCCGAGAATATATAATTTATAAGCGCGAAACTTATACGCTATATATTTAAAAAATCGGCGCCGAACAGGTCCAAGAACCTGCTGGCGCCACATGTCTTACCGCGCATCATCATGTCGTGCTCATACCACAATTATTGCTCCTATATGTTGCATCCAGCCGCTCGCCTATTTCGTCCATCTGCTCAGCTATTGCATCCAACCGCTAGCCTATTTCGTCCATCTGCTCAGCTATTGCATCCAGCCGCTCGCCTATTGCGTCCATATACTCAGCTATTGTGTCCAGCCGCTAGCCTATTGCGTCCATCTGCTCAGCTATTGTGTCCAGCCGCTCAGCACATCCGGCAAAAACAGCGAAATCTGCGGTACATACGTGACGAGGAACAACACGGCGAGCAAGATAGCCACCTTGGGCCACACGAAGACCAACATCTGCGACACTTTGATCTTGGCAATCGACGAGGTGACGAACAGGCAGACGCCGACCGGCGGCGTCACCTGACCGATGGACACGTTGACCGCCATAATGATGCCCAGGTGCACCGGATCGATCCCTACGGCGGTCGCAAGCGGCAGCAGCAGCGGCGTGAAGATCATCAGCGCGCTGATGGCATCGATGAAGGTGCCGGCCACAAGCAGCAGCAAGTTAATGACGAGCAGCAGCAGCAGCTTGTTCTCTGCGATCGGACCAAGCAGCTCGATCAGTTGCTCCGGTACCCGGTGGTAGGACAGCAGCCAGGTGAAGAGCGCGGCCGAGCCGATCAGGAAGATGATTGCGGCGGAGATTTTGGCGGTGTTGAGCAGGATGTCCGCCAGGTCCTTCAGCTTGAGCTCGCGATACACGAACAGGCCGATGAGCAGGGCGTAGACAATCGCCACCACGCCCGACTCCGTCGCCGTGAAGACGCCCGACAGGATGCCGCCTACCATGATCGCAGGCATGAGCAGCGCCAGCAGCGCATCCTTGAGGCCAATCGCCACTTCTCTCGCGCTCGCGCGCCGCTCCTGCCCCTGATACTGGTGCTTCTTGCCGATATAATAGCAGTACGCCAGCAAGCCGAGGGCGATCAGCACGCCCGGCGCCACGCCGGCCACGAACAGATCGGCAATCGAGGCATTGGCAATCACCCCGTACAGCACCATGAAAATGCTCGGCGGGATGATCGGGCCGAGGATGCCCGAGGTCGCCACGAGGCTCGCGGAGAAGCGTACATCGTAGCCGTGCTCCTTCATCGCCGGGATCAGCATGCCGCCGATTGCCGCGGCCGTCGCGATCGCGCTGCCGGTGACCGCCGAGAAGAAGGCGCTCGCCAGCACGACGACCATCGCGAGGCCGGCGGGCAGATGACCGACCAGCGTCTGCGCGAAGCGAATCAGTCTGGCCGAAATGCCGCCCTTCGACATGATTTCACCGGCCATGATGAACAGCGGAATCGCGATTAGCGCAAAATTATCCACGCCGCGAAAAATACGGCGCGGCACGTTGATCAGCAGGTCGGGGTCGGTGAGCCATAACGCTGCAATCGAGGTAAAGCCGAGCGCGTATGCAATCGGCACGCCGATAAAAAAGAGCAGGAAAAGGGCCGGCACAAGGTAAATCACTTCACGATCAGCCCCTTCACTGCGTAGTAGAGCATGAACAGCCCGCTGATCGGAAGCGCGGCGTACACGTAGGCCACCTTGATCGGCAAGAAGCCGATCTGCTGCCCCGAGGCCAGATTATCCCGAACGAGCAAAAAGCCGTAGTACACGAAAACGAGCACAAAGACGAACACCACAAGCAATTCGATTGCCTGAAGCGACCGCTTCACGACGGGCGGCGCCTTGTCCAGCAGCTCGACCTTGAGATGCTCCTTGTGCTTGACCGACAGCGCCGCCCCGAACAACACGAACCAGACAAAGCTGATCATGATTACTTCCTGCGACCAAGGCAGCGGCATGCTCAGCACGAAGCGATACACCACCTGGATCAGGGTCAGCAGCACCGTCGCGCTCAAAAACAGGCAGGTCAGAAATTCCAGGGTGTAGCCGATATAATGCAGTCCCTTTCTCATGCGCGCCTCCTTCCCGAAACAGCAAAGCAGGCTGCGCCCGACTTGCCGCAGCCTGCCGGACAGCCTGCCGGCGTTTTGCTCGTTAGTTAACCGCTTCGATGCGCTCGATCAACTCGGCCGGCACCTGCTTGCTGAGCACATCCTTGACATTCCGGGTCGCCTCGCGAAACGCTGCGATATCGGGCTCGGTGACGACGACGCCGGTCTCCTTGATCTCATCGAGGATCGTCGCGTTGATGCGGGCCAGCTCCTCGCGCTGGTATTGCTGCGCCGCCAGGAACGCTTCCTCGACGATGCCCTGCTGCGCCTCCGTCAGGCTCTCCCATGTGTCGGTGCTCATCGCCACGGCCGCCGGCGAATACGTGTGATTGGTCAGCGACAGATACTGCTGCACCTCGTAGAATTTCATCGAATAGATCGTGTTGAGCGGATTCTCCTGCCCGTCCACGACGCCCTGATCCATCGCCGAATACAGCTCGTTGAAGGCAATCGGCGTGGCGCTTGCGCCGAGCGCCGACATGTGCGCTTCCCAGACCGGCGAAGGCTGCACGCGAATTTTCAGCCCTTCCAGATCCGACGGCTCAGCGACCTCGCGCTTGCTGTTGGTGAGCTGGCGCAGGCCGATTTCCCAGAAGCCGAGGAACTTCATGTCTTTGGCATCGGCAAGCGCGATCAGGTCTTGTCCGACCTCGCCGTCCAGCGTGGCATAGACGTGCTCCAGATCGCGGAACAGATACGGAATGCCGAACACGTTCATCTCCGGCACAATATTCGCGAACGAGCTGTCGGCGACGACGGCCGCAATGTCCAGCGTACCGTCGAGCACCTGCTCCATCGTCTCGTCCTCGTTGCCGAGCACGCCGTTATTGAAAATGTCGATCCTCACCGCACCGTCCGTCTCCGCCTCGACCAGCTCCTTGAACTTCTCCGCCGCGATTTGATATTGATGCGTCTCCGATCCCACATGGGCCAGGCGCAGCGTCACCGCTTCGGGAGCGCCATCCGAACCGGCTGCGCCTTGATTCCCGCCATTGCTGCCGTCGTTATCCGCTCCCCCGCAGGCGGACAATAGCAAGGCAGGCAGTATGGTCAACACGGCAAGCGTACGCAAAATTTTCAACATGATTTCAACTCTCCTTGTTGCGTCATTCGGACGCGCGATTAATTCCGACTTTTTTAGTAAGAATTATGTTGAAAATTATCATAGCTCAATTAAAGAAGGTTTGCAAGAAAAAAAACCTTTCTTTCCGATGGGAATTACGGAAAGAAAGGTTTTCGGCTAATGGAGTCCAAACAAGGCCCGCGCATTTTCGGCAAATATTTTACGCTTCTTCTCCAGCGGAAGACGCTGCAGCACCTTCGTCGGATCGTCAAAGTCCCAGTGCGGATAGTCGCTGGAGAAGAGCAGCATGTTCTCCGCGTCGAACATTTCGAACATCATCGCCAGATGCTTCGGATTGTCCGGCTCCTCGATCGGCTGCGTCGTCAGCAGGCAGTGATCGCGCACATATTCGCTGGGCAGCCGCTTCAGCCACGGCACCGAGGCGCGCAGGCCCTTGTAATTTTTGTCGAGCCGCCACAGCAGCGGCGGCAGCCAGCTCACCCCGCCCTCGCTCAGCACGACCTTGAGGCCGGGGAACTTCTCGAATACGCCGTCGCAGACGAAGCTGACCAGGTGGGCCATGTAGGTCTGCGGCAGGCAGGTGTGCCACTGCAAGTAATTGGAGACATAGCCGACTGCGGTCGGCGGGTTGAAGATGCCGCTGCCCTCGGAGCCTGGATGAATGACGTATGGCAGCCCGTGGCGCACGCAAGCCTCGTAGATCGGATGGAAGAAGCGCTGGCCGTAGGGCATCCGCGAGCCGCCAATGACCGATACGCCGACAATGTCCGGATGCGGGCCGATGCGATCGATCTCGCGCGCCGCCTCGAGCGGGTCCTGCGTAGCGATGCACATCAGACCCTTGAAGCGCGGCGTCACCGGCAGCCATTCGGCAATCAGGTAGTCGTTGTACGCACGACAGATTGCCGCCGCATAATTCGCGTCCGCAAAGGCGGATACGCCGATCGTCGAATCCGAACACAGAATGGCGTAGTCCATGTGAAACGGATCGAGCAAATGCTCGATCATATAGTGCGGATCGGAGCCGACCGGCAAACCGCTCGGCGGATCGGCGTCCTTGCGCTTGCTTCCGATCGGCGAGATGTACGGCAGCCCGCCGCCGCGCAATCCCGCCTCCTGCTTCCAGATCGGATCGAGATACGGCAGCAGATCCTGGCTGCCGCGCAGCTGGTTGTGCACGTCGCAATCGATGATCGGCAGCGGTTCGGACTTATCGGACTTATTGGAGGCAGTTGAACCTAATGGAACAGATGTGGTGGTCATGAATCAGACTCCCTTCTTCGTACGATCTCCTAATTTGACGCAGACTTGGCCGTCTTGCACCTCCACCGGATAGGCGCGCACGCGCACGCGCGGGCTGAACAGCGAATGGCCGGTGGTCAGGTCGAATTCCCAGCCGTGCCAGGGACAGCGCAGAATCTCGTCCTCGCGCCCGAACACGAAGGTGTCGACCTCCGACTCCAGCGCGGTCCCGCATACCGGGCCGCGGCATACCTCGGCGCCCTGATGCGGGCAATAGTTGTGCACGGCATAGAATTTTCCTTTTACGTGATACACGCCGATCGACCGGCCTTGTAATTCAACGATGCGATACGTGCCCTCCGCCAGCTCGTCCACGCTCGCTACCGGATGCCAGGTCATGTGCAGCACCTCCTCTCTGCTTGCGGGTTCTCAAGTGCCTCATTCTCTTGTACAATAAGTGGTATCCCATACTCTGATACAGGAAGGAGCACGCCGACCCCATGCTCGACCTCCATGCTGTCGTACTCGACGACATGGTGCTCGGCTGGCGCAAGGACGAGGCGCCGACCGAGCACAGCATCCTGCTGCTCGTCGCGCGCGGGCAGCTCACCTACCGGCTGAACGGGGCCGAGCTCGCGCTGCACAAGGGCGACCTGCTCTACATCCCGCAGGGGACGCTGCGCTCCGCCAGCAACGATCCGCAAGGGCCGCATCAGAAGTATTCCGCCCACTTCCTCGCTCCGGCACCGCCCGCGCTGCCGCTGCCCGACCCCGCGGCGATCTGGCTCGTGCGCGCGCGCAACTCGGACTATCTGCACCAGCGCTTCGCCCTCATTGCGCAGCACTGGTACGGCCGTCTCCCGCATGCCCGCGCGATCTGCACGGGCGGCGTCATCGAGTTGCTCGGACTGATGGGCCGCGAGCTGGAGATGGACCGCTATTCGGCCGCGAAGCGGCGTCTCGTCGAAGCCGCGCAAGCCTACCTGATCGCGCGCTACCGCGAACCGCTGCGGCTCGATGAACTGGCTCGTCACCTGCAGCGTTCGCCCAATTACGTGACGCAGACGTATCGCGAGGTGACCGGGATGACCCCGACCGCCTATGTCCACCATCTCCGGATCCAGGCGGCACGCGACCTCATTCTGACAGCCGGCAAGACGATCGGCGAGACGTCCGATTATCTCGGGTTCAGCGATCAAGCCCACTTCAATCGCGTCTTCAAAAAACAGATGGGCTATCCGCCCTCCGCGCTACTCCGCGGCAGGAGCCACTTTGACGCTTAGCGGGCTCTAGATATAGTGTAGGGGATTCAGGGCCTCGAATCGATTGACGGAACGACGATTTTTTGTACGATTCAACGGAAATGGAGGGGATTGCAGGTGCAGGAGCATCCGAGAGACGGGCAGGCGCGGCTGCTCTGGACCGCACGCGTCGACTACCCGGCGGGGAGCGCCGTCGAGCCGCACCGGCACGAGGGCTTTTCGCAGCTGCTCGTCGTCCTTGAAGGAGGCGGCGAGCTGCGCGCGGACGGGGGCGTGCGGCCTTTGGACAAGCGATGCTGCTGCGTGCTCCCCGCGGGCTTGCGGCACGGCCTGTCCTTTTCGGAGCCGTCCATTACGCTCGATTTCAAGTTTGTGCTGACGGAGAATGGGCTCGCGGAGTGGATGGGACGGCTGCCGCGCACCTTCGACTGCTCCGACGAGGACCTGACCGATCTGAAGCGCGTCTTCAAGCTCTCGCTGCGCCAGCTGCTCGCGCCCGAGCCGCTGCTGCCGCTGCGCATCGACGGCTTGTTCAAGAGCACGCTGCTCGGTCTGATCCCGGGCAGCGAGGCCGCATCGCACCGCTGCGACCCTGCGCTTGTTCCGGATTTTCCGATGGCGGCCTATCTGGCCGAGCGCCTCGACCGCCGCGTCCCGCTCGAAGAGCTCGCCGCGCAGTACAACTTTCACCGCCATTACATCATCTCACTCTTCCGTCAACGGACGGGCATGACGCCGATCCGCTATCATCAGACGCTGCGGCTGGCCAAGGCCAAGGAATACCTCGAATTCACCGACTGGACCGTCTCCGAGATCGCCGACCGCCTCGGCTGGAGCCTGCCCTACATGTCGCGGCTGTTTCACCGCGAGATCCGCCTGTCGCCGGCCGCCTACCGCAGCTACGCGCTGCACGGTACCGGCACGGACATCGTGCTGGAGGATGGCTTTGTGAACCAGTGGCGGGTGACGCCGGCCCCGGCCCTTGCTTCCGGACCGGGCGACGACGAACAGGTCGATTAAGGAACCGGGCATATTTACAATCGCTTCCGGAATCCGGTAGGATAGAGGGTGGACGGCCAGCCGATGGCCGAGCCTCCGCTCCACAGAGGCATCTCCATTCCCAAATAAAGGAGCGAACTCATGAAACGAACCCGATTCATTCTTCCGCCCGCTCTGGCGGCTCTGCTCGCAACCGCTGCCATCCCGGGCCCGGCCGCGCATGCGGATCTGACGGCTCCGCCGGCGCCACCTGCGCACAACGGCAGCCCGGCGGCTCCCGTCAACACACCGGCCGCTCCCGCCGAAGCGCGCGAGGCTGTCTCGCCGCCCGTCTATCTGGCCGGCAATGCCGAGCCGCTCGCGCTGGAGGCACGCCTGCTCGGCGGCCATACGCTGGCTCCGGCAGAGGCGCTGCTGACCGCGCTCGGTTACGAGGTGAGCTGGAATCCGGACATGCAATTGATCGAAGCCCAGCGCGAGGGCCGGCAGCTGCGGCTCTACATGGACAGCCCGCACGGCGAGGTCGACGGCCAGCCGCAGCCGCTGCCCGCTCCGGCAAGGCTGATCGAGGGCGAGCCGTATATTCCGCTGCGCTGGGCCGCTCAGGCGGACGGACGCAAGGTCGACTGGCGCAGCGCCGACCGCAGCATCGTCATTCACCGCCAGGGCAGTATCCAGTCGACGCAGTCGCTGGTGCCCCTGCGCGTGGTCGTGCCGGTCCCGGGGGACCTGACGGAGGAGCTGCTAGCGCTCGCGCCGATGACAGAGGCGCTGAGCGAGCAGCTCGGCGCGACGGTCGAGCTGACTGCAGTCAAGGGGCCGCATTACCAGGACAAGGCCAACCTCATGATCGCCGCTGGCGATCTACCCGATCTGCTGTACCTGCCGGAGCCGTACTTGTACGAGCCGGGTCTGCTGAGCAGCATCGCCACGGAGCTCACGGACCGGATCGCCGATTATCCGCATCTGGCCGCGCTGCCGGAGGCCGCCTGGCAACAGATTGCGATGGGGGACGACGCCGTATACGGCGTACCGCGGCCGGTCTCGCCGGTCGATGCGCCGTTCCCCGCGCTGCGCCGGGACCTGCTGGACCGCTACGGTCTGGCCGTGCCGCAGACGATGGACGAGCTGCTCACGGCGCTGCGCGAGATGCAGGCGCAGGGCGAGAGAGGACAGCTGCTCGCCGCTGGCGCGGACGGCGGCGCCTTCGACTGGGCGCTGCGCGTGTACAATGCGAGCGGCAGCCGGCTCAAGGAGACGGACGCCGGCATCGTCGATACGCTCGTCAGCGAGGCGACGCGCGATGCGCTGCAGTGGCTGCGCACCGCATACGAAGAAGGTCTCATCGATCCGGACTACGCGCGCGTAACGGCGGACGAGCTGCCTGATTTGCTCAGCGGCGACACGGCGCTCGGCGCCGTTGCCGGGCTCGATATCGATCTCGCAGCGGCGGGTCAGGCGAACGCCGGAGACGAGGGCACCCTCGTGGAGCTGCTGCCGCTGACCGCGCTGCGCGCCGATGCGGACGCCGCTCCGATCACTGCCGCCGGGCCCGCGCACGAGGGGCTGTACATCATTCCCCGCATGTCCACTGCGGAAGAGGCCGAGCAAGCGCTGCAACTGCTCGATCTGCTCGCCGATCCCCAGCGCGTGCTGGGCGATCCGACGCAGGATGCGCTGGCGGACGAGCTGCTGGGCGACTTCGGACATCCAGACCAGGCCTTGGCCGGCACGGATAGCGCCAACGCGCCCGTCGGCATCGAGGCGGTGCGGGCGGCCCGGAGCGAGATTCATGCCGCACAGCCGGCTCCCGTTCAGCCCGCGCGATGGCTGCGCAACGACGACCGTGTGCGCTGGCAGGAGTGGGCGCAAGAGCTGACCGAGCTGCAGGACGATGTCATCACCGGCCGGGCTGCGCTGGCGGACTGGGACGATGCGATCGCTGCTCTCCAGGCCGACTCAGACTACATGCGCATCCTTGAATTGGTGAACGGCTAATGCCTAATTCTGATGCTAACTCTGATGCGTAGCACTGATGTGTAATTCTGATGCGTAGTTCTGATGCGTAATTTTAATTCGCAGCTCCCCTCTGATTCGTAATGCAGATCTGCAATCTTCTTCGTGAATGCGCCGGAAAGCGCAACAAAGCCGAGCACCGGGAATATGAATTCCCGGTGCTCGGCTTATACTATCGCGATTCATTCCGACCTTGCTAGATGCCCTTGAGCCCCCGCACCCGCCGCGCCGGCAAATTGAGCAGCAGCAGACCGGCCAGACAGACCCCCGCCCCGCTCAGTACATAACCGGTAATCGGCTCGTCGTACACGAGGTAGGACCACAGAATCGTGAACAGTACCGAGCAATTGCTGACGATCACCGCCACTGCGAACGGCACCATCTTGAGCGACTGCGCGAACCAGTAGAAGCTGAGGCCGGTAATCAGACCAAGCGCCCCTAGCGCCGCCAGCCTATACCCGCTGATTTCCCCGGACCATTCGAATTGCCACGGCAGCGGCGCAGCCATCAAGAGCGTGCACAGCAGGAACACGCTGAAATTCATATTGCCCGCATCCATTTCCTTGATCAGAATCTTCTGGCTCAGCACATGGAATACAACGCCGCATGCGGAGATCGTATAGAGCACTGTCGTCCAGCCCCCGCCCGCGAGCAGCTCGCCGAGCGGCATCCCGTTCCAGCTGATCAGCAGCACACCGGTGATACAGAGCGCGGCCGCCACCCAGCCGCGGCGCGAGATGCCCTCCTTGAGGAAGACAACCGAAATGATAAGCAGCAGTACGGTCTGAATGGGCGGCACCAGAATATTGCCATACGCGTAGCCGATCGAGATCGCGTAGTTCTCGAAAAAATAATTGCAGCACTTGCCCAGCGCGCCCAGCCAGACCCACTTCAATCCGAAGCGCAGCTTAAAGCCGCGGTCCTTCATCCAAATGAACAGGCCGAGAAACACGATGCCGAGCCCAAAACGGGCAAACGTAATTGTCGTGCTGTCCAGCATCGTGGAGGCGCCCTTGACCAGAATGCCGACAAAGCTCCACGACAGCGCGGCCAGCACAAGCAGAACATATCCCACTAGTTGCACACCTCGTCCGCCAAATTCACTCGTTCCATCATACACCTGCCGGGCGGGTTCGACCAGTCACAATATGCGTGGCAGTTGACGCGAGTCCCACCGGTGCTGCGTGTGACGCCAGAGCACGGGCTTTGAAATGTAAAAGTGCAGTTCATTTAGCGGATTAGAGCGCAATGGGGTTTACGAACTGCAAAAGTGCAGTTTATTCGGCGCGAAAGCCGACAATTTCGGCTCAATGGCGACAATAAACTGCACTTTTACATTTTATTCATTAAATACAGGTCGATTTCGGAAATTGGACTGTATTTTTGCAGTTCGACCAAGCCAGCTCGCCCACAATTCCACTCGTGCTGCCCCGTGCCGCCCTGCGCTCACCCATACCGCTCGTCGTCGTCGACACAGTCCCGCTCGCCTATCCGCTCGTCGATGACTATTCAGGCGCGCTCTCGCATACGCAAGTCGCTCACCATGCGGCCCCGCTCGCGCTTACGAGCCGCTCTCTCCAGTGCGCTTCCTATCTCAAGCGTATGTGCGAATAACGGCCGCCTGCCGCCTGCTCACGACGAACGATCTCCTGCTTGACCAACAACTGACGCGTGTGGCCGAATCTATACTTCCGAATCTCCGATTACGCGTACGCCCGGATCTCCACCAGCTCGGCGCGCGGCCCGCCGTTCGTCGCCTCGATGACGCAGCGCAGCTTCGTCACTGTGGCCGCCTGCTCCAGCGCAATGACACGCTTGCGCGTATGGTTGCCCGTCTCGCGGTGCAGCACCTGCCACGTGCCGTCTACCTCGCCCTCGAGCCGATAATCGCGCACCAGCTCCGGGATCGCCTCGAAGTCCGTCCGGTGATGATGCAGATTGATCAGGTCCTCATTCACATCGTCGTTGAAAATCAGCCGCACCTCGCGCACCTGCTGCGGTGTCTCCCAGGCCAACTCCACCCACGCCTCCTGCCCGGCGGCCAGCGGCTCGGACATCCACAGATGCGGACCGCCGTAAGGCCGCACGTAGCCGTCGATTACGCGCTCCGGCGCGTACGCCGTCGTCTGCGGATAGGCGCGGAAGCATATCGGCTGCCGTACCAACTTGCGCATGCTCCATTCCACGACCTTTTGATCCTGGCCGTGATCCTCCAGCTGCTTGACCGTGCGCGCCCCGGCATTCTTCTGGAACGCCAGCACGCCGCTCAGCGGCTCATCCGACAGATAGAGGCTGAGCGCCGGATTGGCCTTGACGATGACGAACGCATTCTGCGGCTCGCCGGGCTGCCATGCCACCGGCACCTTGACCCACTGCCGACCGCCCGCCGCGACCTCGACCTCCGCGCTTGTCTCCTGCGTATGCGGCACGTAGTTCTGCGGACGGCCGGTGCTCCACACCTCGACCGCAAGCGTGCCGGCCTCGCGCGCGTCGACGAGCAGCTCCAGCTCCGAGAGCGCCCCGTCTACCGGGAAGAGCAGGCCCGCATCCTCCTCGAGCGCATACGCCCTGGCTGGCACCTCGACCCCGAGTCGCCGCAACGTGCCGGAGGCGCTGACCGCGGCGCCGCGCGCCAGATCGTCGGCATCCTGATTGCGCACGCCGAGTACCGAGGCGTCCTGGCGCAGCAGCGTCTGCAGCAGCTCCGGCAGATGCTCTTGGTAGACGCCGCGCGGCGTCGTGCCGTGCTGGACGGCGAGCGCCGCGCCAGTGCCGGCCCCTTCGCCGATGACCGCGCAGGTCGCCATGACGCGCGTCGTGCCGAAGGCGACGTGGGTCGCGCTGATGTTGCGGCCGGCGAACATCAGATTGGCGACATTCGCCGAGTAGAGCGAGCGGAAGGGCACATGATAGTTGCCGTCGGCGTGCAGATGCTTGGAGCCGCTCTCGGTGGCATACATCCCCTGCGGCGGATGCAGGTCGATCGACCAGCCGCCGAAGGCGACGCGGTCCTCGAATTCCTCCTGCGCCAGAATATCGTTCTGATTCAGCACGTAGTCCCCGATGAAGCGGCGGTATTCGCGCTTGCCGGGCAGCGAGCCGACCCATTCGAGCGTCATGTTCTCGGAGTCGAACTGGCCGGAATTTTTGATATAATCCCAGATGCCGTAGATGACCGACCACAGCTCGTCGCGGATGCGCTCGTTCTCGTGCACGGTATCGAGCTCGCCGCCCCACTCGATCCACCAGTAGAAGCACCCCGAGTCGCCGCTGCGGATGACCCGCTTCATCGGGATCGATGTCTTGGTGATGTCCTTGGCGAAGCTCGGCGCGACGTACTTGACCGGATGACCGGCATCCTTGCTGTAGAACAGGATCGTGCTGCCGAGCGTGATGCCGTCCGCCTCCTCCGGCGCCCAGATCTCGTTGTACTCGCTGCGCGCCTCGCGGCCGATCCGGTACTTGGCTCCGGCCATGAACCCGACGAGGCCGTCGCCCGTGCAGTCGAGGTAGATCTCGCTCTCGAAGCGGATACGCCGCTCCGAGCCCATCATCCAGCCCGTCACCGAGCGAATGCGGCGATCGGCCTCGTCCCCGTCCGCCTCCACCTCGTGGACGTCCGTATTCAGGAACAGCTGAATATTGGGCTCAGCCAACACAGTCTCCAGCACGACATTGTCCCAGAAGTACGGGTTGCCGTCCGGATTGCGGAACTGATTCTCCACGAACATCTCGCCCATGATCCCCGTCTCACGGGCGTAGCGGTGCGTCCCGTGCGCCGTCGCGCCGCATACCCACACCCGCACCTCGCTGCTCGAGTTGCCGCCCAACACCGGCCGATTCTGCACGAGCGCCACCGTGCGCCCGAGCCGAGCCGCCGCCACCGCCGCGTTCACCCCGGCCAGCCCGCCGCCGACGACGGTAATATCGGTTTGTACCGTTTCGTTTCGCATTTTCCCTGCGCCTCCTCTTTCTCTTCTTCCGTTTCTCGCGTGATTGCGCTGTCCCTCTGATCCTTTTGCACGAAATTTCACAATGTTTGCATTTGAACCAACCGTTTGAGACTGGCTTGCGTACATATTCTCCTCATTATATAAGCTGTTCTTTACTTTTGACATGGACGCAATTACGATAGACATATCCATAATTTCAATCGTTGCAGGGGGGGATGACGATGAGCAGGCTGGACCCGTTGATTCGTCCGCATTCCAGCTCACAGGTGTATTGGGAAGGCATTACGGTATTTCAAAAAGTGTCCGACCGTTACGACTCCTGGGTGCTGTTTGCGGTAGTTGAGGGCCGCTTTCGCTATCGCATCGGCACGGCAAGCGGCGAAGCCGCATTCGGCGACGTCGTCCTCTGTCCGCCCGGCATGCTGTTCGAGCGCGAGGTGCTGGAGCCGCTGTCCTTTCACTTCTATCGCTTCGACTGGCAGCCGTCGCACTCCGCAGCCGGTATGGGCGCAGGCGGCTGCCAGACGCGGCGTAACGAGAAGAGCAGCCATTCGATGCGAGACGATACGGAGGAGGACAGCAGCCTGACCGAAGCGGCGAAGGAGACGACGGTCGTGGACACACAAGGACCCGAAGGCGGCCATACGCCGGTCCCGGCGCAAGACTGGCAAGATGAGCCCCCGGCTGCGGCGTGGCACGGGCCCGAGGGAAGCGTCCCGTCACGAAGCGGCTGGCAGGCAAGCGCGCCGCCCGTGAGCGAAGACGAACGAGCAGCCGCCGGCTTGCCCGGACCGGGCAAGCGGACGATTCGCGACCTGGAGCGCCTCGCTTCCAATTACGCGTATCTGAATCAACTGCAGGAGCGTGGCGCCGGACAGCGAGGGCACGCGCTCGCCGCCCATCTGTTGTGCGATCTGTGGCAGCTCTGCTGCCTCTCGGATGGCGCAGCCTCGGATGCGCACCGGCGCCGGCCCGGATCAGCGATGCGCGAGGCGGCCCAACTGCTCGGCGAAGGCGCCTCGCGGCCGCTCGCGGTGAAGGAGGTGGCCCTTCGACTGGGCCTGACCGCAGTGCAACTGACCCGTCGCTTCCGCGAGGCATACGACCGCACGCCGCTCGACTATTTGACCGGGCTGCGCGTGCAGCGCGCCCAATCCCTGCTGCTGCGCAGCGAGCTGACGCTCGACGAGATCGCGCAGCAGTGCGGCTACGAGAGCGGCTTCTATCTGAGCCGCCTGTTTGCCAAGCGGCTCGGCATCTCGCCTTCGGATTATAGGCGGATGCACCGAATTTAGCCGAGTCGGAACTTGCGCCGACCTCTGGCCGCGACGAGGCAGCACGGGACCAGCCACAGCTCGGGGTGCTGTCGGTTATCGATCACAGGCTCGAATAATTGACAGCGCACACGAATCGGTCAAAGCGTACCGGTTGGCGACGTCTTCTTCCGACGGCACAAGCTACGTTACGAAAATACGTTGCTGAAAAGCCCGACCGCGAGGCGGTCGGGCTTTTTCCGGTGTTGTCGGTGTTGTACTTCCTTGATTTATACAGTCATTCGCAGGGAGCAGGGACACAGAGACAGTGAACGATACCGCTGAGCGGGGGCATACTCGCCTAAATCAGTCCCGATTGAATGAGCAGCTGCGCCAGCATCCGGGCCGCCTCTGCGCGCGTGACGAACGAACCCGGCGCAAGCAGGCCGCCGCCTCGCCCTTGCACGATGCCCGCATGCACACTGTCAGCAACTCCGCGCTGCGCCCAGTTCGATATCGCTGCGCGATCGGAGAAGGCGTCCAGCGCTTGATTCGCGACCAGCTCCGAGCCGGCGCCCGCAAGACCGGTCCGCTCCATCGCGTGCACCATCATGAGCATCGCCTGCTCTCTCGTAATCCGAGCATCGGGGCGGAAGCTGCCGTCCTCGTAGCCGTTGATTAATCCGTAAGCATATGCAGTCTCCGCCGCGGCGGCGTACCAGTCCCGTTCGTCCACATCGTGGAACGAAGACGCTGCCGGGACAGCGCCGAGCCCGAGCGCTCGCACCATTGCCGCAGTGAACTCCGCGCGCGTCATCTCCCGATCCGGCCCGAAGCTGCCGTCCTCGTAACCACGCACGACCATCCGCGATCCCATCTCGTCGATTGCGGCTGCGCCCCAATGGCCGGCTGTATCCTCGAACTGGAGCGGATGCCAGATGAGCGCATAGCTGCTATTGGTCATGCTATTGATGATCGCATAGTCCCCTGCTTCCTCCTGCACGACTCGGGTCGGCACATGGCGCACGTTGCCATCGGCCTCCACGACGACAGCGGTGGTGATGCGCTCCGGATCGACGCCATCAGGCAAGGCGATGGTCCGCTCGACGTACGCCTGGAAGGCGTCGATTTTTTCGACGCGACCTGCATACTCGGCCATCACCTCGAACTCGACCGGTTCACCTACAATCGAGAATCCTCCATTGTCCGCGGCGGCTTCCGCCGTGTTCTCCGCTGCGGGCAGCAGCGCAGCGATCCGGATGCGAATCACGATGTCTTCCGACAACACATCGTCGCCGAAGCGGCTCGCCAGGGCGTCCATCGCGATCTGCTCGGCCGGCAGGGTATACGTGTGCGTGCCCGTCTCCAGTACCAGCACGGCTTGCCGCATCTCCATTTGGCGGACAATGTCTCCGGTGAGCTGCGCGACGACGACAGCGCTGTCCTTCTCGACCGGGATGGTAATGACCGCGCCCTCGCCCTCCGCGTTCAACCGTTGCAGCAGCTTGGTTTTGTCCAGTACGACCGTCACTATATCTTGTCCGTTTATCCGCTTTTGCAGCAGGACACCCGTACTGACTGGCTTGCCGTTCACCATCACCTCGTATCCCGTATTATCCGGCAACGGAGTTGTACTCGTCCCGCCGCTGGTCGGCGGCGCCGCCTCGGCCCGCGTCACGAGGAGTGTATAGAGACGGCTCGAACCGTCCTCGGATGTGATGCGAATTGTGATTTCATTGTCGCCCGTCGTCAGCGACTGCGAACGTTCGGCAGCTCCGCTTTCGTCCAGCAGCACCACTACACTGTTGATCTCCAGCGTCGCCGCTGTGTTCGCTTGCAGCGAGAGCTTCACCTCCGCGACATCGTAGGAGACCTCCGCGTGGTAGTCCAGCACGTCCGGCGCGAATGCCGGACTCAGCGTTCCCGCATCCAGGGACAACAGATTCAGGCTCGTATCTGCGGACAGCACCTTTACCATTCTCGTTTTTTCAGTCCGATTGCCCGAGCTGTCTTCTACGCGGTAAGCCAGCTCATAGCTGCCCGGCTGGGCCGTGTCGACGGCGCCGGACACGATGATCTGAGCGCTCAGGTCGCCGTCGTATTGGTCCGCAGCCGTCGCGCCGGGGTCGACGAATGCCGTTCCTTCCGCCCAGGTGAGCGGATTGTCTCCGAGCAGCGTCAGCGACGGCGCCGTCGTATCCACCATCTCGATTGTCCGCACGCGCTGAACAGCCGCATTGCCTGCAGCGTCCCGGACATCGTAATACAGGGAGTAGACGCCGATCGTGTCAGGTTGCACCGTGCCGGAGGTCACGACTGCCTCGGTCAGGTCACCGTCGCGGGTATCCCATGCCGTCGCGCCCGGATCGACGAACGGCGTGCCGACCTCCAGCACGACGGCCGCCTCGCCGTTCAGCGTGATCTCCGGCGCTGTCGCATCATAAGCGATGCGCCATACCGCCGAGGCCGGATTGCCGTTATTGACCTTGTCGGTGACGGCGTCTTCAATGACCGATACCTCGACGTCTCCATCCGCAATCGGCGCGATCGTGGCGGTATAGATCAGCCCGTTTACGACTGGCGTCAACTCTTGCAGGCTGCCATTGTTCACCGTGAGATCCGTCTCCTCGAATCCGCTCACAGGCTCGCTGAAAGTAACGGTTACCTTGAATGCGGATTTGCGCGTCGGGTCGCCTTCATTCGAGTCCAGCTCCACGGTAGGCACGGTGACGTCCTCCACCACGACATGGACAATTGCGCTATTCGTCCGGGCAATCTTCGTGCCGGGCACCGCTTCGTTGGTGTTGGTCACCTGGACATAATAATACGCTTCGAATGCCGTACCGGTGCGTACCGTGAAGGTCGATCCGGTCTCTCCGACTACAAACGAACCGCCGTTGTAGCTATTGGCAGCGTTTCGGATCCATTGATAGCTGAGCGCGCCCTCGTCGCTTACGTTCGCCTCAACGCTCAATGTCAGCAGATCGTTCTCTGCGACCGTCGCCCCCTGCGGCTGCAAATTGATCGTCGGCTCCACCGCGTCGGTCAGCGCGTTGACCACCACATGTGCCGTATCGCTCCGCACGCTCGCGGTCGGATTGCCGCTCACCGTATGGTCGGTGTTGGTCACGACCACGTAAAAGTAGTCGTCCCGCGCAGCTCCGGTGGGTACCGTATACGTCGCGTTCGTCTGCCCGTTCAGCGCGGAGCCGCCGGCGTTGCTGTCCTCCGAATTGCGGTACCACTGGTAGCTCAACTCACCAGTGCCACTCGCCGTCACGCTCAGCTCCACCGGGGTCGCTCCTTCGTCCACCGGAGGCCCTCCCTGCGGGTGCGATGTGATGATCGGCGCCGCCGCGTCGGTCAGCGCGTTAACCACCACATGCGCCGTGTCGCTCCGCACGCTCGCGGTCGGATTGCCGCTCACCGTATGGTCGGTGTTGGTCACGACCACGTAGAAGTAATCGTCCCGCGCAGCTCCGGTGGGTACCGTATACGTCGCGTTCGTCTGTCCGTTCAGCGCGAAGCCTCCGGCATTGCTGTCCTCCGTGTTGCGGTACCACTGATAGCTCAGCTCGCCATCGCCGCTGGCCTCCACGGTCAGCACCACCGGCGCCGCGCCCTCGTCCACCGTCATTCCCTGCGGTTGCGATGTGATTGTCGGTGCCGTCGCATTGGTCAGCGCATTGACCACCACATGCGCCGTGTCGCTCCTTACGCTCGCGGTCGGATTGCCGCTCACCGTATCGTCGGTGTTGGTCACGACCACGTAGAAGTAATCGTCCCGCGCAGCTCCGGTGGGTACCGTATACGTCGCGTTCGTCTGTCCGTTCAGCGCGAAGCCTCCGGCATTGCTGTCCTCCGTGTTGCGGTACCACTGATAGCTCAGCTCGCCATCGCCGCTGGCCTCCACGGTCAGCACCACCGGCGCCGCGCCCTCGTCCACCGTATCGCCCTGCGGCTGCGATGTGATCGTGGGCGGGCTTGCGTCGTTATATACGACTGCATTTGTTTCTCCGAATCTTGTGACCATGCCATTTCCATCCACTTCGGCCACTGCAATATAATCGCCGTCGACAGCTAAAATTCGACCATTGCCTGGCAGGCTGGCATATCCACTCAAGGCATCGCCTACATTTGGAACGACGTTCGGTGTGTTGCCGTTATTCCGGTACACAAATTGACTTCCGGAATTCACTATCTCCGCAACCGTCAAGTTGGTCATGCCATTTTGCTCGTGACCGAAAACATCCGCCGTGCTTACCGTCAATCCACTTGCCGGGGTTGCCGCGCCCGACGTCTGAATTTCAAAATTAACCAATGTCACATCAATAATAAAATGTCCAGAGGTAATGTTTATTTCAATTGTAAAAGAATCGACTTGGTTGATACCCGTAAAGGTTACTTTTTTTGCATCCTCGCATCCGCTACCACCGCATACCGTCTCGGCGTCTTCAAATGAAGCCGTCTGAGCCGGCACCGTCTCCGATCCATCGCGATATCCAGTTATCGTGACTGAGCCGGTCATGTTTGTATATAGAGGAAAAAATGTAAAGCTGGTGACATCAAAATACTCTCCACCAGAGGCTACCTTCAAGCTCCCACTGGTTCCAGTCGAGTCATTGAAGTAGATCCCTTTGGTATTAGCCGCCCCCTCATATTGAAGAACAGATGATGCTTCAGAAATGGTAAATCCATCGCTCCCAATTGTCGAAGTCCCGTCAAAACCCTGCACTTGCTCCGGCTCCCAAGCACCATATATGACCGGGGCCGGCAAGCCGTACCCGATACACAAGAGTAAAATTAAACCGACGGCAACACTTTTTTTAATCATGACGTCTCCCCTTAAAATTGATTCAGAAACTGATTCATTTTCTAAATACACAACATCAAGTCGCAAAATCCCATAAAAACAATTGTCAAAAAATATAGTTGATTGCTTTCCCTGAATGAAATTTCAATTCACATTCCATATAATCATAGCCTTACTGAATTTATTTGTCCCGCAAAAAAATCCCTTTTTATACAGGCGAAATATTTTATTTTAAACGCAATAGGCCTGATTACAGGTCAATTGCTTTACTCAAAAATCGGCTTGTTCGAAACATAGATTTTGAAATAACGCCACATTCCATCTGGCAACTGTCGCGACCTTCTTACCCTCGCCAAAGCTGTTCCAATGCTTGAGGCAACAACTCATATTTATGATTGCGCTGCTTGCCCGTTCCGACGATGATTCGTTTGGCGATCAGGCTCTTGATGACCTTGCGTGTCGTTGTTCCTTGTAATTGGAGCGCCATCATCGCATCTTGCATGCGAAACGGCCGCTTCAACTGCACCGCACAACGAACCAACTCACGTTCATACACACTTAAATCGTTGAAGCTTGAAGAAGAACTGCCTGAAAATCTTCCAAGCAGCTCATATACACTTCTCCGACATGCCTCCGGCCGCTGCTCCATCTCATCCCAGGCAAACGGGATGTACTTGTATCCGTACATCGCAATCGTTCGAATCCGCATACGCTCAAAGCTAAACCGCTCTCTCGTGATGGCCCCGGCGTGAGGCACATAGCCCTCACTTTCAAATGCAAGACCAAGCGGCGCATAGAACACATCCACAAAAATGGTAACCCCGGTCAGACTGGTCATTGGATATTCCAATTCAAACCCGTCAAAGGTTTGAAAAACCGGCCATAGCACCGACTCAAGCATTTTTATCTCGCCAGTTTTGTTTTTCTGCAACCGCTCAAGCCTTGCTCCGTGCGCCAGTTTCTGCTGATCATCCATAAAAACAGCAAATGCCTTTTCAAACATTTCATCTCCTCCAGTGAAATACAAATTAGGGAAAAAGGCGAAACGGTTACCGCAAGATTCGTTCCGAGAATATAGAGACCGTTTTATAAACGTGAAACTTATAAATTCAATATAGTTAAAAAAAGCCGGACTTCTCCCTTTGGAGAAATCCGGCGTGTGCTTCACGCGGAAAACGAACGTATGCTTCTGTCAGTTTCCATTTTATCAAACTTTCTGTCACTTTAACAACTCTCTAACTACTTTTTTACTTTTAACCTGTAGCCTCACATTTTGCGCTTATTCCCGCCACCCGAGCAATTTCGCCCCTGTAGACTCGCATTTTGCGCTTATTTCCGCCACCCGAGCAATTTCGCCTCTGTAGCCTCACATTTTGCGCTTATTTCCACTACCCGAGCAATTTCGCCCCTG
>NZ_JACXIZ010000080.1 GCF_014705605.1 Paenibacillus sabuli
CTCCGCACCCGCGCGGCCGCCTCGGGGTCCTGGCGCCTGGGGGCTCCGCACCCGCGCGGTCGCCCCGGCGCCCCGGCGCCTGGCGGCTTGCACCCGTGCCGGCGCCCCTGGGGCGCCTCCCTTACTGCACACGCCGGCGCGGATGCCGGGGAGATTACCTGCGCGCAGGCAGGCGCGCAGGCAGGCGCGGATGCATCTGCGGATTGCATCAGGCCGGCCGCGTTCGCCCTACAGGGCGGGGCCTGCCGCTTCGCGGCGCTCGCTCGCCCGCGCGTCCAGCAAGTAGCGGGCGTAGGCGATCGGATTGGCGAAGGTGGCTCTCCATTCTGCGGGCATGCCGCCCTTCTGAAAGCTGTAGCGCTGGTCGCGGCCGTTGCACTCAATGAACATCGGGAAGCCGGTCTCGGTGAGCCCGATATCGAAGCCGACATCGGCGAGGTGGGGCAGGCGGCTGCTCAGATGCTCGGCGGCTCGGAGCGCGAATTGTTCGATGGCGATGCGGGTCTGCTCCAGATCGGCCTCGGCCAGATCGGCCATGACGGCGTCCAGTTGACGTACGGATCCCCCTTGGGCGACGTTGGTCACGAAGGCGTCAGGCGCTGCGACCTTGGCGACGATACCGGTGACCGTCCACGCGCCGTCGCCGGCGCGCTGCACCGAGACGCGCAGGTCGAACGGCCGTCCGCTCAGCAGGGCGAGCGGCAGTCGCTGCTGCACGACGTAGCGACGCGCCTGCAGCTTGCGCATGAGCGACAGCGGCAGCTCCGCACCGATCCGATGCCGCACCAGCCTGCCCTTATTGCGCCAGGTGAGCGCCCATTCCCCCTCATCCTCCCGCTCGAGCTTCATCACGCCGCGGCCGATGCTGCTGCTGGCGGGCTTGAGAATGAGGGAGTCGTACCGGTCCATCATGCCGCGCAGGTGGTCGGGCGCGAGCGCCTCGGTCGCCGGCAGATGCGGACGCAGCGCCTCGTTTTCCATCATGATCTGATGGATGAGCAGCTTGCTGTGCCGATTCCAGCCGTTGAAGACGAGGCGGCCGCTGCGCTCGAGACGGGACAGCTTGTGTCTGGCCTTACGGGTGAAGTAGATGGCGCGATTGTGAATGACCTGGGGCACGCGCACCCGTCTCCGTACATAGCGTCCCTCCTGACGTACATACGCACGGACGGTGCCGGCGCGCACCTGAATATCCTTGAGCCGGAAGTAGCAGGGCGTCAGCTGCTGCGCGGCTCCGGCTTCCTCATACCAGCCCAGCGCCTCGTGGCCGGTGGCGCCGCGTGGTATCCCTCGATACAGCGAATCGTTGACCAGAATCCCCACATATTCAGTTGCGTTCACTTGCATTGCTCCTCTCCCAGATAAGCTGCGTCGTCAGGAAGGACGGCGCCGACTGCTTCTCTTTCTTCTACAGTATGAGCGCCGCGTCTCCCATGCATGGACACATGGTACAGGCCACCTGTCTATATTTCTTGGCGTGCGCGGGACGAATGCCGTTGCGTCCAGGGGACCCGTACATACAATGAGGTAGCAACGACACTCCCACTACACCAACCGACAGGCAGGTGAAACCATGCCAAAACGCAGGGGGGCGAAGCTGCGCAAACGAGCCGGGAAGCCTTCGCGCCCGATTCGCAACGCGGAATTCCCGGAAGTATCGGTCATTATCCCGGCGATGAACGAACGCCGGGCGATCGCAGCCGTCATCGCCGAAGCGGCGCGCGTCCACCCCAGCACCGAGGTGATCGTGGTGGCCAACGGCTCGACCGACGGCACGGCGCAGGCCGCACGCCGCATGGGGGCCCGGGTGCTGAGCTACGATGAGGCGCTTGGCCATGATGTCGGTCGCAGCATCGGTGCGCGCGAGGCGAAGGGACGCGTCCTGCTCTTCACGGACGCCGATATTGTCATCCCCGCACGCGATCTGCAGCCGCTCGTTCACGCGGTCGCCTCGGGCGGAGCGGATATCGCGCTGAATACGTATTTGGGCCCGGTGGCGAAGGCGCAGGTGCACAGCGTCATTCTGGCGAAGCACGCACTCAATATTTTTGCCGGGCGCGCCGATCTCAAGGGCGCCTCGATGACGACGATCCCGCATGCGATCAGCCGCGGCGCTCGCGATGCGATCGGCTGCGACCACCTCGCCGTGCCGCCGCTGGCGCAGGCCATCGCGCTGCAGCAGGGACTCGTCGTGCGCGGCATCCATTATGTCGAGGTCGGACGGCGCAATCGCAGACGGAGGCGCGGCAAGACGAAGGATCCGCTGGAGCGGCTCATCGTCGGCGATCATCTGGAGGCGCTGGACTGGACGATCGACCGGGTCGGTCCGCGCGGCGGCCGTGCGGATGCGAGCCGCAGCCGGGAACTAGTGAGGTGATGAGATGAGACGAAGACGGACCGCACGGCGCCGCGCGGCCTCCAGAAGGCCGATCCGCGCCAGGCGGAGCAGCCGCCAAAAAAGAGCGGGTCCCTCCCGTACGCTGCGCGGTCGACGCAGACTCCGCCGGTCTGCGCCGGCTCGCGAGCCCAATGCCGCACACCAGCTCCAGCTCGCATACGCCGCCGGTCGGCAGGCGGGAGCGGCGCTGACCGGCGACCAGCTACGCCACACGCCGGACGAGGACGTGCGCCAGCAGCTCCATGCAGGCTGGAGCGCCTGGTACGCCTCGGCGCGCACGATGTCATGGCCGCTCTATCGGCAGGCCGAGGCTCGCTATCTCGCAGGCTGTGCCGAGACATCGGGGCTGCCGATCGGAGACTGGGTCATGCTGCCGACGGAGCAGCGGGTCGGCGCCGTGGTGACGGTGATGAATGAGCAAGAGACGATCGGCGGTGTGCTCGCAGAGCTGCAGCGGCTCCCGCTGACGGAGCTGATCGTGGTGATCAACGGCTCGCGCGATGCCAGCTACGACATCGTACGGTCGCAGACCGACGCCACCATCGTGCACACGCATGCGCCGCTCGGTCACGATGTCGGACGGGCGCTGGGCGCCAAGCTGGCGCGTGCGGATGTCGTGCTGTTCCTTGACGGCGACATTCCGGTGAAGGCCGAGGAGCTGGTGCCCTTTGCACTGACGGCGGCGCAGGGCAGCGATATCGTGCTCAACGATATCTCGCCGTATGTGGGCCGCTTCGAGGACCGCGACGCGGTTACGATGGTCAAGGAGTTCGTCAATCGGGTGATGGGCAGAGGCGATCTGGGCATCAACTCGCTGACGGCCGTGCCGCATGCCATGCGAAGCGAGGCGATCGCGCGCATCGGACATCCGCATCTGGCCGTGCCGCCCAAGGCGCAGGTACTGGCGATGCTGCACGGGCTCGTCATCCGGGCTGCGGCCAGCGTCGACGTCATCGCCGGCAATCGGACCCGCGCAATGAATACCGGCCAGCACAACCCGGTAGCGGAGCTGATCGTCGGCGACCATCTCGAGGCGCTCCATGAAGCGTTGACCGCGCAAGGCAAGCGGATGGCCTTCCCCGATCCCTATCGCCGCAGAGTGATGACCATGGCTTAGCGACAGGAGGCGCGCATGAACAAAACGAGCATCATCATCCCCACCTACAACGGCGGCGCGCTGCTGCGCGAATGCATCGCTTCCATCCGGGCGCATACGCCGCAGCCGCACGAGATCATCGTCGTGGACAACGGCTCCGTCGACGGCACCGCGCACTTGTGCAGACAAGAAGAGGTCACCTTCATCTCGCTGGCGCACAATGCCGGATTCCCCGCGGCCTGCAATTGCGGCCTGCAATTGGCCTCGGGCGACGCGCTCGTGCTGCTCAACAACGACGTCCTGGTCACCCGCAACTGGCTGAACAATATGCTGGCCTGCCTGTCCAGCAGCGGCGACATCGGCCTCGTCGGTCCGATGACGAACTACGCCAGCGGCCGGCAGCAGCTGGATGAGCCGTTCACCCATGTGGAGGATATGGCGGCCCGGCACAATGACCCCGATCCGTCCAAATGGCGGGAGAGCACCCGAATCGTCGGGCTGTGCATGCTGTTCAAGCGCGAGTTGATGGAGCGAATCGGACTGCTCGACGAGCGATTCTCACCCGGCCATTATGAGGACGACGATTATTGCTGGCGAGCCAGAATGGCCGGATACCGCTGCGTGATCGCCGGCGACGTGTTCGTATTCCATCACGGCAGCGCCAGCTTCGGCCAGCAGGCCGAAGCCGAGCTGCAGCAGCTGATCGCCGTCAATCGCGACAAATTCATTGCCAAATGGGGCGCCGCTCCGCCTGCGGAGTAGCGCGATCCGGGAAGGAAAGGAGGAGTGCGGCATGAAAGGCATCCTGTTGGCCGGCGGTACCGGAAGCCGGCTCGACCCGCTCACCCGGGTCGTCAACAAGCATCTATTGCCCGTCGGCCAAAAGCCGATGATCTGCCACAACATCGTCAAGCTCAAGGAGGCGGGGATCGAGGAGATCGCGCTCGTCATCACGCCGCCGTCCGCCTCGCTCTATGCCGGACTGCTCGGCAGCGGCAGCGAGTGGGGCGTAAGGCTGACCTACTACATGCAGGACAAAGCGGGCGGAATCGCGCAGGCGCTGCAGCTCACGCGGCCGATGGTCCGCAGCGGCGAAAAATTCGTCGTCATCCTCGGCGACAACCTGTTCGAGGATAAGCTCGCTCCTCATGCGCAGGCCTACGAGGCGCAGGCCACAGGCGCGCGCGTGCTGCTCAAGCAGGTCGAGGATGCGCGCCGCTACGGCGTGCCGGAGCTGCAAGGCGGACACATCGTCTCCATCGAGGAGAAGCCGAAGCGCCCAAAATCGAACTACTGCATCACCGGCATCTATATGTACGACGCGTCGGTGTATGACATCATTGGCGGAATCAAGCCGTCCGCCAGGGGGGAGTTGGAGATTACGGACGTGAATAACGTATACGCCGCCAGAGGCGAGCTGGAATACGACGTGCTGAAAGGCTGGTGGACCGACGCGGGGACCTTCCGTTCGCTGCTGGAGGCCGGCAGCCGACTGATGGGCGGAGATGAGCGATGAGAAGACGGCATAAGCAAAGGAACCGAGCCGGCGCCGCGCGGAAGCATGCCATGCGCGAAGCGCGCGAGCGCGGCCGCGCCGACGGCGCGGCCAAGGGCCGCGAGGACGGCTATCGCGCCGCGCTGCATGAGCTGGCGATGCGGCAACTGGCGGTGCGGCAGGAGCCGCAGCCGGGCGAGGCGCCGCGCAGGCCGCTGCGGCTGATCTATGTCACCGCGGGGATCGACGTCCCCTACCCGGCGCTGGATCAGGCGATTATCGACGGATTCACCGGCCTAATCGACGAGTTGCATATCGCACGCCCGTCCGATGATGTTGCGAAGCTGGCCGACGAGGTGCGGCCTGATCTGGTGCTCGTGCTCAACGGCGGCGTGCTGCCGGCCGATCAGGTCGCGCGCATGCGGGAGGCCGGGCACACGACCGCGGTCTGGTTCACGGACGATCCGTACTACACGGACTGGACGGTCGAGATTGCGCCGCGCTTCGATTATGTGTTCACGCTGGAGATCAATTGCGTGCCGTTCTATCAGGAGCATGGCTGTGCCAATGTGCACTACATGCCGTTTGCGGCCGATCCGGCGATTTTTCGTCCTCAGCGCGCCTCGTCCAAGTATCTCACGGACATCTGCTTCATCGGGACGGCCTTCTGGAATCGGGTCGAGATGATCGACCGGCTCGCGCCGATGCTCGCGCGCCGCAATGTCGTCATCTCCGGATGGTGGTGGGACCGGCTGCGCAACTATGGCAAGCTCGCCGACAAAATCAAGCTGGGCGACTGGATGACGCCGCAGGAGACGGCGCAGTATTACAACGGCGCCAAGATCGTCATCAACCTCCACCGCAGCATCGACGACGACACGATCAATGTCAACAGCCACAAAATTGCAGCCCATTCGGCCAATCCGCGCACCTTTGAGATTGCGTGCTCCGGTGCGATGCAACTGTCCGATATGCGTCCGGATCTGCCCAGTCTTTATACCCCGGACGAGGAGATCGCGACCTACGGCTCCTATGAGGAGCTGGCGGAAAAAATCGAGTACTACCTGACGCACGAGGAAGAGCGGCAGCGCATCGCGACGGGAGGCTTCACGCGGACAATGCGCGACCACACGTACAAGAGCAGGCTGCAGTCGCTGCTCGGCATCGTCTTCCCGGAGCTGCAGGTCCAGCAGCAAGCGTCCGGCGGTTGAGCCGTCAGGGTGCCGGAGGCGGTCATCAGCATGAGATGAGGTGATGAACATTTCACGGCAAGTAAAAAAACGGAAACGGACGAAAAAAATGAGGCTGCGCCGGCGCTATCCGCGCAGGCTGCGAAAAAGAACGGTCGTCCGCGGCCGACGAGCCGAAGCGGAATCGCCCCACACCGAGATCGACAGCGCCTACAATCGCGGCTACGATACCGGCTACGACGCCGCGCTGCTCAAGGGCGCTTCGCCGCCGCCGCCGGAGACGGTCGTCGATGAGAAGGCGGTGGCGGACAGCTATGCCCGCGGTCTGTACGACGGCGGCGAGGGACTCGTCGATGCGGCGCTCGGCGAGCTGGAGGTGCTGCCCGACCTGTCGGCCCGGGAGATCGTAGCGGCCGGGGTGGCGCAGCTGCGCGACAAGATGGTGCGGCTATGGGGCGGACAGGAGGTGCTGGACGCACTGAACGGCGCGCTCGACGCCGGTCAGCCGTTATCTGTGGTGCGCCTGGGCGACGGCGAGCTGCTGACGCTGGCGCAGGATGTCGTCATGGCGCAGGAGGAGGTCGCCGAGCAGGGGCATTTCCTCGGATACGCCGGCGTGCGTCTGCCGGACCCGGAGGCGCGCAATCTCTTGGTGCACGCGGTCCGACATGCCGATATCGTCGGCATTCCCGGCCAGCGCTTGCCCAACTTCCAGCCGCTTGCCTTTGCCGCCTTCCGCGCGCATGGCATCGATTACCGCGAGCTGCGCATGACGCTCTCTACCATTAATTACGTGCTCTATCTCGAGGGTAGGCTTCCCGAGCTGCTGCGCGGACGCCGCATCCTGCTGATCGGCAATGTCGCGCCGGCGCTCGCCGAGGTGCTGCGCGGCCGCGGGCTCGCTGTGAGCGGGGCGGTGGCGCCGGTGCGCGGGATGGACGACGTGCCGCGTGTGATGGAGAGCATCGCGGAGCAGGACTTTGATCTGGCGCTGGTGGCGGCTGGCATCGCCGCGGTCGTGCTCACCCAGCGCATCGCGACCGAGCTGGGCAAGGTGGCGATCGACTTCGGCCATCTCGCCGATGCGCTGGCCAAGGGAGAGGCGGCCTTATGATTCGGCGGACACGGCGGACACGACGGATGCGACGATTGCGGCGATCGCAATCGCGGCCCAAGCTTGATGCCGTCCGCCAGGCCGGACGCCGCCAGGGACGCGAGGCGGGGCTCCAGGAAGGCTATGCGCGCGGGCTGCAGGAGGGCGCAGGGGCATTCGGCCGACCTTTCGAGGGCACGAGCATTGTCATTCCAACCTACAATAAGGTCGACTATCTCAAGGAATGCGTCGCCAGCATCCAGCGGTACACGACCGAGCCCTATGAGCTGATCATTGTCGACAACGCCTCGGAGGACGGCACGGCCGACTACTTGCGCGGCTTGCGCGGGGTACGCTGCCGCATCAACGCGGAGAACCTGGGCTTCGCCGGCTCGGTGAATCAAGGGCTGATGATGGCGCGCGGGACGACGCTGCTCATTCTCAACAACGACATCGTCGTGACGCCGCGCTGGTTGACGAACATGCTGCACTGCTTGCATGCGACCCATGGCATCGTCGGTCCGGTGACGAATTATATCAGCGGCGAGCAGCAGATCGAGACCGGCTACCAGGGGATGGAGGAGATGCAGCAGTTCGCCGAGCGCTACAACCACAGCGATCCTTCGCAGTGGGTCCGTACGGAGCGGCTGATGGGCTTCTGCCTGCTGATGCGGCGTGACGATTTTTTGCGGATCGGTTATTTTGACGAGGGCTACGTCATCGGCAACTGCGAGGACGACGATTATATGATTCGCGCCCGGCTGCACGGCATCGGGCTGGTAAACGCGCGCGACTGCTTCATTCATCACTACGGCAGCGTCAGCATGAAGTCGCTGGAGGGGCGCTTCGACGAGGTGTACGGACGCAATCTCGCTTTTTTCTCGCACAAGTGGAGCGATCCCTCAGGCATGCTCGGGCTGCAGTGGCAGCAGCCGGGGGAGCGGAGCCATACGACGGACGCCGCGCCGACGGCGGTGCTCGTGCGGGGGCTGCACCCGCAGCCGTACTGGATCGAGCACGGGGTCCGGCGGCCGGTGACGGGCGTCTGCGAGACGTCGGGCGTGCGCGTATCGCAGCACGATCTGCGGGCGTGGCCGCGCGGCGAGCCGATCACCGCCGATGAGATGCGTCAGCGTCAGGAGCGGCTGGGCCGGACCTCCGAGCTGAGCGCAGAGGAGCACGGCGTACTGCTGTGCACGCCGGAGGGCGCGGTGTTCCAAGCCAAGAGTGGCCGCATGCATCGCTTCCTCAACGATGCGGCGATCGCCGCATGGGGACTCGAGCACCGGACACAGCTGCCGATCGCCTCGCCGCCGGGGCTGGAGGGCGTCCCGCTGCTGCAGCCGCCGCAGATCAAAGCCGGCAATCTGTGAGTGCGGCGCCGGTGCGTGCAGCACCCGGGGCCAGGCACGTCTTGAATGGGCGGGAGGTGAGAGCATGACCAAGGGCAAGCGGAAAAGCGGCGCCTCCAGGACATCTGCATCGCGTTCGCGGATCAAAAGCAAGGTCGCCGGCCGTAACCGAAAGGGATTGCGAAGAAGCGTCCGTGGCCGCAGGCTGCGCGCGCGGCGCCAACGGACGGCCGTATCCGCCGTCGCTTACAATCAGGCGTATGACGCCGGCTTTGACGAGGCGTACAACGAAGGCTTCGACCAGGGCTACGCCCAAGGCCTGGAGACGGGCCACCAGGAAGCGTATCAGGCGGAAGTATAGGGAAGCCAGGATCAGGTTAAGCGCGAGCGGTTGCTTGCGAACCGCAAAAAAAAGCCCCTGCCCAATCGGCAGGGGCTTTTTTGCGGTTCACGGCTGGACGGCCGGTTGCTCAATGCATGGCTAGTCTGAAATCAGCGACCCCTGGAAATTCTCCGGACCGACGCGAATCGTGCCGAGCAGCCGCGGCGTGTCGACAACGAGAATCGGGATGGCGATCGGGATGGCGGTGCTGGCGTTCAGTCATCTTCTATGCCCGCCTCGGGTTTGCGTACAGTGCTTAAGATGTGCGATCACATAGGTACACGTGACGTGCCGGAGCAAGGTAGCTGTCCATATAGTGTAGGGAGTCGATCCGAGGGAGGTGAACCGGTGCCTTTTTCTTAATGAGAAGGTACGCGTGTCATGTCAAAAAAAAGCGTATTGCTGTTCTCCCACATGAGCGACCCGGCGCGTATTACCGGAGCGGAAAAAATGCTTCTCTTTGTCGCAAAGGAGCTGGAGACGCGTTATGACATTACGATGATCGTGCCGCAGCACGGCATGCTCTCCAATGAAGCGGAGCGGGCGAGCATCCGAATTTTGGTGCATGATTTCCCGCTTGTCCCCTACCTGCGTCCGCCGGCGGCCGACATGGATGCTCAACTGCGCGCATTCAAGCGGCTCGACGGCTATCGCGAGCTCGTCGGCCTGCTGCATGTGCTGCAACCCGATCTGGTCGTGGCCAACACCATACTGGGGGCGTTGCCGGCCGTAGCGGCCAAAACGATCGGGATTCCGGCGGCCTGGCTGATCACAGAGACGCTTGCGCCGAATGCATATCGTACAGATGCGACCTGGGCGATTGCCCGCGATACCGACTGGATTGTCGGCGTATCGAAGACGGTGCTTGCACCGTTCACAACGGCGTACATGCAGGTCAAGAAGCGTCTGCTTTATCCGTCGTGGCATCCGGAGGCGTTCGATCCGTCCGCTTGGGCGGCTTACCGCGAGCGACTGCGCGCCGCGTACGGCATACGGCAGCACGAGGTTTGGGTCGGCTTTCTGTCTGCCGATCTGACGCCGTTCAAGGGCGTCGATCATTTTGTGCGGATGGCCGATCGGCTGATGTTAGGCGCACCCCATGCCAAATTCGTCGTCGCTGGTACTCCGATCGACCCGGACTACCTGCAAGAATGCCGGCGGCTCGCAGCAGCTGCTCATGATCCAAAACGTATCCAGTTCCTGCCGTTCACCAGCGCGATTGAATCGTTCTACCCGGCACTGGATCTGCTGGTCGTACCCAGCCTGGTCGAGGAGGGCTTTGCCCTGACCGCGCTGGAGGGCATGCTGTTCGGCAAGCCGGTCGTGGCCTATGCTTCCGGGGGGCTGAACGAAGTGCTGGGCATGACGGGCAATGCCGGCCTGCTCGCGAGGCCGGGAGACGTGGAGGAGCTGGCTTGCCTGACGGCGGGACTGATCGCCGATCCGCAGGCCAGAGCTGCGGCTGGCGCCCGCAATCTGGAGGCGTCGTCAAGGGTCTTTGGGATTGCTTCGTTCCGCTCCAGGCTCAATGAATGGCTGCGCGAAGCGGACGCGGCGATGGATGCGATGGCGCGGTATGATGCTGCGAGCGCTCGCCCTTATCCCGACGGCTCCGTGCTCGAGGGCGCGGAATCCGGCGGCATATTCTGGATCGAGGACGGCGTGAAGCGTCCGATCGCCAATCTGGAGTCGCTGCAGGCGTACACCTCGGGGCCGCATCCGCTGCAAAAAATACACGATTCGCTCCTGCGGCTGTATCCGACAGGCCCGACTGCTCCTGCGGGAATGGTGGCGGAGGAAGCAGCCGATGTCCCGGTCGCTCCGCCGGAGGCGCGGCGCGCGGCCGATCCGCCTCCGGCGGAGCCTGCACTACCGGAGGCCGCGCCAATCGAAGCTGCCGCTCCCGCAGCCCGAAAAAAACACCGCCGTCGCCGCCGTGTGCGCGGCGCGCGCAAGGGGCGTGGGCGGGCCGGGCGGCGCGGCGGCAAGCGACGCAGCGGCCGAGGACGGAGGCGCGGCAC
>NZ_JACXIZ010000081.1 GCF_014705605.1 Paenibacillus sabuli
GTGGCTCTGTCCATTAACACGGTGGCTCTATTTCATTAACATCGTGGCTCTCACTCATTAACTCAGCGGCTCCGCCGCACTGAAATATTCAATGAATGCGATGCTTGTTAAACCAGTTGACGTAGTCGTATAATTCCAGTTTCAGATGATGAAGGCTCTGGAACTCCATCTGATGGATGAACTCCGTTTTCATGACCTTGTAGGTCGCTTCAGCCACAGCATTGTCATAGGGAGCGCTTAACGATCGACCGATCTTGAAGGTATCCATGAGTTCGTCCATCGTTTCGTTTTTAAACTCGCTCCCACGGTCCGTGTGAAACCACTGGATTTGGCTCAGATCGCCATCTACCGTCGCAAAGGCACGTGAAACCAGAGCAGCGTCTTTATGCGGACCTGCACTATGGCCAATGATCTCTCGATTAAACAGGTCTATGAGGGCGCATACGTAGTGCCACCGGTGCCCTACCTTTACATACGTGAGATCGCTGACCACGAAGCGTTTCGCTTCCGTTTGGTCAAACTCACGATCTAACACATTTGTCGTTGCCGCCTCATTACAGGCCGTTTTGTGGGGCTTAAACTGGGCAATGGTATACGTGGAGACCAGGCCCTGCTCTTGCATGATTCGGCCAATACGGCGTCTGGACGCGACGAGTCCTTGTTCCTGGAGCTTGGCTTTAATCTTTCGTGTACCGTAGGCTTTTCGATTCTTGTGGAAGATATCCACAATTGCATCTGTTACCACGTCTTCATTCGGCCGTTCTTTGGCTTCATAATAAAACGTACTTCTTGCGATTTGCAGGACGCTACACAATGCTGATACCGAGTATTTATCACAATTATTACGAATGATATTTACTTTCGTCCCATGATCAGCGCGGCTTGCTTTAAAATGTCCACCTCCATCTTCAGACGTTGGTTCTCTTTCCGCAGATCCATTAATTCCTGCTCTTCTGATGAGCGGTTGTCCTTCTCTTTAAAGGAACCTGTGCGCTGTGATTGGCTGATCCATCGGTCTAAGGCAGAAGCTGTGAGGTCGTACTCCTCGACACTCGACAATCGCTGCTCGGGATTTCCCGTTCTCATAAAGCTGCGCCATTTGCTTTTTAAATTCTGCGGTAAAGGTACGTCGTTTTTGTTTCGGCATTGTAGAGATCCGCTCCTTAGCATTCTAGGTCTATTCTACAAGCCCTTATTTTTTCTGTCCAACTTAGTGTAACCGATCCATATCTGAGTAAGGGGTGTACTGTCCAAGTTCAAATAGGGGCTAAATAGCGATGCCTCGCACCTCTTTGGATTACTCACAAGACCTTCGCTTCATTCCACGCCAAATAAAAATCAGAAAGAGATTCAAATCTTTTATTTCTATCAGATTCAACGGCTCTATACGCAACTTGATAAAGATCATGACTCGCTTCCCATTTCTCGATTGATCGATCACGTTCACCACCTAATAACACGAATGCAGTCGCTCCCATGTGAAATACATTCGTGCGACTATCTATTCTCGCTCCTAACTCAAATTCTTCAGGAGACATAAACCTTGAAGATCCCCACATCCTTCCCATCAAGTTAACGTATGGCTTTTTCTCATAAAAATCAATATCACATATTCTTGTTTCGTGGCGAGTAAAATCGTAAAGTATACTCCCATCATAAAAATCAATGGCCACATAGCCTTTCGATTCCATAAAGACATGAAAAGCAAAAATATGATTTAATGATTCCAACCTTCGTTGTAAATTTAATTGCTTATATTTGTAGAATGGGGAATTCGGATCATTGTATTTGGCAGGAGGAGGATACACCCAATGCGGATGAAGATTCTCTCCTTCAAACCAATCAAACACCGCCACGTAACCTGATTCAACTTTAAAATGATCGAATAAACTGATTAAATTCGGGTGTTTTAGATCGTTATAAACGGGGATTGCCTTCACTAACCGAGAAACTGCATCTGAAGGGTCGCCCTCGTATTCAAGTGTCTGAACGCCAGCAAATTTAACAAATTTCTTCACTCCATTTTGTTCAACACCAAAACAAATGTTTCCTGAATCTTGTTCATCAAACACTTCAAATACATTGCCTAAATTCATTAACCATTCAAAAGAAATTCGTTCCTTAAGTTTGAAGTTGACTTTACCAATTTGATAAGAGTAGATAGAATCTCCCATGGTTCCTCCGATCTTTATGCATTTCCATTTTACCACATCTTTCGCGATTATATGGGTAATAAAGGAAGGTGTTTCTTCATGTCTAATCTGGCCAACGATCTCCTAGCTATGCAAATGGCCATGACGCTTCACGGCGGCTTTGTCCAAAGCACAACAGCGGCTTGAAATTTGAAACAAGCGTATACCGATCTCCGAAATGAGCCATTCTCTCGTTGGCTTAAGGCGACTAACGAGAGCCGGGTTCGACGGACTTAATGTCGTATAACGTTCAAGGGTCATGACGTCCGACGCAAGTCGGATGCATCCGGCTGGTACCGCTTCTTGGTTTCTCTGCTTCGGTCCGGACCAAGCGGCGTCAGCCGCGCAGCATTAAAATCGTTGTTAGCCGTCGGAAGTTCTGGAAGCAGCCATTGTATTCAAGGCGTTCTCAAAATACCTATATACTTCATCTGCAACTCCCAGAAACTCTTCAACATCCACATTAGTATCCAAGTAACAAGCATACAGATCATCAATTAAAGCGGAGTCAATCTCGCAATAATCTAATATGGCATTCTTCATCTTATGAATGTCATCTTGCCATACACCTGTATCTTCTAAAACCAAAGAGTATAATGCTCGAAATAATCTTTTAGAGTAACCTTTTATATATCTTGTTCTCATTGTGTTATCACTAGCATTAGAGAGTAAACGATGTATACGATCGACTTCCTTCTTGGTCTCTGTATTTAAGTCTAAAATGAACGCTGGAGAAATAAGGATCGGTGGTACTTTTTCACCAACGTCATGCCCATATAGGCAAACACAAATGATCTTAACCCAAAAACCCCACTCATTTGGTTTACTCAATACATCGTCAATCGAGCAAATTGTCGTATCAATCTTAGTTATTAGTGGATATTCTTTCAAAATCCTGTTTTTAATATTTGACAATCTTTCGTAATCAATATCTTTGGGATTTACACATACAATAGTAAAGTCGGCATCTGACTGAAAAGGTTTAGCAGTTCCTTTTGGAATCGAGCCACACATATAAATGCTATGAATCTTGCCTTTGAATTCGGAAAGGACATGCTCTATATATTTATCAACAAAATCCCTATATTCACTTTGTATTGCAGTTCTTTTTATAACTTTCCCCAATATCATACAATCCCCTCCTAAACTAAGCACTTCTTTCGGCTAACGTTCAGGGATCCTGACCTCCGACGAAGTCGGATATGTCCCAGTTGGTTCTACTTCCTGTCTGTCGGCTCTGGTCCGGACCAAGCCAAACGACGTCAGTCACGCAGCATTGAACTCGTGGTTAGACGACGGAACTTTGAAAAACTCTCCTATTACTCCTTTGAATTATCAAAACGAAAAATAAGTTTATATCCGTCAAAAGTATCGCCGTATTTCTCCAAATATTCCCCTTTTTTGTAATTAGATATCGTCTTCCTCCAAAATTTTTGCCCGACGGTATTTTTTTCAGAGGGGTTGGTAAACAACTCCCATCTTCCTCTGAATTGTTCAAACACATGAATGGCAGCCTGTTCAGCTATTCCTTGACCTCTGTACGGACGTAATAGAAAAAATTCATTAACAAAGTAATCAACTTCCGTTGAACAATGGGGAGGAGTCGCAATCAAAATAAATCCAGCCGGCTGATCATCCACACGAATCAAAAATGGATATAAACACTCTGGCTTCTCCCACCAGATATGCTGCACCTCATATTGCTCTTGCAGTGTTGTATACTCATCACTATCCTCATAAATTCCATGAATGTTTGGAAAACTGACATAATGTTCAGACAAATCGTACAGAAACAAAGGGTATAGGTTCTTTATAATATAAGCATCGTGTTTGTTCGTTAACTGCACCTTAATCTTCATTGGTTGACTCCTTCAAAATATAGATGATGCCTGCCGCTTTCTGAATACATTCAAATGTTCTTTTGATCTATAAATTCTACACAAAAGGGCTGCATTTCAGGCCTTAAACAGTACTCAATTCTTTGTCTAAAATCTTTCCATTCCACTTTATTAAGCGCTTCCTTAATCGGGAAAAAGCCTGAATCTAAACTTTCCGATGATCGTATTAATTCTCCTCCTATAGGTTTTGCTAAAAATAGTGTATTACATATTGAATTGCTTACATTCTGAAATATGCCACAGAACTTAATAATTTCAATATCGATTCCTGATTCTTCTTTGGTTTCTCTAATGGCGGCTTCCCTTAATGATTCGCCTATTTCAACTTGACCACCAGGCATCTCCCAGCATCTTTTTGGTCCTTTAATCAATAACAATTCGTCTTTTTCATTGACTACAATGGCAGCTGCCGATACGATGTGCTTGGGTGGGTTCATAGAAATCTCCTCACTAGATCATATGTTTAAGATCTATGGCACTAGGGTTTTATAGTTCTTGGCAGGTTTCATCTACCGTTCTGGGTTCATGACGACCCATGTCGGATGTGTCCGGCTGATTTCGCTTCCTGGCTTTTCATCTCCGGCCCGGACCAAGCGGCGAAAGCCGCGCAGCATTGAAACCCTTATTATGAATGTAATGCCCTCTTCAAATTGCTCTCAGAATCGTTATACATCAAAGTATTCTTGTTCGAGAATACTCATACTCCAATCACTTCTCCATTGCCCTTCAATTAATGCACCTTCTCTTTCAACACCTTCCTTTATAAACCCACATTTTTCGTAACATGAAATGGCACGCTGGTTATATTCCAACACTTTCAAATCAACTCTGTGTAGCTTTAGAGTTTCAAATGCATATTTTAGCATGGCTCTTGTAACGTCTGTTCCAATCCCTTTACCTAATAGGCTTGAATCAAAAATGCCGACAGCATATGTAGCTTTTTTATCTGCTTCATTAACGGTCAGCCTGGCCTGACCAATACATCTTCCTTCATACTCTATTGCCCATTCTAAAGGCTGACTCATCGTATGCTGATACCACTTCTCCGCATCTTTCATTGTAAAAGGCTGCAGTTTTCTTGTATCGGTTTAACCCCTTTAATCCGGACCACGCACCTCTTATTCGACCAGATGCATAGAATTGCTTAATCTTGCTGCGGTTTTCGTCATTTTTCTTCCGGTGGTTACACTTTGATGACCTTGGGCTCCACCGTCCCTTGTTGAATGGCATCTCGGTATTCGTACGGCGACAGATCATATAAGCTACCATGGATTCGCTTGTGATTGTAGTTGTGGATAAAGCCGCTGACGACTTCATACGCTTGCTGATAGCTTTCAAACTCGTGCCGCTGATAACACTCCGATTCGAGAATCGCATGGAACGATTCGATATGCGCATTCTTGTTCGGCGTCTTTGGTGGAATGCGTTCGTGAACGATTTGAAACTGTGCACAGGCCTCCGCAAAGCGATGGCTAATGAACTGCGGGCCATTGTCAGAGCGAATGACAGGCCGATTCGTTTTGTCAAAGAGCTGGCGCTTCATCAGCGCTTCCTGCGTGATTTGAACCAAGTCCTTCGCCTCACAGGACAGGCCGTGATGGTAGGCGACGATCGCGCGGTCGAACACATCGATGATGCTGAGCAGGAAGAAAAATCGTCTCTCACCTTCAATCCAGCGTGAAATAAGAGATGAGGCGTAGTCGGACTATTTCCTCATCTCTCTTTCCCGAACCGGACTTGCACCTCTCAGCGCATCCGGCTCTCCATTTAAGCGTTGCTCAAAGCAAAGGCGACTTCGTCATAATTGGATTGAATGGTACGAGGTTTCTCTGAACGTAGAATATATGGGTTTTCTGCAGAAGTGCGCCATGTGAACCAACCTTTACGGCTAGTTATTAGCCTTTTCAGCGGCAGTTCTCCATAGAATCCTCGGCTGTTTCGACCTTGCAGTACCCAAATCTTAGCCTTTCCTTTCTCTGGGGATCGGACATACTCTTTCATCAATGATCGGAATCCGCAATTGTACTTTCGTGCAAGCCAATAGCCGAGTTTCCAGAAGACCGTGCGATCTACTTTACCGTATATCGTCGCGGTATGGTCTGTGTATTGATAAAAGTTTGCCCATCCCGCAAGTTGTCGGTTCAGGCTTTCGACCAAATCCATGGTGTTCATACTGAAATTCCCTGACAATTGCTTGACCAATTTCTCTGTGAAACGGCGGTATTTATCCCAAGGTATAGAGGATACAGGTCGCATTCGACCTCTGGCTCCACGCTTGCGAATAATTCGATGGCCAAGGAAAATAAACCCGTCGTTCACATGCGTAATATGCGTTTTATCCATATTCAGTGTGAGTTTCAGCCGATCTTCTAGAAATGAACGACATGCTTCTCGCACTTCGTCAGCGTGTGCCTTGGTTCCTTTGACTACCACCACAAAATCGTCAGCGTAACGGCAGTAGGAGATTGCTGGCTTCCATTGCCGATTTTCTCGTATTGCGATAGGACGCTCATTCTGAATGCCGAAATTCCACGCCCAGCGATCCTTCCTTACCTTCTTACTCAGAAATTCCGCTTCCATCCACTGATCGAATTCGTGTAACATAATATTGGATAGTAGCGGTGAGATGACACCGCCTTGCGGAACTCCTTCACTAGAGGCTCGGAATAATCCGCGATCTACACATCCTGTCTTTAGTATTTTCCATAATAATGCAAGGAAGCGTTGATCAGAGATGCGTTTACGGACTGCCTTCATCAGCAACCGATGATGAACGGTATCAAAGTAGCTGGCCAAATCGCCTTCTATGACCCATCGGCCTGCAGTTGCGTGTGTGCGCTCATTTCCATCCTGTAGTTGCATCTTTATCGTCCGGATGGCATGATGAACGCTTCGTGCAGGTCTGAATCCATAGGATTGAGGGTGAAAGTCGCTCTCCCAGATCGGTTCCATAACCATGACCATCGCACGTTGCACGATACGATCTCGAAGACAAGGAATACCTAACGGCCTAAGCTTGCCATTCGCTTTTGGAATATATACGCGCCGCGCAGGTCGCGGACAGTACGTTCCCGTCAGCAATTCATGCCGTAGGTTGTCTAGTTCAAGGTCAAGCATTTCTTCCATCTTGTGCTTGTTGATGCCATCTACACCAGGTGTTCGGGCACCACTTGAAGCCAGAGTAGTACTAGCCGCTTTGCTGAGCCAAGTCTTGTTTGCAATAAGTCTTAGGAGTCGGTCGAACTTACGTTCTTTGCTTTCTGTTGCCCATGTCGCCAGTTTGCTTTGCATTTCACCGATTATCAAAGGTCTTCACCTCACTAGGTCAGTTAATAGGCTAAGCAAACCACTTAAACTGCCTCCCTTCGCCATGTAACCGGCTTTCCCGATCTCGGACTACTACGGAGGCTCCGTCATTCTGCATAGCATCGGGGAACTCACTCCCTTGGCATCCATGCAGACTTTCCCCAGTTCACATGCTGGACTTCACACATGGGTTAGGTTGCCTATCGCAGTCTTTATCCTTGCTTTCTGCAAGTCGTCGCGGACATCACGATCTAGCTGTGCACTCCTCATGAATCCCTGTCAGTTAACCTACATGTTTAACCGACATTCGTGAATTCCGTCAATGCGGCTAACGGAAGTTCAGTCCGCGTCCTGCCTATTAAGCGATGTAGGCAGAGGTGACATTTCAACCCTCAGATGCGGTTTAATAGGTTCGTGTTCCTCAACCTTCCCATGCTCAGCCTAGAGACTCATCTTGGCGTAATCGCTTCGCCGCAAGCCCCGTTTCCCACGGACTACGTCACCTTGCCAGTGTCGGCAAGTCACCGCCGCTTCGGCTCACTTCCCCTCACAGCAGGGGAAGGACATGTCTGTAAAAAAAAAATCGACATGTATTCCAAACATGCTCAAGTAACTTCGTTCCACTGAGGGAACTTGTTAGCTGGGCGTACCATACTTAATATCCGTTTCCCAGAGCTGATTGGAGCCCGTGAGAAGCCGATTATTGGCCAGTCGCTTCGGATGCTTGACTTTCACCTGGCGCTGGGACCGCAGGACATTCATGGCTTTGCACAGCCGATAGACTTTCTTCTTATTGATCACCAAACGATGCTCGCGCCGCAGCATTTTCGTCAGCTTGCGGTATCCGTAGACGGACGTATACTCATCCGCCAGCAGTTCCATGATCCACTCGCTCACTTGTTCATCGCTAATCCGCTTGCCGTCTTGCGTGTATGAATAACCAGGCGCGGGGCGACCGCTCCTGTGGATAGGTTCGTGATGTTCAGATCGATTCACATGTGCATAATACGTCGAACGCTCCACGTCTAAAATGCGCAGCACCAGACGAATGGCATGCCCCAGCTGAATGTACTTCTGAGCGATGGCTATTTTATCCTCAAGTTTGGATTCGTTTTTTTTAACAGGTCACGGAGGATTTCTCGCTCCAGCGCCTGCTCGGCATACAGCTTCTTCAGCTTCTCATGCTCCTTCTCCAAGGCTGCATAATCCGATGCCGTTGGGATGAAGGCGCTTTGCTTCAATGCGGATCCGTCCAGTTGTTCCAGATCCATGCGGCTGAGCTCCTTCGCCCAGCGAAGCACCATCTTGGGATCCAATTCATGCTGCCGGGCGACGGCCGTCATGTTCCCGACCTCTCTACCCTTGGCTACCACCATCTTTTTGAAATTTAGATCGTACCGTTTTCTCTCCATTTGCGTTCCCCTCCGACTGATTTCAGTGTATCGGAATAAGGGGTGTATTGTCCAAGTTCATTTGGGGGCTAAATAGATTTCTTCTTTGATTCAAGCTGGCTGCTCGATCCCAACCTATTCAGTTTACCGCTCGCTGTCTCATCGGGTCCAATGTCATATCACGTTCAGGGTTCATGACGTCCGACGAAGTCGGATATGTCCGGCTGATTCTACTTCCTGGCTTCATACCTCCAGTCCGGACCAAGCGGCGAATGCCGCGCAGCATTGAACTCGTTGTTAGGTGGTGTCCCCTTCTTCCTGAATGGCTTTCAAAAGATGGGGTCTCATTTCTCCCAAGTTTTTTGTAATCACTTCCCAAACAATGGATTCATCAATTCCGAAGTATTCATGAATTAAAATATTTCGTAGTCCAATCATGCTGCGCCAAGGAATTTCTGGATATCTTAAGCGTATATCATCAGAGGTGTTTCTGGACGCCTCACCAATCACTTCTAAATTTCGAATAACCGCATCAATCATCATGCCATTATTTAAAAAGGAGTCGTAATCGACCCCTCGTATATATTCCTGTATTCGATTCATGGCGTCTAAAATATCTTCCAAAAACATGATCGACCGTTTCATTGAAATTGCACCTCGTTCAAAATTTCTTCCTTCATTATAGGTTTGAGTGCTCTTACAGTTACCAAATCCACTGGCTTGTTAAACAAATCCTCCAAGTAATTCTTCAGGGTTATAAATTCAAAGCCTACTGGCTTTGAAAACTCAACTAATACGTCAATATCGCTAGACCCTTTTTGTTCATTACGTACATACGATCCAAAAAGTCCAATTTTTTCAACATAAAACTCACGCTTTAGATATTCCTTTTCTACCCTGAGTATGTCTTCAATTTCCTCACGCGTCATTGAATCCACCCCATTCCAATGTATTATTTTCATTATATCCTAAATTTGTGTCGCTTGTTCTTTTTAATCTTTAAGGGGATTTCACCTAACGTTTAGGGTTCATGACGTCCGACGAAGTCGGATGTGTCCGGCTGATTCTACTTCCTGGCTTCATACCTCCGGTCCGGACCAAGCGGCGAATGCCGCGCAGCATGCACCCGTTGTTATCAGTTGCTCCGCTGACTAAGCCCAAACAAAATTGTTTTGAAGGTTCTCCCCCCCAAGTCTTTTTCAAGTCTTTTTCAAGTCTTTTCAACAGGTTTTCATAAGGTTTTTCATAGAATTTCTCATCGTCTTTTATCCGGTTCTTCAATCCATTCTTCTGTTCATCCATGTTTACAGGATGAACCTCTACAACTTCGATCCGATCATCATGATTGAATAGATGAATCTGACCAAGTCCTTTTACACGGCGACCACGTTGGCGCTCATCCCTCTGATCGTCACTCGTAACGTTCTGCTCGCTTCGCTCCACGCTCCACTAACTCCATCTTTTGCTTTTTATACGTCTTTTCGGTTTTCAGGGGGGAGAACCTTCCCGGCGGCTCCTTTTCAGCCGCTGGCCACAATTTTGTGTGCCGTTTCATCCAACTTCCACTTTTGCACGATCGGATGACGGCTGGGCTTGTTCTTCTTTGATTTAGCTACAGGAGTTGCTGATAACGTTTAGGGTTCATGACGTCCGACGAAGTCGGATGTGTCCGGCTGATTCTACTTCCTGGCTTCAT
>NZ_JACXIZ010000082.1 GCF_014705605.1 Paenibacillus sabuli
AGCGCAGCCCTACAGCGAGCTCCGGGTGACGCTTGCTCCCGCTACCGAGGCCGAGCAAGGTGCGCTGCTCGAAGCCGTTGCACAGCTCGGCGCCCAGTTGCACGGCCAGCCGCTCAAGCTCAGCATCGGCGCCGTCGTGGCCGGCTTCGAACGCACCTTGACCGACTTCGGCCACGATGTCACACTGACGACGCCGCAGCCGCAGGACATGGCGACGACGCAAGGCGGCTTCATAGCGCGCTTCACGGCCAGCGCATCGGCGCAAGCCAGCTTCTCCCCCGTGCGCCTGACCGCCGGCCCGGCCGACGCGGACAGCTGGACGTGGCAGATTCGCACGGGCGGACTCTACGCCGCCTTGACCTACGACGCATCCTTCGCCGACATGGACGGCTCCTGGGCCGCCGATGCCGTACACCGGCTCGCCTCGCGGCTCATCGTGAACGGCGTGGACGGCGACACCTTCGCGCCCCAGGCCGCCGTTACCCGCGCCGAGCTGACCGCCATGGTCGTGCGCGCGCTCGGCTTGCCGACGGAGACGGATGCCGCCGCTGCGTTTGGCGATGTCGACCCTGAGCGCTGGTACGCCAGCATCGTGGCCACCGCCGCTCGCGAAGGGCTCGTGCAGGGCGATGCCGACGGCCGCTTCCGGCCCGATGCGCCGATCAGCCGCCAGGAGACGGCCGCGCTGCTGCTGCGGGCGCTGCAGTGGGTCGGCGCCGCCCCGGCAGCCGGCACGGACGACGCGCTGCGCGGCTTCGCCGATGCGCACCGCATCGCCCCGTGGGCCCGCACCGCCATCGCCGACGCCGTCAGCGCCGGGCTGCTGCAGGGCGACCCGGCCGGACGCCTGCAGCCGCAGGCCGACATCACGCGCGCCGAAGCCGCCGCCATGCTCGTTCGCCTGCTGGAGCGCATGGGGGCGAACTGATCCACTCATTGCCGTTGCCGTTACACCCCGTCAAAAAAGCTGCTGCTCCGCACATACTTGTGCGACTGGCAGCAGCTTTTTTATCATCTCCATCATCGAACGCAGAACTTAGCTGCTGAAGGGGAGACCCAGGGGCTCGAGCAGCTCAATCGCTGCGGGAGAAAGCGCGAGTCCCAGCTCCCGCTCATATCGCCGGGAGAAGGCCGCGCCGTGCTCCCGCGCCGATACAACATCCTTCTTCGCAATATAGCTTTGCAGCAGCAGCAGATTGGCCACTTCATCCAACTCATTGTGCGCGACCAATTTTCTAGCCCGTACTACGGCTTCATCCGCACGTTTTTCGTCCAGCAGACGGCGAATGAGACGACTTGCCAGTCGTGCGTAGAGCTCCTCCAGACTGGAGCGCTCGGCTGCCGCCCAGACGTAGGCCGACTCCTCGAACAATTCCCCTTCGTAGATCGCCTCACAAGCCATTGCCGGTTCGAGCGGCAGCGGGCTCGTGGCCGCGCAGAGCTGATTGGCTCTCGTTTCGAAGTGCAGATAATCGACCTGCATCTCCTCCATCTGCAGCCGGTATTTCTCTTGAGAGGTGACCACCAGATGCTTGTATCCATGGGAGTCGAGCGCCTTGCGCAACTGATACATGGCGGTGTTCAGGTAGAGAGAGGCGTTTTTGGGCTCCATCTCCGGGAAAACCTGATCCAACAGCCTTCCTTTCGAAACGAAGCTGCCGCGATGCACCAGCAAAAAACAAAACAGCTCCTTGCTTTTGTTGGAGAGCCACTTTACGGGCTCCGTTCGGTTGCCGACGACCTCCAGGACACCCAGCGCCCGCACCTGAAGCGTATCCGGAAGCTGCGCCGCCGCAACGGGGGCGGCTTTTCTCTCCATGCTCGCCTTCGCTCTGGCAATGGTCTGCGCCAGTCTCGCGTGCGACACAGGCTTCACCATGTAATCGAGCGGATAGATATCGAATGATTCAAGCGCGTAATGCTTGTGCGACGTAAGGAATACAATTTCCAGCTCTCCATAGCTCGAGCGGAGTTTGCGTGCCACATCCAGGCCGTTGTCCTGCCCGATCTGAATATCGATAAAGACGAGGTCCGCCGCGATCTGCGGCGCCTGCCTTAGCGCCTCCTCGGGATTTTGGAAGCTGCCGACGACTTCCGCGCCTTCGATATCTGCCAGCATTCGTTTCATGATCATCAGCATCGTCGCTTCGTCATCGATCAATAGGATTCGCATTCGTCATTTCACCCCGTTTGCAAAAAGACATGGCACGTCGTTCCCTCGCCAGGCGCGCTGCTCAGCGTCATCGATCCGCCGCCCATGCGCAGCAGCTGACGGCTGACCATCAGCCCGAGTCCCGTTCCTCGCTCGCCTTGCGTCCCCACCGTCGTATCCATCCGCAGTTCGTCCCGGACATTTCGAAGCTGCTGCTCGCTCATGCCCGTGCCGTAATCCCGGATCACAAGCTCGACCTTGTCTTGCCGCAGACCTGCCGTCACTTGTACCGTGCTTCCCCGTTCGGAGAATTTGATGGCGTTGGACAACAGATTGCGAATCACGAGAATCAGCGCTTCCCGATCGGCGTAGACCTGCAGCGTCCCGTCGACTTCGATCTGCATCTCGATCTGTTTCAATTCAAGCTGCAGAGCCAGCACGCGGCAGCCCTCCTCAATGAGCGCAAGCACCTTCAAGGGCTCGGAACGAAGCGTGACCCCGGTCTGTTGATTGCGAAACCATTCCAGCAGATTCTCCACCGTCGAATAACTGTTGCGCACCTGCTCCCCCAATGCGTGAATCATCTCCAGATGCTCTCCGCGAAATTGCGCGCGATCCCGTTCCAGCAGCTCGACGATGCTCATCTGCATGGCGAGCGGATTGCGAATATCATGCGAGATGGCGGTCAGCAGCTGATCCTTGGTCTGATTCAGTCGGGCAATTTCGTTCAGGTGATTCTGCTTCTCCGTAATATCGACAATGATGGAGATCGTTCCTTGCTTGTGCCGGCGCTGCGAGAAGAACGGATACACATTGACGATAAAGGCACGCTCCTCGCCCTGCACCGTCGCTTCGATCTCCAGATGCCGCGCTTCCATCGCGATACAGGCATCCGCCCACTGGGGCCAGGCGGTCATGATATGCTCGACACGTTCGCCGATCAAGCGCTGCTCCGAGCCATTCTCGAATAAGCGCTCTGCCAGTTGGTTGGTATCCATGATTTCGCCGCGTGGATTCGCGATAATGATGCCTTCGTGCACCGTTTCCATGACGACATTGCGAGCGGCCGGCACGATCGTGAATAGCTTGTTGCGCAGCGCAATCCAGAGCATCCCCATCGCCATCATTCCGAAATAAACCGAAATCGGAATCAGCCAATAGGTCATGCCAGGGACGAACGTCTTGATCACCTCGACGATGGCCGGACCGCAACCGAGAATCAGCAGCCAAGCGCCCGGTTTGCGGAGGTCCGGCCGAATGCTGCGTACGAAACGGAACAGAAAATAGTAGCAGCCGCCCAGCAAAATATAGCACAGCACATTAAAGATCATGGTGTATAGCGATTTGGGCGCTTCCAGATAGCCGTCCACCAGCGCAACGCTTTGATGCGCAAGACCATGCCACGGGTCCGTCCAGATGACGAGCACCCACGCGGCAAAAGGAAGGAGCATCAAAAGTTTGCGGCCCGTTTGCAGCCACCGGTCCTTGCCGTACAAGTCGAGCGTCACAAATACGAATAATGGCACAATAAAAACCAGCGTGGTTTGCTCAATATGACGGTAAATCAGCTTGAGCGGCAGTCCATTGCCGTTCCATTCAAGAATAACGGCCCAGGCGTAGATGCCGCGTAATACCATAATCCAGAGAAAATAACGCACGCCCCGCTCTCTTCGATAGATCAGAGCATAGCAGGCAAAAATACAGATCGCAATCGCTGCGATGACCATGCCTGCGGCAGGCAGTGTGCTCAAGAAGTCCATTGCTGCGGTTGTTCTCCTTCGCATTAGATAGCACTAGCTTATCACAAAAAAGTGGAAAGACGAAGCGGCCTGATCTGTCGCTTGATTACCCGATTCCCCCTTAGCTGACGCCACATGGCGACGAATCCTGACATCGGCCGCATGCAGTTGTTCATTTTCCGTTCATAGCGCTTTGCTAGACTTGGTAGTTGACTGGATCAATCGCTTTTGAACGGTCAGGAAAGGAAGGATGAGAAGGATGATGCGTTTGAAAAAAACGGGGCTCGTGACCCTGATTGCTTTGCTCGCGCTCGGACCGCTGCTCTTGCCGCCCAAGGCGGCAGCGGCTGCGACTGAGTTTACAGCCGTTTCGAGTCAGTTTTACTCACACCTGGCACTGGATCGTGACGGATCGATCTGGGCATGGGGGACCAACACCGTCGGCCAGTTCGGCAACGGTACTACCACTGCCTCCGATACTCCGCTGCAGATTGACGTTCGCGATAGCGGCGTACCGGTTACGTTTCAGCAGGCAGAGGTCGGATTTGAGCACAGCATCGCACTGGACGATGCAGGCCGGATCTGGACCACCGGCACTGACAGCAATGGGCAACTGGGCAATGGAGGCGCCGGCAGTTCCTTGTCCTGGAGCAGGCTTGCCATTATAGAAGGCGGAGCTGACGTGACGTTTACTGCGGTCGTCGCTCTCCGATGGACCTCCTTGGCCCTGGCCGACAACGGCGAGGTATGGGCATGGGGCCGCAGAGCTCCCGGTTATGGGAACACGGTGCTTCAAGTCCCGACCAAAACGAATCTGACCTACGGCGGTCAGCCGCTTACTTTCACCTCAATCTCTGGCTATGAGGAGCAGGCAACGGGCATCGATTCGGAACTTGAATTGGTTCAGGTCACACTAAGCGGAAATGCGCCCGCCAAGTTTGCCCTGGACGACGGCGACGGATCGACGCCTCATTTCCAAGCCGTTTCGACGGGAACAGGTTTTGGAGACGCCGGTTACCTTGCGCTGGCGCTGGAGGATGACGGCGAGCTCTGGATCTGGGGAAGCAACAATTACGGACAGCTCGGCGATGGCGGAGCCGATCCGGATACGCGCTGGTCCCCTGAGAAGCTGACCGTCATGGACGGCAGCAGTCCGGTCACCTTCGCCCAGATCTCTGCGGGCAATCATTACGCACTCGCCCTCGATACGAACGGCGACTTGTGGGCGTGGGGGAAAAATAACCACGGGCAGCTCGGCGACGGCACGACCGTACCCGGTGGTCCGGTCAAGGTGACGGACGACGGCACTCCCGTTCGATTCACTTCGATTACGGCCGGTTTTGAAAATTCCTTTGCCCTCGACGCCGATGGGCGGATATGGGCGTGGGGACAGGGATACGGCCTGGCGCCAAGTCCAATGCCCTTTAGCCCGACGGTAGGCCTGGGCGTGTCGCAATCCACGTCGACCTATCTCGAAGAAATCACGCTGACGGCCACCGTCTCCGGCGACCTGGACACCCCGACCGGGACAGTCGAGTTCCGGAACGGCGCAACTTCGCTCGGCAATGCGGCACTGAATGCAAGCGGCACAGCCACGCTGGACGTCTCTACCCTGCCGGTCGGCTCGCACAATCTGAGCGTTCACTATGCAGGCGATGACAATTACACCTCATTCACGTCCGATCCGGTCGCGCACACGGTAACGATGCCCGATGCGCCCGAGCTGACGCTGACGCCGTCTACGACCGCCGATACGTTCGATCCGGTGACGGTGTCGGTCGATGTGCAGCTTGACGGCGACGGCAACGGCCTGGACAGCTTGAAGTGGCTCACAGGCAATCACAGCGCGGCCGACTTCGCCGGGTCCGGGGCCGACATCACCGGCCCGCGCAGCTTCGCGGCCACCGCCAACGGGACTTACACCGTGTATGCACGCGATGATGCGGGCAATGAAACGGTCGAAACCATCTCGGTAACCAATATCCTGGTCGCCGGCGACGCGAGTGCGCTGCTGAGTGCGATTGCCGACGCCGAGCAGGCGCTGACCGATCATCCTCAGGGTTCGAACGTCGGGCAGGCTCCGGCTGCAGCACGTACCACGCTGCAGGCTGCCATCAACGACGCGCAGGCCATTGCGGATGATGCCGCGAACCAGACACAGGGACAGATCGACAGTGCGGAGTCGACGCTCGAAGCCGCGACCACGACGTTCCTCGGCACCGTCATCGGTGCGGGCAATGCTTCGGCGCTGCTGAGCGCGATTGCCGACGCCGAGCAAGCGCTGACCGATCATCCTCAGGGCTCGAACGTCGGGCAGGCTCCAGCTGCAGCAAGGGGGACATTGCAGAATGCCATCAACGACGCGCAGGCCATCGCGGATGATGCCGCGAATCAGACTCAGGGGCAGATCGATAGCGCCGAGTCGACGCTCGAGGCGGCGACCGCGACGTTCCTTGGCACCGTCATCGGCGCAGGCGATGCTTCGGCGCTGCTGGGCGCGATAGCCGACGCTGAGCAGGCGCTGACCGATCATCCTCAAGGCTCGAACGTCGGGCAGGCTCCGGCTGCAGCAAGGGGGACGTTGCAGAATGCCATCGATGACGCGCAGGCCATCGCGGATGATGCCGCCAACCAGACTCAGGGGCAACTCGACAGTGCAGAATCGACGCTCGAGGCGGCTACCGCGACGTTCCTCGGCACCGTCATCGGTGCAGGCAACGCTTCGGCGCTGCTGAGTGCCATCGCCGACGCCGAGCAGGCGCTGACCGATCATCCCGAAGGATCGAATGTCGGCGACGCGCCTACTGCAGCACGCACCACACTGCAGGATGCCATCGATGCGGCGCAAACCATCGCGGATGATGCCGCGAACCAGACGCAAGGACAGCTCGATAGCGCAGAGTCGACACTCGAAGCCGCGACGACTACGTTCCTTGGTACCGTCATCGGTGCAGGCAATGCTTCGGCGCTGCTGAGTGCGATTGCCGACGCTGAGCAAGCGCTGACCGATCATCCTCAGGGCTCGAACGTCGGGCAGGCTCCGGCTGCAGCACGTACCACGCTGCAGGATGCCATCAACGACGCGCAGGCCATCGCGGATGATGCCGCGAACCAGACACAGGGACAGATCGACAGTGCAGAGTCGACGCTCGAGACGGCAACCGCGACGTTCCTCGGCACCGTCATCGGTGCAGGCAATGCTTCGGCGCTACTGAGCGCGATTGCCGACGCTGAGCAAGCGCTGACCGATCATCCTCAGGGCTCGAACGTCGGGCAGGCTCCGGCTGCAGCACGTA
>NZ_JACXIZ010000083.1 GCF_014705605.1 Paenibacillus sabuli
AACGACGCGCAGGCCATCGCGGATGATGCCGCGAACCAAACACAGGGACTGATCGACAGTGCGGAGTCGACGCTCGAGACGGCAACCGCGACGTTCCTCGGCACCGTCATCGGTGCAGGCAATGCTTTGGCGCTACTGAGCGCGATTGCCGACGCTGAGCAAGCGCTGACCGATCATCCTCAGGGCTCGAACGTCGGGCAGGCTCCGGCTGCAGCACGTACCACGCTGCAGGCTGCCATCGATGACGCGCAACCCGTCGCGGATGATGCGCCGAACCAGACGCAGGCACAGCTCGACAGCGCCGAGTCGACGCTCGAAGCCGCAACGACTGCGTTCCTTAGCACCGTCATCGGCGCAGGCAACGCGAGCGCGCTGCTGAGCGCGATTGCCGACGCCGAGCAGGCGCTAACCGATCATCCCGAAGGATCGAATGTCGGGCAGGCTCCGGCTGCAGCACGTACCACGCTGCAGGCTGCCATCGATGCCGCGCAAACCATCGCGGATGATGCCGCGAACCAGACTCAGGGGCAACTCGACAGTGCAGAATCGACGCTCGAGTCGGCAACCGCGACGTTCCTCGGCACCGTCATCGGTGCAGGCAATGCTTCGGCGCTGCTGAGTGCCATCGCCGACGCCGCGCAAGCACTCGTCGATCATCCCGAAGGATCGGGTGTCGGGGAAGCTTCTGCCGATGCGCGGACCACGTTGCAGGACGCCATCGACGTTGCACAGACCATAGCCGACGATGCCGCCAACCGGCCGCAGGATCAGCTCGACAGCGCCGAAGCGACGCTCGAGGCGGCAACCGCCGCCTTCCGCGCCGCCGTCGTCGGCCTCGTGCTGACGGCCCCGAACGACGGGCTGTACGGCACGGACAGCGTGCTTGCCTTCACCCTGACCTACCGCGATCCCGTGGTCGTCACCGGCACGCCGCGCCTGGGCATCGCGCTCGGCACCGGCTCCGCCACCGAGACCGTCTACGCCGCCTATACCGGCAGCCAGGGCGAGACGCGCACCACCCTGCCCTTCGCCTATGACGTGCCGGCCGGTCTGGCCGACCTGGACGGGATTGCACTCGAGGCGCAGGTCGCCCTTCCGGACGGAGCGACGCTCGTCTACAGCGGCTCCGGCGATCCGGCGATGACGGCCTTCGCCGTCCCGGATACGAGCAGCGTCACCGTCGTCTCCATCGCACCCTCGCTTGCTCTGAGCACCGACGGCGCAACGGAAGACGCCGAGATTGCCGTCACCGCCAGCGCGCATCGCAGCGAGGCCGGCAATGCCCTGACCCATCTGCGCTGGCTCGCAGGCAGCCGCACGGCCGACGCTTTCGACGGCGGGGCCAGCGGCACGGATATCCTGGCGACGGGTGCTTTCACCGCCAGCGACAACGGCACCTACACCGTCTACGCCCGCGATGCCGCCGGCAACGTGGCGCTGCAGACGATCAGCATCGACAGTATCGTCGAACCGACGGACCCGGTTGACCCGGTCGATCCCGTCGATCCGGTGACGCCGCCGGCCGAGCCGGACGACGAGTCGGTCGACACCGACGAGCCGCAGGAGCAGCCGCGCGAATATGAGGCGCAGCTCACCGTCGGCGAAGAGGCACTGGAGCTGCAATGGACCGAAGCCGAGCTGGAGGACCTGGAAGACGCGGGCCTTACGCTCGACGGCCGCGAGCTGGAGGCGGCGGCCGTCGATGTCTGGACCTTGACGCTGCCCAAGGCGACCGCCGCCGCCCTGCTGCGCACGAACCCGGACAGCCTGCTGCACGTGCGCACCGGCCTGGGTGACTACGCCTTGCCCGTCGCCATGCTCGCCGAGCTCACAGCGCAGCCCTACAGCGAGCTCCGGGTGACGCTTGCTCCCGCTACCGAGGCCGAGCAAGGTGCGCTGCTCGAAGCCGTTGCACAGCTCGGCG
>NZ_JACXIZ010000084.1 GCF_014705605.1 Paenibacillus sabuli
GCCGCGCAGCGCCGCCTCGGCCGACTCGGCCAGCCGCACGCCGGGCGGCAGCAGCGGCGCGGCCTTGGCTGCCGCGACCGGATCATGCGCCGTCACCTGCGCGCCCGCCGCGGCGAGCGCCGCGATGACCGGCAGGCTCGGCGCCTCGCGCAGGTCGTCGGTGCCCGGCTTGAAGGTGAGGCCGAGCACCGCCACCGGCTTGCCCTGCAGGCTGCCGAGCCGGCGATGCAGCAGCTCGACGAGGCGAAACTTCTGCGCATTGTTGACCTCGATCACCGCCGAGAGCAGCTTGAAGTCGTAACCGCTCGTATCCGCGATGCTGCGCAGCGCGCGCGTATCCTTGGGGAAGCAGCTGCCCCCGTACCCGATCCCCGCCTGCAAGAACGCCCCGCCGATGCGGCGATCGGCGCCGATGATGCCTGCTACCGTCTGTACGTCCGCGCCGACGCGGTCGCACACATTGGCGATCTCATTGATGAAGCTGATCTTCATCGCCAGGAAGGCGTTGGCGGCGTACTTCGCCAGCTCCGCGCTGCGGGCATCCGCGGTCAACAACGGCACTTCCCCGCGCTGGGCGGGCCGGGGCAGATGCGCCGGCGGCGTGAAGCGCTGTTCGAGCAGCGGCGCATAGAGCGTGCGCATCATCGCTACCGCCTGCGCGTCGCCGCCCGCGACCAGCCGCTCGGGATACAGCGTATCCTGCAGGGCATGTCCCTGCCGCAAAAATTCCGGGTTCGTGCCGACGGCCACCCGCCCCGCCACGCCGAGCCGGCGCGCCATCTCGCGGATGCGGTCGGCCGTGCCGACCGGCGCGGTGCTCTTGTTGATCAGCACGGCCGCTTGGCCGCTCGCGGCCAGATGGCCGAGTACCTCCGCCGCTGCTGCGTGCAGATGCGTCAGATCCGGCGAGCCGTCCGCGCTGGCTGGCGTGCCGACCGCGAGCATGATCAGCTCCGCGCCGCGCATCGCCTCCTCCAGCGCGCAGGTGAAGCGCAGCCTCGCTCCGACTTGTCCCAACAGCTCCTCCAGTCCCGGCTCGTGAATCGGCAGTCTGCCTGCGCGCAGCAGCTCCACCTTGGCCTCGTCCTGATCCACGCAGACGACGCGATGGCCGATATACGCCAGCGCGACGCCGCTGGTCAGGCCGACATAGCCGCTTCCTACTACCACGACATTCATGCTCTCCCCACTCCTTCTTGTGCGCGCTGTGCGCTCCGCTTGCGCACGATGCCCGCGCGCTATCGTCTAACTCTGGGCTTGCTGTGGGCACTTGCGCCCGGGTGCGCTGCTCTTCGCCCGCTCGCTGCCGCTTTCGCCCGTTCTCGCACGCTCTCGTACGCTTGCTCCCGCTTGCGCGCCCGCTATCTGCGCCGACGGCGGTTGAAAATGACGCCGAATAGCCGCGCCTTCACCGCGGACAAGGCGTCCGCCGCCTGCCGGGCCTGCTCCTGATGCACGCGCCCGCGTTCCACGACGAGCACTGCGCCGTCGGCCTGAGCCGCCACGATCTGGGCGTCGGTCCCCTGCAGCAGCGGCGGCGTGTCAATCAGGACGATGTCGTACTGATATTTCAGCGCCAGCAGCAGCTCCTCCAGCCGTGACGAGGCCAGCAGATCGGCCGGAGGGCGCACGCCCTCCCCTGCGGGCACGAGCAGCAGATTGGGCACATGCAGCTTGTGCACGATCTCCAGCGGCTCCGTCGCGCGTACGGTCAAGTAGTCGCCGAGCCCGCGCTCCTGCGCGCTGCGCAGCATGCGATGCAGCGCGGGGCGTCTGAGATCCGCGTCGACGAGCACCGTTTGCTTGCCCGCCTGGGCAAAGGCGACGGCCATGTTCGCCGCCACGGTCGAGCGGCCCTCGCCGGCCAACGCGGAGACAAAGGCGAACACCTTCTCTCCGCTCTCCTCGGCCGCATATTCGATGCGCGTGCGCAGACTACGAAATTCCTCCGCAGCCGCGGCCTCCGGATTGCCTTCCATCACGAGCGGTTTGCTAGCGGCTATTTGCGGCATACGTCGATCCTCCCGTCTGTTTGAGCGATTTGGCCCGGTGACCTGCGCGCATGTCCTTGGCGCGGATGCGGCCGACCGTCCCGAATGTCCGTACGCCGCCGAAGACGCGACGGATGTCTTCCTCGGTTTTGAGCGTGTCGTCGAGATACTCCAGCAGGAAGGCCAGCGCCACGGCGAAGACGAGCGCGATGCCGAAGCTGAGCATGATGTTCTGATTCACGGATTGATTGACCGGAGGCGGCACGTCGTCGAGGTACGCTTCGTTGAGAATGTGTACGTTGTCCACCTTCATGATCGAGGAGATCTGTGCCTGGAACACCTGCGTGACGGTATTGACGATCGTCGCGGCGCGCGCGTAGGACAGGTCGTACACCGTGAGCGTCATCACCTGGCTGTTGTTGGCGTTGGTCACCTGCACCATCTGCCCGAGCATCTGCGAGGTCAGGCCGAGCTCCGGCGCGGCCTCGACGACCTTGTCCATGATCGCCGGCGTCCGGATGATCTCCTTGTACGTTTCGATCAGCATCAGATTCGTGCCGAGCGTGTTGAAGTCGATCTGCTCATTGCCCACCTGGCCGACGGTATTGTTGATAATGATCTGCGTCGAGGCCTGGTAGATCGGCTGAATGAAGGTGTAGGAGTAATAAGCGGACGTCGCCGTCGCCACGAGGACACAAGTCAGAATGAGCCACAGCCGCTTGCGAATAATGCGGAAATAGTGCTTGATTTCCATTCGTTTCGCCTCCACTGCACAAGGTCTGCATGTTTTGGGTTACAATTTGTAACATTTCATTTCTTTTACTTTATGATACATTTTGTATCGTGTCAACCGGTTTTCGGCTTTCCCACTGCTCAATTCGCCAAAAATTCCAGTTTTACAGCCGTATTCAGCTCAATCGACCCCTGAAAACCTTGACTTTGTATACGATTCGTATCTAACTCATAACAGGTTAAGCGCTCGATGTGTACGGCTGGCTGCTGTGCTTGCTACGGAAGGCGCGCATGAGCCGCCTACGCTCCTCGGCAAGCCGTGCCTCGCCCCAAACTGCGCGGGCCCTCCCGATCTTCGCGAAGATCGGAAGGGCCCGCCGGCGCTCAGCCGTGACCGCTCAGCGGCAGGGCGGCGCCCTGCCGGCCGTACTGCAGCTGGTACAGCCGGCGATACAGCCGGCTCTGCTCCATCAGCTGCGCATGCGTCCCGACCCCGGCGATCCGGCCGCCGTCGAGTACCATGATCGCATCGGCATGCCGAATCGTGGACAGCCGATGGGCGATCACAATCGTCGTCCGTCCCGCCATCAGGCGCTGCAGCGCGGCGCGCACCTCCTCCTCGGTGACGGTGTCCAGCGCGGACGTCGCCTCGTCGAGCAGCAGGATCGGCGCGTCCTTGAGCAGCGCTCTGGCGATCGCAATCCGCTGCCGCTGGCCGCCGGACAGCCGCAGGCCGCGCTCGCCAACCTCCGTCTCGTACCCCTGCGGCAGCGTCTCGATGAAGGCCGCCGCTCCCGCCGCCGCCGCGGCCGCCGCCACCTGCTCGCGGGTCGCGTCCTCGCGCCCGCAGGCGATATTGTCGCCGATCGTGCCGCTGAGCAGCTGCGCCTCCTGCGGCACATAGGCGATCTTGCTGCGCCACTGCGCGATCGGCGTCGCCGACAGCTCTGCCGCTCCGATCACGATCTGCCCGCGCTCCGGCCGCTCCAGCCCGAGCAGCAGCTGCATCAGCGTACTCTTGCCCGCTCCGCTCGGGCCGACGACCGCCAGCACGGAGCCGGCCGTCACGCTCAGACTGAGTCCATCGAAGACCGGACGCCCGGGCTCGTAGCCGAATTCGACGTCCCGCAGCTCGATCCGCTCTGCCTCCGCGCCCGTCTCCGCCTGCATTGGCGCGGGGAGCGAGCGGGTCTCCGTGCGCCGCTCCAGCACCTGCACGAGGCGCTCTACCGCCGCCAGCGCACGCTGGAAGGCGCCCCACATCCCGGCCAGCCCGGTCATCGGCGCGATCAGGTACTGCATCAGCATCACGAACGCCAGCAGCTCGCCCACGCTCATCGTGCCTTCCGCCACGAAGTACGCGCCCAGTCCCATGCTGGCGAAAAAAGCCGCCGAGCCGGCCGCCCCTGCGCCGACCTGGAAAAATCCGCGCAGCCGCGCCAGCTGCATCTCCATCTGCAGCAGCTCCTCGTTGCGCGCCTCGTAGGCGCGATGCGTACGGCGCTCCAGCGTGAAGGCGCGAATGAGCGCCTGCGCGCCGAAAGTATCCCCCAGGAAGACTTGCATGCGGCTGAGCAGCTGCTGGATCGCAGCGCTGCGCCGGCGCAGCAGCTTGCCGAAGATCGCGCCGCCGAGCGCCGCTGCCGGCGCCAGCGCAAGACAGACCAGGGTGAGCCGCCAATTGATCGTCAGCAGGTAGCCAAATGCGGCCGCAGCCATGATCGGCAACCGGATCATGCCGAGCAGATTGCCGCCGATGGCGCCGTCGATGCCGTTGACGTCATTGGTCAGATGCGAGACGTATTGCCCCGAATACGAGCGGGCGTATTCACCCGCCGGCAAGCGCAGCAGATGGTGCATCAGATCGTTCTTGAGATCGCGCTTCACCTGCTGCACGGCGGCGGCGCTCATGTACACCGTCCGGTAATTGGCGACGGCATTGAGCGCGACGAACAGCACCGCCATCCCCAGCAAATAGCCGAGCTGACCGACATCCCCGAGCAGCGCCGCATCGGTCACCTGTTGCATGAACCACGAATAGGCGAGCGTCAGCCCGACGCCGATCAAGAGCAGCAGCAGCAGCTCGATATATGCGAGCTTGTAGCGTTTGATATAACGCAGCAGCAGCCGGATCGGTCCGCGCATCTCGCCCAGCTCGAGCAAGCGGCGCAGCCGCAACGCCAGGTTGTTCACAGACGTCCCTCCTTCACGGACCGAGCCCGCCGGCCTGCGCGCCGCGCTGCCGGCGCCGCCGCAAGGCGCTGCGGATCGCCCGGCGCAGCGGCTCCAGCTCGCTCACCGCCAGCGCCCATATGCCCGGGGCCAGCCCTTGCGCATGACGCAGGCGCGCGCCGGCACGAATCCACAGCAGCCGGCCGAGCACCTGGTCCGGGGCGACGGGCGCATCCGGCAGCCGGTTGGAATCGCCGCGGCAGATGTAGCGCACATCCGCGCCGAGCTGCGTGCGCCGCCAGTACCGGTGGCCGACGAGGCGGCCGTCCGCGGTCGCGAGCAGCAGCACCTGGCCGCGGCGAGGCGGCCCGTCCAGCAGGACGAAGCGGCACAGCTGGCCGTCGCGTATGTATGGATACATACTCTGCCCGCTCGCCGGGAGATCGACGTGGCCCTGACGGGCGAGCAGCGCCCGCACCAGCTGCGTCGGGGCCAGATCTGGCGCGGCGGCGGCGTCCCCGGGCCGGGCCGAATGCTCAGCCGGCATGACGAATCAGCCCCAGCTCCAGCATATGCGACAGGAAGAGGGACACGTCGGCCTGCGCGTCCCGCTCGTCGATCGCGTACAGCCGCACCAGCTCCTCCGCCAGATGGTCCGGCGTCTGCGGCTGCCGGAGCAAGTCCCAGCACACGCCCCCCGACTCGTTCAGCTTGGTGACCGTGAAGCGGCCGGGATGGAAGACGAGCCATTCGTCGTCCAGTTCCACCGCCTCCTCCAGGCCTTCATGCCAGGTGTAAGCGCCCATCTTGAATCACCTCCCAGAAGGAATCGTTCTTTTGGAAATGCAGCGTATAGATCGGGACGCGGCGGACCAGTTGTTGCGTCAAGGCCAGCACGCGCGCCGTATCCTGGGGCCGGGCGGCCCAATAAAAGACCTTGCCGGGCAGCTCCGTCATTCCCGCCGCGCGCGCCAGCCGCTCGCGCCGCACCTCGGCCGACTGGCGCAGCAGGTGAATCGCCCCCAGCCGCTGCGGCGGCTGAAGCACGGCGGGCGCCTCCAGCTCGCTGCGGAACGGCGAGTCGTACACCATCGCCCCGCCGTCTGTCGGCTGCACGATGGCGGCCTCGTCCGCCAGCACCGGACGGGGCTGCGACAGCCGGGCCACCGTCGACTTGCCGGCGCCGGACGGTCCCGCGAACAGCTGCGCCTCTGCGTCCTCCACCACGCAGGACGCATGCATCAGCAAGCCCCATGCCCCTGCGGCGATGTAGGCGCTGTACCAATTCATCAGCGCGTGCCGGAGCGCGAATTCGTCGAACACGTCGATGACGGTCAGCCCGCCTGTCCAGTCGATCGAGATCCGGTAGTCGCGACGCTCGTAGCGGACGAGTCTGGCGGAGCGGCGCACCGCGACGTCGTAGCCGGCGAACGGCTCGCCGTAGCCGGTATGGATGACGAGCCGCATCGGCTCGCAGGCGGCCTCCTCGGCGCCGTCCGCCTCCGGCGCCCCGCGGCCGAAGCGGCGCACCAGCAGCTCGCGCACTTGGCGCGAGTCGGTGCGGCACCGGAAGGTATGGGCGGCAATCGTGATATAAGCGGCATGCATGCGCATGCGCATCTCCTCCTTATTGGGAATGGGCGTGCTTGCGAGCGCAGGCAGCCGCTTCTTGGCCTCTCGCTTCCAGGCCTCTGCAGCACCCGCTGGCCTTGCACGCACCGGCCTTATATCCGCCGGCTGCCGGGCGGGCGGGCGACGGGACGGTGATGCGGCCGCTGCGCCTGTACCCGATGCTTCATCGAGTCATAGATCGCGAGCTTGCAAAAGAGCCGCCACCGCAGGCTCTCCGCTGTCGTCTCGCCGCGCTGCATGGCGCGGATGGCGCTACAGCTCCAGGGCGTCTGCAGCGGCTCGAATGGCAGCGGCGCATCAGCGTTCAACCCCGGCAGCGCGGTATAGACGACGGAGAGCGCTATCTTGACCCGGCGCAGCGTACCCTCGGCCGCCGCCAGCTCCAGCAGCGCCGCATAGTCGACGCGCGCCCCGAGGCGGCGGATCACCTGCGCGATATCGAGCACGTACTTGATGGAGTCCAGGCGATGCCGCAGACCGTGCAGCACGATCGCGTACAAGACGTGCAGCTCATCCAGCTCGTAGATGGCGGTGTAGCCCGGCAGCCGCCGCGCAGCCGCCCAGAGCGGAGCGTCGCGCTGCGCGGACCCCCTGGCCTTGTCCAGCTTCCAGTGCAGCTCGACGTTGATGCCGAGCCCGTGCCGCACCTGCTCCAGCACCGTGTGATTGTGCTCGTCCTTGCGGTGCGCGTAGCCCGAACGCTCCAGCAGCGCCGTCGCGGCCCCGAGCCGCTCCGGATGCACGAGCAGGTCGATGTCGGACGTGCCGCGGCCAGCCACATGGCCGAAGAAGCGCTCGGCGAACCAGACGCCCTTGAGTGGAATCGTCGCGATGCCGGCCGTATCCAGCAGCGCCAGCACCTCGTTCGATTTGTGACGGAGCACCAGATTCTGGAATGCCATTCGCTCCCGGCGCGCGCGCAGCCAATCCGCGAACGGCCCTGGCACCTCGCCGAGCCTGCCGCTCTCCTCCAGCAGGTGCAGCACCTGGCCGGGCACTCCGAACAGTTCAATATCCCCATACAGCCGCTCCAGATCAGGTGCCGGCAGCGGCGTCGAACGCACATCGTACAGACCGCGCAGCCATTCGATCAGCGGAATCGCCTCCTCTCGCCCAGTTGCCGATTGATTCGGCAGACCGGTTCTTTTTACAAGCTATTGCCTCCCGAAACCAGACGCTCCGCGTTTCGAGATGTTTGCGGGTTGCCGATTGCGGGTTGCACGCCGAAGTATGACCTGTGGGCCTGCCCCGACTGCGAAGTTAGCTCTGTAGAGTAAAGGACTGGTAGCACCAGCCCCTCCTCATCAAACCGTACGTGCGGTTTTCCCGCATACGGCTTTCCGACGTTCTTCACCTTGC
>NZ_JACXIZ010000085.1 GCF_014705605.1 Paenibacillus sabuli
TCAATCCCGCGAAAATCTACCGCCCGAGCTACATGCACTTTCTTGGCAATGTCCGCACCGACAACCAATGTCGATTCGGTAATTCGTGTAATTCGTTGATTCTGTTTCTGCCTCATCTTATACTTCATAGTGAGCGCCTCTTTCGTTTTGGGATTTGTTCTGGCCGAACGGTTCCCAGTATAACAAGAGGCGCTTTCTGTTTTCAAAGAGCAAATTACTTCATTACAGGAATGGCTCCTAAAACAAATATAATTTCATTAAATCTTCTGAAATGTTCAATTGTTATTCTCTCTGCTTCTGGTTTATCGTTCTCCGTTTTTCAGCCTTTCTAATTCGTACTCATAAGCATCCTCAATTTGTTTTGTTTTATTGTCTTGTCCTACATAAAAATCCACTCCTTCAGAATCAGTCGCAGAAGAATGATATGATCGGTGCATCATATCAAAGGTAATTCTTCCGACCGTAAATTCCTGGTCATACGTTTCTTCAAGGTACGAACGAAATTCGTTTTTCAATGTGTAATACTTAATCGGATTACCAATAAAAAAATATAAAATTCCCCATAGGATTGAAAGAAAAATAAGCAGGGGCAGCGCCTTTTTGATTTTTCGCAGGACTTTCACTTTAATTCCCCCTTGCATTGTTTCAATATCAAATAGAGTAACATGCCCACCCTGCATAATTTGTCGAAACTTGCCGTCGAATACGCCATGGCCATGTAATGGCGGCAGCTTCCTCCTGCTCCCTCCTCTTCCAACCAAAGAGCCGGTCGCAGCTTAACCTGCGACCGGCTCTGTTAAAAGATATAATAGATCGTACACGCCGCCCTCATGCCATCCATCAGCCTCGTGCCGTCCTTACAGCTTCATATCGTCCATGCTGCATTCGTGCCGTACAGGAAGCCCTCCTGCCTTCCAAGCAGCCCTGACGCCGAGACGCCGAAGAACCGATGCACGCCCCACATTCGCACACGCCTGATCTCTTTCGCCCATGCCTCCGTCAAGCCGACAGGAAGCGGTACTGCGCCTCGATCAGGCCGTGATAGATGCCCTGCTGGCGCATCAGCTCGTCGTGGTCGCCTTGCTCCATGATAACGCCGTGATCGAGCACGACAATGTTGTCGCAATGGCGGATCGTCGAGAGCCGATGCGCGATGATGAACGAGGTCCGTCCGAACAGCAGCGTCTTGAGCGCTTCCTGAATCTTGAGCTCGGTCTCGGTGTCGATGCTGGCCGTCGCCTCGTCGAGAATGAGCACGCGCGGATCGGCGAGCAGCGCGCGGGCGAACGACAGCAGCTGACGCTGGCCCATCGACAGACTGTTGCCGCGCTCCTGCACCTGCGTGTCGTAGCCGTCCGGCAGCGACAGGATGAAGTCGTGGGCATTGACCGCCTGCGCCGCCAGCTCGACCTCCTCGTCCGTCGCATTCAGCCGCCCGAAGCGGATGTTGTCGCGGATCGAGCCGGAGAAGATGAACGTATCCTGCAGCACGATCCCGACCTGCGAGCGCAGACTCTCGACCGTCACGTCGCGGATGTCCTGGCCGTCGATCAGCACTCGCCCCTGCACCGGGTCGTAGAACCGGCACAGCAGGTTAATGATCGTGCTCTTGCCCGAGCCGGTATGGCCGACGAGCGCGATCGACTGCCCCGCCTTGACGTCAAGCCGAATATTCTTCAGCGCCGGGCGGTCCTTCTCGTATTCGAATACAATGTCCTCGAAGGTCACGTCGCCGCGAATCTCCTGCAGCCGCTTCGCATCCGGCCGCTCGCCGACCGTCGGCTCCTCGTCGATGAACTCGAAGATCCGCTCCGACGAGGCCATGGCGATCAACAGCTGCGAGTACATCTGGCCGAGCCGGTTGATCGGGTCCCAGAAGTTGCCGATATAATTGGCGAAGGCGACGAGCACCCCGATCGTGATCGCGCTCGTCTGCACCAGATGCGAGCCGTACCAGAACAGGATCAGCATGCCGATCGCCGAGGTCACCTCGATGACCGGGCCGAACGACTGATTGAGCGCCGACGCTCTGTGCCAGGCGAACATATTGGACTTGTTCATATTGTCGAAGTAAGCGGTGTTGTTCTGCTCCTGTACGTAGGCCTGAGTGACACGGATGCCCTGGATGCTCTCGTTGAGATGCGCGTTCATGCGCGACTGCTTCATCCGCACGTCCTGCCACGCGGTGCGAATGCGGCGCCGCAGGCTGGAGGAGACGATGAACATGAGCGGCACGGTAATCATGACCGCCAGGCCGAGCTTGACGTTGAGCACGAGCAGGATGACGACGATGCCGACGAGCTGCACGCAGTCCATCATCAGGTTGACGACCCCGTTGGTGAACAGGTCCTGCAGCGCGTTGACGTCATTGGTGACGCGGACGAGCACCGAGCCCGCCGGGCGCTTGTCGAAGAAGCGGAACGACAACTTCTGAATATGGCTGAACAAGTGCTGCCGCAAGTCGAAAATGATGCGCTGGCCGATCAGGTTCGTATAGCGGATGCGGAACGTATTGGCCCCCCACTGCACCAGATAGAGCGCGAAGGCGATACCCGCGATCCAATACAGCAGCGAGAGACTGCCCGAGCTGCCGTCCTTGGGATAAATGGCATGGTCGATCGCGTAGGCGATCAGCGCCGGGATCGCCAGCCGGGTCGCCGTGCCGAGCACCATCATGACGATGATGATCGGCAGCAGCTGCTTGGCATAAGGTCGCATATACGTAAAGAGTCGTCTGATCTGCGCCCAGTTAAACGGCTTCTCGATCAGCTCGTCGTCCTGATAGACGAAACGATTGCGCTTATTCGCGGTCCGAGCCGCTTGCTCGCTCACTGTACAGCCCTTCTTCCCTGATCATAGGTTGGTGCGGCCTCCGCTGCCGGCGAATCGGCCGGACGGTCCGCGTATTGCGTATTGTACGTCTCCCTGTACAGCCCGCGCTGCGCCAGGAGCTCCTCGTGCGTGCCGCGCTGCACGACGACGCCCTGCTCCAGCACGAGGATCTCGTCGGCATGCTTGAGCGAGGAGATGCGGTGCGCGACGATGAATGTCGTCCGGCCCTGCATCAGCGTCTTGAAGCCGGCCTGGATCTCGTGCTCGGTCTCCATGTCGACGGCGCTTGTCGCGTCGTCGAGGAACAGCACGCGCGGGTTTTTGATCAGCGCGCGAGCGATTGCGATCCGCTGCTTTTGCCCGCCGGAGAGGCCGAGGCCGCGCTCGCCGACGACGGTGTCGTAGCCGAGCGGCAGCTCCATGATGAAGTCATGCGCCTTGGCCAGCTTGCACGCCTCGATAATCGCCTCGTCGCTGACATCAGGGCTGCCGTAAGCGATATTGTCGCGGATCGAGGCGGAGAACAGGAACGTCTCCTGGAACACTGTCGCAATCGGCGAGCGCAGCTCGGTCAGCTCGAGCTCGCGAATGTCGCGGCCGTCCAGCGTGATCGAGCCCTTCTGAATGTTGTACGCCCGCATCAGCAGCTGGACGACCGTCGACTTGCCGGAGCCCGTGCCGCCGAGCAGCCCGATCACCTTGCCCGGAGGCGCGTCGAGGTTGAAGTCGCGCAGCGCCGGCGGCTTGTCGGGATAATGGAACGTCACGTCGCGGAATTGCACGTGGCCCCTGACCTGATCGGGCTCGAGCCGCGCCGGATGCTCCGGATTGCGGACGTGCTCGTATTGATGCAGCAGCTCCAGCACCCGCTCGCCCGATGCCTTGGACTGCGTGTAGTTGTTGATATGGAAGCCGAGCTGCCACATCGGCTGAACGATGTACCAGATGAGGCTGAAGAAGGCGACCAGCTCGCCGAGCTGCAGCGAACCGCGGATGACGAGCGAGCCGCCCGCCACGAGCAGCATGACGATGCACAGGCTGGCCAGCAGCTCCATGACCGGGAAGTAATTGCCCCAGATGCGCGAGGCGCGCAGCTGATTCGCCTTGTACTCCTCGCTGCGGACGAGGAACTTGTCGACCTCGTGCGGCTCGCGGGCGAACGATTTGACCGTGCGCACGCCGGTGATATTCTCCTGCACTGCCGTCGTCAGATGGCTCATCGCCAGCCGCATTTCCTGGAACGCCGGATGGATGCGCTTCTCGAAGCGCAGCGCCGTGAAGGCGAGCAGCGGAATCGTCACGAACGTCATCAGTGTCAGCTGCCAGTGAATCGAGACCATCATCGCCGCGCCGAAGACGACCATCATCAGCATGTTCAGAATTTGCGCGAAGCCGAAGCCGATGAACTGCCGGATCGCCTCCAGATCCGCGGTCAGACGCGACATCAGGTCGCCGGTCTTGGCCGTGTCGTAATACGGGAAAGAGAGTCGCTGCAGCTTTTCGTAGCAGGCATTGCGCAAGCGGTACGCGACCCGGTTGCCCAGCCGTCCGCCGAAAAACCCGTGGACAAATTGCATCGAAGCCTTCAGAATGATAACCCCGACGACGGTGAGCGCGATGGTCGGCACCCATTGATACTGCTCCGCTATCAGGACATCGTCGATCAGCACGCGCAGCAGGTTCGGGTAGACCAAGCCAAGCGCCGTCGCGACCGCGAGCGCGACGATCGACGCGGCCAGCAGCTTGCGCTCCGGCCAATAAAAGTCCTTCAGCTGTTTAAAGACGTCCAAGTGAGTTCTCTCCCCGATTTCCAATTTATGAACCTGAAAGAATCTTAACAGCATCCCTTCATGTCGGCAAACGGCGCGAACGTCCGTTTTGGGGAGTGTGACACGGAAAGTTCACATTCCAAATAGAGATTGGGGGGGTATTCTTGCAAATCATCCGAATTGGTGCTTGGCATCCCCCAATTGCTCGCATTTTGATCGGTGCAGAAAAAAACCGTCTTCTCCCGAAAACAATCGGGAAAGACGGTGCTAAACGATATCGTTAATCCATGAAGGCGATGCCCGCTTGCGTGTAAAAAATAAGCACGTTAAAGCAACTATAATGATCGGCGATAACGGAATTTCTCTTCGCGCGCAGTTCCCAGCGTACAGCTGCTAGCGCGCCGCTCCCAGCGTTCGGCGACGGCGTTCGGCGACGGCTTCCGGCAACAGGACTGCGGTCGAACGAGCGTATGCAGGCCCTTCGCCGTTAGGGCGAATCCTGCTGTGCAACCTCGTATTTCACGCTTATTTCCGACGCTGGACCGAACTCCGCCGTCTAACCTCACATTTTACGCTTATTTCCGACGCTGGACCGAATTCCGCCGTCTAACCTCACATTTTGCGCTTATTTCCGACGCTGGGCCGAATTCCGCCGTCTAAGCTCACATTTTACGCTTATTTCCGACGCTGGACCGAATTCCGCCGTCTAAGCTCACATTTTGCGCTTATTTCCGACGCTGGACCGAATTCCGCCGTCTAAGCTCACATTTTGCGCTTATTTCCGCTGCTGGGCTGAACTCCGCCGTCTAACCTCACATTTTGCGCTTATTTCCGACGCTGGACCGAATCCGCCTGTATAGCCTCACATTTTGCGCTTATTTCCGACGCTGGAGCCGATTCGACGTGCAGCCTCGCATTTTGCGCTTATTTCCGACGCTGGACCGAACTCCGCCGTCTAAGCTCACATTTTACGCTTATTTCCGACGCTGGACCGAACTCCGCCGTCTAAGCTCACATTTTACGCTTATTTCCGACGCTGGACCGAATTCCGCCGTCTAACCTCACATTTTACGCTTATTTCCGACGCTGGGCCGAATTCCGCCGTCTAAGCTCACATTTTACGCTTATTTCCGACGCTGGACCGAATTCCGCCGTCTAACCTCACATTTTGCGCTTATTTCCGCTGCTGGGCTGAACTCCGCCGTCTAACCTCACATTTTGCGCTTATTGGTACCAGCGGCCGGGTGCGCGCTTCCTATTCTAAGAGGCGGGCGGCGCTAGCGGTCCCGCTCGGCAGCGCCACGGAGGCGCTGGAGCGCCTCCAGCAGCCGCTGCAGCTCCGCCGGATCGATCCGGCTCTCCAGCGACGCCGCGACGCGCGCATGGTGCGTCTCGATCTCGGCCCGCAGGACAGAGGCGACACGCTGCAGTTGCTCGTTCCAATGCGCCTTGTACGCGGCGAGCCAGCGCTCGCGCACCTCCTCCACATGCCGCTGCAGCGTCGGCAGTACGCGCGCCTCCAGCGCGGTGCGCAGCGCGCCGCGGCCTGGACCTTCGAAGAAGTGGCGCGGATTTTTGAAGTCGGCGGCAAGCAGCCGCCGCTCGACCGCATCGGTCTCCCAAGGGGCGCCAAGCTCGGCCGTCGGCAGCTCTGGCAGCTCCGGCTCGGACGCTTGCAGGCCGTCGAGCCGCTCAGCAGCGGCGTCGACTGCAGCATTGTACAGTCCGGCGAGCCTGCGGCCGATCAGCTTCTCCAGCCGCAGCGAGGTCGCCAGCAGCTCCTCCGACAGCTCCGACTGCAGCAGCCGCTGCAGCTCGAGCCAGCAGCCCCACAGCATCTTCTTGAGGTCACGGCCGTCGTCCTGCAGCACCGAGGGGTTAAAGGCATAGCCATAGTGCTCGCCAAAGCGGTACTGCAGCCGCTGCACGACATAATGAAGCAGCTCGCTCAGCTCCGCGGCAACCGCCTCGTATGGCGCATCCTCCAGCAATGCGGCTCCAGCCTGCAGCGCCGTCTCCGACGCCTCCGCGAGCCGGTCGCGGCGCGCAGCGCGCGAAGCCGCGTCGCCCTGCGCCGAAGCGAGCCAATCGGCGACGGCGTCGCACGCCCGGCCGATATCGCGCGCGGCGGCTTCGATCGACAATCGGCCGAGCTCGCCGGCCGTGAAGGCGCGGAACGCCCACTCAAACGCCGCCAGGCCGGACGCTTCGAGCCTCTGCGGATCGCCCGCGGCCTTGGCATCGATGGCCTCCAGGCTCGACACCGGGTACAGCCGCGGCTGGCGGATGCCATGCTGGACGAGACGCTCGCCGACGTGAGCGAGCACCGCCTCCAGCTCCTCGTCGTCCGCGGCCAGATCGGCGGCGTTGACGAGGAAGAACATTTTGTCCAGCTCGAACTGATCCTTCACGCGACCGAGCTGCAGCAAGAATTGGCGGTCCGCCTGCGAGAAGGCGTGGTTGTAATAGGTCACGAACAGAATCGCGTCCGCGTTCTTGATGTAGTTGAACGCGACGCCCGTATGGCGCGCATTGACCGAATCTGCGCCCGGCGTGTCGACGAGCACGATGCCCTGCGCGGTCAACGGACAAGCGTAATAATAATCGATCTCCTGCACGAAGCAGGAGCGGGCCTCCTCCGCCACGAAGCGGCGGTACTCCGCCTCGTCGACGTGCAGCTCGCCGCCGAGCCGCTCGGCCTGCGCGTCCCAGCCCTCGTGCACGGCTTTGAGGAAGCTGTAGTGCGGCCGACCGCCGGGATGCAGCGCATCCGGGCGCAAGGCGCCGATCCGGCGCAGCAGCGCCGCCTCGTCTGTCGTATCGTCAGGCTCGCCGAGCAACGCCAGCGAGTACCGGATATCCTCCATCATCGCCGGGCGCGACTTCATCGCGATCCGCGCGGTGCCGTGCGGATGCTCCGCATCCGGCGGCACGATCCGATTGATCGCGGCGGTCGTCGGATTGGGCGAGACCGGCAAGGCGGTGTCGCCGATCAGCGCATTGGCGAGCGAGGACTTGCCCGCGCTGAAGGCGCCGAAGAGCGCGATCGTGAAGCGGCTCTCGCGCAGCCGCTCGGCCTTGCCGCGCATGCCGCGCGCCGCGGCCTGCAGCGGCGCGTGCGGCGCGAGGAGCGCTGCCGCCTGCTCGAGCAGCTCCGCGGAGGCGCGCTGCGGTCCGAGCAGC
>NZ_JACXIZ010000086.1 GCF_014705605.1 Paenibacillus sabuli
CGCCCCGCAGGCAGCGGCTCGGCCAGCCGGCCGCGCCGCCGCAGACCGGCCGGCCGCCGGACTGCGCGCCCGCAATCGCGCAAGCGGCGCTAGACGACGCTTGGCAGCGCTGGGCGACGCTAGGCGGCGCTGGAAGCGGCATCCGGGCAGCGCCTCTTATGCGAGTGGATCAGGGCCGCGCTTCCCTTGCAGATCCCAGCCCCGGGCGGCAGCCGCACAGGGCTGGCCGCGATCCAGCGTCAGGCGACGTTTTGCAGTCAGACCGCCGCTCCCTGCAGGCGACCGCTCTGCGAGCGCAGCGGAGCAGGCCGCCGATTCCCGCGCCCGGCCGTTCTTCAGGCCGGGCGCGCAAATAACGCCGGACTTCTCATCCCGAGAAGCCGGCGTGATTTGGCATGCGATCGCATGCCATTCAGGACGGGACTATCGATCACATGCCCGGCTGAATACCGTATGGCAGGGCTGTCCCATGCTCTTGTCTTAGAGCCAGATCGATTCGATCAGCATGAAGATGAGGGCCGCCATCACCATCGTCACCGGGATCGTGACGACCCAGGCGATGACGATGCGCCCGGCGAGCGACCACCTCACGCTGCTGAAGCGCTTGGCGCTGCCGACGCCGAGGATCGACGAGGTGATGACATGCGTCGTGCTGACCGGAAAATGCGTCAGCGTCGCCGTCAGGATGACCGCCGCCGAAGCGGCGTCGGCCGCGAAGCCGTTGATCGGCTCGATCTTGAAAATCTTCGTGCCCATCGTCTTGATGATCTTCCAGCCGCCGACCGACGTCCCGAGCGCCATCGCCGTCGCCGCCGAGATCTTGACCCATAGCGGCACGTCGAGCGTGTCCTGCACCTCGGCCGCCACGAGCGCGAAGGTGATGATGCCCATCGCCTTCTGCGCGTCGTTGGTGCCATGGGAGAACGCCTGGAACGACGCCGTGAAGATCTGCGTGATCCGGAAGCCTCTATTCACCTGGTGCGGGCTCCGATTGGCGAAGATCACCTTGAGCAGCGACATCAACCCGTAGCCGAGCGTGAAGGCAATCAGCGGCGAGAAGATCAGGCCCTGCACGATGCTGGTGAAGCCGCCGCCATTGATGCCCGCGAGGCCCGCCGCGCCGATGACCGCGCCGGCCAGCGAGCCGATCAGGGCATGCGAAGAAGACGACGGGATGCCGAACCACCACGTCACCAGGTTCCATACGATAGCGCCAATCAAGGCCGCGATGACAATCTGCACGCCGTGGTCGAGCTCGGCCGGATCGGCGATCCCGCCCCCGATCATCTTGGCCACGCCGGTGAAGGTCAGCGCCCCGACGAAGTTCATCGACGAGGCGAGCACGATCGCCATGCGCGGCGACAGCGCGCGCGTGGAGACCGACGTCGCGATCGCATTGGCCGTATCGTGGAAGCCGTTGATGAAGTCAAAGGCCAAGGCGAGAAAAACGACGACACACATAATAATAAACGCTGCATCCCACATATCCGCTTACGCTCCCCGCTTAGCTGTTGCGCATGACGATCGATTCGAGCCGATCGGCCACGTCTTCGCAGTAGTCCGACGTCTGCTCGAGGCGCTCGTAGATTTCCTTGCGCTTGATGAGCTCGATCGGGTCCTTTTCCCGCGCGAACAGCGTCTTGACGCCGACGCGGAGCAGGTCGTCCGCCTGATTCTCCAGCTCGTTGATGGCGATGGCCGGTTCGCGAATCGCGAGCAGCTTTTTCTCGCCGAGCATGTAGATCGCCTTCTTGATCTGATGTGCGGAGCGCACGAGGATATCCGCGAACAGCGTAATGTATTCGTCCGGGTCCTGGATGTGGTACATCTCAAAGCGCGAGGCGCAGGCCTCGATGCCGTCGAGCACATCGTCGAGCGACGTCGTCAGCGCCATGATGTCCTCGCGTTCAATCGGCGTGATGAACGTCTTGTTCAGCTCGGTCAGGATCGTGTGCACGTAGCGGTCGCACCGCGACTCCATTTCCTTCATGTCCTTGGCGAACACCGTGACGTCCTTCAGCTCGGATACGTGCTTGGCGAAATATTCGCACGCTTCGACAATCGTGTCCGACATCTCCTCGAGCGTACCGAAAAAAATGTTCTTCTTCTTCTTCACCCTCTAAAATCTCCTTTGCCGCGCGCATGGACCAGGCATGCGTGAGAATGTGCTTGCTGTAGATGAACCATTGGACGAGTCAATCTTAACATACTTTACAACACAATTGTTAACGCAATGTAAAGGGACGTGAAAAATATCCGGCAATTTTCAACTTTTTTCGCGCCAGGGTTGCAAGGGCCCTGTCGATTGCCTACTCGCACCCCAAACGCACACGCAAAAACACGGGCGCGCAGGTCCCGTGCTTTTAGCGTGCGCTGCTTGGCGGTTTTTTAGTCGCAGCTATGTCCTATTCATAGGCAAAGTGCGAGTCGAACGATCCGCTGAGCGGCACAATATGATAGAACGTCTGTCCCGGCACGAGCGGCAGCTCCTCGCCGGATTCGTCCACGATGCGGATCGGTCCGCCGTCCTCCGGTCTCGTCCACTTCGCTTCGACCGCCTTGCCCTGGCGCAGCAGCACCGCCGGTCCGCCCGAGCTCAGGTCGATGGCCAGCCGGCCGACATCGTCGAGCGTGCGGTGATCCGCGCCGAGCACGACGAGATTGCTCGCGCTCAGCTGCGCCTCGGTCGTCAGGTCGGTGTGCGGCTCGCCGTTGACCTCGCGCAGGTACAGGCCTTCGTCCGCATCGTACGTATACGACACCTGGTAATTGTCCAGCAAGAACTTGATCTCCAGCGTCGTCGCAGGCTCGCCCTGCACCGTCTCGTCCGCCGTGAGGAAGGGCAGCGCCGGTATATCGACATCCGTATCGTACCCGCGCGCGTCCGCGCCGTCGCGCAGCTTCTGCAGATTCGAATACAGGTTGTGCGGCGCCTTGCGGAAGCTCTCCCGCCAGAAATACGCGCCGGCATTGGAAATCTCGTCGAGATGCGGCTTGCGCTCGCGCTGCAGAATGGCATAGCCGTCATTGCTTGCGCCGGCATGGGCCAGCACGCTGTGATACATCTCGCCCAGCTCGATCAGATAGGGGCGGATGCTGCGAATCGGTCCGATCGGGTCCTCGAAGGCATCGCTCTGAAAGATCGCCACCAGCCGCGTGATGCCGCCCTCCGCCAGCACCTCCCAGACGACGTCGGCATGCGGCAGCCCGGATTGAGGACGCGCGGTGCTGTAATTATTGACCATGACGGCCATCGGGCGCACCGTCGCTTCCGTCTCGCGGCCGATGCCGGTGAGCGGCGCCGTGTACGCCGGACCGGGGTCGGGCTCGGGCTCAGGCTCGGGCTTGGGCGGCTCCTCCGGCACGATCGGCTCGATGACTTCCTCGGCCGGGGGCTCCTCCGCGGGAGCGCTCCCGCCGGCACAGCCCGCGACGCCCAGCAGCAGCACGATTCCGATGGCCAGCAGCCACAGCAGCCTGCGGCCAGCATTTCGTTCCTTCAACAGCTTCAACCTTCCTTTATTCGGGAATAGCTCTATTAAACCATACTGCAAGCGCTTTTGTCTGCGCCAGGCCGCAAATTGTCCCGCCTCACTTGCGGTACAGCGGGTAATCCACGGCGACAGGCACCGCGATCGCGAACATCCGCAGCGCCGCGTCCGCACCCGCATCCAGGCGAAGCCGCCCGTCGCTTGCGCCGGCCTCCAGCACCACGAAGTCGCGCGGTCCGAATGCGGCCAGCTCCGCCGTCGCGCCCGCTCCCTCGTCATCCGTCCAGACGCCGCCGCCGCGCACGGCCAGCGCCGCCAGCGCGTAGCCTGCCGGCAACGCCACCAGATGAGAGGCGCCCGGCTCCAGCTGCAGGTCCCAGGCCTGGACGTCGGTGACGAGCTCGACCGGCGCGTCCTGCCCGATCACGGTCTTGACCGTCACGCCCGCTCCCTCATAGACCGGGAAGTCCTCGTGCTCGTGCTGCCGATACGTCGGCTCGCGCTTCGTCGCCTGGCTCAGATGCGGCTCGAACCAGATCTGGAACATTTCCGCATCCGGGCCGATGATCCGCTCCTGATGCGAAACGCCCGAGCCGGTCTGCATCACCTGCGCCCCGCCGGCGCCGACGATGCTCGACGTGCCGAGCGTATCGCCGTGCTCGGCACGTCCCGCCAGCACATAGCTCATGATCTCGAAGCCGCGATGCGGATGGAGCCCGATCGCCCCTTCCTGCGGCACCTCGCCCCACGCCCAGTAGAACAGCGGACCGACCCGCTCCACCGCCGACTGCTCATGCGGGAATCCGATCGGCTTTTGCTCCACGATCGCGCCCCCGTCGAATGCGCCCGTTCCCTGTACGTCCCTCGGATAGATCGTCGCTTTCATTTCGTCTCCTCCTGTTCGTTGTCCTGTTCGTTGTCGTTGGCCCCGGTGCGCGCTTGCTCGTGCGCGCCGACCCGGCTGGCGGCGAGCCCGGCGCGCTTCATGAGCGCCAGCAAGGTCCGCTTCTCCTCCGGACGGAGCGCCGACAGGCTACGCGAGATCACCTTCGCGTGCTCGGGGAATACCGTCTCCAGCAGCTCCCGGCCCGCCACCGTCAGCTCGACGAGCGAGGTGCGGCGATCGTCCGGATGCGGACGACGTCCGACCAGCCCCTTGCCCGCCAGCTTGTCGACGACATAGGTGATGCTGCCGCTCGGGATGTCCAGCCGCTCGCTGATCTTCTGCACCGGATGCGCCCCCTTGCTGTACAGCAGCTCCAGCAGCATGAAGTGCTCCTTGTTGATGCCGTGGCAGGCGATGTCGCGTTCGACGTTGGCATACAGCGCCCGCGTCGCCCGCAGCCACACCCGGAAGAGCCGCAGATCGAGCGCTTGCGCCTCTGCATCCGATTCCGCATCCGCGGCGGCGGCTGACGCCTCATGCACTGACGCCTCGTTCACTAACGCTTCATGCGCCTCGTCTGTCCTGTCCGGCTCGGCAGATTCGCCGCCACGGGCTCTGCCGCCCTCAACTCCGGCCGCAGCGGCGGGCTCGACGCTGCTGTCCCGTTCCTCGCCCGCGCCTGCACCGTTGCCTGTTCCCTCGTCTTTTCCCTTGTCTTTTCTCGCGCCTATACCTTTGCTCGTCCTCTCGCCTTTCCCCTTGACAGTACTTTCGCTCGTGGCCTCGCTCGTCCCCTCCTCAGCTCCTTCTCCGGCTGGCGAGCTGTCCGCATTTGCGACGGCAGCGGCCTCCCGGTCCTTTCGCTTCTGCTTCTTTTTCCGCTTCTTCTCACTTTGCTTGGCCATCGGCATCCCGCCTTTCAAGGCTTGTCGTTTGATTTATCCTATCTTTAGGATATATATTATCCTACTACTAGGATAATTGTCAAGGTTGCTTGCTCGGTCGGCCTCGCAGGCGGATTCCGCCCTCGATGCGACCGGGCTCACTTCGTCCCACTGGCAAGCGTCTTTTTGCAGCTAACGGTTGCGACAGCGGCTAATTGGCCTTAAAAAGCATCGTTTGAATTTTAACGGTTACCTCAGCGCCTATTTCATTGAAATCATTCAAAAAGAAGCAAATTTCGCCAAATAAGCTCGCTCACAACAGAACCCTTGCAAAGAAGTTCACACGCCGGTTCAGAGGGGAAATTTACAAAAGGAAGAGATTCCTTTACCGTAGTGTTAGGAAGACAAGACGGAAAGGAACCTCTATGGCAAGCATAACGAAGCGAAACGTGTTGAGTCAAGTGCTGGGCGTGATGGACCCAACCGCGCAGGATGTGGTGTCAGACCGGTATGGAAAGAAGTTATTCCTGGGAAAAACCGCGATATTATTTCTGGAAGCGATCTTAGCCAAGCGTAAAAATGTCGCGGAAATTGCTGAGCATCTCCGGAGCAATTCCTGGTTACAGCGATGGATCGAGTTGGAGTCGATTGATCAGTCTTCCTTGAATCGGAGACTGAATCGGTTACCGACGGAAACCTTGCGCGATGCGTATGAGAACCTGGTGGAACAACTAGCCAAGGATTTTCGTTTTCCGGATGCGGTGAGAAGCTTGGGGCGCGTCATCGCCGTGGATTCAACCTCCATTACCATTGGTCGCTCTCGAGGGGCGTGGGCGTACCAGCAGACGAACAAGAATGCCGTGAAGATGCATACCTGTCTGCGCCTTGGGGAAAACAAAAGCGATCTTCCAACGGCTACCGTCCTCTCAACCGCCACCGTGCCCGATCTGGATCAGGAAGTGCTGGAGCATCTGGTCGGGGAAAAAGGGACGACCCATCTGCTGGACCGAGGGTACATCCGCTACGAGCAATTCTTGACGTGGAATCAGCAGGGCATCTTCTTCGTGGCTCGCCTCAAGGCGGGCAACCAATTAAAAGTGCTCCAGCAGCATCCCGTAGCGGCTGGCCACGGCATTGAACGGGATGAAGAAGTAGAAGTGAAGCATCCGAAGACGGGAGAAACGGAACGCTTTCGTTTAGTGACGTACACGTTCAAGGATGAAAAAGGAAAGTCGCACCGGGTACGGGCGTTAACCAATCGTTGGGACCTAGCCGCGTCCGAAGTCGCTCAGGCCTATCGCTATCGCTGGCGAATTGAAGTCTTCTTCAAACAAATGAAGCAACGCTTGCATCTGGACCACATCTATAGCGCCAAACCTAGAGCCGTGTGGAATCAAATCTACTTGAATCTGATTGCCTACGTCCTATGCGAGTATGCGCGCAAACACACGGCCCCTCATCAATCGTTTGGTCGCATGATGGCTACGTTCAATCTCTATCGCATGAAACCGTGGGATGATTTTGTACAGGCCCTCCATCCCGAAGGCTTGCGCACGAGTAAAGGACGACGTAAAAAAGGGGGACGCCCTCGGATTCATCCCAAACGGCATCCCAAACGTCGGTTGCTCTTTTATTAACCGTCATTCCAATGTCTAGCAATTGAATAGACGATTTTTAAAAAAAGTCGTGTCCTCCTAGCTTATTCGAGGTGTGCCTTTTTTCCAAGCCTCATCTCAAAGAAGCGTTTTTTGCTTACTTTACCAGGCAAGACCTTAGCATGCCTTGGGATCCTCTCGTCGTGAGGGCTCACGTCCCCCTCAAATGATACTTTTTGGACCTCCATGTAAGATTGTTTGCAAGGTTTCTGCGCTCACAACCGTCCCTCGTATTTAAGAGGGTTGCTCACGAATGCTCACGCATTCGCAGGATTTCGAGATTTTGCACAAGTCGCACCTTGGC
>NZ_JACXIZ010000087.1 GCF_014705605.1 Paenibacillus sabuli
ACGCCGCCAAGGTGCGACTTGTGCAAAATCTCGAAATCCTGCGAATGCGTGAGCATTCGTGAGCAACCCTCTTAAATACGAGGGACGGTTGCCACAGGTCTTATTTTCGTGAAATCAATCGAAAAAACGCGATCGAGGCCAAATAAGCGCTGTGGCAACCGCTAGACTAGAAATCGCCTGAAATCGGGCGAAATAAGCGCGCTGGCAACCGTTAGCCTCGCAGAGTCCGTTTGCCCGCGTGATGGATTAGCTGTCTATGGTTATTTCGTGAAGGATCCCAAGCGTTGAGACATCTCCGTTATGCCACACGGGCATAGCGCTATTAGCCGGCAAAGCGGTGAGCGCTGTCGCCTGCTATCCCGACGCGCGCCCGAAAAACCCCGCCCGCATGCGGCTGCCGCGCCAGCTCCTGCTCCGTCAGGCCTTCACGCGCTGTCGTAATCAGCAGAACATCGCCATCGGGACCGCCGAACGCGCAGGAGGTCACCTGCTGCGCCGGCACCTCGACATAGCCGAGCGGCTCGCCGGTGTGCGGATTCCAGCGACTGACCCGCCATCCGTCCCACTCGGCCACCCAGAGCATGCCCTGCGCGTCGATCGTCATGCCGTCGGGCAGCGCCTCCCGGCCTTCATAAGAAATGACGCTGCGGCGCTCGAGTCCGCCGCTTTCGCCGTTGATGCCGCCACTGCCTTCGAGTCCTCCGCCATCGCCGTCGATGCCGCCACTGCCTCCGATGCCATCGCGTCCACCGCCACTGCCTTCAATGCCTTCAATGCCGTCGATGTCTCCATCGCCATCAATGCCGCCGCCTGCATGTCGCCCGTCAATGCCGCGGGATGGATGCGACATAGCGTTCCGGTCCAGGCGAATGGCGTCGACACTGCGCGCATAGGAGTCGATATAGTACAGCTCCTCGCCGCCGGCGGACCAGGCCAACCCGTTGGAACAGACGACGCCGCTCAGCAGCCGCTCCCAGCTCAGGTCCGGATGGAGGACGTACAGGCTGCCGGTCGGCTCGCCGTCCAGCGACGCCGTCCCGGCATAGAAGCGGCCTGCGGCGTCGCACTTGCCGTCGTTGAACCGATTGCGCGGCCGCTCCGGCTCCGGGTCGCACAGCGGCAGCCACGCGCCGGTCTCCGGCTCATAGAACGCCCAGCCCCGCTCGGCGGCCATGATCAGGCCGCCGAGCTCGCGCAAGGCGAACGAGCCGGTCTTCTCCGGCAGATCGAAACGCCGCAGGCCGCTGCCGTCCAGGCTCGCGCTGAGCAGCTCACATCCCTCGATATCGACCCACCACAGCCGCCCGCTCGCCGCGTCCCAGATCGGGCCCTCGCCAAGGCGGCAGGCGCAGGCGATCAGCAGCTCGGCTTGCCATCGGTCAGTCGACATCGTCCGTCCCCTCCTTGCGCGCCAGCGTATACAGCGCATCGCCGCGGGATACGACCGGCGTCTGGCGCAGCAGCATCACGACGCCGCTGCCATCCGCGCGCACCGTCTGCAGCACCGCGCCGCGCCAATCGACGATCGTGCCCACGAGGTCGCCCTCGCGCAGCTCGTCCAGCAGGTCTGCCGCGGGGACAAAAAAGCCGTCGCAGGCCGCAAGGTCCGCGCCGTCCAGATTGCCATCGCCCGTCAGGATCAGCTCCACCGGCTGCGGCTCGCCCGCAAGCCGCAACTCCGGAGCGGCCAGCATCCCCAGGTGCGCCATCAGGCGCCAAGCCCCCTCCGTATACAGGCGCTGCTCGTCCTTGCGGATGCGGCGCCCGCCGAAGCCCTCGACATAGATCCACGGAATGCCCAGCTCGCTCGCCATGCTCACGGTCCGCCCCGGCGAGACCGTATCATGCGCCCAGGCGACGGGTACGCCGAAGCACAGCGCCGCATCGCGCGAGCGGACAGCCGAGTCCGCGCCCTCGCGGGCATCGAAGCCGGTCATGAGCGGCATCGCATAATGCGTCCCGGCGCTGTGCAGATCGAGCAGGAAGTCGCAGCGGCGAATCAAGGCCTGCTGCAAATGCCACGCCAGCCGCTCGGTATACGAGCCGTCCGGCGAGCCGGGGAAGGCGCGGGCCAGATTGCCACCGTCCGCCGCAGAGCAGCGGGTGCCGCTGCGGTACGCGTCCACATTGGCCACCGGCACGAGCAGCAGCGTGCCGCATAGCTCCTTCGGCTGCACCGCGGCGGACAGCTCGATCACGGTCTGCACGCCCTCGTACTCATCGCCGTGCACCGCCGCCAGCACGAGCAGGCAGGGGCCGTCCTGTACGCCGCGTACGACATGCACCGGCACGTAGCCGTTGCCCTCGCCGCGCTCGCCGGACGCGCTGCCGGCATGACCGGCCTGGCCGGTCTGCTCGCCGCGCCCAGCATTGTCCGATGGATCGTCGCTGACGGCATCGCCGCCGGCACGCCCCCTCACCGTATCGTCGTCATCGCCGCCTATCTCTGCGCTGCGCGACCCTGCGCCGCCGCCCGTCAGCAGCAGCCGATACGCATACTTGCCGGGCGCCAGCGTCTCCGGTGCGAATTCAGCCAAGGTCGTCGAAGTCACCATGCCGTCCACCCGCCGTCGACCGCGACATTGGCGCCGGTCATGTAGCTCGCCGCCGACGAGGCGAGGAAGACCGCCGGACCGGCGATCTCATGCTGCCGCCCGATGCGGCCGAGCATCGTCTTGGCCTCCAGCCGCTCCACGAAGGCGGGCTGGCTGTCGCGCGTGGCCGAATGAGGGAACGGTCCCGGCGATATGCTGTTCACCCGAATGCCGTGCTCCGCCAGATGGGCGGCGCAATAGCGCGTGAGCTGCAGCACGCCGGCCTTGCCGGCGCCGTAGTTGACCGGATTGTTCGAGCCCGAGTCGCCGTACACGCCCGGATCGGGCGAGACGATACCGTACATCGAGGCGATGTTAATGATTGCCCCGCCGCCGGCGCGCTTCAGATACGGCACCGCCTCCCGCGTGCAGCGAAAGGCCGTGCCGACCGCGCCGTCGAGCCCCTTGTGCCAGTCCGCGTCGGGCATGTCCTCCATCCGGCCGCCGTATCCGGCGCCGATGGTCGCATTGTTGACGAGCACCGTGATCTTGCCAAAGCGACGCTCCGCCTGCGCCAGCATCTCGCGAATCGAGGCGGTGCTGGAGACGTCGCAGTAGATCCATTCGCGTTGCGGCGAGGCCGCCGCTTCTTCCTCCCGGATATCCGCGGTAACGACGCTGGCGCCATGCGCGGCATACGCCTGGGCCATCGCCTGGCCGAGATAGCCGCTGCCCCCGGTGATGACGACCGCTTCCCCTTCCAGCGCGAACAGCCCGCGGCTCATCCCTCCGCCTCCACCTCGCGCATGATGCGCGCGTGGATTACCTCGACCGCCGGCCGATGCGCCTCCCCGATCGGCTCGAGCGGCAGACGCGGCGCGCCGCAGTCGAGTCCGCGCAGCTGCAGCAGCGCCTTGATGGCGCCGTACACCGGCAGGCTCAGCAGCGCCTCGATGATATCGTTGACGGCGAACTGCCAGCGCTGCGCCGCGGCGATATCGCCGGAGCGAAAGGCCCGCTCGATCCGCACGAACAGCTCCGGCATGATGCCGTACGTGCCGCCGATCCCGGCGTCCGCGCCCATCATGCGGCCGGCCAGGAACTGCTCGTCCGGCCCGTTGAACACGGTGAAGCGCGTGCCGCCGAGCGCCTTGTAGCGCTGCAGCTCGTAGGTGCTCGGCGTGGTGATCTTGAGTCCGGCGACGAGCGGATGCTCCAGCATCCGGCCGAACAAGCCGGCCGACAGGCGAAAATTCGTGGCCGCCGGGATGTGGTACATGATGAACGGCAGACCCGCGGCCTCGATCATCGCCAGCCAGTGCCGCTCCACCGCCGCTTCGGACACCGCGTAATAGAACGGCGGCACGGAGGAGATCGCGTGCGCGCCCGCCTGCGCCGCATGGGCCGCCAGCTCCACGCTGTCCGCGGTGGACAGGCAGCCGACCTGGGCGATCACGGTCAGCTCGCTGCCGACCTCCTCCAGCACAGCCTCCAGCACCTGCTTGCGTTCATCCAGCGTCTGCAGGAAGCCCTCGCCCGAGCTGCCGCCGATATACAGCCCCTGGACGCCGGCCCCGGCCAGGAAGCGCGCATTTTTTCGGACAGCCGCCGTGCTGATGCGGCCGCCTTCGTCGTAGCAGGAATTCATCGCGACGTATACACCTTGGTACGGTTTGGTTTCGATTGTCATCGGTTCTCCTCTTTTGTGTTCAATTTAGGACGCTCTGGCTTGCCGCTGACGGCCGAGGCGGCGATCGCTTCGGCGACCGCCACTGCGCGCAGCGCATCGCCCGGATTCAGGATCGGCGACGGTCGCCCGGCGATTATGCATTCTCCGACATGGCGCAGCTCCGCGTACAGCGGCCCGGCCGCCCGGCCATAGACCGGCGCGCCGCTGGCAGGCACTGGCGCGCGCGCCGCGTGCGCGTTCCACAGCACGAGCGATTCGTCGGGCTCGCGGAGCTGGGCCGTCGCCTCGTCGCCGACGATCTCCATCCGCACGTCCATGTCCGCAGGCGCATGATCCGGCAGCAGCCAGTTGTTCTCGATTACGCCGGTCAGGCCATCGCGGAATTTGAGCATCGCCATCAGCGCATCCTGCCCGCCGCCCGCGCCGGGCGGCGCGAGCGCGTACACCTCCTCGACGTCGCTCCCGCTCAGCCAGTGCATCAGATCGATGTCGTGGATGCCGAGGATGAAGACCGGATTGACGCGCCGATACAGGTCAAAGTAGCGCTTGCCGTTGTTGCGCCGGGCGTAGATCGTCCGCAGGCGTCCGAAGGCGCCGGACGCCGCTCCTTCGCGCACCGCGATGTAGCGCGGATCGAAGCGGCACACATGCCCGGTGAACAGCAGCCGCTCCGCCCGCTGCGCCGCCTCGATCATCCGCTCCGCCTCAGCGCTCGAGATAGCGAGCGGCTTCTCCACGAACACATGACAGCCCGCCTCGAGCGCGGCCAGCACCGGATCGGCGTGCAGATGCTCCGGCAGCAGCACGTCGACCGCGTCCAGCGGCTCGCGCGCCAGCAGCTCGCGCCAGTCCGTATACGCCGGGCAGCCGAGCTCCCGCCCGACCGCCGCCGACCGCTCCCCGTCGAGGTCGCATACCGCCGCGATCTCGTACATCGGCAGGTCGCGCAGGCAGGCCAGATGCTGCTCCGCGAATCGGCCGAGGCCGATCAGACCGAGTCGGATTCTGCTCATCCCGATCCCTCCGTTTCGCTTGGGGCGCGCCCCGGCTGCCCCTGTCTCTGTCCTAACCCCTCATGCTGCAGCTCCTGCCCTTGTCCCTGCCCTTGCTCCTGTCCTTGTCCCGGCCGCTGCTGCTCCTGCTCCAGCTCCGAGATCGGCGCGACCTGCGGCACCGGCCGCGCGCGCAGCAGCTCGGCCGTGCGGCGCTCGTCCTTGTAGCCCGCGCCCGTCAGCAGACAGACGACCGTATCCTCGGCCCCGATCTGTCCGCGCCGCACCGCCTGCTCCAGGCCGCCCAGGCCGATCGCCGCCGCCGGCTCGACCCACAGCCCCTCCTGCGCGGCCAGCCGCTCCTGCCAGCGCCAGGTATCCTCGTCGGCCACCCTCTCGCACCAGCCGCCGCCGCGCAGCGCCTCCAGCACCCGCTCGCCGTCGGGCGGATTGGGCACCTGCAGCCCGGAGATCTGCGTCGTCGAGTCGCCCGGCGCCGGACGCTCCAGTCCCTCGCGCCACGCGCGCGCGATATTGGAGCAGCCCTCCGCCTGCACGACGGCCAGCTCCGGCGCCGCGCGCAGCAGGCCGCGCGCGGCGAGCTCGGCGAAGCCGCGGTCGACGCCCGCGCACAGCCCGCCG
>NZ_JACXIZ010000088.1 GCF_014705605.1 Paenibacillus sabuli
GCCGCGGTGCTGGCCGCAGCGGCGTCGGGCGCCCCGGCAGCCGGACGCGCCGCGAAGCCATCCATCCGCTCGAGCAGCTCGAAGTGCTCCAGCCCGTCTGCCGTGCGCAGGCGCAGCTCGTAGCGGCTCCCGTCCGTATATGTGAGGCGCACGCCCTCCTCCCAACATACCGGCCCTCGCTCCGGCGCCAGCCGGCGCAGCTCGCGCAGCGCGGCCGGGCCGTGGACATAGGCGGTGGCGAGCAGGCCGTCGCGGTGCGTCCCCAGGCGCAGCACCGGCAGCGGGCCGCCCGCTGCCGTCTCCTGCGCGGCGCGCTCCCCCGCGAGCTGCCAGATGAGCGGGCCGTTGCTCCCGGTGGCGTCTTCCGCCGCCAGCGCGCCTTCGGCACGCATCTTGTCTGGCCCGCTCCCAGGTCCGACCGGCATGCCCTTGGCCTCATCCGGCGCGATCAGACGCGCGGGTCGGTCCGCAGTCGATGCCGCCTCCACGCCACTCGGAGCCGCCTCCTCGCCATACTGCAGCGTATACGTATAATCCGCCCCGCGCGGCAGATCGGTCATGAAGCACAGCGTCGCGCTGCGCAGCCACTCGCCCTCTTCCTCCGGCGCCAGCAGCTGCATCGGCACCGGCTCCCCGGCCGGCCCTAGCAGCCGCAACGAATCGGTGCGGGCCTCGCCCCGCTCGAAGGCAAGCGGATAACGAACCGGTGATTTCGGCCATTCGTATTTGGGATGATTCAAGTGATCCTTGAGCTCGAATTGCAATGTTCGCATTTTCTCTCCTCCACTTGCTTGATCATTCTGCACTTGCTTAACATTCCGCACTTGCTTGATCATTCTGCATCACCGACTCCCCTCGGCGTTTGCACACACACCCTAACACCGGCGCGATTCCAATTCAATTGTCATTATTTCGAAACTGCCTATTCGCCTGACAATCCACCTTGGCATTAGCCACTCGCATACCCGCTTTCGTCAGGCTGCCGCCAGTTGTATATGTGACGTCTTCTGCCCCCGCTTCAATCGCCACAGGCGCAGCCCCCATGAGGGGCCGCGCCTGTGGTCTTTTTCACGCTATATTCCGCTGACTACTCCGTATACGCCACCATCAGCCCCTCATAGCTCTCGCCGCCGGCCGCGTCGACTGCGGTCACGACGAAGGCATGGGTGCCGGGACTAAGGCCCGTCGCCTCGTAGTCCAGCACCGCCGGGCCGACGGTGTCCATGAGCGCCCCGCCCTGGTAGATGCGGTACCCCGTCACGGCGACATTGTCGCGCGCCTCGGGCCAGCTCAGCTCGGCCTTGCCGCTGCCTGCGTCGGCGGCGGACAGTCGGCTCTGGGCAGGCCAGGCCGGAGGACGGCGGTCGGCGTAGCTGTCCGGGAGCTCCAGCAGTCCCGATGTCCCCGCGCCGTAGTGCTCATAGATCTCGTCCAGCACATCGATGTACTGATTGCCCGCCTCGATATGGCCGTAGAGCCCATCCATCAGGTGCAGACCGATGTTCAGCGTGTCGAGCCGATTCGTCTGATAGACGACGTTGGCATTGTCCCGATCCTCCGGCGTGAATACCTTCGGGCTGTCGCTCGACAGCGTAGCCGCCGAGGAGACGAGTCCCGAATACTTCTGATGATACGGACTCGACCCGGCTACCGGCGTCTGCGTGCCGGCGAGGAAGTTGTCCCGGACGTCGAGCCCGTAGATGCCGGTCGAGTAGAACGCCCCTCCGGTGCCGTTGCGCTGCGAGGCGGCGATGATGCCCGTGGCATGCACCCCGCCCGGCGCCAGCGGCGTGCCGCTCAGCCAGTTGCCGACGATCGTGTTGAAGTACGACGGCGTCGATCGATTGGAGCCCTTGACGAGCGAAGAATAGATATAGATGCCGTCCGTATTCGCCAGATGATTATCCGCCACGACGCCGTCGTAGGCGTTGCCGTACAGCCAGATGCCGCGCTGCCCGCCCTCGATCGTGTTGCGGTACACCGTGATGCGGTCGTTGGGCGTGAGCAGCGAGAAGGTGCTCGTGCGGTCGGGAATGATGTCCCACTCGTCGAGCAGCGCATAGGTCGTGCCGCTATCCAGCGTCACCTCGCGCAGCTGGCCGAGGCCCTTGCCCCCGGTAATCGCGACGTAGATGCCGCCGAAGCGCGCCTGCACCGTGCCGATCGGCTGGACCGGCATCAGCGTCACCGTATCGGCGGTCGCGCCGAGAATCTCGCCTGTCGCGAAGTAGCCGGCCGGCATCTCGAAGAAGATCGACTCGCCGTCATTGTGATAGGTCGTCTTGAGCTCGGGCGAGGTGTAGCGCACGATATTGTTCTCGACGTGGCTCAGCGCCTTCGCGCCGATGCCATGCACCTCCACGTCCGCCTCGGCGCGGATGACGATTTCATTGTCCCGAATGAACGTATAGGCTGCGGCGACCGGCATCTGACTGAAGCTGTATTCCATATAGTTGTCCGTGACGGCCGCGTAGGCATTCATGTAGACGCGATTGTGCTGCGCCGCCCAGCCGATGTTCACATTGTCCTTGATGACGAGGCGCTGATCGGCGACGACGAGCATGCCCTGCGCCCGGCCGCTGCCGCCGCTCGTGTCGATCGGGTCCAGGACCGGATACTCGACGCCCGTCTCGATCGCAAAAAACTCGCTCGCCGTGCGCAGGTCGCGCTCGTTGACGGCCGCCCCCCAATCATGGCCGAACCAGACGAAGGCGTCCGGGTACAGATCCGGGTCGGAGGCGCGCAGACCGAGCCGGGCGATGCCGCTGCGGCCGACCGTCTTGCCGTCGCCGGTGGAATAGATGAAGTTGGCGCTGCCGCCGGTATGCACGAGCAGCGTCTCCTCGCGGCCGTCGCCCATCAGTACGATATCGGCCGGCACCCCGATCCGGGTCGCATGATAGGCGCCCTCCGGCAGATAGACGACCCCGCCGCCCGCCGTCTTGGCGGCCGCGATCGCGTCCTCGATCGCCTCCGTATCGTCGAGGCTGTCATCCGCCACAGCGCCGTAATCCGTCACATCGTACACCTGATCCCACTCGAAGTGATCCGCCCACGCCACGCCCAGACCGAGCGGGTCGTCGCCCGGCGCGGTCACGGTCAGCGTCTGTCCGCTGTCCAGCGCATGCCAGGTGTCGCCATCGTCCGCGGACACCTCGACCTCGTACTCGCCCTGCGGCACGCCGCTGACGACGAAGCGCAGCGAATAAGGCGTCCGCGCCGTCAATTCGACCTCATACGCAGTGCTCGCGCCCTGCAGGCGCAACAGCGTCTCGCCCTCGGCGCCGTATTCCTGCGCCATCAGATTGCGTCCCGACAGGTCGATCGACAGCCCTTCGTACACCTCGTATTCGGAGATGAACAGCGGGCGCGGCGCATTGAGCAGTACCGGCTCGCTCCAGCCCTCGGCATTGCTGACCCACAGCTGGTAGATCCCAGGGTCCGCCGCCGCGGGCAGCCGCGCCGTCAGGAAGCGGCCGTCCAGCTCATCCTTCTGCTCGATGTCCAGCGTCGTCGCGCCGATCCCCGGCGTGGCTGACAGCGTCCCGGTGTACGGCGCGACCTTCACCTCCACATCGTCCCAGTCGTCTGCGATCATCGCCTCGCCGTTCAGCGAGACCAGAGCGCCCGGCTGCACGGCCTCGCTCGTCCGCAGGATCAGAGGCGGCGCGTCCCAGGCCGGATTGCTCACCTGGAGCTCTACTTCCGCTTCGGCGCCATTCAGCTCTTCCACATCATCGGGCGGCATCGACGCCAGCACCGTGAATTCGCCGGCATACGGGGGCGTGTACGTCAGCGTCGCCTCGCCCGCCGCATCGGTCACCGCGCTGCCCAGCGCCGCGTCGATGTAGGTGCCTGCTCCGTCGCCTTGCAGCGTGAAGGTGATCGGCTGCCCCGCGATCGGCGCGCTGGCGTCGTCTGTCAGCGTCACCTCCAGCTCTACTGCAATGCCCGGCTCGGCAGCCGCATACGCGGGATCACCGAACGCCAGCACCGTCTCCGTATAGGACGGAATCGTCACCAGCGCGGCGGCCGACGGCACGGAACGCTTCATGCCCGACAGATTCTGAATCGCATACGCGTAGGACTCGCCCGGCTGCAGATCCGTGTCAGTATACGTCGTGACGCCCGAGCCGACCTGCGCGAGCTCGGTGTATTCGGTCTCGCTGCCGGCCTTGCGCAGCACGACTGACGGTCCGCCGGAGGCATCGCTCCAGCTCAGCTCGGCCTCCCGACCCGGCTCGGCCGTCGCCGTCAGCCCGGTTGCCGTACTCGGCACGATCTCGTCGAAGAAGAAGCCCTCGGCGTAGGCGGAGGTTCCGCTCAGCTTGGTCGCCTTGAGCTTGAAGCTGCCGCTCACCTGATAGGTGATATACTTGCCGTCATTGATCGTATCGACGACGCGGCTGTCCAGCACCTGGTTGCTCATATCCAGGATCTCGAAGCGCTGGCTCACCGTCTCCGCGCTGCCGAAGTCCGTCGTATACACCGTGAACAGATGCGGGTCGCTGTCGTTCAGATTGAACGTCATGGTGAAGTCGGTGCCCGAATAGACGGTCAGCTTTTTGCGCGCCGTCCCGTCCGGCGTCTGCAGGGCGCGCGGATCGCCCGGCGCGAAGGTCCAATAGGCGGTGCGATACTTCGTGTAGCTGTCCACGTAGTCCGGCAGCGCATATACGTCCGCCGCGACCGGATTGTCGCGTCCGCTCGTCAAGGTCGTGCTGTAATACGGCAGCACATAGCCGTCTGAGCCGTACACCCCGACCCAGTCGCCGGCGGTCTCCGTCTCCGTGCCCAGCATCTGCGCGGTCGACACCGCGTAGCTCGTCCCGCCGACCGGCAGCAGCGCAGCCAGCAGCGCCGCGATGCACAGCAGACTGGCCCAGCGCTTTGTCTTTGTTTTCATCATCGGTGTGCTCCTCTCGTTTTGGTCTTGCACCCATTTCACCCTACCTGTTGCCGAAGTGGCTACCGTACACACAGCATGATTTCAATTGGACAGATGCTGCGCGCTGATTTTTAAGCGCTTTCACCTCCCTTCAAGGTGAAACATCAAAACGCTCCTCTCTCCCGCTGATCCCTCCAGCCGCCATTTTGGCGCTTACAGCCCGCTCCTCCCTCCCGCTGCTCCCTCTAGCCGCCATTTTGGCGGTGACAGCCCGCTCCTCTCTTCCTCTGCTCCCTCCAGCCGCCATTTTGGCGCTTACAGCCCGCTCCTCTCTTCCTCTGCTCCCTCTAGCCGCCATTTTGGCGCTTACAGCCCGCTCCTCTCTTCCTCTGCTCCCTCTAGCCGCCATTTTGGCGCTTACAGCCCGCTCCTCCCTCCCGCTGCTCCCTCTAGCCGCCATTTTGGCGGTTACAGCACGCTCCTCTTTCCCGCTGCTCCCTCTAGCCGCCATTTTGACGCTTACAGCCCGCTCCTCTCTTCCGCTGCTCCCTCCAGCCGCCATTTTGGCGCTTACAGCCCGCTCCTCCCTCCCGCTGCTCCCTCTAGCC
>NZ_JACXIZ010000089.1 GCF_014705605.1 Paenibacillus sabuli
GCCGAAGCCGTGGCGGACGACAAGGCGGCGCTGGCGATCACGTACGCGCCGGGCGACAGCGCATCGAGCGTGACGCAGGACGTGGGCCTGCCGACCGGCGGCTCGAGCGGCACGACGATCACGTGGTCGAGCAGTGAGGATGGCGTGATCGATACGGACGGCACGGTGGTACGCCCGGCGTACACCGATAGCGACGCGGCTGTGACGCTGACGGCGACGATCAGCAAGGGTGGAGAGAGTGATACGCAGACGTTCGCGCTGACGGTGATCGCAGCCCCTGCTCCTCCTGAGAATGATGCGGAAGCGGTAGCGGCAGATCGAGATGCGCTGGCCGTCGGCTACGCTCCTGGAGACAGCGCATCCAGTGTGACACGCTCAGTCTACCTCGCGAACGGGGGAGCGAATGGGACGACGATCACGTGGTCGAGCGACACCGTCGGCGCGATCGACGCGGACGGGACGGTGACACGTCCTTCCTATGTGGATGGCGACACGGATGTGACGCTGATCGCGACGATCCGCAAGGGGCCCGAGCAAGCGACCAAAACCTTTGCCCTGCGCGTGATTGCACTTGCGGCGCCGCCTGTCGATGAAGAAGAGGAAGAGGAAGAGGAAGAGGAAGAGGAAGAGGAAGAGGAAGAGAGCGAAACGGACAAACAGGCGAAAGAAGAGAACGACCAATTGATTGAACTCGTCATGGGCGGCGAACGAAAGTCTGGACTTGCCGCGTTCGAGATCAAGCAAGAGAACGGACAGTCGCTTTATCTGATTCGTCTGATCGACGAAGCTCAATTCTTGTCCCTGCTAGACGCTTTGCCGAATCAAGCTTCGATTCGGGTTGAAGCCCGGGATTTCGCGCGTGCGAGTGGCGTGGCAGTCGAATGGAACGAAAAAACGGCAAAATTGCTGGCGGATAAAAGCATTGCATTAGCGGTGCAAGCGCCCGGGGCTGACCTGCAGCTCAACATGGATGCAATTCCGCTTCCCGACATGCGCGAGGAAGGGCAGGACGATCAGGAGAGGCGGCTTCGGATTGCAATCGGAGCGCTGCCGGACGGTGACACGGCCATGCTGGACGAATTGCCAGGGCAGCGGATCGGCGAGCCTGTGCGGATCAGCATCGCGATGCTCCAAGGAGAGCGCGAGCACATGCTGTCCGATTGGAGCGCATATGGCACGCTATCGATACCGCTGCACGAAGCGCGTGCGAACGATCTGACGCCGACGATCGTATGGATTGGCGAGGATGGTACTGTACTGCCGCTGCCGACCCGCTCGGAAGATCTGCGCTTCGCGCAAGCGTACAGCAGCATGGCCGGCAAATTCGCGATCATCAGCTACGCGCCTTCATTCGACGATGTCGAAGGACGCTGGAGCGAAGCGGATATCGCGGATATGGCGGCACGCCTCATGATCCGGGGCGTATCGGCAGAAGCGTTCGAACCGCAGCGTGCAATTACACGCGCGGAGCTCACGATGCTGCTCGTACGGCCGCTGGGGCTGCAAGCAAGCACTGGCGATCAGCCACAATTCACGGATGTGAGCGTCGCTGCCTGGTATGCAGATACAGTAGCGGCGGCGTCGGCAGCGGGTCTCGTCACGGGCGATCCGGACGGCAGCTTCCGTCCGAACGCTCCGCTGACGCGCCAGGAAGCGGCCGTGATGCTGTGGCGCGCGTTGGACTTGACGGGCACAGCATCGACGCTGACCGATCAGCAGGTACAGAGTCTGCTGTCGGGCTGGAATGACGCCGAGCAGATTGCGCCGTGGGCGCGGGAGGCGATGGCGATGCTGCATGCGTGGGACATTCTGCGCGGCGATGCCACTGGTGCTGTAAGGCCCGGAGCGGAGATGACGCGCGAGGAGACGGCCGCTTTGTTGCGAAGAGTGCTGCAGACGGCGGGCTGGATTGATTAATTGAGAAGCAAAGCGCCGAAGCCATTTGGCTTCAGCGCTCTTTTTCTGCAATCCCTTATCGCATGGCTTGATGCAATTAAGCTGCAATCAAGCCGCAGCGTCGATTGAATTAGCTTAGTAAAGGCTGGAACTTCGGTGCTCTAACGGACACTAGCGACGCTTAGAGCACTAATCGGAGGCACGCACAGCTCTAACGGACACCAGCGACGCTTAGCGGTCGTTGCAGCCACCTATTTGGCCCATTCTCTCCGGTAAGCGTTCCTGATGACCGTTACACGTGGGAGGGGGTCAAAAATTGGCGCTAAGCGTCTCCCATGTCCATGTCCGCTAGAGCTGACTTTCGGCCACATCGTGGCGCATGCGCCGGCACCGTGGCGCTAACGGCCGCATGCCCGCCGCACATCCGATGCACACCCGCCGCACACTCGCCCACACCCGCTGCGTACCCGCTGCGTACCCGCTGCGTACCCGCTGCGTACCCGCCGCACACCCGCGTACCCGCCGCGTGACCCACTGCGTGAAACAGCTAAAGGTTGAGGCTTGTCCTCGTCACCTATCTTGCATGTAGGCGCGCTAATTCTCGGAACTTACCGCATCGTAGACGAGACCGACGGCTCCGGAATCGAAGGTTTTGTTTTCGATGAGCTTTAGATTGACCTTCTCCTTGAGACCCTGGAATAACGGCAATCCGTCCCCGATCAGGACGGGGGAAACCGTAATTTTGTACGTATCGATTAGATCAAGCTGCATCAGATGATGAGCGAATCTGGGGCTGCCGAGCACGACCATATCCTCACCGGGCTGCTGTTTGAGCCGGATGATCTCTTCTGCGACATTTTCTCTGACGAGTTTGGAATTATTCCATTCGACTTTGTCCAGCGTCGTGGAAAAAACGATTTTTTCTGTTTTTTCGATCCATTCGGCATGCTCCCGTTCATACTGCGAAGCAGACGGATTCGAAGGCACGGAGGGCCAGTAACTGTGCATCATCTGATACGTTCCGCGCCCCCAAATGACGGTGTTCGCCGTACTGAGGATTCCTTTCGCGTGCTGCTCCAAATCAGCATCGTAGGAGATCCAGCCGATATCCATTTCCCCGTTAGGTCCTTCTACAAAACCGTCAAGCGATGCGTGCAAAAATAGAACGAGTTTTCTCATTTTGGATGCTCCTTTGTTTATTTGTTATTTGTTTATCTTGGATCGCTTCATTCCTACATTGAACAACATCCCCTACATTTTAACTCAATTCAACTTGAATGGTTTCTTATGGATTGCGCATTCCCCTTCTACTCATCACCTGCAGCTTCCCGACAATGTGTACGAAACCGGCCTTATGTTTGCTGATCTTCCCAAAATTCTTTCATAGATCTTTCATTAGGCAATGGTAAGATGGCCAAAAAACAAAGAAAGGTCTTGATCAAACCCGATGCAAATACAAAGGAACCGCTTTATAACTCGAAAGCTGGCAATCGTTTTGATGATTGTGGCGCTGCTTTGCCCGATCTTGCCGATCGCGCCGACGCCTGTTTCTCATGCAGAAGTGGACGGTGATTTCACTTATGCCGTAATAAATGCTACGGAGGCAAGGATTGATGACTATTCCGGCAGCGACGCGGATCTTGTCATTCCGGCAATAGTAGGAGGGATCTACGATGTGACGTCCATCGCGAATTCGACGTTCGCCAATAAGGGACTCACTTCTGTGACCTTGCCCAGCGGCTTGACCACAATGGGGAGCGCTGCTTTTAAAACCAACGGCTTGACCAGCGTTGTGATTCCGGACAATATTATTTATCTTAATGAGGACGTCTTTAATAATAATAGTAATTTGAAGTCGGTAACGCTCCCGGCAGGGCTACAGTCCATTGCCGCTCGCGCGTTTCAATATGCTGCGCTTGAAACGCTTGAATTGCCGAACGGCCTTCAAACGATTGGACCGCGGGCATTCGAAAGAAATAATCTTGAATCTGTGGTCATACCGGAGAGTGTGACCTCTGTCGGACATCATGCGTTTCGCATGAACAATCTTTCGAGTGTGACGCTTCCGAGTCAAATCACCGAGATCGGGGAATATACGTTTGACCGAAATCATTTGACTCATATTGAGATTCCAGATGGCGTTACAACCATTGGCAACAACGCCTTTGAACAGAACGGGTTGTCCGAGCTTGTATTTCCGCGAAGCGTCAGTCTGGTTGAAAATTATGCGTTTAAAATGAACGGGATTCAACGGGCGACAATTCTGAACGATGAGGCGGTCTTGGAAAGGTATGCCTTTGAGAACAATTACAATTTGACCATCGTCGGTCATCCTGACTCGACGGCTGAAACCTTTGCAAATTACATGAGCTATACCTTCGAGCGGTATGGAAAAGCGTTGTTCGAGGGCCTGGATTCGGCTAACGCGCGATTATCCAATTACAGTGCGGGCGATGAAGCCGGTCAAGTGCCGGCAACGGCGCTCGATCAATTGTCGAACGCGATTGACGAGGGGCAGACGGTAGCGGACGCCATCAAAACGACCGACCCGCAGCCGCTCGAGGATGCGACGGATGCGCTGACGGATGCGATTGCGGCATTCGATGCCCAGATCGTACCCTTGTCGATTGCGGTGCCTGCTGACGGGACCTATGAACGGGATGATGTCCTGGCATTCACGGTCAGCTATGCCGACGAGGTGACGGTGACGGGCGACCCGGAGATCGCGCTTGAGATCGGCAATGCCGGCTCGACGCAGACTGTGAAGGCGGCGTACACGGGGGAGCGCGGGACTGCTCTGCAGACGCTGAGCTTCGAATATGAAGTGGCTGCCGGTCTGCTGGATGAGGATGGCATCGGCGTAGACAACGAGATTACGCTGCCAGGCGGCGCCACGATAACGGCTGCGGACAACAGTCCGGCTCCGTTCGCCTACACGGTGCCAAGCACGACCGGCATCCAGATCGATTCCGGCATGACGGATGCCGAAGCGGTGGCGAATGACAAGGCCGCGCTGTCGATCACGTATGTGCAGGGCGACAGCGCCACGAGCGTGACGCAGGACGTGGAGCTCCCGACGAGCGGGTCGAGCGGCACGACGATCGCGTGGTCGAGCAGCGAGGAGGCTGTGGTGGACACGGACGGCACGGTGGTGCGTCCGGTGTACACGGAGAGCGCCGCGAGCGTGACGTTGACGGCGACGATCAGCAAGGGTGAAGAGAGCGATACGCAGACGTTCGAATTGACGGTAATCCCGCAAGTGCAGACCGATGCGGAGGCGGTCGCCGACGATAAGGCAGCACTGTCGAT
>NZ_JACXIZ010000009.1 GCF_014705605.1 Paenibacillus sabuli
TGAGCAATTTCGCTCCTGTAGCCTCACATTTTGCGCTTATTTCCGCGACCCGAGCAATTTCGCCCCTGTAGACTCGCATTTTGCGCTTATTTCCGCCACCCGAGCAATTTCGCCTCTGTAGACTCGCATTTTGCGCTTATTTCCGCCACCCGAGCAATTTCGCCCCTGTAGCCTCACATTTTGCGCTTATTTCCGCTACCCGAGCAATTTCGCCTCTGTAGACTCGCATTTTGCGCTTATTTCCGCTACCTGAGCAATTTCGCCTCTGTAGCCTCACATTTTGCGCTTATTTCCGCTACCCGAGCAATTTCGCCCCTGTAGCCTCACATTTTGCGCTTATTTCCGCTACCCGCCGCCCTGGCTTGCGGGGCACTCTACTCCGCGGATCCTGCCGTTGCTGCGGCTCCGGCTCCCCTGCCGTAGCTCTCGCATCCTTGCTCCCACGGCTCCGGCTCCCCTGCCGCGGCTCCCATATCCCTGCTCCCGCAGCTCCACCTTCGACGCCTCTGCTTCGCCCTATCACCTAGGTCGCGGACAGGATCAGCACGCTGCGTGCCGGCACCTTCGCCGTGCCTTGCAGCTGGCCGCCGCCGAGCAGCTCGTCGTAGACGACGTCGCCGAGCTCGACCGGTGCGGCCTCGGCGTTGTGATTGAGCACGAACAGCAGCTCCCGGCCGTCCTTGACGCGCCGCGACACCTCGACGCCCTCCGGCGTCGACAGCAACGGCCGCACACCCTTGTCGGCGCACAGCTGCCCGAGCAAGCCCTGCAGGAAGGCCGGTTCCGGGCTGGTAGCCACGTAGTACGCCCGGCCCTCGCCGTAGCGATTGGCCGTGAGCGCCGGCATGCCCTGATAGAAGTCGCTGCCGTACGTCGCCAGCACCTCGGCGCCTTCGCTGTGGATCAGGTCGCACAGAATGCCGCATTCGTAGCTGCCGTCCAGCGCGCCCAGCTCCTGCTTCATGACCATCTGATTGGTGTGTCCCGGCAGCAGCGCGTCGATCTCCTCCGCCCAGATGCCGAGCAGCTCGCGCAGCTCGCCCGGATACCCGCCGGTCTGCACCAGATCATGCTCGTCGACGATGCCGCTGAAGAAGGTCGTCAGGAACGTCCCGCCCGCGCTTACGAATGCCTTGAGCTTGTCCGCGTAGCCCGTCTTCACCATATACAGCACCGGCGCAATGACGATGTCGTAGCCGCTCAGATCGGCCTCGACGCTCACCATGTCGGTCTGTACGCCGAGCTGGAACAACGCGTCGTAATACTTGTGCACCTCATCGACATACTTGAGCGCGACGGTCGGTCCGCTCGACAGCTCCAGCCCCCAGCGATTCTCCCAGTCGTAGACAATCGCCACCTTGGCTTCGACGCGCGCGTCCAGCAGCGCATCGCCGAGCTGCTGCAGCTCACCGCCCAGCGCGGCGCATTCGCGGAAGACGCGCGTGTGCTCGTGGCCGACGTGTTCGATTACCGCACCGTGGTACTTCTCGCAGGCGCCGATCGAGCGCCGCAGCTGGAAGAACAGCACCGTGTCGGCGCCGCGCGCTACCGCCTGGTAGCTCCAGAGCCGCATGACGCCCGGACGCTTGAGCGAGTTGTACGGCTGCCAGTTCTGCTGGCTCGGCGTCTGCTCCATCAGCATGAACGGCTGGCCGTCCTTGAGTCCGCGCATCAGGTCATGCGTCATCGCGGTCATAGAGATCGGCGTGTCCATCGATGGATAATTGTCCCAGGAGACCACATCCAGATGCTTCGCCCACTTGAAGTAGTCCAGCTTGGGATACGTGCCCATCAGGTTCGTCGTCACCGGCAGATCCGGCGTATGTTTTTTAATCGCATCGTATTCCAGCTTGTAGCAGTCGAGCAGACTGTCCGACATGAAGCGCCGGTAATCGAGCGAGATACCCTGGAAGTTCGTGCGGTTGCCGTTCCATTCTTCGCTGATCGCGTTGGGCGGTACGATCTCCTCCCAATCGTAAAAGGTATGGCCCCAAAAGCGCGTATTCCACACCTGATTGACCCGCTCCAGCGTCCCGTAGCGCCCCTTCAGCCATCTGCGGAAGCCGTCCGCGCAACGCTCGCAGTAGCAATAGCCGCCGTATTCGTTGGAGACGTGCCAGATCAGCAGCGCCGGATGCTGCGCGTAGCGCTCCGCCAGCTTGTCCGCGATTCGTCCGGCATGCAGCCGGTAGGTGGGCGAGCTCGGGCACGAATTGTGACGACCGCCATAGGCGCGCTTGCGCCCTTCGTAATCGACGCGCAGCACGTCCGGATGACGCTTGGCCATCCAGGCCGGATGCGCCCCGGTCCCGGTCGCCAGACAGACATAGACACCGCTTGCATGGAGCCGGTCCATCATCGCGTCAAGCGCGCTGAAATCGTACGTATCCTCGTCGGGCTGAATAAGCGACCAGGCAAATACATTGATTGTCGCCACGTCGATGCCGGCCAGCTTGAACATCCGCATGTCCTCGTCCCAGATTGGCGCTTCCCATTGCTCCGGGTTGTAATCGCCGCCATACCAGATCTTCGGAAGTTTGTCGTTGATCATTGTCCACACATCCTTTAATATAACGATATGCCCATTATATCGCGAAGGAATTCCAGGGTATATATAATATTTACCGACCTATATATAATAATCTGGCACTCAGGAGGAGGAGGGGTCCGCATGGGGGACATCGGCGCCGGGCACCGGCGCATCACACCGCTGCCGCCCGGGACACAGCCGCTCCCGCTCTACGTGGACAGCATTGGCAACCACCCCGAGCAGGAGGCGATTCGGCGTCCGGAGGGTTTCCCCGGCTACCACTGGCTTGAGACATCGGGCGGCGAAGGCCGCATCGTGCTCGGAGGCGATATTCTGGCGCTGCCGCCACGCAGCGGCGTGCTCATCCTGCCGGGCGTGCCGCACCGCTACGAAGCCGCACTCGGTACCTGGGGGACCATGTATCTGACCTTTGGCGGACCGCTGGCTGCAGAGCTGCTGCGTTTACTGCGCATTGAGCGCTCGATGCGCTTCACCTGGCGAACGGCGCCGCCTTTCTCGCTGCTCGCCATGCTGGACGAGGTGGCTCGCAGCCGCGACCTGCTCGGTCAGGAGGCGTCGTCGCTAGCCTATCGCTTCCTGCTGCAGCTCGGCAGCTACGCCGCCGCGGATGCGCCCGGGCAGGGAGGCGGCGGGGGCGGAGATCCCGAGCGCTTGCGCCCGCTCATCGCCTGGATGGAGGAGCGGCTGGCCGACCCTGCCATCCGGCTGGAGGACTTGTGCGCGGCTGCGGGCCTGTCGGCGCGTCGGCTCGGCGATCTCTTCCGCGTCTCGCTGGGCCTCTCGCCATACTCGTATCTGCTGCACCTGCGCATCCGCCGGGCCAAGGCGCTGCTCGTCCGCGATTCGAACGCCACTGTGGCGGACATCGCCGCAGCCTGCGGCTTCCGCGACGCCAGCCATTTCATCGCCGTCTTTCGGCGGCATACGTCGATGACGCCGCTGCAATATCGCCGTCTGCAGCTTTAGGAGCGATCAGCGTGAGGCGGATCACGATCGTTGCGTTGCCGAGGCGAGTTCGGGCGCCTCGATGACGCCGAATGCGGTGCAGGGGAGCGCGCCCCCTTCTCGATGCCGTCTGCCATCTGCGGACATCGAGCAGGCGAGATGATTTTTTCATAGCTGGTGGTGTCCGTTAGACGGCGCTGCGATACTGCGGTGTCCGCTAGGCGGCCGCTGCGCTGCTATTCCTTGCTCCACTGGCGCGCCTGTTCCGCCGCCGGCTCCCCTTGAACCGGTCTGGTCCGCCGCCTCTAATTGTTACGTCTTTGGTCCCGAGGCACTCGTTTCGCCGCCGGCTTTTCTCGACCCGTAGCGTGCGTTACACCGCCTCTGTCCGGTTGCTTCCAGCATTCGAATGTCGCACGTCTACCCCTACTATGTGTCAGGAGCGTGAACCGTTATGAAATTAACCTACACCCAAGCCGCAGCCGAGTGGAACGAAGCCCTGCCGGTCGGCAACGGCAGTCTCGGCGCCATGATCATGGGCGGTATCGAGCGGGAAGTGCTCGCCCTCAACGAAGATACGCTATGGTCGGGACCGCCGGCCGACTGGAACAATCCCCAGGCCCGCGAGGTGCTCCCCCGCGTGCGGGCCTTGCTGCAGGAGCGGCGCTATGCCGAGGCCGATGCGCTGGCCAAGCAAATGCTCGGCGCCTACACCCAATCCTATCAGCCGCTCGGCGACCTCGTCGTCGATCTGCACATGGGCAGCGTCGCCACGGACTACGTCCGCTCCCTCGATCTGCTGAATGGCATGGGCGAGGTCTCATACCGGATCGGCACCAGCCGCATCACGCGCGAAGTGCTCTGCTCCTATCCCGATCAGGTACTCGCCCTGCGGCTCGTCTCCAGCACGCCCGGCCTGCTGCATCTGACAGCCAGGCTGCAGAGCTCGCATCCCTACGAGACGCGCCTCCGAGACGGCGTCTACACGATGGAAGCGCGCTGTCCCGACCGCGCCGCCCCGAGCTACTACCAGACCGACCGTCCGATGGCCTACAAGCCCGAATCGGACAGCGCCGCCATCCGCTTCGCGGCCGGCCTGCTGGCTGTCGCAGACGGTGAGGTCCGCAGCGACGCAGGCGGCGTGCGCGTGGCGGGCGCGACCGAGGTGACGCTGCTGCTCGGCGCAGCCAGCAGCTTCGACGCGGCGCGTCGACTCGCCCGCGCGCCTGGCCGCGAGCCGGCCGGGATCGTGCAGGAGCGGCTCGAGGCGGCGGCACGGCTGCCTTACACGCAGCTGCGCGCGCGGCATGTCGCCGATCATCGGCCGCTGATGGAGCGCGTCCGCTTCCGGCTGGACAGCGACGAGCTGCAGCGGGCTGCGGACGAAGCGCTGCCGACCGATCGGCGCATCGCGGAGCGCGGCGCGGCCGACGCCGGGCTGGTCGAGCTGCTCTTCCATTATGGCCGCTATCTGCTCATCGCCAGCTCGCGGCCCGGCACGCAGCCCGCCAATCTGCAGGGCATCTGGAACAAGGAGACGCGCGCGCCGTGGAGCAGCAACTATACGCTCAACATCAACGCGCAGATGAATTATTGGCACGCCGAGACCTGCGCGCTGGCGGAGTGCCACACTCCGCTCTTCGATCTGACCGAGGCGCTGACCCGCACCGGCGCCGTCACGGCCGAGCGGCATTACGGATGCGGCGGCTGGGTCGCGCATCAGAACACCGACATCTGGGGCCACTCCGCGCCGGTCGGCGATTTCGGGCACGGCGATCCGGTGTGGGCGCTCTGGCCGATGGGCGGCGTGTGGCTGTGCCGCCATCTGTGGGAGCACTACGCCTTTGGCGGCGATGCGGACTTCCTGCGCGAGCGGGCCTACCCGATCATGAAGGAGGCGGCGCGGTTTTGCCTTGACTACCTCACGGAGGACGCGGACGGATGGCTCATCACTTCGCCGTCGACCTCGCCCGAGCACAAGTTCCGCCACGGCGCGGACGGACTGTACGGCGTCGCCGAGGCGAGCGCCATGGACCTGCAGCTCATTCGCGAGCTGCTTGAGCATTGCGATCAGGCCTCCCGTGTCCTCGGCGCCGACGAGACGCTCCGCGTGCAATGGCAGATTACGCTGCGCCGGCTGCGGCCGCTGCGGATCGGCGACCGAGGACGCCTGCAGGAGTGGGGCGAGGATTATGCGGACGAGGATCCGCATCATCGCCACGTCTCCCATCTGTACGGCCTCTATCCCGGCAGCGAGCTGCTGCGGGATGAGACGCTCCGCGCCGCTGCGCGGCGTGCGCTCGAGATCCGGGGCGACGAGGGCACCGGCTGGAGCCTCGCCTGGAAGATCAGCCTCTGGGCCCGGCTCGGCGACGGGGGACGGGCTCATGCGCTGATCGAGCGGCTGCTGCGGCTCGTCGACGAGCGGCGCGGCGATCGGCACGGCGGCGTGTACGCCAATCTGTTCGACGCCCATCCGCCGTTCCAGATCGACGGCAACTTCGGAGCGACTGCCGGCATGGCCGAGATGCTGCTGCAATCGCATGACGGCGTGCTCACGCTGCTCCCCGCGCTGCCCCCGGCCTGGCCGGGCGGCGAGATCACCGGGCTCCGGGCCCGCGGCGGCTACGAGCTGCGCATCGTCTGGCGCGACGGCGCGCTGGCCGAGGCGGAGCTGTACGCTCCGCGCGGCGGCACGTGCCTGCTGCAGATGCCTGCCGGCGCGCTGGGCGCCTGGCAGGGCGCGCGCAGCATCGCCGTCGGCACGGCAGACGAGCCGCTCGCCTTGACCTGCGAGCCCGGCGCACGCTACCAGCTCCGTCCCGTCTAGCGCGAAGCGCTGTTGCGCCGGCCGGTGCGGAGCGACGCTTCCCTTCGGTGTGGTTCGGCACTTCTCTTCGGTGTGGTGCACGGCTTCCTTCGTTGTAACGCACTGCTTCCGTCGGTAAGGTGCACTGCTTCCCTTCGGCGTGGTACGCCGCTTCCTTCGGTGCAGCAGCGCAGCGCCGGTACGGTTCGGTACTGCGCTCCCCGACCGGCGCTCTCCCGGTGCGCCGCTAGCCGGCGCTTCCGGCATCACCGGGCTCGCGGAGCTTGGCTGCCGCGTTGCGCAGCAAGGACACTGCGAGCAATAAGAGCGGGAGCACGACCATGAAGAGGGTAGCGAAGGGCGTCCATACTTTGGTGATGAAGCTTTGGATATAGATGGTGTTGGGATAGCACATCAGGGACAGCACCACGAGGCCGACCGCCATCGGCACGACCAGCGGCTTCTCGTTGTGCAAGCCGAACAGGAAGGCAAAGCCGCGCGACGCCCCATGAAAGCAGATGACAATTTTAAAAAAAATGGTCAGCACCCAGATGAAGATCATGATCCCCTCCACCCGCTCCAGGAAGTGGCCGATGTTGATGTTCTTAGCTAATGTATAGGCCGGAAACAACTGGTTGGCCGTAATATCCGGCCCGACCACCGCCAGCGCGCCCAAGGTCGTCAGGATCAAAAAAAGGCCGCCGATAAACGTCCCCCACACAAACCCGCTGCGTCTGCCATGGCGTGGCACAAAGGCGTAAATCATCAACAGCACTACCATTTCCTGAAGACCGTAAAAATGCCAGCCGCCCTGCAAAATCGGAAGTATGCCTTTCTCAAAAACCGGCTCGAAATTGGTGAGCGTCATGCGTGAAAAAACCGGGAAGATCATAACGAGAAACAACCCTACAATCCACGGCAAAAAAATCTCGGCTGTATTGGTATAGGCCCGCAGCCCCAGCTTCACCGCGTAGCAGACGAAGCAAATAAACAACAGCTGCAGCACCTCGATCGGAGTCTGCGTCAGCGTCTGCGTCGTCAGGAAATATCCAAGGTCGCCGATCATAAGAGCGGACAGCAAATAAAAAAAGCCGACGAACGCAAGCCCGACCGCCCATCCCGCCCAGCGTCCGAGCACCGCGGCGCAATACGCCACCAGATGCCGCTCGCCCATCCGCTCGCCGATCGCGATATAGAGGCCGACCATCGCCAGATTCAGTGCCAGGCCCAGCAAGGCGGCAAGCCATGCGTCCTGCGCCGCATCCATCGCAAGCCCGGCCGGCGCAATCAGAATGGACGTTCCAATTGTAAACATTATCGTCAGTACGGTGAATCCGCGTACCGTAAGGCCGGTGTGCATGCTCTCATCCCTTTCCAAGGCGAACCGGCTGCCGCCGTCCTTTAACGGCGGCGCAAGTTTCGTTCCGAGAATATAGAGACCGTTTATAAGCGTGAAACTTATAAATTCTATATATTCAAGCGTTAGCCGATTCCGATCAGTCTGAATCCGTGCGTAATCCAATTCAGCGGATTAAACGTATGTTCGAACATGCATTGATACACGCCCAGAACGGCTACCGTTAACGTCAGGACGATCGTCAAGCCAAACGTCCTCCAGTGCCGTCTACGAAGTAGCGGAGGCAATTCGATCACGCCTACCCAGCCGATCATGCCGAGCAATCCCGCAATCAGCCACATGACACATCACTCCCGTGTTCGATAATCGATCGGCTGCAGCGTCGTGCCGATCCGGCGCAGTATTGCCGTGCCCCGCACGTCGATCCGGACGTTGCGAAAGGTCTCGTTCCAATCGTCGATGGACGCCCATTCACGCGGAAATTTGGAGTGCAGTTTTTTGCCGAGACCGTAGATGTCGCTGCCGAATCGCCTTTGAACGCCCGCAATCGAGCTTTTCAGCAGCGCGTCCAGCCGTTCGTTGCTGACTTTTTCCACCTGATACAAGGTATCCAGCTTGCTCAGATCCATCGCACATTCCATATCGGCAATGTCTTGCTCCAACCGGACGTCGATCAGAAAGACCGGTTCACCGTCGGTCAGCTTGACATCGATATTGGCATGCGAACGTTCGACGCGCAGCGTCACCGTCCCCTCCTCCGGGTTCGGACAGGGCTGAATGGCCGTCGTTTTTTTGACCCGATTGCGGACGTAATTCATAATTTTGGTATCCATCTCGGTCAGCCAGCCGACCATGCGGTCCCCGTGAAATACCGCCATTCCGTCATAGACCAGCTCGACCGGCGGATCGATGTACTGCCGGTTCGACATGCTGTCGCCGGCGGACTTATTTCCGACGACGCGAATGCCCGTCAATGTCGGGTTGCGTCCTTCGGTCGCCAGATCCTGCGTCAGTTCTAGCAGCGTGATCTTGCCGGTCGCCGCCCACACCTGATCCGAGGTTTCCAGCTTGGTATACAAGCTGTTGGCCGGGATGGATTCGATCGGACTCGTGATCTTGAGCACCTCGGCTGCCGTGCTGTTGCGCGCCACTGCAAAATAAAAATCGTTGCGCATCTCATTGTTGCGCGACAAGTAATCCAGCGGCTTGGCGATGCCCGCCCTGGCCACCTCTTCGCTCAAGATCACCATACGCAAATGCGCAAAATACAGCGGATACGGTGTCCGGGTTGTCATGCGTCCGAGCGCTTCCGGCAACGTCTTGCCCTCCTCCTCGAACAGCACCACCGTACTGCTAACCCCGGCTCCCTTCTGCGCGACCACCTGACCCGGGTTCACGACCTGCACCGCGATGCGATAGCCGTCCTCCGCCTTGTCGATCGCCATGCCGACCACCAGACTCAGCTCGCTCAGCTCATGGCGATTCCAGCATCCGCAGAGCAGCAGCGCGAGGAGCAGCGCGCCCAAGGCGCCAACCTTTCTCCAGCCTTGCATCGCCTACACCTTCTTTTCTCGTATGACATCCTGCGGCTTGAGGCTTTTGGGACGGCGGAACATGCGCGGGATCGGCACACGGTACAGCGTATCCTTCTGATCGGGACGGACAAACGGCGCCATCGGCGCCATATACGGAACGCCGAACGACTGCAGACTGGCCAGATGAAGCATGATGCCGATGAACCCGAGGAAGACGCCGTACAAGCCGAAGGAAGCGGCCAGCAGCATCAATGCGAAGCGAATCATTCGCACCGCAATGCCGATATTAAAGGCCGGCAACACGAAGTTCGAGATGGCGGTGATGGAGACGACAATGACCATCGCTGCGCTGACGAGACCCGCCTCGACCGCCGCCTGTCCGATGACCAGCGTGCCGACAATTGACATCGACTGCCCGATCGTCCGCGGCATCCGGACGCTCGCCTCGCGCAGGATCTCGAACGTCACCTCCATGATCGCCGCCTCGACAAAGGCGGGAAACGGCACGCCCTGGCGCTGGCTGGCCAAGCTGTAAAGCAGCGTCGTGGGCAGCATCTCCTGATGGAAGGTCGTGATCGCGATATAAAAGGACGGCGTGAGCAGCGCCAACAAAAAAGCGCCAAACCGGAGCATCCGGATCAGCGATGAAAAATCCGAGCGCTGGTAATAATCCTCGCTGGACTGAAAAAATTGCGTAAACAACGCCGGTACAATAAGCGCAAACGGCGTGCCATCCACCAGAATCGCAACCCTGCCCTCCAGCAAGTTCGCCACAATCGTATCCGGACGCTCCGTATTGTAAATCGTCGGGAAGGGCGTGATCTGTTCGTCCTGGATAAATTCCTCGATATAATTGCTCTCGAGTACGCCGTCGATGTCAATCGTACGCATGCGCCGCCGCACCTCGGACACGACCTGCTCGTCCGCGATCCCGGTCATATACACCACTGCAGTGTCCGTACGCGTGCGCTTGCCGAGCTTCAGCTTCTCCACTCTCATCTCCGGGCTGGCCAGCTTGCGCCGCAGCATGGAGAGGTTCCAGCTCAGCACCTCCGTGAATCCCTCTCTTGGTCCGCGAACGACCGACTGCACATTCGGCTCCTCCACGTTGCGGGCTTTGATGTCCTGCGTACCGACAGCTATCGCGAACGGGCAGTGATCCAGCAGCACGATGCTATGGCCGCTGAGCAACGCATCGAGCAGTTCCTCCCACGTATGGAGCCACATGACCTCTCCCTCGGAGACGACACGCTCGGCATAGTAAGCCAACAGTTCGCGGGGCGCTGCGAATCGACGCTCGCTCTGACCGAGCCGCAGCAGCGTATGAATCATCGGCTCCGGCTTGGTGAAGCCCTCGACGAACACGACTGCCCCCTCGTAGAGCATCTCCCCTTCGGACTGATCCAGCGTGACACGGCGAATCGCAATGTCGCTGCTCTCACCAGTCGCAGCCGTGAGCTGCTGCAGGACAGGCTTGAGCCGATCTCCCAGAGGACCGTTCGCCGCTTCGCCGTTATTCTCAAGCGTCATATTATTCTCACCACCTGCATGCTGTCATCGATCCTATGCCAGTAGCTTCCGTGCTTTCGGCCATTTTTATGCAGCATGCGGCTTTTTTTCTAAAGCATGTATCCATTCCCTCGAGGAGCATCTTGCACCCGCTCAGCGCACCAGTTCCTCGGCGCCCTCCTCATGGCCGACGATGATGCGCGAGGCCATGCCGACGAACAGCCCGTTGTCGACGACGCCGGGGATGGCGTTGAGCCGCAGCTCGAGCTCGGCGGGCTGCGCGATACCGTCCGCGAAGCGGCAATCGGCGATATAATGGCCGTTGTCGGTCCGGTAAAGCTGCCCCTCCTGCTCGCGCAGCGCCGCGTCGCAGCCGAGCGCGCCCAGTCGGCGTAGCGTCTGCACGTGTCCGAAGGGCGTCACCTCGACCGGCAGCGGGAAGGCGCCGAGGCGTGTCACAAGCTTGCTCGCGTCAACAATGACAATGAATTGCGCACTCGCCGAGGCGACGATTTTTTCGCGCAGCAGCGCACCGCCGCCGCCCTTGATCAAGCACCACTGCGGATCGACCTCATCCGCTCCGTCGATGGTCAGATCGAGCCGCTCCAGCTCCTCCAGCGACACCAACGGGATGCCCCATTGCATCGCCATCTGCGCCGATCGCTCCGAGGTCGCTGTCGCCCGGATCCGCAGCCCGCCTGCCACCCGGTCGGCCAGGGCCCGGATCGCCAGCGTCGCCGTCGAGCCCGTCCCGAGGCCGACCGCCATCCCGTCCTTTACGAGCTGAGCCGCGCGTTCGGCAGCCATTCGTTTTGCTTGCATGTACGTCCTCTCCTTCTTCTTGAATAATAACAGGCATAATAAATAAATCCCCGCCCCGCCTTGCGGCGGAGACGGGGAAGACCATACGATCAAGCTTGGATCGCTTCCATCCAGGCCCGGGCAATCAGAGCGTGGCCGGCCGGAGACGGATGGACGCCGTCCGGCGCCCAGTAGGCCGATTCGGCCCGCATCGACGCCTGGGCGAACAAGCCGTCAAGCGGCACCAGCAGCGCGCCGAATTCGCGGGCCAGCTCGCGCACGACGTTGATCTTGGGGTCGAGATCCTCGCGCCATTGCTTGCGATCCGCAGGATGCGGCAGCACGAACGGCTCCAACAGGATCAGCTTGGCGTCCAGGCCTTGGGTCGTGCGCGTCAGCAGCTCGCGGTAGCCCTGCTCGAATTGCTCGGTCGAGGTCGGATCGTCGCGATCGTAACGGCGCCACGTATCGTTGATGCCGATGTAGATCGAGACCCAGGTCGGCTTCAGATCGAGGCAGTCCTCCTGCCACCGGCCCAGCAGATCGGGCACGCGGTGGCCGCTGATGCCGCGATTGACAAATTGCAGATTCAGCTCCGGATACGCCGCACCCAGTTGGGCCGCGACGAGATGCGCGTAGCCGTGTCCCAGATCGCGCAGGTTGTCCCGGCTGCGGCCGGCGTCGGTAATGCTGTCTCCCTGGAACAGGACGACCTCGTTTTTTTGCATGCGCATGATTAATCGTTCCTCCCGATTAGAATGGCTAATATCGCTTGTTAGAATGGCTTACAGCTTGTCTGCGCCGGTGCTCTGGAACAGCTCGATGATCTCGCCGTCCGGCCCCTTGAAGAAGGAGATCCGCACGGGGATGCCGCCCAGCACGGCATCCTTGGGCTCGACCGTCACTTCCATGCCGGCGGCGCGGGCGCGCTCGGTGGCCGCATCGACATCGTCGGAGCGCAGCGCCAGATGCAGGAATGCGCCCTCGGGCTTCTGGCCTTGCGCCCCGCCTGCGAATACCTCCAGATAGTTGCCGTCGCCGGTGTCGAGCATGATCGCCCGCTTGTCGCCCTCGCCCCAGCGCACGCGCTCGGTGAAGCCCAGCACCTCGGTATAGAACGTGATCGTCGCCTCAAAATCATAAACGCGAATCGCCACATGATGGAAGCCGCCGCCTCCGATTGTCTGATTGCTGCCCATTGCTCCTCACTCGCTTTCAAATACTGATTTTTGCATTCCATGTGCGGCCCGTCGCTACGGACCGGTGTGCAAGGCAGTGTCCGCTCGCCGTCGCCAAGGTCGGATCGACGAATGGCGCACGCGGTCTCAGACCTGCTCGTACGGCACGTCCAGCTCCCGGCCGGCGAGTGCCGACTTCTCCGTCGTCTCGATGATCGCAATCGTGCGCCGCGCCTGCTCCGGCTTGACGATCAGGTCGGCGCCGCGCATCAGATGATCGGCGATATTGGCGTAGTAGCGCTCCTGCTGGCTGGGCTGGCACGGCACCTTGGTCTCGATCTTGACGCCCTCCAACTCGGTGTACAGCGTCAGTTCGCCGTCGCCGAGCGTCTGATCGACGATTGCGCCCTTGGAGCCAAGCAGCCGAAAAGCCGGCCGTCCCGCATGGGCAATCGTCGAAATCTGCACATTGGCGACCGCCCCGCTGGCGAAGGAGATGATGCTGTCCATCTGATCCTCGTTGCTGATCTTGTCCCAGACGCGATTGTGAATATACCCGCGAACGCCGGTGACCGGACCGGGCATGATGCCGAGCAGGTAATCGACGTAATGCGCGCCCCAATCGTAGAACACCCCGCCCGACACTTCCTTGATCGAGCGCCACCAGGCCTTGGGCTCGCTGTAACCGCCGCTGAACATCTCGACGTGGAACACGTCGCCGATGATGCCCTTGGCGATCAGGTCCTTGACCGTCAAGTACCAGCCGTCCCAGCGACGATTGTGATAGACCGAGAGCATAAGGCCGCGCGCGCGTGCCAGCTGCACGAGACGCTCCGCATCGTCGGCGTGAATGCACATCGGCTTCTCCAGGATGCAATGCTTGCCGGCTTCGAGAATCTGCTCCGCCAGCTGGGCATGCGTATGGTGCGGCGTGATGACCGTGACCAGGTTGATCTCGTCATTGGCGAGCAGTTCCTCGACGCTGGTGTAGGTATCGATATTCGGAAAATCCTGCTTCGCCTGCTCCACGCGTTCCGGGTCGAGGTCGCACGCGGCGGCAAAGGCGATGCCGTGCTGCAGCATGTACTGCGCGTGACGGAGGCCCATATTGAATGCGCCTCCATATCCGATAACCGCGCCCTTGATCGGCTTGTCCATGTTCAGCTCCTCCTAAAAATTTGCTCGTTCTTGAAGGATAACACTTACCGATTTTAAACGTAAAGCGCGGCCTTGGCAACCGCCAAAACCGCGCTTTTTTTCATGAATAGCCGCAATAGCAGCCGTATTGCCGTGTGGACGCCTTGGCTAGGCCAGCTTGGGGAAGGAGCCGCCGCCCAAGGGCTCGCCCGCCTTGAAATCCTGGCCGTCGGTGCACACATGTTTTTTGCCGCTGTACGTCGTGCCGTCCGGCATATAGATGATCGCCAGCGCCCGTCGCGGCCGATCGGTGTGGTTGGCATGCGCGTAGTGGAACGTCATCCCGTCGTGGAAGGTGCAGCTGCCCGCCTTGAGCGGCACGACAACGGCGGTGTTGCGATCGACGTCCTTCGCGCCCTCGTCTGCGAAAATATCATGCGGCTTGGCCAGGTCGACATTGCGCAGATTTTTGATACGCTGCGATTTCGGCACGAACATCATGCAGCCGTTGTTCTCGTCGACGTCGTCGAGGGCGATCCAGATCGACATGCCGCCGGATTCGTTCATCGGCCAGTACGGCGCATCCTGGTGCCATGGCGTCGGCTTGGAGTCGCCCGGCATTTTGAACAGCGCATGGTCGTGAAACAGCCGCATGCCGCTGCTGCCGGTCAGTTGACGGGCTGCGTCGGCGAAGCGCCGGCTGAGCACGAAGCGCGCCATGCCGCCGTGATCGCGCCATACGTTGACACGCTGGTTAAGCACGTTGAAATACACGCCGCCGCTTTTGTCAGTCTGGACGGAATTGCGGCCGCTGGCTCCCATCGCTTCGTCCAGCGCCTCGCGCAGCTCGGCGAGTTCGTCCGGCTTCACCATATTGTCTACTTGCACGAATCCATTCTCACGGTAGTACGCAATTTGCTCGTCCGTAACGGCAATCGTTTGATCCAACATTTGCATTCACGCTCCCGATTCAGGTTAATGGTTTAGGGTTGCTGGTTGATCTTGCTCTTTATACTAAACCGTTTTCAGCGTATAATCTTGGAGGATCCGATAAAAAACACGGACGATCTGCCAAGGAGGGGACGCAAATGCTAAAAGGCCACGATTTTTTCAACGATCCGCAATTTCCGTTTGCCATCCAGCGCTATGTCATCGCCCGCGGCGAGCACATCCCCGCCCATGCGCACGACTTCGTCGAGCTCGCCTTCATTGAAAGCGGCGACGCCGTTCACGAAATGGCGGGCAACACGTACACCCTTGCACCGGGCGACGTCTTCGTCATCGAGCAGCAGACCGAGCACAGCTATACCAGTACCTCCGAGCGGGAGACTGTCGTCTACAACGTGCTGTTTGACGCCGAGTTCCTCAAAGAGGAGCTGCTGGCGCTCCAAAAAATGCCGTCCTTCGTCGCGTTCTTTTACCTCACGCCGTTCCTGCGCAAAAGCGCGGCCTTTGTCCCCTACAGCAAGCTGACCGAAGAACAGCATGTGCTGCTCCTCGGTCACTTGGAGACGATCCGTCACGAGCTGCAGGCCCGCCCGGAGGGGTATCAGCTGATTGTCAAAATGCGCTGGATCGAATGCCTTGTCCTGCTGGGACGCTATCACCAAGCGAACCGCAATCCGGGAGCGGCGGGCTTGACGGACCGGCAGCGAATCGAATCGATGCTGCATTACATCGGCCTCCATTTTCGCCAGCCGCTCTCGCTGGAGCAGCTGAGCCGCATCTGCGGGATGAGCGTCTCCTCCTTCACAGCCAAGTTCAAGGATGTCGCCGGCGCCAGCTTCCTCGATTACAAGCAGCGGCTGCAGATCGACTACGCCAAGCGCAGGCTGTCCGCAAGCGACGACAAAATTTTGGAGATCGCGCTCGAATCCGGCTTTAACGACACGAGCTTCTTCAACAAGGTGTTCCGCAAGCACACCGGCATGTCGCCGCGCGATTATCGCCGCAAAACGATGCAGCCTCCGACCGCCGGACCTCAGTAGCGTGACTTTCTCTCACTATGCTCGGCGATTGACCGGCGTCGGCGCCAACGTGCATCCAATAGCGTTACTTTCTACCTCTACTACTTGGTGCCAACGCCCCACAGGCCGCCGAGCATCGCAATGATGCCCGGCGGCCTGTGTCCGTCAGCTTGAGCGCGTTTCCAGACGTCCGACCGGTCTCCTTCGACTTGTCGCCGAGCGTCTGCTTAGACGCCTCTTCTTGCCCCTTAGCCAGCCCTCGGCGCCAGGTTCGCCGCTCAGCCTTGCTTCGTCAGCTTGGTCACCCGGCCGTTGACCGTCCACTCGGCGACGTAGATGTTGCCGCCAGGGTCCACGCACAGGCCGTGCGGCGAGCTGAAGCGGTTCGCACGGAAGGCGTCGGCGGGCAGATTGGGCCAACCCTCGCGCTTGTACAGCTGCTGATCCTCGCCCAGATGCGTGATCAGACGGTCGTTCGAATCAAAGATCGTCACGCGGCTGTGCAGATCGGGCACGTACATGTCTCCCTCGTGGAAGAAAAAGCTGCACGGCCAGTCCATATTCTCGTCGATGAAGCGCTTGTGCTCGCCCTCCAGCGTGAACACTTGAATGCGGTTGTTGCTGCGGTCGGCCACGTATACCTCAGGCTCGCCGCGCCGCGTGTCGATCGACACGCCATGCGGACAGCTCAGCTCGCCGACACCAGAGCCCTTGCCGCCAAAGCTGGATACATACGTCCCGTCCGCCTTGTAGCGATGCACGTAATTCTGCCCGTAGCCGTCGGCGACGTAGAAGTCTCCGCCCGGCGCCACTGCGACATCCGTGGGACGGTACTTGCGCTCGGCGTCATACAGATCAGGGCGATCCGGAACGCCCAGCTCGAGCAGCACCTCCCCGTCCAGCGTCGTCTTGACGACGAGTCCGCGATTGATGTCCGTCAGATAGAGCACCTCGCGCCCATCCTCGACGTGCAGCAGCATGCCGTGCGCGCCGCCGCCGCCGAATTCGTCCCCCCAGGCCGCAAGATAGTTGCCGTGCGCGTCGAACTTGACCACGCTTGGCCCGGTCATGCCTTCGCTCGGTCCCTTGGTGTGGAAGAGATACACGTTGTCCGCCGCATCCGTCACGATGCCGTGGCAATACCCCAGCTTGATATGCGCCGGCACCTTCGCCCATTCGGTATCCATCGTGTACGTGTATGGGCCATAGCCTACAGTTGTCGTCATATTCCCATGCGCTCCTTTGGTGTGCAGCGGCCCTGTCGCTGGGCCGAGGGCGGGGTGTCCCTGCCCGGCTGCTGTCTGAATTCGCCCGGTGTCAGACCGGTCGTGGCTTTGAAGTTGCGACTGAAGTGATGAATGCTCGAATATCCCATGCGCTCGGCGATCCGCTCCATCGACTCGCCGCCGAGCAACGCCTGCTTGGCCGACCGAATCCGCTCGCGGTTCAGATACGGCTTGGGCTTGATGCCGAAAGCCGCCGCGAATAGACGCGAAAAATGTCCCGGGTGATACCCGCATCGCTGCGCCAGCTCGGCCACGGACCAGGCCTTGTCCGGCTCGCCGGCCAGCGCTTGCAGCGCCGGGCGCAGCCGCTCGTCCGCGCTTGCGGGCGACGGCTTTTGTACGGTATGCACAAAGCGCACAAGGCGAACGATCAGATCCATCGTCAGCGCGCGCAGCAAGTAAGCGCTGCCAGCCTCGTCGGACAATCCGCTATATTCGTGGGCGATGCGCTGCAGCAAGCCTTCCACCGCAGGAATGGCGATGCAGAGCGGCAGCTCAAGCGCGTTGTCGCCGAGCCGCACCGCCTGCGGCTGCAGCCGATCCTCCAGCAAGCTTGCAGGCACGTCCCGCAAGCCGTACGCAGGATGGACCGGCTCCGGCGATTCCGCATGCCATGCGAAGTGAACGCTGTAGTATTCGGTCTGCTCGCACGCATAGAGCCGGTGCGGACATGCCGGACCGAGCAACGCCGACTGCCCGCGGCGCAGCGTCCATGCGCGCCCGCCGGCGCGCAGCTCGGCCGTGCCGTCGCGGACATAGAAGAGCTGGTTGTCCGGAATCGTGCGCGGCCCCCAGCTCTGCCCCGCGTACGCCGTCGCCTGCGACGCAAAATTCAAGGCCGGCGTCTGCCGCTCCAGGCCATGCTGCATGCCGTCGCTCCTCCCGTTGCTTGACTCGCTTCGTCGTCAGCCAGAACGCGCCTTTCGCTTAAAAATCAAAAACGTGTAAAAAAAAGGGCCGTTTTTTGCAAATACGACGCGCGTCGGATTCGGTAAGCTAAAAACGTTAATCCCGATTTTAACCCTTTTGATTGCGAGGTGCAATGAAAATGTTAACGAATGAACAAATCCGGCAGTTCGACCGGGACGGTTACCTCAAGGGGTCCGTCGTGCTGAGCGACGAAGAAGTAGAGGCGCTGCGCGAGGAGCTGCAGCTCGTCATGACGGGCCAGTCCGTGCGGCGCCCGGTGCTGAGCCGCAACCTGCTCGAGGCCAACGACGGCTTGTATGACGACATGAAGATGTCGGTCAACGAACGCGTCGTGCAGATCGTGAATATCTGGATGGCAAGCGAGAAATTCTACCGCCATGCCGCCCATCCCGTCATCTGCGAGGAGATCGCGCAGCTTGCACGCACGAGCGGTGTGCGTATCTGGCACGATCAGATCCAGTACAAGCCGCCCGTCTCCGGCGGGCCGACCGGCTGGCATCAGGACCATCCGCTCTGGCCGGTCGTGCAGCCGGCCGAGCTGGTCAGCGCCTGGGTCGCGCTCGACGATGCCATCATCGACAATGGCTGCATGTGGATGGTGCCCGGCAGTCATAAGTGGGGCGATCAGCAGCGGCACCTGGCAGCCGACGAGCACTTCCGCCCCGTGCACAAGCGCCCCGAGCTGCTGCCGCCGGAGGCGCGCGTCGAGGCCGTCCCGTTCGAAATCAAAAAAGGCCAGGTCGGGTATCATCATTGCCTGACCTGGCATGGCAGCCCGCACAATCGCTCTTCGCTCGATCGCCGGGCGATCGCCGTGCATTACATGCCGGACGGCTCGCGGTACGTCCCGACCGGCAGCCACCCGATGCAGGACTACATCGGCGTCTCGGCAGGAGAGCCGCTCACCGGCGACCACTTCCCGCTCGTCTATACCCGCTAGCTCGCTAAGCGAACGACCGTCTAGCAGATCTTCTCCTTCTGCCAGCGGATCGTTTCATCGTAGGGGACAATCTCGGGGTGGCGGTCCTGCCAGTAATACTGCAGCTCGCGCCGGGTCCAGCCCGCATAGATCTGCGGCCAGTCGCCGCCCATATGCGGCAGCAGCGATCCGGCGTCGATCGCTTCGTCCATGCGCTGGAAGCGCAGGTCTGCGGAGAGCCGTACGCGGTCCTTGACCCGGCCCGGCAGCGCCTTGTGCACCGTCAGGCTGTGAAAGGCGACAAAATCGCCCAGCTCGTAATCGCCGGCGGCCCATTCGTAGCCGAGTCCGCACAGGATCGATTCCAGCCCCCCGGCGCCGACCGCCTCCGTCACGCCGAGCAGTCCGGCCCGGTGGCTGCCCTCGAGAATGGTGAGCGAACCGAGCTCGCGCGGCGCATCGCCCAGCGGAATCCAGCACGTCCAGGTCGGCGCTGCGCCCTGAACGTGCAGGAAATCCTGATGCGACGGCGTCGCGACCAGCTCGCGATGCGGCAGCATGAGCCGCGCGATATTGCGCGGATGCGCGAAGATCTCGCCTTGCAGCAGACATTCGAACAGCTCGCGCAGACGCGGCTCGTGCGCCAGCGCGTGGAACGCCTCCAGCCGCTGCACTTGCTCGTACAGCTCCAGCGGCACGCCGACGCCGCTTTTGTGCAGCTGTTCCCCCTTCACCAGACGGTGAATTGCCTCGACGTCGGCTGCCCCTTCCATCAATGGACGATCCGCAGCCAGGTAACCCGCTTGCTGCAGCAGCTCCAGCATCCGGCGTCTGACCTCCAGTAGCCGATCCTTGGGCAGCAAGCCCTTGAAGAACAAATACCCGTCCCGCTCCGCCTGCGCTCTCAGCTGTGTCGGATTTTTCAGCAACGGCGTCGCGTCTTCAAACGTTTTGCTCGGTTGCTTCGCATCGGCTTCCTCCATTGCATGCCCCTGTCGTTCGGCCATACGTGATCCCTCCATTTACTTGTTCAGGATTTTAATTTATCTTTTATATAGCTACTATAATCCATATACATCAAGACGTATTTGGAATGAATGCGAGATATTTGTCATTTGTGAGCAAGAATTCATCAATATTCTAGTCGGATGCAAGGGCGAGGATCATTTCGTGAATAGGCCATTCAAGGGAGGGGAAGGACATGCAACTGGAGTGGACGGCGCTCGACCCGTGCGTCATCTTTGCGAATCGGCTCGCCTGCGCGCCGGGCTTTGCATTCGGCCCCCGTGTCATCCGCGAGCATCAACTGCTCTATGTCGCCGCCGGGCGAGGCACGGGCCGCATACAGTCGCGCAGCTATACGGTAGCTGCAGGCGACCTGTTCTACTACGGGCCCGATATCGTGCATGCCTTCGAGGCGGACCAGGCCGAGCCGTTCGTGCTCTATGGCCTGCACTTCGCGCTGCAGCGCGCGCCCGGACTGGAGGCGCCCCATGCCCCGCCTCCTGTGCGCGAGGCGGGGCCGCACGAGCAGGAGTCGCGGCCGAACCGGTTGCTGCTGGGCGGGGACGGCGGCCCGCTCTTCGAGCTGGCGGAGCATAGCCGGCCTGGCGCTGCCGCCGCGCTGCAGGCCCGCTTCGACCGGCTGGTCGACGGGTACGAGCGCCGCGAGGAGGGCCTGGCGCTGCTGAGCAGCCGCGCCCAGTTGGTCGCGCTGCTCGTCGTGCTGGCCGAGCAGGATCAGCAGCAGCGACACCGCGCCGCCGACGCCGGCCATGGCTATGCCGTGCGGCGGCTGCAGCGGCTGCTGGAGGAACGGGCCGCGCTGCCCTACGACCGCGAGTGGCTATCCGAGGCGACCGGCTATCATGCCGCGCATGCCGCCCGGCTGCTGCGCGCGCACACCGGACGCGCCCCGCATGATTACCACAACGCGCAAAAGCTGGCGCGGGCGCGCCAGCTTTTGCGGGAGAGCGAGCTGCCGATTACGGCGATTGCCGAGCAGCTCCACTATTCGTCGATTCATTATTTTTCCAAAGCGTTCAAGCTGGCCGTAGGCGTCTCGCCGCTCCGCTATCGCGAGCTGCGCCTCATGCTGTGAAGCGATGTCCCCGGGCGGGGCTCGATTCCGCCGGCTCTGCCGCATAGCTCGAGCTCGGCAAGCATGAGTGCCTGCGCCTGATCCGGACCGCCATTCGGCCCAAGGTCAACTCTCGGCACTGGCACTATAGGCCCGCTCAGAGATCGATCCAGCGCCGCTCCCGGTGGCTGCGTAGGATGGCATCCACCAGCTCCACGATCCGGTGCCCGTCGGCGAAGGTAGCGTGCGTCGTGCGGCGGCGCCGATCGGTCATATAGCCGTAGAAATCGGCGCACAGATTTTTGAGCCCGTCGGGCCAGCCTTCCTCATGCCCGCCCGGATAATGGGCCAACGCCGCCGGTCGCGGCGCGAGAATTTCGGGGTCCTTGACCCAGATCTCGCTCGCTTCGCCGCGCTTGCCGACCCAGAGCCGGTTCGGGAGTTCCTGATCCCAGGCAATCGCCGATTGCCGGGCCGCCACCTCGAAGAACAGACGGTTTTTGCGACCTGCAGACACCTGAGACACCGTGAATACGCCCTGTACGTCGTCCTCGAAATGCACCAGCACGCTGCCGTAATCCTCGCTCTCGATATCGACCTTCTCCGTCTTGCCGCCCTGCAGCGGATTGAAGGTCGCCGCCGAGACGAGGGGCTTGCGACGCACGGGATGCGCCGTCTTGAGATCGGCGCACACCGCGACGATCTTCTTGTCCAGCACATATTGCACCGTATCGCACCAGTGCGAGCCGATGTCCGCGATCGCACGCGAGACGCCGTTGACCTCCGGATCGAGCCGCCAGCTGTAATCCGAATCGAGCAGCAGCCAGTCCTGCAGATAGCCGCCGTGCACGTGGATCGGCTTGCCGCCCTGCCCCTTGCGCAGCAGCTCCTTGGCCTGGGCGACCATCGGATAATGCCGATAATTGAAGCAGACCGCACTCTGGACCTGTGCCCGCTCCGCCAGCCGGACCAGCTCGCCCGATTGCTCGGGATCCATCGCCAGCGGCTTTTCCGAGAGGAGATGCTTGCCCTGCTCCAAAGCCAGCTTGTTGATCTCGAAGTGCAAGGCATTGGGCGTACAGTTGTGTACCGCCTGAATCTTGGGGTCCGTTACTAGCGCCCGATAGTCGGGATAGGCGCTCGGGATGCCCAGCTCTTTGGCAAACGCCTCGCTCTTCTCCTTCGAACTGCCGGCCACGCCCGCTACAACGACGCCGGGCAGCCGGCGCAACGCTTCGACATGCGACGAAGCCGAAAACCCGGTTCCGACGACTCCTACCTGGATCATGCGCACCCGCTCCTTCTCGCTTCATAAGATGAGAAACAACCGATGCTATTCTATCACCAGAATCGCCGCTCCGGAATCAGCAAAAACGCCCGTCAAGGCGAAACGGCTGTCTCCGTCTTTTGGCGGCGATGCAAGTTACGTTCCGAGAATATAGAGACCGTTTATAAGCGTAAAACTTATAAATTCTATATATTCAATAAATGACCGGCGCTTCGCTTCGGTTGGCGCATGTTCGACCGGCAGCTCGATGCCTGTCATCCGGCTACACGCACGGCTCGCAGCTGCCTTCCAGGCCGCCCGGCGTGATCATGCTGTACCCGACGACCGCAATGCCCTTGCGCCGCAAAAAACGGGCCCCCAGGTTCAGCAGGACCCGATCGGATACGACCAGCACGACCCGGCGCCGGCCAATCTCGCCGTAATGCCGGCCCAAATATGCCAGCGGCAGCTGGATGGCGCCGCCGTCGGCGGGCATTCGCGCCGAGTCGCGATAGTCCCGCAAGTCGAGCAACACCGCTTCGTCAAGCTCCGGCGCAGCGGCCCGCAGATCAAGCTGCGGGATGCCACCCACCGGGACGTGCCGCTGATAGCTCCAGTAGATCAACAGACCGGCGGCGAGCGCCAGCCCCGTCCCCCACGCCCACAAATTCATTGCCGGGTTAACGGTACTGCCCGAGCCGATTCGTGTAGCTGATGCGCCGATCGGCCTCCGTCTCGGGCGCGGCCGGCGCGGCCATGCCGCGCAATCGGTCCGTGAGCTCGGCGAACCACGCCTCGTCGCGTGTCGCCAGCGCCAGATCGATCAGGCTCTTGCATGCCTGCGCATCCTCCAGCCCGCTCTCGGGGAGCGCTTTGTATTTACCTGCCCGCAGCGAAGCCGAATGTCCGATCGCCTCGTCGTGATCCGAATGCACGACTGCGACCTTGACGCCGCTGCCGTACACGAAGGATTCGACATAGCCATGCACCAGCTCGCCTTGACTTGTATGTCCTTGCACCCAATCGCCAATTTGTACGGTCATGGTTAAAGCACCACCTAACGGTTAAGGTTAATGACGAAACGTATTGCGCCGGTAAAGCAGCGCAGCCGCTTCGTTAAGGCTTTACAACTGTAACAACTACGAGTACACTTGTGAGATAAAAGAAGCCGCCTTGCTCTCCTGATCTTCCGGATTGCCAAATTGCGGTGCGTCGTGTCGCTTGACTTACTGTAATGATAATTGATACAGTTTATTTTGTCAACTATTCGGAGGTGTGTCATGAAAGTAGAAGTATGGTCCGATTTTGCCTGTCCCTTTTGTTACATTGGCAAGCGTCGTCTCGAGCAGGCGCTCGCCGATTCTCCCCATCGCGATCAGATCGAGGTAGAGTACCGCAGCTTCGAGCTCGACCCCGGCGCGGCGCGCGATGCCGGCATGAACGTCCACCAGATGCTCGCAGCCAAATACGGCATGCCGCTCGAGCAGGCGCAGACGATGAATCGTCAATTGTCCGGCCAGGCCGCGGCGGAAGGGCTGGACTTCCAGTTCGACCGGACGATCCTGACCAATACGTTCGACGCGCACCGGCTCGCCCAGTACGCCCGGACGCAGGGTCGGGCAGCCGAGCTGACCGAGCTGCTGCTCAAAGGCTACTTCACGGACGGATTGCACCTGGGCGATGCGGACACCCTGCTCGGCCTGGCCAAGGCGGTCGGACTGGATGAGCAGGAGGCCGCGGCCGTCCTCGCCGGCGATCGTTATGCCGACGAGGTGCGCAGCGACGAGCAGCGCGCCGCCCGGCTCGGCATCCGCGGCGTCCCGTTCTATCTGCTGGACGGCAAGCTGGCCGTATCCGGCGCCCAGCAGGCGGAGGCCTTCCGGCAGGCACTGGAGCAGGCATGGGCCGAGCATACGCCCCCGCCCGCACCGCTCCAGGCGCAAGCGGACGAAGCCTGCAGCGACGGCCTGTGCGCGCCGGTCACGACGAACAAGCCGCTCATCCACGACTAAGGCCGGCGCAGGACCGCGCCGGTATGGCCGGGCCGCTCCTGTTCCGAAGGCGTCGGGCGCGTCGCCGCAGGCCGATCGTGTTCGGGCCCAGCGGCCGGGCGCATCACCGCTGGGACGCTCCTGTCCGAGCCGATCATGTCTTCGCTGAGCCGTTCCTGCCCGGGGCCGAGCGTGTCGCCGCAGGTCGATCGTGCTCGGGGCCGGGCGAATTTGCTCAATCGGTCCCGACTCGCTGCGTCAGGCCGCTCTCGCAACCTCTGGCCATCCCTATCCATACTCAGTCCTGCGCCTTGTCTTCCACGAGTCCGCTGAGCTTGACTTGCCCCCAGGGCGCGAGCTTGACCGCTACCAGCAGGCTGTCCGCCCGCTCCTCCAGCGCCTTGCCCGTCCCTTCCGGTACATAGTAGCGCTCCAATCCGTATTCCAGCTGGAGCTGATCGCCCCAGATATAATCGAGCCGCGCCGGCAGCACGGCCTCGCCGGCTCCCGCGGAGGGACGCCCCCGGTAGACGCCGACTGCCTCGAAAACGCCGTCCCCTTCGCCGCGCTCGCGCAGCAGCACATACGCGCGTTCGTTCGTCTTCGGCGGCGTATCGCCGCGCCACATCGACTGCGGCAGCGTGCTGATCTCGTAGCTGAGCGTGACGTAGTCGCCGTAGAACAGGTCGCGCGGATCGACCGGCGCCGTCTCCAGACGGATCTCGGTCCCGTATCGCTCCACCGCCGCGTTCGACGCAGCCAGCAGCACCAAGGCGAGCAATTGAAGCCCGACTGCCGCCCAGACGATCCAACGTCTACCCTTGCTTCGTATCATCCGCGTGCCCTCCTTCCAGATAGCGGCTTCGGCGCCGTCCCAGGTACCAGCTCAGCGCGAGCAGCAGCAGGCCCCCGGTGACGAAGAATAGCGACTTGCTCATGAACGCCCATGCCAGGCGCGTATAAGCCAGCAGCACGGCGAACAGGAACAGTCCCGTGCCCAGATTGACCTGGAAGCGCCACTGCGCCGCGTATCCTCGCCACAGCACGACCAGCGAGAATCCGCACAGTGCCAGGACGTACAGCAGATCGGGAATGCCGGGTACAAAATACCAGGGCGCCAGCAGCAACGCGTCCCATAGCTCGGGCGCTCGGCCACCCCGCAGCTTGGCCGCGGCCGAGAGGGCGAGCAGCGCACAGACGGCGATAAGCATCGCCCAGGCCGCAGTCTGTCCGTCGCCGGACGCCGTGAACCGCAGAAGCGGCAGCTCGTCGGGAATCAAGACCATGAAGACGCCAAAAATGTAGGCCGCCGTGAGCGCGCTCCCCTGCAGCGGCAGCGCCAGAGCGCGATCGCCGAGCCAGTCAGCCGCCGCATACAGGGCGAGGACCGGCAGCAGCACCCACACGATGCGCACGTCCCAATAGCCGAGCGCCATCACCGCCTGCAGCAGCAGGCCGACGCCGAGCAGCCACGTCTGCCAGCTCCGGCGCCGGACGAAGGCGTATCCCCCCAGACCAACTATGAAGAGGAGCGCCGCCGACACGCTGAAGCGGTCGAGCGAAAGGATGGCGTACCAGCCGGCCACATGCAAGATGATAGCGGTTAACAAAAACAAAAAGCCGGATCGGTACAGCCACGTCATCAGCACCCCGGCCGCTCCCCAGAGCACGAACGAATACGTGTGGAACGTCACCATGTGATACGTCTGGACGATCAAAAAAATGGCTCCGCCGAACGCCATCAAACCAATGCCGGTCATCGCCAAGCCAAGCCTGCGGTCGCTGCGCCGGCTCAGCGCCTCCCCGGCCGCGTAGAAGCCCGCTACCGCGAGCAGCAGAATTGCCATACGCCAGATCGCGCCGATCTGCTGCCAATTAGCCGCTACGAACGTCAGGATGCCGATGCCGACCAGCAGACTGCCCAATAGCGGCAGCAGGCCGACGGCGCGTTTTTTCTCGTCGTAGAGCGCCAGCAGCTGTTCCGCCTGCACCTCAGTGACAATGCCTTTTTCGACCCACACTGGCGTTTCTTGCGCCAGCCACTTCCTTGACATGCCCATCACCCCCAAGCAAGATGTCCTTCTTCTAGTATACGCGCTTTTGCCGCCTAATGTTGCGCGGCGTCGATGCAGCAGGATCGCACCACTTTTCAGCAGCTTTGCTTCTTCGCAAGGCAGGCCTTGGCGCCGTATACTTGAACCATGCGATCACGAAGCGCCTGAAGAACGCTTGCAAAGAAACTGAGGAACGTTCACAAAGAAGCACCTGAGGAACACTCACAAATTGGAGGTTGGTAAAAATGGCTGAATCCCTGCATGTGCTGACCGAAGCGCAAAAAACGCAATTCGAGCAAGAGGGCTATCTGATCGTGAAGAGGTTGTTCGAGCAGACCGATGTAGAGCGCCTGCGGGCGACGTTCGAGGAGATTGGGCAACGGGTCGTGCCGCATCACTTCGAGCCGGATCTCAGCGCGAAGAATCAGGATCCGCTGCGCCGCTACCCGCGCGTCATGCACCCGCATCGCTTCGATGCGACCGCCAAGCAATATATGCTGCATCCGGCCGTGCTCGAGGTACTGCGCGATCTGTACGAGGAGGAGCCGCTGGCCGCGCAGAGCATGTATTATTACAAGCCGCCGGGCGCGCGCGGCCAGGCGCTGCATCAGGACAACTTTTACCTCAAGGTCGCGCCCGGCAACTGCATCGCCGCCTGGACTGCCATCGATGCGGCGGACGAGGATAACGGCACGCTGCTCGTCGTGCCGAAGACGCAGGATTACGACATCGTTTGCCCGGAGCTCTCCGATGCCTCCGAATCGTTTACGACCCACTTCGTCAAGCCGCCCAAGGATCGGGCCGCGGTGCCGGTAAGACTGGAATCCGGAGACGTGTTGTTCTTCAACGGCAATCTGATTCACGGCTCCTACCGCAATCGCACCAAGGACCGCTTCCGCCGCTCGTTCATCTGCCACTACGCCAACAGCTCGGCCGATCGCATCAGCGAGCACTATCATCCGCTGTATCACGCCGACGGCAGCGAAGCCGTGCGTGCGAGTAATTCGGACGGCGGCCCCTGCGGCATCGAGCACGAGCCGCTGTATCCGCACTGAGGGCGAACAGGGCTTGCGCTCGCTTCTCAGCGACGTAGACGAACGGTGGCGTGGCCGAATTGGCCACGCCACAACCTCGCATTTTACGCTTATTTCCGCCGTCGGAGCGAATTCCGCTCTGTAGCCTCACATTTTACGCTTATTTCCGCCGTCGGAGCCGATTCCGTCCTCTAGCCTCACATTTTACGCTTATTTCCGTCGCCGGAGCAAATTCCGTCCTGTAGCCTCACATTTTACGCTTATTTTCGCCGTCGGAGCCGATTCCCTCCTCTAGCCTCACATTTTGCGCTTATTTCCGTCGCCGGAGCAAATTCCGCTCTGCAGCCTCACATTTTGCGCTTATTTCCGCCGTCGGAGCAAATTCCGCTCTGCAGCCTCACATTTTGCGCTTATTTCCGCCATCGGAGCCGATTCCGTCCTGTAGCCTCACATTTTACGCTTATTTCCGCCGTCGGAGCCGATTCCGTCCTCTAGCCTCACATTTTGCGCTTATTTTCGCCGTCGGAGCGAATTCCGCTCTGTAGCCTCACATTTTACGCTTATTTCCGCCGTCGGAGCCGATTCCGTCCTGTAGCCTCACATTTTGCGCTTATTTCAGTCGAAATCGTAGCGCTGTTCTTCCCACGGGTTTCCATACATGTGATACCCGTTGCGCTCCCAGAAGCCCGGCTTGTCGTCGGCCATAAATTCGATGCCGCGCAGCCACTTGGCGCTTTTCCAGAAGTACAGATGCGGCACCACCATGCGGACAGGGTAGCCGTGCTCGGGCGTCAGGCGTTCGCCGTTGTGCTTGATCGCCAAAAAGCTCGTGTCGCGCAGGAAGTCCTCCACCGGCAGGTTGGTCGTCCAGCCGTGCTCGGCGTGCAGCATGACATAGCGGGCGCGCGGATCGATGACGAGGTCGCCCAGCACCTCGCGAACCGTCACCCCCTCCCAGACGTTGCCCAGCTTCGACCAGGTGGTCACGCAATGAATGTCATTGTCAAATGTCTGGCGCGGCAGCTCCATGAACGACTTGTAGGAAATTTCGCGCTCCTCATTAACCAGCCCGAACACACGCAGATTCCATTTGCTCATATCATTGTAGTACGGCACTTGGCCGTAATGCAGCACCGGAAAACCGTCCGTGACGGTCTGTCCGGGCGGTACGCGCGTTTGCATCGCAGCGTCCTCCTTCGCATTCTGGTTTGCGTCGAGCTTATCCTTTCTGAGCAGTCAAGTCAAGCCGGAAGATAGCGGCCGTTTATCCGCGATGGCAACAGGGTAAGTTAATGCCATACCGTACATGCTGCGGTCGTACGCTACAAGTTGCTCACCCGTACGACGCTGGCTGGGACGCTAGCTGGCCGGTGACACTGATGGAGTGGCCGACCGCCCATCACACTGCGGTCGCACGCGATAAGCTGCGCGCCTGCCTGCAACAATCTGTAGACGTACGAGAAAGTGCAGGTCCGTACGCCACTAGCTGGGGGCGCACACGCCGCGCAGTCACGAAAGGAGCAATCGCATGGAACGCAAAGAATTGGAAAAACGCATCAACGACGCAATGGACAAACAGGATGTCGGCATCATGGCCACTATGGAGGGCAATCAGCCCAAGGCACGTTACATGGCGCTCTTCCATAATGGCATGCACATCCACATGGCGACCAGTCGCAAAACGCATAAAGTCGAAGAGCTCGCGGGCAATCCGCATGTGAGCGTGCTGTGCGGCTACGAGGGAAAATGGCCGGCCGAGCTGCTCGACATCGAAGGCACCTGCGAGGTGACCAAGGACGAATCGCTGCGCACGCGCCTGTGGCACGACGATATGAAGCGCTGGTTCAGCGGACCGGACGCCCCCGACTATGTCGTGCTGGACGTGACGCCGACTCGCATCGGCTACACCGATCGCGACGGTGAATTGCACGTCTGGGAGCGCTAGCTGACCGCCATCGTGACGCATCAAGTGCCGTCTGACCGCCATCATGACGAGTCCAAACGAATCGTCTCTTCCTCAGCAGCGATGCAAGTAACGTCGCGAGGGCCGTTCGCTGGCAGCGACGAGGGGAACGTTTGGCGTAGGTTCCGCGTAGACAAGTAAAAACCGGATTCGATCTGCTCTGAAGCAGCCCGAATCCGGTTTTTTGCGAATCGCGTACACGCCACACGAACCGAGAGCGGAGCCATGTGACCTGTCCTCTTGTGCGGTACCCCGCAATCCGAGGACAGCCGGCTGAAACGGATCTCCCTTAAACGGACCGGGCTCTAATGGACATGGGAGCCGCTTAGCGACGTTTTTTGGCTTCTTGCTCCGTGTAACGGTCAGGAGGAAAGCTTAGCGGGAATAATTGGACATCTCACAAGTTCTAATGACCGCTAAGCGTCTCTGGTGTCCGTTAGAGTCGAACCCGCCTCTTATTCAGGCGCTAAGCGCCTCTGGTGTCCGTTAGAGCTGCCGCCCACAGACACACTGCGCACCGGCCTGCTGCACCACGCCTGTCAGACCCGTCGCTCTCCTTGCCCGTCCTGCTTCGCGCCCATCTAAGTCTCGTCGCTTCTCGGTGCCCGCCTCAGGACGTGAGCAACTCGGCCAGCGTGCGCACCATGACGCCGGTGCCGCCCTTGCCCTCCCAGCCGCGTTCCTTGGTCAGCCAAGCGGTGCCGGCGATGTCCAGATGCACCCACGGCTTCTCTTCGGCGAATACGCCGACGAACAGCCCGCCTGTGATTGTGCCGGCATAGCGGCCGCCGCTGTTCTTGAGATCGGCAGCGTCGCTGTCGATCAGCTGGCGGTACTGCGGATCGGACGGCAGCGGCCAGATGCGCTCGCCTGCCCGGTGCCCCGCTTGGACGACGGACTGGAGCAGCGTCTCGTCATTGGTGACGGCGCCGGTCATGACGTCGCCCAGCGCCACCGAGACCGCGCCGGTCAGGGTCGCCACGTCGATCAGCTTGGTCACGCCGCGATTGACGGCGACCGTCATCGCATCGGCCAGCACGACCCGACCCTCGGCGTCCGTGTTGACGATCTCGATCGTGCGGCCGCTCATCGTGCTGATCACGTCGCCCGGCTTGAGCGCGCGATCGGACGGCATATTCTCCGCCGTCGGCACGACCATGACGACGTTGACCCGGGGCCGCAGCTTGCCGATGATGCGCATCGCGCCCAATACTGCGGCTGCGCCGCCCATATCGGAGATCATCTCCTCCATGCCCGGAGCCCGCTTGAGCGAGATGCCGCCGGTATCGAAGGTGATGCCCTTGCCGATCAGCCCCCACACCTCATCGTCATCCGGCGCGCCCTGGTAGTGCAGCACGATCATGCGCGGCGGATTGATGCTGCCCTGGCCTACGCCGAGCAGGCCGCCCATCCCCTGCTCCGCCGCCGCCCATTCGTCGATGACCTCGAAGTCGATGTCCAGGTTGGCCGCCATGCGCTCCGCTTCCTCGGCGAGCTGCTCGGGCGTCAGCCGGTTGCCCGGCTGATTGACCAGCTCGCGCGCATAGCAGGTCGCCTCGGCGAACACCTGACCACGGTCGATGCCGGCCACCCAATCCGCCTGCAACTGCTGCGATTCCTGCTCGTTCAGGCCTGCCTCGGCAGTCCACTCCACGTGCCGCACGACATGCGTCGGCTTCGGCTCGCGACGCTCCGCCTGCCGCCGATGCTGACCCAGCAGGAAGCCCTCGGTCAGCACCTGCGCCGCCTGACCGGGCTCGCAGCCCGCCGCGCCGATGACGATGTCGCGAATCATACGGGCCTCTACGCTCTGCGCCTTGAGCCGGCTCGCCGTTCGCGCGACGACGGACGCTGCGCCGCGCAGCGCATCCGCAGCCGATGGCGCCGCCTGGACGCCGACGAACACGACGTGCGCCGCACTGATCAGCCCCAGGGTCGGGATTACTTGCGTCTCGAGCGGGCGCGCGCCGAACAGCCCCTGCTCCGCATAACGCAGCAGCGCCTCGTCGATCTGCGGGTGCACCCATTGCGGCGGCTCGCCGCCGGGCGTCGTCTTCAGATCCTCGGGACGGAGCAGCACGGCAATAAGCTCGCTTGCAGCCGCTTCGTCAGGCTGCCGGAACCGAAAGGTCAATTGGGTCTCCATCATCACGTCTCCTTACCTTGAGTTCACCATTCCTTTCGATTCTACTGGTTTAGGTCGCCAATGGCAAATAGATCTGAAATTCCGTGCCTTCCCCGATCGCGCTTTCGAGTTGAATGCGTCCGCCGTGATTGCGAATAATGCGATAACTGACCGACAGCCCGAGCCCGGTTCCCGTCGCCTTGGTTGTAAAGAAGGGATCGAACAGCCGATTCATCGTATTGCGGTCCATGCCCATGCCGTTGTCCCGAATGGAGATGACGGCATCCGCGCCGTCCCTGCGGGCGCTGAGCTCGATGAGACCGTCATTCGTGCCCAGCGATTCGGTGATCGCGTCCAGTCCGTTTTTGACGATATTCAGCAGCACCTGCTTCACCTGCTTCACATCGATGGCGATCAGGAGCGGCTCGTCGATCGGCCGATGACGGATGAAGCAGCCTCGCATCAGCGCTTCGCTCTCGGATAGCAGGACGACCTCCTTGAGCAGCGCGTCCACCGGCATACCTTGCTTCATCGGCGCCGTAGGCTTGGACGAATTGAGGAATTCGTGAATGATGTCGTTGGCCCGGTCGATCTCGGCCACGATAATGCGGGCGTACTCCTCCTTGCCGAGCTCCATCAACGGCGGCCGCAGCAATTGGATGAACCCCCGGATCGAGGTGAGGGGGTTGCGAATTTCGTGGGCGATCGCGGCTGCGATCTTGCCCAGCATCGCCAGCTTGTCGTTCTGATAGGCGGTCTGCTCGATCTGCTTGTACTCCGAGACATCCTTGATGCTGACCAGGTATTCGCCGTCCAGTTGATCCCCGTAGGTGACCGTCACCAGCAGATGCCGCCCCAGCGCATCCTGCAGCTCGTAATAGCGGCTGCGCCGGCGTACGATCTCCTTGACGAGGTGGAGAATCATCCGTCTCGTGCTTCGACTGAGCTGCGGATGCGTGACGATGCCTCGGATATCGCAGCCGATCAACGTTTTGCGCGGCACGTCGATCACCTTGGCCATCTGCAGATTGACAAAGGTCAAAATACCCTCGCTGTCAAACAGGGCAATCCCGCTGTCCATATGCTGGAGAACGTTTTCATATTTGTTTTTGACTTGCTGCGACCACTGGTACGATTCCTGCAGGCTGGCTTTCATCCGCTTGTACGCGTCCGATTGCGCCGGCGCCGTGCTGGATACGGCGACTGCCTGCGTCTCGAAGCGGCACGCGACCATCAGCTCGGTCAAAAAAACAAGCGAGCGGTTGTAGAGCTGGATCGCTTCCTCCGGCTCGACATTGGCCACCAGCGTATGAATCGCTTCTTCGTGCACCACCAGGATATCCTCGGGATGCGCATCGTGCAGCAGCTTGCCCAGTTCCCCCGCACGCTGCAGCGTGGCCGCATGGCCATTGCGCACATAAGCTGCGAGCGCGGGAAAATAACGACCGCGAAAAGCCTGCATCTCGATCCCTCCCGTGCAATACTTGCGCTGATTCGCAAGCTGTTGCCTTGCCTCAAGTGCCTTGTCTCATCCGTCCCTGCCTGTCGATATATCAATCATAGTAATAGAAACGAATCGGTGTCAATCAGAGATAATGTCGAAACGTGGGAGAGCGGCGCGGTTCGTACGGAATGCGCCGCTCCCTGCTTTCTTTTGTTCGCTGCCAAAAGCCCAAGCCCCTGACCGTCCCATGGCATGGCGCTTATTTGCCTTTCTCCGGCTTCGCTTCGGGCCTGCCCGGGGCTTATTCGTGCTTGCCTGGGGCGTCGCGCTTGCCCGAGGCCGAGTCGGCGCCGGACCGATCGCCGCCGCCCGGCTTGCGCAGACTCTCGTCCTTGTCGCGCGGCTTTAGTTCGTCCTTGCGATGGGACTCGTCCTCGCCACGGCGCTCCTGCCCGTCCGCACGGCCGGGTCCGCGCTTGTCGGTCTGCTCTTCCTTTTCCGCATGACGATAGCCCTGACCGTGCTTGGCTCCATGCTGATGATTGGTCCCGCGCGCCCCGTCATCGCGACCCTTCGCTCCCTGCTCGTCTTGGAACTCGTCTCCGCCCTGTTCGCCGCCTCGTCCGGGACGCGCCTTGCGCTCGTCTGAAGCTTGCCCGCTGTGCTCGTCCGACGCTCGACCGGGTGGCGTCCCGCCTGCATCTGCGTGGCCGCGATCCTCCCCTGCCGGCGCACCGCCGCTGCGAGCCGGTGCGCCGGACTCCGGCTTCTTATCCGTCCCGGGCTCCTGGTCTTGTCCGGTCCCGGACGCCGACTGCGCGCCCTTGTCTGCCGACTCGGCATCATCCGGACGAGACCGATCGTCGTCCGCGGAGTGACGCTGCTCCTGAGCCTCGCCGCTCCTGTTCTGGCCGCTCTTGTCTGGACCGCCGCCGGCTGAGTCCGGTTCATGCTCCTCCTCGCGTTCCTCGGTCTGCTCAGGCGGTCGCTCCGCCTCCTCTGCCATCATCATCTCCCGCTCGAGGTCTCGCTGTGCAGTACTTGGCGGCGTCTCGGCAGGCGAGCGGTCCGGCAAAGGCGGCCGCTCCTCCAGCAGCCGTTCCAGCAGCTCGCGATCCGCCGCCCCGGCATGACCGTCCAGTCCTCCCTCGGCGAGCAGCCGCTGGACGCCTCCGCCGGCCTCCGCCGCCGCGCCGAGCGACGCATCCCGCAGCGTCTCGAGCTCCAGCTCCAGCCCCTCGCTCGCCGCCAGCAGGTAGACCGACAGCTTGCCGGGGGTGAGGGCCAGACGGCTCGCCTCCGCGCGCACCTCCGGCGGGGCGCGCAGCACCGCGACCCGCAGAGACTGCCCGGAAGCGGTCCATGCCGTCGACACGGACCGCTTAGCCTGCTCGAGCAGCGCCTGCTCGAGTCGATCGGTCACCCCGGCGGCGGGCACGCTCGTCAGCAGCAGATCGACTGTGCCGGGCGGCAGCTCCGAGCGCTCGCGTATGCGCTGCATCACCTCGCCCAGCACCCGCTCCAGCGGCGCGGCGCGATAGTGCAGACCCGCAATCACGGCGTCGCCGTCCGTATTCCATGCCTTCAGCTCGCGCACTCTTCCCTGCTGGTCGATGCCTAACTCGACGCTCGGGTTGACATCAAGAGTCAAGTAGAGCGCCACCTCCTGAGCCGGCATGAGCCAGCGCGGCAGCATCGCCAGCAGCACGACCGCCGCTACGAGCGCCGCCGCCCAGCGCAACCGTCGCGGACCGCGCCGCAGCGCCGAGGACAGCTCGAGCTCTTCGCCTACGCTGACAGCGAAGCGGCCGTTGACCCGTCGGAATTGCCCCTCCGAAGTCAGCACGATGACATGATCCACAGCCGTCTCCATCACGATCCCGCGCTTCATCGTCCCCCCCCTTCCCGTCGCTGTGCCGCTTCCGTGCGAGCGTGCGGTATATGCAAGTAGCTCTGCATGAAAGGATAGTCGCCGCGGTAGACCAGCGTCAGCGCAATCAAATACTTACGGTGCCGCTCCAGCGTTTTGCGCGATACCGCGCTTTTGTGCAGCAGCGCCTTGATCGGCAGCTGTTTTTTGTCGTGCAGGCTGCGGTACAGACTGTCGTCTGCCGCCAGCTCGGCGGCAACGCCGAGCAGCATCCGCCGCGAATCGGCATGCTTGGGCGAGACCGCGGCCAGCTCGGAGAGCGTGATGCCGTAGCTCGCCAATTGCACGCCGAATTCGCCGATTTCGTGACGGCGCTCTTCGGCCTCTCGTCCGGCGCGGTAATGACGCAGCGCTTCGCCGACCTCCACCGGATGCGGAGGCTCCTCCTCCGTGTCCGCTTGCATCGTACAGTAAGGCAGCACGTTGGCATGACGCTGCTCCTTGCGGACATGATCGATCAGCCGTCTGCGGATGACCGTCTCGGCGAAGCCGAGAAAGCCTCTGCCCGCTCCCGGTGCAAATTGCTGGATCGCCTCGTGAAAAGCGCTGAGCGCCACGCTGAACTCGTCGTCGCGCGTTCGATCGATGTAGCGTTTGCTGAACCCGCTCGTCACGCGCGCGACAAACGGCCGATAGGCAGCAATAAAGCGCTCTTGAAGCGCAGTGTCCCCGCCCTGAATGCGAACGACGATCGCTTCGGGAGCTTCGCGCCCAGTCGCTCTAGCGGGCTTTTCTGCCCGGATTCTGCCGAGCCATCGTTGAAACAACACCAAGCGCCTCACCTCAGATGACTGAATTGAACAAGTCGAAACGGCTCACGACGGCACAAGCCGTGCCCTCATATGCTTTCTTCATGTAAAGAAACCGCCTGTGCAGGCGGTTTCTGGAAGTTTAACGCACCGTTCCGTTGGAAGCGCGGCGTTTTTTCAGCTTGTTGCGCCGCAGATTGAGCACGCCCAGCCGCTGCTTGAGCTGCTTCTCCCATTCGGCGTCGCCGACGTTTTTGGCGAAGCCCAACAGATCAAGCGCGATGTCGATCTGGCTATGTACGACGTCCATCGGGTCCTCGCACTCGTGATTGACGCAATTCTCATGCAACTCCAGTTCTTCCTGCTCGACATAATCGCAAAAATCCACCTCGGCCGCTCCGTCGCCGTGCGCGTAATCGGCCAAAATTTCGTATTCGTTCTCCACCATATAATGCACGTCCACTCTGTGGCACACCGGACAAAACAAGATCGGAACATTGTGAATGTGGGTACGGAAATGCCGCAATGTTCCTTTCGTGCCGATCATGCTCGCTCCACAACAAAAGCTCATTTCGAACCCCTCCTGTACAGCCGTCGCAAACGCCGCAGCGCCGCCGCCGATCTTTATTTGTCACACTTTTACCCTGTGGTATGTTCGACGAATCATGGCTAAATACTATTTTCCATGCCCGGACCCAAATTCCTGCTTTCCGCGCCAAGAAGTTGGCGGGCTGAACCGAATACGTTCGTTTTACCTGCTTCGACTTTTCACGTATACTGGATTCCTATTGTATAGCATTGCGCTGCGCCAGCGCAAGCGAGACCCAAGGTCGATTCGGACGGAGGCTAACCCATGAACGAAAAAATTCTGGTCGTCGAAGACGAGGCCAAAATTGCAGAGGCGATTGCTTACGCGCTGGGCAGGGAAGGCTATGTCGTCGAGGTCGCCGGCGACGGAGCCGAAGCGATCCGGCAGATCGCGCGGTTCCGGCCGGAGGCCATCATCCTCGACGTCATGCTGCCCGGCAAGGACGGCTACGATATTCTCAAGCAGCTCCAGGATAAGGCCCGGATCGGCGTCATCATGCTGACGGCCAAGGAGGACATCGTCAACAAAATACTCGGCTTGGAGCTGGGCGCGGACGATTATATGACCAAGCCCTTCGACATGCGCGAGCTGCTCGCACGGACGAAGTCGCTGCTGCGGCGAATGCAGGCCGCGCGCGCCGGGGAGGCCGAAGAGCGGGAAGAGGAGCTAACGCTTGGCGACATCGTCATGCAGCCGAGCCGGCAAGCGGCCTGGGCGGCGGGGCGCGAGCTGGAGCTGACGCCCAAGGAGTACGACCTGCTGGCGCTGCTGATCGGTCATCCGGAGCGGGTCTATACCCGAGAGCAACTGCTCGACCTCATCTGGGGCATCGAATATGCCGGCGGTACGCGCACCGTCGATATTCATATCCAGCGCCTGCGCAAAAAGCTCGGCGAGCCGCTCAGCGATTCGATCCAGACCGTGCACGGCGTCGGCTACAAAGCGCTCGGAGGACGCGCGCGATGAGAATCAGCATCAAGCTCAAATTCAGCGCCTTCCTCGCTGTCCTGCTGCTCTTGACCGTATTCATCTTGAGCGTGCTCGTCCTGCAAGGCATTCAGACCAACCAGCGCACACAGATGGAACGCTCGCTGGCGCAGCAGGCGCGGACGGCCAACCTGTTTTTCGTCCAGACGCTGCTGACCGAATCGATCAAGGTGCCCCGCACGTATCTGGCAGAAAACGGCGCCTCGCTGGCGTCGCAATTGAAGAATCTGAGCGGCCTGCGCGTCGCGCTCTACGATCAGGACGGCAATCGGATCAGCCCGCGCGAAGGCGGCCCGGCCGCCGATCCCGCACGCCTGCAGACCGCGCTGCGCTATGCCCTGGACAATCAGACGGCGTACCTGACCCGCGCCGATTCGCTCTACTACCTCGCGCCGCTGCGCAGCGGCGGCGCGCAGATCGGTGTCGTGCAGTTTCATTACCCGCTGGCGGATCACGCAGCGTTCGCGGACCAGATTCGACAGCTTTTTGTGTCGATCGGCGCCGTCGTATTCGTGCTGAGCTTCGTGCTTGCGTACTTCTACTTCGACGGCTTTGCCAATCGGATCATTCGGCTCAACGGCGCCGTCGATCGCATCCGCAGCGGGCGCTACGATACGGCGCTGCGCACGCGCAAGGACGAGATCGGCGAGCTCGCCGAGGGCATCCGGGCGATGAGCGAGCAGATCCGCCTCACGCTTCGCGCCAAGGACGAGGAGCGGGAGAAGCTCGCCCTCGCCGTCGACAAGCTCTCTCGTCTCGACGAGCAGCAAAAGCAGTTCATCGGCAACGTCACCCATGAATTCAAAACGCCGCTCACCTCCATCAAGTCCTATCTCGATCTGCTCGATATGTATCCCGACGACGAGCAGTTGCTCGGCAAAGCGATCGGCAACATTGCCGGCGAGACTCAGCGCCTGTACGAAATGGTGGAAAAGGTGCTGCAGCTGTCCGCCCTGGAAAAGTACGACTTCGAGTATCACAAGGAGCGCATTAACATTCGGGAAGCCGTGCTGGCGGTGCTAAACAGCCTGCGGGGCAAAATTGAAAAGTTCGGCATTCGGCTGGATACGGAGCTCGCGGACGCCGAGGTCGAGGCGGATCGCGACTGCCTGACCATTGTGCTCATGAATCTCATGGACAATGCCATCAAATACAATCGGCCGGGCGGACGGATTGCGGTGACCGGCACGCTGAAGGACGGAACGGCGGCGCTTGAGATTGCCGACAACGGCATCGGCATTCCGGAGGATGTCGCATCCCGCATTTTTGATCCGTTCTACACGGTGGACAAGAATCGGGCCCGCGAAAACGGCGGCGCAGGGCTGGGCCTCTCGCTCGCCAAGCGCTACACCGAATCGCAGGGCGGCACCATCGCGCTCGCACGTACCGGACCGGAGGGAACCGCCTTCACTGTCGCCTTCCCGGCGGCCAACCGCGCCGAGTCGGATGAAAATTAACGTTTTGGAGCGGTTTTGTTTACATTTTTGAGACAACTGGCCGCATTTTGGGTACATATGGGTGATATCGTAATGAGCAAGGAGGGGAACAACCATGAAAAAACACCCATTGCAAATGGCCGCTCTGTCCGCCGCGCTGCTGCTGACGCTGGGCGCTTGCGCTTCGAACAACGAGCCCGGCCGCGTAACCGACGAGGATCCGGAGGGCGATATCACGGTGATCGAAAATCAAGACGAGGAGGTCGGCGAGCCCGTCGTCTCGATCGAGAAGATCGACGAACTCGAACAGGTGCAAATTACCGACTGGCTGGACGACAACACCGCAATCGTGTCCAAGGCCAACACCGAGCTCGACAAAATGGAGCTCGCCGAGCTCGCCGATCAGTATCCAAGAAGCCTGTACTATTACCACGTGGACACCGACGAGTACGAGTTGATCCAGGCGGAGGAGAACGCCTTCCTGGGAAGCGCGGAGCTGTCGCCGGACAACACCCATCTGCTGTATACGATCAGTTCGCTCGGCGATCCCGTCTTCTCGGTGCTGAATCTGGAGACGATGGAAGGCTTCGATCTGACAGGCGATCCGATCGGCGGCGCGATGAGCGCGAGCTGGGCGGACAATGAGACGATCGTCGGCGCCTCCTACGCCGGCGGCGCGTATGTGGCGACCGTCTCGGGCGAGCTCGGCCCCATGGAGCACCTGGATGAAGGCGCGCTGTACCTCGTCCAGCAGTCGGGCGATCGCGTCTACTACAACACCAATAGCGAGCCCGGGCTTCAGGCGCTCGATACGCAGAGCGGCGAGTCGACGGCGCTGCCCTTCGACAATGCCGGCGGAATCTACCCGTCGCCCGACGGCAATCAGCTGCTGGTCGCCCAATACAACGACTCGAAGATGTCGCTGATCCTCAGCGACACGGCGGGCAGCGATCCCCGGACCATTGCCGAGGGCGCCAGCATCGCAGGCGTCTCCTGGTCGCCCGATCAGAGCATGGCGGCGTACATCCTTCAGGAGGAAGAAGGCAGCCAAGCAGGCAGAAGCCTGTACGTCTACGATCTGCTCAGTGACGATACGACGCAGATTGCAGTCAATCTGGAGCAGGCGTTTACCTCCTGGAGTCCGTCCAACGAAAAGCTCGCTTTTGTCGAATGGGGAGAGGAGTCCTACAGCAGCAGCATCGTCTACTTGAACTACGCGCTGCAGGGCGGCTCGGACGCCCAGACGCCTTGAACGTAAGCAACATCCAAGAGTCCGCTCATCGGCTGTCCCCATACTAGCGAAGCAAAAGACCTGCGCGCCATAAATGGCCCGCAGGTTATTTTTCTTGTCGCGACGTCGGAGGACCGCATCAGCCGTTTTGCCTTTATACCAGCGACCGCGCCTGCCACTTACCGCTCCTGTAGCGCCGCCAGAACAACAGCCCCCGCACGCCCCACTCGCCGTTCATCGCAATCCACACGCCGATGATGCCGATGCCCAGCACGACGCCCAGCACATAGCCGAGCCCGATCCGGAACAGCCACATCGACAGCATTGCGATCACCGAGGTATAGCGCGCGTCCCCGGCGGCGCGCAAGCCGGCAGGCAGGACGAAGCTGATGCCCCATAGCGGAATCTGGGCGAGCGCGTTGATCAGCACAATCCAGAACACGTCGCCGATAATCGCATCCGGCGGATTGAACAAGCGCACCATCGGATAAAACAACGGCAGCAGCACCAGCGCCATCACAGTAAAAAATAGCGCCGACAGCCACAGAAAGCCGCGAATAAACTTGCGCGCATCGTCAAAATGGCGAGCGCCGACGCATTGCCCCACCACCGTGACCAGCGTTAGCGACAACGCCATCGACGGCACTTGATAGAGCATCGCCAGGGAGCCGCTGATCGCATTGGCGGCGATCGCATAGGTTCCCATGCCGACGATGAACACCTGGGTCATCATTTTGCCGCCGTTGAAAAACACCTGCTCCGCCGCAAACGGGATGCCAACCGCCATCATTTTTTTGAACATCGACCAGGGGACGCGCACGAGCTCGCGCAAGCGAAGACGCAGCTCCGTGTCCATCCGCAGCACGACAACCAGCGCACAGATTGCCGCCGCATAGCGCGCGACATTGACTGCAATCGTCATGCCCGGCACGCCCATGTCGAGCCCGATCACGAGCAGCAGATTGAGCAGCACGTACAAGCCGTTCATAATGAGCGAGAGCGCCATCGACACGCGCGTCCGACCGACGCCGCGCATTGCGGCGTTGACGGCCTGAACGATGCCCAGACCCATGTAAGAGAGGCCGCTGCCGATCAGGTACGTGCTCGCGCTGCCCAGTACCTCAGGCGTCGCAGAGCCGAATAGCAGACCGAGCAGCGGGCCGTGCAGGAGCGCGACGAACAGACCGATCGCCAGCGAGAGCAGGGATACGGCCGCGATCGTTCCAGCCGCCGCAGTCGACACCATCGATGGATTTCCGCTTCCTTTATATTGCGCGACGACGACCGTGCCCCCGGTCGCCATCGCAATGAAGATCTGAATGAACAAAATATTCAGCGTATCCACCATGCTGACCGCACTGATCGCGTCCACGCCGGAGGAGCTGATCATCGCCGTATTGAGCAGGTTCAAGCCGACGATGAAGGTCTGGTCGATCAACACCGGAAAAAACAAGGCCATGATTCTGCGATAATCCATCGTCTCGCCGGTCAGGTGCTTCTCCAGCAAGAGGTGTGTCCGTGCGGATAGGCCGAGCCGTCCCAAAATCCTCATCACTTCTTTTCAAGTATCGTACAACGGTCACATGAAGGATGCGGCCTATGTCGGTCTAATTGTAGTTCCAGCGCCCAAATAACGCAATCCGGGCTACAGGCGATGGGGGGCGACGCGGCCCGCTCTGGACGCGCCTGCTCTTCCATCTGGCTGCAGGCGCAAAAAAGCTCCCCCGTTGTTGCTTTTGGGGGAGCTTGGAAGGCGCAGCCGGATCTTACTTCGCCACCAGATGCTGGTCGCCAGGCTTCCAGTTCATCGGGCACAGTCCGCCGGACTGAAGCGCCTGCAGCACGCGGAGCGTTTCTTCGACGCTGCGGCCTACGTCGTTGTGGTTGACGACCTGGTATTTCAGCTCGCCTTCCGGATCGATGATGAACAGACCGCGGAGCGCGACGCCTTCTTCTTCGATCAGCACGCCATACTCGCGCGCCACTTGCTTGGTGATGTCCGCAGCCAGCGGGAAGTTCAGCTCGCCGAGGCCGTTGTCATTGACCGGCGTGTTGAGCCAAGCGCGATGGCTGTGCTTGCTGTCGACGCTGACGCCGAGCACTTCCGTGTTCAGCTTCTTGAATTCGCCTGCCGCTTCGCTGAGCGCAGTGATTTCGGTCGGGCATACAAACGTAAAGTCCAGCGGATAGAAGAAAAGGACGAGCCATTTGCCCTTGTAATCGGTGAGCGAGGCGGAACCGAATTCCTTGCCATTGCCCAGTGCCGTCTCCATCGTAAAATCCGGTGCCGGCTTGCCTACCAAACGATCTGCCATTCCCAAACGACCTCCTTGGCGCATAAGCGCATAATTGAAATGTGTAGCTCGCCCATGCCCTCATGAACGAGCCCTCGAGTAAAATCCTATCACCAGATAAGAACAAAGTCAAGATTATATCAATTATTTTTTTATAATAATTATAATTATCATTCTCATTCAGAACGGAACTCGGACCGCGGCGTCCGAGTCCGGTCCGAATCTTACTTGCTGAGTGCAGCCACAATTCGCTCGCCCATCGCTTCCGTGCCAAGGGCCTTGCTCTTGTCGACGGCGATATCGCCCGTACGGTGGCCCGCATCAAGCACCGACTTGACGGCATTCTCGATCGCCTGAGCCGCCTCTTCGTAGCCGAACGTCAAGCGGTACATCAGCGCGACCGACAGGATCGTCGCGATCGGATTGGAGATGCCCTGGCCGGCAATATCCGGCGCCGAGCCGTGCACCGGCTCGTACAGGCCAAAGCTGCCCTCGCCCAGCGAAGCGGACGACAGCATGCCGATCGAGCCCGTCAGCATCGCGGCCTCGTCGCTGAGGATGTCGCCGAACATGTTCTCCGTCACGATGACGTCGAAGCTTGACGGGCGGCGCAGCAGCTGCATCGCGCAGTTGTCGACGAGCACATGCTCCAGCTCGACGTCCGGATACTCCGGTGCGATGCGGTTGACGACCTCGCGCCACAGGCGCGACGTCTCCAGGACGTTCGCCTTGTCCACGGAGGCCAGACGCTTGCTGCGCTTCTGCGCGATTTCGAACGCTTGGCGGACAATCCGCTCGACTTCGCTGACGTTGTATACGCAGGTATCGACGGCCTCTTGGCCGTGCTCGCCGTCGCGGCGGAACTTCTCGCCGAAATAGATGCCTCCGGTGAGCTCGCGCACGACGATCAGATCGGTGCCCTCGAGCACCTCGGGCTTGAGCGTCGAAGCGTCCATCAGGCAGTCGAATACCGTCGCCGGCCGAATGTTCGAGAACAGGCCCAGCGCTTTGCGGATGCCGAGCAAGCCCGTCTCCGGACGCAGCTCTTTGCTGTTGTTGTCCCATTTCGGTCCGCCGACTGCGCCGAGCAGCACGGCGTCGGCACGCTGGCAGATGTCGAGCGTTTCCTGCGGCAGCGGGGTTCCTTTTTCGTCGATGGCGATGCCGCCGAACAGACCGTGTTCAAATTCGAATTTCAGACCGAACAGCTCCTCGGTCTTCTTCATGACTTTGATCGCTTCGCCCACGACCTCTGGGCCGATGCCGTCACCGCCGAGCACGGCGATTTTTTTTACGTCCGTCATTATGGCATTACACTCCTTTGGCTAATAGCTGGATCATGCGGGATGGCAACAAGCATCCCGGACAAGCCGCGCAGGCCCGCAGCGACCGCCGGGCGCAAGGCTGGCGGTCCGGCGGTCGCTGCCGGTCGATCCGGGATCGGGATATTGCAGTATGAATCGTACGATTACTTCTTGATCCAGTGCATCAGCTCGCGCAGCTGGCTGCCGACCTGCTCGATCGGATGCTCGGCCTCGCGACGGCGCGTCGCGGTCAGCATCGCGCGGTTGGATTGATTCTCCAGGATAAAGTCGCGTGCGAAGCGGCCCGTCTGGATATCCTCGAGCACCCGCTTCATTTCTTTTTTCGTTTCTTCCGTCACGATGCGCGGTCCGGTGACATAATCGCCGTACTCGGCCGTGTTGCTGATCGAGTCGCGCATCGAAGCCAGGCCGCCCTCGTACATCAGGTCGACGATCAGCTTCAGCTCATGCAAGCACTCGAAGTACGCCATTTCCGGCGCGTAGCCCGCTTCCACAAGCGTTTCGAAACCGGCTTTGACCAGCGCGCTCGCGCCGCCGCACAGCACGGCTTGCTCGCCGAACAGATCCGTCTCGGTCTCCTCGCGGAACGAGGTCTCGATGACGCCCGCGCGCGTGCAGCCGATGCCTTTGGCATACGCCAGGCCGATCGCCTGCGCATTGCCCGTCGCATCCTGCTCGATGGCGATCAGTCCAGGCACGCCGAAGCCTTCGACGTAGGTGCGGCGCACCATGTGGCCGGGCGATTTCGGCGCGACGAGCAGGACGTCGGTTTCCTTGTCCGCTACAATTTGGCCGAAATGCACGTTGAAGCCGTGCGAGAACATCAGCGCCGCGCCCTTTTTCAGGTTCGGTGCGATTTCGTCGCGGTATACCGCGGCTTGCGTTTCGTCCGGCATCAGGATTTGGACGAGATCAGCTACCTTGACGGCTTCGCCGACAGACAGCACCTCGAAGCCGTCGTTTTTCGCCTTTTCGGCGGATTTGCCGGGACGCAGGCCGATGACGACCTTCAGACCGCTGTCGCGCAGGTTTTGCGCTTGCGCGTGCCCTTGGCTGCCATACCCGATAACCGCGATTGTTTTGCCCTGCAGTACGCTTTGGTCTGCATCTTTTTCATAGAACATTTTGACTGCCATGTGAATAAAAGCCTCCTTTAAATTTAAACCCTTTGAACGGGTGCCTGAGAGGAGAACAAACGTCTGAAGCGGCATTCTCCCGCCAGGCTCCCGTTCAAAACGGGCATGATGCGGCCGCCCCCCGCTCCCCGCGGGCCCGGGAGGGCGGCCATTCGTAGCTTGCCTTGCCTGCTTGTCCGATTCGCAGGGCCGCCAGGCCGCGCAGAACGGCGAGCTCGATGCAGCGCCGGTTAACGCGCGTTGCCCCGCGTCATCGCCGTCACGCCGGTGCGCGTCAGCTCGCGAATGCCGTACGGCTTGAGCAGCTCGACCATCGCGTCGATCTTCTCCGAATCGCCGACGACCTGCACGGTCAGCGAGCCGGTGCCAATGTCGACGATCGAGGCGCGGAACGTCTCGACGACGCCGAGAATCTCGGGGCGCATCGACGGCTCGGCGCCGACCTTGATCAGCGCCAGCTCGCGCGCCACCATCGGGTTAGCGCTCAGATCGACGACCTTGATGACGTCGATCAGCTTGTAGAGCTGCTTCGTCACCTGCTCGAGCATCTTCTCGTCGCCGGTCGTGACGATGACCATCCGCGACAGCCCGGCCTCCTCCGACGTCCCGACCGTGATGCTCTCGATGTTGAAGCCCCTCCGGCCGAACAGGCCGGAGACGCGCTGGAGCACACCGGGTTGGTTGTTGACGAGTACGGCGATTGTGTGCTTCATCAGATTACTCAAGATTACTCATCCCCCATCAGCATCGTATCGATCGTGTTGCCCTGCGTGACCATCGGATAGACGTTCTCGCCCTTGTGGACGACGAACTCCACGACAGCCGGTCCGGGATGCTGCAGCGCTTCCTCCCATACCTTGCGGGCGTCCTCCTTGCCGACGGCCCGGTAGCCCTTGACGCCGTAAGCTTCGGCCAGCTTGACGAAGTCCGGGCTGCCGGCCAGATCGATATGGCTGTAGCGGTTGTCGTAGATGATCTCCTGCCACTGCCGCACCATGCCGAGCACCTGATTGTTGATGATCGCGATCTTGACCGGGATGTTGTTGATCGCGCAGATCGCCAGCTCCTGCGCGCACATCTGCATGCCGCCGTCGCCGTTGATCGAGACGACCGTGCGCTCCGGGCACGCCAGCTGCGCGCCGATCGCCGACGGGAAGCCAAAGCCCATCGTGCCGAGACCGCCTGAGGTAACCCAGGAGCGCGGCTTGTTGAACTTGTAGTACTGCGCCGCCCACATCTGATGCTGGCCGACGTCGGTCGTGACGATCGCGTCGCCGCCGGTCGTGTCGTGGATCATCTCGATGACCCACTGCGGCTTCAGCTCGGTGTCGGAATCCTTGTAGCGCAGCGGATACTGGCTCTTCCATTCCTGCACCCGCGTGCGCCAGGCGTCGGCCTTGTCTGCCCGCACCGCTTGCTTGTTGGCGATCTGCAGCACGGTCTTGATGTCGCCGACGATTGGGATTTCGGTCGGCACGTTTTTGCCGATCTCGGCCGGATCGATGTCGATATGGACGACCTTGGCTTGCGGGGCGAAGCCGTCGAGCTTCATCGTCACCCGGTCGTCGAAGCGGGCGCCGATGTTGATCAGCAGATCCGCATTCTGAATCGCCTTGTTGGACGTATAGGTGCCGTGCATACCGGGCATGCCCAGCCACAGATCGCGACCGCTCGGATACGCGCCGAGGCCGAGCAGCGTCGTCGTGATCGGGATCTCCGTCTTGGTGACGAACTCCAGCAGCTCCTCGTGCCCGCCCGAGTAAACGACCCCGCCGCCGGCCAGGATGACCGGGCGCTCCGCCTCTGCGATCGCCTTGATCATCTTGTCGACCTGATGCCGGTTCGGCTGTACGGTCGGGTTGTAGCCGCGCAGATTCACCTCGTTCACAGGCTGGAAGAGCGCCTTCTGCGCCGATACGTCCTTCGGAATATCGATCAGCACCGGGCCCTTGCGCCCCGTGTTGGCAATATGGAACGCCTCGTGAATGGTCCGCGGCAGATCCTCTACGTTGCGCACGAGATAGCTGTGCTTGGTGATCGGCATCGTGATGCCCGTGATGTCCGCCTCCTGGAAGGCGTCCGTACCGATGAAGTTGGTCGCGACATTGCCGGTGATGACTACGAGCGGGACCGAATCCATATAAGCCGTCGCGATGCCCGTCACCAGGTTCGTCGCCCCCGGCCCGGAGGTCGCGATGCAGACGCCGACCTTGCCGCTTGCGCGGGCGTAGCCGTCGGCCGCATGGATCGCGCCCTGCTCGTGACGGGTCAGCAGGTGATTGAAGTCGGAGAAGCCGTGCATCGCATCGTATATGAACAACACCGCGCCGCCGGGATAGCCGAAGACGCAGTCCGCTCCCTCCAGTACGAGGCTGCGAAGCAGCATCTCCGAGCCGGTCACGACTTCGGGCTTCCTCAGTTTTTCCATGATTTCTTCTTTCGAGCGTAATGTTGCACCTTGTGCGCTCATCGTCTTCCTCCTCTCCAAGCCCGCCGCCAGCTCGCGCGGACTTGCATCTAATAGGTTTTGGCCATCAAAAAAGCCCTTCGCCCCTTAACACAACGCATTGTGTTGAGGGACGAAAGGCGAAGCTTCCGTGGTACCACCCAAGTTTGCCGTACATTTCGCAATATACAGCCTCAGCAGGTAAGAATCGCGTGCACGCGGAGACTCTTACCGTTGGCACTGTAACGTGTGCCGCGCGATTTTCCCTAATAGGCATCCGCCGGGGGGCGGGACTTTTCAGGAAAACAGCTCCGAGGTGAGCTCGTAGAAAAGGGATTTTGGCGACGGTCTCAGCTACTCCGTCCGCTCTCTGATGCAAAAGAGCCCTTAGCACTTCGTCCTCATCATTGCCGATATCGTATATCAATAAATCATTCAACGTTATCAACAATTATAGGCCTTCCAAAAGCATTCGTCAAGCATACAATAAATTAGCTCCGGCGGCGCCAGCTATGCCGCCGATCCGGCACACAAGGGGGGCTTGCTTGCCTATGACCTGTATTATACGCGCTTACGCACCGGCCGTCGACCGCGCGCAACTGATTCGCCTCATCCGCACTGAGCTCGTGCCGCTCTCCCACACGGTCTCGCCGCTGGACGCGCGCGAGCTGCGGCGGCTGCCGCAGCGGCTGCTCAGCGGCAGCACGCTGGTCGCCTGCCGCGGCCGGGGAAGCGCCGCGAGTGGGTTCGTCCATGCCGTAGCCGCCCGCGGCACGCTGCTGATCGACATGCTCGCCGTACACCCTCGTCACCGCGGCACCGGCTGGGGCCGCCGATTGATGGAGCGGGCCGAGGCGTACGGCATTCGCCGTCGCTGCTCGCTCGCACGCCTGTACGTCGACGAAGGCAATATGTCCGCGCTCCGCTTCTATACCCGGCTCGGCTACGCGTTGACGGGGTATGCGGCGGATTATCGCTGTCACGAGATGACCAAGCAGCTGCTGGGGCCGGCGATGCGGTCCTAATAGAAGCCGCCGGGATATCCGCCTCCGCCATAGCAGCAGTTGCCGCCATAACCACCGCCGTAGCCACCGCCGTAGCCACCGCCAAAACCGCCATATGGGCCGTATGCATAAGGCAGCGTGCCGATCGCCAGCAGGTCGAACAGCACCAGCGGCAGGATTGCCCGCGTGTGCACCGTTTTGCCCTTGGCTAGCGACTGCAGATGAAGGCGACCGCCGCTAACGCGGATCAGCTTGCCGGTTACGACCGTGCCGTCTTTTTTGCGCGCATAGATGGGCTTGCCGAGCAGCTTCACCGCTTGTTGCCGAGTCACATGAGTGCGCATGAATGAATCCTCCTTTTATGGTTGGTTCTCCAGTGTATGCAGCACTCGACCTTACGGCCTGTACGCCTGTACGTACGGTCAGTGGCCCGGCATCTACGAGACTGAACAGGTGCGGACGAGATTGCACCAAGGCGAAATCATATACTTTCTATAATTTCAAAAAAGCCCCCCCTTGCGGGAAGGCTTTCGATAAAATAAGGCGTGATTTTTCTAGGCGTTGATTTTTTGCTTGGCCACGCCAGCCAAGGAGTTGAACGCGCCCATGTCGTTTACGGCCAGATCGGCCAGCATTTTACGGTTCATTTCCACGCCGGCCAGCTTCAGGCCGTACATGAATTTGCTGTAGCTGAGGCCGTTTTGGCGCGCAGCCGCATTGATCCGCGTGATCCACAGCTTGCGGAAATCGCGTTTCCGCTGACGACGGTCGCGGTATGCGTAGAGCAGCGATTTCATGACCTGCTCTTTTGCCGTTTTAAACAAGCGATGCTTGGAGCCGTAATAACCCTTCGCGAGCTTCAAAATTCTTTTGCGACGACGGGCGCGGACGATGCCGCCTTTCACTCTTGCCATATGTTAAACCCTCCTGTAATTTGCGTAAAATGAAATGGTACAGTCCGCGCTTAGCGCAGTTGATCCAGACCTTGCTTCAGGCGGCTTGCGTCGCCGGCCGACATGAGCGGCTGGCCAGCCAAGACGCGCTTTTGGCGGCCCGACTTGTGCGACAGCAAATGATTGCGGTACGCTTTGTAGCGTTTAACCTTGCCGGTGCCGGTAATTTTGAAGCGGTCTTTCAAGCTGCTGTGCGTTTTAATCTTAGGCATGTGTATGGTCCTCCCTGCAATTCTTTTTAGTTGTTCGTTTTGGGGGCGAGAATCATGATCATGCTGCGCCCTTCCAGCTTGGGGTGCCGTTCGACCACGCACAGATCGGCCACTTCCTTGGACAAGCGGTCCAGGATGCGCTGCCCGATCGAGGCATGCGTGATTTCGCGGCCGCGAAAGCGGACCGAAGCCTTGACTTTATCGCCTTCGCCAAGGAATTTCACGACATTGCGGAACTTGACCTGATAGTCGTGCTCCTCAATGTTGGCGCGGAACCATACTTCCTTCAGATCGACGGTCTTCTGGTTCTTGCGCGCTTCTTTTTCTTTCTTTTGTTGCTCGTAGCGGAACTTGCCATAGTCCATGATCCGGCACACCGGTGGTTTGGCAGCCGGAGCGACATTAACCAGATCCATATTCAGATCAATCGCCATCTGCAGCGCCTCGCGTGTCGGCTTGATGCCGATTTGCTCGCCTTCCGCGCCAACCAGACGCACCTCTCTTGTCCGGATCTCGTCGTTAATTTGATGTTCCCTGCTAATAACCTTCCACCTCCATCATGTAATGACCCTGCTTATGATCGCAGACAACCGATGTCATGCACACAAAAAAATGCGGGCCGCATCGGACCCGCATTCCGTAAGTACTCACCGTGAACAAGCATACGCGCTTCTTGCGAAGCTGCTTGAATCGATCGATCGCGACCAGCCGGCATGCTGCCGGTCAGGTGAGAAGCGGGTGCTTCTGCTTTTGCTGTAACTATCCATTGACCTTATTAGTATACACGCGGCACTACGGCATGTCAACCGCATTTTGCGCGAATTTCGCTCGTTTGAACATTACCCTGCCTGCTTGCTCTGGACCTCTTCGAAGCGAATGACCCGCGTATGCTCGGTATGGCTCCACTGCTTGTTGTTCTGGGTGAAGAAGGCATACACCGTAATCGGCGCCCACGACAGCAGATACACCGGGAACAGCAGCAGGTACAGATAGCTCTTCGACTTGACCCGTTCGAGCATCATGACGAGCGGGAATTGAATGATCGAATACGCCACGTACGGCACCATCACCCAATACGGCATCAGCTCGTAGAGCGAATCGAACAGCGGTTCTCCGGGCAGTACCATGACGATCCACATCAGCACCGTGACGATCAGCCCGACCAAGAAGGTGTAGGCATTGAATACATAGAAGGCGGCGTCAAGCTTGACAAAGCTGCGCTCGCGGATCCCCCGCCACAGCAGCGGCAGGAAATACTTGCGCGCCACATCGAAGTGTCCCTGCGTCCAGCGCAGGCGCTGCCGCGCCGAAGCCTTGAAGGAGATCGGCTTCTCGTCGTAGACGCGCGCGTCGTAATTGATGCGCGGGTACACGCCTCGCATGATGCAATGGATCGTAAATTCCAGGTCCTCGACGAGGCTTTTGGCGCCCCATCCGATATCCTGCAGCAGCTTCGACTCGAAGCACATGCCCGTGCCGCCGAGGAAGTTCGCAAGCCCGGCATTGGCCCGCGACACCTGCCACATCCGGTTCGTGAACCAGTAGTTGATGCCGTTGGCGGCGCTCACCCACGAATCCTGCGGATTTTTGGTGTCCAGGTAGCCTTGAATGACGCGCACGCCGTTGCAGAGATCATTGTTCATCAGCTGCAAAAAGTCCGTGCTGACCAGATTGTCGGCGTCGAACATGACGACCGCGTCGTAAGCGCGCGGCTGCTTCCACAGCACGCCGAGCATCCATTCGATCGCGTAGCCCTTGCCGCGCTGCGCCGGGTTGGTGCGTACGCAGGCGTGGACCCCGTTGTAGCGGCGCACGACGTCGGCCGTGCCGTCGGAGCAATTGTCGCAGATGACGAAGATATCGAACAGCTTGCGAGGATACTTCATCATCAGCAGGTTCTCGATCAGCGCGCCGACCACCTGCTCCTCGTTGTGCGCGGCGACCAATACGGCAAATGACTTCTGCGGCTTGTGCCAGGCCCGACGGCGACGCACGCGCCAGCCGTAAAAACCGAGCACCATCTGATAGAGCCCGATTGCGAAAATAAATACTTGCATCGAAAAAATAATCGTATTGACCATGATTCGGTACTGCCCCCTTGAGACCCCAATTTTTAATCATGCTTTTTCTCTGTCTCTTTTTTTGTTTGTGTTGCGAAATGCGTTTGGCAGCAATCCTGATTTTGCGCGCTTTCTCTTCAATTGTCAAAATCGAATTTGGAACCATTTTCCTCCTGCCGACCGGAAATCGACGAAAAATCGCGTACAATCGCCGCGGCTTTGGCCGTCGCGCTTATTTTCGCCGCTTGGCTAGGCCTCCCGCCTGGCCGCATAGGGCGACCGCCCCGCTCATTGTATATAAACGAAACGAATCGGCAAAAGGTTCCTTTTGCCGATTAGCTTGCACATATGAGCCTATTCTAAACGTTATGCCCCTATTACCCGCAAATTAACAGTTCCAAACAAACCCCGTCCAAATTTTTGGACGGGGTTTAATCGCAAGGCGCGTCCGCTCCGCCTTGCCATTTCATGCTGCCAGGCTGCGTTTTTTCGCTTTCAGTCGCGCCGGATTGTGGTATGATGACTTATAGCCGTCAGACGGACAAGTCGCAGATGAAATTTTTTTAATCCACAAGCATACGGAAGACCGTCTTGCTGGAGGTGACCATGGAAAAACAACCTGGACCGACAAACCGAATCCGATTTTGGCTGCAAAGCAGCGAGCTGCGCCTGTTGCTATGGGCGAACCGCAGACCGCTGAATCCGGCCTTGAATAGGTGGCTGAGCCGCTGGCTCGGCACCGTGACCCATCTGGGCGGCGCCACGTTCACGCTGGCCACCGCGCTGCTGCTCGTCCTGCTCGCGCCTTATCCGTGGAATACGGCCGGCTGGCAGAGCTTGACCGCCATCGCGATCAGCCACATCCCTGTCTTTATCGTCAAGCACAAGTTCAAGCGGCTGCGCCCTTATCAGAAGCTCGAAAAAATCAACATCGGCAAGCGCATGCTCGGGGATCCGTCCTTTCCGTCCGGGCATACGACCGCCATCTTTGCCTGGATGCTGCCGCTGCTGACGGCCGAATCGGCTTATCTGCCGCTCATGCTCCCGGTTGCCATCGTGATCGGCGTATCGGTCGGATGGTCGCGCATGTATCTGGGTCTGCATTACCCTTCCGATGTCGCCGCCGGCGGCGCGCTCGGGGCGCTGACTGCCTCGCTCGTCTCGCTCTGGTGGTGGGGCGCCTCTTGATCCTCCCGTTGCTCCCGCTCCTCCTGCTCGGCGCGATGCGCCCGCAGCGCCTCCTCGCCGATCACCGCCTCGAGACGGTAGATCGGCTTGCCTTGCTCCACGAATTTGCTCTCATACTCGGTCAGCACGAGCTCCTCGCGCAGGGCGTCCCGATGCAGGTTAAGCGCGATATTGCGCAACTGCAGCCCCTCAGACGCGAAGCTGTTGAGCGAAAATTCAAACAACGTCTCCGAATCGGTCTTGAAATGAATCTCGCCCCTTGGGCTCAAGAGCCGGGTGTACTGCCGCAAAAAGCGCGGATGCGTCAACCTGCGCCGCGCATGCTTCGACTTGGGCCATGGATCGCTGAAATTGAGGTAAATGCGCTCCAGCTCCCCTTCGGCGAACATGGCCGCAATGTTCTCGATATTGCCGCGCACCAGCGCCAGGTTGGGCGGCTCCGTGACGCCGTCCGCCTCCCAGAGATCACGCGCTTTTTCGCTGGCGCGGCGGAGCAACTCGTCGTACATATCCACGCCGATATAATTGATATGCGGGTTGCGCTTGCTATGCTCGCTGATGAATTTGCCCTTGCCCATGCCGAGCTCGGCGTGAATCGGACGATCGTTCCCAAAAAATGCATGCCAGCGGCCTTTGTGCGGCGCCGCATCCAGCACGACCAGCTCCGGCTGCGCCTCCAGCGATTCCCGAATGCCTTTTCTTCCACGTAAACGCATAATTCCTCTTCCTCCAACGCTTCATAAAATTAAACGATCCTGACGACAATTGCGACGTTATTCGAGTTCCGCGCGCAACTGCACGATATGCTCCGGCCGTCCGCTGACGAGCAGCTTGTCCCCCATTAATAGATTGGTGTTGCCGTGCGGGATCAGATAGGAGTCGGAGCGGTAAATTCTTAGAATCAATACATTCTGCAGCATCGGCAGATCGCGCAGCAGGACATGGTCGTAGCTGCCGTTGCCAAGCACGATCTCGCCAGTGCTGTCGTTGTCGTGCGTGAACAGCTTGACCATGCTCGGCTGCTCAATCAGCGCGCGCAGCAGCGTCCGCGAGGCATGCAGCGTCGAGAAGACCGTGAACCCCTCGTGATGCAGCCGCTCGTACTTGGCCGGGTCCTCGGCCCGCACGACGATCCGCTCGCGCCCGCGCGAAAGCGCCTCGTGCGCCAGCGAGATGTTGGTCGCATCCTCCGCCGTGCCCAGCACGACGATATCCGACTCGAACAGGCCTTCTTCGTCCAGCACCTGCGTGTCCAGCGAGGCGACCAACTGCAGCGTATCGCCGGTCAGCAAAGGCTTGTCCTCCTCCTCCCGCGGGCGGCTGGCGGTATAGAGGCGGACGTCGTAGCCATGCTGCTTGAGATCGTTGACAATCGGCAGCGTCGTGTGATTGGCGCCGACGATGCCGATCGTCGTCGGCTTGCGCTCCAGCTTGGGGAAGACCTTGTTGAACAGTACCGGGAACACGACGCAGCTGATGACCGCGACGAGAATCAACGAGCCGTAGATGGAATCGTCAATGAGCCCCAGCTCCAATGCGATGGAGGCGGCAGCAATGACCAAGCTGAGCGTCGAGGAGAGCAAAAGCCCCGAGCCGAGCACCTGCGACCGGGCATACCAGCGCGAGAGCAGCAGCACCGGGAGCATTTTGGAGAGAAAAATAAACCCCAGGAGCACGGGAATGAACAGCAGCGTCTTCCAGTCCGACAGCAGGCTCCAAAGCTCCATCCGCACGCCGATCATCACGAAGAAGATCGGAATCAAAAACCCGTAGCCGAACGAGTCAAGCTGGTGCACAAATGTCTTGGACGGCCCAAGCAGCGACACAATCGCGCCCGCCAGAAATGCGCCCAATATATTCTCCACGCCCAGCCCCTCCGACATCACGACGAAAAGCAGCATCAGTGCGAACGCCGCCCGCATGCCGAGCTGAACGGTCGTGCCCTGATTGAACAGACGGATCATATTCGGAACGGCAAAGCGCTTGATCAGCAAATAAATGACGGCCACGACGACAAAAAAGAGCAGCAACAGCAGCATGCGGGACAAGCTGTGCGACTGGATGCTCGTGTAGACCGCCAGCAGAATCATCGTCACGAAATCCGAAATGACGGTGACAAGCAGCAGCGTCTGCCCAAGCTCCGTATCCAGCAGCTTCTTCTCCTTGAGCACCGGGACGACCACGCCGAGCGAGATAGTAGCGATAATGATTGTCATCAGATACGGATCCTCCGCCAAATGCATCTGGACCAGTCCGAGCGACAACACATAAGACAGCGCCAGAATGCCTGCAAACAGCAGGAGCGACACCGTCAGCGGCTTCGGCGCGTTGTTTTTGCCGCCGCTTTTTTTCGTAAACGCTTGGAAGTCGATTTCGAGGCCGCTCAAAAACATCAAATAGATGAATCCGAACAGCGACAGCAGCTCCAGCCAGGAGTCCTCGGTAATGAGATTGAAGCCGCTGTGACCCAGCGCCAGACCGGCAATAATCTCGGCCACCACCACGGGAAGGGCGCGAATCTTGAAATGGTGAAGCACAATGGGAATCAGGAACGCGACGATTACGACGATCATCAACGACATCAACGAACTGGAGCCGTGGTCCATGGCCTCTCTTTACCTCCTCGTACAAGGCGCATTTCGATGAAGCCCACTATAGCAGGAACCGGGACCCAGTTCAACAATAAAAATAAAAAAGCAGCCTGTCGGCTTGCGCCGCGGCTGCTGGTAAGATACATACTAGTTTAACATTTGATACGGAATCGGATCCTGCTTGCGCGTCTGCTCGATCCCATAGTTGACGCTGAGCGCTTCGTTCAGCTTGCGGCGCGCATCGACCTCGACGCGGTGATTGTTGTAGAACTTGATGCCTGCAAGCGCCATTACTTCCTTGACCGTCAATTCGACCGTAACCGTGCTGTCACCTTGCGGAATTTTGACCGTCGTATTCATGACTCATCACCTCGCAATTAAAGTAACCACTGCATTTCCAGTGGAGCCAAGAGCTGAAACGAGTGATAAAACGAAGCATCGATGTTGGAAATTCATTGATTTGGCTTGGTTTTAATATAACACATCATGTAAGGTGTGGCAAGAGAAAAATCACATTTTCTCAAATATTTTTTCCAGCTCCGCGACGGATTATTCCGACCGCTCGCTTGGCGCTTGGTCTCCTTTGCAGTACAATAAAGGAATGCACTGGTGCGGTGCGACGCACCGCACATCCGATCTGGAGGGAAGTCCATGACGCGATTGATCGAACCGGAGGCGTACGCAGCGCAATCGTCTCCGGTCATGTGGGATACGAAACGCTTCCATACCTGGAACTACGAAATGCGTCAAGCGTTCGGAGGCAAGGTGTTCAAGGTGATGCTCGACGCCGGCTTTACCTGTCCCAATCGCGACGGCTCCATCGCCGCGGGCGGCTGCACCTTCTGCAGCGCCCGCGGCTCGGGCGACTTCGCCGGCAGCCGGCGCGACGATCTGGTCACGCAATTCAACACCGTGCGCGACCGCCAGCACCGCAAATGGCCGCACGCGCAGTACATCGGTTATTTCCAGGCCTATACGAACACCTACGCCCCGCTGGAGACGCTGCGCGATTACTACGAGACCGTCCTGCGGCAGCCCGGCGTCGTCGGGCTCTCGATCGCGACGCGTCCCGACTGTCTGCCGGACGAGGTCGTCGACTATCTGGCCGAGCTGAACAGCCGCACCTATCTGTGGGTGGAGATGGGACTGCAGACCGTGCATGAATCGACCTCGCAGCTCATCAACCGCGCCCACGACACGCAGTGCTATCGCGATGCGGTCGCCCGTCTGCGGGCGCGCGGCATCCGGGTATGCGCTCATATCATCTACGGCCTGCCGCAGGAGACGCACGCGATGATGCTCGACACCGGGCGCGCGGTCGCCCGCATGGACGTGCAGGGCATCAAGATCCACCTGCTGCATCTGATGCGCAAGACGCCGATGGTCAAGCAATACGAAGCCGGTCTGCTGCGCTTCCTGGAAAGAGACGAGTATGTAGCGCTCGTCTGCGACACGCTCGAGCTGCTCCCGCCGGAGATGATTGTGCATCGTCTCACCGGCGATGCCCCGCGCGACCTGCTGCTCGGGCCGACGTGGAGCCTGCGCAAGTGGGACGTGCTCAATGCGATCGACGCCGAGCTCGTCCGTCGCGACACGTGGCAGGGCCGGCTGTGGGAGGACGGCTAGCATGGGCTTCCCCTCCGTCCTCGCCGCGGCGCGCGCCTGGGTCGCCCCGCGCCTGCAGCCGGGCGACGCGGCGATTGACGCCACGGCGGGCGGCGGCGTGGACACGTTGTTCCTCGCGGAGGCCGTCGGCGCGCGCGGCACCGTGTTCGCCTTCGACATTCAGCCCGGTGCGCTCGCGCTGACCGCGGCACGGCTGGAGCGGGCCTATGCAGGCCGCTCGGACAAGCCGGCAGTCCATCTGCTGCTGCAGAGTCACGACGCGATGCGCGAGGCCATCCCGCAGACGCTGCACGGCAGCGTCGCAGCCGCGATGTTCAATCTCGGCTACCTCCCGGGCGCCGATACGGACAAGCGGATTATCACGACCGCCGCTTCGACGCTCGCCGCTATGGAGGCGGCGCTCGACCTGCTGCGGCCAGACGGCGCCATTGCGGCGGTGCTGTATCCCGGCCATGCCGGCGGAGACAGCGAAGCGGAAGCCGTGCTAGACTGGGCGAGCGGCCTGCCGGGCGAGCGGGCGCAGAGCGTCTGCTACCGAATGCTCCAGAAGCCCGGCGCCCCCATTGCCGTCGGCATCGTCAAGCGCAGCCGTTAGCGAGCAGCGGGGCTGACAGGCGGGGCGAATGTGGGAATGCGTATGGCGGCCGCTGCAGAGATGCGTGTGACGGCAATGGGCAGCGCGGTTGCGTATGGCGGGACTCGCAGACATGGCGAATGCGGGCATGCGTATGGCGGCCGCTGCGCGGGATGCGTATCGCGGCGATGGGCAGCACGGCCGGGACTGGTCGTTGCTAGCCGGGTTGCGCGTGTCTCGTCCATTTGCTCGGAGCAGGCTGGGGACGGTCGCGAAAGCTCGTCTTCCTGTACCTAACGGACATTTTTGTCCGTTACCAATTTCAAGACAAGATGCGCAGATCCGCCTATGCGCCAATGCTTCCTTCATCAGCATCATGTAGTGAATACGAAACATTCTGACGCGAACCTCCAGCACCATGTAGTAAATACAAAGCATTCTGACATGAACATCCAGCATCCATGAAGTCAACACATCGTATTCATGCAGACGAAATGAATAAGACAGGAGCGAGCACAATGAGCATTAAACCTTATCCGCTGCAATTCAAGCCGGAAATGAAAGAACGGGTGTGGGGCGGCCGGGCGCTGGAGCGCTTTGGGCTGGAGCTGCCTCCGGGCGCGATCGGCGAAGGCTGGATGATCGGCGATCACCCCAACGGCACGACCAAGGTTATGAACGGCGAACTCGCCGGACTCGGCCTCGACGAGGTCCGGGCGCAGTACGGTGCGGAGCTGTTCGGCAGCCGCGGCCATCGGCCGGACGGCGGGCGCTTCCCATTGCTGATCAAGCTGCTGGATTGCAACGACGACCTCTCCATTCAGGTGCATCCGACAGACAGCTACGCCAAGCTGCCCCCGGGCGAGCTCGGCAAGACGGAGATGTGGTACATCGTGGACGCCAAGCCCGGCGCGACGATCATCTACGGCCTCAAGGACGGAGTCGACCGCGCCGCGCTGGAGGCCGCGATCGCGGAGGGGCGCATCATGGACGCTCTGCAAGAGGTGCCGGTCAAAACCGGCGACGCCTTCTATATTCCGGCCGGGACGGTGCATGCGCTGCGCGCAGGCGTCGTCGTCGCCGAAATTCAGCAGAATTCGGACACCACCTACCGGCTCTACGATTACAATCGTCCGGGACTGGACGGCAAGCCGCGCGAGCTGCACATCGAGGATTCCCTCAACGTCATGGCCTACGAGGGCGCCGGCGCGACCCGAACCGATACGAGCAGCGCGGTCGCGGGCGAATGGCTGGAGATTGCCCGTTCGCCGTATTTCGTCGTCGAGAAGGGCGTCGTCGAGCAGCCGTGGCCGCTTGAGACGCGACCGGAGAGCTTCGTCATTCTCGTCGTCGCCGCCGGCCGCGGCGAGCTCGCTTGGGACGGCGGCCGCCAGCCGGTCGAGGCCGGGCAGTGCTTCCTGCTCCCCGCCAACCTCGGCGCTTACACGCTGAGCGGCGCCATGACCGTCCTGCGCAGCGAGCTGCCGCAGTAGTTCTCGAGCATCGTACTGACACGCTGACGCGTTCAAAATGCGGGCATTTCCCGGCATGTGTTTCGTATTACGACAAGAGCGTGGCCAACCGGCCACGCCCTTTTTATTCCTGTTTATATTTATCCTTCAGAATGCCCGAGGCGATCCCGGCCCCCACCATAAGAATCAATGGACCGAAGTTCCACAAGAAGCTGCCCCCGTAAAGCGAGACGTCCAGCGAGGTGGTTTTGGTAAGCAACAAGACAATTAACTTAAAAACGAGTAGACCAACGCCAATCAAAAATACAAAATCAATCGTCATTTTTATTTTGGGATAGGCCAGTTGTTTGCTATCCCTGATGACCTGTTTCGTCAATGCATCATCACTCCTCAGCAGTTCATCGATTGTAAGCTGGAACAAATCGCTGATTTTCATAATGATTTCAATGCTCGGGTAATTCTGATTGTTCTCCCACTTCGATACCGATTGACGACTGACAAACAGCTTTTCAGCGAGTTCTTCTTGAGACCAGCCCTTCTTATCGCGTTCGGCTTTTAGCTTTTCACCAAAAATCATTCCAGCAACTGCCTTTCTTAAACAAGATGTGTTCATTATGATACGACTCCCTTCAATCGTAAAGCACAAATGCGTTGCATCCGGACGCAACCCCGGGTTGCGCGACGCATCTAACGGTTGCCACAGCGGTTAATTAGCCCAAAAAAGTGCCGATTGAGTTGTAACGGTTGCCACAGGTCTTATTTTCTTGAATTCAATCAAAAAAACGCGATCGAAGCCAAATAAGCGCTGTGGCAACCGCTAGACTAGAAATCGCCTGAAATCGATCGAAATAAGCGCGCTGGCAACCGTTAGCGTTGCAGAGTCCGTTTGCCCACTTGGTAATTATCGGTCTTAGGATATTTCGTGAAGGATCCTTGGCCGGATCATTCGCTGCACAAGATTTTCGCCTGAAAAGTAGTAAGCCGGTCTGGTGAGATTTGTCGGTTTGGCGAGAGTTTTCGGAGCGTTTTTCGGAGCGTTTTTGGTAAGCATAGTTGTTGGATGATTCCTAAAAAAACAGGCGCTTCGGGCATCCCCCGGCGCCTGTTTTTTATTCTTTTTTGCTCGGCTATTCGTCTGCTCTACACCGCGCTATCCTTCTGATTGCTACTCTCCTGCCCGCCCCTCTATTCCAACGCAACCTCCGCACCGCGGCGGGCGCTCTCGTAGATGCCCTCGATCAGCGCGACGCTGGCCCGTCCGGCGTGGCCGTCGACGGCCGGACGGCCGCCCTGCTCCAGCTCCGTCAGCAGATCGGCGAGCTGCAGCCGGTGATACTGGTGGCTGATGCTGAGCGGATCAGCCGTACCGCCGTAGTGCCCGCTCGAGTCCGCAGCCGGCTCGGGGATGTCCGGCACGGACCAATGCACGATGTCGGGTCCCGCCAGCTTGACGGCGCCGCGCTCGCCGTACAGCGCGAGCCCGGCGGCAAAGCCGGGCTTCATCGCAGTCGAGGCCAGGATCGTGCCGAGCGCGCCGCTCTCAAACGTCACAATTGCGCTGCCGATGTCCTCCGCCTCCATCCGGTGGGCCAGCGTCGCCGTCTTGCCGATGACGCTGCGCGCCGGCCCCGCCAGCCACAGCAGCAGGTCGATCGAATGGATGCCCTGATTCATCAGCGCCCCGCCGTCCTCGGCCAGTGTGCCGCGCCACGGCGCGCTGTCGTAATAAGCCTGATCGCGGTAGAACGGCACCGACACCTCCGCCATCAGCAGCCGCCCGAGCGCGCCCTCGTCCAGCAGACGCTTGATCGCCTGATGCTGTGGCTCGTACCGGCGCTGGGAGATCACCGCGAGCGTGCGCCCGCGCCGCTCGGCCTCCTCGATCATGCGCGCCGCTTCGGCGGCCCGCATGGCCATCGGCTTCTCCACGAGCAGGTGCTTGCCCGCGCGCAGCACGTCCATGCCCAGCTCGGCATGACTGCCGCTCGACGTCGCCACGATGACCAGCTCCAGATCCTCGCGCGCCAACAGCTCCTCATGGCTGCTGGCCCATTCGCAGCCCTCGCGCTCCGCGAGCGCCCGCGCCTTGTCCGGCGTTCGGCTTGCGACTGCGGTCAGCCGCGCATTGGGCAGCTCGTCGATCGCCCGCACGTGAAATTCTGCGATCCCGCCGCAGCCAATCAATCCGATGTTCCATCTCTTCACACAGTTCACGCTCCTTTGCTTGGCAACCGCCGCCGGGCCGCAGACTAGAGCCGGACCGGCTTGCCCGTCTCGCGGCTCTCATTGGCTGCTTCGATGAAGCGGACAATCGCCGCCGTCTGCTCCAGCGGCACGTCTGCCTTGCCCTGGCGGAACAGCGTCATGATTGACTCCAGCAGGCTGGCATAATAAGGCTTGCCGCCGCCGATCGTCACGTGCCGCGTGCCTCCGGTGCGATGCAGCAATGCGCCGAAGGTGTTGTTGCCGCTGCGGTTGCCGCGCAGCGTGCCGAGCCGGCCGTCGGCCCAGCGCCCGACGACGAGCTCGTGCGATTCCTCGCGGACGGCCGTCACCTCGACGCAGGCCGCACCGAGCGCGGCGAACAGCAGCTCGGTCGTATGAATGCCGTACCAATACAGCCCCGGCTGGGTCGGCTGCAGCGCCAGCGGGCCGTAGCTGTCGATGCCCGTCAGCTCGCCGTCGTCTGCGTCGCTCAGCGCCTCGGTGAATGTCTCCGCGTAGCGCAGCGACGAGCAGCTCATCAGGGGCACGCCGTGCTCCTCGGCCAGACGAAGAATCTGCGCCGCGTCCCTCGAGCTGACGGCGAACGGCTTGTCGATGAAGACCGGCTTGCCATAGCGCGCCAGCCGCTCGAACTGCTGCGGATGGACGCGCCCGTCCACCGAGGTCAGCAGCACGGCGTCGCACGCCTCGGCCACCGCCTCGATCCGATCTTCGATGCGTGCGCCGTAGCTGCGGATCTTGTCCGTGTAATCGGCGATGCGCGAGTAGCTGAGCTCAAAATCGTCCGAGCCGCCCGGATAGGCCGCCACGAGCTGTCCCCCCGGGACGTGATGCGGATTATCCGGATTGGCGAGCAGCTCCGCAAAGGCCGGAGCATGCGAGGTATCCAGGCCGACGAGGCCGATGCGCAAGGGTGCTTGATTCAATGGATCGTCACTCCTTCATAGATATTCGATGTTGTTCGCAGACCTCCCGCCACAGCCGCTCGGCGAGCTGCTTGAGTCGTATCGCCTGCTGCTTGCGATCGGAGATCTCCAGGCCATAGCAGGATTCGATCGCATAGTCGGCGGGCCCCAGCTCCGCGACAAACGGCAAGCGGTCGCCGGGACGCGCGGTCGTCAGCCAATGCTGCATGCCGCGCCTCCACCAGCAGGCGAAGCGCTCGAGATGAGCGGCGCCTGCTGCCGTGCTGATATCGATCTGAATCTGCTGTCCGTTGGACACCCGGGCATGGATGCTGGACGTGCGGGCCAGCAGCCGCTCGATGAGCCGTTCCGCCGCTTGGGAAGAGGTGCCCAACTCGCCGGCCACTACATAATGGGAGAGGTCGATCGTCAGGCGGAGATCCCGCACCTGCTCCACATACGCGGCCGTGCGAATCAAGTCCTGCGTGATGCGGCCGCGATGCGTCTCGACATAGCAAGGCAACCCCTGCGCCTTCGACTCCTCGCACAGCTCCTGCAGCAGGTGGACGGCCTCTTCGCCGACGACGAAGGCATCGGCGACCTGAGCGTTGACGTAGGCGGCCCCCAGTTCCCCGGCACGCCGCAGCGTGTCCGCCAGCTCGGCGCGCGTCGCCGGGAAGGCCTGCACGCCATAGCTGAAGCGGTACTGCGCCAGATGAGCGCGCCACGCTTTGGCCGCCTCCGCTCCTTCCGGGATTCGGGCCAATACGCCCGTGAACCCTGCCTCGGCCATCCATTCCAGCTTGTGCTCCGCGCTCCACGGCGCTCGGCTGCTGCCGAGCCGATCCATCGCCCACCACGATTGCTGGACATCCAGATTGTTTAGCGACGGGAACGGCGCTTGCGGCTGTTGCTGCCCGGTTCCGGCTTCCATGTCCGATCACTCCTTTGCGTTAACTTTGATAGATGTGCGGATTCTGTCTCCGGCACGCCTCCATCACCTGCATCTGCACGCGCACCTGCTGCGGCGTGATCTCCAGCGGCGCTCCCTCGACGAGCGCACGGTACAGCATGTGATAGAGCTGCTCCGTCATCGCGTCGAAGGCGCTCAGGCCGCGCGGATGCGCAGGTGCTTCCCAGGTCGCTGTGCGCCACGGCAGCGTCTCGCTGCAATAGGCCGGCTTGCCGTCCGCATTGAACAGCGGCTCGCGCGTGAGCTGCTGCTCGGGCGCCTCGGCCTCGTCGAAATAGCGCCATTCCAGCTTGGTGCCGCTGCCGTGCAGTCCGCCGCGCGTCCCCTGGATGACGAACGGCTCGCCCGGGAAGGCGCTGCAGGACGAGATCTCCAGGTCGATCAGCGGCCGGCCCTCGCCATGCAGCAGCAGCTTGACATAGTCCTCGGCATCGCCGAACGTATTGGCGCGATCCATCTTGCACAGCACCTGCGGCATCGCGTCGCCGCCGAACAGCTGCAGCGCCTGATCGAGCGGATGCGGACCGGTGTTCATCAGATTGCCGCCGCCCTTCTCCTGCAGCGTCTGCCAGTCCCAGCGGCGGGCGAATCCGCTGACCGTAATATCAATCTGCACGATGCGACCCAGCACGCCGGAATCGATGATGCGCCGAATCTCGGTAAAAGCGGCCGCGTAGCGCGAATTCTGGAACACAGCCAGCAGCTTGCCAGACCGCTCGGCGGCTGCGATCAGCGCGTCGACCTCCTCTACGCTGCGCGCCAGCGGCTTCTCGCAGAGCACATGGAAGCCGCGCTGCAGCAGCTCGAGCGAGATCGAATAGTGCAGCTCGCTCGGCGATGCGTTGACGATCAGATCCAGCTGCGGCTCGGCCGCCGCCATTTCCTCCCATGTCGCATACGCCCGGCAGCCGAACTCCTGCTCCGCGAGCTCGCGCCGCGAGGCGATGCCGTCCGCGACGGCGGCGATCCGGTAATGGTCCTGCAGCTGATGCACGAGCTGCGCGTGAATGTTGCGCCCGCTTCTTCCTTGTCCGATGATGCCGACCTGCACGATCTGCTTGCTCAACTCATCCACCTCGTCTCCCGTAATAGTCGTTCCTCGTGACAACCGGCTCGCGCTGCGCTTGCTCGCAACGGTTGCACATCTTCGTGACAACCGGCTCGCGCTGCGCTTGCTCGCAACGGTTGCACATTCTTCGTGACAACCGGCTCGCGCTGCGCTTGCTCGCAACGGTTGCACGTTAATACTAACCATATCAACCGGAGATTGAAATATATTGACGATTTTTGGACAAGGTTTGACCGATTGGTCGGCTCTGCGCCTGGCCTGGGACGGCTCAGCGCGCGCGCAGGGCGGAGGGCGCCACGCCGCGGTAACGCTTGAATTGGCGGCTGAAGTAGTACACGTTGCTATAGCCGAGCGCCGCCGCGGTCTCGCTGACGTTCATGCCGTAATGGCGCAGCAGCTGCTCCGCCCGTGCGATCCGCACGCCGATCACGAACGCCTCCACCGTCTGGCCGCTATACGCGCGGAAGCGGCGGGAGAAGTACCGCGGCGACAGGCGCGCACGGTCGGCCAGCGTCTCCACCGAATGCGGCGCGCTCGGGAACTGGCGGACGTAGCGCATTACCTCCCGCATCGTCCGCGCGAGCGAGCGGGAGCGTTCAGGTCGCGGGGCAGGCTCCTCCTGCGGCTGCGACGTCTCGCGCCGCAGCTGCAGCAGCAGCAAGCCGAGCAGCAACCGCGCCTCGCTGCGCCTGCCCGCGTCCATCGCCTCCACATAGCGGGTCAGATCGCCCTCGAAGGCAGCCCGCTCCTCCACCTCGTATCGGATCGGGCCATCCAGGTGTGCCGCGCTTCCCTCCGGCGGCGCGATCCGGAAGTGGATGTACGAGACCGTCAGCGGCCGCGCCGGATCATGCGCACCGCGCGTCTCGTCGCCCGGACGCAACAGATAGCAGCTGCCGGGCCCGACGCTGCGCACCTCGCCGCAGCGCTCCAGCTCGCCTGCGCCGCTCCATACGTACCACAGGTCCCAGTCCGCGAAGGGACGACCGCGCGTATCCCACTTCCAGTCCCGCTCGCAATACACCTTGCCGTAGCATTCGCCCGGCTCCAGCCAGTCCGCGCTCCACGTCTCCACCGGTCACCCTCTCCTTCCGATTCAAGCGTCAAATGGGATAAAAATGATGCGCGATCGTGAATGGCCCCTCTCCCCAAACTGCGCTACGCTAAGAGCAGCAATCCACTATAGGGAGGAACTTGTCGATGTCAAAATCATTCATGGGTCTGGCGCAATGGGATAAAATCGGGCTGTCCGTCGCCGAATCGGCGCGGCGCCTGCACCGCATCGGCTATCTCGACCGGCAGGCGATGCGCCTGTCGGCGGGCCGGATGATCGGCTGTCCCGAGTATGAAATCAAAGGCGCGCTCGCGCGCCACGTCTGGCTCGATGCCGTCCACCACGATCAATTGCGCAGCCGCTGCCGTCAGCTGCGCATGAGCAGCGCCGCCTTCGACAAATGCCCCGCGCCGCTGCTCGAGCGGATGATGGACGGCGTGCACGATGCCCCGGGCACGCTGGCGCTGCTGCAGGCGCTCTTCGAAGTCGTCAAGCCCGCCCAACTCGCTGCGATCCGTCGTTATCTGGACGAGGCCCAGCCGCTCGTCGATTGGCCGACGCGCGACCTGCTGCGCCACCAGCTGCTCGACCGCGAGGACCAGCTCGCCTGGGGACGCGAGGCGATCGCCGAGCTGCGCGCCGACGCCACGCAGGAGGAGTGCGCCGCGGCCGATCGCTATGCCGATTGGCTGGACAAGGTGCTCGCGGCCACCGGCGGCGTCGACGGGCTCGACACATCCGCAGGAGACGCGCATACGCGCGCACAGGGTCCGGGCAGCGCCGACCATGGCGGCGGCCCCGGCGGCGGCGCGTCTGCCGATGTTCCGGACCTCGCGCTCCCCGAGCGGCCGGAGGCGCCCGCCTACACCTTGCCCGACAAGGGCGTGCGCGACGCGCGCTTTACGACGTCGCCGATCAAGTTCGAAGGGCTCGACTTCCCCGACAGCGACGAGGGCCGCTTCAAGATGATGCTGTACTCGCGTTATTTCGAGATGTCGCCGGCCGAGGGCGTGGCCTATGTGCTCTACGAGGCCAAGGGCGGACCGTGGGCCTTCTGCCTCGACACGGCGCGCCATCTGTGGGACGAGGTGCGGCATGCGTGGTTCGGCGAAGCCGCGCTGCGCAAGCTGGGCTACGACGTCTACGCCGCCCCGAACTGGACCGGATTCTACGAGGTCTGCCGCCACGAGCTCGGAGCCGACGACGCTTATCTCCATCTGACCATCGCCATCGAGCAGGCGGCCATGAAGTACCCGCCGGGCAAGCGCGAGGAATGGGAATTCGCCCGCGACGTCGCCCGCGATCCGCTCATGACGACCTTCCAGGACTTCGATTGGGCCGACGAGGTCATGCACGCGGGCTTCGGCAAAAAATGGGTCGTCGACACCCGCTACGGCGGCAATACCGGACAAGCGATCCGCGAGGGCGACGACACCTGGGCGCGCCGTCAGCGCTATCTGGAACGGCGCGGCGGCGCCGGCGCCCCGGGCCGCGGCGGCGCCGGGGATTACTGAAGCCGCGGGGAAACCACCTACAGCGCCTTGCGCATGAGGATGTAGCGACGCCAGGGCGCGTAGCCGAGCTTGGCGTAAAAATCAGCGATCGGCGTGGCGTCGATGACGATCTCCGAAATGCCGCGCCGGCGCAGCATGCTGATCCCGGCAAGCACCAGCTTGGCGCCGTAGCCGCGGCCGCGGCACGCCTCGTCGAGTCCGAGCGGGCCGACGCCGCCGAGCTCGGAGGCGAACAGCGGCGCCCAGTACACATTTTGCGCCAGCACAGGCGACTGGCCGTCGTTGATCCGGCAAAAACCGATGATCTCGCCCGCCTCCTCCATCAACACGTATTCCCGTCCCGTGCCGCCGTCCTGCCAATATTGGCGAGCCGCATAGTCCCAGCGCCCGGGAAAGCAACGCGCCATGAACGCCGTCAGGCGCGCGCTGTCGGCCCGTGTCGCCAGCCGCACGGTCACGCCCTCCGGCGTATACGGCGCGACCGGCTCGCCCGCGCCATAGCTGCGCTGCATGTCCCGCAGCTCGCCGCATGGCGCATAGCCGCGCGCCTCGAACCACTTGCGCACGGCCGCATCCGGCTCGGGCGCGCCCGGCAGACCGGGGAAGAGCCGCTTGTGCAGATCGTTGCCGAGGTCGACGGTGCGCGCGCCACGGGCGCGCAGCGCCTGCTCGGCCAGCTCCAGCAGCCGCCCGCCGATGCCCCGTCCGCGCCAATCGCGCGCCACGAGCAGCGCATGGATCCAGCCCTGGTCGGCCGGGAAGCGGCCTTCTGCGTCCGGGTATCCCGCACCGTCTTGCCACAGCTTGGCCACGACGAACGCGATCAGCTCGCCGTTCGGACCGCAGACGGCCAGCGTCCCCTCCTGCAGCAGGTTCGGATCGTCGTGCCAGCTCTGGCGAAGCAGCCGCTCGCGCATCGGGAAGGCTTCCCCCAGCTCGCTTGCGTTCCATAGCCGGCAAGCCTCCGGGACATGCGCCCGGCTGAGCGGCACCGGCGGCATCGTCGCTTGCTTCATCGCTCCTCGTCCTCCTCTAGCCTCTGTATTCGCCGGGCGTGCGCCCGGTATGTTTTTTGAACAGCTTGGTGAAGTAGCTCTTGTTGTCATAGCCGAGCCGCTCCGCCACCTCGTCGACGCTGAGCGGCGTCTGCTCCAGCAGCTCCTTGCCGCGCTCCATCTTCGTCAAGGTGACGTAGTGGATAAAGTTGTACCCGGTTTCTTTTTTGAATAAGCGGCTGAAGTAGCTGGCGTTGATGTGCAACAGCGCCGCGACCTCCTCCAGCGTCATTTTTTTGTCCAGATGGCGTTCGACGTGCTGCTTGGCGCGCAAAATTTCGGAGCGCCGCGACTGGCTGTGGATCCGCTGCACGATCGGCAGTCGGTCCCGAAAAAATTGCGCCGTCCACTCGCGCAGCTCGCCCAGCGTATCCAATTGGGCGACCGTCTGATGCAGCGCTTCAATGGAATAGCTGGCGGGATACTGCTCGAGCGCCAGCAAGCGCACCTGATTGTCGTACAACATTTTGAGCGTCCATTCCTTGACCAGCTGCGGCGGGTAGCGCCCCCGTCCGATGCGCTCGAACCAGCCCTCCAGCAGACGCAGCAGCTCCGGCTCATCCTCCTCCATAAAAGCGGTGCGAATCTGACGCGAGGCCTCCGGATAATGGACGAAAAGGTCCTCCTGCGTATACATCTCGGCCTCCGCTTCCTCGACGGTGCCGCCGGGCGAAACGTAGAAGCGCAGCTCGCGCGCCAGCAGCAGCCGCTGCATCGCCCGGCCCAGCACAAGGTTGACGCCGGTCGGACGAGCGTATACAAAGGTCGGCATCAGAGGAGCGCCGGCCTCGTGCACGGCCTGACGGAGCTGCGCGATCGCACCCAGCAGCTCCGTGCGGACCGCCTGGCCCGGCATCGCAGCGACGGGCAGCAGCGCCACCATCTCGCGGGCGCTGTAAGGCAGTAGCAGCGCCTCCGGCAGGAGACGCGCCAGCGCAGCCGCGGCCCGCTCCAGCGCGTACGCCGCATGAGGCGCATCGGTCACACCATCCGCCTGGGCCGACTGGGGCTGCCGCGCTTCCGGCTGTGCGGCGCTGCCGCACACCAGCACCGGCGCCAGCTGCCGGTCGGTACAGTCGACGCCGGCCGCCTCGAGCGACTGCTCACACTCGGCATCGCTGAGCGGCTCGTGCACGAGCCGCCGCAGCAGCTGCTGGCGGCGCTGCAGCATGCCGAGCTCGCTGCCGGTCTTCCAGGCTGCGATCTGCGCGGCTGCTTCTTCCTCCTGTACGAGCTCGCAGCGGAGTCGGCGCAGCAGCTCTGTCAGCTCGGCCGCCCGCATCGACTCCTTGAGCACGTAGTCGTACACCTTGAGCTTGACTGCCCGCTGCGCATGGCCGAAGTCGTCCATACAGGAGAGGATGACGACACGCAGCTCTGGCTTCAGCGCCTTGAGCGCTTCGATCAGCTCCATGCCGTCCATCTGCGGCATGCCGATATCCGTGACGACGATATCCGGCATTTCCGCACGCGCGCACTCCAGGGCGATGCGTCCGTTTTTGCACGTTGCGTGGAGCTCGAGCCCGAGCGAAGTCCAGGGGATGGCCGCGCGCAAATAATCCAGCACCGGCTTGTCGTCATCGACCAGCATGACCTTCTTCATGCGCCCCGCCCCCTTTCGCCGCTTGTTTCTCCGGAATGACCAGACTGACCTTCGTCCCGCTGCCCGGCACGCTGTCGATATCGATCTGAAAGCGCTCGCCGTACAGCAGCTGCAGCCGTTCGTAAATGTTGTACAAGCCAAAGCTGGTGAAGGCGGTCTCCGCCTCGCGCCGATCGGCGTAGCCGATCAGCTCGGCGCGCAGCCGCTGCAGCGTGGCCTCGGGCATCCCCGCACCGTCGTCCTCGATTTCGATCGTGACATAGCCTTGATCGAGCCAGGCCGAGATGGCGATCGTCCCGCCCTCCTCGCCCAGTCCGTGAATGTACGCATTCTCGATGATCGGCTGCAGCAAAAAGCGGGGAACGAGTGCCGGCAGACTGTCCGAGGCGGCGTCCACGCGAAGACGCACCTCGTCGGACTGGCGGAAGTTGAGCAGGTCGACGTATTGGCGCACGATCTGCAGCTCCTCATGCAGCGGCGCATAATCGTCGCTGCGCTGGATTGTCATGCGCAGCAGGCGCGACAGCGCCCCGATCAGCTCCGCATTCTCCTCGTCGCCGCGCATCAGTACGCGCAGCCGGATCGAATTGAGAATGTTGAAGAGGAAGTGCGGATTAATCTGCGCCTGCAGCATCGCCAGCTCGGCCCGGCGCTTCTGCGCCTGCTCCAGCGTAATCTGGTCGATCATCCACTCGACGCTGTCGAGCATGCGGTCGAACGAGCTCGCGAGCTGGCCGACCTCGTCGGTGCCGACCAGATTCGAGCGTACGCCCAGATCGCCGTCGCGCACGCGCGTGGCGACGCGGCCGAGCATGACGACCGGCTTGGTGAACTGGCGCACCATGTAGATGAACAGGAGCAGGAACAATCCGACTGCCGCGATCTGGATCGCCAGACTGAGCGTATAGACGGAATTGAAGCGGTCGAGCGCCGCGCGATAGGGTGTGAGGCTGACGAGCTGATAGCCGTTGTACGGCATCGGCCGGCTGCTCACCAGCAGCTCCTCCTGATCACGCCAGACGACCTCCGGCTCGTCGCGCAGCAGCGCTTCCGGATAACCGAAGACCGCGCCCGCCTGCTCCGGCTCCCGGCCGATGAGCACAGTGCCCTCGCGATCGAGCAGCAGCATCTCCTGTCCCGTATCCGCAGTGCCGAAGATCTCGCTGAGCCGGCTCCCGCCCAGACTGACGAGCATATACGCATACGGCGTGCCCGAAGGCAGGCGGAGGGTGCGCGCCATCGTCACCAGATGCGGATCGTCGCTGCTGTCCGCCACCATGCGGTTGGCCGTGGTCCCGACCCAGTACAGCTCATAGGTCGGCAGCTCGCGCACCGCCTCCATCCACGGCTCGTCCAGCATGGACGAAGGATCAAAGCCGTGGTACTGATAGCTGGCGAAATATTGCCCTTCGCTGGTCAGCAGCGTGATATAGAGCTTATCCGTCATGGCGGCCAGATTCTCGAGATTTTTATTGATCTCGTCGTAGGCCAGCACAGTCTCGGCCGAATCCGGCAGACCTTGTCGCCTGTCCTGCCATACCTCCTTGAGCGTGGACGTAATGGAGGAATCGAATAGAATGTAGTTGGAAATCAGGATCATGGTGTTGAAGAAATTCGAGATGTACAGATCGGTCTGCTCCAGCGATTTGCGCTCGGCCTCCATCACCTGCGTGCGCACCATGCCGGAGGTGAGAGTGTTGCCGACAATCAGCGTCACGAGCGAAGGCAGCAGCAAACAGAGCACCGAAGCCAGAATCAATTTTTGCCGCAAACCGAGTTTGCCGCGCGGAAACATGCCGCACATCCCTTCCGTGCAAACGTCCTCCCGGCCGAAACGGTAAAAAGCACCCGCCCTTGCACCCGCTTCAGGAGCGCAGGGGCGTCCCGGACGGGTGGAGCGGATGCTGCGTGTCAGGCCCGGCCCGAGCTGGAGCGCCGCACATTTGCTGCTATTAGTTTACCACATCGCAGGCGCCGGCAAGCGCGACGCGTCGCGTCTTTTTGCTAATGGAATGCAGCCTGAGCCAATGCTGCGTAAATGCTGCTGCGTTGCCTTCGGTTGTTGCTTCCGGTTGTTGCCTCCGTTTGTTGCCTTCGCTTGCTGCTTTCATCTCTGTCTTTGTTGGTCCGGCCGCTGCTATTCGTTGGCGTCCACGATCTTTTGCAGCTCTGCCGCGGCGTTGGCCACTGTCGTCTCCAGATCCTGCTGCCCGAGGATGTATTTCTCCGCCTCCGACGTATACGCCGTCTCCAGATCGCCCTGATAGGTCGGCGGAATGTTGAGCGCAGCGGACTTGCTGTTTTTCATGAAGTACGTCAGCGAAGCCTCGTCGATGAACTCCGGATTCGGCACCTGCGCTTTGACCGCGCTAATGTACTGGTCCGTGTCCTGCTGCTTCCATGCCGAGTACTCCTGCTTGACCTGCATCCCTTCCGTTGTATACCAGCGGAGGAAGTCGTAGGTCTCTTGCTTGTTCTCGGACTTGTCCAGGATGCCGACGAAGTTGCCGTTGGCCAGGCTGTAGCCGGACGGATCGCCTGGCGCATTGGACGGCAGCGGCGCGAAGGCCGTCGTGAACGACGCCGGGAATTCTTCCGTGCCGCCGGCGGCCGAGATCATCCAGCTGCCGGTAATGATCATTGCCGCTTGTCCGGTGAAGTACACCGGGCGGTACGCCAGCTTTTGCGAGATCGTGTCTGCGTACGGCACCGCGCTCTTGTCCACATGCTCCGCCTGATGGCGCAGCTCCAGCGATGTCCGAATTTGCGGGCTGTCGACGTTGAGCACACCGTCGTTGACCAGACCGTTTTTCTCCGGCTGGTTCATCAGACCGAGGAACCAATACATCGGCCACGTGTGGAAGAAGGTGCCGTAGGTTTTGCTCGGGCCTTCGCCTGCCGTGAGCGCCTTGGCGTATTCCAGGAATTCCGTCCAGGTCCACTCGGTCGGCACCTCCAGCCCCGCCGCGTCGAGCTTGTCCTTGTTGAGCAGCACGAAGTAATTCTCCAGCGTGGCCGGCAGCGCGTAGTACGTGCCGTCGATCGACGTGTCGGTGACGTATTCCGCCCCGTAGTCGAGTCCTTCGCCTTCGATCAGCTCGTTGAGCGGCGCCAGCAGATTGAGTCCGGCGCGCTTGGAATAATCGGTGACACCGGGCAGCATGATCGCGTCGATGTCTTCGCCGGATGCGATCAGCAGGTCCAGCTTTTGCATGCCGGCCACCGAATCCTCATTGTCCACGAGCTCGATGTACTCGACTGTGACCCCCGGATGCTCCGCCTCGTAGGCCTCCAGGATCGGCTCGATCGTATCTGCGAGCGACCACGAAGCCATGCGGATGACCGTTTCTTCCCCGCCGGTTGCCGCGTTATCCCCGGATGCGGATTCGCCTCCGGTGTTTTGTCCGTTCCCCCCGTTGCCCCCATTGTCCGCATTGCCGTTGTTCGACGAGCCGCATGCGCTCAGCAGACTCGCCAGCATTGCGATCAAGACCACCATCGTTACAGACGCTCTCTTCATTGCTCTTCCTCCCCGATCTTTAGTGGCCTAGCACGCGCTTTAGAAGTGCGGTGAAGCTGGTTCGTGAAGCTGTCTTCATTTTAGCATTTGGGGATTTTTTTATAAGGATACACATTTGACTATATTAAAAAAATATTTACAAATTATCTGACAACCGGCGTCAGCTAATTGACACCACTTTGCTGTCCCTTGCACGCCAGGGCGACCGTTGAGCAGTTCTATCCCTTAAGGCCGCCGAAGCTGATGCCTTCGATGACCTGCTTTTGCCCGATGATGAAGACGACGAGCAACGGGATGATCGCGGATACCGACGCAGCCATGATCAATGCGTAAAAGGAGCCGTTGCGATCCGCAAACGAATACATGCCGAGCTGAATCGTGTACAGCGTCTTGTCACTTAGAAACAAAAACGGCGTCTGGAAATCGTTCCACGTCCATATGAATCGCAAAATGCCGTACGTAGCCAAGGCCGGACGAGCCAGCGGCAAGGTGATGCGCATGAAGCGTGTGAAATGACCGGCGCCGTCCACCTGCGCGGACTCCAGGTATTCGTTGGAGATGCCCTCGAAAAACTGGCGCAGCAAAAATGTGCCAAGCACGCTGAAGCCGCCGAGCAGGATCAGACCCGCGTGCGTATCGTACAGGCCCATCCAGCGATAGATGACAAACAGCGGCACATGCGTGGCCTCCGGCGGAATCATGTAGGTCGCCAGTACAATCAAAAAGAGCAGGTTGCGGCCGCGAAAGCGAATTTTGGTGAATCCGTAGGCCGCCATCGCCGAGACGAGCACGGACAGCAGCGTCGTCAAAACCGCTACTTGAATCGAATTCCAATAATAAAGCACAAAATCGACCTTGCCTGCCCAGACGTTGGTGTAGTTCTCAACGAGGTTCCAATTGTTCGGAATCCACTGAATCGGGTACGTGAACACCTCGAGCTCGGGCTTGAACGAGGCCGACAACATCCAGATAAACGGCAGCAGGAAGACGAGGCCGAGCAGCAGCAGCAAAGCGGTCGTCAGCACCCGCCTTAGCCGGTAAGCGGTTTTATTCGTACCTGCAGCAATGCGCTCCATCAGTAATTCACCCACTTTCGCTGGCCGATCCATTGGATCAATGTAATGAGCAGGATGACGGCGAACAGCACGACCGCCATCGACGACGCATAACCGGTGCGCAGATTCACGAAGCCCTCCGTGTACATATCATAGGCGATGACCGTCGTCGACTTGACCGGTCCGCCGTCGGTGAGCACCTTGATGAGCGCGAACGACTTGAAGTTGCCGATCAGCCCGGTGATGAGCAGGAAGAATGTCGTTGGCGTGAGCAGCGGGAAGGTGATGTGCTTGAATTTTTTCCAGCTCGTCGCCCCGTCAATCTCCGCCGCCTCGTACAGATCGGCGGGGATGTTTTTGAGCCCGGCGATGTAGATGATGAGCGCCACGCCCATGTCGATCCAGACCATCAGCATGAGCACAGAGGTCAGGGCGTAGGACGGATCGGCCAGCCACTTCGGCGGCTCGGCGATGCCCAGCGCCATCAGCATGCTGTTGACCGGCCCGTAGGACGGATGGAACAGCACCTGCCAGACGACGGCGACCGCGACGATGCTGGAGATATGCGGCATGAAGAAGATGACCTTGAACAGACCGGGCGTATAGACGCGCGTCGTAATGACGACTGCCAGCGCCAGCGCCAGCGTCATGCCGACCGGCACTGACAGCAGCAGCACCAGATTATGCACGAGTGAATTCGCAAAGGCATCCGTCGCGAACAGACGCGCGAAATTGCCGAAGCCGTCGAAGCGAATGGTTTCGATCCCGGTGACAAACGACCAGTCGGTCAGACTCAGACCGAAGGAGAGCAGCATCGGGACGAGGGTAAAGATCAGGACGCCGACCAGCATCGGGCCTGTGAACAAGTAGCCGGCCAGCATCTCGCGGCGCCTGCGGGCCCGGCCGGACCTACGCAGCATTACCGCCTCTTGCTTGTCGATCGCTTGAATGTCCGCCACCTCCGCTTCGTATGGATTGTATGATGCTATCATTATAAAAAAAACGGCCCTCCCGCGTAAGGCAGGAATCTGACCGGTTTGGAATTTTTTTTACCAAGGCGAAACAGGAATCACCGTTTAAATAGTGATTCCTGTTTCGTTCCGCGAAATCGAGCGGCTCTTCCTGCGGGTGGAACGCAGGATATGCTCGATTTCAAGGCGAAGCCAGCATCGCCCTTTTTTATGGCGATACTGGCTTCGTTCCGCGAAATCGAGCGGCTCTTCCTGCGGGTGGAACGCGGGCCTTCCCCCGCCCATAACGTTACTTTCTACCTCTATTGCTCGTCCGCCGCGCCGACCGCGTACGCCCGCGCCATCCTATATGCTCGAAATCCCGCCTATTCCCGCCGCTGGAGCGGATTCCGCCGTCCAACCTCGTATTTTACGCTTATTCCCGCCGCTGGAGCGAATTCCACCGTCCAACCTCGTATTTTACGCTTATTTCCGCCGCTGGAGCAGGATTCGGCCGTGCAGCCGCACTCCCCAAAATCATATAAATGCTATCTACTCAAAAAATAGAGTAGGCGCATGCCAATGGCATGCGCCTCTCACAGAACCGTACGTGCGGGTCGTCGCATACGGCTCCTCCGTGATTATCCCCTTTGGGGGTGTTGTTCATCGTAAAGATCTGCCAAGCTGCACAGACCGAGTTCCTTAAACCATTGGTTGGGCATCGCATAGTGTGCGTGTTGGCAGTTAGAATTCCGCCATGCGGTCATTCGGATGGTAGGCAGCTCGCCTCGCCATCCTCTTCTTCGCATTTCGCGCAGCATTTTTCTCGCTTTTCTCCAGCTTCTCATTTGCACCATGCGTAAGCGTCTGCGAATCCATTGATCCAGCGCTCGAAATGACCCTTTTACATCTCCACTGCCAAAGTAGTTGCCCCACCCTCTTAGATAAGGGTTCAGCTTCTTCTTGATCAGCAGTTCGATGTTTACCGTCTGGTTCCGCCGCGTGATCTCTTTTGTTCGCTCCTTGAACTTCTTCATCGCTTTTATTGCGGGTCGCATCCGGTGGCCTGGTGTGAACTCATGCCCTAGGAAAACGAACGACTCTTCCTGATGGTTCACGATTTTCGTTTTCGTCGGATGCACCTTCAGCCCTAGTTCCGTCTCAAGCAGCTTTGTGATATGTCCAAGCACGCGCTCTGCTCCTTTTCGGGACCGGCAACAGATAACGAAGTCGTCCGCGTAGCGCGTCATCCGATGGCCTCTTGCTTCCATCCTTTCATCCAGCGGGTGCAAGTAGATGTTTGCCAATAGCGGACTACATACCCCGCCTTGCGGGCTTCCGAGGTCACTGGCTTGGACCACCCCATCTTCCAACACGCCGGCTTTCAGGAAGCTTTCGATCATCCATAGCACACTGCCATCCACGATCTCTTCTCTCACCTGCTCCAGGAGCCGTTCATGCGGGATCATGTCAAAGTAGCTTTTCAGGTCGGCGTCGATCACGTACCGATACCCTGCCATCAGGTCTGCTCGGATCGTCTCCAATGCCATGTGCGCACTGCGCCCTGGACGGAATCCGTAGCTGCGCTCGCAAAATTTCTGCTCAAAGATCGGTTCAAGTACACGTTTTAGCGCGGCTTGCGCTACTCGGTCTCCCACGGTAGGTATGCCTAGCGGTCGCTTGGAGCCATCCTCTTTCTGGATGTACTTCCGTCTCACGGGCTTCGGGGTGTAGCTCTTGCTTCGCAGGGCGGTTTGAAGGACTCTTAAGTTGTCCTCCAACTTCGATTCGTAATCCTTGATGGTCACGTTGTCCACACCCGGCGCTCCCCGGTTCCTCTTGACCGCTTTGAAGGCTTCCTCCAGGTTTGGCATCGCCCAGATTTTATCCATTAGGCTATACCATTTGCGTTTCTTCGCTTCCTTCACTCCCACACGCAAGCTCCTCTTCGTCTTTTCCTTGCTGGTGTCTGGTTCTTCCACTTGGTTTAGTCCTGCGGGTAGCCGTAAAAAAAAAAAAACGGCAGTCAGTCCCTTCCTTCGTGTACTCCCTCAGCTCGCCTACCCTTTTGTTCGGCGTCGGTTCTTCGCACTTCCTGG
>NZ_JACXIZ010000090.1 GCF_014705605.1 Paenibacillus sabuli
ACGCCGCCAAGGTGCGACTTGTGCAAAATCTCGAAATCCTGCGAATGCGTGAGCATTCGTGAGCAACCCTCTTAAATACGAGGGACGGTTGCGACAGCGGCTATTTAGCCAAAAAAAGCGCCGATCAAATTGTAACGGTTGCCACAGGTCTTATTTCCGTAAAATCGATCGAAAACGCGCGATTGGAGCCAATTAAGCGCCGTGGGAACCGTTAGCCTGCAAATCGCCTGAAATGGATCGAAATAAGTACGCTCGCAACCGTTAGCCTGGCAGCGTCCGTTAGCCCACGGGGCGGCGGAGGTGTGGACGAATGCACGGAGCGCATTCCGCCGGTGCCTGAAGATGGAGAGCACAATCCCCAGACTGTCAATTCTCGCATCCGCGAGGGATGCGACGGACGTGATACCGAACAACGAGCGTAGTTACAAGTTTCAATCCACGCATCCGCGAGGGATGCGACAGAAAAATACCTTAATTCTGGGTATTTAGTGCCGTTTCAATCCACGCATCCGCGAGGGATGCGACTCCTTGCTTGCACGATCCAGACCAACAGCGAGACGTTTCAATCCACGCATCCGCGAGGGATGCGACTAGCACTTGAAGCGTTAAAGCAGCTCGGGAACGAGTTTCAATCCACGCATCCGCGAGGGATGCGACTTGACCGCTGCTCGCCGTCGTTCTTTCGCTCCAGGTTTCAATCCACGCATCCGCGAGGGATGCGACAAGCACTATTGATAGATGGGCAGATGCCATAGAAGGTTTCAATCCACGCATCCGCGAGGGATGCGACCGGTAGGCGACCTCGCAAAAATGGGCGCATGTGGGTTTCAATCCACGCATCCGTGAGGGATGCGACAGATTCTAAGGGCTAGGGATGATAAGGAACAAAAGTTTCAATCCACGCATCCGCGAGGGATGCGACTTCAGGCAGCGCCTCCACCTTCACTCCGTCGATGTTTCAATCCACGCATCCGCGAGGGATGCGACCCGCGTGGCCTTTGTCGCCAACGGCGGCGGCGTTGTTTCAATCCACGCATCCGCGAGGGATGCGACATCCAGTTCGCACAAGACAACAGAGAGAACACAAGTTTCAATCCACGCATCCGCGAGGGATGCGACTTGCGCAGGATGGCCGCATCATATTCCGCGTTATGTTTCAATCCACGCATCCGCGAGGGATGCGACACCGCCGAATTTGTGGAAGTGGACGCGCTGGAGGGTTTCAATCCACGCATCCGCGAGGGATGCGACTCGTTCGCAATTAAAAATGTGTGTACCGACAATGTTTCAATCCACGCATCCGCGAGGGATGCGACAGAAAGTAGTGGCCGGGGTTGACTGGGGTTATATGTTTCAATCCACGCATCCGCGAGGGATGCGACTCTAATGGAGTAGATATATTTGGAGTTCTGCCTGTTTCAATCCACGCATCCGCGAGGGATGCGACACTAGATTGACCGTATAAGCGTCAGAGTAACTGTCGTTTCAATCCACGCATCCGCGAGGGATGCGACAGCGGCGCCCGGGAGCCCTTACTCGGCAAGGGCTCCCGGGCGCAAAAGTGCGAACCTATTTTTAGTATACATTTATTGGTCCAAAAACACGAGTCTCTAATTAAAAACTCAGTCCTGGCGCGGGGTGCGAACCTCCCGGGGATTTCATGTGCACCTGAGGTTCGCACCACGAGTAATGCAACCTGGACGGAAACGCCTCTCCCGCCCGAAGCCTTGCCGATTCAGTCGAAAAGTACAGTTCGCGCAACGGGCGACTCAGCATGACCCTCGCCAATACCCAGGTTGCATGCTTTGCAGGGGCGAGGCCCCCGCCAAACGCCTAACTCCCTTCAATTCCCCCCTTGCTGCGCTTGCCGTAGTGCGACGGCGCGACGCCGACGAGGCGGCGGAAGATGCGGCTGAAGTAAAATTCGTCGCCGAAGCCGACGGCGGCGGACACCTCCTTTACCGGCGCGCCGTGCATGAGCAGGAGCCGCTTGGCGCGCTCGATGCGCAGCTGCGTGAGATACTTGACCGGGGGCACGCGCATCGTCCGCTTGAACAGGCGCGAGTACGAGCTCGCCGTCAGTCCGGCCATCGCCGACAGCGTGCCCATGTCGATCTTGTCGCGGTAATGCTGCTGCATATAGACGATCGTCTGCGCGATCGCTCGAACGGATTCGTTGCCTGACGCTGGATTCATCACTGACCACTCCTCCATGAAATCATTCATCGTCGCCGCTAGACATGCTCTGCCAACGGATGCCGCAGTCCCAGATGCTCGCGCAGCGTCGCGCCTTCGTATTCTATGCGGAACAAGCCGCGCTCCTGCAGCTCGGGCACGACCTTGTCGACGAACGTCTCCAGTCCGCCCGGGAATAGCTGCGGCATGATGTTGAAGCCGTCTGCCGCGCCCTCCCGGAACCAGCGCTCCAATTCGTCGGCCAACTGCACGGCGGTCCCGGCAAAGGCGAAGTGGCCGCGTCCGGCCGCGAACCGGTGCACGAACTGACGCAGCGTCATTCGCTCGTCGCGCGCCAGGTCGAGCAGCAGCTGCTGGCGACTGCGCAGCGCGTTGATCGACTCCGGCGCCTTGGCCCGCTCGAGCGGCACCGGGCCGTCCAGCGGATAGCCGGCCAGATCGGCGTCGAAGCGCGTCGAGAGGCGCCGCAGCGCGTCGGGCATGTCGATCAGCTCGCCGAGCTCGGCCTCCAGCTCGCGGGCTTCGGCCTCGGTATCAGCCACGATCGGACACAGGCCGGGCATGATCACCAGCTCCTCCGGGCTCCGCCCGTAACCGGCCAGCCGCCCCTTCATATCGGCGTAGAACGCATGAGCCGCCTCGTACGTCTGCTGCGCAGTGAAGATGACCTCGCCGATTCGCGCGCCCATGGCGCGGCCGCTCTCCGAGGAGCCCGCCTGCACGAGCACCGGGTAGCCCTGTGGCGCGACCGGCAGACGATAAGGCCCCTGGGCCCGGTAGTATTCGCCGTCGAATGCGGCCCCGCCTTGCCACATCCACTTGACCGCCTCGACGAACTCGCCGGCCATCCGGTAGCGCTCCGAATGGTCCGGATGGCGCGCCCGGCCGAAATTGGCCGCCGTACCGTCCGCGCTGCTCGTCACAATATTCCAGCCCGCTCGGCCGCCGCTGATCCGGTCGAGCGTCGCCAACTGCGCGGCCAGATGATACGGCTCGCAGTAGGTCGTGCCGACGGTCGCGATCAGCCCGATCCGCTGGGTGGACTCGGCCAGCGCGCCGAGCAGCGTGGTCGCCTCGAGCTTGTTGATGATTCCGAAGTAGGCGTCGCTGACGAACAGCGAGTCCAATCGTCCGCGCTCGGCCACCTCGGCCAGCCCGCGGTAATAGGCCAGGTCGAGCGTCTGCTCCGGCACGACCCCCGGATGCCGCCAGGCGGCCTCGTGATGGCCGGTGCCGTGCACGAATACGTTCAGATGCAGCATCCGGCCCGCGTGATTGCCTGTCATTGACCTCCCTCCCTTCCGATCGGCACGACAGCGTAGCGGCTCGCCGGACGATCCAGCCCAAGCCCGCTGCGCAGCGTCTGCGCCGGTTCGCCGGCTGCGAGCAGACCGCGCCGCCGCAGCTCGGGCACGACCAGCTCGACGAACCGTGCCAGTGTCTCCCCGCGTCCCAGTCCCATCAGGTGAAAGCCGTCTGCCGCGCCGCCAGCCAGCCAGCGCTCCAGCTCGCCCGCGATCGCCTCGCCGGTGCCGGCCAGCACCAGCGGCGGCGGCGCTGCATGGACCTCGCCGGGCGACGTCCGTAGCGCCCGCTCGAGCGCCTCGGCCTCGGCGCTCGTCCGCGCCGCCAGCGGACAGAGCCGGACGAGCAACCGGCAGCTCCCCGGCGGCCGGCCGCCGCGCAGCAGCTCTGCCTGCAGCCGGCCACGCTGCCGGGCCGCT
>NZ_JACXIZ010000091.1 GCF_014705605.1 Paenibacillus sabuli
TCGCCGCTTGGTCCGGGCGGAGAGTAGGAGCCAGGAAGCGGAATCAGCCGGACACATCCGACTTCGTCGGACGTCATGAACCCTAAACGTTATATGCAACTCCTGTAGCTAAATCGAAGAAGAAAAGCCCATCCGCCATCCAAATAAACGCAGGTTGTTGGATGGAACGGAGCGCCTACATCGTAAGCGAACGGCTGAAAATAGCCGTTCGGAAGGTTTCCCCCCTGAAGAACGAAAAATCTATATAAAAGGCGAAGAGCTGAAAAGACGATAAAGGCTATTCAAAACAAAAGATTTAGAGTTACTGGAGTGAGGAGAAACGTCAGGAGAACGTGGCGATTCGACAGTCGAGCGTGGATGAAAGCGCGTGGTCGCCGTATGAAAAGATGAAAACCCTATAAAATTCTGGATAAAGCTGTATAATGATAAAACCTATAAAATCTGGCGTGTAATATAATCCTCATAGAAAAGGAAAATCCCCAGCGACTATCGAAGAAAGAAGCACCTGACGAAGCGCTTCAATCTAACCTACCCACCACAGGAGGCCGAAGTCACATGGGGAAATCCCACCATATTCAAGGCTTAAAGGGAACGAAGTTCAGTCAACAACTACGAGGCGTTAACCTGGAGCAGGTCCTCATCGTAGCGATCGATGCGGCCAAGCTCCACCAAAAAGCATTGATCTGTAACTACTTCGGCGATGTGGTTGAAAAACCCTTCTTTTTCTCGGTGAGTCATTCCGGCATGAAGCGATTCTATGACACGATTGATCGAGCCGTGCAGCAGTCGGGGGCGGTGCGTTTGTTTCTGGGTATTGAAGCCACCGGTCACTACTATGAGGACATCGTCAGGCAGATGGGCAAGCAGGGATATCTCGTTCAAATTCTCAATGCCTACACGACCTCCGAAGAACGGGCGAGCGCACTGAGCTGGTGCAAGACCGATGACCTCGATCTGGTGGCGATTGCTCATGCCCTCCGAAACAACAAGGCGACCGAATTCCGCTTGGCGGAAGGACTCCAGCGACAACTACGTGTGCTTACACGCGCCAAACGCACAGAGATCCGTAAGCGCTCGTCCCTTCGCATGGAGATCCGAGCGCTCATGGATGTCGTCTGGCGCGAGTTTCAAGGCTACGCCGAACACCAGAACGGGCGAGCCAAAAAAGTGAAGGTGTTCAGCGACTTCTGGGGCAAAGCTTCCCTCTTTTTCATGGAGCATTATCCGCACCCCTCCCTTGTTCTGCAACGGGGTGAGGAGGGGCTGCGGACGTTATCCATTGCACACAATTTGAAGCTGCGTACGACCGCAATCCGCAAGCTGCTTCATGTGGCAAAGGAATCGCTTGCCCCTGACCCGCAGACGCTCCGTCCCGAGCTCCTTGTGCTGCGGATGAAGCTGCAGGACCTTCGCGCCTTCGATACCAAAATCCAGACACTGGAGCAGGAGATTGAAAGCCTGTTGCTCCAGACCGACGGGAAATTACTCCTAACCGTTCCGGGCCTCGGCGTGTCCCTAGCTGCTGAACTCTACGCGGAGATGGGGAATGTCTCGGATTATCAGCATGCCGGACAGCTCATCAAGAAGGCCGGGACGAATCCCATTGTCAAGCAGTCCGGTGGCGGCAAAGGTTCCTACCGCAGCATCTCCAAGCAGGGGAACGCTCACTTGCGCTATGTCACTTATCTCGCGGGCCGGAGTCTCTGCTTGCACAATGCCGATCTCAAGCCGTTCTACGAGCGTCTGAAGCACCGCGGCAAGCATGAGCGCGCGACCTTTGTCGCGATGGGCAACAAGATGCTTAAAATTGCGTTTGCCATGCTGCGGGATAGGCAGCCGTTCCACTCCGCTCAGCCTGCGTACCGGCTCCTGCAGGAAATGAACAAAAAGCTTGCGTTTAACTGTATGCTTGCGCCCGTCGCTGCCTAGCAACAAACAAAAATGAGGCATCCGCAGGTCTGGGACCGAGGGAAGATCGGATCAAATTCTGGAGGCCAGACCTCGTACCTTAGCGTTATCCACCTCGTCCTGTCAATGCGTATTGTACGTTAGACGACCATCTGCACTCAGCCAGATTGCATACAGGATTGAAAACGAGGCTATTTTCTTCAGGTTCGAGACCTGCCGCATGCATCCACTGCTTTTCGTTAGTCGGTAACCATATTTTGTAAAATATAAAGGTTAGGTGTGTTTGAGTTGCTCTGAAGTCAAAAAAAAAGTACTTGACATAGTACGCTATACAACCCTATAAAGCCGAAAACACGATGAAAAGATGAAAAGAAGGGGGGAAACCTTCAAAACGATTCGGCGTGGGCTTGGTCAACGGAGCAGCACATAACAACGGGTGCATGCTGCGCGGCTTTCGCCGCTTGGTCCGGCCGGAGAGTAGAAGCCAGGAAGCAGAATCAGCCGGACACATCCGACTTCGTCGGACGTCATGAACCCTAAACGTTAGATGAAATTGCTGAGGAACAAAAATCAAAAGACATTACATAAAAGATAAACCCCAATACACTTACTTATAGATATCTCCTCGAGATCCAATTTTGATAACTTGTATTAATAATCTGTAGTCTTCAACAGCGTACACGATTCTATAAGATCCAACTCTTAATCGGTACTCTTCAGATGTACCTTTCATTCTCTTGATGTCCAGCTCAGGATGGAAGGGATGATCACAAAGTAATTGCAACGAATGGGTGATTCGAGTCCGGGTGGGTTTATCCAATTTCTGGAGGTATTTAAGGGCGTTCTTATAGAACTCAATTGAGTAAGTCATTGATTACATCCTTAAGTTTAATACCTTCGCCACGCGCAAAAGACGCTTTAGCTTCTTTAATTTCTTTGAGATCTTCATCAGTGGTTGGTTCGTTATCCCAAGGTATATGGCGATACTGCGAGGGATTAGAAACCAGTTTTTCCAAGAAGTCAGCAGCAATTGGCAGGACATCGTCAGGAAGTTGTTGAATTAATTTATTTAACTGATCTTTAGTAACAGCCATTTTTTCAACCCCTTCAAAATCTAATTTATCACATTATAACACGAGTACAAAATCAATACATAATTAGTACGGAAAATTGGACAAAACCCTTGTAAGAGAACTCAGGATGTCAGCAACATCATCTAACAACGAGTGCATGCTGCGCGGCATTCGCCGCTTGGTCCGGACCGGAGGTATGAAGCCAGGAAGTAGAATCAGCCGGACACATCCGACTTCGTCGGACGTCATGAACCCTAAACGTTAGATGAAACCTGCAAAGAACTATAAAACCCCAGTGCCATAGATCTTAAACATATGATCTAGTGAGGAGATTTCTATGAACCCACCCAAGCACATCGTATCTGCAGCCGCAATTGTAGTCAATGAAAAAGACGAACTGTTACTGATTAAAGGACCGAAAAGAGGCTGGGAGATGCCTGGTGGTCAAGTTGAAAT
>NZ_JACXIZ010000092.1 GCF_014705605.1 Paenibacillus sabuli
TCGGTGAGATGCACATACAAGGAAGTGGTCCGAAGATCGGCGTGGCCAAGCAGCTCCTTGATCTGCAGGAGGGTGGCGCCTTGATTGAGGGCATGGGTGGCGAAGCTGTGGCGCAGGGCGTGAATGGAGGCGTCTTTTTCAATCCCGGCCGCATGAAGCGAGCGTCGAAAGGCGAACTGCACGCTCCGAGTGGCGATCGGCTTGGTGTCCGGGACGCCGGGGAACAACCAGACCGCAAGGCGGTAGGCTTTCCAGTATTCCCGGAGGAGCAGCAGATTTTTGGTGGACAAGAGCGAGGTGCGGTCCTTGTGGCCCTTGGCCTGACGGATGAAGATGCGCATGTTGGCGCTGTCGATATCCTTAATCCGCAGATGGGTGGCCTCGCTGACGCGAAGCCCGGCGGAATAGATGGTGGACAGCAGGGCCTTGTGCTTGAGGTTGGGCGTAGCTTCCAGCAGCCGATGGACCTCCGACGTGGAGAGCACGGTGGGGAGGAAGGCTTGCTTTTTCTTACGAGGGACATGCAGCATGTTCCACTCGCGGCAGAGGACGGATTGGAAGAAAAACTTGAGGGCGCCATAGGCGGAATTCACGTAGGCGGAGCTCAGATTGCGAATGGCAATGGCATGATGAAGAAAGGCGCGAACCTCCGGGTAACCGGTCTCGCTAAGGGGCTGGGAGCAAAACGCCTGAAACCGCTGAAGATGGGCGAGATACGTGCGCTGCGTGCTTTGAGCAAAGCCGCGAAGCGACATGGCCATTTGCATGGCTTGGAGATCGTTGGACAGATTGGACATGGGACAACACCTTCCTTTTTTTCTCCAGAGAATAGCGGAAGGTGTGATAAAATGGAAGTAGGGGTTTCGAGAGCTACCGCGCAGCGGTTTCGTTCAACAACGGGTGCATGCTGCGCGGCGTTCGCCGCTTGGTCCGGGCCGGAGTTGAGAAGCTAGGAAGCAGAATCAGCCGGACACATCCGACTTCGTCGGACGTCATGAACCCTGAACGTTATGTGAAATTGGGGCGAAAATCAGGAACATTCAATAATGAAAAATTTGTTTTTAAGGAGAAGAATTATGGAGAGAGTGAAGTATTACTCACCGAACGATTTAACATGTGGACGGAATCTTAAAAATAGTGAAATACTCATTAATGAATATGAAGCTGGAAATAAAGAAGCAAATGATATTAATGACATTATCGAACTTTACAATATTAAAAAGTATTTTGATAATAAATTGTATTTATTGGGCTGGAATCCGGAAGATATCAAGCGGTTCGAAAAAAATATTAATGAATTTTTTGGAATAATGGCTAGATATATTAAAGAAATTACAGATGATAATATATCTAATATCTATGATGAAATTATTTTTTATTATAAAGTTGATTTTTGGGAATTGATTGAAAAGTTCAGGGTATATGAGAATTTATCGGAACAAATTATCCAAGAGCTTCTCTTCTCATCAAAAGTCAAATTGTCTGAGTTATTAATATTCAAGAATATAGTAGAACATTACGGCATAATAATTAGGGAATATATGCTTAGTGATAGTTCTTCTGCGAAGTTACTTCTAAATAAATATGAAATGAAACATTTTAGACAAATAGCAGAAATACATCTTCCTAAAGAATTAAGCATCGAAGACAAGGAGAAAATAATCTCCAATTATATTGATTGTGACCAACCTAATCCTAATTACTTACAGCTGATTGCAAATATTCAAAGCAATAAAGATAAACTTGTGATTTCACCAAAGTTGATCTTGAAATCAAAAAAGAAAATCGAAGAACAGGAGCAACAGTTTTTTAAAGATAACTCAGGTATGAGAATAGAAACGAGTGTAATATTTGCAAATAACCAAGAAAATGTAGTCTCGATAAATAATGAGGGCTTATCAACCTCTGCTACCTACAGTTCCAATTGGATAAGGGATAATCTTGAGTATGCAACGTTACTAAATAATTTCATTTATTTGTTTGAATACGTTGACTTACAAATGAGATGTACTTTAGTAAATAAGGAAAGTGAAATGGGAGTATTTGAGCGTCATATTTTAACTTCATCAAAGAATGCTTATGTTAAGGGATTTTTTTTTGAACATAAGAATCATTTCTCAATCCTTCAAATGGAAGGCTATTATGATCAGCTATTCAGAAATGGTATTAGGTTGGAAGAAATTATCGAATGGTTCTTTGTTGAGTATTTATCAACGGAGTTTGGGGCCAATAACTTCAGAGTTACAATGCCGTCAGTAAACTCAACTTTCCTCGAGAAATGTACTAATGTGATGCCAGCTTTAGAATCAGTCCTAAAACAATTCATTCTTTATGTTGAAGAAGGTCATATTGATCTGGAACTATTTGAAATTCGTTCTGAACATTTAATTTATAAGAACATTCCGTCTCTCATTGAAAATAAATATGCATATGGTATTGGTAATGAGTTTCATAATGTGACATTCTTACTCTTCTCAGATCAAAGTGGCCTAGGATATATTGACGAGACGAAGAAGACATATGATAGTTTTTTTAAATTACTATGCAATGAGAAAGTTAAAATAAGTGATTACCCAGAGTTCGATACACCAAAAATTGAGTGGCTAATTAAGAACAACTATTTGACAGTGGATGAAGCTGGATCGATAGTCTTTCCAAATGGAGTTCTAATCCTAATACTTTATGAGTTATATACGAATGATGTAGTAGCGTACTGGAAGTACTCGTTTGATGGAAGGAAAATATTAAACGAGCTTAAAGATAAGAATATTATAGAATTTGAAAGCACTCTTTTTTCCAGACCGGAACAAGAGTATATCAATTATTTATTAAACAAATCACAATTTAATAATGGATTAGATCTGAGGAATAAATATAGTCATTTGCAACCATTCTCCACAGATGATGAAAACAAACATACTCAGAATTACTATATATTTTTAAGGTTATTTATTTTAACGATTATTAAGATAAACGATGAATTTTGTAGTAGATTACTCGAGGATGGCCCCAACATCACATAATAGAGTCTGTTCAAAAAGCATCAACTTCATTTTGAAGATAACAGCATAGTAGTTCAGTAAAGATTCCAGAATTGGAAATAAAGAGGGAA
>NZ_JACXIZ010000093.1 GCF_014705605.1 Paenibacillus sabuli
CCGGCTGCGCGAGGTCGCCGCTGCCGGCCACAGGCGCCGCGGACGCAGGTCGCACCGGGACAAGCTCGCCCGGCTCGCGAGACTCGCGGTCGGCCGCGGCGGCCTGACTCCGAGTCCCGGCAGTTGCCTCTGGCTCGCGCGGGCGCGGCGGCCACACGCCGTCCGACCCGCCCGCCGCGCTCGTCTGCGCGCCGTCCGACCTCCCCGCCGTGCTCATCTGCGCGCCGTCGAGCGGCGGCGCCTGCGCAGCCGCCGTCTCGGCCGTCAGCAGGTACGCCGCGTCCGTATCCGTCATCGGCCCGTCGTATGCGGCGTCCAGCAGCTCGCGCAGCGCCTCGGCATGCGCCGGGTCCGTCAGCGAGCCGCCGGTGAGCACCAGGTGCACCCCCGCCCGCTGCAGCTCCAGCAGCGTCTGCGCTTCCTCCGGCTGCAGCACGGGCAGATCAGGCACGATCAACGCGGCGCAGCGTTCCCGGAGCGGGGCCGCATGGTCCGCCAGCGTATGCTGCACGATGACGTCGAAGGGCAGATGCGCCTCCTTGAGCATCTTGTAGAGGCCGTGGTATTCCGCCGCGCCGGCCGCGCGCGGCCCGCTTGGCTTGATCAGCGCCAGCCGCGCGGCCGAGCGCAGCTGGCCGAAGTAACGCTCGTGCCGGCGGTGGAAGCGATACACCTCGCGCACCGCGTCCAGACCGGCGCGATCCGGGTAATCGGCGAAGACGCCGATGATGCAGAAGTCCAGGCCCGAGCCGGAGGCAATGCTCTCGTACAGCCGGAGCCGCACCTCGTGCGGCGACACGCCCATGAAGCGATGCTGCAGATCGACCGCATTGATGCAGCAGTTGCTGATCGTCTTGTCGGCCCACGAGTCCTCCACCGATTGCACATTCTCCGAGGCCGAATAGAGCCATAGGGGATGGGGACGCGCCAGCGCCGTATTGGACTCCTTGCGCACGATATCGACGCCGTACTCGTTGTACGTGCTGATCGCCACGTCCGGCCGCAGCGCCTTGACATGCGCGCGGATGCGTGCGAGCATGTCGCGCGTCGTCGCCCACTGGAAGGCCCGGTACGCTGCACCTGCTGCGCCGCCATCCGTCCGCGAGGCGGGCAGCTCGTGCCCGTACTCGGCCATGAACCGCGTGCGGCAGCTCGCGCAGTGGCAAATGCCGTATTCGTTGCCGCTGTAATCGCGCGTCTGATAGCCGAACATATTGAAGAATATGCCGTCCACCGGATACCGGGTCAGCACCTCCTCGAGAATGCGCAGCGAGTAGTCCTGCTGGTACCCGCCGTTGACACAGGTATGCACGATGCCGTTGTAATTGACCTCGCGGCCCTCGCGCGTGCGGTAGAACCACTCGGGATGCCGCGCATAGATCGATTCGTGCGCCTTGGAGAAGTCGAAGCGCGCGAAGAAGCGCATGCCGGCCTCATGCGCGCGGCGGATCGCCTCCCCCAGCACATCGTGACGCAGATAAGGTGTGCGGTAATGGTATTCCAGCTCCGTCGGATAGAAGGCGAAAATCCCGCCCGCGTTCATCATCAGTGCATTCGCGCCGAAATCCTGCAGATCGCCGATCAGCCGCTCGACGTCCATCCCCGCGTCGGTCTCGCGCAGGTTCGTCTGAATCAGCCGCAGGTTGTTGCGCAGCCACCAGCTCATGATTCGCCAGCTCCTTCCTCTGCTTGTCCTTGGATCTGTCCCGGCTCGCGGACGTAGGGAATCGTCAGCGGTCCCATCGGCAGCACCGCGACCCGCATGTCCGCTCCATAGCGGCGCTCCAGCCCGCGCAGCGCCTCGGCGATCGACGCGACCGGCGTGAGCAGCGCGCCGCGCACCTGCTCCTCCGTCAGCGACGAGTAGACGAGCACATCCGCCCAGGCCTGGACGACGGCTTGCTTGTGCACCTGCCACTGGTCGAGCAGGCGGATGCCCGGCTCCTCGATCATCGCCAGCAACTCCTGCGGCGTCGGGCGCATGCCGAGGATACTGGCGTAGTTGCCGTGCGCGGGCAAGCCGTCCGAGCATTCGGCGGCGATCAGGATGGTCCCGCCCTTGCGCACGATCTGCCGGGCGGCGCTCATGCCCTTGACCGCTTGGTACAGATTCTGATCGAGCGGGTAGCCCGAATTGGACGTGACGACGACGTCGAACGGGGCCTCGACCGGCAGCATCGCATGCGCCTTGACGAAGGCGCAGCCCGCGGCATGCGCCGCGAACAGCTCGCCCGCGAAGACGCCCGTGATCGCCTTGCGCGCATTGAGCGTCACATTGAGCAGGAAGTGCGGCGGGCAGAGCCGATTCACCTCCGCGGCCATCGCCTGCAGCGGATTGTCCGCCGTGCGGCCCCAGGTTGCGCGCGGATCGCCGATCATGCGCGCATTGTGAAAGGTCATGATCGTCTCCAGCCCGGCGATGCCGGGCATGATGCCCTTGGGGCCGCCGGAGAAGCCGGCGAAGAAATGGGGCTCTATGAAACCGGTTACAATACGGACGTCAGCCGCTACATATTCGCGGTTGAGCCAGGCCTCGCAGCCGAAGGAGATGGAGCCGACTCGCGTCAGCTCCTCCCTCGCCTGGCAGTGATGATTGACGACCCGGATGCGCCGCGTCACCTCGCGTCCGAGCATCTGCTCCAGCTCCTGCGGCGTCTGGTCGCGATGCGTGCCGGTGCCGTTGATAATGACGATCTGCTCGTCCGGCACATGGGACAGCTCCTCCAGCATCCACGGCACGAGCCGGTCATTGGGCGTCGGCCGCGTGATGTCGCTGATCACGATCGCCACCCGGTCGCCGCGCCGGGCCAGCTCGCCCAGCA
>NZ_JACXIZ010000094.1 GCF_014705605.1 Paenibacillus sabuli
TGTTTAACGAGCAGCTTGAAGCCATTATGACTCAGGTGGAGGAGATTCTGGAGGGGATCCCGGGAACGACAGAAATGCTGACCATACCGGGGATCGGCATCCTCACCGTCGCCGGATTTCTGGCGGAAGTCGGTGACCTGAATACCTACGATCATGGTCAACAAATCATTCGTCTGGCCGGGCTGAATCTCATGGAGAACAGCTCCGGAATACGTAAAGGCCAGACAGGCATAACCAAGCGAGGGCGGTCACGCCTGCGGGCGCTGCTGTTCCGGGCGATCATGCCGATGGTAGCCAAGAATCCAGAGTTTAAAGCGCTACACCGCTATTTCACGACACGAGGTCAGAACCCGCTCAAGAAGAAACAGTCGCTCATCGCGTTGTGTGGAAAACTCATTCGAGTTCTGTATACGCTGGGGACAAAGCAACGCGAGTATAACGCTATTGATGTTGTTGGCCCCGTTCGGCAAGCACAGTTACAACAATTGGCTGCTTAATATCAAGGAAGCAACTACCTACAATCTCGATGATTCACAAGGAGAACAACTAGACAACGGAAGCACCGGAGAAGCCGACGAACTACACACCGTAAGGGCAACGACCCTGTAAAGGAGCGAGAATCGGCATCCACCCCTTGAGAGGCAGAACGAAGGAATGTAAGGGCACAGACCCAGCGTGACATGGGAGGGTAAACCCCAAGGGTGAATGTGGAGATCCATTGTGCGATCATATCCATTATCCACAGTTTTGGAATCCAAACGATCCTAAGCTCTGTTCCCGCCTACGCCCTTACAGAAAATCGTGGTGAGACTTCATTCTCCACCAGCGTCTCTAAAGCTGTCAAAGTTGAAATCTTGAGAATGAGCGAGAAAACAGGCGAAAACATTACTTTATAGTGGGAGGGCGGGGGGATTATGTTGCAGCAGCTTTTTAACGATCTGATTAAGCAGGACGTCAAGCCGTTCCTTTCCAAGCATGGCTTTGCAAAGAAGAGTCTGAATTTCAGCAAACCAGCCGAAGGCCTTATCTATATGTTCAATTTTCAAAAATCTGCCGGCAATTCAGCGGACAATGTAGGGTTTTATGTGAACTGTGGTATTTATGCGGCGGAGCTGGCACGAATACAATCAAAAGAGGTTTTGACGGCGCCTCAAGAAGTGGATTGTCATTTCCGAGCAAGGATAGGGCAGATTGTTAGTTCGGTTCCAGATCGATTTTCGATCACTCCTGAAACGAGTAGGGATGATTTAAGGTTAACGCTGCTAAATGGATTAGAAGAGGCTATACAGTTTTATGGGACTATGACCAGCGCCAGATCGATTGTTGATTACTACACATCGGGTCCATTTTTACATCTGGGCGAAGAGAGCTTTCATTTGCTGTTGCAATCCAATGATGCGGCTGCGGCTAAACATTATTTTGAGGCGTTGAAGGAAAAGTACGGAACAGAAAATCGATGGACCATATTCGAAAATAAATACAAAGCCATCTTCAATAAATACGGAGTGGAATTTGATAAGCTGTAAGTCAGTTAAGTGAGAAATGATGAGTCTGATACTGAAAAAGTTCAGGCTCTTTATTTCGTGAATGCGGAGCAGGACGACGGACGAGAAGTTGATCCGTACGGGTTAGCTTACCTAGCCATGCTGCAATTCACGGAGGCGGATCTGAGCAAAATGATTGGCAATCTGTCCGACGGACAGAAGGCTCGAGTGGCGCTTGCCAAGTGTCTTCTATCGGGTGCTGCGGTTATCGTCTTGGACGAGCCTGCCAACCATCTGGATCTCATGAGTATTCAGGTCATGGAGCAAGCTCTAATCCATTTTCCCGGTGCCGCCATTACGGGACGAAAATGTTAACCTTCGACCCTGTAGCGGGAGTGACGGCGCAGAGTTTTTAGAAGCGAATGGTAGGAATGGTCGGGTCTGTTGTTATTGGTGTGGTATAATTGCTGAGGAGAAAGAGGGGGCCGGGATGAAAGACATCTTGATCAAATATTTGACGAAATACACTTCATTTAGTGAAGATGAGCAACAAGTGATTGCGAGTGAGATTCAAGTGGAGGAATATAAGAAAGGAACCGTTCTCCTTCGTCAAGGAGAGGTCCCAACGGAATGTTATTTCTCACATTCCGCACCCTTGAGACTCTGAAAATGGCGAATTATGGTGTATGCTAGATTCAGAGAATCAAGCGGGGAGCGGATGGAATCATAT
>NZ_JACXIZ010000095.1 GCF_014705605.1 Paenibacillus sabuli
CCGCGCGCCCAGCTCCGGGTGAGCCCGCAGCAGCGCCAGCTGGCGCTGCAGCGGAGCGCTGCGCACCGCATCGGCGAAGGCCGCGCGCAGCGCTGCCGCGGTCGCGAACGGCCGCCGCGCCCAAGCCTGCTCCGCCACCCATGGCGAGTGCTCGAACAGTCCGCCGAGCAGCGCCGCAAATGCGGGAGGCTCCCGGGCCTCGTTAAGCGCGCGCAGCGACAATGACGCCGATCGCGCCCGCCCTGCAGCAGGGCGGCGGCTGGCGCGCACGCATGAAGTCTTGCGCGGCCATGGAGCACGGCGCCAAGTACGTCGGCCGCAACGGCTGGCGTACTCGCGCGGCGTCTCGCCGGAGGGCGGCGCAGCGCGACCGCTTGCAGCCTCGTCATCGACGGCAGCGCCCGCTCCTCCGTCTGCGTCAGTCGCCGCGCCATCGACGCCCGCCCGCACGGCTCCGGCTCCCTGCGATTCGCCGGACGCCGCCGCCCGGATCGCGCGCCGGATGCCGCCGTATCCGGTGCAGCGGCACAGATTGCCGCTCAGCGCCTCGACGAGCTGCGCCTCCGTCGGCTGCGGGTATTCAGCCAGCAGCGCTGCGGCGGCGACGATCATGCCCGGCGTGCAGTAGCCGCACTGGTAGCCGCCCTCCTCGAGGAACGCCTGCTGCAGCGGATGCAGCTGCGCGCCGGCGCCTGCCACGCCCTCGATCGTGGTCACGCCCCGGTCCGCACACTGATAGGCCATCGCCAGACAGGCGTTGACCGGACGGCCGTCCACGAGCACCATACAGGCGCCACAGCGCCCGATGCCGCAGGAGAGCTTGGTCCCGGTCAACCCCAGCTCGTCGCGCAGCACGTCCAGCATGCGCCGCGTCGGGGCGGTGTCCAGCTCCACCGGACGCCCGTTCACTGTGCAGCGCAGCCGATAGCCCATCGGCGACAGCTCCCATTCGCTCGCCTCGCTCATGCCCTCTCCCCCTTCCCCAGCCAGTCCAGGCGCTGCAGCAGCTCCGGCTCCACCGGCAGCCGCGACACGCGGATGCCGGTCGCATCGTGGATCGCGGCGGCAATCGCCGGCGCCAGCGCGACCGAGCCGATCTCGCCGACGCCGCGCGGGCCGTACAGATCGCCCGGGGGCAGCGCTTCGATCGCTTCGACGACGGTCTCGCCGCTCAGATCGGCGATGGTCGGGATGAGGTAGCCGTCGAAGTTGGAGAAGGCGTAGACGCCGCCCGCCATTCGCGCATCCTCGCCGAGCGCGAAGCCGTGCGCCATGCCGCTGCCGCCCTCGATCTGGCCGAGGTAGCCCTGCGGATTGGCCACCGGTCCGGCGGCGACGACATGATGCTGGCCGAGCACCCGCACCCGGCCGCTCCGGAGATCGACCTCGACGCGCACCGCCACCGCCGCATACGTGTACAGGTAATGCGCGCCGGTGCGGCGATCCGGCGTCACCGGATAGTGCAGCGCCGCCTCGCAGCGGATCGCCTCGCCCGGCATGCGCGCCAGCTCGCCGTATGAGAGGATCGGCTCGCCCGCTGCCTCCTCCGTTGCCTCCTCCGAGCCGCCCTCCGGGTCCGTGCGCAGCCGGATGCCGCCCGCTCCGAGCGCCAGCTCGCCGGCCGGCCGGCGCAGCGCCTGCCCCGCCCGCTCCAGCAGCCGCGCCGCGAATGCCGGTCCGATCGCCCGCAGCGTCTGGTACAGCATCGAGGTCGCGCGCGAGGCCGTGCTGGAGCCGCTGTCGGGCACGAGATCGGTATCGCCGACGATCAGGCGCAGATCGGAGACGGCCACCCCGAGCTGCTCGACGAGCATCTGCTCGAGCGTCGCCAGCAGCCCCTGCCCGCACTCCTCGTAGCCAAACGCCGCCTCGATGCGGCCGTCCGGCGCCAGCGTCAGGCGGCCGCCGGCGGGATCGGGGATGCCCCGGCCGAGCCCGGCGCCGTGCATCGCGATCGCCGCGCCGCGCCCGATGCGCAGCCAGGGCCGCAGCGTCGGGAGGCCCGCATGCGGCCCGGACG
>NZ_JACXIZ010000096.1 GCF_014705605.1 Paenibacillus sabuli
CTCACATTCCGCACCCTTAGAATAGGCCGGCGAGCGGAATTTTGCAGTGAAAAATAAGCTCAACGAGCCCTAGCGATGATTTTTGAAGAAAAACCATCGCGGAAATGATCCTTTGACATTATCCCAAATAGACAGATTCATCCAAGCCGAGACTACGCAATACCCGTCGCTCTTCTTGGCTAAACGAGCCGACGATCTGTCGAAGTCGGGTGCCGTCCGGCAGGCGCAGCACCGCGGTCTTCCGGTATGTGAAGATTTGAAAGATCGCCGCTGCTGTCGGCTTGCGCAGAATACGCCCACCTGCTCCTCGCATCGGCTTTTGCTCCGTGATGTGTTGACGAATGCGGCGTTGGAATACCCGGTAGATCGTAAGCGCCAGCAAAAACAAATAGCCCAGTACCTTGACGCGCTCCGGTTTTTTCAGATAGATCTCATCGGTATACACGGGATCCTTGAGAAAGGAGAAATTCATTTCCACCTGAATTTGCCCTTTGTACAGTCCGAGCAGCGCGGTTCCGTCTCTGCGTTCTCCCCGCCATTGCATGGGCAGGGTGGTTCCCAACACGAAACGAGAAGTCCGGCGGCGCGCTTCTTCAAACCGCGCGTCGTCTGGCGACACGGTGATCTGTAACGCATACACCGTATCCACCTGTGGCGTTTCTCCTTTTTTGGGGCGTCCTCGTTTTTTTCGAACGACGTCTTGGGAAACAACGTCCACCTCGACGTGATGAAACCGGGATGCCTGTTCACGCCGGAACGTTTCCGCCGCGCGCTCCGCGTCTGCCCGGCAATGCCACGGCGTGTGGGCGGCTTCTTTTGCCGCTTGCTCAAGCTGGCCCGCTTCCTGCTCACGCGCGCGGGTCAGCGTCTTTTCCTTTTTCTTGTCCAACGCACTGGACTCGACCACGATTAAGCGGAGCGAATGCCCCTCGTGCTCCGCCTCGGTGGCGAACCACCGGTAAGTCGCCCCTTCCTTGGACGTGACAAACCGGACGTTCTCGGTCCACGTGGTCGCCTCGGCATCTGCTGCCGCAAGTGCTGCTTTGACGATCTTCAGATGATTGGGAACCCGCGTTAACAGATAGGCCCCGGAACGTTTCGCCGCATCCAGACTGGATGTGCTCATCGCCGCTGAATCCGCCACATACAGAAAGTCGTCCAGCTTGGCAGCCGCGCACTGCGCATGAAGCTTTTCCAGCACCTCCGGATTCCAGGTTTTGTCCGACGTGTTCCCGTCGTGGACATCGCCATAGAGCGGAATGCCGTCCGTATTGCCGATCAAGCCCAATTGAATTTGCTTGGCACCGCGCCGGTCGCGACTATAGCCTTCAACAATTTGCAGCGTTTCCGACGGTTTGGTATAGGCGCCGTACACGGACATGCTGGTCGTATCGCCGTGAAATACGCCCATCGGAATGCGTTCGTGTTGATACACCTGCAGTTGGAAGGCCGAGTACACCGCATGAATATCCGCTTCATGCAAACGGTCCAAGTGCCGCCCGAGTGCGTCATCATTGAACCAAGCCGCTTGCAGACCGGGACGAACCAGAGCATCCAGATCCAGCTGTGCCGCCCACTTGTCCACGTGAACCAAGGCGTTTCGTCCGCTCAGGATGTCGAGTACCAGCAACTGAACGGCTTCGCCAGCGCTCGTCCGACACTGCGGGTCGACGGGGACGAGTTGATCGATTTTCTTACGCAAGCCCAATTGCTTCATGATTCCGCATACCAACGGCAAATAACCCATTTCGTACACGCGTTCGATCTCCATATGATTCCATCCGCTCCCCGCTTGATTCTCTGAATCTAGCATACACCATAATTCGCCATTTTCAGAGTCTCAAGGGTGCGGAATGTGAG
>NZ_JACXIZ010000097.1 GCF_014705605.1 Paenibacillus sabuli
CTGCTCCTCATGACCGTTCCACTCTGACCTTCGCTTCCCGCCCCGAAGGTCTTTTTTTCTGGGCCACTTCGCAACCAATCCAGAGTGTTAGCGGAAGTAACTGACTTCTTGATTAACAATCAAATTTTTTTCTTTCCTAAGAATAAAGCAACTCTATGCTCTTTATTAATAACTCCACCTGCTTTATCGATTGAATTTTTAATTCTTTCTAATAAGACATCCTTTGTTCGTTCTGACAATAATCTGTGTCTAGAATTGGTATTTAACAAAGAAACAAAATCATTGCTTGTATAACTCTGAATTTGACTATATTCTTGAACGATAATATTTTTAAATATTCCTGTTCGAATTGTTGTTTCCTTCCTTTTATTCACAACTTCATTTGGTGATTGATACTTAGAATCATCCAAATGTGGTGCTAATTTTTGATAATGTGAACGAATATCATTGTGAAGAGTATCAAACAATGGAACATGTACAGTCCAGAAAAAAGCTATTGATCCCTCATCATCTAGAAGTTCCCATACTCTTCTGTATCCGAAGGTAGGATCAATAAAGTGAAATGCTGTTCCAGAAATCGCTAGATGATATGGACTTCCTTCTCCATCCCATTCTTCAAATGATGTATTGATAACTTTAATCGTTCCATAAGTTTTAAACTTTTCAGTTGTAAACTGTGCTAATTTATCACCAAGTTCAATACACGTGATGTTCTTATAATCCTTGTTAACCAGTCCGCCAGTAGCTTGCCCAGTTCCACAGCCAATTTCAAGAATTTTTTGTTCCATTGAAATATTCGAATAATTTAGAATGTCATCAAACATTTCATCAGGGTATGTTGGTCTATACTTTTCATAATCACTAGCTATGAAATTAAACGTTTCTTTATTCTCCATGTCATAGCCCTCCAATATGCTTTTCGGTTATTTCCGCTAACGTTCAGGGTTCATGACGTCCGACGAAGTCGGATGTGTCCGGCTGATTCTACTTCCTGGCTTCATACCTCCGGTCCGGACCAAGCGGCGAATGCCGCGCAGCATGCACCCGTTGTTAGATGATGGTGACAACTTCTCTGCTTAACTTACAAAATAGTTCTTAATAGTATTTCAATAATTCTTTATCAATTTCATCAATATAACCAATTTCTGTGGTTCCGTCCCAAAAAATTATTTTGTTTGCCTCATCATTCTTTAAAAAAGGCCTCTCTAATTCAATATCTGCACTGAAAAGCCCTCCGTATTCGACCTTTCCACTCTTTAAGGTAAACTTCATTAATCCTCTAAACTCAATTCGCTCTGGAATTTGATTGGTTTCTTCAAACATTTCCCTTTCCGCACAGTCCCTTAGGGTTTCTCCAGCCTCAATCATCCCCCCTGGTAATTCCCAATTTTTCTTCCAACTATTAAATAAAAGCAAGAAGCCATCTTTATTTTTTGCGACAACTAATGCATGGGTAATTGGATTAATGTCAATATTATCGAATTGATCTTCCTTAGTTTTAATGAATTCTTCAAAAACATCACCTTTTCGGTTTGTACATATCATCATCGATCTCTCCTGCTAGAGTATTCTCTTTTGTCACTTTCATCTAACGTTCAGAGTTCATGACGTCCGACGAAGTCGGATGTGTCCGGCTGATTCTGCTTCCTGGCTTCATACCCCCGGTCCGGACCAAGCGGCG
>NZ_JACXIZ010000098.1 GCF_014705605.1 Paenibacillus sabuli
AGAGCCTGTTCAAAAAGCCCTTAGATTCAGATAAAAAAACAAAAATGCACCGAAGCATTAAATGGTAAAATGGAGGTATCCCGACCACCACAAATACCAATATGCGAGGTGCATTTTCATGGAGTTGCAGTTAGAACTGCTCCCCTACCACTACTATAACACACTCGGCTTTGATCCTGAACTTATCGATTATATTGATCATGTGGATGACGCCATTGTGCTCGAGAAGATTGCTCCGCTTTACAAAGATGGCGGGCGCCCGCCAGTGGATCCAAGAGTTTGCTTTCGAATGCATTATTTGTATTTTACTCGTCCAGAAATCTCTTCGTTTCGTGAACTGGTGAGGCAGTTGAATGAGCCGAAAAACCAGGCATGGCGCAACTTCATCGGTGTTCCCAACATCGAAAAGGTGCCGGTGCATAGTTGCTTGAGCAACTTTCGAGCCAAGGTCAGCGCCGAATTGTTTTATGCCATTTTATTCGACCTCATTACGCAGGCGCTGAAATGGAAGGACTTCCTGTCCCCGATGCTAACAGGCATCGACTCCAGACCCGTCTGGGCAAACGTCAACGGATACAAGCATAAACGCTGTGATTGCTCGGACCAAAGCCACTGCAACTGCAAAAAAACCTATTCCGATCCAGATGCGACAATCGGTGTTCAGCGTAACAAGGCGAATCAGAACAAGTTCTTCATCGGTTACCGCAAGCATTCTATTGTCTGCCCTAGCCCGAAAGGTCCTCTTGTCTTGTTCTCGATTATCCTGCCCAACGATACAGCGGACGGCAAAGTGATGTTGCCGCTCATTGAAATGATGCAGAAAATCGAGGGACTGAAGGTCGATTATTTGGTGGCTGATTTAGGTTATTTCGATGCTGACGATCAGAAAGAGGCGCTCCTGAAACACGATGTGGCGGTCGTGACTGAAATCAAGAAGAATACGATCATTCCGCAGCACTGCTCCTCCGAAGGAAGGCCCGAATGCGAGCAAGGCCACATGCTTGTATTTGACGGATTCGATAAAGATACATACACAGCTTGGTTTCGCGGTGATGATAAGGACTGCAGCGCCTGTCCGTTGCAAGGTCTTTGCGATAAGCAGTTTGGTTATGACTTCAAGGAAAACCCGTTCTTCTATGGGCCAGTGCCGCAAGATAGCGAACTACAAGCGCACATGCTGAAATTTCGAAAACAAGTGGAGCTGGCATTTGCGCAAGAGTCGAATCAACTGACTTCCGTTATGAAACATAAGAAGCTTCCGGTTCGCACAACGAAACGTGTTGAGAAGTGGTTCATCCTTAGGGATGCCTTTCGTTTAATAGAGCGGATGATTCGGCATATTCGAGCCACAGCACTGCCGCCGAATCATGTTGCAAACATCAAAAGGTTGCAAGAGATTCAAATGGAGCAGCTATCACTGCCTTTAGCAGTTTAATCGATCGAGGCTTCAACTTCAAAAAAAATTAAATCATCACCCAAGGGATACGTCTGTCCAAAATAAGGATTCAAAATAGCGACTTTCGCTTGATGTGATTCCATCCAACTTTCT
>NZ_JACXIZ010000099.1 GCF_014705605.1 Paenibacillus sabuli
GCCGCTTGGTCCGGGCGGAGAGTAGGAGCCAGGAAGCGGAATCAGCCGGACACATCCGACTTCGTCGGACGTCATGAACCCTGAACGTTATCGGAAATTTCTTGAAAGGGCGGATGAAGACTAAATGAATATACATGCAGTTATTTTTGATTTAGACAACACATTAATAAACAGAAAGCAGGCCTTTAAAGAATTCTCAAATAGACTCATAGAAAAATACATAATAGATTTAGAGCCCTCTGAAAGAAAAGACGTTTTACAGTATATTATTGAGGCAGATAATGATGGATATAGAAGCAAGAAGGAACTATATCAAGAATTACTGAGTACTTTGAAGTGGAAGAAGCAAGAAACAACAATCAAGGAATTACTTGATTTTTGGTTTTCTGAATTTTACAAATGCTCTGTTCTAATGGAAGGTGCAATGGATGTCTTACAAAGTTTGAAAAGGCAAGGTCTAAAACTAGGTTTAGTTACGAATGGTTCTGCCCACTCACAGAACTCAAAGATTGATTTTGTTGGATTACGGGAACACTTTGATGCCATTATAGTCTCAGATGAAGTACAGGTAAAGAAGCCAGCGAAAAGGATATTTGAAATCACCTTGGACCGACTAGGAGTGAAACCGGAATTTACTATTTATGTAGGCGATCATCCTCTCAATGATGTAAAAGGAGCAAGTGATGCTGGCTTGAAAACAATTTGGTTAGAAGGATTCAGGAAATGGGATGTACCAGAAACCCAACCTCATTATAAGATAAGTAAATTAACGGAAATGATTGAGATGCTTGAAGGTGGCTCAAAGAAGTCAAGAAACTCCCGATAACAACGGGTGCATGCTGCGCGGCATTCGCCGCTTGGTCCGGACCGGAGGTATGAAGCCAGGAAGCAGAATCAGCCGGACACATCCGACTTCGTCGGACGTCATGAACCCTGAACGTTATATGCAACTCCTGTAGCTAAATCGAAGAAGAAAAGCCCACCCGCCATCCAAATAAACGCAGGTTGTTGGATGGAACGGAGCGCCTACATCGTAAGCGAACGGCTGGAAATAGCCGTTCGGAAGGTTTCCCCCCCTGAAGAACGAAAAATCGATAAAAAAGGCGAAGAGCTGAAAAGACGATAAAGGCTATTCAAAACAAAAGATTTAGAGTTACTGGAGTGAGGCGGAACGTCAGGAGAACGTGGCGATTCGACAGTCGAGCGTGGATGAAAGCGCGTGGTCGCCGTATGAAAAGATGAAAGCCCTATAAAATTCTGGATAAAGCTGTATAATGATAAAACCTATAAAATCTATACAACCCTATAAAACCGAAAACACGATAAAAAGATGAAAAGAAGGGGGGGAAACCTTCAAAACGATTCGGCGTGGGCTTGGTCAACGGAGCAGCACATAACAACGGGTGCATGCTGCGCGGCTTTCGCCGCTTGGT